>CAWAZH010000004.1:0-269763 GCA_963786575.1 uncultured Actinomycetes bacterium
AGGACTGAGTCCCGGAGGGCAACGACTGATGACCGGGGGCGGCCTGCAAAGGCCGCCCTCGGTCGTTGCACTGATGATCAGTCGAGCGTGCCGCGCGCGACGCCGAGGTCCAGGTGCGTCTCCCAGCGGGCGATGCGACCCTCGCGGACCGTCCACACGTGCGCGGCGGCCCACTGCAGCGGCTGCTTGCCGCCGGCGGGCGTCGCCGTGATCGAGACGAGCGCGAGCACGTGCTCGGCGTCCATCGGGACGAGCCCGTCGATCGTCACGTGCATCGTGTCGTAGCTGCGCTCCCAGCGATCGACCCATTGCTTCCATCCGTCGATCCCGCGCAGGGCGGACTCGTCGGGACGCAGTGGATCGCAGATGAGCTCGATCTCGGGATCGACGCTGTCGGCGAGGACGGACAGGCCGCCCTCGTTCCAGCGTTCGTAGACATGGTCAGCAACCTCTGCAGCGGTAGGCACGGGGGCCACGATACGGGTCGGCCGAGATGCTCTGGACACCTGTTCGACCTACCTGAACACGTGTGCATGTGCACTGCGAGCGAACGATGTTCCGCCCCCGGTCACGCGTACAGGGCATGGACGTCCTGCGGCTCGCATCTCTCCCCCAGCTGCACCCCCTCAGCGATGAGCAGCTCGCCCAGATCGCTCCCTACGCGAACGAGCGCGTCGTGCGGGCCGGACTGCGGCTGCTGCTCGACGGGCCGTTCGCGCAGGACCTCGTCCTGATCGCCGGCGGCCGCGGCCTCGTGCGCTGTGCCGGCGAGGCCCTCGCCGAGCTCGGCCCGGGCAACGTCTTCGGTGCGCTGGCCCCCGAGCGCCCGACCTACGACACCGCGACCGTGACCGCGCTCACGCCGCTGCGCCTGGTCGTCTTCAGCGCCCGCTCGGTCCGGATCCTGCGCGTCGCCGCGCCCGCGACGCTGCAGGCGCTCGTCGCGGCCTGCGCCGCCGATCCGTGCGATCGCCTCGAGGTCGGGGAGCAGCCGCGCGCCGTGCCGCACCTCACGCTCGTGCGCTCCGCCGCGTAGCGCCCGCACTAGCATCACGCCGGTGAGTGATCGACCGGCCACGCGCGTCGTGCACGCCGGCCTGCCGGCGGCCGGCGACGGCGAGCCCTTCCTTCCCGGGCCGGTGCTCGCGGCGCCGTTTCACCTCAGCGGCGCGGCCGACGCCTCGCCCTACGGCTACGCGCGCTACGCCAACCCGACCTGGAGCGCCTACGAGGCCGCTCTGGGGGAGCTGGAGGGCGGCGAGGCGGTCCTGTTCTCCTCCGGGATGGCAGCCGTCGCAGCGGTGCTCTCGGCGCTCGTGGCGGGCGACGTGCTCGTCGTCCCCGGCGACGGCTACCCGGGCGTGACGCAGATCGCCGAGCAGCGGCTCGTGCCGCGCGGCGTCGAGGTCCGCGTCGTGGCCACCGACGCCGAGCAGATCGCGGCCGCGCTGGCGGGCGCGACGCTCGTCTGGATCGAGACGCCGTCCAACCCGGGGCTGGACGTCCTCGACGTCGAGGCGATCGCCGGCGCGGTCCACGCCGCCGGCGCGCTGCTGGCGGTCGACAACACGCTCGCGACGCCGCTGACGCAGCGCCCGCTCGAGCTCGGCGCGGACCTGTCGATCACGAGCGCGTCGAAGTTCCTCACGGGCCACAGCGACCTCGTGCTCGGCTACGCCGCGGCCGCCGACCACGGGCGCGCGAGCGCGCTCCGGATGTCGCGCGGCCTGACGGGCGCGATCGCGGGGCCCTTCGAGGCCTGGCTGGCGCACCGCTCGCTCGCGACGCTCGACGTCCGCCACGAGCGCCAGTGCGCGACCGCGCTGGCGCTGGCCACCGCGCTCGCCGGACGCGACGACGTCGCCGACCTGCGCTACCCCGGCCTGCCGGGTCACCCGCAGCACGCGCTGGCCGCGCGCCTGTTCGGCGGCCGCTTCGGCGGCGTCGTGTGCTTCGACCTCGGGACCGAGGAGCGCGCGCAGGCCTTCCTCGGCGCCTGCCGGCTCGTCGCCGAGGCGACGAGCTTCGGCGGCGTGCACAGCTCGGCCGAGCGCCGCCTGCGCTGGGGCGCCGACGACGTGACGCCGGGCTACGTCCGCTTCAGCGCCGGCCTGGAGGACGCCGGCGATCTCGTCGCCGACGTCCTGGCCGCGCTCGACGCGACGCGCTAGCCGACGCGGAAGCCGACCCCGAAGATGAGGCAGGCCGCCGCGGCGGTGCGGTTGAGGTCGGGGCGGGCGGCGCCGTTGACGAAGACGGTCCGATCACCTGCCTGCAGCGCGAGCTGGAAGAGCGAGTCGGCGAACTGCATGACCGGCACCGGCTGATCCTTCAGCGCGGTGAAGACGACGCCCTCGCGCGAGCTGCCGATGTCGCTGCCCAGCAGCCGCGAGACGTTCACGCCGCGCTCGGCGGAGGCCGTGAACGTGACGAGCGTCTGCGTCGACTTGATCTCGGGCGTGGCGTCCTGGTCGCGGCACTGCGCGTCAAGGCGCCCGATCCCGGGGATGATCGCGAGCGGCACGACCGGCCCGTCGGCGTTGTCGACGGCGCGGATGTACTGCGTCAGCGAGGTCGCCCCGCCGCGCATGACGTCGTCGACGAAGCGTCCCGGGATGCGGCCCTTGCCCGGTCCGGCGGTCGCCGTGGCGACGAGCTTGCCCGCCGAGCGCTTCAGCGCCGACGATGCCGAGACGGCGCTCTTGCCGTCGACGGCGCCGGCGTTGCGCGCGAAGTCCACGGCGGCCATCGCGGTCCCCGACAGCGCGACGATCAGAGCGATGATGGCCACGACCATCGCGGGTGACGGCATTCTGCGCCGCATGTGACGACCTCCGTGAAGCGGCCGGGGCTCCGTGCCACGGTCTGTCGGATGGACGGTACCCCTCGGCGCCGACAGGTGCACCAGATCGGCCGTTTGACCGACCGCCACGGGGGCGAAGACGTCGGGCCCCGGCCCTAGTCTCAGGCGGATGGCACGTCCCGTCACGGTCCACGTCTGCTCGGCCTGCGGCCACTCCAGCGCCCGCTGGCACGGGCGCTGCCCCGGCTGCGAGGCCTGGAACACGCTCGTCGAGGAGCGCGCTCCCGCGCCCGTGAGCGGCGGCGGCGCGAGCGCGGCACGCGCGCGTGCGGCGGGGACGCCCGCCGGGCGGCCGGTGCGCCTCGCCGACGTCAGCACCGAGCGCGTGCCGCGCCTGCTGACGGCGATCGGCGAGCTCGACCGCGTCCTGGGCGGCGGGCTCGTGCCCGGGTCGCTCGTGCTGCTCGGCGGCTCGCCGGGGATCGGCAAGTCGACGCTCACGAACATGGCGCTGGGCAACCTCGCGGCCGCCGGGCGGCGCACGCTGTACGTCTCGGGCGAGGAGTCGGCGGCGCAGATCCGCCTGCGCGCCGAGCGCCTGATCGGCGCGACGGCCGGGGCGCTCGAGGTCCCCGTGCTGGCCGAGACCGACCTCGACACGATCATCGCCACCCTGCGCGCGGAGCGCCCGGAGGTCTGCGTCATCGACTCGGTGCAGACGATGCACGCCGCCGACCTCACGGGCGCGCCCGGTTCGGTCGGCCAGGTGCGCGAGACGGCCGGGCGGATCATGCAGGTCGCCAAGGCCGACGGCATCGCCGTGCTGCTCGTCGGCCACGTCACGAAGGAGGGCGCGCTCGCGGGCCCGCGCGTGCTCGAGCACCTCGTCGACTGCGTGCTGCAGTTCGAGGGCGAGCGCGAGCGCACCTACCGCACCCTGCGCGCGCTGAAGAACCGCTTCGGCTCGACGAACGAGGCCGGCGTGTTCGAGATGCGCGACGCGGGGCTCGTCGAGGTCCTCGACGCCAGCGCGCGCTTCGTCGCCGAGGCGACGGGCAAGCCGGGCTCGGTCGTGCTGGCGGCGATGGAGGGCTCGCGGCCGCTGCTCGTCGAGGTGCAGGCGCTCGTCTCGCCGTCCGAGCTCGTGCCGCCGCGGCGGGTCGTCAACGGCCTGGACCGCAACCGCCTCGCGCTCGTGCTCGCCGTGCTCGGGCGCCATGCGGGCGTCGGCGTCGGCAGCGCCGACGTGTTCGTCAACGTCGTCGGCGGCGTGCGCGTCGAGGAGCCCGGCGCCGACCTCGCGATCGCGCTGGCGGTCGCCAGCGCGGCCCGCGGCGTGGCGCTCAGCGCGCCCCACCGCGCCGGGCCCGTCGCCTGCTTCGGCGAGCTCGGGCTGACCGGCGAGCTGCGCTCGATCGGGCACCCCGATCGCCGCCTGGCGGAGGCCGCGAAGTTCGGGCTGGGCGGCGTCGTGTCGCCCGAAACGGCACCGACGTTGCGCCAGGCGCTGCGGGCGGTTCTGCCCAATGCGGCACCGGGGCGTGCTGCGGCCTAAGGACCCGCTAAAATCCCCTGGATGGTGCAGCGAGTGGGGGATGACACACACGATCTTGAGTCACGTCAAGAACCCCGACTTGTTAAGGCGCTGGAGATGGTCGCGCCCGGGACGACGCTGCGCGAGGGGATCGACAACATCGTCCACGCGCGCACCGGCGGCCTGATCATCGTCGGCGAGGTCGACGAGCTGAGCTTCCTCTTCTCGGGCGGCATCAAGCTCGACATCGACTACACGCCGGCCTTCCTCTACCAGGTGGCCAAGATGGACGGCGCGATCGTCCTGAACGCCAACGCGACGAAGATCGCGGCCGCCAACGTCCAGCTCATGCCGGACCCGACGATCCTCTCGATGGAGACCGGCACGCGCCACCGCACGGCCGAGCGCGTCTCCAAGCAGACCGAGGCGCTCGTCATCGCGATCTCCCAGCGCCGCGAGGTCGTCTCGCTCTACGTCGACGGCGGCAAGTACATCCTCGAGGAGATCCCGGTCGTGCTCGCCAAGGCCAACCAGGCGCTCGCGACGCTCGACAAGTACCGCACGCGCCTGGACCAGGTCTCCACGCGCCTGACGGCGCTCGAGTTCGAGGGCGGCGCGACGCTGCACGACGTGCTGACCGTGCTGCAGCGCTCCGAGCTCGTAACCCGCATGGCGGTCGAGATCGAGCGCTACATCGTCGAGCTCGGCACCGAGGGCCGGCTGATCGAGATGCAGCTGGAGGAGACGATGGTCGGCACCGCCGCCGACAAGGCCGCGCTCGTGCACGACTACCTCGCGGAGAACTCCGACGAGGCCTTCGCCGGCGCGCTCGACCAGATCGGGCGGCTGCCGCATCACGACCTCCTCGACTTCGGACGGCTCGCCGAGCTGATGGGCTACGACCGCAAGCTCAACACGCTCGACTACCCCGTCGCGCCGCGCGGATTCCGCATCCTGGGCCGGATCCCGCGGCTGCCTAAACTTGTAGTGGCGCAGATCGTCTCCGACTTCGGTGGGTTCGACGAACTGCTCGCAGCGACGGACGTCGAACTGGAGACGGTCGACGGCGTCGGCGAGATCCGCGCGAAGGACATTCGCGAGGGCTTGCGCCGCCTGCAGGAGATCAACCTTGTCGATCGCTATTTGCAAACGTAGTTCGAGCCGTTCCGAGCGGCCGTCGTAGACGACGTGGCCGGCCAGTGCCGGCGCCAACCAAGGAGGACATCATCCCCGAAGCCATCGAAGAGCAGCTGCTGGAGGATCTCGCCAATCGCCCGGTCGAGAACATCGAGTTCGAACTCGGTGACAACGTCGTATATCCGCATCACGGGGCCGGTCAGGTCCTGAAGAAGGAGCGGCGCAAGATGTTCGGTGAGGAGCGCGAGTACCTCACCATCAAGATCCTGCACAACGACATGACCGTCATGGTTCCTTGCGAGAACGCCGGCGTGGCGGGCCTTCGCCGTGTGATAGACGAAGCGACCGTCAAAAAGGTGCTCGACGTCCTCGCCGATGACATCTCGGAAATGCCGAAGAACTGGAACCGGCGGTTCAAGCACAACCGCGACAAGATCAAGACGGGCGACATCCTCGAGCTGGCCGAGGTCGTCCGCAACCTCGCCATCCGCGAGCACGAGAAGGGCCTGTCGACGGGCGAGAAGCAGATGTTCACCCGCGCGAAGAAGATCCTCGCCTCCGAGCTGATGTACGCGCTCGACAAGGACGAGGACGAGGCCGAGCAGCACCTGGACGATCTCCTCGCCGAGAGCGCCGGTGCTGAGGTGGCGGTGGCCAAGTAGCGCTCGCGCTGCTCGTAGCCGCAGGTCGTGGCGAACGCCTTGGGTCTGGGGGGCCCAAGGCGTTCGTCGTTCTGGGCGGGCGTCCGATGCTCGAATGGAGCGTCGCGGCGCTGCTCGCGGTGCCTTCCGTCGAGGACGTCGTCGTGGCGCTGCCGCCCGGCTGCGAGGCGCCGGCGGGGACCGTCGGCGTCGCCGGCGGCGCGCATCGCTCGCTGTCGGTGCGGGCCGCCCTGACCGCGTGCGCGGGCGATCCCGTGATCGTCCACGACGCCGCGCGGCCGCTGCTGACGGCGGCGATCGTCCAGGCGGCGCTCGACGAGCTGGCGGCGTTTCCCGACTGCGCTGCCGTGATTGCGGCGGCGCCGGTGACCGACACGATCAAGGAGGCGCGCGACGGGGTCGTGACGCGGACGCTGGAGCGCTCGGCGCTGTGGGCGGTCCAGACGCCGCAGGTCTTCCGCCGCGCGGCGCTGGAGCGGGCGCTGGAGGCCCCCGACGACGTGCTGGCCGGCGCGACCGACGATGCCTGGCTCGTCGAGCGCGCGGGCGGCGTCGTGCGCGTGGTGGCGACGCCGGGGGAGAACCTCAAGGTCACGACGCCCGCCGACCTGCAGGCGGCCGAGCTCGCGCTGCGCGCCCGCGGCTGATCGCCGCGGTCTGCTGGAATCAGCCCCGATGCTCACCGACTACCACCTGCACCTGCGCCCCGACGACGTCGGGGCGACCGCCGAGGACTACTACAGCGTCTCCAACGTCGACCGCTACCGCACGGTCGCCGAGGAGCGCGGCATCGCCGAGCTGGGCTGCGCCGAGCACATCTACCGCTTCGCCCAGGCGCTGGAGGTCTGGCAGCACCCGTTGTGGCGCGAGAGCGCCCGCGACGACCTCGACGAGTACGTGGGCTTCATCCGCGAGCAGACCGACCTCAAGCTCGGGATCGAGGCCGACTTCATCGTCGGCCGCGAGGACCGGATGGCCTCGCTGCTGGAGGAGCGCGACTGGGACTACGTCGTCGGCTCGGTGCATTTCGTCGGCGAGCACGCCGTCGACCACGACGGCTTCGAGGTCTGGGACCACCGCTCCCAGCGCCCCGACGAGCTCTGGCGTCGCTACTTCCGCACGCTCGGCGAGGCCGCCCGCTCGGGGATGTTCGACATCCTCGCCCACCCCGACCTGATCAAGTACTGGGGGCCCGCCCGGCGGCCGGTGCCCGAGGGCGACCTGCGCCGCTTCTACGAGCTGGCGATGGACGGCATCGGCGAGTCGCAGATCGCGGTCGAGGTGTCTACCGCGGGGCTGCGCAAGCACGTCCGCGAGATCTATCCGGCGCCTGCGTTCCTGGAGATGTGCCTGGAGGCCGGCTGCCCCGTCGCGCTGTCCAGCGACGCCCATGTGCCCGGCGACATCGGCCGCGACTACGAGGCCGCGCTGAAGCTCCTGGAGGAGATGGGCGTCGGCGAGCTGGCGGTCTTCGAGCGCCGCGAGCGCCGCCTGGAGCCGATCGGATGACCGTGCGCACCGGCCTGGGCTGGGACTCGCACCGCTTCCTCGCCGGGCGGCCGCTGATCCTCGGTGGCGTCGAGTTCCCCGACGCCGAGCTCGGCCTCGACGGCCACTCCGACGCAGACGTGCTCACGCACGCGGTCATGGACGCGCTGCTGGGCGCCGCCGGGCTCGACGACATCGGCGTCCACTTCCCCGACAGCGACGGCGCCTACGAGGGCGCCGACTCGATCGAGCTGCTGCGCGAGGTGGTGGCGACGCTGACCGAGCGCGGGCTGCGGATCGTCCACGTCGACACGACGGTGCTGATGGAGCGCCCCAAGGTCGGGCCGTTTCGCGCGGCGATGCGCGAGCGGCTGGCCGACGGCTTGGGCCTCGACGTCGCGGCGGTCAACGTGAAGGCCTGCACGGGCGAGGGGATGGGCTTCGTGGGGCGCCTGGAGGGCGTCGCGGCGCTGGCGGTGGCGACGCTGGAGGGCTCGTAGGGGCGTTTGCCTGCGCAGATTTGTGACGCCCGCGCGTTGTTCGGTGACACGGGGCGGTCGAGGATCGGTGGATGCCCACCTCAGAACGTGACCGGCGAGTTGATGACCGGTCGCGCAACCAACTCGCCAGTCACCCCGATCGGCTCGTCGCGCGCGTGGCGGCCGAGCAGGACGGCGTCGTCTCGCTCGCGCAGCTGCGGGCGCGCGGTGTCAGCGGCCGCGCCGTCACCACCCGCGTTCGGAGCGGGCGCCTGCACCGCCTGTACCGCGGCGTCTACGCGGTCGGGCACGTCGCGGTCCCGGCCCGCGGGCGCCTGCGTGCCGCGGCGCTCGCCTGCGGCGAGACGGCCGTCTTGAGCCACTTCTCGGCCGCCGAGTTCTGGGGCCTCGTCGCGCCGCGCGATCGCCTGCCGCAGGTCTCGGTGTCCGACGCCGGCGGGCGGGGCGTCGCAGGTATCCGCGTGCACCGGCGACGGTCGCTCGAGGCGCGCGACGTGTGGAGTCGCGCCGGGATCCGCGTGACGTGCCCGGCGCGGACGCTGCTCGACATCGCCCCGAGTCTCAGCGCGGAAGCGCTGCGCCGGACGGCTCGCCAAGCGCAGACCGAGGGCCGCGTCAACGTGCACCAGCTCGTCGAGGTCCTCTCTCGAGCGACCGGTCAACGCGGGGCGGCGGCGCTGCGGGTCGTCGTCGCCGACGGTCCCGCGCCGACGCGCAGCGAGCTGGAGGACGCGGTGCTCCTCCTGATCGAGCGCGTGTCGCCGGTCCGGCCGGAGATCAACGTCATGCTGCGCCTCGCGGGCGAGCGAGCGATCAGGCCCGACTTCATGTGGCGCGCGACGCGCGTGGTCATCGAGGCCGACGGTGCCGCGTGGCACGAGCACAAGCTCACGCGCGAGGAGGACGCCGCCAAGCAGGCGATCCTCGAGGCGCACGGGTTCCGCGTGCTTCGCATCACGTGGGATCAGGCGGTGCGCCGTCCGCAGCAGACGATGGCGCGGATCGCCGCGGCCCTCGCGTGCGCCGACCGCTACCGCAGCAGCTTGTCGTAGCCGTCGAAGCCGCCGCCGGCGGATTCGGCGAGCTTGGTCAGGCGGGCCTCGGTGGCGGCGAGGTCGTCGTCGGCGAGGGCGATGCGGGCGACGGCGGCCCAGCCGCCGCCGTAGGGGCTCGGGCCGACGGTGACGTCGAAGCCGTCCTCGCGCAGCTGGGTGCCGATGCGCTGGGCGCCGTCCTCGTCGGGGAACTGGAGGTAGAACTGGGTCTCGGAGGCCATCAGGGCGTCCGTCCCGCGGCGGCCCGGCGCGCGGCGGCGCGGGCGCGGGCCTGCTCGTGCTCGACCTGGCGGCGCAGTTCCATCAGCGAGCGGCGCAGGTTGTCGCGGACCATCGGCGCCGCGACGTGCTCGGCCAGCCAGCCCGGGAGCCCGGCGCCGGCGACGCCGTAGGAGAGGCGCAGCTCGACGCGCGTGCGCCCGGGGCCGGTGGGGCGCAGGCGCCAGCGCCCGCGCTGGTCGAGGCCGGTGACGCTCGTCCACGCGATGTCGTAGGGCTCGTCGTACTCGACGGTCTCCACGAGCCCGCCGACCTCGGCGCCGCCGACGCGCATCAGCGTGCGGTAGCGCGCGCCGAGGCCGCGGTCGGTGTCCGACACGACCTCCCAGCGCGTCACGCCCGCCATGAAGTGCAGCGTCTTGGTGGGGTCGGTGACGAACGCCCAGACCAGCTCGGGCGGTGCCGCGACGTCGATCTGCGCGCCGACCCTCATCCGATGATCGGCAGCCGCCGCTCGGACGCCAGGGCGTCGAGCGTCTCCTGCATCGTCTGCGTCACGTGGTCGTAGACCTCGTCGACGTCGGGGTCGGCGCCGAACTGCTCGCGCAGGTGGATCGCCGGCAGGACCTCGATCGTGATCTTGGCCGGCAGCGGGACGTGGCCGAACATGTCGCCGACGTTCAGGCCCCAGGGGATCGCGAGCGAGATCGGCAGCACCTTCAGGCGCAGCAGCTTGTCGAGGCCGAGCGCCTTGGCGAGCCCCTCGCCGCGGCTGAGGAAGAGCGCCGTCTCCTGGCCGCCGATCGCGACGACGGGGACGATCGGCACGTCGTGCTCGAGCGCCAGGCGCACGAAGCCGCGGCGGCCGTCGAAGTTCACCTGGTTGCGCTCCCAGGACGGGCGGTGGACCTCGTGGTCGCCGCCGGGGTAGACGAGCAGCGCGGCGCCCGAGCGCAGCGCCTGCTCGGCGTTCTCCGGCGACGCGGCGACGGTGCCGAACCTGCGCAGGAAGCCGAGGCCGGGCATCGACACGACGAGGTTGTGGGCGAGCTGGTGGAAGCGCCGCTCGACGCCGAAGTACGTGCTGAAGGCGAGGATGAAGACGCCGGTGTCCGGGGTCATGTTCCCGCCGGAGTGGTTGCCGACGAGCAGCACCGGCCCCTCCTCGGGGATGTTGCCCAGGCCGCGGACCTCGCCGCGAAACCAGAGGCTGACCGCCAGCCACAGGCCCGGGAGGCTCTCGCGGATCCAGTCGGGATCGCGCTCGTCGAGATCGGCGACGGGCACGCGCCCGCGGACCTGGCCGGCGACCGCCTGCACGAGGCGCTCGGCGAGCCCCGGTGCGCGCAGCGGCTCGCCGGCGCCCGCCAGCGCGTCGTCGAGGTGGCCGTTGCTCGCGGCCGGCCCGGCGGTTCGCGTTCCAGACATGCCGTCGAGTCTAAGGACTCCTACGCCGCGTCTCGCGCGCTCGCGACCGGCGCCGGCGCGAGCGCGTCCACGCGCGCGAAGAAGCGCTCGATCAGGCCGATGCACTGCTGCGGGCGCTCGACCTGGGGCACGTGGCCGCAGCCGTCGAGCACGATCTGCTCCGCCGATGGCAGCCACTGCGCGACGTGGCGCCCGAACGCCGGCGGGATCACGGTGTCGTGCGAGCCCCACACGAACAGCGCCGGCGGCTCGAGCTGCGACAGGCGCCCGTAGAAGCCGTTGGCGCCGAACGGCGCCTCCAGGTAGATGTTGCGCGCCGAGGCGAGGAAGGCGATCCGCCCGCCGGGGGTCGCGTAGATGCGCTGGAACTCGTCGACGACGACGTCGGCGACGGCCGGGTCGATCGCGTCGCCGTCGGAGAACAGCGACCAGAGGTGCTCGGCGACCCGGTCGCGGGCGAAGCGGTGCGGCAGCAGGCCGAGCTCGGGGCGCATGATCCGCACGAGCGGGTGGTAGGTGCGCTTCACGAACGCGACCGCCGGGCACAGGAGCACGAGCGCGCCGACGCGGTCGGGGTGGCGCAGGCCGAGCTCGATCGCGACGCGGCCGCCCATCGAGTTGCCGGCGACGTGGGCGCGCCCGATTCCGAGCGCGTCCATCACGGCGCGCACCGTGTCGGCGAAGTAGCGCGCCGTGTAGGGCGCGGTCGTCGGCTTCGACGAGGCGCCGAAGCCGGGGAGGTCGAGCGCGTGGACGCGGTAGGTGGCCGAGAGCGCCGCGGCGGTGTCGAAGAACGAGCTCTTGGCGCCGCCGAGCCCGTGCAGCAGCAGGACGTCGGGGCCCGAGCCCATCGTCAGCGTCGAGATGCGCCCGCCCGGCAGGCGGACCTCGTGGATGCGCAGCAGCGGCCGGCGGCCGTTCTCCAGGCGGAAGAGGCCCTCGAAGGCGATCGCCAGGTCGAGGTTGCCGCGCGCGTAGAGGCGGCGCTCGCTGAAGGCCTGGATCCCGGAGAGCTCGCCGCGGCGCAGCGCCATCCAGGTCGCGGCGTCGGTGCCGATGACGACGTCGGGCCGGCGGGCGGTCGCGCCCTTGCGCGTGCGGGCGCCGTGGGAGGTGCAGCGGACCTCCCAGGTGTGGCCGATGTCGCCGAGGACGATGTGCCAGGTGGCGTCGAAGCCCTGCTCGGCGCCCAGATAGCGCTCCGGGAGCGAGCGAAAGCCCGCTTCCACCTCTGCCAGGCGCGCTGCGTGGGGGGCCGTGGCCGCCATCGTGCTGGCAACCTACCCGCCGCGACGGATCGTGGCACCGCTCACATGAACGCGATCGGACGATCGACGGGGAACTTGAGGTGAGAGGGCCATCGGTAGGGTCAACGTCGACCTCGATGACCCCGCCGACGACCCCGATTCGCCTGCACGACACCCGTTCCGGGAGCCTCCGCGAGCTCGTCCCGCGCGCGGACGGCCACGTCGGCATCTACGCCTGCGGGCCCACGGTCTACGCCCGCATCCACGTCGGCAACGCCCGCCCCTTCGTCGTCTACTCGCTGCTCAAGCGCTTCCTCGAGCACGAGGGACTCAGCGTGACCTTCGTCGCCAACATCACCGACGTCAACGACAAGATCTACGACGCGGCGCGCGAGCAGGGCGTCGCGAGCGCCGACCTCGCCGCCGAGATGACCGAGCACTACCGCGCCGACACCGACGCGCTCGGCCTCGGGCGCCCCGACGCCGAGCCGCTGGCCTCCGAGACGATCGAGCCGATCGTCGCGCTGATCGCCGAGCTGATCGAGCGCGACCACGCCTACGCGGTCGACGGCGACGTCTACTTCCGGGTGCGCTCCGACGCGGACTACGGCTCGCTCAGCCGCCGCGCGATCGACGAGATGAACCAGGGCGAGGACATCGCGGGCTCCGATCGCAAGGAGGACCCGCTCGACTTCGCGCTCTGGAAGGCGCACAAGGAGGGCGAGGACACGGTCTGGTTCGCGCCCTGGGGCCGCGGCCGGCCCGGCTGGCACATCGAATGCTCGGCGATGGCCGAGGAGCTGCTCGGCGTCGGCTTCGAGATCCACGGCGGCGGCAACGACCTCGTCTTCCCCCACCACGAGAACGAGGCCGCGCAGACGCGGATGGCGCGCGACGCCGAGCTCGCCCAGATCTGGATGCACAACGGGATGCTGCAGGTCTCGGGGAGCGGCGACGACGACGCGCGCGAGAAGATGGCCAAGAGCATCGGCAACGTCGCGTCGCTGCACGGCGTGGTCGAGGAGTTCGGGCGCAACGCGCTGATCATGCTCTTCGCCGGCGCGCACTACCGCCAGCCGATGGCCTTCGACGACATGCGCCTGATGGAGGCGCTGGCGCGGGTCGCGCGCGTGCGCGACGCGGCACGCGGGCTCGTCGACGGCCCGTCGCCGGAGGAGATGCGACCGCTGCGCGACGCCTTCTTCGCCGCGCTCGCCGACGACTTCAACACCGCCGCGGCGCTCGGCGCCCTGTTCGAGTGGATCAACGAGCGCCACCGCCGTCGCGACGAGCCCGTCGGCCGCGCCGACCTCGTCGAGATGCTCGCGGTGCTGGGGCTGGAGAACCTCGCCGAGCACGGCAGCGAGGCCGGCGCCGAGGAGCAGGAGCTCCTGGAGGAGCGCCAAGCCGCCCGCGCCGCCGGCAACTACGGCGAGGCCGACCGGATCCGCGACGAGCTGCGCGCCCGCGGCTGGGAGGTCCGCGACGGGCCCGCCGGGCCCGAGCTCGTCAGCATCGAGCAGTGATCCTCTACGGCCGCAACCCCGTGCGCGAGGCGCTGCGGGCCGGGCGCCGGCGGATCGAGGGCGTCTGGGCGACCGAGCGCGCGGCCCGCGAGCCGTGGCTGGCCGCCGCCAACCCGCAGGTCGTCAGCGCCGAGGAGATCGAGCGCCGCGCGGGCTCGCCCGACCACCAGGGCGTCTGCGCGGAGGCCGGCGGCTACCCCTACGTGAGCGCCGGCGAGCTGCTGGGGGTCGACGAGCCGTTCATCGTCGCCCTCGACGAGCTGCAGGACCCGCAGAACCTCGGCGCGATCGCCCGCACCGCCGAGTGCGCGGGGGCGACGGGGCTCGTGATCTGCGAGCGGCGGGCCGCGGCGGTCACGCCCGCGGTGGCGAAGGCCTCGGCGGGGGCGGTCGAGCACCTGCGGATCGCCCGCGTGCGCAACATGAGCGACTTCCTGGGGGAGGCGAAGGCGCTGGGCTGCTGGTGCTACGGCGCCGACGCGGCCGCCACGACGCGCTACGACCAACCCGACTACAGCGGTGGCGTCGTCCTCGTGCTGGGTGCCGAGGGGACAGGACTGCGTCCCCGTGTGGCGAAGTCCTGCGATGCGCTCGTCTCGCTCCCGATGCACGGGCGCACCGAGTCGCTGAACGCGAGCGCCGCAGCGGCGGTTCTGGTGTACGGAATCTTGCAGCGCCGCAGCCCGGCTTGACAGGGCTTCATAACTCCGGCTACGGTGCACCTACTTCAGGGTCGACCTGAGGTAGAGCATCGGTAACGACATATGCAGTTGGCGCCCTGGGAGGGGACCGCCGCTGAGCACATCCGGCCACGGAACGGTCGGGAAAGGACTGCTCGTGGCGAGAATCTCCCAGAAGGCTCACTCTCAGGTTCAGGTTGACGATTACTTCCTGATCGCCCTGGCGAAGAGTGGCGACCGCACCGCGTACGACCGCATCGTCCGCCGCTACTACGGATTCGTCCGGCTCAAGGCGTCGTCGTACTTCCTCGCCGGCGGCGACTCCGACGACCTCGTGCAGGAGGGCCTCGTCGGCCTCTACAAGGCCGTCCGCGACTACCGCTCGGACCGCGAGTCCTCGTTTCGCAACTTCGCGGAGCTCTGCATCACGCGCCAGATCATCACCGCGGTGAAGACCGCGACGCGCAACAAGCACACGCCGCTGAACCAGTACGTCTCGTTCTCCGCCACGCCCGCGGGCGCCAGCGGCGACGGCGAGCCGACGCTCGAGGACGTCATCCCGGGCTCGACGGTCCACGACCCCGTCAACCAGGTCATCTCGTCCGAGGAGCTGCACTCGCTCGTCGGCTGCCTCTCGACCGCGCTGTCAGAGCTCGAGTCGCGCGTGCTGGCGCTGTATCTCGACGGCCGCCCCTACGAGGAGGTCGCCACGCGCCTGGGCTGCGACGCCAAGACCGTCGACAACGCCCTCCAGCGCGTCAAGCGCAAGGTCGGCACGCATCTGACCGCGCGGTCGGTGCTGAACTGACCGGACGGCCCGGTCGATAGCATCGCCGCATGATCCCGCTCGCGATCTCCACCGTCGACATCGTCCTGCTCGTCCTGCTGATCCTCGTCGGGGGTCTCGCCGCGGCCGGCTGGACGGCCGCGACGCGCCGCGCCAAGGCCGGCGAGGCCAAGCTGATCGAGCAGCTGCAGGCCGCCGAGCGCGAGCTCGCACAGGCCCACGCGAGCGACAAGGGCTGGGACCGCGCGCTGCTCGAGCAGGCCGCCCGCGAGGCGGTCGCCGACCGCTTCGGGACGACGAAGATCAACGGCATGCAGCTCGTCCAGGTCCTCGATCGACCCGGCACCGACGCCGACCAGGCCGTCTTCCGCGTGGAGACCGGCGACGGCGAGGAGCACCGCATCACCCTCGGACGCACCGGTGGCGTCTGGGGCGCTGCTTAACAGTGACATTGTTGTAACTGTTACACCGGCCGCCGCGAAGCGGCTCCGACCGCGAGGTGACTGGTGCCACGCAGAGCCGGCCATCGCCGTCCGAGCCGGGGCGCGTGGGCAGGTGCCTGGGCCGCGGATCGTCGAAGCCAGGACCCGCGTCGGAGGTCTCGCAGACGACGTGCCCGTTGACGCGGCCGGCGCGCAGCGCGCGCGCCAGCTCGTCCCCGTGCCCGTTGACGTTCGCGGGCGCCTCGCCGGCCGCCGTGAGCAGGTTGGCCCTCCTGCCGGAGGGTGCCTGGCGGAGGGCGTCGGTGAGCGCCCGGGCTCGATGGGCTGGACGTCTTCACTGTCCTCTGGTTCACCACATTTGCAGTCACCATGGTGAATCCGCCGATGCGTCCCGCACCGCGTCTCGAGGACGGCGGCCGGGGGCCGAGCGCGCCACGCAGGAACTCCCTGCTGCTCGGGCACGAGCACCGCCATCAGCGCCTCGCCCTCGTCGAGTCCCTCCTCGCGAGGTAGGGCCTGATCCGGCGCTCTAAGGCGAAATCGTCGTCGTGGGCGTCCATGTCGTGGCGCCGGCACGTCGGGTCATGCCCACACCTCCGTCGCGGGGGCCCACGCGGTCGCAGGATCGGTGTCCCATCACGCCGGTCCGGACTGACGCCGGCGTAGCCGTGTACGAGGGCCCCCAATCGCGCGGGCGACAGCGTGCGGAGCGGTCACAGGCGCTCCCTCAGGCCAGCGCGGACGCACGTCGAGCGCACCTCGATCGACGAACTCCGGACCCGCGCCCGCCGGGGGCGTCACCCACGATCGCCGATCGTGGGTGAACGACGAATCTCGGCCCCCGGCGGGTGCTCGAGGACCTCGCACGTTGGCATAATCCGGTGGCGTCAGCGGCCGTCCCGGACATGAGAACATGCCGTTTTGCAGGCATTCATGACCGATCTAACGCTGAGGTAGAGGAGTAGGGTCCGGCGCGACGCGTCGTAGACATGGTAAAGACGCCAGCCAAGCGGGTGAACACGCTCATTTCGGGCGCCGGCCACGCCGTTCACCCAGCTCTGGGTCTTCCGCGACCGCCCGTCGCAGCGCCTCGTCGAAGCCCAGCGGCTCGACGTCGAAGAGCTCGGCGCCCGAGGGGTCGGTCACGACCGTCGGCACCGCGAGACCCTCGACGAGCGGCCGCGCGACCCCGGCGTCGACGGGTGTCACGAGCCCGATCCACAGCGACGACAGCCACGGCGTGATCAGCGGCACGGGGATCCGCGGCCGGCGGCGCAGGCCGAGCACCGCGGCCATGCGATCGAGCATCTCGCCGTAGCTGAGGACGTCGGGCCCGCCGATCTGGATCTCGCGGCCGGACGATGCCGGCACCGAGGGCGCGTCGGCGAGGTAGCGCAGCGCGTCGTCGATCGCGATCGGCTGGGTCTCGTTCTTCAGCCAGGCGGGGGCGATCATCGCCGGCAGCCGCTGCACGAGGTAGCGCAGCGTCCGGTAGGACTCGCTCTGCGCGCCGACGACCATGCTGGCGCGGAAGTAGGTCAGCGGCGGGCCGTGCTCGCGCAGCGCCAGCGCCGTCTCGTGGCGGCTGCGCAGGTGCTTGGATTGCGGGCGGTCGCCGAGCCCGCCGAGGTAGACGACGCGGCCGACGCCCTCCGCGCGCGCCATCCGCGCGAACGCCGCGGCGGCGGCGCGCTCGCTGGCCGCGAAGTCGCCGCTGCCGCCGCGTCCCATCGAGTGGATCAGGTAGTAGGCGACGTCGACGCCCTCGCCCGCCCCGCGCAGGCTCTCCGGGCGCAGGACGTCGCCTTCGTGCAGCGCCAGCCCGTCGCGCTCGAGCTCACGGGCGCGCGGGCGGCCGGCGTCGCGCACCATCGCGCGAACGTCCCAGCCCGCCGCGGTGAGCGCCGACGCCAGCCGGCCGCCGATGAAGCCGGTCGCGCCCGTGACGAGCGCGCGGCGCGTCATCGGCGGTCGTGCGGTGTGAGCGCCGGTGACATCCCGGGCTCACGGTACCCGGGGGCGCTTTATCGTGACCCCATGAAGAAGAGCCAGCTCGCGCTGCTTGCGGTCGCCGCCGTCGCCGTCGCGCTCATCGCAGTTCTCGGCAGCAGCGGCGGCAAGGACTCCGGCTCGCCCGGATCCGGCTCCCCCAGCGCGACCGCGCCGGCACGCGCTCCCGCCGGCGCGATCACGGTGAGCTTTGCCTACTCGCCCGAGAAGGAGAAGCTGCTCGTGCCGCTCGTGCAGAAGTTCAACGCCTCCGGGGCCGAGGTCGGCGGCAAGCCGGTCTTCGTCAGCGCGCAGAACGTCGCCTCCGGCGAGGCGCAGACGAAGATCGCCTCAGGCGCCCTGAAGCTCACCGCCTGGACGCCGTCGAGCTCGCTCTGGGGGCGGCTGCTGAACTTCGAGGCCGACCGGCCCTACGCGCCCGACACGAGCCCGTCGATCGTGCGCACGCCGCTCGTCATCGCGATGTGGGAGCCGATGGCACGCGCGCTCGGCTACCCCAAGCGCAAGCTCGGCTTCGCCGACATCCTCAAGCTCGCGCGCTCCAGCCAGGGCTGGGGCGCCTTCGGGCACCCCGAGTTCGGGCCCTTCAAGCTCGTCCACACGAACCCCGACTTCTCGACCTCGGGGCTGTCGGCGGTCGTCGCCGAGTACTACTCGGCGACCGGCAAGAAGGAGGGGCTGACGACGTCCGACGTCAGCGGCGCCCGCGCGCAGGTCAAGGAGATCGAGCAGTCGATCGTCCACTACGGCGACACGACGCTGTTCATCTCCGACCAGCTGCGCGCCAACGGCGCCGGCTACGCCTCGGCGGTCGCGATGGAGGAGGCGACGCTCGTCGACTTCAACCAGCGCCGCGGCAGCCGCGACAAGCTCGTCGCGATCTACCCGGCCGAGGGCACGTTCTTCTCCGACAACCCGTACATCACGCTCGACGCGCCCTGGGTGACGGCGGCCCAGCGCAGCGGCGCGGCGGCCTTCGGCGACTACCTCCAGAAGAACATCGACGGCGCGACCGCCGCGCGCTACGGCTTCCGCCCGTCGGCGCTGGACGCCAAGCCGTCGGCGCCGCTGACGGCCGAGAACGGCGTCGACCCGGCGCAGCCCGAGCGCGTGCTGGGGCTGCCCGAGCCGCGCGTGCTCGACACCGTCCGCAAGGCCTGGCGCGAGGACCGCAAGCCGGCCAACGTGCTGCTCGTCGTCGACACCTCGGGCTCGATGAACGACTCCGAGCGCCTCGTGAACGCCAAGCAGGGGCTGCGCGCGTTCCTGCGCGAGGTCGCGCCGCAGGACCGCGTCGGGCTGACGGTCTTCAACGAGCGCGTCACGCCGCTGGCGCCGATCGCGCCGATCCGCGGCAACCGCGGCAAGCTGCAGGGGCTCGTCTCCGGCCTCGTCGCCGACGGCGGGACGGCGATCTACGACGCCACCGACGCCGGCGTGGCGCAGGTCGCAAAGCTCGCCGACACGAGCCGCATCAACGCCGTCGTGCTGCTGACCGACGGCGAGGACACCGACTCGTCGAGGTCGGTGGCGAACGTCGTGCGCGCGCTGAACGCCCAGGGCGACTCGTCGCGCCGCGTGCGGGTCTTCACGATCGCCTACTCGGCGGGCGCGGCGGGGGCCGCCGCCAACCTCGCGAAGATCGCCGCGGCGTCGGGCGGCAAGCCGTATACCGGCGACACCGACGACATCGAGACCGTCTACCGCAGCATCAGCTCGTTCTTCTAGGCGCGACCGTGAGCCTGCCGGCCAAACAGCCCTACAGCCGCGGCGAGTTCGCCGGGGCGCTCGTCGCCAACGCGGCCGCCAAGCCGTTCAACATCGCGCTGCTCGTCGGCACGATGGCGGCGGCGGTGCTCGTCGGCGGCAGCGTCGTCGTGGCGCTGCTGGTCGCGCTCGTCATCTACGCGGTCGCCGTCGCACGGACGTTCCTCGACGAGGACGAGGCCGAGGAGGTGCTGGGCCGCGTGCGCGCCGAGCGGCGCGCCGCCCTCGGCGAGGGCTCAAAGCACCTGGACCCGCGCACGCTCGCGCCCGACGTGCGCCGCCACCTGCTCGCCGCGCGCGCGACCGAGGAGCGCATCCGCGAGGCGATCGAGCGCGCCGAGCTGCCCTACGCCGAGGTCTCGACCGAGGTCGACGCGCTCGTGTCGCTCATGGAGCTGTCGGCGTCACGGGCGCAGCTGCTCTACGAGGCGCTCGACGAGTCGCCGCCGTCGCGGGTCGCCGGGCGCCTGCGCGAGCTCGAGGGCTCGGGCAAGGCCGAGCTGATCGAGGCGCTCGAGCACCAGCTCTCGGTGCAGCGCAGGATGGAGTCCCAGCTGGAGTCCTTCTATGACCAGATGGAGCGGATCGTCGTCGAGCTGGACTCGATCCGCGGCTCGCTGCTCAGCGTGTCGGCGTCGACCGACGTCGCCAACCAGCAGCGGCTGGCCGGCGACGTGCGGGCGCTGCGCGACGAGCTCGGCTCGCTCGCCGAAGGCATGAGCGAGGCCTTCGAGGAGCGAGCCGCGTAGTGGGCGGGGTCAGTCGACGCTGACGAGGTCGACGACGAAGACCAGCGTCGCGTTGGGTGCGATCGCCGGCGGCTGGCCCTGCGGGCCGTAGGCGAGGTCCGGCGGGATCGTCAGCTCGCGGCGGCCGCCGACCTTCATCCCGGCGACGCCCTGATCCCAGCCGGGGATCACCATCTGCGCGCCGAGCTGGAACTGGAACGGCTGGCCGCTGTCCCAGGAGGCGTCGAACTGCTCGCCGGTCTTGTAGTCCACGCCGACGTACTGGACGGTGACGGTGTCGCCGGCCTTGGCGGTCTTGCCCTTGCCCTTGACGATGTCCTTGACGACGAGCGACTTCGGGGGCTTGGTCGCCTTCGGCTTGGGGATCTGCGGCTTCGTCTTGAGGTCCTTGGAGATCGAGGTCGCCTTCGCCGTCGACGGGGTGGTGGCGGCGGGCGTCGTCGTGGTCGCCGTCGCGGCCGGCGGCGTCTCGACGGTCACGTCGGGCGCCTGCACGGTCGCCGTCTGGGCGGGGACCGCGGCGGGTGCGGCCTGCGTCGACGTGTCTTCTGAGTCGCCGCAGGCGGCGAGCGCGAGGGCGCCGGCCGCGAGCAGCGCGATGGTGCTCGTGCGTGCGCGCAAGGTCTAGCCCACCTTCACGAGGTCGACGACGAACACGAGCGTCTCGTTGGCTGCGATCGGACCCATGCCGCGCGGGCCGTAGCCGAGCTCCGGCGGGATGACGAGCGTGCGGCGCCCGCCCTCGCGCATGCCGGTGACGCCGAAGTCCCAGCCCTTGATGACGCGGCCGGCGCCGAGCGGGAAATCGAACGGGGCGCCGCGGTCCCAGGAGGAGTCGAACTGCTTGCCGTTGGAGAAGGAGACGCCCACGTAGTGAACGGTCACGTGGTCGCCCGGCTTGGCCGCGGTGCCCTCGCCGACGACGACGTCGTCGGACTCGAGGTCCGTGGGCGGGGTGCCTGTCGGCTCGGGGACCTCGGGCTTGGCGGTGAGGTCGTCGGAGATCTGCAGCGGCTCGAACGTGTCGCTCATGCGCAGACCGGAAGCTGGGTGAGGGTGGTCATGCCCACAGCCTAGGCATTGCGGGCGGGCGCCGGTGCCGCAGGCGCCCGCAGCCGCGCTAGCATCCGCCCCGTGATCTCGGGCTCACCGTGGCGCCAGGTCACGCTGGCGATCGTCATCGTCGCCCTGCTCGGGGGCGTCGCGTACGCGCAGGAGGCGCCGCCCGTCGATCCGACCGCGCCGCCCGGCAGCGTGCGCAAGTTCCTCTACGCCGACGCCAGCCAGGAGGGCGTCTTCAGCCTGTTCTTCGATGCCGCCGGCGCGCGCGTCGTCTACTACGAGCGCATCGGGGACACCCTCAAGCGCCTGGGCGCGACGCAGGCGCCGGCGGGGCAGCAGACGATCTTCAAGGACGCCGCGACGTGGAGCTGCGACCGCCTCACCCGCAACTTCCACGCGACCTCCGCCCTGCCCGACGGCACGCAGGCGATCGGCGACTACAGCGTGCGCACGCGCTCGTGCGACGACCGCTTCGACATCACCGTCCCGCGCAGCGTCGCGCCCGGCAAGGTCGGGCGCGTGCGGGTCGCCGACCGCTGGGGGATCGGCGGCCTCAAGCCGGTGCTGTGCATCACCGCGCCGGGCGAGCGGCGCACCTGCGACACGCTCGCGTTCCCCGGCGCGGTGGCGGTCGCGACGCGCCGCTTCCGCGCGACCAAGCGCGGGCGCTGGCGCATCGAGCTGCGCGTGCGCAAGCACCGCGAGCGCGTGTCGGTGCAGGTCGGCGGCAAGGGCCCGGCGCCGCCCCCGGTCCTGCTGGCGACCGGCGACTCGACGATGCAGGGCGTCGACAGCTTCCTCTCCGCCGAGCTCGGCGAGCGCGCGCGGGTGACGAGCGACGTGCGCCCCGGCTACGGGATCAGCAAGACCAACGCGACGGCGCGCGACGCGCGCGCGCAGGTCAAGAAGACCAGCCCGAGCACGACCGCGGTCTCGATCGGGGGCGCCGAGGGCGCGACGATGACGACGCCCGCCGGCGTCACGGCGCTGTGCTGCGGCGAGACCTGGGTGGCCGAGTACAGCCGCCGCGTGCGCGCGATGATGCGCATCTACGCGCGCAAGGGCGCGGCGCGCGTCGTCTGGCTCACGCAGCCCAAGCCGCGCGAGCCGGCCTTCGCCGTCGTCGTCGACGCCGTCAACGCCGGGATCATCCGCGCGGCAGAGGGGCTGAAGGACGTCGTGCTCGTGCGCATGGACACGATCTTCACCCCCGACGGCTACACCGACACGATCCGCTACAAGGGCCGCACGGTCCACGTCCGCCAGGACGACGGCGTGCACCTGAACATCGCCGGGACGGCGATCGCGGCGAAGGAGATCGCTGCCGCGATCGGCACGAAGTAG
This sequence comes from uncultured Actinomycetes bacterium, assembly GCA_963786575.1. Lineage (GTDB taxonomy): Bacteria > Actinomycetota > Thermoleophilia > Solirubrobacterales > Solirubrobacteraceae > CADCVQ01. Next base: position 22,442 of record CAWAZH010000004.1, read on the forward strand.
GCGGCCGGTCGCCCCCTCGCGGCCCGCCAGCCGCCATGAGACAATCTGCGCGACCTTGGCGAACGCAGACGAAAGAGGGGTCGGCCCCGCGGCGGGGCGCCCATGATCGAGGAGCTGGTGTCGGCGAGTGTCGCGACGGCCGCGACGCGCGCCGAGCTGGACACGGAGCTGTTCGAGGAGGAGCTGCGCTCGCTGGGCTGCGCGGTCGGCGCGCGCCGGCGCGAGTTCACGACCGGCCGCGCCTGCGCGCGCCGCGCCCTGGAGGGCCTCGGCCTGCCGGCGACGGCGGTCGCCAGCGGCGCGCGCGGGGAGCCGCTGTGGCCCTCCAGCGTCGTCGGCAGCATCACCCACTGCGCGCGCTACCGCGCCTGCGCCGTCGCGCGCGCTGTCGACGTGCGCTCGCTGGGGATCGACGCCGAGCCGCACGCGCCGCTGGCGGCCGACATCCTGGAGGCGATCGCGAGCGCGGACGAGCGGCGCGCGCTGGCGGCGCACGGCGCCGGCGTGTGCTGGGACCGGCTGCTGTTCAGCGCCAAGGAGTCGGTCTTCAAGGCCTGGTTTCCGCTGACCGGCCGCGGGCTGGGCTTCGAGGACGTGCACGTGCAGATCGATCCGCGCCGGGCGGCGTTCCGCGCCCGGCTGCTCGTCGACGCGTCGGTGCCCGGGGACGCGGACGTGCCGGCCGAGCTCGCCGGGCGCTGGGGCGTCGCGGGCGGGATCGTCGCGACCGCCGTCGTGGTGGCGCGATGACGATCGTCTCACCGTGAGCCCGCAGGACGCGATCGCGATCGTCGGCGTCGCCTGCCGGCTGCCGCAGGCGCCCGATCGGGCGGCGCTGTGGCGGCTGCTGCGCGACGAGGTCGACGCGATCAGCGCGTTCCCGGCCGCGCGCCTGGGGACCTGGGCCGGCGACCCGGGCGGGCTGGCGCCGGCGGGCTTCATCGACGGCGTCGCCGACTTCGACGCCGACCTCTTCGGCGTCTCGCCGCGCGAGGCGGTCGCGATGGACCCGCAGCAGCGGCTCGCGCTGGAGCTCGCCTTCGAGGGCCTGGAGGACGCCGGGCAGGACCTCGCGCGCTGGCGCGACGGGCCGGTCGGCGTGTTCGTCGGGATGATGTACGGCGACTACGCCGACGTGCTGAGCGCCGCCGGCGAGGAGGCCGGCCAGCACACGCTCGCCGGGCTGGTGCGCAGCATCGCCGCCAACCGGATCTCGCATCACTTCGGCTTCCACGGCCCGAGCCTCGTCGTCGACACGGGGCAGTCCTCGTCGCTCGTCGCCGTCCACATGGCCTGCGAGAGCCTGCGCAGCGGGGAGTCGCAGCTCGCGCTGGCCGCGGGCGTGAACCTCATCCTGTCGCCGCTGTCGATGCTGCGCGCGCAGGGCATCGGCGCGCTGTCGCCCGAGGGCCGCGCCTACGTCTTCGACGCCCGCGCCAACGGCTTCGTCCGCGGCGAGGGCGGCGTGGTCGCGGTGCTCAAGCGCCTGGAGGACGCGATCGCCGACGGCGACCGTGTCCACGGCGTCATCAGCGCCAGCGCGGTCAGCAGCGGCACCGGCGCGTCGGGCATCACGGCGCCGAGCGCCGACGCGCAGGAGCGCGTGCTGCGCGCGGCGCTGGCACGGGCGCAGATCGATCCGGGCGAGGTCGGCTACGTCGAGCTGCACGGGACCGGCACGCGCGCCGGCGACCCGGTCGAGGCGACGGCGCTGGGGCGCGTCTATGGGCCCGGCCGCGCCGCGGAGGATGCGCTGGCGGTCGGGTCGGTCAAGACGAACATCGGCCACCTCGAGGGCGCGGCGGGGATCGCGGGGCTGCTGAAGGCGCTGCTCTGCGTGCAGCGCCAGGAGCTCGTCGCGAGCCTGAACTTCGAGCAGCCCAATCCCGACATCGCGCTCGACGAGCTGCGCCTGCGGGTCGTGCAGGAGCGCGAGCCGTGGCCGGACGGCGCGGGCCGCGTGGCCGGCGTCTCGTCGTTCGGCATGGGCGGGACGAACTGCCACCTGCTGCTGAGCGCCGCGCCGGAGCGCTCGGCGCCAGGGCGGGCGGCGGGCGGTGGCGCGCGCGCGGAGGGCGTGGTGCCGTGGGTGCTCTCGGGCCACGACGAGGCGGCGCTGCGCGCGCAGGCCGGGCGCCTGCACGAGCACGTCGAGGCGCACCCGGATCTCGATCCGGCCGACGTCGGCTGGTCGCTGGCGACGACGCGGGCGCGGCTGGACCGGCGCGGGGTCGTCGTCGGTGGCGACCGCGCGACGCTGCTCGGGCGCCTGGGCGCGCTCGCGCGCGGCGAGCCGGCCGACAACGTGGCGCTCGGCACGGCGCCGCGCGGCGCCCTGCGCCCGCTCGCGTTCGTCTTCCCCGGGCAGGGATCGCAGTGGCCGCGGATGGCGATGGCGCTGTGGGAGACCTCGCCCGTCTTCGCCGCCTCGATCGAGGCCTGCGCCGAGGCGCTCGCGCCGTTCATCGACTGGTCGCTGGAGGACGTCCTGCGCGACCGGCCGGGGACGCCGCCGCTGGAGCAGGTCGACGTCGTGCAGCCGGTGATGTTCGCGATGGCGGTCTCGCTCGCCGCGCAGTGGCGCTCCTACGGGGTCGAGCCGTCGTTCGTCGTCGGCCACTCGCAGGGCGAGGTCGCGGCGGCGTATGTCGCGGGCGCGCTGTCGCTGCCCGACGCCGCGCGCGTGGCGGCGATGCGCGGGCGCACGGCGCGCGCGCTGGACGGGCGCGGCGGGATGGCGTCGGTGCTGCTCGACGCCGGAGTCCGTGCAGGCGCGCATCGACCGCCTCGAGGGCCTGACGATCGGCGTCTACAACGGCCCGGGCTCGGTCGCGGTGTCGGGCGACCTCGAGCCGCTGGCCGAGCTGCTGGCCGAGCTCGAGGCCGACGGCGTGCGCGCGCGGCGGATCTCGGGCGCCTACGCCTCGCACGGCCCGCAGGCCGAGCTGATCCGCGAGCAGCTCGCCGAGGCGCTCGCGCCGATCAGGCCGCGCTCGGGCGAGATCGCCTTCTGCTCGGCCGTGACCGGCGACATCGTCGACGGCAGCGAGCTCGGCGCCGAGTACTGGTTTGAGAACCTGCGCCGGCCGGTGCGCTTCGAGCAGGCGACGCGCGCGCTCGTGCGCCACGGCGCGGCGGCGTTCGTCGAGATGAGCCCGCACCCGGTGCTGACGGTCTCGGTCGAGAGCACGATCGCGTCGATCCCCGGCGCGGCCGCGGAGCTGCCGGTGATCGGCTCGCTGCGCCGCGACGAGGGCGGCCTCGAGCGCTTCCAGACGTCGCTCGGCGAGGCGCACGCGCGCGGCGTCGAGGTCGACTGGGCGGCGGTCTTCGCGCCCTTCGACCCCGAGCGCGTCGACCTGCCCGCCTACGCCTTTCAGCGCCGCCGCTTCTGGGTCGGCGAGGAGCCCGAGGAGGTCGCGCCCGCGGCCGCGGCGGCCGCCGGCGCGCTCGCCGAGCTGGCCGGCGGCGAGCGCGAGGCCGCGCTGCTGGACGTCGTCCGCGCGCAGGCCGCCGCCGTCCTCGGCCACGGCTCGGCGGACGCGGTCTCGGTGCGGCGCGCCTTCCGCGAGATGGGCTTCAACTCGCTCGCCGGCGTCGAGCTGCGCAACCGCCTGACGCAGGTCACCGGCCTGCGGCTGCCCGCGACGCTCGTCTTCGACCACCCGACGCCGGCCGCCGTCGCGAAGCTGCTCGCCACGCTGCTGGACGGCGGCGAGCAGGTGCGCCAGGTCGTCGCGCCGCAGCGCGCCGCGCCCGACGAGCCGATCGCGATCGTCGGGATCGGCTGCCGCTACCCCGGCGGCGTGCGCTCGGCGCAGGAGCTGTGGGACCTCGTCGCCGCGGGCACCGACGCGATCGGCGAGTTCCCCGACGACCGCGGCTGGGACCTCGAGCGCCTCTACGACCCCGACCCCGACCATCCCGGAACGAGCTACACGCGGGCCGGCGGCTTCCTCGACGGGGCGGGCGACTTCGACGCCGGCTTCTTCGGGATCGCCCCGCGCGAGGCGCTCGCGATGGACCCCCAGCAGCGCCTGCTGCTGGAGACCGCCTGGGAGGCGCTGGAGGACGCGGGCATCGACCCCGAGTCGCTGGCGGGCTCGGCGACCGGCGTCTTCGCGGGCGTCAGCTCGCAGGACTACGGGACGCTGGAGCCCGGCGGCGGCGCCGACGATCTCGAGGGGCTGCGCCTGACCGGCGCGCTGACGAGCGTCGTGTCGGGCCGCGTCGCCTACGCGCTCGGGCTGCAGGGACCCGCGGTGACGGTCGACACGGCCTGCTCGTCGTCGCTGGTGGCGCTGCACCTGGCCTGCCAGGCGCTGCGCAGCGGCGAGTGCTCGCTGGCGCTCGCGGGCGGCGTGACGGTGCTCGGCCACGCCCGGGCTGTTCGTGGAGTTCAGCCGCCAGCGCGGCCTCGCGGTCGACGGGCGCTGCAAGTCGTTCGCCGCCGAGGCCGACGGCACCGGCTGGTCGGAGGGCTCGGGCCTCGTGGTCGTCGAGCGCCTGTCGGACGCCCGCCGCCTCGGGCATCGCGTGCTCGGCGTCGTGCGCGGCAGCGCGACCAACCAGGACGGCGCCAGCAACGGGCTGGCGGCGCCCAACGGCCCGTCGCAGGAGCGCGTCATCCAGCAGGCGCTGGCCAACAGCCGCGTCGCGCCGGGCGAGGTCGACGCCGTCGAGGCGCACGGCACCGGCACCCGCCTCGGTGACCCGATCGAGGCGCAGGCGCTGCTGGCCACCTACGGCCGCGAGCGCGAGGGCGCGCCGCTGCGCCTGGGCTCGATCAAGTCGAACATCGGCCACACGCAGGCGGCGGCGGGCGTCGCGGGCGTCATCAAGATGGTGATGGCGATGCGCGCGGGCGTCATGCCGGCGACGCTGCACGCCGACGCAGCCCACGCCGCAGGTCGACTGGGAGTCGGGCGGCGTCGAGCTGCTGACCGAGGCCGCGGAGTGGCCGCGCGCCGAGGCGCGCCCGCGGCGGGCCGCGGTGTCGTCGTTCGGGATCAGCGGGACGAACGCGCACGTCGTGCTGGAGGAGGCGCCCGGCCGAGCCGGCTGCGGGGCGGTCGCCGACGATGGTTCCGGGGCGGTCCCGTGGGTCCTGTCGGCCAAGAGCGAGCCCGCGCTGCGGGCGCAGGCGGCGCGGCTGCGCGCGCACGTCGACGCGCGGCCCGAGCTGCGGCCGGTCGACGTCGGCTGGTCGCTGGCGATGGGGCGGGCGCGGCTGGCGCACCGCGCGGTGATCGCCGGGAGCGACCGCGCCGCGCTGCTCGCGGGCCTCGATGCCGTCGCCGCCGGCGAGCCGTCGGAGACCGTTGCCGAGGGCCGCGTGCGCGCCGACGGCGGGATCGCGTTCGTCTTCCCCGGCCAGGGTGCGCAGTGGCCCGGGATGGCGCTCGACCTCTGGGACGCCGCGCCGCTCTTCGCCGAGCGCATGCAGGCCTGCTCCGAGGCGCTGTCGCCGTTCGTGGAGTGGGACCTGCGCGACCTCCTGCGCGGCGCGGCCGGCGCGCCGGCGCTGGAGCGGATGGACGTCGTGCAGCCGGCCTCGTTCGCGGTCTTCGTGTCGCTCGCCGCGCTGTGGCGCTCCTACGGCGTCGAGCCGACGGCGGTGCTGGGCCACTCGCAGGGCGAGATCGCCGCCGCCCACGTCGGCGGCGCACTGTCGCTCGAGGACGCCGCGCGGGTCGTCGCGCTGCGCAGCCGCGCGCTCGTCGAGCTCTCGGGCTTCGGCGGGATGATGTCGGTGTTCCTGCCGGCCGCCGAGGTGCAGGCGCGGATCGAGCGCTGGGGCGGGCGGATCTCGCTGGCGTCCTTCAACGGGCCGCGCCTGACGGTCGTCTCGGGCGAGCCGGAGGCGCTGCGCGAGCTGCTGGCCGCGTGCGAGTCCGACGGCGTGCGCGCGCGGCTGATCGCGGTCGACTACGCGTCGCACTCGCCGCAGGTCGACGCGATCCGCGAGCGGCTGCTGGAGGACCTCGCGCCGATCGCGCCGATGGCCGGCACGATCCCGATCTACTCGACGACGACGGCGGCGCGGATCGACGGCGCCACGATGGACGCCGAGCACTGGTTTCGCAACCTGCGCGAGCCCGTCCGCTTCGAGCAGACGACGCGCGCGCTCGTCGAGGGCGGGGTGCGCACGTTCATCGAGTCCAGCCCGCACCCGGTCCTGACCTGGGCCGTGCAGGAGACCGTCGACGACGCGAGCGCCGATCCCGACGACGTCGCGGTCGTCGGCTCGCTGCGCCGCGAGGAGGGCACGCTGGAGCGCTTTTTGACCTCGGCGGGGGAGGCCCACGTCCACGGCGTGCACGTCGACTGGGAGGTCGCGTTCGCCGGGCGCGGCCCGCGCCGCGTCACGCTGCCGACGTACGCGTTCGAGCGCACCCGCTACTGGCTCGAGCGCCGTCAGGCCTCCGGCGGCGGTGCGGTCGCACTGCCGGCCGCCGGCCTGGACTCGGCCGAGCATCCGCTGCTCGGCGCGGCGGTCGCGCTGGCGGGCCAGGACTCGTGGCTGTGCACCGGGCGGCTGTCGCTGGAGACGCAGCCCTGGCTCGCCGATCACGAGCTGCTCGACGAGGTGCTGCTGCCGGCGTCGGCGTTCGCCGAGGTCGTGCTGGACGCCGGCGGCCGCGCCGGCTGCGACACGCTCGACGAGCTGACGATCGAGGCGCCGCTCATGCTGCGCCGCCACCGCGGCGTGCGCCTGCAGGCGATCGTCGGCGAGCCCGACGCAGCGGGCCGGCGCGCGGTCGACGTCCACGCCCGCGCGGACGCCGGCGACGCCGACTGGGTGCGCCACGCGACCGGGACGGTCTCCGCCGCCGCGCCGGCGCCGCATGACGAGCTCGGCGCCTGGCCGCCGCCGAGCGCCGCGGCGCTCGATCCCGACGCGCTGTATGACCGGCTGGCCGGCCGCGGCTTCGCCTACGGCCCGGCCTTCCAGGGCGTGCGCGCGGCCTGGCAGGGCGACGGCGCGCTGTACGCCGAGGTCGCGCTCGGCGAGGAGCAGCTCGCCGACGCCGCCCGCTTCGCCGTGCACCCGGCGCTGCTCGACGCCGCGCTGCACGTCGCGGCCGCGCAGGGCGACGGCGTGCGGCTGGCGTTCAGCTGGTCTGGCGTGCGCGTGCAGCGCCGCGGCGCGACCGCGCTGCGCGTGCGGATCGTGCCGTCGGGCGACGACGTCCTGCGCGTGACAGCCGCCGACGAGCACGGCAACCAGGTGCTGTCGGTCGACGCGCTCGTCACCCGCCCCGCGGGCGCCGCGCGTGACAGCGACGCGCTGTTTCGCGTGCGCTGGGCGCCGCTGCCGGCGGGCTCCGACGGCGGCGCCGGCCCCGCGAGCGTGGAGCCCTTCGCCGACCTCGCCGCCGTCTTCGGCGCCGGCGGCGCGCCCGCGGCGGTCGTCCCGGTCGCCGCGCCGGCCGGCGTCGCCGCGGCGCTGGCGCTGGCGCATGACTGGCTTGCCGACGAGCGGCTGCGCGACAGCGCGCTGGCGCTCGTCACGCGCGGCGCGGTCGCGGCGGCATCCGGCGAGGCACCCGATCCCGACGCGGCGGCCGTCTGGGGGCTCGTGCGCAGCGCGCAGTCCGAGCACCCCGGGCGCCTGCTGCTGATCGATGCCGACGGCGGCGACGGCTTGGCGCTCGCGCTCGCGGCCGGCGAGCCGCAGACGGCGCTGCGCGACGGCGCCGTCCTGATCCCGCGGCTCGTGCGCGTGGCGGGCGACGAGCTCCCGCAGGGCGCCTGGCGCCTGGGCGTCGAGCGCAGCGGCGCGCCGATCGGAGCGGGCCCCGCAGGCGGCGACGGCGACCGCCCGCTCGGGGCCGGCGAGGTGCGCGTCGCGGTGCGCGCGGCGGGCGTCGGTGCCACCGACGTCCGCGCCGCGCTCGGGGTCGGCGGCGGCTCGCTGGGCAGCGAGGCCGCGGGCGTCGTCGTCGAGGTCGGGGCCGGGGTGGAGGCGATCGCCGGCGGCGACCGCGTGATGGGCTTCATGGCAGACGCGTTCTCACCGCTCGCCGTCGCCGACGCACGCCTGCTCGCGCCGGTCCCCGAGGGCTGGTCGTCGGTCCGCGCCGCGACCGTCCCCGTCGCCTACTGCACCGCGCGCCGGGCGCTGGCCGGGCTCGCGCCGGGCGAGCGCGTGCTCGTGCACGCCGCCAGCGGTGGCGCCGGCTTCGCGGCGATCGCGCTCGCGCGGCGGATCGGGGCCGAGGTCTTCGCCACCGCGAGCCGATCCGGATGGGACGCGCTGCGGGCCCTGGGCCTCGACGACGAGCACCTCGCGACGCCGGCCGACTTCGCCGACCGCGTCGGCAGCGTCGACCTCGTCGTCGGCGCCCTCTCGGGCGAGCTGGCCGACGCCTCGCTGCCGCTGCTGGCGGCGCGCGGCGGGCGCTTCGCCGAGCTCGGCGCCAGCGCCGATCGCGACCCGCTCACGGTCGCCGCCGCGCACCCGGGCGTGACCTACGACGTGGTCGACCTGCTGGCCGGCGGTCCGGAGGCGCTCGGCGCCGACCTGCGCGAGCTGGTCGCCGGCGAGCTGCCGCCCCTGCCCGTGCACGCCTGGGACGTGCGCCAGGGCCTGGACGCGCTCGCCTTCGCCGGCCGCGCGCGCCACGTCGGCAAGGTCGTGCTGACCGTGCCGCGCGCGCCCGACCCCGGCGGCACCGTGCTGATCACGGGCGGCACCGCGGGCCTCGGCGCGGTCGTCGCGCGCCACCTCGCGGCCGAGCACGGCGTCCGCAACCTGCTGCTCGTCAGCCGCCGCGGGCGCGACGCCCCGGGCGCCGCCGAGCTCGAGGCCGAGCTCGCCGGGCAGGGCTGCCACGTGACGATCGCCGCCTGCGACGTCGGCGACCGCGCCGCCGTCGCCGAGCTGCTGTCGGCGATTGCGGCCGAGCGACCGCTGACCGCGGTCGTCCACGCCGCCGGGACGTTCGAGAACGCGATGGTGCAGTCGCTCGGCGCCGGCGCGCTGCAGCGCGTCATGCGACCGAAGGCCGACGGGGCGCGCTGGCTCGACGAGCTGACCGCCGACCTCGACCTCACGGCGTTCGTGCTGTTCTCCTCCGTCGCCGGGACGCTCGGCCATCCGGGACAGGGCAACTACGCGGCCGCCAACGCCTACCTCGACGCGCTGGCCCAGCGCCGCCGCGCGGCCGGGCGCCCCGCGACCTCGATCGCCTGGGGCCTGTGGGACCAGGCCAGCGGGATGATCGGCGAGCTGCGCGCGCTCGACGTCGAGCAGCTCGAGGCGACCGGCGAGCGCGTGCTGAGCACCGAGCAGGGCCTGGGCCTGCTCGACGCGGCGCTCGGGCACCGCGAGCCGGTGCTCGTCGCCGTCCCGCTGGACCTCGCCGTGCTGCGCTCGCAGGCCCGCGCCGGCCTGCTGCCGGCCATGCTGCGCGAGCTCGTGCGGGCGCCCGCGCGGCGCGCCGCGGCGGCCGGTGGCTCGCTGGCGCAGCAGCTCGCCGCGGCCGCGGAGGACGAGCGCGACGCGCTTGTCCTGACGCTCGTGCGCGCCCAGGCCGCGGCCGCGCTCGGCCACGCCTCGGCCGACGACGTCGCGCCCGAGCGCCCGTTCAAGGAGCTCGGGTTCGACTCGCTCGGATCGGTCGTGCTGCGCAACCGGCTGGCCCGGGTCACCGGCCTGCGGCTGCCATCGACGCTCGTCTTCGACCACCCGACGCCGGTCGCGATGGCGCGCTTCCTGCGCGCCCAGGCCGAGGGCGACGGGCAGCCGGAGGCGCCCGCGCCGGAGCCGGAGCCGCAGGCGCCACCGCTGTCACCGGCGCCGAGCACCAACGGCGCGCTCGCGCGCCTGCACGCGGAGCTCGAGCCCGCGCCGAGCGCCGCCGTCGGCGAGCGCCGCTACGTTGGGACGGTGCTCGGCACCGCCGCCAGCGCCGTCCGCCGCGCCCGCTTCCAGGCCTGGATCCTGCAGACGCGGGCGCGCCTCGCGCGCCTGGGCTGCCGCTTCGTCGTGGAGGCCGACGGCACGCCGCGCTTCGACGACCTGCCGCACATCGCGATCGACCGGATCGGCGACGGCCGCGGCTCGCTGACGCTGCGCATCGGGCGCGACTGCCGCTTGGGCCGCGACCTCACGCTCGACCTCTGGACGCACGTCGACGCGGTGATCGAGATCGGCGAGCGCTGCCACTTCCAGAACCGCATCCGCCTGCAGCCCTGGGGCGGCGCGATCCGCCTCGGCGCGCTCGTCCAGGTCCGCGACGGCGCCGAGCTGAAGTCCAAGGGCGAGTTCGTCGTGGGGGAGTCGACGATCATCGGCCGCAACGTGACGATCCACTGCCACGAGCGCATCGAGCTCGGCGACCGCGTCGGGCTGGCGGAGGGCGTGACGATCATGGACTCCGACCGCACGCACGACGGCAGCGACGAGCACGTCGCGCGCCAGCCGGTCGTGTCGAGCCCGGTGCTCGTGGAGAGCAACGTCTTCGTCGGGACCAACGCGCTGATCCTGCGCGGCTCGCACGTCGGGCGCAACGGGATGATCGCCACCGGCGCGGTGCTGACCGGCGGCGAGTACCCGGCCGGACACCTGCTGGCGGGGGTGCCGGCGAGCGCGGTGCGCCCGCTCGCGCCCGCCGACGTGTCGTCCTAGCGGCGGCCCGGCCGCACGCGCCGCAGGCCCCGCACCGGCGTCAGCAGCGGCGGCGGCCCGCCGGGCAGGCCGAGCCCGCCGAGCGTGCCGCGGACCTCGCGCGGGTCCTCGCGGCGGGCGAGGCAGAGCACGCCGGCGGCGACGGCGTCGGCGAGCAGCAGCGCCGGCAGCGCGGCGCGCTGCGGGCGGCTCCAGTGGCGGCCCGCGTAGCGGCGCAGCGAGGCGACCCACTCGGCCCGCATCCGCGCCGGGTCGGCGCTCTGCGCGCGCTTGACGCTCGTGCCGTAGCCGTGCGCGGCGGTCGCCGCGGGGACGATCTCGACGCCGCGGCCGGCGGCCTGCAGGCGCGCGCAGAGGTCGCCGTCGTTGAAGAACAGCGGGAAGCGCTCGTCGAAGGGGGCCGGCTCGAGGTCCGCGCGGGCGGCCATGACGCAGGCGGCCGCCGGGCAGAAGACCGCGACCGGCTCGCGCGGCGGCCCGCCCGCCCAGAGGTCCTCGTAGCGGCGCGCGGCGAGCGCGCGGCCGCCGCGCAGGCCCGCGTCCAGGCGCCGCCCGACGACGGTGAACGCCCACAGCGCGCCGCCGAGGCCGGCGTCGCGGCGGGCGTGCAGCTGCGGCGTGCCGTCGGGGTCGTGCAGGAGCGCGGCGGCGAGGGCGACCTGCGGGTGCGCCTGCAGGTGGTCGCGCAGCGCCCGCGCGCAGCCTGGGGCCATGACGCAGTCGGGGTTGAGGATCAGGACGTGCTCGGCCGTCGTGGCGGCGAAGGCGGCGTTGACGGCGGCGGCGAAGCCGCGGTTGGAGCCCATCTCCAGCAGCCGCACGCCGTCGCCTTCGCGCGCGCGGACGCGCTCGGCGGTGTCGTCGCCCGATGCGTTGTCGGCGACGACGACGTCGACCGCGAGCCCGTCGCCGGCCTGCGCGAGCGCGCCGTCGAGGCAGGCGTCGATCTCGTCCTCGTGCTCGTAGGTGACGATCAGGATCGCCACCCGCGCGTCGCTCACGGCGCGCCCGCGCTGGTCGCGGGCTGCGGCTCGCGCTCGGCCTCCGGCGCCGTCTCGGGGTCGGGCCGCTCGTGCGCGGCCTTGGGGTCGGGTCGCATGCCGGGCGCCCACGGCAGCCGGCGCTCGAGGAATGGCCGCTCGACGTACTTCCACGACAGCGCCGACAGCGCCGCTGTGACCGGGAAGCCGATCGCGATCATCGCCACGATCAGCGTCGCCGTGCCGGCGTCGGCGCCGACGAGGTTGATGACCTCGAAGATGATCCAGACGTGCAGGAGGTAGAAGGCGTAGGAGCGCTCGCCGAGCCAGTTCACCCAGCGGTTGTCGGTGATGCGCGGGACCTTGCCGGTGCCGAGCTGCATCGCGATCAGGCCTGCCAGCAGCGCCATCCCGAAGAGCGCGGACATCAGCGAGCGGCGCCCGAGCGCGTGGTGGATCGCCGTCGTCTGGACGTTGAAGTCCCAGACGCAGTAGAGGACGTAGGCCACGAAGGCGACGCCGACGGCCGCCCGCGCGAAGCGCCTGGCCCGCTGCGGGTTGCCGCGGAAGACCGGCACCGCCCACGGCTCGGCGATCGCGATCGCGACGCCGGGCAGGAAGGCGTAGATGATCAGCGGCGGGCTGGCGAGCGTCGCGAGCGTGTTGTCGTTGTTCTGGCGCAGGAAGATGCTCACGAGCGCGAGGCTGCCGATGAAGACCAGCGCGGCGCGCGCGCGGGTGCGCGGAGTCTTCAGACGCGAGCCCAGCCGGTAGGCGATCGCCGCCGCGATCGGGATCGCCGCGTAGAACGCGACCTCGACGTCCAGCGACCAGGCCTGGCCGATCGGCAGCGTCGCCGAGCCGCCGGTGTAGCTCTGCGTGAACGTGAAGACCGACAGGATCTGCCACCACGACGAGGCGGGCGCGGTGCCGCTCGGGTTGTCGGGCGTCGGGCTGATCGCGCCGTCCAGGCCGAAGCGCAGCAGCACGATCGCCGCGATGAGGTAGAAGGCCGGCGTGATCCGCAGCAGGCGGTTGCGGGCGAAGCGGCGCGCCGACGGGCGCTTGGTCCCGAGGACGAACGAGCGCAGGAACGGCCGCGCGATGAGGTAGCCCGAGAGGACGAAGAACGTCGCCAGCGCGAGGTCGAAGCGCGCGGCGATCTCCTTGAACGCGTGGTAGTTCTCCAGCCCGCTGCCCGGATCGGCGTTGACCGCGACGTGGGCCAGGAAGACGAGGGTCATCATGATCCCGCGCATCCCGTCGCCGCCGAGCAGGTTGCCGATCAACCCGTCGCCCAGCTTGTGCTCCTCGACGGGGCCGTCCGTGGTGGCTGCCGCGCTCATCTGCGCCAAGCGTGGCACACGACGCGCCGGTAGCCTGCGCCCGGAGCATCCGCGCCCCCGCCCGCCTAGCTCAACTGGCAGAGCACTTCACTTGTAATGAAGAGGTTTTCGGTTCGAGTCCGAAGGCGGGCTCTCTCAGCAGCGTGGCTGCGGCGGCGCGCCCGCCAGTCGCTCGAACGTGGCGCGATCGACGAACGCGTAGCGCCGCTCCCTCCACGCGGTGGCGGGCACCACGCCGTTCTTCGCAGACCGCACACGCTCGAGCAGCGGCCGGCCGGAGGCATCGACGACGACCTCGTACTCGGAGTCCGCGAAGTCGTCATGAGACTCGCGAACTGCCAAGACGCGCTTCGAGCCGTCCGTCCTGATCGAGGCTCCGTGCAGCTGTGGTGGCGCGAGGGCGGCTCGGGCGTCCGCGATGTCCGCGCGGTTGAACTCGGTGTGCCGTTCGTAGCAGCGGCGGTGCGTCCGCAACGTGAACTCCTCGCGCGGAAGCGTCCAGGCCAGCGTGCGTCCGCCGCGCTCGATGACAGTCAACTGACTGGAGAACAGAGACCGGCCACGGCCGTCGCTGACGACCAGGTAGTCGGCATGAAGCGCCTTGTCCCGTGCGGCTTGCAGCGCGCGGTCAGCGTCATTGCTTCCACACCCCACAAGGGTCACACCCATCACGCACAGCGCGAACGACCGACACGACGAGTTCACCGCCGTGACCATCGCAGTCAGTCGTCAAGCGGCTGCTCGGGCCCCTGAAACGCGCCCGCGTGCTCCAGCTTCCCGTGCCCGTTGCTCGAGATCACGTGCTCGTACGGGGGCAGATCGGGGTCCTCGGGGGCGTTCAGGCGCCGCTCGAGCTCGCCCAGGACGATGCCGAACAGCAGATGGCGCCAGGTGCCCTGGGCGAACGCGCGCCAGCTCGCCGACAGGGCCGGCATGTCGTCGCGCGCGGGGTGCACGCGGTCGACCGCGATCGTCAGCGGCCAGGTCGCGAGGTGCTCCGTCAGGGCGGCGATCGGGCCGCGGCTCCAGGACGGCAGCGGCAGGCGCGGGGCGACGACCGCGTAGGCGGCCCCGAACGCAGCGCCGTTGCCGAGGTGCAGCGCCATCCCGACCACCGGCCAGGCCGGCCCGCGCGTGATCGCCTTGCCGAGCAGCTCCGTGTCGTCGTAGTCGACGCCGAACACGGGCTTGTCGAGCGGCTGCTGTGCCGCCCACACGCCGGCGGCGACGGCGCCGGCGAAGGCGCCGCGGATCGTCTTGGCACGGTCGATGACCATTGCGCCAAGACTGTAACGCGAGCAACGAGACCGGGTATCCGGTGACATGGATCGCAGCCTTCTGCTGGAGCGCGCTCGCACGCGCGGCGTCAACCGCCTGCTGTACCTCGTCGCCAGGGCGATCCTGCAGCCGTTCTTCCTCGTGTACTTCCGGATGCAGCGGATCGGTCGCGAGCACATCCCGGCGAGCGGCCCGGTCATCATCGCGTCCAACCACCGGTCGTTCATGGACCCGTTCGTGATCGGCATGATGCTGCGCCGGCCGACCTACTTCGTCGCCAAGACCGAGCTGTTCCACAACCGCTTCGTCGCCTGGCTGCTCAGCTCGCTCGGCGCCTTCCCCGTCGAGCGCGGCCGCGGCGACAGCGACGCGATGACGACCGCGCGCCAGATCCTCGAGCGCGGCGACGTCGTCGTGATCTTCCCCGAGGGCACGCGCACGCGCCCGGGCGCGCTCGGCACGCCCAAGCGCGGCGTCGGCCGCCTCGCCCTGGAGACCGGCGCGCCCGTCGTGCCGATCGCGCTGATCGGCACCGAGGCGATCCGCCGCGGCTGGCGCATCCGCCCGCACAAGGTCCGCATCCGCGCCGGTCGCCCGCTGCGCTTCCCGCAGGTCGACGAGCCCTCGCCGCAGCTCGCCCGCGCGGTGACGAGCCGCCTGTGGCCCTGCATCGAGCTGCAGTGGGAGTGGCTCGGCGGCACCCCGCCGCTGCGTCGCGTCGCGATCGTCGGCGCCGGCGCCTGGGGCACCGGCCTCGCCGTCGCCCTCGCGCGCGCCGGCCTCGAGGTCGAGCTCGGCTGCCGAACGCAGGAGCAGGTCGACGCGCTGCGCACGAAGCGCGTCAACGACCACTACCTGCCGGGCGTGAAGCTCCCCGAGGCCGTGACCGTCACCCGCGCCTCCGACCTCGCGCTGGACCGCGCCGACCTCGTCTGCTTCGCCGTCCCCGCGTCCGCGCTGCCGCTCGCCGTCGCCGGCCACGCCGAGGCGATCGGCCCGAGCACCGCGATCGTCGTGCTCTCCAAGGGCCTCGTCGCGCCGCACGGCATGCTGCCCAGCGCCTACGTCGGCGAGCGCGTCAGCGCCCGCGCGGTCGCCTGCATCGGCGGCCCCGGCCACGCCGCCGACGCGCTCTCCAGCGGCGCCGCGCTCGTCGTCGGCTCCGCGGACGAGGTCTTCTCGATGCAGCTCAAGCGCGTGCTCAAGGACGCCGGCTTCGATGCGAGGACGACCGTCGACGTCGCCGGCGTCGAGCTCGCCGGCACCGCCAAGAACGCCGCCGCGCTGGCCGCCGCCGCAGCCGGCGTCAACGGCCCCAACGCCGCCGGCGCCGCCGCAGGCAAGGTCTTCGCCGAGGTCGACGAGTTCTCCCGGCGCCGCGGCGGGCTGCCCGAGACGTTCGCCGGCCTCGCCGGCGCGGGCGACCTCGTCGCGACCGTCACCGCGCCCGGCAGCCGCAACCGCCGCGCCGGCGAGCTGCTCGGCCAGGGCATGCCCGCGGCCCGCATCGGCGACGCGCTCGGCCAGTCCAGCGAGGCGCTCGACGGCGTCGGGCTGCTCGCCGCGACGATGCGCCGCGAGGGCGTTCCGTCGCCGACGCTCGACGGCCTGGCCGCGCTCGTCGACGGGCGCATCGACCCCGAGTCCTTCACCGCCGGCGTCACCTCGCCGAGCGGGCGCTTCAAGCGCGAGGACGCCGAGACCGTCGTGCTCGCGACCGCAGGGTCGGGCGGCACCGGACGGAGCGCGCAGCCGGGGTAGTCTGGATGCGTGGAGCCCAAGGACAAGGCCCGGCTGGACCGGGAGTTCTCGGAGCTCTACAGCTCCCACCTGCGCGACGTCTACTCGTACGCGTACTACCGCGTCGGCAACCACCACGACGCCGAGGACCTCACGGAGCAGACCTTCCTGCAGGCCTACCGGCACTTCGAGCGCGCGCAGGCCGAGTCGCACGGCCGGCCGCTGCGCCCCTGGCTGATCCGCATCGCCCACAACCTCGCCGCGAACCTCTACCGCGACCGCTCGCGCCGGCCGCAGACGCCGATCGACGACACGACGGTGCTCAGCGCCATGCACACGACCGAGGACCTCGTCGAGGGACGCGATGAGCTCGCACGGATCATCGCGGGGATCAAGCACCTCCCGGAGGAGCGCCGCGAGGCGCTCATCATGCGCTTCGCCCTCGGAATGGACAACCGCGAGATCGCTCGTGCCATGGGCAAGACCGACGGCGCGACGAAGGTCCTCCTGCATCGGGCCATCAAGCAGCTCGAGGAGATCGTGACGGCGGGATGAACGAGATGGCCCACACCGACTTCGAGCAGATGCTGCGCCGCGCGCTCGCGCCCGTCGACCCGCCCGAGAGCCTCAAGACGCGCCTGGAGCTCACCCTGCAGGAGATCACCGACGCCGCCGTCGAGGAGCTCGACAGCTGGGAGATCGGCGCGATGCGCGACCCGCGCAACTGGGTGCGGCCGGTCATCGCGACCGCCGCCGCCGGGACCGCCGGCACGGCGCTCGTGATCCTGCGCGTGCGCGCGCAGCGCAAGAAGCACAAGGCGGCCTCCAGCAGCCCGCTGGACCTCGCCCAGCGCACCCTGCGCGCCGCCGCCGGCGAAGCGCGCAAGCTCGCCAAGCGCGACTGACGCCCGCGGGCTGATCCGTCCAGGGCCGTCGGGCGTACTCCGGGATACATGGCACGCCTGCGCAAGAACGCCGACCACCAGCCGACCGAGCTGCGCGACCTCGCCGACGAGGACCTCATGCAGCTCGTCCGCCGCGGCGAGGCCGCTGCCTTCGAGGTCGTCTACGAGCGCCACTCGAGCGCCGCCTTCTCGCTCGCCTACCGGATGTGCGGCTCGCGCGGCGCCGCCGAGGACGTCGTGCAGGAGTCCTTCCTCTCGCTCTGGCGCAGCGGCGCGCGCTATGACCGCGCCCGCGGCTCGGTGCGCACCTGGGTCCTGGGGATCGTCCACAACCGCGCGATCGACTCGCTGCGCCGGTCGGTCGTCCACGACCGCCGCCGCGCCAGCGACGAGGGCATCGAGGAGCGCTTCGAGGCCCGCGACCGCACCGACGTCGAAGTCGCCCGGCTCGACGAGGCCGCCGAGATCCGCCAGGTGCTGACGACCCTGCCGGCCGAGCAGTGCCGCGTCATCGAGCTCGCCTACTTCGGCGGCTTCACGCAGACGGAGATCGCCTCCATGCTCGACACCCCGATCGGTACGGTCAAGGGCAGGATGCGCCTCGGCCTCGAGAAGATGCGTGCCCAGCTCGGCGGGCTGCGGGAGGTCATGCCGTGAACGAGGTCTGTCCCCGCACCGACGACGCCGCCAGCTACGTCCTGCGCGCGATGCCCGCCGGCGAGTGGGAGCTCTTCGAGGACCACCTCGCCCGCTGCGGCGCCTGCGCCGACAAGGTCGCCGAGCTGCGCTTCGTCGGCGACGCGCTGCTCAGCGGCGTGCCCCAGCTGACCGCGCCCGAGCCGGTCCGCCAGCGCGTCATGGCGATCGTGACCGCCGAGTCCGAGCTGCTGCTGGCCGCCGGCCACGGCGCCGACCGCCCAGCCCCCGCCGAGCGGTCGCGCCGCCGCTTCAGCCTGTTGTCGCTGCGCCCGTTGCCGGCCGTCGGCCTGGCGTCGGTGGCGCTCGCCCTCGGCGTCGGCGGCGGCGCGCTGCTGTCCGGCGGCGACGGCGGCGTCTCCCCGCGCACCGTCGTCGCGAAGGTCGAGGCGCGCGGCGCGAGCGCGCACGTGCGGGTGACCGGCGACGGCGCGAAGCTCGTGATGGCCGGCATGCCGGCTCCCGCCGAGGGCCGCGTCTACCAGGTGTGGCTGGACCGCGCGGGCGCCGGCACGCCGGAGCCGACCGACGCGCTGTTCTCCGTCAGCCGCGACGGCAACGCGACCGTCGACGTGCCCGGCGACCTCGGCGACGTCGACGCGGTGCTCGTCACCGACGAGCCCTCCGGCGGCAGCCGCATCCCGACGCGCGCGCCCGTGATCGCGGCGTCGCTGACGTAGCGCCCGCGCGCCCGGCGGGCGCCGCTGCGGCGGCTGCTAGCGTCAGCTCGAGATGGGCACCTCCACCGCGACCACCTGCTACCGGCACCCCAATCGGGAGACCGGCGTCGCGTGCTCGTCCTGCGGGCGGCCGATCTGCCCGGACTGCATGACCCCGACGCCCGTCGGGATGCGCTGCCCGGAGTGCTCGCGCCAGAAGACGAAGGTCCGCACCGCGGCGACGCTGACCAACGACCCGCAGCTGACGTACGTGCTGATCGCGATCAACGTCATCGCCTTCGTCGCGATGATGGCCTCGGGCGGCAAGATCAACGACGTCGGCGGCAGCGTCTACCGCAACGGCGTCCTCTTCGGGCCGCTCGTCGCCGACGGCGAGTGGTGGCGGATCATCACCGCCGGCTTCCTGCACGCGGGCGTCCTGCACATCGCGTTCAACATGTACTTCCTCTACTTCCTCGGGACGATCCTCGAGCCGATGATCGGCAAGCTGCGCTTCGGCCTGATCTACGCCGTCTCGCTCGTCGGCGGCTCCTTCGGCGCGCTCCTGCTGTCGCCGAACACGCCGGTCGTCGGCGCCTCGGGCGCGGTCTTCGGGCTCATGGGGGCCGCGATCCTCGCGATGCGCGCCCGCGGCATCGACCCGATGCAGTCGGGCCTGGGCATCACGCTCGCGCTGAACCTCGGCATCACGTTCCTGATCCCCGGGATCGCGATCGGCGGTCACATCGGCGGCCTGATCGCGGGCGGGATCGTCGGCTACCTGATGTTCGATCTCGCCGAGAAGCGCCGGTCGGCGGCGACGCCGGTGCTGGCGGCCTGCGTCGGCCTCGGGATCGCGCTGGCGATCGGCTGCATCGTCGTGGCCGAGAGCGCCGCGCGCAGCTCCGGCCTGGGCTGACTCAGGCCAGCACGTCGTCGTAGAGCGCCTGCGCGCGCTCGAGCAGCAGCGCGGGGGCGAAGCGCTCGCGGACGTCGGTCGCGGCCGCGGCGCCGAGGCGCTCGCGCTGCGCGGGGTCGTCGCGCAGCGCCGCGAGGGCGCGCGCGAGCGCACCGGGGTCGCCGGGCGTGACGAGCCGGCCGCTGACGCCGTCGCGGACGATCTCCGGCAGCCCGCCGTGGTCGGCCGCGACGACGCAGCAGCCGGCCGCGGCCGCCTCCAGCGCGGAGTTCGGCAGCGGGTCGGGCTGCGTGGACGGCACGGCGACGACGTCGGCGGCGCCGTAGACGTTGTCGACGTCCGGCCGGAAGCCGGCGAAGCGCACGCGCTCGCCGACCCCGAGCGACGCCGCCAGCTCGCGCAGCTGCGCCAGCCGGCGCTCCTCGCCCTGCCACGGGTCGCCGGCGACGAGCGCGATCGTCTCGTCGCCCTCGCCGAGCTGCGCCAGCGCGCGGATCAGCACGTCCTGGCCCTTCCAGGTCGAGATCCGGCCGAGGATCGCGCAGACGAACGCGTCCGGCGGGAGACCGAGCGCGGCGCGGGCGCCGGCGCGCGGCGCGCGGGCGGGGGCGACGCCGAGGCCGTCGTGCAGCACGACGCCGCGCGGGTCGCCGCCGAGCTGGGCGCGGGTCGCCTCCGACACGCAGGGCAGCCGGTCGGCGGTCAGCAGCAGCCGCCGGTAGACGGGCCAGAAGCGCTCGAAGCCCGCATAGATCTCGCGCATGTGCCAGACGTGGGGGATCCGGGCGACGCGCGCGGCCGCGGCGCCGCCGAGCGTCACCGACGTGTTCGTGTGGATCAGCGCGGCGCCGCGGGCGCGCGCCAGCCGCGCGAGTCCGCCGGCGTCGCGGGCGACCGCGCCGCCGATCCGCGCCAGCCCGGCGGGCGACATCGCCGCGCGCCGCAGCACCGCCAGCGGGCGCACGAGCACCTCGACGCCCGCCGCCTGCAGGTCCTCGCGCAGCTCGCCGTCCATCGCGAGCACGACGAGCGGCCGGTAGCGCGCCGGGTCCAGGCCCGACGCCAGCAGCGCGAGCTGGCGGTCGGCGCCATAGCGCCCCGCCGACGAGTGCAGGTAGATGACCGTCCGCGGGGCCGGCAAGCTCAGAGCTCGACCACCAGCGCCTCGGCCGGCGCGATCGGCACGCGGTCGGGGTGCAGGATGTGCGCGAGCAGCTCGAGGCCGTCGGCCAGCCGCGGGCCGGGGCGCGAGAAGTAGGCCGACGCGTTGACGGCGACGACGTGGTCGGCGCCCAGCCCGCGCAGCTTGTCGGCGTAGTCGTCGGCCTCGACGAGCGCGCGCGCCGCGTCGTAGCCGCAGGGCATGACGATGACGACCTCCGGCCGGGCGGCCGCGACCTCCTCCCAGGTCGCCTGGCGCGAGGACTCGCCCGCGAAGCCCATGACGTCCTCGCCGCCCGCCATCTCGATGAGCTGCGGCGTCCAGTGACCGGCGACGAAGACGGGGTCCATCCACTCCAGTGCCGCCACCCGCGGCCGCGGCGCGCCGCGCACCGCCAGGCGCACGATGTCCGCGCGCCGCGCGGTGCGGGCGATGAGGTCCAGCGCAGCGTCCTTGCTGTCGGTCGCCTGCGCGACCGTGCGCACGTCGCCGAGCGTCTCGCCGTAGGTCGTCGGGTCCAGCGAGATCACGCGCGGCGGGCCGGGCAGCGTCTGGGCGAGCGCCTGCACCTCGTCGACCGAGACCGCGCAGACGTGGCACAGCGCCTGCGTGACGATCAGGTCGGGCTCGAGCTCGCCGACGAGCTCCTCGTCGAGCTCGTAGATCGACTCGCCGGCGTCGGTGCGCTCGCGCACCGCCTTGTCGATCTCGGCCGGCGCCAGGCCCGCGGGCAGCACGTTGCGGGTGACGGCCGGCAGCTCGGTCGCCTCGGGCGGGTAGTCGCACTCGTGGGTCACGCCGACGACGTCCTCGCCGAGGCCCAGGGCGAACAGCAGCTCGGTAGCGTGTGGGACGAGGCTGACGATCCGCATCGGTACGAGGAGAGCGTATGGCACGACTGAGCGACGGCGAGATCGAGGAACGACTGGAGGGCGGCAACTGGCTGCGGGAGGACGACGCGCTCGTCCGCAACTTCGAGCTCTCCGGCTTCACCGCCGCGATGGAGCTCGCCAACGCGGTGGCCGACGCCGCCAACGCGGCCAACCACCACCCCGACATCCTCGTCCACGACTACAAGCACGTGCGCCTGACCATCTCGACGCACTCCGAGGGCGGCATCACCGAGAACGACTTCGCGCTCGCCAGGACGATCGACGGGCTCGACGCCGCGTAGTTCGGCGGCGAACGAACGCATCGAGCGTTCGTGACATGTCGCACCCGTTGGTTAGAAGCGCGTAAAAGATCGCCGTCTTCCGTTTGAGCCGCGTCGCGGATGGACAGCCACCGCGGACGCTGCCATCGGCCCAGCGCGTTCTCGCGCACCGCAGCGAGTTGCACGATCAGCACGTCCACGACCCGGAACGAAGGATTGGTCCCAGGAGGATTACTTGCGGCTCGACATCGTCATCCCAGCTCACAACGAGGAACACCGCATCGGCCGAACGCTGCGGGTGTACCGCAGCGGCTGCGCCGATCCGGCGACGCGCTTCCTCGTCGCCCTCGACGCCTGCACCGACGCCACCGCGCAGATCGTGCAGGCCCATGCCGCCGAGGACGATCGCGTGCAGCTGTTCGAGTACGCCAAGCTCGGCAAGGGCGGCGTCATCCTCGAGACGATGCGCCGGTCCGACGCCGACCTCGTCGGATTCGTCGACGCCGACTGCGCCACGCCGCCCGCCGAGATGCTGCGCCTCGCCGGGGTGGTCGACGACCAGCGCGAGGACATCGACGCCGCGATCGCCAGCCGCCACCACGCCGCGTCGGTCCTGCCCGTGCGGCGCTCGGGACCGCGCCGCGTGGCAAGCGCCGGCTTCGCCTTCGCCGCGCGCCGGCTGCTGCGCCTGCCCTACCGCGACACGCAGTGCGGCGCGAAGGTCATCCGCCGCGAGGCGCTGGCGCCGCTGCTGGACCGCGTGTCGCAGACCGACCTGCTCTTCGACGTCGACCTCCTGCTCGCCGCGCGCGACGCCGGCCGCCGCGTCGTCGAGGTGCCGACCGTCTGGATCGACCAGGACGGCTCGCGCGTCGACGTCGTGTCCGACACGCGCCGGATGGGCGTCTCGCTCGTGCGGCTGTGGGCCGGCTCGACCGGTCGCCGGCTGGGGGTCGCCCGTGGCCTCGCCTGATGTCGCCATCGTCTCCCCGTATCCGAGCGACGGCGCGCGCCACGGCGGCTTCAGCGGCGTCGCCTCCTACACGGCGCAGCTGGCCGCCGCGCTCGTCGCCGAGGGCGCGAGCGTCGAGGTCGTCGCGCCCTACGAGCCCGGCCAGCCCAACCACAGCCACGACGGCGCCGTCAGCGTGCGCCGCTGCTTCGCGCGCGGCCGCCGCGCCCTGCCCGCCGCGCTCGGCAGCGCCCGCGCCGGCGGCGCGCGCACCGTCCACCTGCAGCACGAGACCTTCCTCTACGGCGGCGCGTCGTCGGTGCCGCCGCTCGCGCCCGCCCTGGCGCGGCTGTCGCGCTCGCCGGCACGGTCGGTCGTGACGATGCACCACGTCGTCGCGGGCTCCGCCGTCGACCGCGGCTTCACGCGCCTGCACCGGGTCGCCGCGCCGGCCGCGCTGGCACGCGTCGGGCTGGCCGGGGTGCACCGGGCGATCCACCGGCTGGCCGATCGCGTGATCGTTCACGAGCCCGCGTTCGCGCAGACGATCCCCGGCGCGGAGGTCGTCCCGCACGGCGTCGAATGCACGCCCACGCCGCCGCGCGCCGCGGCCCGCGCGCAGCTCGGCATCGAGGAGGACCGCCTCGCCGTCCTGTGCTTCGGCTTCCTCGCGCCCTACAAGGGCCTCGAGCCGGCGCTCGACGCCGCGGCGGCAGCCGGCCCCGCGGTGCGGCTCGTCGTCGCGGGCGGCGAGCACCCGCGCCTCGCCGCAGCCGGCGACCCCTATGCCGAGCGCCTGCGCGAGCGCCACCCGCACGCGCGGTTCACCGGCTACGTGCCCGACGCGGACGTCGCGAGCTGGTTCGCCGCCGCCGACGTCGCGCTCTTCCTCTATCCGCGCCCGGTGTCGACGAGCGGCGGGCTGGCACTCGCGTTCGCCCACGGGACCGCAGTGCTGCTGTCGCCCGAGCTCGCGGCGACGATGGGCGCGTCGCGGGCCCTCGTGGCCCAGCGCGAGCCCGCCGCGCTCGCCGGCCGGCTGCGTTCGCTGGCCACCGATCATGTCGATTTGCAGGCACTTCGTGACGCCACGGCCGATCTCGGTCGCGGCCGCGACTGGCCTGCCGTCGCCCGCCGGCATCTCGAGATCTACGCGGAGGCGCGCTGATGCCGACCGCTCTGCTCGCCGGCGCCTTCGGCCAGCGCAACCCGGGCGACGACGCGCTGCTCGAGGCCTTCGTCCGCGCCCTGCCGGGCTGGGACACGGTCGCCACCACGAGCCAGCGGCTGGTCGACGCCGACGGCGACCGCGCGACCGTCTCCGCGAGCGAGCCCGCGAGCGTCGCCCGCACCGCCGCCAACGCCGACGCCGTTGTCTTCGCCGGCGGGACGATCTTCAAGACGCTGCCCGCGCACACCGGGCGCGGCCCGCTCGACCTCCTGCGCAACGGCCTGGCGCTCGCCTACGGCGCCAAGGCGCTGGGCAAGCCGCTGGCGCTCGTCGGCGTCGGCGCCGCGCCGATCGCCTCGCGGGCCGGGCAGGCGCTGGCGCGCCGGCTCGTCGCCCAGGCCGACCTGCTCGTCCTGCGCGACGAGGAGTCCGCCGACGTGCTCGCGCAGGTCGGCGCCCAGACCCCCTTCCGGGTCGGCGCCGACCCGGCCTGGACGCTGCTCGACGGCCCGCCCAGCGGCGAGCTCCTGCGCAACGGCCCGGTCGTCGTGGCGCTCAGCGCCGAGGCCGCCGTTCCCGGCGGCGACCGCGCCGGCGACGTCGGCGCGCTCGCCGACGACCTCGCGGCGGCGCTCGTGCCCGTGCTCGCGGCCGGCCACGCGGTCGCGCTGCAGCCGTGGCGGATCGGCGGCGCGGCCGGTCCCGACGACCTCGACCTCGCGCGGGCGATCAACGCGCGGCTCGGCGCAAGCGCGCAGATGCTCCTGCCGCCGGCCGACCTCGAGGAGGCCCGCGACCTGTTCGGCCGCGCGCTGCTCGTGGTCGGGATGCGCCTGCACTCGCTCGTTGCGGCCGCGACGGCCGGGACCCCGTTCGTCGCGGTCGCCCACGAGCCCAAGCTCGCCGCCGCCGCCCGTCGCATGAACCAGACCGCGGTCGTGCCGCAGGACGGCGGGGGCCTGGACTCCCAGCACCTCGCCGCCGCGATCCTCGCCGCCATCGACATGGGCGCCCCACCGCGGCCGTCGGCCGTGCAGGCCGAGGTCACACGGGCCGAGCAGGGCTTCCGGCTGCTGCGCCTGCTGCTCAGCGGCGGACGCTCGGACGACGCCGAGACGATCGGCGCCCTGCCGCTGCGCCCGGCGGAGTGGTCCTCCTGAACGCCGTCGTCGCCGCGCCCGTCGCGCTCCTGCGACGCGCCCCGTTCGCGCGCGAGCAGGCGCTCGTCGCCGGCGCGCAGATCGCCTCCGGCGCCGGCAACCTCGCCTTCGCGGTCGTCGCGGCGCGCCTGCTGTCGCCCGGCGCGTTTGCCTCGCTGGCCGTCTTCCTCGCGCTCTACCTGCTCGTCCACGTCCCGGCCTCGAGCCTCAGCGCGGGCAGCGCGCTGAGCCCGGCGCTCGCCGCGCGCGGGCGCCGGCGCGCGCTGGTCTGGGGCCTCGCGGCCGGCGCCGCGCTCGCGCTCGCCGCGCCGCTGCTGGCGCCGCTCGCCGGCGTGCCGGTCGGGCTGCTGCTCGTGCTCGCCGCCGCCGTGCCGGCGGCGCCCTGGCTCGCGCTCGAGCGCGGCCGCCTCTACGGGCAGGCCCGTCACGGCCGCGCTGCCGCGAGCCTCGCGGCCGAGCCCGCGATCCGGCTCGCGCTCGGCATCCCGCTGTGCGCGAGCGCCGGCGCCGTCGGCGCCGGGCTCGCCGTCGTGCTGGGTGGCTGGGCGGCGCTGGCGATCACGCGTCCCGGCCTGCCGCGGCGGGCACGCGCCGAGACGGCGCCCGACCGCCGCGCCGCCACCGCCCGCGGCGCCGGCCTCGCGACCGTCGCCTTCCTCGCGCTCGCGATCCTGCAGAACCAGGACGTCGTGCTCGCCAACGGCGTGCTCGAGCCCGAGCAGGCCGGCCGCTTCGCCGTCCTGTCGACGATCGGCGGCCTGGCGGCGTTCGCGACGACGACCGTCCCGCTCGTGCTGCTGCCGCGCTCGGCCGGCGGCGAGCGCGGCGCGCTCGGCTCGGCGCTCGCCGTGGCCGCGCTGCTGGGCGTCGTCGCCGTCGGCGCGGTCGCGCTCGTCCCGTCGCAGCTCGTCGGCGCCGCGTTCGGCGAGCGTTACGCCTCCGTCGGGACGCTGGCGGTGCCCTACGTCGGCGCGATGGCGCTGTTCGGCGTCGTGCGGGTGCTCGTCGCCGACCGTTGCGCGCGCGGCGGCGGGCGGGCGTTCGCCGTGCTGCTCGGCGCCGTCGCCGCCGCCCAGGCCGCCGCGATCCTCGTCGCCGGCGACGACGCCGGCACGATCGTCGCGATCTCCGTCGCCGCGATGGTCGCGCTGGCGGCCGGCGCGGGGGTGCTCGCGCTGCTGCTGCGCGAGCGCGAGCGCGAGCGCGAGCCCGGCCCGGTGGCGGCCGCCCCCGCCGCCGCGCCCGCCAGGCAGGCCGCGCCCGCGCCCGCGCCCGCGCCGCGCGTCCCCACATGGCTGCTCGTCGGCGGCCTCGTCGCCGGCGGCCTCGCGCTGCGGGTGCTCGCCAGCCGCGGCATCTGGCTCGACGAGGCGACGAGCATCCACCAGGCGCAGATGCCGCTGGCGCAGATGCTCGACGTGCTGCGCACCACCGACGTCCATCCGCCGCTGCACCACCTCGTGCTGTGGGCGATCGCCCACAGCGCCGGGACGAGCGAGCTCGCCGTGCGCGCGCCCTCGCTCGCCGCGGGCGCCGCGACGATCGTCGTGCTCTACCTGCTCGGCAACGAGCTCTACGACCGCAAGGCCGGGCTGCTGGCCGCCGCGCTGGGAACCGTCGCGCCGTTTCTCGTCTGGTACTCGCAGGAGGCCCGGATGTACGGCCTCTTCATGCTGTTCGCCGCGCTCGCCGTCTACGCGCAGGTGGTCGTCCTGCGCCGCGGGCGCAGGCGCGACTGGGCGCTGTACGCGGGGGCGACCGCCGCGCTGCTGTGGACGCAGTACTTCGGCATCCTGCTCGTCGCCACCCAGCAGGCGGGTTTCGCCGCGGCCGCCTGGAGCATGCGCCGCGCCGGGCGCCCGCTGCGCAGCTTCCTGCTGCCGTGGGGCGCTGCGCTGGCGCTCGTGGCGATCGCGCTCGCCCCGCTCGCCGGCCTCGCGCTGGACCAGTTCCAGAACAACCAGGCCGCGGGCCGCGGGTTCAACGCGCCCTCGCAGGCGGGCAGCGACGTGTCCGACCTCGGGCGCGATCAGCCGGGCGTCTACGTCTTGCTGACGAACCTCGTCTGGGGCGTCTGGGGCTATCACTCGAGCGCCACGATGGCCGCCGTCACGTCGCTCTGGCCGCTGGGGATGCTCGCTGCGCTCGTGCTGCTCGGCCGCCGCCACGAGCCGCTGAGCGCGCTCGTCCTGGCCTGCGCGCTCGTGCCCGCGATCGCGATGTTCGCGGTGGGCTTCGCCAAGCCGTTCCTGTTCGAGATCCGCTACTTCGCGGGCGCCGTGCCGCTGCTGCTCGTGCTCCTGGCGCGGGCGGTCACCGGCTGGGCGCGCGGGACCGCGGCGATCGCGGTCTGCGCCGGCATCCTGCTGTCGACGCTCGGGGTCGCGTTCGCCGATCAGCAGCTCAACCGCTCCAACCCGCGCATGTACGACTTCGAGGGCGCGCTGACGCGGATCGAGCACGAGGCGCGGCCGGGCGACGTCGTCCTCTATGAGCCCTTCTATCTCAAGGACGTCGTGCGCTACTACGCGCCCGGGCTGCGCACGGCGCCGCTGTCGAGCGCCATCCCCAAGCGCGACGACACGCGCCGCGTGTTCCTCATGGCGAGCTTCCTCAACGAGCCGCGCCACGCGCGAACGACCGGGCAGGGGCTCGCCAAGCTGAAGGCCGCGTGGAAGCCCGACGGCGACTTCCGCCGCCCGCAGGTGCACGTCTGGGAGTTCGGCAAGTGAGCCCCGACCAGCGCACCAGCCCCGCCCGCTGGGACCCGCGCGCCGGCGCCTCCAAGCGCCGCGTGCGGCTGCTCGCGCTCGTCGCGGCGCCGCTGGCCGTCCTCTACTTCGCCTGGCTGCTGCAGCCCGAGCGCGTCGGCAACCCGTGGCTCTACGGGCTGCTCGTCGCCGCCGAGCTCTTCAACCTCGCCCAGGCCGCCGGCTTCTGGTGGACGACCTCCCACCAGCGCGACCGCGACGTGCTCCCGCTGCCGCCCGGGGTGCGCCCGCGCGTCGACGTCTTCGTGCCCGTCTACGGCGAGCCCATGGCGATCGTCGAGCCGACGATCGAGGCCGCGAAGCGGATGGGCGGCGCGCAGGTCGGCGTCCATCTGCTCGACGACGGCGACAGCCCCGAGATGCGCGCGCTCGCCGCCCGTCACGGCGCGCACTACGTCGCGCGCGGGGGCAACGCGGGCGCCAAGGCCGGCAACATCAACCACGCGCTCGCGCGCACCGATGCGCCGTTCGTCGTCGTGCTCGACTGCGACCACGTGCCGGCGGAGAGCTTCCTCGAGGCGACGCTCGGGCAGTTCGCCGACGACCGCCTCGGCTGGGTCCAGACGCCGCAGGAGTACGCCAACGCCCGCGACGGTCGCATCGAATCCGCCGCCTGGGCGCAGCAGGCGCTCTTCTTCGGTGCGATCGCCCGCGGCAAGGACGGCCACGGGGCGATGTTCTGCGCCGGCACGAACGTCGTCTTCCGCCGCGCCGCGCTGCAGGACGCCGGCGGCTTCCCGGAGCAGTCGCTGACCGAGGACTTCGAGCTCTCGATCGTGCTCCACGAGCGCGGCTGGCGCAGCGCCTACATCCCCGAGGTCCTCGCCCGCGGCCTGGGCCCGCAGGACATGGCCTCCTACGTCAGCCAGCAGCAGCGCTGGGCGCGCGGCTGCCTGTCGGCCGTGCGGCGCACGCTGCGCGCGCGCCTGCCGCTGAAGCTGCGCGCGCACTACCTGCTGTCGTCGATGTACTTCCTCACCGGCTGGACGGTGCTCGTCTACATGGCGATGCCGATCCTGCGCATCACGACCGGCATCCAGCCGCTGGAGGCCTCGACGTCGGACCAGTTCCTGCTGCATTTCGCCCCCTATTTCGGGTGGGCGCTGCTGACGGTCGCGATCGTCGGCGGGGGCTCGTACACGTTCGGCGCCTTCGCGCTGCAGACGGCGAGCTTCTGGATCCACATCCAGGCGACCGTGCTCGCCCTGCTCGGCCGCCGCGGGCGCTTCGTCGTGACGCCCAAGGAGGGCGCGGTCGAGCGCCAGCTGCGGCCGGTCTGGCCCGCGCTCGCGCTGCTCGCACTGCTCGGCGGCGCGGCGCTCTGGGGCCTGCTGCGCGACCACTCGCCCGGGACGCTCAACAACGTCGCCTTCGCGGCGCTGCACATCGCGGTGCTGCTCTCCGGCGTCTGGGCGGCGCTCTTCCCGCGCCGCCGGGCGGCGCGTGCCGCCGAGCCGCGCCACGAGGCGGCGCGCCCCGAGCGCGTGGCCGCATGAGCCGCGGCCGCCGCGTCGCCGCGGGCGCCGTCGCCGTGCTCGTGCTCGCCTGCACCGCGCTCGGCTGCGGGGGATCGGACCCGGCCGCGGGGGCCGATCAGCAGGCCCGCGCCGCCGCGCAGCGCTTCTTCGACGGCTACGTCGGCGACGACGGGCGCGTCGCGCGCCATGACCAGGGCGACGACACCGTCAGCGAGGGGCAGGCCTACGCGCTGCTGCTCGCCGCCGCGACGGGCGACGAGCGGCGCCTGGACCGCGTGTGGGGCTGGACGCGCGCGAACCTGCGCCGCCCCGACGGCCTGCTGGCCTCGCGCTGGGCCGGCGGGCAGGTGGCCGACCGCCAGCCCGCCACCGACGCCGACCTCGACGCCGCCCAGGCGCTCGTCACCGCCGGGCGGCGGATGCAGCGCCCCGACCTGCGCCGCGCCGGCCGGCGGATCGCGCGCGCCGTGCTCGACCACGAGACCGTCAGCCGCCGCGGCGCGCGCGTCCTCGTCGCCGGGCCCTGGGCGAGGGACGGCACGGTCGTGAACCCGAGCTACTTCGCGCCGCGCGCCTACGCCGTGCTGAGCTCGGCGACCGGCGGGCGCGCCTGGTCCTCGCTGCGCCGCAGCGCCGAGCGCGGCGCTGCGGCGGCTCGTCGCCGACCGCCGGCTGCCGCCCGACTGGGGCCGCGCCGGCGCCCGCGGGCGGATCACGCCGACCGCGCGGCCCGACGCGCCCGCGGGCGAGCCCCCGCGCTACGGCTTCGACGCCGTCCGCGTCCCGATCCGCATGGCCACGGCCTGCGGCGCGTCGTCGCGCCGGATCGCCGCGCGGCTGTGGCCGCGCCTGCGCGAGGGCGACCCGGCGCTGCTGCCGCGCGAGCTCGGCGGGCGCCCCGCGCCCGAGGCGGTCCGCCACCCCAGCGCGCTCGTCGGCGCCGCCGCCGCGGCGCGCGCCGCCGGCGACCGCGACGCAACGGGCCGCCTGCTCGCGCGCGCCGAGCGGCTCGACGGCGAGTCGCCGACCTACTACGGCTCGGCCTGGGTGGCGCTCGGGCGCGTGCTGCTGACGACGAGCCTGCTGGACGACTGTCCCGGTCGCTGATCGCCCGGGTGCTGCTACCGTTCGCCCAGCAGCGTCAATGAACGACGAACCTCCTCGAAGTCGCGGCCGACACC
The DNA here is from genome assembly GCA_963786575.1 of uncultured Actinomycetes bacterium. Classification (GTDB taxonomy): domain Bacteria; phylum Actinomycetota; class Thermoleophilia; order Solirubrobacterales; family Solirubrobacteraceae; genus CADCVQ01. Next base: position 52,629 of record CAWAZH010000004.1, read on the forward strand.
CTAGGCCCGGCCCCGTCCGAACCGCTTGACCGCGCTGCTTCTCAGCGCGGTCGTCGTTCTGATCTTCGCCAACGGCTTCTTCGTCGCGGCGGAGTTCTCACTCGTGCGCTCGCGGCGCACGCGCCTGGAGGACATGGCGAAGGCCGGCGACCGCCGGGCCGCCCTCGTCGTCCGCCAGCTCGACGACCTCAGCGAGTACCTCTCCGCCTGCCAGTTCGGCATCACGCTCGCCTCGCTGGGCATCGGCTTCCTCGGCGAGCCCGCGATCGCGGACCTGATCGAGCCGGCGCTCGGCAACCTCTCGCACGCGGTCGCGGCCCCGATCGCGATCGCGATCGCCTACATCCTCGTCACGGCCGGGCACATCACGGTCGGCGAGCAGGTTCCGAAGATCTACGCGATCGTCAACGCCGAGACGGTCGCCAAGCGCGTCGCGCGGCCCCTGAACGTCTTCAACAAGGTGATGCGGCCGTTCATCCACCTGCTCAACAAGGCCTCCAACGCGCTGCTGCGCCCGCTGGGCATCAAGGGCGAGGCCGGCTTCGAGGAGGGCGCCGGCCCCGGCGACGTGCGGGCGCTCATCGCCCAGGCGCGCGCCGGCGGCGGCCTGGACGCCGGCGAGGCGGGGATGCTGTCGGGCGTCTTCCACCTGCATGAGCAGCAGGCGCGCCAGGTGATGACGCCGATCCCGGCCGTCGTCACCGTCGACATCTCCGAGGACGTCGGCACCGCGCTGCGGCGCTGCATCTCGACCGGCCACACGCGCCTGCTCGTCACCGAGGACGACAACCCCGACAAGGTCCGCGGCATCGTGCACTCCAACTCGCTGGCGCGCATCCTGATGGCCGAGGGCCCCGAGGCCGCGTTCGAGCCCGCCGTCAAGCCGGCGCCGATCGTGCCCGAGACCAAGCCGCTGGACGACCTGCTCGCCGACCTGCAGCGCAACCGCTCGACGATGGCCGTCGTCGTCGACGAGTACGGCCGCGTCGCGGGCATCGTGACCGTCGAGGACATCATCGAGGAGATCGTCGGCGAGATCGACGACGAGACCGACCCGGCCGGCGGCGACGTGCGCCGCCTGGCCAACGGCGACTGGTACGTCCGCGGCCACGTCGCGATCACCGACCTCGCCGACTACGGCCTGACGCTCCCGGTCGACAGCGACGCCTACAACTCGATCGGCGGCTTCGTCTTCGCCAAGCTCGGACGCCTGCCCAAGCGCGGCGACACCGTCACCGCCAACGGCTACTCGATCCGCGTCGAGGCCGTCCGCGAGAACCGCATCGAGGCCGTGCGCATCCGCGAGCGCCGCCAGGCCGCGTCGCCAGCGCAGACCACCTAGCGCGCGCCCGACTTGCCGCAAGTTCCGGCGCGCTGCCGCGTTTCAGAGAGTCAACCCCCCGCCCGTGGGAAGGCGGGGAGGGCGGTGAGGCGGATCGGGGTGGTTCCGCCCTGCCGAGGCAGAAAACACGACGGGCCCGCCTGAGGCGGGCCCGTCGTGTGCTTCTGGGGAGGAGGTGCGATCTGGTCGCACCCGCGATGGTGGTCAGGTCATCTGAAGCCGACCTAAAACCCCCGTTCAGCGGACGTAGAACTCCGGCGGGTACAGGCCGCGCCCCGTCTTGCGCCCCAGCTCGCCCTGCTCGCAGAGGTCGCGCAGCCGCTGCGGGACGTTGGCCTCGATCGCGTCGCCGATCGCGACCGAGACGTCGAGGCCGATGTAGTCCAGCAGCGCGATCGGGCCCATCGGATGGGCCGCGCCGAGCTGCATGCACGTGTCGATCGAGGCCGGCGGCAGCCCCGTCTGCTCCATGAAGTCGACGGCGCTGAAGAGGTACGGGAACAGCAGCCGGTTGACGACGAAGCCGGCGAGGTCGGGGACGTCGACGGCCTCCTTCTCGAGCGCGACGCAGAGCGCCGTCGCCCGCTCGCGCGTCTGCGGGCTGGCCTCCTCGGGGTAGGCGAGCTCGACGAGCTTCATCCGCGGAACGGGGTTGAAGACGTGCAGCCCGACGAAGCTCTCCGGTCGCCCGGATGCGGCCGCGAGCTCGCTCACCGACAGCGACGACGTCGTCGTGCCGATCACCGCGTCGTCGCCGGCGATCTCGCTCAGGCGCCCGAGCAGCTCGCTCTTCAGCGCGGCGTCCTCGGTGATCGCCTCGACGATGAACGTCGCGCCCGCGAGCGCGTCGAGATCGGTCGTGACGGTCACGTTGGCGGGGTCATAGCCCTCGCCGAGGCGCTCGCAGGCCTTCGCGATCGCCTTCGTCGCGCGTTGCGCCGACGCGTCCGAGCGCGCCCACAGGACATGCCCGTTGGTCTGCGTCGCGCAGGCCGCCAGCCCCGTCGCGATCGCCCCGCTTCCCGCGATCCCCAGCTTCTCTGACATCGGTGCTCCCCCTCGGTCGTGACCCCGACTGACCCGTCGATCGGTTGAGTACCTTAGTCAGACCGGCCATACCACAGTCAAGCGAGAGGATCGGAGCTTCATGAGCGGACAGCAGGGTCGCGAGGTCGTCATCGTCGAGGCGGTCCGTACGCCGATCGGGCGCGGGCACCCGGAAAAGGGCTACTACAGGGACACGCACCCCAACGAGCTGCTCGGCACGGTCTACACCGAGCTCATCGAGCGCGCCGGGATCGACGCCGCCGAGGTCGAGGACGTCATCGCCGGTTGCGTCCAGCAGATCGGCGAGCAGTCCTGGAACGTCGCCCGCAACGCCTGGCTGCAGGCCGGGCTGCCGGTCGAGACCGCCGCGACGACCGTCGACCGCCAGTGCGGCTCCGCCCAGCAGGCCGTGAACTTCGGCGCCGCGCTGATCGCGGCGGGCATCCACGACGTCGTCATCGGCTCGGGCGTCGAGCACATGGGCCACATCCCGATGGGCGTTGGGATGGCCTGGTTCGATCAGGTCGGGACGCCGTGGCCGCCGGCGCTCATGGAGAAGCACAACCTCGTGCCGCAGGGCCTCAGCGCCGAGCTGATCGCCGACCAGTGGGAGATCCCGCGCTCCGAGCTCGACGAGCTCGCGCTGCGCTCCCACCAGCTCGCCCACCAGGCGACCGAGGAGGGCCGCTTCGAGCGCGAGATCATCCCGTTTCAGACCAACGGCTCGACCCGGCTGACCGACCAGGGCATCCGCCCCGACACGAGCCTCGAGAAGCTCGCCGCGCTCAAGCCGGCGTTCCGCGAGGACGGCAAGGTCACCGCGGGCAACGCCTCGCAGATCTCCGACGGCGCGGCCGGCGTGCTGCTGATGTCGCGCGAGAAGGCCGACGCGCTCGGCCTCACGCCGCGTGCCCGGATCGTCGACCAGACGACCGTCGGCGTGGACCCCGTGACGATGCTCACCGGCCCGATCCCCGCGACGCGGAAGATCCTGGCTCGCAACGGGATGGCGATCGGCGACATCGACCTGTTCGAGGTCAACGAGGCGTTCGCCTCGGTCCTCGCCGCCTGGCGCCGCGAGCTGGACCCCGACATGGACCGCGTGAACGTCAACGGCGGCGCGATGGCGCTCGGCCACCCGCTCGGCTCGACCGGCGCCAGGCTGCTGACGACGCTGCTGCACGAGCTCGAGCGCAGCGACCGCGAGGTCGGCCTCGTGACGATGTGCTGCGGCGGCGGCCTGGGGACGGGGACGCTGATCCAGCGCGTATGAGAAGACCGTGAGGGACGGGGCGGCGGCGAATGTGGCGTTGCGCTCGTGGGTATCCGCACAACCACAGAAGTCCCCTGTCCCTTCACGGAGGAGAGTCGTCACATGATCGGGATCCTCATCGCAATCCTGCTCGCCGCGCTCGCGTGGTGGCTGTGCCTGGCCCTCGGCCTGCCGGTCATCGTCGCGGTCATCGCCGCCGTCCTGGTGCTCCTCAGCGGAGTTGGCACGGGCGGTTACGGCTACGGCAGACGCGGGCTCTAGGCAGCGCAGCTAGCCCCAGCGAAAGCCGCTGGTCGACGGCGCGGGCTCGAGGGGGCTCGCGCCGAGGCCGGCCGGCGGATCGGCGACGTGAAAGCCCGACGGCGAGGTGTCGTTGGGCGTGTCGGGATGAAAGAGCGACGCGAGGTACTGGATCTGCCCGCGGCCGGGCCCGAGCTCGAACTGCCCGCCGCCATAGGCGCCGATCCCGTGCTCGGCCGTGTAGTCGTAGGCGTCGAACAGCGGCTTGATGCCGCCCAGCCGCGACGGCTTGAGGTTGACCATCCGCGGCGGGAACGGCAGCCCCTCGATGTCGGCGATCGAGTGGATGTTCGCGTCCCAGGTGATCCGGTCGCGATGGGGCTCGAGCAGCTCGTCGATCTCGGGCGTGAGCTTGGGGTCCTCGATCCAGGCGTCCGGGAAGGCCTCGACGACGCGGCGGTAGAGGACCGGGTCGGCGGGCGCGTCGACGACCGTCCCGGTGTAGAGGCCCTTGAAGTCGACCGAGTCCACGGCGCCCGTCTCGACGAGCGCGGCGATCAGCTCCTCGTCCCAGGAGACGGTCGGGTCGAGCTTGAAGCGCAGCGTCGGGTAGCGCTCCAGGCGGCGCGTGACCGGCTCCAGCGTCGGCGGCTCGCCGAGGCGCAGCGAGACGACGAACGTCAGCGGGCTCGCCTCGCGGCCGAGCACGGCGTGCAGCGGCTGGCCGGCCTGGCGCAGCGCGAGGTCCAGCGCCGCCGACTCGTAGGCCCACGTCCGATACAGGCGCGAGACGTCGCGCTGGGGCTCCTTCGGGAAGAGGTCGAGCGTCGCGAGGTGCTCGGCGAACGAGCGGATCGTCCAGTCGCCGGCGAGCGGCAGGCTGGGCCCCGCCTCCTGGGCGATCTCGTGGTCGACGGCGTCGTAGACGACGTCCTCGCCGACGCCGTCCTCGCCGCCGCCGCGCAGGCGGATGACCGTCGACTTGCGATGGAAATCGCTCGAGACGTCCTGCTCGAGCAGCTCGAGCGCGTAGTCGTCGATACGCAGGGGAAGATCGGCCACGAGGTCGTAGGTGCTCATGCTTTCGAGCCTACTGGGCACACTTTGCGGGTGATCACGAACGCCAGCACCCGCGCGCCCGCCCTGGCCGCCGCGATTCTCGCGACGCTCCTGCTCGCCGCCTGCGGCGGCGGCTCCGGCGACGACAAGGCCGCCAGCACCGCGGCGCCCGCGCCCGCGCCCGCGCCCGCTTCTCCCGAGCAGCTCGCGATCGGCATCGGCGAGCAGGGCTCCGCGATGTTCGCCGACAAGCGCTTCACGTCGCTGGGCGTCAACAAGGCGCGCCTCGTGACCTCCTACGACACGACCAGCGTGCGCTTCGAGCGCGACATCGCCGACCAGTGGCTGGCCTCCGCCGCGGCCGCCGGCGTGGAGCCGTTCATCACCTTCGGCCACTCGCGCGTGAACCCGAAGAAGCTGCCGAGCGTCGCCGAGTTCCGCCGCGCGTTCCGGTCCTTCCGCAAGCGCTATCCGGGCGTGCTGGTCTACGCGCCGTGGAACGAGATCAACCACTCCAGCCAGCCGACGAGCAAGAACCCCAAGCGCGCGGCCGAGTACTACAACGTCGTCAAGGACGAGTGCCCGGACTGCACGGTGCTCGCCGGCGACCTGCTCGACCAGGCCGGCATGGGCCGCTACCTCGCCGAGTACCGCCGCAGCCTCGACGGCACGCCGAAGATCTGGGGGCTGCACAACTACGCCGACACCAACCGCTTCCGCGACACCGGCGTGCGCGAGCTGATGGACACCGTGCCCGGCGACGTCTGGCTCACCGAGACCGGCGGCCTCGTCCGCTTCGGCTCGAACTTCCCCCGCGACGAGCAGCGCGCCGCCCGCGCCGTCACCTACGCGATCGACCTCGCCCGCAAGCACAAGCGCGTCAAGCGCATCTATCTCTACAACTGGACCGGCTCGAAGCCGACCGACCGCTTCGACTCCGGCCTGATCGGACCCGACGGCAAGGTGCGGCCGGGCTACAGGCGCCTGCAGGACGCGCTGAAGGGCTGAGCGGGCTCGATCCCGGCGCGGCGGCGGGATCAGACGGCATCGATGACGGAAGGTTGCCCCGGCGCGCGTGCCTCGCTTGGAGGCCTGTCGACTTTCTGCTCTATGCCGGCACAACGTCGCCACGCCTCGGGGATCCGCCGGCCAGGCCGAAACGCCCCCTCCCTCATCGCTGCCGTTCGCAGGCGCCCGCGCCCAACCGAGCGCCGAGCGGGCCCTACGCCCCCGCGCCCTCCTGCAACCGCGCCACGAGCTCGTCGAGGCGCAGCTCCTCGAGGCCCTTGCCGACGGCCTCCAGCTCGGCGGCGCACAGCTCGACGAGCGTGCGGCCCTCGCGGCAGAGCTCGAGCGTCTCGCGCAGGCCGGCCTCGCCGGAGTCCAGGCGCTTGATGATCTCCTCCAGCCGCGCGGTGGCGGCCTCGTAGCTCAGCGGCTCGGCGTCAGGCGCGGTCATCGTCGCCCGTGATCGTCGCATCCACCGCGGCGTCGCTGAAGCGCAGGCGCACGTCGCCGGCGGCGCTCGCGGCCGCGGCGCTCGTGACGAGCTCGCCGCCGCGGTCGGTCACGAGCGCGTAGCCGCGCTCCAGCGTGCGCTCGGGGTCGTGCGCGGCGAGCGCCATCGCCAGCGCGCCGAGCTGCGTCGCGGCGCGCGCATCGCGCCCCGCGGCGCCGGCTTTGCGGTCGAGCACGACCGCCCAGCGCGCGGTGCGGGCGCGCTCGTCGCTCGCGATCCGCCGCCGTCCCGCGGCGCGGATCTCGCGCAGGCGCTGGTGCAGCCGCCGGCGCTCGCCGGCGACGTGCTCGCCCGGCGCGCGCGCCAGGCGCGACAAGGTCTGAGCGCGGTGCAGCAGCGCGCGGCGGCCGTGGACGCCGAGGCGCCGCGCGATCGCGATCAGATCGGAGCGCGCCTGCCTGCAGTGCACCGGGACGGCCGACTCGGCGGCGTGCGTCGGCGTCGAGCAGCTCAGCGCCGCGACGTCGTCGATCAGCGTGCGGTCGGTGTGGTGGCCGACGGACGCGATCACCGGCACGCCGAGCAGCGCGACCGTGCGGCAGAGCGTCTCGTCGCAGAAGCAGAAGAGGTCCGCGAGCGAGCCGCCGCCGCGCGCGACGACGATGACGTCGACCGCTGCGGTCGCCGCGAGGTCCTGCAGCGCCGCGGTGATGCGCGGCGCGGCGTGGCGATCCTGGACGGGCGCGAAGGCCCACACGAGCCGGCCCTCCCAGCCGCGCCGGCGCAGCCCCGCGAGCACGTCGTCGCGGGCCTTGCCGCCCTCGCCCGTGACGACGCCGATCGTCCGTGGCAGCCCCGGCCGCGCCAGCAGCTTCTGGGGCGCGAACAGGCCCTCGGCGTCGAGCGTCTTGCGCAGGCGGTCGAGCTGGGCGAGCAGGTCGCCCTCGCCGGCGACGCGCAGGTCGGCGATCTGGAAGGTGAACGACGGCGACGACGTGCGGGTGCCCGAGTAGTAGTCCAGGCCCCCGCCGATGACGACCTGCGCGCCGTCTGACAGCACGCCCTCGCCGAGCTTCAGCGCGTCGAAGTCGGTGCGCCACATCGAGCACGGCAGCGCGCCGTCGGCGTCGCGCAGCTCGAGGTAGACCTTCGCGCGGCTGAGGCGCAGGTTCCAGATCTCGCCGAAGAGCTGCACGCGCGGGCGCTTGCGCAGGAAGTCGCGCAGCCCGGCGGCGTAGCGGCCGACGGGGTAGGGCCCGGGCAGCAGGCTGCCGTCGATGCCCGCGGGGCGGGTGCCGGGATCGGCCATCCGCCAAGTCTGGCGTACGGCGCGGCCGGGGCTCAGTGCTCGGCGGGCTCGGGCTCGCCGGGCGTCAGCGACGCGAGCGTGCGCATCCCCGGCTCGGCGGCAAGGCCGCGCGTCTCGCCGTCGAACCCGAGCGTCGTGAGGCGCGCGATCTCGCGCTCGCCCGCGATCCGCGCCGGGTGGTCGGGCGGCAGCGGGCGGATGAGCTTGGCGATGCGGTTGCGCAGCTGCAGCGCGAAGTGCGGGGTCGAGGCGCCCATCAGCTGGCGCACGTCGTCCATCGTGACCTCGTGGCCCGGGGTGGCGCGGTCGGGATGCTCGGCTTGGCTCATGGCTGCTGCGGCGCGTCGGGCGTGCGAACCGGGACGATCTCCAGCAGGGCGTCGATGCGCGCCTGCTCGGCCAGTGAGACGGCGTCCTTCGTGCCCACGATCCAGCCGTGATTGTAGACCCCGCGGACGGGGTCCTCCTGGTAGCCGGGCTGGATGTCGAGCAGGTACTGCTGCAGCGTCTGGGGCACGCGGTCGGCGTTGTCGAGGAGCAGCATCGGGCCGAACGTGCCGGCGCCCGAGAGCGGCGCGGCCGCGGCCGCCTCCAGCGGCCTGCCCAGGCGCGAGAAGACGAGCCCGTGGCCGGGGTCGACGATCCCCCAGCCGAACGCGCCGTCGCGGTAGCGCGCCATCCCGATCGCGTTGGTGACCGGGTCCTGGCCGCCGATCCGCTTGACGCGCCCGAGCTTGCGCAGCTCGCGCGTGACCGCCGGCGTGACGACCTTCGACGGCCCGAGCACGTAGATCCGCGGCCGCGCGAGCCCGGCCAGGGCGGCGAGCGCGGCGCGCGTCTCGGGCGGGACGCCGGCGCGCGTGACGAACAGCACCGGGTCGCCGGACTTCGCGGCGTAGGCGGCGGCGGGGGCGGCGAAGGACGGGTCGTCGGCGCTCGTGACGATGACGCGGCTCGTCTTGCCGGGGCGGGCGGTGCGGATCAGCCCGGCGATCGCACGGGTGAGGGCGAACGGGTTGGCGCCCGCGACGTCCGAGCTCGTGAAGCCCGCGGGCTTGGCGACGTTGCCGATGCGGATGACCTGCGCGTCGCCGGCGGCGGCGGAGCCCTGCGGCGCCAGCGCCTTCAGCGTGCTGCTCGTGGAGTTCGGCAGGTCGGTCCCGTCGGTGTAGAGCGCGGGCGCGTTGAACGGCGCCGCCATCAGCGCCGCCGCCGCGACGGCCACGCGCCAGTCGCCGTTGTCGACGAGCGTGATCGCGTCGGGACGGCGGGCCGGGTCGGGGTAGACGGCCCGCAGCACCGCCGAGGCGATCTGCGTGGCGCCCGAGCCGGGAACGCGCGTCGTGTTCTTCGTCGCGAACTCGGGGAAGCCGAGGTTGGCCCGCTGCTGGCTCGGCGGACCGAGCAGCGCGGGCGGGGCATCGTCGTCGGTGTTGATCTCGCGACCGCAGCCGGTCGCCACCAGCGCGGCGAGGAGCAGCAGTGCGACGAGCCTCAGGCGCGGCATCGCGGGCACCATAGCCCACACGGCCCAACCTGAACCCCACGAGCCCCGGCTCTCGCGCGTGCTAGAAAGACTCCGAGCGGACCCACTTCCCGAGGAGGCGCAATGGCCGGAATGGCCGGGCGGATGTCCACCGTCATCAAGTCGAAGATCTCCAAGCTGCTGGACAAGGCCGAGGATCCCGGAGAGACGCTGGACTACAGCTACCAGAAGCAGCTGGAGTCGCTGCAGGGCGTCAAGAAGGGGATCGCCGACGTCGTCACGGCCAAGAAGCGCCTCGGAATGCAGGCCTCCAAGCTCGAGCAGTCCGTCGTCAAGCTCGACACGCAGGCGCGCCAGGCGCTCGCGGCGGGCAACGAGGAGCTCGCGCGCACGGCCCTGGAGCGCAAGCAGATCGCGCAGACCGAGCTGCAGAGCCTCGATCAGCAGGTCGCCGAGCTGCAGAACCAGCAGGAGCGCCTGACCGAGTCCGAGAAGCGCCTGCGGGTCAAGATCGAGTCCTTCCGCACCAAGAAGGAGGTCATCAAGGCGCAGTACTCCGCCGCCGAGGCCCAGGTGCGCATCTCCGAGGCCGCGACCGGCGTCGGCGAGGAGATGGCCGACGTCGGCCTCGCGATGCAGCGGGCGATCGACAAGACCGAGAACATGAAGGCGCGCGCCGACGCCGTCGAGGAGCTCGAGGCGGCGGGGACGTTCGAGGACCTCACGCAGCTCGGCAGCGGCCAGGACGACATCGACCGCGAGCTCGCGGCGCTCGGTGGCGGCGGGATGGTCGACGACGAGCTGGCGAAGATGAAGGCCGAGCTCGGCAAGGGCGACGCGCCGGCACCGCCGGCCGAGCTCGAGTCGGGCGAGGAGAAGCCGTGATCGTCCGGATCATGAGCGAGGGCCAGTACCGCCTGAGCGAGGACTGCGTCCAGCGCGTCAACGACCTCGACAACGCGGTCGTCAAGGCCGTCGAGGTCGACGACGAGGACGCCTTCCACGTCGCCTTCGAGGAGATGCTCGACGTCATCCGCAACGAGGGCGAGCACCTCGGCGACGAGGAGATCGAGACCTCCGACGTCATCGTCCCGCCGCCGGACACGTCGATGGCCGAGGCGGCCGCCGACTTCAGCGGCGACGGGCTGATCCCGGACTAGGAGCTACTTCGAGGCGCGGCCGCCGGCGGCGAGCTGCCGCGCCTCCCACGGCGAGATGCGAAACGGCTGGCCGGGCGCCGCCCCGACGACGAGCACGGCCGTGTCCGGCTGCGTCGCGAAGGCCTCGCGCGTCTGGCCGGCGGCGACGAGCACGACGCTGCCGGCGGGCACCGCGTGCTCCTCGCCGTCGATCAGGAAGCGCGCGCCGCCGCGGATGACGACGTAGAGCTCCTCGTGGCCGGCGTCGCTCTCGTCGTGGCGTTCGACGACGCGGTCGCCCGGCTGCGCGCCGAGGAAGGCGTTGACGCCGAACGCGCTGATGCCGAGGTGGTCGCGCACCGGCCGCCAGTCCAGCGACGGGTCGCAGGGCTCGGCGGCGCGGGGGATCTCGTCGATCGCGGCGATCATCGGCGCACCTGCGCGGCACGCAGCCCGAGCAGCTCGACGATGTCCAGCGTGGGGACGAACGGGTCCGAGACGGCGCGGCCGCTGCGGACCTCGAGGGCGGCCACCGGGCGCCCCGCGAGCAGGGCGATCAGGCGCTCGCCGCCGGGCAGCTCGCGCTCGTCGAGCGCGGCCAGGCGGGCGATCGCGGGCTCGTCGGCGGCCGCCGCGCGGCGGATCATCAGCGGCGCGCCGTCGCCGAGGACGGCGGCGGACGTCGCGTTGCGGCGCGCTCGCCGTGGCCGGGGCGAGAAGTCGATCAGCTGGGAGAAGTTGGACGGGAACATGTGGGCCCCTGACGTCGGGTAACTGGTAAACGCAGTATAGCGGTTAGCTAACCGCTGAGCAAGCTATGCTGGTGTCATGTCGAACCCCGCTCCCGGCGCTCTGGAGACCGTCCGCGCATTCGTCAACACGCGCGACGTCGACGACGACATCGAGGAGCTCGCTCGCCCCGCCGACCTCGCCCGCTGGCTCGCCGAGCACGACCTGCTCGGCGGCGCCGCCTCGACGCGGGCGACGGCCGAGGACCTGCGCCACGCCCTCGAGCTGCGCGAGGCGCTGCGCGCGCACCTGTTCTCCCACCACGGCGACCCGCTGGACCCGGCGGCCGTCGCGACGCTCGACGCGGCCGCCCGCCGCGCGCGCCTGACGCTGCGCTTCGAGGGCCCCGACCGCACGACGCTCGAGCCCGCCGCCGGCGGCGCCGACGGCGCCCTCGGGCGCCTGCTGCGGATCGTCGACCGCGCGATCGACGAGGGCACCTGGCAGCGCCTGAAGGCCTGCCCGGCCGAGACCTGCCAGTGGGCGTTCTACGACGCCTCGCGCAACCGCTCGGCCGTCTGGTGCGACATGCGCGTCTGCGGCAACCGCGCGAAGGTGCGCGGCTATCGCGAGCGCCACACGCCGCACGACGCGGACTAGATCGGCGTCCCCCAGAGCGGGAACCAGCGCTCGAGCTCGGGCTCGATCGGCAGCTCGCCGCCGATGATCGCCTTGATCTGCAGCTCGCGCTCGCCGTCGCGCGCCTGCTTGCCGGCCGGCACGAACGGATACCAGTAGCCGCGCTTGTAGTTGTAGATGAAGTAGACGGGTCGGCCCTTGGAGTCCTGGAAGGCGAAGACGGCGGCCAGGACGCGGTCGCCGTAGCCGCCGACCGCCAGCGCGTCGCTCACGGCGTTGATGCCGACGACGAGGTCCTCGATGTCGTCGTCGCGCAGGATGATCCAGCGGTAGTCGTGCTCGTCGACCGTCGACTCGATCGTCGTGCCGGTGTCCTCGCCGGTGCCGCGCAGGATCTCCTCCATCTCGCTGACGATCGACTCGAAGTCGGCCGTCGCCAGCGGCTGGAAGACGATCGCGGCGACGCCCTTCGTGATGATCCCGTGGCTCGTCGAGAGCGTGATGTACGCCGTCGACATCGCGAACAGCCGGTCGGGCGCCGGGCCCTTGAGCTTCTTGCGGCCGCCCAGCACGGAGTCGAGGAAGCCCATGTCGGGGCCCAGCCTACGCCGCGGCGAGCGTGCCGCGCTGGAGCTCGGCCTCGAGACGCGACAGCGCCTCGATCCGCTTCTCCATCGGCGGGTGCGTCGCGAAGAGGCCCATGAACGAGTTCTTCGCGCCGGCCGGGAAGATGAAGAACGCCTGCAGCTCGCTGGCGACGCGCAGGTCCTTCTGCGGCAGGCGGCCCATGCCCGAGGCGATCTTCTGCAGCGCCGAGGCCAGCGCGCTCGGGCGCCCGGTGATCAGCGCGGCGCCGCGGTCGGCGACGAACTCGCGGTAGCGCGACAGGGCCATCATCAGGACGAAGGAGACCGCGTAGACGACGAGCGACACGAGGATGACCGCGAGGAAGCCGGGGCCGTCGTCGTCGCTGTCGCCGTGGCCGCCGCCGCCGAAGAGGAACCCGAACTGCAGGATCATCGAGGCGACCGAGGCGAAGAAGGACGCGATGGTCATGATCATCACGTCGCGGTTCTTGACGTGTGTGAGCTCGTGCGCCATGACGCCCTCGAGCTCGGCGGGGGAGAGCAGGTTCATGATCCCGGTCGTCGCGCAGACCGTCGCGGACTTCTGCGAGCGCCCGAGCGCGAACGCGTTGGGCATGTCGGTCTGGGCGACCGCGACCTTCGGCTTGGGCAGGTCGGCCTGGATGCAGAGGCGCTCGATCATCGCGTGCAGCTCGGGCGCCTCCTGCGGGGTCACCTCGCGGGCGCCCATCGCGTGCAGCGCGAGCTTGTCGGAGGAGAACAGCTGCGCCGCCGCCAGACCCACCGCGATGACCACGATGAAGAGGGCGTTGACACCGGCCGCGAACAGCACGCCGACGAACACGACGTACAGCGCGCCGAGAAGGAACATCGTGAGGAGCATCCGCGCCTGGAGTCCAGGATCGCGGCCGAACTGGGTCTTGGTGGCGGCCATGCAGCCATTCTGACAAACCGCCGCGGCCCAGCTCGCCGCATGCTGGTGGTGTCCGTGCAGGTTTGGCCCCCCGCGGCAAGCAAACCTAGACTGGGCGGCTGCATGCGCGCACGCGTCCTCATCGCTGCGATCGTCCTGCCCCTGCTCCTGTGGGCCGCCCTCCCGCTGCCCTCGTCCGGGCAGTCCAAGCAGGAGGAGCTCAACAGCCTGCAGTCGCGCATCGACGCGGCGCGCAAGAAGATCGGGCGCAAGAAGGGCACCGAGCGCGTGCTCACGAGCGAGATCACGGGCTACACGCGGCGCATCAACCGCCTCCAGGGCAAGATCTCGACGCTCGGCACCCGCCAGGAGCGCATCCAGGCCGACCTCGACGCCAAGCGCGCCGAGCTCGAGAGCCTGCGCACCGAGCTGCGCAGCGAGCGCGCGCGGCTCGCGCGGCTGCGCAAGCGCTTCGCCGAGACGCGTGGCCTGCTGCGCGCGCGGCTCGTCGAGATCTACAAGACCGGCAAGCCCGACTTCATCACGGTGATCCTCAACTCCGACGGCTTCGCCGACCTGCTCGAGCGCGGCGAGTTCATCAAGCGCATCTCCGACCAGGACCGCAAGATCGTCAAGCTCGTGCGCGACGCGAAGGCCGACTCGACGCGCAGCGAGAAGCGCCTCGATCGCCTCGAGACGCGCCAGCAGACGGTCACCGAGATCGTCCTGCGCCGGCGCGACCAGGTCGCCGAGATCAAGAACGAGCTGATCGGGACGCGCGTGGGCTACTCGCGCACGAAGGCCGGCAAGGCGGCCGCGCTGAGCAAGGTCCGCGACGACCGCCAGAGCCTCGAGAGCCACGTCGACAGCCTGGAGGCGGCGTCGAACAAGATCACGTCCCAGCTCAACCAGGCCCAGCAGTCGGGGGACTTCCCGATCCGTCAGGGCTCGGGCAGCATGATCTGGCCGGTCAACGGGTCGATCACCGGCTCCTTCGGCGAGGCGCGGCCCGGCCACATGCACGCCGGGATCGACATCGCGGCCGGCTCGGGCACGCCGATCCACGCCGCCGACGACGGTCGCGTCGTGCTGATGCAGGGCGTCGGCGCCTCGGGCGGCTACGGCAACTTCACCTGCGTCCAGCACAGCGCGTCGCTGTCGACGTGCTACGCGCACCAGTCGAGCTTCGGCACGAGCCTGGGCGCGAGCGTGAACAAGGGCCAGGTCATCGGCGCGGTCGGCAACACCGGGCACTCCTTCGGCGCGCACCTGCACTTCGAGGTCCGCGTCAACGGCAGCCCCGTCAACCCGCTCGGCTACCTGTAGTGCAGCCGGCGATCGACGTCTTCGGCCTGTCGCTGAAGACCTTCGGCCTGTGCTTCGGACTCGCGTTCGTGGTCTCGGGCGCGATCGTCGCGCGGCGCCTGCGCGAGCTCGGCAAGCCACCCGACTGGGCCTACGAGATGGTCTTCGCCGCGCTGATCGGCGGGCTCGTCGGGGCGCGTGGCTACTGGGTGCTGGGGCACACGAGCGAGGTCGGCGACGACCCGCTCGGCAGCATCTTCGGCGGCTCGGGCCTCGTCTGGTTCGGCGGCGCGCTGGGCGGCGCGGCGGGGGTGCTGGGGTGGGCCTACCGCAAGGGGATGTTCAACCTCCTGCTGCTGGACATCTGCTCGCCCGCGCTGGCGATGGGCTACGCCGTCGGGCGGATCGGCTGCCAGGTCTCGGGCGACGGCGACTACGGCGTCCCCACCGACGTGCCCTGGGGGATGGCCTATCCCAACGGCGCCGTGCCGACGAACGAGGTCGTCCATCCCACGCCGATCTACGAGACGGTCTCGATGGGCCTCGTCGCCTGGGCGCTGTGGCGCGCCCGCGACGTCTTCCGCCCCGGCGTCCTGTTCGCGTTCTACCTCGTCTTCGCGGGCCTCGAGCGCCTGGTCGTCGAGTTCTGGCGCCGCAACGAGCCCGTGCTCGCCGGGCTCACCGAAGCGCAGCTCACGAGCCTCGTGATGCTCGTCGCCGGGCTCGCGTGGCTCTGGTGGGCGGCGCGCAACGGCGGCCTGCGGCGCGCGGACGCCGAGCCGGCCGCTGGCTCGCCCCGCCCGGCGACGGCCTGAGGTCGCTCCCGGGCTGCGGGGGCGCCGCGCTGCTCGAGTGGGGACTTTCGCGGTCTGAGACCGCCAAAGTCCCCACTGGCCACTGACCGGGCGCCACGGGCGCCCGACCCGTCTCCCGCATCGCCGCCGTTCGCCCGCGCCGGCGGCACCGCGGCCACTGAGTCAGCGCGGCGCGCCCAGCGCCTCGACCGGCGAGCGGCGCGCGCCGCCCGGGCCCGCGGGCGCCGACGGTCGCGCCAGCGCCGCGACGACGTAGAGCGCCACCGCCGCGAGCGCGACCGAGGCGCCCGCGGCGACGTCGAGCTCGGCGCTGACGACGAGCCCGAGCGCGCCCGCCGCGGCGCCGAGGGCCGCCGCGAGCCAGAGCTGGCTGAGCACCGATCGCCCCAGCCGCATCGCGGCGCTCGCCGGCGCGACCAGCAGCGCGAAGACGAGCAGGTTGCCGAGCCCCTGCACCGCGGCGACGGTCGCGACCGCAAGCAGCGCGAGCAGGGCGAGCTCGACGCGGCCTGGCGCCACGCCGAGCGAGGGCGCGGCCGCGGGGTCGAAGGTCGTCGCGCAGAGGCTGCGGTGCCCGAGCGCGAGCGCAACCGCGACGACCAGCGCGAGCGCCCCCGCCGCGACGAGGTCGCCGGTGCTCGCCCCGAGCAGGTCGCCGAACAGCAGCTCGCCCAGGCGCGCGGGCACGTCGGGCGACAGCGCGAGCACGGCGCCGAGCCCGAAGGCCGTCGTGACCGTGACGCCGACGGCGATCTCCGAGCCCACGCGCGTGTCGCGGGCGGCGAGCGCGATCAGCGCCGCGGCGACGAGCACGCCGCCGCCCGCGCCGAGCAGCAGCGGCGCGCCCGCGAGCGAGGCGAGGACGAGCCCCGGCAGCATCGCGTGCGCGAGCGACTCCGCGGCGTAGGTGTGGCGCAGGTGCAGCAGCCAGACGCCGAGCGCGCCGCAGGCCGCGCCGAGCACGACGACCTCGACGAGCGCGCGCTGCAGCAGGCCGGAGTGCAGCAGCTCGGACATCAGTGCGCGTGGTGCTGGACGGCGACGCAGCGCTCGCCGCCGTCGAGCAGGACGATCTCCGAGCCGTAGGTCGCCTCGAGCACGCCGGTCGTCAGCGTCGTCGCCGGCGGCCCGTAGGCGATCTGCTCGCCGCGCAGGCACAGCACGCGGTCCCAGCGGCGCGCCTGCTCGATGTCGTGCGTCGCGATCAGCAGGACGCGGCCCTCGCCGCGCAGCTCGTCGAGGATGCCCATGATCGCCTCCTCGCTCGTGCGGTCGACGCCCGCGAAGGGCTCGTCGAGCAGCAGCAGCCGCGCGTCCTGCACGAGCGCGCGCGCCACGAGCACGCGCTGGCGCTGGCCGCCGGAGAGGGCGCCGAAGCGCTCGTCGGTGCGCTCGCCGAGGCCGACGCGCGTCAGCGCCGAGCGGGCCAGCTCGCGGTCGGCCGCGGCGACCGGCCGGTACCACGGCGTGCGGGCGTAGGCGCCCATCAGCGCGACGTCGAGCGCGCTCACGGGGAAGTCCAGGCGCGAGCGCTCGGTCTGCGGCACGTACGCGGGCGAGCCCGCGTAGGCGACGCTGCCGGCGACCGTCGCCAGCTCGCCGAGCAGCGCCCGGAAGAGCGTCGTCTTGCCGCCGCCGTTGGGGCCGAGCACCGCGACCGCCTGGCCGGCTTCGGCGGCGAACGTCACGCCGCGCAGCGCCGGCGGGCCGGCGCCGTAGGACGCCGCGAGGTCCTCCACGCGCAGGGTGACGGTCGCGCTCGTCATGCGGCGAGCCGGCGCAGCCCCGGCGCGGTCGCCAGCGCGGCGAGCGCGAAGCCGGCGCCCCCGAGGATCGCGATCGCCGGGCCCGGCGGGAGGTCGAGGTGGTAGGCGAGCAGCAGCCCGCCGGTGCCCTCGGCGACCGCCAGCGCGACCGAGGTCGCCAGCAGCGCGCCGAGCGAGCTCGTCACCAGCCGGGCCGTGGCGGCGGGCACGACGAGCAGCGTGCTGACGAGCAGCGCGCCGACGGCGGGGAGGGCCGCCACGACGGTCCCGGCCAGCAGCGCGAGCAGGATCCAGTCGCCGCGCTGGGCGCGCACGCCGAGCGCGGCTGCGCCCGCGGGATCGAAGCCGGTCGCCAGCCACGTCCGCCCCAGCGCGGCGGTCGCCGCGACGGCGGCGACGGCCGCGGCGCCGGCGAGCCAGAGGTCGCCGTCGCCGAGCCCGAGCAGCGTCCCGAACAGCAGCCGGTCGACGCCCGCTCCCGAGCTGTAGACATCGCTCGCGAGCAGCGCGCCGAGCGCCAGCGCGCCCGTGAGCAGCAGGCCGGTGGCGGCGTCCGCGCTCGTGGCGCCGCGGCGGGTCAGGCGCGCGAGCAGCGCGGCGAAGCCCAGCCCGGCGCCGAGCGCGGCCAGCGGCGCGGCCAGTCCCCAGGGGCCCGCGACGACGAGCCCGGGGAACGTCGCCGAGCCGACGGCGTGGGCGAAGAAGGCCAGGCGGCGCAGCACGACCCAGGTCCCGAGCAGCCCTCCCGCGACGGCCAGCAGGAGGATCGCGAGCAGCGCTCGCTGCATGAACGGCGCCGAGAGTGGGTCGCTGAGCCAGCGCACCGGACGAGCTTATCGAAAACGGTTCTCACTTAAAGACGCCCAGCCGATGAGCGGCAACGCGCCAACTCCAGGAATTCGCTCAAGCTCCGGCCGTGGGCTGCCGATGTCCCGGATGGGTACCGCTCGCCATGCCCCTCCTCCTCCGCCGCCCACAGCAGACCGTGCTCTCCGGCCTCGGCGTCGCCGGCGCCGTCCTGGCAGCCGTCGTCGTGACCTTCACGGTCGCCAGCGGGCTCGTCGCCTACAGCCTCACCTCCGACGATCCGCTCGCCGCGTCCTCCGATGCGCTCGTGCTCGACCAGTCGCGCACCGCGATCGCCGCCGCGCGGCCGCTCGTGTTGCAGGCGACCGAATCGCGCGCGGCGCGCGGGCGCTCCTCCGCGACCGCGGTCGCGGTCGCCGGCGCCGCCGCGAATGCGCGCGGTGCGGCCGGCTCGCTCTCGGCGACGCACGGCGGCGGCCGCGCCGGCGCAGCGGACACCGTCGACAGCACACAGGCGACCGCGACCGGGCCGGGCGGGCAGCCGGCCCCGCCCGGGGAGGCTTCGCGCACGCCCGTGGGCGGGGCGCTCGACGACACGACGCAGGCGGTCGGCGCGACAACCGCCTCGCTCGCCCGCCGCCTCGAGGACGTCACCGCGACGATCGAGACGCACACGCAGCCGATCGTCGATCTGACGCGCGCCGCCCTGAGCGCCACGCTCGCGCGGCTGGGGCAACCGCGGCCCGCCGGCTAGCAGCGCTCGAGCAGGAACGCGACCGACTCGGCCTGCAGCGCCGGGTCGTGCTGGACCGAGCGGTGGTGGCCGCCCGGGACGCGCACGAGGCGGCTGCCGGCGGCGACCTCGTGCAGCCGCGCGGCGTGCGCGATCGGCACGACCTCGTCGCCCTCGGCGTGCAGGAGCATGAGGTCGGGCCCGAGCGCCCGCGCCTGCGCCTCGAGGTCGATCGACTCCAGCAGCGCCTCCAGGCCGGGGCGGTCGGCCGGCAGCTCGAAGCGCCCGTCGCGCAGGCCGCCGAGCAGGTGCTGCGGGCTGGCCGGGCAGATCGCGACGACCGCGCGCGCACCCGCCGCCGACGCGGCGGCCAGAGCCAGGCAGCCGCCCATCGACGTACCGCGCAGGAACACCGGCCCGCCGCCCGGCAGCAGCCCGGCGATCGCGGCGACGTCATCCAGCGCGCCGGCCCCGAGCAGGCCCTCGCTGGCGCCGTGGCTGCGCTGGTCGAAGGCGATCGCCGCGAGGCCCGCGCCGGCGCAGGCGCGCGCGAAGTCGAGGTGGTTCTCCTTGCAGGACCGGGCGCCGTGGAGGATCACGACGCCGCCGCGCGGCGCGCCCTCCGGCTCGGCCAGGACCCAGGCGAGCCCGTCGTGGCGGCCGCTGAGCATCAGGCCATACTCTCCGATCCTCATGCCCGCCACCCGCACCCAGCTCTCGCAGGCCTATCCGATCGGCAGCGCGATCGACGAGGACGGCCGCCTGCAGCTCGGCGGCTGCGACGCCGTCGAGCTCGCCCGCGAGTTCGGCACGCCCGCCTACATCGTCTCCGAGGACGACCTGCGCGCTCGCGCGCAGACCTTCGTCGAGGCGTTTCGCGCGCGGACGAAGAACTTCGACGTGCTGTTCGCCTCCAAGGCGTTCCCCTGCACGGCCGTCTACCGGGTGCTCGCGCACGAGGGAATCGCCTGCGATGTCGCCTCCGGTGGCGAGCTCGCGCTGGCGCTGGCGGGCGGCTTCGACGCCGAGCGCATCTACATGCACGGCAACGCGAAGTCCGAGGACGAGCTGCGCTTCGCGCGCTCGGTCGGCGTCGGGCACATCGTCATCGACAACGCCGACGAGATCGAGCGCCTGGACGCGATCGTCGGCGACGGCGAGCCCCAGAAGGTCATGCTGCGCGTGACGCCCGACGTCCGCGGGCGCACGAACGACAAGATCTCCACCGGCCAGGCGGACTCGAAGTTCGGCTTCTCGATGGCAGCCGCGCCGGCGGCGATCGCGCGCGTGCAGGACTGCTCGGCGCTGGAGCTCGTCGGGCTGCACATGCACATCGGGTCCCAGCTGCTCGAGCTCGAGCCCTTCCGGCTGGCGATCGAGGCGATCGCGCCGCTGGGCGACTTCGGCACCTACAACCTCGGCGGCGGGCTCGGCGTCGCGTACACGCCCGACCAGGAGCCGCCGCGGATCTCCGACTACGTCGCCGCCAAGGTCGACGCCGTCAACCGCGTGCTCGGGCCCGGCAAGCGGATCCTCGACGAGCCCGGGCGCGCGCTCGTGGCCAACTCGACGGTGACGCTCTACACCGTGCAGAGCGTCAAGCGCAACGTCTCGACCTGGGTCGCCGTCGACGGCGGGATGTCCGACAACCTGCGCCCGATGCTCTACGGCTCCGTCTACGAGGCGCAGATCGCCGACCGCTTCGGCGGCGGCACCGCCGTAAAGGTCGTCGGCAAGCACTGCGAGTCCGGCGACGTGATCGTGCGCGAGGCCGACCTCGCCGACCCGCGCGTTGGGGACGTCATCGTGACGCCCGCGACGGGCGCCTACGGCCACGCGATGGCCAACAACTACAACGGCGTGCCGCGCCCGCCCGTCATCTTCGTCTCACAGGGCGAGGCGCGCGTGGTCGTCCGCCGCGAGACCTACGAGGACCTCACCGCGCGCGATGTCGACTGAGCGCTTCCGGATCGGCCTGCTCGGCCACGGCACCGTCGGCGCCGCCTTCGAGACGCTGCTCGCCGAGCGCGCCGACCACGTGGCGGCGATCACGGGACTGCGGCCGCAGATCAGCGGCGTCCTGACGCGCTCGCGCGGCGACTTCGACGAGATCCTCGAGGGCTGCGACCTCGTCGTCGAGCTGATGGGCGGGCTGGACCCGGCGCGCGACTACGTCCTGCGCGCGATGGCCGCGGGGCGCCACGTCGTGACCGCCAACAAGCAGCTGCTCAGCGTCCACGGCGAGGAGCTGTGGGCGGCCGCGCGCGAGCGGGGCGTGCAGCTGCGCTTCGAGGCGTCGGTGGCGGGCGTCGTGCCGGTCATCCGCGTGCTGCAGGAGTCGCTCGCCGGCGCCCACGTCGACCGCGTCCACGGGATCGTCAACGGGACGACGAACTTCATCCTGTCCGAGATGGCGCGCACCGGCTGCTCGTACGCCGATGCGCTCGCCGACGCCCAGCGCCTCGGCTACGCCGAGTCCGACCCCTCAGACGACGTCAACGGCAAGGACGCGGCGGCGAAGATGGCGATCCTCGCGCGGCTGGCGTTCGACACGCCGGTGCACCTCGACCAGGTCAGCTACGAGGGCATCGAGCTGATCACCGCCGACGACATGGAGTACGCCGAGGAGCTGGGCCTGGGCCTGAAGCTCATCGGCACCGCCGAGCGCATCAACGGCGGGCTCGCGGTGCGCGTGCACCCGGCGTTCCTGTACTCCGGTCATCCGCTGGCGAGCGTCCACGGCCCGTTCAACGCCGTGACGGTCGAGTCCGAGGCGATCACGGAGATCACGATGTCGGGGCCCGGCGCGGGCGGGCCGCAGACGGCGAGCGCCGTGCTCGGCGACGTCATCAGCGCGATGATCCCGCCCGCCTCGACGCCCGAGACGACGCAGGCGCTCGAGATCGTCGACGACGTCGAGTGCTCGTTCTACCTGCACATGGAGGTCGCCGACCGCCCCGGCGTGCTCGCCCAGGTGGCGCAGGTCCTCGGCGAGCAGGGGGCGTCGATCAAGTCCGTCGTGCAGAAGGGCCTGGGCGAGCGGGCGCGCCTGGTGATGGTCGTGCACCCGATCCTCGAGTCGCGCTTC
Organism: uncultured Actinomycetes bacterium; assembly: GCA_963786575.1. Taxonomy (GTDB): domain Bacteria; phylum Actinomycetota; class Thermoleophilia; order Solirubrobacterales; family Solirubrobacteraceae; genus CADCVQ01. Next base: position 74,365 of record CAWAZH010000004.1, read on the forward strand.
TTCGCCGCCGTGGAGGCGATCGGCGCGCTGGACTTCCTGCGCTCGCCGCCGCGCGCGATCCGCGTCATCGACGAGGAGTTCGTGTAGGGGACCGAATAGGGTCACGCCCGATGCCCGGCCTGATCGAGCGCTACCGCGACCGCCTGCCCTTCGCCGACGGCGATCCCGTCGTCACGCTCGGCGAGGGCGGCACGCCGCTCGTGCACGCGCCGCACATCTCGAGCCTCGTCGACGCCGAGGTCTGGCTCAAGCTCGACGGCATGAACCCGACCGGCTCCTTCAAGGACCGCGGCATGACCTGCGCCGTCAGCGCCGCCGTGCGCGAGGGCGCGAAGGCGGTCATCTGCGCCTCGACCGGCAACACCGCCGCGAGCGCCGCCGCCTACGCCGCGCGCGGCGGGCTGACCTGCGCGGTGATCGTGCCGGAGGGCAAGATCGCCGCCGGCAAGCTCGCCCAGGCGCTCATGCACGGCGCCCGCGTCATCGCGCTGCGCGGCAACTTCGACGAGGCCCTGATGCTCGTGCGCGAGCTCACCGACCGCCACCCGATCGCGCTCGTCAACTCCGTCAACCACTTTCGCCTCGAGGGCCAGAAGACCGGCGCCTTCGAGATCATGGACGTCGTCGACGAGCTCGACGGCCTCTGCATCCCGGTCGGCAACGCCGGCAACATCACGGCCTACTGGAAGGGCTTCGGCGAGCTCGGCATCGCACCGCGGATGTTCGGCTTCCAGGCCGAGGGCGCGGCGCCGCTCGTGCTCGGCCACAAGGTCGAGCACCCCGAGACGATCGCGAGCGCGATCCGGATCGGCAACCCGGCGCGCTGGGAGGAGGCGATGGAGGCGATGACGTCCTCGCACGGCATGGTCCGCGCGGTCTCCGACAGCGAGATCATCAGCGCCTACCGGCTGCTGGCCGCGCGCGAGGGCGTCTTCTGCGAGCCGGCGAGCGCGGCCTCCGTCGCGGGGCTGCTGCGCTACGGCGCCGACGGCGCCCGGCGCGTCGCCTGCGTGCTGACCGGCCACGGCCTGAAGGACCCGCAGACCGCGCTCGACAACGCCGGCGGCGTCATCGCCTGCGAGCCCAACCTCGCGGCCGTGGAGGAAGCGGTCCTCGCCTGATGCACCGCCGCCGGCTCGTCCGCGTCCCCGCCTCGTCGGCGAACCTCGGGCCCGGATTCGACGTCTTCGCGGCGGCGCTCGCGCTGCACGTCGAGCTGGAGGTCGTCGAGAACGGCCGCTTCGCCGTCGAGACGAAGCTCGACATCGCCCGCGACCGCCGCAACCTCTGCGTGCGCGGCTTCGCGCGGCTGCACCCGCCCGACGACTTCACGTTCCGCATCCGCTCGCAGGTCCCGCTGTCGGGCGGGCTGGGGTCCAGCGCCGCGGCCTACGTCGCGGGCCTCGTCGCCGCCGCGCACGTGCTCGAGCTCGACGAGGACCTGCTCGCCCACGCGACCGAGCTCGAGGGCCACCCCGACAACGCCGCCGCCGCGCTGCTCGGCGGCTTCTGCATCGTGAGCGGCGGCGAGGTCGCCCGCTTCGAGCCGCCCGACGGCCTGGAGTGCGTGATCGTCGTGCCGCGCAGCGCGGTGCGCACCGCGGTCGCGCGCCGCGCGCTGCCCGCGACCGTGCCGCTGGCCGACGCGGTCGCCAACGTCGCGCACGCGGCGATGCTGACGCTCGGCCTGGCGACCGGCGATCTGAGCCTCGTCGGGCGCGGGCTGCAGGACCGGCTGCACCAGCCCTACCGCGCACACCTGTTCCCCGACTCGATGGCGCTGCTGCAGCGCGCCACCGAGCTGGGCGCGATCGGGGCGACGATCTCCGGCGCGGGGCCGACGATCCTGTTCTGGACGCAGGCCGACGCGACCGGCGCGGTCGTCGGCCGGCTGCGGCGCGAGACCGAGGGCTGGGCCGACGTCCTGCGCGCCCCGTTCGAGACGCAGGGCGCCGACGTGCGCGAGCTCTAGGACAGACTCCTAGGCCCGGACCGTCACGGGCGCGCCGACCGGCACCCGCGCCAGCAGCCAGCGCATGTCGCGGTCGGCGGCGCGCAGGCAGCCGCTGCTGGCGGGCGTGCCGAGCGAGGCCTCGCTGGACGTGCCGTGGATCGCGATCCGGTCGCCGCCGCTCCAGCCCTGGGGCACGTTCGGCTGGCGGCCGGTGAGCGCCAGCGCGCAGCAGCCGTAGGGCCCGCGGCCACCGGTGATCCGCAGCCGGTCGGTGACCGCGAAGCGGCCGGTGGGCGTCGTCGTGCCGGGACGGCCGATGGCGACGGTGACGCGCCGCACCCGCCGGCCCTCGTGGCGCACCTCGAGCTCGCGCGCGGAGAGGTCGACGTGCAGCGTGTAGGGCTGGTGCAGCAGCGTCGCGCTGTCGGCGCGGATCCAGCCCGGCCGCGAGTTGGGCATGTAGTGCGACAGGACCGCCAGCCACGGGCCGCGGCGCCCGACGACCGACAGGACGCGCTCCGAGCCGTAGCCGGTGCGCGTGCCGAGCGCCGCGACGACGCGCCCGCCGGGGCTCGCGCGCAGCTGCGTCCGGCGCCCGAGCTGGGCGCCGAAGGGCCCGCGCGGTCGCAGCGTCGGCTCCTGGGTCAGGCGCGGCGTCTCGCGCGGCGAGGGCGCGACGTGCAGGCGCGGGGAGGGGCTGGCGCCGTCGTCGCCCCGCGTGAACGCCAGCCCGACGACGACCGCGACGGCGGCGCAGGCGACGGCGACGAGCGCAACGGCTGCGCGCCGCAGCGTCATCGTCTAGGAGGCCTCGATCAGCGCCTTCAGGCGCGCCCGCGGCTCGGGCAGCTTCAGGCGCATCAGCAGCTCGTCGGCGAGCGCGAGGTAGTCGGCGGCGAGATCGGGACGGTGGTCGAGGATCGAGATCGCGCGCTCGGCCGCCTCGGCGTAGGCGATCGACGAGCGGATCGTCGTGTCCAGCAGCTTGCGGCCGACGTGCTTGCGCAGCGTGTCGTAGGCGTCGCGGCTGTGGCGCGTGCGCATGTCGGCGATGTTGAAGACGACGCCGAGCCAGCCGAGGTCGGGGTTCAGGCCGTCGCGGGCCAGCTCGATGACCTCGAGCGCCTGCTCGACGCCCTGCAGCGCGAAGTACTGCGCCTCGGTCGTCAGCAGCGCCTGGTCGGCGGCGACGAGCGCGTTGACGGTCAGCAGCCCCAGCGACGGCGGGCAGTCCAGGATGATCAGGTCATAGCGCTTGCGCAGCGGCTTGAGCGCGCGCTTGAGCGTCAGCTCGCGGCCCATCTTGCCGGCGAGCATCAGCTCGGTCTCGGCGAGCGCGAGGTTCGCGGGGATGATGTCGTCGTGGACCGCCTCGGCGGCGGCCGCCTTGCCGGCGAGCACGTCGACGATCGTCGGCGACGCCTCGGGATCGACGTCGAAGTAGTCCGACAGGTTGCCCTGCGGGTCGAGATCGACGGCGAGCACGTCCAGGCCGAGACGGCGGAAGACGTCGGTCAGCGTACGAACCGACGTCGTCTTGCCGGTTCCGCCCTTCTGGGAGAGGACTGCGATCGTGGTGGCGCCCAAGGGCGCGGATGCTACTCGGCCGCTGAGGCGGCGGCCCCGGCTGCGGCCACCTCGGCCGTCCGGTCGGCGAAGCGCAGGCGATAGCGCCCGACGACGATCTCGTCGCCGTCGGCGAGCTCCTGGGAGACGATCCGCTCGCCGTTGACGAAGACGCCGTTGAGGCTGCGGTCGTCGAGCACGCGGACGGCCCCGGCCTCGACCACGAGCACGGCGTGCCGGCGCGAGACGGTCGGGTCCTCGAAGCGCAGATCGGCCGACAGGCTGCGGCCGATGCGCATGCTGTCGCCGGTCATCGGGACGGTGCGGATCGTCCCCGTGTCCTGGAAGACGAGGTAGCGGCCGGGCTCCTCGATCGCGTCGCGGGCCGCAACGAGCAGCGCGTCGCCGTCGGCGGAGATCGCGTCTGGCTCCGGGCGCTTGAAGCGTGCTCCTCCGACCGTCGTCCCAGTCAGTCCCGTAGGCAGTGACTCCATGGCCCGACACTCCCTTTCGCCAGCGTTACAGGGGTGATCCGCCGGCTCCCTCGGCTTGTGCGGAATATAGCAAGCAGGTCAAGGGAACCCCCCGCGTCAAGAGCAGGGTGGCTACCCATGGTCACGGCCCCGCTAAACGCGTCCTCAAGACGGTGGCAGGAGAGGCTCGGGGTGCGCCGAACCACGCCCCATGCCACGAGCCGTTGTGACGATCGACGAACAGGATCTCGAGCGCGCGCTCCTGCGCAAGAGCGTCGGGGCGCTCGCGACCGGGACCGACCGCTGCGCCGACTGCGGCCGCACGCCGCTGATCGGCGAGACGCTGCACCGCTACGCCGGCGGCGCGACCGTGTGCGAGCTCTGCCGTCCGCTGCGCCGCGGCGCGCCCGAGCGCAGCGAGCCCGTCCGCAACAGCGAATTCGGCTGCGCGGTGCGCATCCACCGCCTCGCCGCCGTCTCGCCGCCCGCGATCGTCCCGGAGTAGATTGGCGGGCGATGGAGCCCGTCACGCTCACGACGTCGATCGCCCGCCCGCGTGAGGAGGTCTTCGAGTACCTCGCCGACGTGGCCAACCACCAGGAGTTCACCGATCACTGCCTCGTTGACTGGCACCTGACCCGCGAGGACTCCTACGGCAAGGGCGCAGGCGCCCGCTTTCGCGTGAAGTCGCGCTTCGACCGCTTCTCCTACGGCGATCTGACGTTCGCCGAGGTCCAGCCGCCCGAGCGGATCCTCGCGACGGGCCGCGCCGGGCGCTTCAACCGCGTGCGCACGCGGACCGAGTGGCGCCTGACGGACGCCGGCAGCGGCAAGACGGACGTCACGTTCGTCACGCAGACCGAGCCCGCGACGCAGTCCGACCGTCTCATGGAGAAGTTCCTGCGGGTCCCCGCGGCGACGACGCGCTGTCACCGCCGCGCGCTCGAGCGGCTGCGCTCGATCCTCGAGAACGGCGAGGCGCGCGGCGCCCGCACGACGCTGTCGGGTGGAGCGCGCAAGCCCGCCACCGGCTTCAGGCTGTAGATTTCCCGCCGCCCGTGCCTCGCCTCCGCCGACCGCTCGCACTCGTCCTCGCCCTGCTCGCCAGCGGCGGGCTGGCGGCCTGCGGCAAACACGTCGACAAGGACGCGAAGATCGTGCGCGCCGAGACCGAGGGGCTCTACCTCGACATCGGCGACCTGAAGTACCAGGTTCAGATCTCGCGCCAGCTCAACCCCGACGACGTCCAGGACAAGCCCTACCTCCAGGGCCTCCCGGAGGCCCAGCGCGAGCTCAAGCCCGACGAGGTCTGGTTCGGCGTCTTCATGCGCGTGCAGAACGAGAGCAAGAAGTCGGCGCCGCCGGCCCGCGACATCAAGATCGTCGACACGCAGGAGGAGGAGTTCCGGCCGATCGAGCTGGACGACACGAACCTCTTCGCCTACCACTCGACGGCCGCGGTCCCGCCCGGCGAGACCCTGCCGCTGCGCGACACGCCGGCCTTCGACACGCCGATCCGCGGTCAGCTGATCCTCTTCAAGCTCTCGCTCACGACGCTCGGCAACCGCCCGCTCGAGCTCGAGATCCAGAGCGCCAGCGGCCGGCAGCAGACCGGCATCGTCGACCTCGACGTCTAGGAGCCTAGGTCGCGAACGCCCGCCGGTCGCCGACCGGCGCCGGCGCCTCAGCTCGTCGCCTTGAGCCCCGCGACCAGCACCTGCTTGGCCACCGGCGCGGCCGTGTCGCCGCCCGCGCCGGAGGCGACGAGCAGCACGCCGACCGCGATGCGCGGCTTGCCCGACGGGGCGTAGGCCGAGAACCAGGCGTCGGTGTCGGTGGGGTCGTTGGGCAGCACCGGCGGGCACTCGGGAACCTCGGGGCTGGGGATGCAGTCCTCCTGCTTGACCGTGTCGCGCAGCTCGGCGGTGCCGGTCTTGCCGGCGACCTGGACGCCGCTGATCCTGGCCGCGGTGCCGGTGCCCTCGTTGACGACGGCCTCCATGAAGCGCCCGACCTGGCGCGCGGTGCCGACGTCGACCGTCTGCCTGCGGCGGACCTGCGCGCTGCGCTCCAGCGTGAGCCGCGGGCGCTTGCCGCGCCCGGCGATCGTCGCCGCCACCAGCGCCATCTGCAGCGCGGTCGCCTGGACGCGCCCCTGGCCGATCGCCGACGAGCCGACCGCGAGGCTGTCGCCGATCTCGTCCGCGGCGGGGATCGTGCTCGTCGCCGCCCCGGGGATGCCGAGGTCCTCGTTGAAGCCGAACGCCTCGGCGGCCTTGACGAGCCGGTCGGGACCCAGCCGGGCGCCGAGCGGTGCGAAGACGGAGTTACAGGAGTGCGCGAACGACGCCCGCAGCGAGCCGCCGCAGGACTCGCCGTTGGCGTTCTCGATCTCGACGCCCTCGATCGTCGTCTTCGTCTCCACCGGGTAGGTCGAGTTGGGCCCGGCCAGCCCGGCCTGCAGCACGCCGGTGAGGGTGATGATCTTGAAGGTCGAGCCGGGCGGCTGCAGACCCGAGAACGCGACGCCCGACAGCGCGAGGATCTCGCCCGTCCGCGGCCGCACGGCCGCCACGCCGCCGAGGCGGGCGCCCTTGGCCTCGACCGCGGCGCGCTGGACGTCGGGGTCGATCGACGTCCGCACCGCCGGCGAGGGCCGCGCCAGGCTGCTGGCCAGCGTCCGGTCGCCGGCGCGCAGCACGCCGCCGGGGCGCCCGGCGAGCTTCTCGTCGAAGACGCGCTCCAGGCCCGACGTCCCGACCTGCGCGTCGTCGGGGTAGCCGAGCGCGCGCAGCTCGGGCACGCGCTCGACCGGCGCCGGGCCGAGCTCGCCGACGATCGAGCCCGCGATGTCGGCGATCGGCGACGTGCGCTCGGGGCCCTGCGCCAGCGGCGTGCCGTCGCGGGCGAGCAGGTCCGCGCGGCGCGGCAGCTGCATGTGGCGCACGAGCGTCTCGCCGCGCCGGACGCCGGGGAAGGTGAGGTTGGGCGTCCAGTCGATGCGCGCCGCGTCGTCCTTGCCGACGAAGGGCAGGCGCAGCGTCACCGCGACGGGCCCGAAGACGCGCGTGCGGACCGTCACGGGCAGGCGGACGACGCCGTCGACGGGCTCGCCGACCTTGCCCGGGCGCAGCGTGACCGTGGTGGCCGTGGCGGCCGCCTCCTTGTAGGCGGCGACGAACTCGGCCAGCGGCGTCGCCCGCCGCGCCTCCTCGCTCAGCTCGGCGTGCATCGCCGGGTAGTCACCGCGGGCCCAGGCCGCCGCGAAGCTCTCCGCGCGGACCTGCGCGGCCGGCCGCGAGCCCCCGAAGACGAGGAAGAGCGCGGCGGCGAGGAGCGCGACGGCGAGGGCGCTTGCGATGATCATCCGCAGGGAAGGAGGGGACCGGCGCGAACGTGACGAAGCGGACGGCATGGCGACGAACTATGGCCTGCCCGCGGACAGCATCACGCCAGCATCAGCACCGTGACGCCGATCGACTTCATCATCCTCGCGTTCGCAGCGTTCTTCGCGCTGGTGGGCTTCGCGCGGGGTTTTCTCATCGGCGCGCTGTCGCTGGCGGGCTTCGCGGCCGGCGCCTACCTTGGCACGCGCTTCGGACCGCAGCTGCTGACGGAGGGCAACCAGTCGCCCTTCGCGCCGCTGTTCGGACTGCTCGGTGCGCTCATCGGCGGGACGCTGATCTCGGCCGGGGCGGAGGGCATCGCGGGCGCCATGCGCACGGCGATGGTGTCGCCCGCGCTGCGCACGATCGACGGCATCCTCGGCAGCCTGTTGGCGATCGGCCTGGCGCTCGGGATCGCCTGGCTGCTGAGCGTCATCGTGCTGCAGACCCCGGGCATCCGCGACTACCGCCGCTCGATCCAGAAGTCGGCGATCCTCCGGGAGCTCAACGAGATCCTGCCGTCCGACAAGGTCCTCAAGGCGCTGGCACGCTTCGACCCCTTCCCGCGTGTCACCGGTCCCGACGCCAACGTCCCCGCGCCGAAGGGCTCGGTCGCCCGTGACCCGGACATCCAGCAGGCGGGCAACTCCGTCGTGCAGATCCTCGGCAACTCCTGCGGCCTGGGGGTGTCGGGCTCGGGCTGGGTGCCGTCCCCGGGCGTCGTCGTGACCAACGCGCACGTCGTCGCCGGCCAGGACCAGGGCGAGACCGTCGTCCGGATGCGCGACCGCGGCCGCCAGTACCCGGCGACGGCGATCGCCTTCGACTCCCGCAACGACATCGCCGTGCTGCGCGTGCCGGGGCTGCCGGCCGGGCCGCTCCCCTACGCGCGCGAGGTGAAGGTCGGCGAGCCGGGGGCCGCGCTCGGCTATCCGCTCAGCGGGCCGTTCACCGCCCGCGCCACCCGCATCGGCCCCACCGAGGTCGTCCTCACGCAGGACGCCTACGGCCAGCGCCTCGTGCGCCGCAAGATCGTCGCCTTCCGCGGCAACGTCCAGCCCGGCAACTCCGGCGGGCCGATCGTCGACGTCGCCGGCCGCGTCGCCGCGACGGTCTTCGCGAAGTCCACCAGCGGCGGCCCGGCGGGCGGCTTCGCGATCCCCAACGACATCGTCCGCAAGGAGCTGCGCGGCGCCTCGGGCCCGGTCGGCACCGGGCCCTGCGCACGCTGACGAAGGCGCCGCGAGGATTAAGGCGTTGGGGTCGGACATCGGGATGGCGCTACCCTGCCGCCGATGTCCAAGACACTCGTCATTGCCGAGAAGCCGTCCGTGGGACGCGACCTCGCGCGCGTCCTGCCGGGGCCGTTCGCCAAGCACGAGGGCTACCTCGAGGGCCCTGAGCACGTGCTGACCTGGGCGGTGGGGCATCTCGTCCAGCTCGCCGAGCCCGACGAGTACGACGCGAAGTACAAGAAGTGGCGGATGGCCGATCTGCCGATCGTGCCCGACAAGTTCAAGCTCGTCGTGCGCGACGAGCGCTCCAAGAAGCAGATGTCGGTCGTGACCCAGCAGCTGCGCCGCGACGAGGTCGGCGACGTCATCAACGCCTGCGACGCCGGTCGCGAGGGCGAGCTGATCTTCGCCTACCTCTTCGAGAAGGCGGGCTCCAAGAAGCCCGTCCGGCGGCTGTGGCTGTCGTCGATGACGAAGGCCGCGATGCAGCGCGCGTTCGACGAGCTGCGCCCGGGCGAGGAGTTCGCCCAGCTCGAGGCCGCCGCCCGCTCGCGCTCGGAGTCCGACTGGATCGTCGGCATGAACGCGACCCGCGCCGCGACGATCCGCCTGCGCTCGTCGTTCGACGGCGCGGTCTCGCTGGGCCGCGTGCAGACGCCGACGCTCGCGATCATCACGCGCCGCGAGGAGGAGATCCGGGCGTTCAAGCCCGAGGCCTACTGGCTCGTCGACGCCGTCTTCGCCGCCAGCGGCGAGCGCGTCTACGAGGGCCGCTACCACGACGGCTCCAAGCCGCGCATGGCGACCGCCGAGGCGGCAGCGGCGGTCGTCGACGCCGTTCGCGGCCAGACCGGCGAGATCACGCAGCTGGAGACCAAGGAGCGCAAGGAGCGCTCGCCGCTGCTCTACGACCTCACGTCGCTGCAGCGCGAGGCCAACAGCCGCTACGGCTTCACCGCGCGCCGCACGCTCGCCGCCGCCCAGCGCTGCTACGAGGAGCACAAGGTGCTCACCTATCCGCGTACGAGCTCGCGCTTCCTGACGAGCGACATGATCGCCGAGCTGAAGCCGATCGCCGGCCACGTCGGCGCCGCCGGGCGCGAGTACCAGACCTCGGCCGCCTACGTCCAGGGCCTGGACATGCTGCCGCTGGCGCGCGTCGTCGCCGACGACAAGGTCGGCGACCACCACGCGATCATCCCGACGAACTCGACGCACAACCTCGAGAAGCTCTCCGACGACGACCGCCGCATCTACGACATGGTCGCCCGCCGCTTCCTCGCGGTCTTCCACCCCGAGGCCGTCTTCGAGAACACGAAGGTCGAGACGACCGTCGCGGGACACGTCTTCCGCACGCGCGGCAAGGTGCTGATCGTGCCGGGCTGGCGCGGCGTCTACGGCGAGCTGGCGGGCGGCGGCGAGACCGCCGACGACGACGACGAGGGCCGCGACCAGCAGCTGCCCAAGCTCGTGTTCGCCGAGGACGTGCAGACGCGCGAGGTCGCCGCGGCCGAGAAGGAGACCAAGCCGCCGCGGCGCTACTCCGACGCGTCGCTGCTGGGCGCGATGGAGACCGCCGGCCGGCTCGTCGACGACGACGAGATGCGCGAGGCGATGAAGGAGTCGGGCATCGGCACGCCGGCGACGCGGGCGTCGATCATCGAGCGCCTGATCGACGTCGGCTACGTCGAGCGCGACGCGCGCTCGCTCGTCGCGACCGAGAAGGGCCTGAACGTCATCCGCCTGCTCGGCGAGCATCCGCTGACGTCGCCGTCGATGACCGGCGACTGGGAGCAGCGGCTCGGCAAGATCGAGCGCGGGGAGGAGCCGCGGCGCGAGTTCATGGCCGACATCGCCGGCTTCGCCGCCTCGACCGTGCAGGAGCTCGACGCCAAGCTGAAGGACGTTCGCATCCCGCGGGCGAATCTCGGTCCGTGCCCGATCTGCGGCAACGACATCGTCGAGAACCGCAAGGGCTTCTCGTGCTGGTCGCGCGAGGATCCGGGCTGCGGCTTCGTGATCTGGAAGTCCAAGGCGAGCAAGACGCTGCCGATGGCCGTGGCGAAGGAGCTCATCGCGACCGGCCGGACGGCCAAGCCCGTGACCGGCTTCAAGGGCCGCAGCGGGCGTTCGTTCCGGGCGCGGCTGGCGTTGCAGCAGAGCGAGGAGGGCAAGTGGCGGGTGGAGTTCGATGAGCCGTGGGCCCGCGAGGGGGCGAAGGTCGACCCCGCCGCCGAAGCCGATGCTGCTGAGCAGCCCGCGGCGACGGACGCGACGGAGGCCGCCGCCTAGCTCGACCCGCCTGGCGGGGCTGCTGGCGCTGGCGGTGGTCGTCGTCGCGGGCGCCTGGCTGGCGGTCGGCCCGGAGGGGCCGGTCAGCGGGACGTCGCCGGCGGCGACGGTCGCGCGGCTGCCCCCGCCGGTGTCGGCGAAGCCGCCCGTGCAGGCCGAGGTCGGCCCGCTGCCGCAGGCCGCGAGCGCCGCGCACGTCGACCTGGCGCAGCCGTCGCTGCTGGCCTCGCTGCGCCTCAGGCCCGCGCCGCGCGCCGGGCTGGCGTTCGACCTCGCCGACGGGCGCGTCCTGTGGCGCCGCGGCGCGACGCGCACGCGCCCGATCGCGAGCCTCACGAAGCTCATGACCGCCGTGCTCGCCGTCGAGCGCTTCGGCCCGCGCGACCTCGTGCGCATCCCGCGGCGCGCCGACCAGGTCGGCGGCTCGCGCATGGGCGGGCTGAAGCCGGGGCGCAAGGTCCGCGCCGAGGTGCTGCTCAAGGGCCTGCTGATCTCCTCCGCCAACGACGCCGCGGTGACGCTCGCGATCGCCGGCGCGGGCTCCGAGCGCGCCTGGGTGGCGCTCATGAACCGGCGCGCGAAGCTGCTGGGCCTGACCTGCACGCACTACGTCGACCCGCACGGGCTCAACGCGGGCGATCGCTCCTGCCCGGCCGACCTCGCAGTGCTCGCGATGCGCGCGATCGCCGAGCCGCGGATCGCCCGGATCGCGCGCAAGCGCTACGCCCGCGTCTGGACGGGCTCGGGGCGCAAGCTCACGCTGCGCACCACCAACCACCTGCTGCGCGACCGCTTCCCGGGCGCGATCGGGCTGAAGACCGGCTTCACGAACCCGGCTGGCTTCTGCCTCGTGACGGTCGTCGAGCGCGAGGGCCGGCGCATCGGGATCGTCCTGCTCGGCTCGCGCGACGCGTTCGCCGACGCGCGGCGGGTGGCGCGCGCGGCGGTTCTGGCGGGCGCGCTGCCGGCGGCCGTGTGACGGCTGCCCGCCCGGGGCGTAGTGTCCCCATGAGCGCGACACGGAGGCTGCGATGACACGGGCGATCGGGACGACACGGGTACTGCTGGCGGCGATGGCGGTCGCGCTGCTGGCGCTGCCGGCGAGCGCCCCCGCGGCGGCGCGCAAGCGCGCGGCCGCGCCGTCGGCGCTGCCGGCCTTCAACTCCTGCGGCGCGCTGCTGGGCTACGCGCGGCGCAACGCCCGGCGCACCGGCGGCGGCACGGGCGTGCCGACGCGGGCCGGGATCGTCGTGCCGCAGGTGCTCGACGCACCCACGCGCGTGCAGACGCTCGCCGACGCGGTCGGCACCCCGGCGCCCGCGGCCGCCGAGTCCAAGGCCGGCTCCGGCACGGCGACGCCGACGTTCTCGACGACGAACGTGCAGGAGGTCGGCGTCGACGAGCCCGACATCGTCAAGACCGACGGCAAGCACGTCTTCGCGATCGCCGACGGCACGCTGCGCGCGCTGGACGTGACCGGCGACGCGCCGCGGCTCGTCGGCTCGCTGGAGCTCGCGGGCGGCGGCCAGGAGCTCTTCATCCGCGGCGACCGCGCGCTCGTCATGAGCACGTCCTACGGCGGCGGCGGCCCGGTCATCGGCTTCGCGACCGACATCGCCATCAGGTCCTCGCAGGTCGTGCTGACGGAGGTCGACATCAGCAACCCGGCGGCGATGACCGTGCGCCGCTCGATGACGGTCGACGGCGCGCTCGCCGACGCTCGCATGACCGGCTCGACCGCCCGCGTCGTCGTCGGCTCGTCGCCGGACTTCATCCGCCCGGCGGCGGTCCGCAGCTCCGGCGTGCGCCGCTGGGTGCCGCGGACGGTGCTGCGCAGCGCGCTGTCGGGCCGGACCTTCAGGCGCTCGGTCGTCGCGTGCGACGACGTGCGCCACCCGCGCTCGTTCTCCGGCCTGGATCTGCTGACCGTGCTGACGATCGACCTCGACAAGGGCCTGTTCTCCGTCGACCGCGACGCGATCATGGCGGGCGCGCAGACGGTCTACGGGTCGCCGACCGGCCTCTACGTCGCCTCCCAGCGCTACGTCGCGTCGCTGGAGGCCGGCCGCGCGCTGCCGGCGCGGCCGCGCACGGAGATCCACCGCTTCGACGCCTCCAAGCCGGGCGAGACGACGTACGCGTCGTCCGGCGACGTCGCCGGCTTCGTCCTGAACCAGTACTCGCTGTCGGAGTTCGACGGCGCGCTGCGGGTCGCCTCGACGGAGGAGCCGCAGTGGTTCGAGGGGACGCAGACGGGCGAGAGCGAGAGCTTCGTGACAATCCTGGGCGAGCGGGGCGCGCGGCTGCAGCCGCTCGGCCGCGTCGGCGGGCTGGGGCGCGGCGAGCGCATCTACGCGGTCCGCTTCGCGGGCGACAAGGGCTACGTCGTGACGTTCAAGCAGGTCGACCCGCTCTACACGCTGGACCTGTCGAGCACATCTAACCCGCGCGTGCTGGGCGAGCTGAAGATCCAGGGCTTCTCGTCCTACCTGCACCCGATCTCCGACGACCTGCTGCTCGGCGTCGGCCAGGACGCCACCGCGCAGGGGCGCACGCTCGGCACGCAGCTGTCGCTGTTCGACGTCTCCGACGTGCGCAGGCCGGCCCGCCTGGCGGTCGCGTCGCTCGGCGGCAACTCGACCTCCGACGCGGAGTTCGACCCGCACGCCTTCCTGTACTGGCAGCCCTCGGCGCTCGCGGTGATCCCGCTGCAGACGTTCGGGCCCAGCGGGTCGACGTTCAGCGGGGCGGTCGGCTTCAAGGTCGGCGCGGCGGCGCTGGCCGAGGCGGGGCGGGTCACGCATCCGCTGCCGCCCACCACGGCGCCGGCGAGCGGCGACTTCGCGCCGCCGATCGGACGCTCGCTCGTCGTCGGCGACCGGCTCTACACGCTCTCCTACGCCGGGCTCGCGGCGAGCCGCCTGGACACCCTGGCGCCGCTGGCGTTCGAGGCCTTCCCGCAGCGCCCGCAGGACCCGGGGCCGGGGCCCGGCGACCCGGTGCCGCTGCCGGCGCCGGGGCCCAAGCGCTGAGGTGTGCTCCGCGGCCGCGGTGACGCGGGTCGCGGTCCGGCGGCGATGAGGGAAGCGGGTCGGGCGCCGGGGCGCTCGGTCCGCGGTGAGTGGCGAGTTGTGCGCCGCGGCGGTGCATACCTCGCCACTCAGTGCGATCGAGCGCCCGCGCCACCGCCCGCCTCGCACGAAAACCGCCCACGATGCGGCGACCCGCGTCAGACCGTCATCCCGACGCGCGACCATGGACGTGTGCCACTGACGATCGTCACCGGTCCCGCCAACGCCGAGAAGGCCCGCGTCGTGCTCGACGGCTACCGCGCGGCGCTGCAGCGCGGGCAGGCGCCGATCCTCGTCGTGCCGACGTTTGCCGACGTCGAGCGCTACCGCACCGAGCTGGCCGCGGGCGGGGTCGTGTTCGGCGCGCACGTCGCGCAGTTCGCGTGGCTGATCGAGGAGGCGGCCAAGCGCGGCGGGGTCCGCGGGCGCCCGCTGGCGAGGCTCGCGCGCGAGCGCGTCGCGGCGGCCGCGGTCGGCCGGACCGAGCTGCGCGCGCTGGCCCGCTCGGCCGCCACGCGCGGGTTCGTCCGCGAGCTGCTGCGGCTCGTCGACGAGCTCGAGGAGCGCCGCGTCACGCCGCAGCGCCTCACGCAGGCGCTGCGCGCCTGGGCCGCCGCCGACGCCGGCCGGCTCGCCTACGGCAACGAGGTCGCCGCGCTCTACGCCGCCTACCGCCGCGCGCTCGAGCGCCTCGGCAAGCTCGACGCCCCGCTCTTCGCCGCCGCCGCGCTCGACGCCCTGCGCGAGAACCCGGCCGCCTGGGGCGACACGCCCGTCTACTTCTACGGCTTCGACGACCTGCTGCCGCTGCAGCGCGACGCCGTCGAGACGCTCGCCGCCACCGGCGCCGAGGTCACGCTGTCGCTGTCCTACGAGCCCGGCCGGATGGCCTTCGCGGGCCGCGCCACGACGTTCGCCGAGCTGCTGCACGAGGGCGTGCGCCACCAGCACCTCAAGCCGCGCGCCGAGCACTACGCGCCCGCCGCCCGCGACGCGCTGCACCACCTCGAGCGCGGCCTCTTCGAGCTCGCCGACGACCAGCTCTTCGATCCCGACCCGGTCGATCCCGGCGACGCGGTGACGCTCATGCAGGGCGGCGGCGAGCGCGCCGAGCTCGAGCTCGTCGCGGCCGAGATCGCCCGCCTGACCGCCGAGGAGGGGATCGCGCCCGAGGAGATCGCGGTCGTGCTGCGCCGGCCGCACGAGCAGGCGGCGCTGCTCGTCGAGGTCTTCGGCGCCTTCGGCGTGCCGGTCGCGCTCACGCGCGACGTCGCCTTCGGCCACACGGCGCTCGGGCGCGGGCTCGTCGCGCTGCTGCGCTGCGCGCTGCACGACGCCAGCGCCGAGAACCTGCTCTCGTGGCTGCGCACGCCCGGGCTCCTGCATCACCCCGAGCTCGCCGACCGCCTCGAGGCCAGGGCGCGCCAGGAGGGCGCGCGCAGCGCCGACGGCGCCCGCGCGCTGTGGGAGGCCGAGCACTGGCCGCTGGACGCGATCGACCGCCTGCGCGAGGCCGACCGCCGCGGCGGCGCCGCGCTGCTGGCGCGCGCGAGCGCCGAGCTCGCAGGCCTCTTCGCCGCCCCCCGGCGGCGCGCCGCCGAGGTCCTGACCGGCCCCGACGCCCAGGACGCTGCGGTGCTCAAGGCCGGCCGCCGCGCGCTCGACCAGCTCGCCGCGATCGTCGCCGCCGACCGCACGCTCGCACCCTCGCCGGCCGAGCTCGTCGCGCTGCTCGACGACCTCGAGGTCCCGATCGGCGAGCGCCCGGCCCCCGGCCGCGTGACCGTCACCGACCCGCTGTCGCTGCGCGCCCGCCGCGTGCGCGCGCTGTTCGCGTGCGGCCTGCAGGAGGGCGAGTTCCCGCAGAACCCGCGCCCCGAGCCCTTCTTCGGCGACGCCGAGCGCGACGAGATCGCCGCCGCGTCGGGCCTGCGGCTGCGCCGCCGCGACGACCTCGGCGCCGAGCGCTACCTCTTCTACGCGACCGTCTCGCGCCCCGAGGAGCGCCTCTACCTGACGTGGCACGAGGCCGGCGACGACGGCGAGCAGGCCGTCCCGTCGTTCTTCATCTCCGACGTCTGCGACCTCTTCGGTCCCGAGCTGAGCGAGCGCCGCCGGATGCGCACGCTCGGCGAGGTCGGCTGGCCGGAGGGCGCGCCGCCGACCGAGCGCGAGCGCCTGCGTGCCGCGGCCGCCGCCGAGCCGCGCCACCGCGAGGGATCGATCGCCCCACTCTCGGACAGCGCGCTGCTGGCCGATCTGCGCGAGCGCCCGACCTGGTCGGCCTCGGGGATCGAGCTGTGGGCGGGCTGCCCGGTGAAGTGGTTCGTCGAGCGCACGCTGAACCCCGAGGGCCTGACCCCCGACCCCGAGCTCATGCTGCGCGGCGCGCTCGCCCACGCGGTCCTGGAGGCGACGCTGCGCGGCCTCACCGAGCAGACCGGCAGCGCGCGCGTGCGGCCCGACAGCCTGCAGCTGGCGCAGCGGCTGGCGAACGACGCGCTGGACGCCTACGCCGCCAAGGCCGAGTTTCAGATCTCGCGCGACCCGCGCCGCCAGCGCGCGCTCGCGCACCGGCTGCGCGCCGACCTGCAGCGCTACCTCGCGCACGCCGCCGCCGACGGCTCGTCGCTGGCGCCCGCTCGCCTTGAGGTCGAGTTCGGCACGCGCGACGCCGAGCTCCCGCCGCTGGCGCTCGGCGACGGCATCGCGATCGGCGGGCGGATCGACCGCATCGACGAGGACGGCGCCGGCGACGCGGTCGTCTACGACTACAAGGGCCGCAACGTCGTCGAGTCGGCCAACTGGCGCAAGGAGCGCAGGTACCAGATCGCGCTGTACATCCTCGCCGCCCGCGACGTCCTCGGGCTGCACCCGATCGGTGGTCTCTACCAGCCGCTCGGCGGCAAGGACCAGCGCGCCCGCGGCCTCGTGCTCGCCGACGCCGACCCCGGCCTGGACACCGTCAAGACCGACCGCCACCCGCGCGAGCGCTTCGACGCGATCCTCGACGGCGTCCTGGAGGACGTCCTGCGGACGGTCGCCGAGCTGCGCTCCGGCGCGCTGGAGCCGCGCCCGCAGAGCTGCGCCTGGGACAAGAGCGGCTGCGCCTACCCCACGATCTGCCGCTGCGACGCCGCATAGCGAGGACCTGCGATGACCCGTGCCATGAACGCTGCGACGAGGTACGGCGCGCTGCCGTGAGCCCGACGACGCTCCTCGGCCCCGCCGGCCGCGCCTTCACCGGCGAGCAGTCCGACGCGATCCGCGCCCGCGAGGGCTCGCTGCTGCTCGAGGCCAACGCCGGCAGCGGCAAGACCTCGGTGCTCGTCGAGCGGTTCGTGCGCTCGGTGCTCGAGGACGGCGTGCGGCCGTCGCGGATCCTCGCGATCACGTTCACCGAGCGCGCGGCCGGCGAGCTGCGCGCCCGCGTGCGCGAGCGCTTCGTCGAGCTCGGCCGCCGCGACGAGGCGCGCGAGACCGAGGCCGCCTGGGTCTCGACGATCCACGGCTTCTGCGCCCGCGTCCTGCGCGCCCACGCGATCGCCGCGGGCCTGGACCCCGCCTTCACCGTCCTCGACGAGGCCGCCGCTCGCACGCTGCGCGACCGCGCCTGGGACGACGCGCTCGGCGCCTGGCTGGACGGCGAGCACGGCGCCGCGGCGCTCGATCTCGTCGCCGCCTACGACACCGACCGCCTGCGGCGGATGGTCGCCGCCGCGCACGACGCCTTGCGCAGCGCCGGCCAGACGCGCCCGCGCCTGCCGCTGCCGCCGTCGCCGCCGTCGCCGCAGGAGCTGCGCGCCGAGCTGCACGAGGCCGCCGCCGCCGCCGCGCAGGAGCTCGTGCTCGCCGGCGCCGGCCAGCGCGTCGTCGAGGCGCGGGCGCGGCTTGACCGCTGCCTGGAGGTCATGCGCGGCGAGCTGCCCGAGCCGCCGCTCGCCGAGCTCGTCGTCGGGTCGGGCGCGAACGCGCTGAAGAGCGCGCCCTGCGACCGCTACCGCGCGGCGCTGGAGGCCTACGCGAGCGCCTGTCGCAACGCCGCCGCGGCCGCCGCGGTGACGCTGCTCGACGAGCTGCTGGCGCTCTACGCCGCCGCCTACGCGGACGCCAAGCGGGCGCGGGCGGGCCTGGACTTCGACGACCTCGAGCTGCTGGCGCGCGACCTGCTCGTCGAGGAGCCGGCGCTCGGGCGCTCCTACGCCGAGCGCTTCGACCGCGTCATGGTCGACGAGTTCCAGGACTCCAACCCGCGCCAGCTCGCGCTGTTCGAGGCGCTCGACCGCGACGACCTGTTCGTCGTCGGCGACGAGCAGCAGTCGATCTACGGCTTTCGCAACGCCGACGTCGACGTCTTCCGCGCGCGCCGCACGGCGCTCGCGGCGGGTGGGCGCGTCGCGACGCTGGCGACGAACTTCCGCAGCCGCGGCCCGATCCTCGACACGATCAACGCCGCCTTCGCGCCGCGCCTGGGCCCCGACTTCGTCGCGCTGCGCGAGGGTCGCGAGCCCGAGCTCGCCATCAACCAGCCGCTCGTCGAGCTGCTGCTCACCGACCACGCCGGCTGGGACGACGGCGAGGACGCCATCGAGCTCGGCGAGCTGCCGCGCGCCGCCGCCTGGCGCCACGCCGAGGCGCGGCTGCTCGCCCAGCGCGTGCGCGACCTCGTCGACGCGGGGGAGGCGGTGCCCGAGGACATCGTCGTGCTCTTCCGCGGCCTCGGCGACCTGCCCGTGTACGAGCGCGCGCTGGAGGACCAAGACCTGCTGACGCTGTCGGTCGGCGGCCGCGGCTACTGGGGCCGGCAGGTCGTGCGCGACCTCTGCGCGTGGCTGTCGGCGCTCGCCAACCCGCGCGACGAGGCGGCGCTCTACGGCGTCCTGGCCTCGCCGCTCGTCGGCCTGTCCTCCGACGCGCTGGCGCACGTCGCGCGCGCCGGCCGCGGCAACGCCTGGCGCGAGATCGCCACGCACGGCGACGCGCTCGCCCAGCGCCTGCGCGACGGCGACCGCGAGCGCCTGCAGGCCTTCGCCCAGCGCTTCGCCGCCGAGCGCGCGCTCGCGCCGCGGCTGGGCCTCGACGAGCTGCTGCGGCGCGTCGTCGACGCGACCCGCTACGACCTGCACGTCCTGCGGCTGTCGGGCGGGACGCGGCGGCTGGCCAACGTCCACAAGCTCCTGCGCCTCGCGGCCGCCTACGAGCGCGACCACGGCCGCGACGTGCGCGGACTCGCCGACCTCGCCGCCGCCGAGCTCGAGGCCGAGGCGCGCGAGAGCGACGCGCCGGTCGAGCTCGGCGACGTCAAGGCCGTCCGCCTCATGACGATCCACGCGGCCAAGGGCCTGGAGTTCGGGACCGTCTGCGTCGCCGACCTCGGGCGCCGGCGGCCCGGCGACGGCGACGTCGACCTGCTCAGCGACCCGGTCACCGGCGAGGTCGGGCTGCGGCTCGTCGGCCTCGACGGCACGAGCGAGAAGGCGCTGGCGTTCGAGGCGCTGCGCGACCGCGCCCGCGAGCGCGACGCCCGCGAGGAGGAGCGGATCCTCTACGTCGCCGCGACCCGCGCCCGCGACCGGCTCGTCCTCAGCGGCGGCGTGCCGCTGGCATCGTGGCCGAAGGAGGGCCCGTCGGCGGCGCCGCTGTCGTGGCTGGGCCCGGCGCTGCTGGGCGGCGACCTCGGCCGCCTGCCGACGCCCGAGGACCCCGATCGCGACGTGATCTGGAGCGACGGCGAGTTCACCGCGACGCTGCGCTGCGCGCTGAACGCCCCGGCGACCGTCGGGCGCGTCCTGCGCGAGGCCTCGCTGGCGCCCGCCGGCACGAGCGAGCCGGTCGCCGTCCCGCCGGCGCCGCGCCCGCCGCAGCCCGAGCCGGCCGCGCCCGCCCCGGCGGTGCGCGCGCTGTCGTACTCCTCGCTGGCCAGCTGGCGCGCCTGCGGCTACCGCTTCTACCTGCAGCGCGTGCTCGGGCTCCCCGAGGAGCCCGTCGACGCCGCGACGGCGGCGCAGGCCGCGATCGAGGCGCCCGCGGGCCTGGACCCGCGCGTGCGCGGCTCGCTCGTCCACGAGCTGCTCGAATCAGAGGGACCGGCCGCCGACCGCGTCGCCGCCGTCGCCGCGCTGCACGAGCTCGAGCTGACGCCCGCCGAGAGCGCCGACGTCGCGCGTCTCACCGACGCCTTCGCCGCCTCGCCGCTGGCACGCCGGATCGCCAAGGCCAGGTCGGTCCATCGCGAGCACGGCTTCACGGTCGCGCTCGGACCGACGCTGCTCAACGGGATCGTCGACGTGCTCGCCCACGAGCGCGGCGGCGCGCAGCTCGTCGTCGACTACAAGACCGACGGCCTCGCCCCCGACGCCGACCTCGCCGCCTACGTGCGCGACCGCTACGGCGTCCAGCTGCGCGTCTACGCGCTCGCGGCGCTGCGCGGCGGCGCCACCCGCGTCGAGGTCGCCTACGCGTTCCTCGAGCGCCCGCTGGAGCCGTTCAGCGAGCGCTTCGAGGCCGCCGACGCCGAGCGCCTGCAGGCCGAGCTGCTCGCCCTCGCCGAGGGGATGCTCGCCGGCCGCTACCCCGTCAGCGACACCCCGCACCGCGACCTCTGCCTGACCTGTCCCGGCCGGCGCGCGCTGTGCTCGCACCCGGAGGAGCTCACGCTGCGCGAGCGGCCGCCCGGCGCCTGAGCGTCAGCGCTGCGCGAGCGCGTCGCGGCCGTACTTGTCGTCGACGCGCCCGCCACCGCCGTTGTAGTCGCCGTTGGGCGACGAGCGGTGCTCCTGCGGCGGCGGACCGGTGCGCCCCGCCGCGCGGTCGGCGACGGCGTTGAGCTCGGCCCCGAAGAGGAAGGCGAGGTTCGACAGGTACATCCAGAGCAGCAGGATCACGGCGCCCGCGAAGGCACCGTAGGTCGCGCCGTACTTGCCGAAGTTCGAGACGTAGAAGAAGAACCCGGCCGAGGCGAGGATCCAGATGAGCACGCCCACCAGCGCGCCCGGCGAGGTGATGCGGACGCGGCGCGGATCGGTGTTGGGGGCGAAGGCGTAGGCGATCGAGTAGATCCCGAGCACGGCGGCGATCGCGACGAACCAGCGCGCGACGCGCCAGATCCCGGTGGCGGTGTCACCGAGGCCGATCGTGCCGAAGAGGTCGCCCGCGATGTCCCCGCCGAGGAAGACCGAGAACAGCGCGACGATCGCCAGCACGATCACGACGATCGTCCACGCCAGATCGCTGGCCTTGTGCTTGACGAAGCTGCGCGTCTCCTTGGCGCCGTGAACCCGGTTCAGCGCGCGGCCGGCGGCGCCGAACGCCCCCGCCGCGCCGTAGAGCGCGACCGCGATGCCGAAGACGAGCGTGAGGCTGACCGCGCCGCCCGCGCTGACGACGCCCTCCAGCGACGAGCGCAGCGCGTCGGTGACCTCCGCCGGCGCGCCCTGCTCGCGGGCGTAGTCGACGGCCTTCGTGACGAGCGACTGGTCGCCGAGGACGCCCAGCAGCGACACGATCACCAGCAGCGCCGGGAAGAGCGACATCATCGCGTAGTAGGTCAGCGCGGCCGCGTAGTCGGTCATCTCGTCGGCCTGGAACTTCTTGAAGGCGCGCTTGACCGTGTCGAGCATTGGCGGGGTGGTTCCCGCGTGGCCGGAGCGCTAATCCGCTACCGGCGGGAGCGCATTACTCGCCGCGCCCGGGCAGCAGCGCGTGCCCGTCGCCGACCGCGTGCGCGAGGTCCACGACACGGCGGCTCGAGCGGCGGGCCTGCTGGCGCAGCAGCTCGAACGCCTGGCGCTCGTCGACGCCGTGGCGCTCCATGAGGATGCCCTTCGCGCGCTCGATCGTGCCGCGGCGCTCCAGCGCGCCCTCGAGCTGGGAGACCTGCTCGGTGAGCCGCGCGGTGTCCGCGTAGCGCCGGACGGCCAGCTCGATCGCGCCCTGGACCTCCGCCATGAAGCGCGGCCGCGCGAACGCGTCGATCCCCCGCTCGGCGGCCGCGGCGACGAACTCCGACGCGTGCTCGCCGAGCAGCACGATCACCGGGCCCGAGGCGTACTCGTTGATCTCCTCGATGAGCTCGAGCGCGTGCTCGTCGTCGTCGTGGACCGCCACGACGGAGAGCTCGGGCTCCTCCCGGGCGATCAGCTGGGCGGCCTCCTTGATCGTGACGGCGTGGGCCGTGACGGTATGGCCGAGCTCGGCGAGGATCCTGTCGACCTGTCGCAGCGTCTCCTCGTCCTCGTCGGCGGCAAGTATGCGCAGCCCTGTCGATGTCGGCTCGTCCGTCATGGCTGATCCCCCAACCGTTCGAGCTACTGCCCCCGGCTAGGTATCATGCCGTACGGCGCGGCCCTGCCAACTGCCGCGCAGCTTTAGCGCCCCAGACCTCCGGCGCACTCTCGTCCGGAGGTCCGTGTGCCAGATCGTTCTCCAACGTCGCAGCAGCCGTCCTCGTGCTCATGAGCACGGACGTCCCGGGACGGGGCGCCGAGCGGTCCCGTGAGGACCGCGAGCTGTTCCTCCGCTACCGCGACGGCGACCTCCAGGCGCGCGAGCAGCTCGTCGCGCGCTTCCTGCCGCTGGCGCGCCAGCTGGCCCGCCGCTACCAGCGCGCGAGCGAGCCGCTCGACGACCTGCTGCAGGTCGCCTCGATGGGGCTGATCAAGGCGATCGACCGCTTCGACCCCGATCGCGAGATCGCGTTCTCCTCCTACGCCGTGCCGACGATCCTCGGCGAGATCAAGCGCCACTTCCGCGACCGCACGTGGGCGGTCCGGGTCCCGCGCGACCTGCAGGAGCTGACGCTGAAGGTCGATCGCGCCGTCGCCAAGCTGTCGGAGGATCTGCGCCGCCAGCCCTCGGTCGCGGAGATCGGCGCGGCCGTCGGCGCCGACGAGGAGGAGGTGCTCGAGGCCCTGCAGGCCGGCGGCGCCTACCGCGCGATCTCCTTCGAGGCCCCGCGCGGCGGCACCGGGGAGGAGGACGTGACGACGCTGGCGGACTCGATCGGCGTCGACGAGGAGGGCTTCGACCGCGCCGAGGATCGCGCCACGCTCGCCCGCCTGCTCGCGAGCGTCACGCCGCGCGAGCGCGAGGTGCTGCGGATGCGCTTCGAGGAGGACATGACGCAGGCGGAGATCGGCGCGATCATCGGCGTGAGCCAGATGCAGGTCTCGCGCGTCATCCGCCAGGCGCTCGCGCGGCTGCGGGCCGCCGCCGACGCCGACGAGGACAGCCGCGAATAGGCAGGTTCGCCGGGCGCGCCGACGGGGCATGAAAGGTCTCGCGATGCCTGACCCCCGCCGACACGACGACGAGAGCGAGCACCAGCGGCTGGACCGCCAGCTCGACCAGCTCCTGCAGGAGCTGCGCGTCGCGATGCCGGGCGTGCAGGTGCTGTTCGCGTTCCTGCTGGCGGTCCCGTTCCAGCAGCGCTTCGAGGCCGTCACCGAGTTTCAGAAGGACGTCTACTTCGTCACGCTGCTGGCGGCCGCCGCGGCGTCGGCGTTCTTCATCGCCCCGACGGCCTTTCACCGCATGATGTTCGAGGCCCACGACAAGCCGTTTCTCGTCGCGGTCTCCAGCAAGCTCACGCTCATCGGCCTCGCCTGCCTGGCGGTCGCGATGAACGGCGCGGTGCTGCTCGTGTCCGACGTGCTCTTCGACGGCGCCGCCGTGACGATCACGGTGACGGTCACGGTCGCGCTCTACATCGGCCTGTGGTTCGGGCTCGGCATGGTCCGCCGCCTCAGCCGCAAACGGAGCACCGCCTGATGGCCAAGCGGATGCCCGCGGCGATCCTCGACGTCGACGGCACGCTCGTCGACTCCAACTACCAGCACGCGCTCGCCTGGTACCGGGCCTTTCGCCTGCACGGCGTCACGATCCCGGTCTGGCGCTGCCACCGCGCGATCGGGATGGGGGGCGACCAGCTCGTGGCCTACCTCGCGGGCGAGGGCTTCGAGCGCGAGCAGGGCGACACGGTCCGCATCGAGGAGCACGCGCTCTTCCAGCAGCTCATCCACGAGGTCCAGCCGTTCGCCGGCGCCCGGGGGCTGATCGAGGATCTCAAGGCGCGCGGAGGCAAGGTCGTGCTTGCCTCGTCGGCGAAGGCCGAGGACGTCGCGCACTTCCTCGACCTGCTCGACGCCCGCGAGCTCGCCGACGGCTGGACGGACTCCAGCAGCGTCGAGCAGACCAAGCCCGCGCCCGACCTCGTCGAGGCCGCGGTCAAGCTCGTCGGCGGCGGGCCCGCCGTGATGATCGGCGACTCCACCTGGGACGTCGCGGCGGCCAAGGCGGCGAAGGTCAAGACGATCTGCGTGCGCACCGGCGGCTTCGGCGCCGACGAGCTGCTGGAGGCCGGCGCGGTCGCGGTCTTCGAGTCGATCGCCGAGCTGCGCGAGCGGTTGTCGGAGACGCCACTCGGGTAAGGCGCCTGCATGCTCCTAACGCTTGCCCGCTCATCGCCGGACTTCAAGGTGCCCCAGCCGGGTGAGGCTCCGACGCCGATCGTGCCCGAGACGCCGAGCACGCCGATGCAGCCCGACCCCGTGCCGACGCCCGACCCCGTCGGCCCGATCGTGCCCACCGAGCCAGATCCGGACCGCGACGTCCCGATCGAGCCGCCCGACGCGCCCCAGACGGTCTAGGCCCATCCTGCAACCTCGCGTGCGCCCGCAGGGAAGCGATCCGCGGGGGCATATCCTCTAGCCATGCCCAGGTCGATCTGGACCGGTGCGATCTCCTTCGGACTCGTCACCGTCCCCGTCAAGCTCTACTCGGCGGTCTCGCGCAAGACCGTTCGCTTCCACCAGCTCAACGGCAAGACCGGCGTGCGGATCCAGCAGAAGCGCGTGGATCCGACGACCGGCGACGAGGTCGCCTACGAGGACATCGTCAAGGGCTACGAGCTGACGCCCGACCGCTACGTGGTCATCGAGCCCGGCGAGCTCGAGGCGCTCGATCCCAAGAAGACGAAGGCGATCGAGATCGAGGACTTCGTCGCGCTCGACGAGATCGACCCGATCTACTACGACCACCCGTACTACCTCGCGCCCGGCCCCGGCGGCGCCAAGCCCTACAAGCTCCTGCACGACGCGATGCGCGAGACCGGCCGCGTCGCGATCGCCAAGGTCGTCATCCGCTCCAAGCAGCAGCTCGTGGCGGTGCGCCCGATGGGCGACAGCGCCCTTGGCATGGCGACGATGGTCTTCCCCGACGAGGTCATCGACCCGTCGTCGATCGAGGAGCTGGCGGCCGCCGCCGACGTCGAGATCAACGACCGCGAGCTCGCGATCGCCAAGCAGCTCGTCGACTCGCTCACCGGCGAGTTCGATCCCGACAAGTACCGCGACACCTACCGCGACGAGGTCCTCTCGCTCGTCGAGCGCAAGGCGCAGGGCGAGCAGATCGCCGTCCAGCCGGAGGCCGAGGAGGAGGAGGCGGAGGTCCCCGACCTCATGTCGGCCCTGAAGGCCAGCCTCGACGCCGTCCGCTCGCGCGAGAGCAACGGCGGCTCGGCCAAGGCCGAGAAGAAGCCCGCGGCCAAGAAGCCGGCCGCGAAGAAGAAGCCCGCGGCCAAGAAGACGACCAGCAAGAGTTAGCCGCCCCGGCGGCGGCGGGTAGACGCCGAGTCCCGCCATGGCCACCGTCACGAGCCGCCCCCGGCGCCTGCGCCGCTCCGATCCCAGCGGCCCGGGCCTCGCCCGCCGGCGCTGCGGCAAGGGCTTCATGTACCTCGACGAGGACGGCGCGCGGATCACCGACGCCGAGGTCGTCGCGCGGATCACGGCGCTCGTCATCCCGCCGGCCTGGCAGGACGTCTGGATCTCGCCCGACCCGTTCGGCCACATCCAGGCGACCGGCAGCGACCAGCGTGGCCGCAGGCAGTACCTCTACCACCCGCGCTGGCGCGAGCGCCGCGACCAGCAGAAGTTCGACGACATGGTCGCCTTCGCGCGGGCGCTGCCGGCGCTGCGCTCGGTCGTCGAGCACGACATCGCGCTCGGCGACATGTCGCGCGAGCAGGTCCTCGCCTGCGCGGCGCGGCTGCTGGACCGCGGCTTCTTCCGGATCGGCTCGGAGGTCTACAAGGTCACCAACGAGACCTACGGGCTGGCGACGATGCTCAAGCGCCACGTGACCTGCTCGGGCGAGGTCATCCGCTTCGACTACGTCGCCAAGGAGAGCAAGCGCCGCGTGCAGGCGATCATCGACCCCGAGGTCGCCGCGATCGTCGCCACGCTCAAGCGCCGCCGCGGCGGGGGCGAGGAGCTGCTGGCCTACAAGCGCGGCGGGCGCTGGTGCGACGTGCGCTCGCCGGACATCAACGCCTACCTCAAGGCGGCGACGAGCCTCGACATCTCCGCCAAGGACTTCCGCACCTGGGGCGCGACGGTGCTCGCGGCCATCGGCCTGGCCGTCGTCGAGCCGTCCGAGCTCTCGCGAACCGGGCGCAAGCGCGCGATCGTCCGGGCCGTCAAGGAGGTCGCCTTCTACCTCGGCAACACCCCGGCCGTGGCGCGCAACTCCTACATCGACCCGCGCGTCTTCGACCGCTTCCGCGACGGCCAGACGATCCGCCGCCAGCTCGACCTCGTCGGCATCGTGCCCGATGCCACGGCGATCCAGGGCCCGGTCGAGGAGGCCGTGCTCGACCTGCTGGAGAGCTGAGGCGGCGCTCAGCCGGAGGAGTCGTGCGCCGCGGCGACGGCGTCGACCGCCGACTCGCGCGAGGGCAGGATCGTGAAGATCTGATCCAGGCCCGTGATCTCGAACGTCTTGGAGATGTTCTCGTCGACGTTGACGATCGCCAGCGCGCCGTCGCGCGAGCGCAGCCGCTTGACGGCGCCGATCAGGACGCCGAGCGCGGTCGAGTCCAGGAAGGTCGTCTCGGTGAGGTCGACGATGATCCGGATGCGGCCGGCCTCGATCGACTCCGCGAGCACCTGCTTGAGCTCAGGCGCCGTGAAGAGGTCGATCTCACCGCGAACCGCCAGGACGTGACGCTCGTCGTCGATCGGATGCTCGGTGACTGCGAACTCAGGAGGCATCTGAACCCATTCTGTCGATCATTGACGGTCGCTGCACATCGAAGCCCAGGCGGATGCGCAGGAACTCGCCCTCCCCGTCGGGTCCGGTCTCGGTCTCAAGCTCGTCGGCGACGCGCTCCAGGACGTTGCCGACGCCCGGCAGCGCGGCCGATGCGACGAGGCCCTGGGCGCCATCGGGCGACAGCGGACCCACGACGAGCTCCAGCGAGCCGAGCTCGACGGCGACGCGCACGTGGATCCGGTCGTCAAGCGAGAATGCCGCGGCGCGAGCCGCGACGGCGTCGGCGACGAGCAGCGCGTCGTCGAGGCGGTCGATCGGGCAGTCCGCGCGGGCGGTGAGCATGCCGACGACGCGCCCGAGGACCGGCCCCGCCAATGGGCCGCTGGCGACGATCACCGACGCCTCGTTGGATCCGGTCTCGACGTTGACGGTCACGTGTCGCCGCCTCCGTCCCCGTCGTCGAGCGAGAACGTCATCCGCACCTCGGTGCGGTCGTCCTCGTTCTTGCCGAGCTCCAGCGACTCGGCCAGGGTGGCGATCAGCGGCAGGCCGAGGCCGAGCCCGGGGGAGTCCGGGCGCGGGACGATCCCGCGGCCGCGGTCGCGGATGACCACGGTCAGGCGCCGGTCGTCGATGCTCGCGTCGACCTCGAGCGCGCCGTCCTCGCCCTCGTCGTAGGCGTGGATGACGACGTTCGTGCAGGCCTCGGTGATCGCGAGCTTGATGTCCGCGAGCGTCTGCTCGTCGACGCTCAGCGCTTCCGCGAAGCCGCCGAACGCATGCCTGACGACAGCGACGTTCTCCGCGCGCGCAGGCAACTTGAGCTCGAGATCGGGCGTGAGATTCACCTCTCCGGATGCAGACCCGACGGCCCGGTGGGGACCGTCAGTCGCCATGGTGCCCGTGGTGATCGCGTTTCACTCTCGTCCCAGATCGCGAGTTGTCTTGTCACGGATCCCCCAAATCCACAGCCAGCATAGTCGCCCGCGTCCGCGTCAGCCGTCGAGGGCCGCCGCCAGCGCCGCGCGTCCGCCACCGGCTCCGAGCCAGGCGAGCACGATCATCCGCGCGGCCTGCGGCGAGAGCGTGGCGGCGGGCAGGCCGCCGCTGGAGCGCAGGTCGGCCTCCGCGCCCTCGAAGCCGTAGGTGTCGCGCAGCATCGCGCCGCGGGGCGGGCGCACGCAGATCGCGACCGCCACCGCCGCGGCGGCCTCGCGCAGCGCCGCGAGCACGGGCGGGGCGGCGTGGCCCGCGCCGAGGGCGACGAAGACGATCGCGTCGGCGCCGTCGCGCAGCGCCGCGCGCAGCCCGGCGCCGTCGTCGCCGAGCCAGGTGGCGACGATCGGCACGTGCCCGTCGAGGCGCTCGGGCAGCGCGAAGGGCTCGGGCCGCAGCGGCTCGGCGGCGATCCGCACGTGGCCCTCGGCGACGGCGCCGAGCGGCCCCGTCAGCGGCGAGCCGAACGCCACCGGCGACGTCGAGGCGACCTTGCGCACCGCGCGCGCGGCGTGCAGCTCGCCCGCGAAGACCACGAGCGCGCCCAGGCCCGCCGCCTCGGCCGAGCCGGCGGCGGTGACGGCGTCGAAGAGGTTCGCCGGGCCGTCGGCGCCCAGCGCGCTTGAGGGCCGGATCGCCCCGGTGAGCACGATCGGCTCGCGGCCGGCGTGCAGGACGTCGCAGAGCACCGCGGTCTCCTCGAGCGTGTCGGTGCCGTGGGTGACGACGACGCCGCGCCCGGCCTCGGTTTCGGCGATCGCGGCGCGCGCGATCGTCAATGCGTCGGCGGCGCTCACGTGCGCGCCCGGGAGATCGAGCAGCGAGCGGGCCCGCAGGTCCTCGACGGCGGCGAGCCCGGGGACCGCGGCCACCAGCGCGGCGGCGTCGAGCGCGGGGACCGCCCGCGCACCCGCCATCGCGATCGTTCCGCCTGCAGAGAGGACTGTCACGGGTCTGGCGGGGCGGGTCATCCAGACAGGATTCGCCACGTGCCCGCTGCTACCCTTTTCGGCTCCGCCTCAAGTGCCGCGCGCCGCCGTCTGGAGGCACTCTCATATGAGCATCCAGTCCCACCTGCCACAGGCCGAAGGCCTATACGACCCCCGCTACGAGCACGATGCGTGCGGCGTGGCGCTCGTCGCGCGCCTGGACAACGTCCCCGCGCACGAGGTCGTCGAGAAGGGCCTGCAGGCCGTCGAGAACCTCGAGCACCGCGGCGCCACCGGCGCCGACTCGCGCACCGGCGACGGCGCCGGGATGTTGCTCCAGATGCCCCACACCTTCTTCCGGGCGAACGTCGACTTCGAGCTGCCCGAGCGCGGGCAGTACGGCGTCGCCGTCTGCTTCCTCCCCAAGGACCCCGCGCGGCGGGCCAAGCTCGAGGCGATGCTCGAGCTCAACGTGCGCATCGAGGGCCAGCACGTGCTCGGCTGGCGCGACATCCCCGTCGACACCGACCACGTCGGCGAGACCGCGGACGCGACGCGCCCGGTCATGCGCCAGCTGATCGTCGAGGCCGGCCCCGGCTTCGAGTCCGACCAGGACGCCTTCGAGCGCAAGCTCTACGTGATCCGCCGCATCTGCGAGCTGGCCGTCGGCCCCGACCTCTACATCGCCTCCTTCTCCTCGCGCACGATCGTCTACAAGGGGATGCTCGTCCCCGACCAGGTCCGCGGCTTCTTCCCGGACCTGACGCACCCGGAGATGAAGAGCGCGATGGCGCTCGTGCACTCGCGCTTCTCGACGAACACGTTCCCGAGCTGGCCGCTGGCGCACCCCTACCGCGTGATCGCCCACAACGGCGAGATCAACACGCTGATGGGCAACGTCAACTGGATGCGCGCCCGCGAGTCGCAGCTGGCCTCGCGCCTCTTCGGCATCGACCTGCAGAAGATCATGCCGATCGTCGTCCCGGGCAACTCCGACACCGCGACGTTCGACAACGTGCTCGAGCTGCTCATGCTCGCCGGCCGCTCGCTGCCGCACGCGATCATGATGATGATCCCCGAGGCCTACGCCGACCGCGACGACCTGCCCGACGACCTGAAGGGCTTCTACGCCTTCCACTCCTGCCTGATGGAGCCGTGGGACGGCCCGGCGGCGGTCGCCTTCACGAACGGCTCGATCGTCGGCGCGACGCTGGACCGCAACGGCCTGCGCCCGGGGCGCTGGGTCGAGACCCACGACGGCCTCGTCGTGCTCGGCTCCGAGGCCGGCCTGCTGCCGATCCGGTCGGCGGAGATCAAGCGCCTGGGCCGCCTGCAGCCCGGCAAGCTGTTCCTCGTCGACCTCGAGCGCCACCGCATCGTCGAGGACGAGGAGGTCAAGCGCGACGTCTCCACGCGCCAGCCCTACGGCGAGTGGTTCGACCGCAACACGGTCCACTTCGACGACCTCGCGCCCGCGCACGTGACGATGACTGGCCTCCAGCCGACCAAGCTGCGCCAGCTGGCCTTCGGCTACACGCAGGAGGACCTGCGCGTCCTGATAGCGCCGATGGCGCAGACCGGCGCCGAGCCGATCGGCTCGATGGGCAACGACAACGCGCTCGCGGTCCTGTCCGACCGCCGCCCGCCGCTGTTCTCCTACTTCAAGCAGCTCTTTGCGCAGGTCACCAACCCGCCGATCGACCCGATCCGCGAGTCGATCGTCATGTCGCTGGCGACCGCGATCGGCGGCGAGCGCAACCTGCTCACCGAGACGCCCGAGCACGCCCACAAGCTGATCCTCGACCAGCCGATCCTGCGCAACCACGAGCTCGAGACGCTGCGGATGGTCCACGACGAGATCTTCCGCGCGCACACGCTCGACATCACGTGGCCGATCGAGGACGGCCCCGGCGGGATGCGCGCCGCGCTCGCCAAGCTCTGCGACGACGCCCACGACGCCGTCGCCGCGGGCGTCAGCGTCCTGATCCTGTCCGACCGCCAGGTCGGCCCGGGCCGCGCGGCGATCCCGTCTTTGCTGGCCGTCGCCGCCGTCCACGAGCACCTCGTGCGCGAGGGCACGCGCCTGCGCACCGGCCTCGTGCTGGAGTCCGGCGAGCCGCGCGAGGTCCATCACATGGCGACGCTGATCGGCTACGGCTGCGAGGCGATCAACCCCTACCTGCTGCTGGACACCGTCAGCGAGATGGTCAGCACGGGGCGCATCGCGGACCTCGACAACGTCGACGTCGCGGAGCGCAACATCGTCCAGGCGATCGGCAAGGGCCTGCTGAAGACGATCTCCAAGATGGGGATCTCGACGACGCAGTCCTACTGCGGCGCGCAGATCTTCGAGGCCGTCGGCCTGGAGAAGGACCTCATCGACCGCCACTTCACCGGCACCGCGTCGCGGATCGGCGGCATCGGCCTCCAGGTGCTCGCGCGCGAGACACTCGACCGCCACGCCCAGGCCTACCCGGCCGACCACGAGCAGCTGCTGCCGGTCGGCGGCATCTACGCCTGGCGCCGCGAGGGCGAGCACCACATGTGGAACCCGGAGACGATCGCGCTGCTGCAGCACTCCGTGCGCGCCGATGCCTCCAACGGCGACGCGCTGGCGAAGTACCGCGAGTACTCGGCGCTCGTCAACGACGACGCCTCGCGCAAGGCGACGCTGCGCGGGCTCATGAAGTTCAAGACCGCGGGGGTGACCCCGGTGGCGCTCGACGAGGTCGAGCCGGCCAAGGACATCGTCAAGCGCTTCGCGACCGGCGCGATGTCGCTGGGCTCGATCTCGCGCGAGTCGCACGAGACGCTGGCGATCGCGATGAACCGCCTCGGCGGCAAGTCGAACACCGGCGAGGGCGGGGAGGACCCGGTCCGCTTCACGCCCGACGCCAACGGCGACTCGCGCCGCTCGGCGATCAAGCAGGTCGCCTCCGGCCGCTTCGGCGTGACGATCCACTACCTCGTGAACTCCGACCAGCTGCAGATCAAGATGGCCCAGGGCGCCAAGCCCGGCGAGGGCGGCCAGCTGCCCGGCCACAAGGTCGACGCCTACATCGGCGGCGTGCGCCACACGACCCCCGGCGTCGGCCTGATCTCGCCGCCGCCGCACCACGACATCTACTCGATCGAGGACCTCAAGCAGCTCATCTACGACCTGCGCTGCTCCAACCCGCGCGGCCAGGTCTCGGTCAAGCTCGTCTCCGAGGTCGGCGTCGGCACGGTCGCCGCGGGCGTCGCGAAGGCCAACGCCGACCACGTCCTGATCGCGGGCCACGACGGCGGCACGGGCGCCTCGCCGCTGAGCTCGATCCAGGCCGCCGGCGTCCCGTGGGAGATCGGCCTCGCCGAGACCCAGCAGACGCTGCTGCGCAACGACCTGCGCTCGCGCATCATCGTCCAGACCGACGGCCAGCTGAAGACCGGCCGCGACGTCGCGATCGCCGCGATGCTCGGCGCCGACGAGATGGGCTTCTCGACCGCCCCGCTGATCGCGGCCGGCTGCATCATGATGCGCGCCTGCCACCTCAACACGTGCCCGGTCGGCATCGCCACGCAGGACCCCGAGCTGCGCAAGCGCTTCAAGGGCACGCCCGAGCACGTCGTCAACTTCTTCTTCTTCGTCGCCGAGGAGGTCCGCGAGATCATGGCCTCGCTGGGCATCCGCTCGATGGACGAGCTGATCGGTCGCAGCGACCTGCTCGTGCAGGACGAGCTCGTCGAGCACTGGAAGGCGCGCGGCGTCGACCTCACGAACATCCTCGCGATGCCCGAGCTGCCCGAGGGCGCGCCGCTGCGCTGCGTCCGCGCGCAGGAGCCGGTGCTCGACGACGCGATGGACTGGGATCTCGTCGAGGCCGCGGCTGCCGCCCTGGAGGACGGCACGCACGTCGAGCTCGAGCGGCCGATCCGCAACGTCAACCGCTGCGTCGGCGGCATCCTCTCCAGCCACATCGCCGCCCGCCACGGCGCCAAGGGCCTGCCCGACGAGACGATCCACGTCGAGTTCAGCGGCTCGGCCGGCCAGTCCTTCGGCGGCTGGCTCGCCTCCGGCGTGAGCTTCCGCCTGCACGGCGACGCCAACGACTACACGGGCAAGGGCCTGTCCGGCGGCACGCTCGCCGTGCTGCCGCCCGACGGCGTCACCTACCGCGCCGAGGAGAACGTGATCATCGGCAACACCGTCCTCTACGGCGCGACGAGCGGCAAGGCGTTCTTCCGCGGCCTCGCCGGCGAGCGCTTCGCGGTCCGCAACTCGGGCGCGAGCGCCGTCATCGAGGGCGTCGGCGACCACGCCTGCGAGTACATGACCGGCGGGCGCGTCGTCATCCTCGGTCCGACCGGGCGCAACTTCGCGGCCGGCATGAGCGGCGGCCTGGCCTTCGTCCTCGACGAGGACGGGACGCTCCCGGGCCGCGTCAACCCGGCGCTGCGCGACCAGCTCGAGCCGCTCGACGAGGGCGACGCGATCGAGGTCCGCTCGCTCGTCGCCGAGCACGTGGAGCGCACCGGGTCGCCGGTCGGCCAGCGTGTGCTCGACGAGTTCGACGAGCTGCTGGCGAGCTTCGTGAAGATCTACCCGACCGACTACAAGCGCGTGCTCGCCGAGCGCGCCGCGGCCGAGGCCGCCTCGTCCAACGGGTCCTCCAACGGCGCGACCGCGCCGGCGAAGAAGGTCGTCTAGCCGTGGCCCCTCCCGCAACAGCTCGCCCGAATTCCCGGGCGCCGATCACCGCCTGGCGGCGTCCTCGGACCTCGATGTGGCAGAGCCACACCTTCGGCCCTGCGTCCTTGCCAGGCGGCGCCGGCAACCCGGGTCTTCGGGCGACCTGCCACGGGAGGGACCACTGATGGGTGAGCTCGGAGCCTTCCTGAAGATCGAGCGCGTCGGGGTCCCCTACCGCGACCCGGAGGAGCGCGCCCACGACTTCAAGGAGTTCATGGTCCGCCGCCCGGACTCCGAGCTCGCCGCGCAGGGCGCGCGCTGCATGGAGTGCGGCGTCCCGTTCTGCCACAACGGCTGCCCGCTCGGCAACCTGATCCCGGACTGGAACGACCTCGTCTACCGCGACCGCTGGAAGGACGCGATCGCCCAGCTGCACGCGACGAACAACTTCCCCGAGTTCACCGGCCGCCTGTGCCCCGCGCCGTGCGAGGCCGCCTGCGTGCTGGAGATCCGCGAGGGCGACTCGGTCACGATCAAGCAGATCGAGAACTCGATCATCGACCGCGCCTGGGAGGAGGGCTGGGTCGCGCCGCTGCCGCCCAAGCGCGAGACCGGCCGCAGCGTCGCGGTCGTCGGCTCGGGCCCCGCCGGCATGGCCGCCGCCCAGCAGCTGCGTCGCGCCGGCCACACGGTCGTGCTGTTCGAGCGCGACGAGGCCGCCGGCGGGCTCGTGCGCTTCGGCGTCCCGGACTTCAAGATCGAGAAGCAGGTCGTGCAGCGCCGCGTCGAGCAGCTCCAAGCCGAGGGCGTCGACGTGCAGTGCGGCGTCGACGTCGGCGTCGACATCTCCGCCGACGAGCTGCGCGAGCGCTTCGACGCCGTCGTCCTGGCGACCGGCTCGCGCACGCCGCGCGACCTGCCGGTCCCCGGGCGCGAGCTGGAGGGCATCCACTTCGCGATGGACTACCTCTACGACCGCAACCGCTGGGTCGCCACGCAGACGGGCACGGCGACCGGCTCCGAGCCGCCCGAGCTCGAGGGCCTCACGGCCGAGGGCAAGCACGTCGTCGTCATCGGCGGCGGCGACACCGGCGCCGACTGCGTCGGCAACTCGCTGCGCCAGGGCGCCGCCTCGATCACGCAGCTGGAGCTGCTGCCCGAGCCGCCCGAGCACCGCCCCGACGACCGCACCCCGTGGCCGCTGTGGCCGCAGAAGTTCCGCCTCAGCTACGCGATGGAGGAGGCCCGGACCGCCGGCCGCGGCGAGCAGGACTTCTCGATCGTCACGACGCACTTCTCCGGCGACGAGGACGGCCACGTGCGCACGCTGCACTACGCGCAGGCGGACGCCAAGCCGCCGTTCCGGCCGGTCGAGGGGACCGAGGGCGAGCTGAAGGCCGACCTCGTCCTGCTCGCGATGGGCTTCCTGCACCCCGAGCAGGGCCTGATCGACAAGCTCGGCGTCGCCAAGGACGCGCGCGGCAACGCCAAGGCGATCAGGCCCTACACGACGACCGTCGAGGGCGTCTTCGCCGCCGGCGACGCCCGCCGCGGCCAGTCGCTGATCGTGTGGGCGATCAACGAGGGCCGCCAGTGCGCCCGGATGGTCGACCGCTATCTCGGCGAGTTCGAGACGCGCCCCACGCTGGAGTCCGACGCCGACGCGGGCCCCGCGGGCCCGCCGCGGCACGTCGCGCCCGGCGTTCCCGCGTAGTAACCCTCCGAGCCGCGGGGTACAGTCCGGCGCATGAGCTTCATCGTCTTCCTCCTCGCCATTCTGCTCAGCGGCCTCGTCGTGGGCGCGCTCGGCCGGCTCGCACTGCCCGGCCCGGATCCCATGTCGATCCCGCAGACGATCGCGATCGGGGTCGGCGGCTCGCTGATCGCGGGCCTGCTCGGCGAGCTGCTCTTCGGCCGCCCCGCCGGGATCCTGCTGGCGGTCGTCTGCACGGCGGCGATCGTCTACTTCATCCGGCGCTCGCGTGGCGGCGGCCTGATGGACCCCGGCGCCCCCTGAAGACCAGGGCCGATGCACCGCTCACGTCAGTGACGGGCATCGCCGCGATCTACCGGCGGTTCACGCGCGGCCAGCGCCGGCGCGTCGTCGCCGCCGTGCCGGTGCGGGCGCGGCCCGCCGGCGGCATCGAGTTCCTGCTCGTGCGCACGAGCAACAGCGAGCGCTGGACGTTTCCCAAGGGCGGCTGCGACGCGGGCGAGACGCTCGCCGAGGCCGCGGCGCGCGAGGCGGTCGAGGAGTCCGGCGCGGTCGGGCGCGTCGTCGGCGAGGTGCTCGGCGAGTACCGCTACGGCGACGACGTCGTGACCGCGTTGCTGCTCGTCGTCGAGTCGGCCGGCAAGCCCGAGGAGGCCGGGCGCAAGCCGACCTGGTTCGGCTTCGAGGCGGCGCGCAGCCGCCTGGCCGAGGGTCACGACGGCGCGTTCGGCGAGGAGATGGAGCGCGTGCTGCTGGCGGCGGAGCGCGCTGCTGGACGCGTGCTCTAACGTGACGCCTGCGTCACGTTAGTCTGCTCCCCGGAGGCCGCCGCCCGCATGACCACGCTGCCGACAACCGCGATCATCGGCGCCGGCTCGTCCGGCATCGCGACGGCGAAGGCGCTGCACGAGGCGGGCCTGCCGTTCGACTGCTTCGAGGCCTCCGACCGCGTCGGCGGCAACTGGGTCTTCGGCAACCGCAACGGGATGTCCGCGGCCTATCGCGATCTTCACATCAACACCTCGCGCGAGCGGATGGAGTACTCGGACTTCCCGATGCCCAAGAGCTATCCGGACTTCCCGCACCACACGCAGATCGCCGAGTACTTCGACGCCTACGTCGACCACTTCGGCGTCCGCGACCGGATCCGCTTCGAGACCGCGATCGAGCGCGCCGAGCAGCGGCCCGACGGCACCTGGGAGCTGACCTGCGCCGGCGGCGCGCGGCGCGCCTACGACATGCTCGTCGTCGCCAACGGCCACCACTGGGACGCCCGCTGGCCCGAGCCCGCCTTCCCCGGCAGCGACGAGTTTCACGGCACGCAGCTGCACGCCCACGACTACCGCGACAACGAGTTCCTGCGCGACAAGGACGTCGTCGTGCTCGGCATGGGCAACAGCGCGATGGACATCGCCGTCGAGTCCAGCCAGCTCGCGCGCTCGACGCAGCTCGCCGCCCGCCGCGGCGCCTGGATCGTGCCGAAGTACCTGTTCGGCAAGCCGCTGGACCAGCTCTCCACGACGCCGCACGTCCCGCACTGGCTCAACGCGCGCATCACCGAGCTGATCCTGCGCCTGCACGTCGGCCGCGTCGAGAGCTACGGCCTGCCCAAGCCCGACCACCGCTTCGGCGAGGCCCACCCGACGGTCTCCGGGCGGATCCTGGACCGCATCAGCCACGGGACCGTCGTGCCGCGGCCGAACATCGCCGCGCTCGGCCCCGACTGGGTGCGCTTCGCCGACGGCAGCCAGGTCCACGCCGACGTCGTCATCTACTGCACGGGCTACCGCATCACGTTCCCGTTCTTCGACGACGGCTTCATCGAGGCACCGGACAACCGCATCGAGCTCTTCCGCCGCGTCTTCGTGCCGGGCAACCGCAGCCTGGCGTTCGTCGGGCTGCTGCAGCCGCTCGGCGCGATCATGCCGCTGGCCGAGGCGCAGGGCAGCTGGCTGGCCGACTACCTGCGCGGCAACTACCGGCTGCCGGCGCGCCGCGCGCTGGAGGCCGACATCCGCCGCGAGGGCGAGCGGATGCGCAAGCGCTACGTCGCCTCCAAGCGCCACACGATCCAGGTCGACTTCGACAGCTACCTGTTCGACCTCAGGCGCGAGCGCCGCCGCGGTGCCGCGCGCGCCCGCGCCGCCGGCCACGCGCTGCCGGTCCCGCCGCGCGTGCAGCCGGCCGCCGAGAAGGCGGTCGCCGCGATGAGCATCGCCGCCGGACCCGAGGGCGGGCGCCGCGCCGCGACGAAGGCCGCCAACCGCGCCGCGATCCTCGCCGCCGCCCGCGCGGTCTTCTCCGAGCAGGGCTACGGCGGCGCGACCGTGCGCGACGTCATCCGGCGCACCGACCTCGCCAGCGGCACCTTCTACAACTACTTCCCCGACAAGGAGTCGCTGTTTCGCGCGGTGCTCGAGGAGACCGCCGAGAAGGTCCGCGCGCGCGTGCAGGCGGCGCGCCGCGAGGCCGGGTCGCTGGAGGAGTTCGTCGCCGGCGGCTATCGCGAGTACTTCGGCTACCTCGCCTCCGACCCGGAGGCCTTCGAGCTCATGCGCCGCAACAGCGGCGCGATCCGCGCGATGTTCGACGAGCCGATCTTCGGCGCCGGCATCGACGAGCTCGCGGCCGACCTGCGCACGGCGATGCGCTTCGGGATCGTCCCGCCGATCGACCCCGACTACATGGCCGCGGCGATGGTCGGCGCGGCGCTGGAGGTCGGCGTGGCGATGGTGCGGCGCGAGCCGCCCGACGTCGAGGGCGCGACACGCTTTGCGACGCAGGTCTTCCTCGGCGGGATCGAGCGCCTGGGCGCGGCGGCCGCAGCTACGGCGTCCAGTCGCTGACGAGCGCGCGGGCGCCGGGCCCGCTGATCGCCGTCAGCCGGGGGCCGGCCGCCAGCAGCGTCCCGCCCGCGAAGGCCGCGGGGAGCGTGACCGGCGGCCCGAAGATCGAGCCCGGGGCGCGGACGTGGGTGACGGCGACGCGGCCTGCGGCGCCCGCGTCGGCGCCGTAGAGGAGATGGGCGCGGCTGGCGCCGTCGACGGCGAGCGCGGGGCTGTCGGCCGCGACGCCGGGAGGCGAGATCGTGGCCGGCGCGCCGAAGGCCTGCGAACCCGCGGGCCGGATCGCCACCGCGATCTCGGGGCCGTCGGGGTTGGCCGGCGTCGGGTCGATCTGCGTGAAGGCGATCAGCGCCTCGCCCCGGGCGCTGACGCGCAGCTGCGGGCGGTCGCCGCGAGTCGTGGATACGGCCTGCGGCGCCGCCAAGTTGGCGTCGGGGGTGGTGGCGACGGCCATGATCGGCGCCGGGTCGTCCTGCTCGCCGCCCGCGGGCAGCGACGCGCGCCAGGCGACGAGCGCGGTCGCGTCGGGCAGGACGGCGAGCGACGGCTGGGCGGCGTCGCCGCCGGCCGTGAGGAAGTGCTCGGTGCCGAGCCGGCGCCCGCTGCGCCGCAGGACGGTCATCCGCAGGCGCGTGTGGACGTCGCCGGGGGCGGTCCGCACCTGCACGGCCCAGACGACGTAGGCGCTGCCCAGCGGGCCGATCGCGACCGTCTGGTCGGCGCCCGCGCGCAGCGCGAGCGGGGCCGTGAAGCAGCCGCGCGCCGCACGCAGCCGGCAGGGAGCGACCCCGCGGCGCACGACCTGCACGCTGCGGCCGTGGTTCCAGGCCACGACGGCGTCGCCGAAGCGGCTGACGGCCAGCGCCGGGCGGGCGTCGACGAAGTGCTGCGAGCGCCCGAGCTCGAACGGCCTGCCGAAGCGCCTGCCGTGCGGGCGGACGGCGGCCATGACCGACAGGTGGCGGCCGGCCTGGGTCCAGACGGCGGTGACGTTGCCGCGCTCGTCGACGCCGATCTGCGCGCCGGAGACGAGGCCGCCGGTGCTCGAGATCGTCTGCAGGCGCCCGAGACGGCCGTCGGGCAGGCGGGTGCGGGCACGGACGTAGCTCGCAAGGCCCGTGCGGCCGGCGACGCGGACGAGGCGCCGGGTGGTGACGGTCCAGGCGAACGCCTCCGATCCGTGGCGGTTGCCTGCCGCGGCGACGGCGACGGCGCCGGCGCCGGCGTCGGCGACGACGGGCTGCGGCGCCGACCAAGCCGCCTGCGCGGCGGGCGCGGCGGCGGCGCTCAGCGCGCTGAGCGCGAGGACGAGGAGGGTGCGGGAGCGGAGGGTCACGTCGCTGAAACGCCGCGCGGGCGGCGAAGGTTGCGGCGGCACCCCGCCTAGAATGGACGGCGTGCCCCCGAGCTTCTGCCGCCACAACCGCTTCGTCGAGAACTGCCCGATCTGCCGCCCCGCCGCCCCGCCGCCGGGGGCCGCCAAGAAGCGTCCCGCGGGCTCGTCGCCCGCCCGCGCCCGCTCCGGGCCGCGCGCCGCCACCCGGCCCGGTCGCTCGAACGCCGTGCGGGTGCGCCAGATGGTGCAGGCCGCCGACGACGGCTACCGCTGCGAGCTCGTCACCGGGCTGAAGGCCTCCGCCGACGCCGAGCGCCTCGCGGGCGAGCTCGCGTTCGCGACCGCGCGCCTCGCCGAGCTGGCCGCCGACCCGCCGGCGATCTACGCCGAGATCGCCGCCGAGCCCGATCCCGAGGAGGCGCTCTGGCTCGCCTTCCTCACCGCCTACCTCGGGCCGACGCAGGACGCAGACCCGTTCGCCGGGATCCGCGCCGCGCGCGTCCCATGGGCCTCGGGCGAGCTGCCCGACCTCGGCGTCGCGCGCGGCCCGCGCGCCGCGCACGACCCCGCCAACGGCGAGCGCACGGTGCTCGCCTACCGCGCGTGGGCGCAGCGCAACGGCGGGCAAAGTGCTGCACTTGCAGGGGAATCGTCGTGGACGCCCGAGCGCCGCTTCGACCGGCTGTTCGAGCGCCTCGCGCTGCCGGGCCTCGGCCGCGGCGCGCGCTACGAGCTGCTCGTCGGGCTCGGCCGGCTGGGCGTCGCCGACCTGCGCGCGAGCTCGCTGCAGTTCACCGACGACGCCACGACGACCGCCGCCAAGCGCGTCTTCGGCATCGGCGACAAGATCCTGCTCGAGCGCCGCGCGCGCGACCTCGTCGACGCCGCCGAGGTGCCGATCGAGGCCCTCGATCTCGCGCTGTTCAACTGGGGCGCGACGGGCGCAGAGCGCGCGACGATGGGATCGAATGCCGTCGTCGACGAGGGCGAGCGCGACGCGATCGCGGGCGTCCTCGGCCTCTGACTCGCACGCGCGTCCAGCCAGGTGCGGAAAGCTGCACCTCACCGCCGGGCCTGCCGATCTGTCACCCGGAGCCATAGGTGAATCACACAATGAACGCACGTACCAAAGTGCTCAAGCAGCTCGTCCGCGAGTCGCACTACGTCATCGATCCGCACGCGGTCGCCGAGGCGATCATCGTGCGGTCGGTCGCCCAGCGCGTCCTGCCCGACGTCTCATTCCGCAGCACCCCGGTGCCACCGCAGGTGCGGTCCTTCCGCCCGCACAAGGGCGCGCGCTCGTTCCGGCTGACACGCCCAGAACGGCGCCCGACGCACCGGTCCAGCGACGAGCCGGACCCCTCGCATCTGCGCTGAGCGCGCTGCCCGGCGATCATCGTTCGTCCACGGCGCGTGAGCACCGTGCTTGTGGGGTAGTGACGTGGATTCGTGCCCTCGACATATGCCGCAACCTCGCTGACGACGTCGCCCTCCAGTCAGGACAGCGCCTTCGCCATGCGCCTTCCGCGCATCGCGAGCGCCCCAGCGCGCGCGCGCCAGGCCGTCACGGCCTGCTTCGGCGGCCTGCTGGGCGAGGAGACGCTCGATGACGTGCTGCTCGTCGTCAGCGAGCTCGTCACCAACGCGCTGCGACACGGCAGCGGCGACATCGAGCTGCGGATGGCCTACGACGCCGATCACGTCACCGGCGCGGTCTCCGACGACGGCGCCGGATTCGCGCGCCGCCGGCGCCTTCCCGACCGCGGCCAGGTCGGCGGGCACGGGCTGCACATCGTCGGGCGCGTTGCCACTCGGTGGGGCCTCACCGAGGGCACGACGAACGTCTGGTTCGAGATCGACGCTCGCCGATAGCGGCGGTTTCGCCCTCTGCGGGCTCGGGTAACGCCACCTCCAGGACGACGCCTCGATTGCACGTAGTGCGCAGGAGCGGCGGCGAGAGTGGACCTGTCGGGACTGTCGGGACTGCACCCATCTTGTCGTGAGGAGTGACCGTGGCGATTCTCGAACAAGCAGCACGCATGCCGGTGGCCGATGGCGATTCACCGCTCACCGACGACGAGGCGCGCGAGCGCCGTACGCGTGACGACCAGCGCCTGTTCCGGGCCTGGCTGAATACCGGTGACACCACCGCGCGGACAGCGCTCATCGAGCGCTTCATGCCGCTCGCGCGATCGCTCGCCAGGCGCTACCAGCGCTCGGGCGAGCCGCTCGACGACCTCGTCCAGGTCGCGTCGGTCGCGCTCGTCAAGGCGATCGACCGCTACGACCCGGCGCGCGGCTACGCGTTCAGCTCGTTCGCGGTACCGACGATCGCCGGCGAACTCAAGCGCTACTTCCGCGACCATTCCTGGACCGTGCGCCCGCCGCGCGACCTGCAGGAGGTCACGCTGCGCGTCGAGACCGCGCTGACGCGCCTCACGCAGCAGCTCGACCGCTCGCCGACGACTGCCGAGCTCGCGGAGTCCGCGGGCCTGGACGACGAGCAGGTCCTCGAGGCGCTGCAGGCGCGGCGCGGGCGCTCGGCGATCTCGCTGCAGACGCCGCAGGGCGACCCCGGCGACGCCATGACGCTCGGCGACACGATCGGCGAGGACGATCCCGACCTCGAGCGCGCCGAGCAGCGCGCCGCCCTCGACGACCTGCTGAAGACCGTCCCGGCGCGCGCCCGCGAGATGGTGCGGCTGCGCTTCGAGGAGGACATGACGCAGGCGGAGATCGGCGAGATCTTCGGCGTCAGCCAGATGCAGGTGTCGCGCATCCTGCGTCAGACGATCGAGCAACTGCGCGAGGTCGCCGACGAGTCCGAGGCGATCCGCCCGGGCTCGATGGTCGCGCTCGCCTGAGCTTCACCTAAAAGTACGCCGCCACTTCTCCTGCGGGCCGCGCGTTGTGGACGCGCGGCACCATTGGTGCCGGGAGGTCACTTGTGCGCTTGTCACTCTATGTGTGGGCACGTCCGCAGCATCGGTGCGTCGGGTGGAACTGGCGCAACCCGACTTCCAGGCCGGTCGCGGCTACGCCGTCGGCGCCGCGACCTGGGCCGCTCTCGCCGCCGGCACGGCAAGCGACCTGGCGCGCCTGAAGATCATCGCTCCCGAGACCGGTCACCGAGGTCGACTGCCCAGATCGCGTGCAGTCGACGACCTTCGTCGACCAGGCGGCCGGCTACCTGCCGCTGCGCGACGGCTCGGCGCTGCTCGTGACGACGGCGGCGATCAGCGAACGCCCAGCTCGCCGGCACGGCGATCTTCGCCTGGGGCGCGGGCGCGAAGCAGTGCTCGTGTCCACGAACCAGGGCCAGGGCTGGAAGGCGGTCAAGCCGCCGTCGAGGAAGACCCGCGTGCGCCAGCTGTCGTCGTCTCGCGCTCGGCCGGCTTCCTGCTCGACACGGCCCGACGCACCGCCAACGGCGGATCACGACCGTAGCGTCCGCGGGGGATCTCGACCGGGACGATCGCCCCCTCGGGGATCGTGGCTTCGGCTGCGCCGCGCGTTCACGGTCGTGCAGGCCAACAACGGGCCGGCCTTGGCGCGCCGGTTCTTCACCGCCTCTGGCGGCGTGGCCGGCGCGTCGTCGTCGCCGCCGAAGATCAAGGCGACGCCGTCGAGTTCACGAAGAAGTCGCTGAAGCGCAGGCGCGGCAAGGTGACGATCACCGGCACGCTGGGCGGCGCGATCGGCACCGAGCAGATCACGGTGTCGGCGCGCTGACGAGCACGAACGTCACCGCCGGCGCCGACGGCGGCTCGTTCGCTGCGACGTTCACCGTCAAGGGTCCGGCGGTCTTCGTCGACCGGTGGCGGGCGACAGCGGCCGCATCGGTGAGGGCACCGCGCCGCTGGTGG
Source organism: uncultured Actinomycetes bacterium (assembly GCA_963786575.1). Classification (GTDB taxonomy): domain Bacteria; phylum Actinomycetota; class Thermoleophilia; order Solirubrobacterales; family Solirubrobacteraceae; genus CADCVQ01. The sequence continues at coordinate 117,748 of CAWAZH010000004.1, forward strand.
TGAAGGTGACGAAATAGGTGACGGACGGCGCGCCCCGGTGCCCTTTCGCGGCTGTGGGCGCGGTTTCGGGCGCCTTCGCGTGGCGCAAAACCCGCAAATTGCGAACGATTCGCCTCGATGGGGGGCGAATTTCGTCGTACGGTCCCCTAGTGCAGGAAAGGTCCCGCCGGGACCAGGAGGCGGGAGTCGCAGATGGACGACGTGCAGGGGGGAGGAGGAAAGGGAAGCAGCCCGGCCGAGGAGCTGATCCTCCGCACGGTCGCGGCCCACGCCGAGTCGCTGCTGCGCACGGCCCGACGCAACTCGATCTGCCCTGACGACGCGCAGGACGCCTACCAGCGCGCGCTCGAGATCTTCATGTCCCACGCCGACCGCCTCGAGCCCGCGCGCGCGGCGGGCTGGCTGCACGTCGTCGTCAAGCGCGAGGCCCAGGCGATCCGCCGTTCCCGCAAGCGGCTCGTGAGCACGTCTGACGTCGACTTCGACACCCACGAGTCGCCGCGCGCGCTGAGCCCCGACGAGCAGCTGATGAGCTTCGATCTGGTCAGCCGCTCGGCCGAGGCGCTGCAGCGCCTGAAGCCGCAGGAGCTGCGGGCGCTGTGGCTGAAGGCCCAGGGTCACAGCTACAACGACATCGGCGCGATCACCGGGTGGTCGTACACGAAGGTCAACCGTTGCCTCACCGAGGGGCGGCGCAGCTTCCTGGAGCGCTACGCGGACATCGACTCAGGCGCCGAGTGCGAGCGCTGGCTGCCGGTCATCTCGGCGATGGTCGACGGGGAGGCGACGCCGGAGCAGATCCTCGAGCTGCGCCCGCACCTGCGCAACTGCCCCGGCTGCCGTGCGACGCTGAAGGCGCTGCACGACAGCTCGGCGCCGCTGGCCGCGGTGCTCCCGATCCCGCTGGTCGGCGTGGCCGCCGGCGGCGCGGAGCACCTGTCGAACCTCTTCATGCGTGCGTACGAGGCGATCGCGGGCGGCGTCCACGAGCGAGCGATCCATTCGGTGACGAAGGCGCAGGCCGCGATCGAGGCTGCGGCGGCCGGCAAGGTCGCCGCGGTTGCCGCGTCGGCGGCTGCCGTTGCCGGCGGCGGGTATGCCACCGTCGAGCGGACGGTGCGACACCAGCCGGCGCAGCGCGCCGCGAAGAGCGCCCCAGCACTCCCCGCGCGCGTCGAAGTCGACGATTTCGTTCAAGCGGGACGTCGCGGCGCTGCAACGCGCCAAGCGGGCGCCGGCGGCCACGGCCGCGGCTGCCAAGCCGCGGATCGACGAGTTCGGTCAGGCGCGCACGGCCGCGGCCTCCAGGTCGCAGGACGAGTTCGGCGGGACGCCGCGCGAGCACCCCGTCCGCGCGATCTCGGCAGCCGCGACCACGTCGCCGCGGCGCAGCACGCCGCCGCCACCGCCCGCTCCCAAGGCCGCGCCCGAGTTCGGCGGCGCGGGCCCAAGCGATGAGTTCGGCCCGTGACCATGAATCGAATCCAAGGAGCCCGGCCCATGCGCGCGCGTCGAGCGATGCGACTGTCACTTCTCCTGGCGAGCCTCGCCGCAGTCGCGCTGGCGACGGCGGAGTCGGCGAGCGCGGGGCAGTATGTGATCCGCAACTGCAACGTGCCGGGGCAAGCGCGGGCGGGAGTCGGACCGTGGAAGTGGCTCATCAGCGGGAACCTGTTCGCGAACAACGACTGTGCAGGTGGCGGAGGGTTCGGCGTAAACGCTGGCACGATGGCGCCTGGCGACTTCGGGAACGTATACCTCGAGCTCCCGCCGGAGATCGGATTGCGCCGCATCCGCCTGTGGATGATTGCCAGACTCGCTGGCACGGGATCGATGCAGGTTGTGGCGCACAGCGGCAACTCGACCTCGACAGGACCGACCGTCCCTGTGTTCGCTTCGCCCGGGGGGCAGACCCTCACGACCCCCTTCGTCAATGCGTTCTCTGCTGAAACGAGGGTGTTCGGCATCTTCGCGACTTGCACGGCAGATGCTGGCGTGAACTGCAGCCCGAACGCCACCAACGTGCTTGACATCAAGGGCGCGGAGGCCACTCTCGAGGAGGGCATCCCTCCTTCTGCCTCCGTGGACGGCGGCGAGCTTTTCTCGGCCGGTCCGCAATCCGCCATCCGTGGGCTGACATACGGCGCCGTGGATCCGCAGTCAGGGGTTGCCAAGGTTGTCGCCGTTCTCGGCGGCACGATTGCGGGCACCGCTGATTTCGCCTCCGAATGCGCGTACGCCGATCTCGCGGCCTGCCCCCCGTCGAAGTCCGGCTCGATCGCCGTCGACACGCGCAAGGTGCCCGACGGCCTCTATCCGGTCTCCCTCCGGGTGACTGACGCGGCAGGCAACGAGCAGACGGTCCAGTCGCCGACGGCGATTCAGGTTGCCAACGGTGCGGCCGGGGCTCCGAGCGGTTCGGGCGCGACGACGAACGCTCGCGTGATCGCGTCGTTCGCTGCCAACCGGCGCGCGACGTTGACGGTCGGCTACGGGCGTCGTGCGGTCGTTCGTGGGCGGGTTGTGGGCGCGGGCGGCGAGCGTCTGGGCGGTGTCTCGCTGAGTGCCGAGGAGCGTCCGGCGGCGGGTGGCACGGGCGCCCGCCAAGGCACGCTGACGACGAAGGCGGATGGGACGTTCACCTACACGCTGCGGCGCGGGACGTCGCGGACGCTGCTCTTCAGTTATCAGAACGTCGTCAAGCGGCTGAAGCTGCGCGTGAAGGCGTCGGCGACGCTGCGTGTCGGCCTGTCGGGCATCCTCGTGCGCTACCGCGGGCGGGTGCTGTCCAAGCCGTTGCCGCGCAAGGGCAAGCTCGTCGAGATTCAGGGTCGTGCTCCGGGCGCGGGCTGGAAGACGTTCGCCCGCCGGCGCACGACGCGCACGGGCAACTACTCGGGGACCTACCGGCTGCGGGTGCACCGTCCGGGCGTCAGGCTGCAGTTCCGGGTGCTCGTTCCGAGCGAGACGAAGTACCCGTTCGTGGCACACGCCGGCGCTGCCGTCAAGCGCATCGTGCGTTAGCAGACAATCCCGTCCGACCCTCCCCCTACCGTGCATCCCGTCCGTTCTTTCCCGAGCGTCAGGGAGCCGGTTATGCCGCTCTGCTTCATCGAACCGCAGGACGCGATCAGGGTGATCGCTGAGTCCGTTGGCCGCGAGGCCCGCCGTCAGATCCTCGGCGAGCTGGTTCGTGCCTGGGTGGATGAGATTCCCGAGGGCGAGCTGGCCTCGCACTATGCGAAGGCCGTTCAGGACCTCGACGAGCACGACCTCTCGATGCTGGCCGCGTGGCACGCCTCGCTGGAGGTCGGCCACCCGATCGCCAACCGCGAGTTCCTGCTCAACGCGTTCCAGGGCCTCGGCGACAACCGCCGCGAGGCGCTGAAGATCGCCGCGGGCTTCCGCGGCGAGGAGGCATTCGACGCCGGCGTCGCCGAGGAGCAGGCGCTGACGACGGTGCTGCCGCACCTCTCGCGCGAACGCTGCCTGGAACTCGCCAAGGAGTGCGTCGACCTCTACCTCTGGGACCGCCTCGGCTGCGACAACTAGGCCGCGCTCGAACTGAGCGCCGCCCGGATCTCCGCCGTCGCCTGCTCGGCGTCGCGGTAGACCACCGCCTGCATCCCGGCCTCCTGCGCGGCCACGCAGTTGCGCTCGAGATCGTCGATGAACAGGCACTCCTCGCCGGGCAGGCCGAGCCCCTGCAGGGCCAGCCCGTAGATCTCCGGGTCGGGCTTGCGCATCCCGACGTAGGCGCTGTCGACGACGAGCTCGAAGATCTCGTCGATCGGGGCCATCGCGCGCCAGCGCGGCTCCCACTCGCGCACGTTGTTCGTGACGAGCGCCATCCGGTAGCCCTCGGCGCGCAGCGCGGCCATCAGCTCGATCATCGGCGGGTTGGGCTCAAGGCCCGACCACAGCGCCTCGCTGAAGCCCTCACACGAGATCTCGCGGCCGACCTGGTCGCGCATCGCCGCCTCCAGGCGCGCGAGGAACTCGGCCTCGCTCAGGCGCCCGCACTCCAGCTCGTAGAGCGGGTGCGCGCCCTCGCGCGCGAGGATCGCCCCGAGCGCGCCGCCGAGCTCGGCCAGCGTCATGCCCGTCCGGTCGGCGAAGACCTGAAACGAGCCGGCCAGCGGCGTCGTCAGCACGCCGCCGAAGTCGCTGATGACGGCCCGGATCACTTCTTGCGCCCGGCGGTGCGGCGCATGACGTCGTAGCGCCCGACGCCCTCGCGGCCCTCCATCCGCCAGGCGAAGAAGGAGCTGTCCAGCCGCACGTCGCCGAGGTCGAGCGTCGTCCCGCACAGCACCTTGCCGGACGCGCGGCGCGCGAACTCGCTCTCCTCGTCGACCCACAGCTCCAGGCCCGCGCGCTGCTGGCGCAGCGCGCCGTCGTAGGTCGTCGACAGGCGCGGGTCGCCGATCTCGTGCGGCTCGCCGCCGTCGACGAGCCAGGCCGCGATCGCCTCCTCGCCGTGGCCGCGGGCCTTGGCCGGGCGCGCGGCGGCGAGCATCACCGCGCGGTCGGCGCCGAGCCAGGCCGACAGCGTCCGCGCGAGCTCGATGCGCTTCCAGTCCGGCGTGCCCCAGATGTGCCCGCGCTGGCCCAGGCAGCGCACCTGGCGCTCGTGCCCGCCGACCGTGACCGTGCCCGACACGCTGCACAGCTGCTCGTAGCCCTCCATCCCGCCCGCGCGCGCGACCTCGGTGTCGGCCGCCAGCACGGCCGGCGCCGAGCGCGCCTCGAAGCGCAGGTCAAAGCCCGAGCCGTCGCGCTCGAAGCCGACCGTCCAGGCCGCCAGCGGCTCCTCGACGCTCGTGCGCAGCCCGGCGACGCTCACGTCCTCCCATGTAGCAGCCGAAGAACCATTGCCGTCCTCGCCCGCGGTCGACGCCGCGGCGACCTCGCTGCCGGCGAACAGCAGCGCCAGCCCGCTCGCACCGCCCGCGCCGAGGCCGATCCGGGCGTGGCCGTAGAGCTTGGCGACCGGGTCGCCGAAGGCGAACGTCACGGCGTCGCGGAAGCCGGGGTCCGGCGCCGCGGGGGTGCGCGGCGCGTCCTGCTCGGGGGTGATGGTCACGGCAGCTCTTCGCGCCGCGGGGGCACCTCGCGCGCGGTGCTGTCGACGACGTCGTCGTCACCGCGCGGCGTCCGCGCGGCGCCGCCCGGGCCCCGGCCCGGGCCGCCGGGACCGCCGGCCCCGAACATCCGTCCGAAGCGCATCTCGGCGCCGCTCGTCGCGCTCGCGACCAGGCGCCCGCCGAAGCGCCGCACGAGCACGCCGCGCACGACCGCGCGCGTCGGCGGCAGCAGGAGGATCAGGCCGAGGAGGTCGCTGAGGAAGCCCGGCGTCAGCAGCAGCGCACCGCCGAAGATGACGAGCACGCCGTCGATGACCTCGCGGCCGGGTACGCGGCCCTCGCCGAGCGCACGGTTGAAGCGCATCCACGCCGCGCGGCCCTGCTGGCGCATCAGCGCCGCGCCGAGGATCGAGTCCAGGATCAGCAGCGCGATCGTCGGCAGCACGCCGATCGCCTGCCCGATCTGGATGAGCACGTAGAGCTCGGCGATCGGGACGACGATGAAGACGATCACGAGCAGCAGCGGCATGACGCGATGAAGGCTACGCGAGCGGCGCGGCCGACCCGCCGTCGCCGGCGGTCGCGGGCCTCAGACGGCGGGCGACGGGCGCGGGCAGGACCTGCACGCCCTCGAGGCGATGCACGCCGACGTACTCGATCAGCGCGGTGATGTCCGGCTGCGCGTTCTGGAGCCGGAGCTCCAGGCCGGCCTTGCGCAGGCGCCGCGCGAGCATCGCGAGATCGAGCATCAGCGAGGGATCGGCGAAGGCGAGCTCGCTCAGCTCGACGGTCACGTTCGACGGCGCCTGCAGCGCCTGCGAGAACGCACGCCGCCGGATCGACTGGGTCGATCGGTCCTCGTCGCCGCAGCAGCGCAGGACGGGCGGATGTTCGTCGTAGGAGACGATCTGCGCAAGCTACTCCAAGTGCGCCAGGACGCAAGATAGAATTATCCGCATGGCATCACTCACAGAGATCGAAGAGGCGCTCACGAACGTCATCGATCCCGAGCTCGGCTTGGACTTCGTCGAGCTTGGGCTCATCTACGGCATCCAGGAGGACAGCGGCAACGTGCACGTCACGTTCACGCTGACCACCCCGGCGTGCCCGATCGGACCGCAGATCACCGAGCAGATCGAGGAGTTCGTCAGCCCGCTGGAGGGCGTGAACTCGGTCAAGAGCTCGATGGTCTTCGAGCCCGCATGGTCCCCGGAGAAGATGAGCGAGGACGCGAAGTTCGCACTCGGGTTCTGAGGCCCGGCGCGCCAGGTGCGCGGCGGACTCGGACGGTGCAGCGGAACGAACGGGCTCGGCGCGCGTTATGCAGATGATGCGCCCGCGCCAATCACGCCTGCCGGCCTTCGCGCCGGCGGCGCTCGCCGTCGCGCTCGCCCTCGCCGTCCAGGCGTCGCCGGCGCTCGCGGCCGGCGAGACGACCGGCCGGCTGCTCGTGACGCTCGACAAGCCCGCCGCCGCCGCGCAGGGCAGCGGCGCGATGCGCGCGGCCGCGGCCTCGCTGCTGACCGCCGACGGCCTGCGCCGCTCGGGCGCCCAGGTGCCGCAGATCGGCCTCGTGTCCGTGCGACCCGAGGCCGGGACGACGATGCACGCGCTCGCGGCGAAGCTGCGCCGCCGCGCCGGCGTCGCCCACGTCGAGGTCGAGCGCCGCCACCAGCTGCGCGTCGCGCCCAACGACCCCGCGCTCGTCACGCCGGAGGCCGCGCCGGGCACGCCCGCGGGCACGGTCGTCGAGTGGTGGATCGCGCGGCTCGGCCTGCCCGCCGCGTGGGACATCACCCGCGGGACCGGCGCCACCGTGGCGGTCATCGACACCGGCATCGACGCCGCCCACCCCGACCTCTCGGGCAAGATCGCGCAGTCGGTCGACAACGACGCGATCGGCAGCCACGGCCCGGCGACGGTCGACGAGAACGGCCACGGCACGCACGTCGCCTCGCTGGCCTGCGCGGCCGGCGACAACGGCGTCGGGATCGTCGGCGTCGGCCTGGACTGCAACCTGCTCGTCTACAAGAGCGACCTCGGCGACGGCTCGGTCGCACGCTCGATCATCGGCGCCACCGACGCCAAGGCCGACGCGATCAACATGAGCTTCGGCACCGACGGCACGACGCCGCCCTCGCAGGCGATCGTCGACGCCGTCAACTACGCGGTCGCGCACGACGTCGTGCTCGTCGCCGCCGCCGCCGACGCAGCCCGTCGAGGAGCAGGGCGATCCCTCCAACATCCTGCAGCCGACCGGGACGGGCGCCGACATCACCGCCGGCCGCGGCCTGTCGGTGACCGCCGCGACGGCGGGCGACGCGCGCGCCTCGTTCGCCGGCCGCGGGTCGCAGATCTCGCTCGCCGCCTACGGCACGTTCTCCGAGACGACCGGCCCTCCCGGCCTGCTCGGCGACTTCCCGGGCAACGCCACCGAGCTCGAGAGCGGCGGCGGCGGGCTCTTCCCGCAGCCCGGCTGCGGCTGCCGCACGGTCTTCGGCGGCGACAACCGCTACGCCTACCTGCAGGGGACGTCGATGGCCGCGCCGATGGTCGCCGCGACCGCCGCGCTGGTCAAGCACTTCAACCCCGACCTGCGCGCCGCCGACGTCATCCGCCTGCTCAAGCAGACCGCGACCCGGCCGGCCGGCTCGGCCTGGACGCCCGAGCTCGGCTGGGGGATCGTCAACCCGGCGGTTGCGCTGACCGCCGCGCGGGCGATCGACCGCCGCGCGCCCAGCTCCAAGCTGCGCGGCCCCAAGACCGTCCGCAGCGCGCGCACGATCACGCTGCGCCTCAGCGGCAGCGACGCGCCCGCTGCGCCCGGGATCGTCGCATCCGGCATCGCCCACTACGAGATCTGGCGCGGGACCAACGGCGCCCGCTACCGGCGCATCAAGAGCACGACCGCGGCGACCTACAAGATGCGCGTCAAGCGCGGCTCGCGCTACCGCTTCTACTCGATCGCCGTCGACCGCGGCGGCAATCGCGAGCCGGTGCCCGCGCGCGCCGACCTCTCCACGCGCGTCGCCCGCGCTGCGCGCTAGACGCTCGCGGTCTGGTGCGAGCCGCGCCGCGCGAGCGCGACGAGCTCGGCGAGGCAGGTCTCGATCGCGTCGCCGAACTCGCTGAGGTCGGGCATCGCGTCGTAGTCGCCGAGCAGGCCGAAGTTCATCTGGCCGTTGTAGGACATGATCGCGATCGCCAGCGCGTGGTCCTTGGGCAGGAACGCGATCGGGAAGACGGAGGTCATCTCCTGGCCCTGGACGTAGAGCGGGAACTGGGGCCCCGGGATGTTCGTCACGAGCAGGTTGAACAGGCGCGTGGAGAAGTTCAGCCGCGAGGCCTGCGCGAGCAACGTCGGCGGCGCGAACTGCTGCACGCTCGTGAGCACCTCGGCGCCGACGGCCTGCTTGGAGCCCTTGAGGTCGTCCATCGCCTCGCGCACGACGCTCAGGCGCTCGACCGGGTCCTCGACGTAGACCGGCAGCGGCCCGCGCATCACCGCCAGGCGGTTGCCGCCGGCGCTCGCCTCGTGCGCGACGCGCACCGAGACCGGCACCAGCGCGCGCAGCTCCAGGCCCTCGGTGCGCACCCCGCGCGAGTGCAGCCAGTGGCGCAGCGCGCCCGCGACGACCGCCAGCACGACGTCGTTGACGGTGCCGCCGAAGGCGTTCTTGACGGTCTTGAAGTCGGCGAGCTCGCAGGCGATCGCGGCGAAGCGCCGGTGCGGCCCGATCTCGACGTTCAGCGGCGACGGCGGGGCGGGGTTCAGCGCCGCCCAGGCGATCTCGCCGAGGCCCTCGGCGGCGATCTGCGCCTCCTCGATCGTGCGCTCGGGCTGGGTCAGCGCCGACAGCGCCCGCGACGCGACCGCGGCCGTCGCCTTCGTCATCCCGGCGATGCCGGCGGTGAGCAGGTCGAGCGGGTTGGGCTCGGGGTCGGGCGACCACGGGTCGAGATCCGTCGGCGGCGGCGCGGGCTCGGGGCCGAGGTCGAAGAGGACCGTGCCGAGGTCGACGCCCGCGATGCCGTCGATCATCGCGTGGTGGCTCTTTGACAGCAGCGCGAAGCCGCCGTCGGCGAGGCCCTCGACGAGCCACAGCTCCCACAGCGGCTTGCTGCGGTCCAGCTGCTGGGAGAAGACGCGCGCCGACAGGTTCTGCAGCTGCTCGTCGCTGCCGGGTCCCGGCAGCGCCGTGTGGCGCACGTGGTACTCGAGGCTGAAGTCGGTGTCGTCGGCCCACAGCGGACGACCCGTCCCGGCCGGCGGGTAGACGAGGCGCTGGCGGTAGCGCGGCACGAGGTGCAGCCGGCCGCGGATCGAATCGAGGAACTCCTCGTACGGCGGCGCGGCGCCGCCCGCGCGCACGAGCGCGCCGATGTGCATGTGCGAGACGGGCCCCTCCTGGTGCAGGAAGGAGGCGTCGACCGCGGTCAGCCGATCGAGATGGCGAGGGGTCATCGGGGGCACCCTAATACGTCCGGCCGTACCCTCTCACTCAGCGATGGCATGGGATTTCTCGACCGAGCCGGAGTTCCAGGCCCAGCTCGACTGGATGGCCGCGTTCGTGCGCGAGGAGATCTGGCCGCTGGAGACCCTGGACCTCGACCGCGCGCAGCTCGACCGCGCGCTCGCGCCGCTGCAGGCGCAGGTCCGCGAGCGCGGGCTGTGGGCCGCGCACCTGCCGCCCGAGCACGGCGGCCAGGGCTTCGGCCAGGTCCGGCTCGGGCTCATGCACGAGATCCTCGGCACGTCGCCGTACGCGCCCAGCGCGTTCGGCAACCAGGCGCCGGACTCCGGCAACAGCGAGCTGCTCGCGCTCGCCGGGACGGCCGAGCAGAAGGAGCGCTGGCTGGCGCCGCTGCTCGCCGGGGACGTGCGCTCGGCGTTCTCGATGACCGAGCCCGGCGTCGCCGGCGCCGACCCGACGACGCTGCAGACGACCGCGGTGCTCGACGAGGCCGCGGGCGAGTGGGTCATCGACGGCCACAAGTGGTTCACGACGAACGGCTCGGTCGCCGACTTCCTGATCGTCATGGCGGTGACCGATCCCGAGGCGCGCTCGCACCAGCGCGCGTCGATGCTGATCGTCGCGGCCGGCACGCCGGGCGTCGAGATCGTGCGCGACGTCCCGACGATGGAGCAGCCCGCCGAGCACTTCGGCCGCCTCGGCGGCCACGCCGAGATCCGCTACGAGGCGGTGCGCGTCCCGGCCGAGAACCTGCTCGGCCCGCGCGGCGCCGGCTTCCTGCTGGCCCAGTCGCGGCTCGTCCCCGGGCGCATCCACCACTGCATGCGCTGGCTCGGCGTCGCCCAGCGCGCCTTCGACATGCTCTGCGAGCGCGCGACCTACCGCGTCGCGCACGGCTCGGTGCTCGGCGACAAGCAGACGATCCGCAACTGGATCGCCGACTCCGCCGCGCAGATGCAGGCGGCGCGGCTCATGACGCTGCACGCCGCCTGGAAGATCGACACCGAGGGCCCGGCGGCGGCCCGCACCGACGTCTCGCTGATCAAGTTCTACGGCGCACAGGTGCTCCACGACGTCATCGACCGCGCGCTGCAGATCCACGGCAGCCTCGGCTACTCGGCCGACCTGCCGCTGGAGGCGATGTACCGCTACGCCCGCGGGGCGCGGCTGTACGACGGGCCCGACGAGGTCCACCGCGACGCGGTCGCGCGCCAGATCCTGCGCCGCTACGAGCCGCCGCCCGGCGGCGTTCCGAGCGAGCACGTGCCCACGCGCCGGGCCGCCGCACGCGACCGCTTCGCCGAGCTGCTCGACACCGTGACGAGCAATGACTGACCGCGGGCTGCGGCCGCTGGTGTTCGCGGTGATCGCGCAGCTCGTGATCGTCGCGACGCTGATCGTCTGGGCGGCGATCGGCTTCCCGCTGCCGGGCGCGCTGACGGGTGCCGACGAGCGCGCGGCGAACGCGCAGCGCTCGACCTCCGACGGCACGCCCGTCGCCGGGACGGCGGCCGCGACCGACCTCGCCCCGCGCCCGACCGTCAACCGCTTCGACGGCACGCGCGCGTTCGCGCTGCTGCGCGAGCAGGTGCAGCGCTACGGCTGGCGCCCGGCGGGCTCGGCGGCGCTGCGGCGCCTCGCGGTGCGGCTGCGGCCGCTGCTGCCCAACGGGCGCTTCGAGGGCGTGCCGGGCCACCCCGGGCTGCGCAACGTCGTCGGCTCGCTCCCCGGCCGCGGCCCCGCGATCCTCGTCGGCGCGCACTACGACGTCGAGGCGACGCCGGAGGGCTTCGTCGGCGCCAACGACGGCGCCGCCGGGACGGCCGCGCTCGTCTGGATCGCCCGCGCGCTGGCGCACGCGCCGCGGCGCCCGGGCGACCGCGCGGTGCGCTTCGTGCTCTTCGACGGGGAGGAGGAGCCCGCCGGCTGCCAGCCCTTCCTCGCCTGCGGCGTGCGCGGCTCGACGGCCTACGCCAAGCGCCACGCCCGCGAGCTGCAGAGCATGGTGCTGCTCGACTACATCGCCGAGAAGCACGGGCTGCGCTTCACGCGCGAGGGCGGCTCGGACCCGGAGATGTGGGAGCAGCTGCGCGCGGCCGCCACCGGCGCGGGCGTCGGCGCACTGTTCCCCGACACCATCTCGGGCCAGATCCTCGACGACCACACGCCGTTCACCCAGCGCGGGATCCCGGCGATCGACCTGATCGACTTCGACTACCCGCCGCGCGACACGCTCGCCGACAACCTCGACAAGGTCTCGGTGCGCAGCCTGGACGCCGTCGGCGAGACGGTCGTCCGGCTGCTCACCACGCTGCGGCGGCGCTGAGCGCTGAGCGCCGGCTAGAAGCGCCGGCGAATCTTCACCGAGCGCCCGGCGTTGGAGACGAAGTTGCCGTCGACGAAGCGGACGAACACGCGGTAGGTCCCGCCGCGGCGGATCCGGATCGTCTTGCCGTAGCGCGAGAACGATTTGCCCGCGCTGTGCGTGATCGTCCCGGTCACCGTGATCCAGTTCTTCTTGCTGTTGAGCTTCTGGATCGCGATCTGCGCGCCCGGCCGCGCCGGGCTGATGCGGCCGAAGAAGCGCACGCGGCCGTTCGTGCGCACACGCGTCGAGCTGACGTTCGTGCTCACCCGCACGGCCACGCTGACGCCGACCAGCGGGCTGGCGATCTCCGGCTTGTCGGGGATCAGGACGCGGTACTGGGTGTTGACCGGCACCGACAGCAGCGGGAACGCGAAGTTGCCGTCGGCGGCCGTGAGCTGCGGGTTGCCGAGCGTCTGGAAGCCCGCCGTGTAGGGGAACGGGTTCTGCTGCAGCACGATCTGGCGGCCGGCGTTGCCCGTGCCGCTGAGGTTGCCGACGAGCGTCGTCCCCGCGCCGAAGGGCACCGGGTTGGGGTTCGCGGCGAGCGTCAGGCCGAGCGGCTGGCGCGGGGTCTTGAAGGTCCGGTCGGCGCCGTTGACGGTGCCGTTGCGGTTGTGGGCGATCAGCCGATAGTGGTACGTCGTCGCGGGCGCGAGGCCGGCGATGTTCGCGACGACGTTGATCGCCGCGGTCCCGGCGCCGGCGTTGCCCGCGGGCGTCTCGGCGCCGTAGAGCGTCGTCGTCCCGTAGCGGAAGACGTAGGTCGTGGCCGCCTCGTTGGGATCGACCTTGCCGAGCAGCGTCACGGTGGCCGGCGTGAGGCTCGCGACGCCGCCCGTCGTGACGCCCGGCTTCGTGCTGGCTGCGCTCGCCAGCGCGGGCAGCGCGAGCGACAGCATGAGGATCATCAGGACCGAGCCGCGAGCTCGGCGCATCTTGCTGGGCACGGTGTTCCTCCCCCGGGTCATTTGCGCTGCCTACACTTCAACAATCGCATTCATCGTCGAAAAGTTGCTGCTCGCCGCCCCGCGCGGCTACTGCGCCGGCGTCGACCGGGCGGTCCAGACGGTCGAGCGCGCGCTCGAGCTGTACGGCGCGCCGGTCTATGTCCGCAAGGAGATCGTCCACAACAAGCACGTCGTCGAGCAGCTGCGCGAGCGCGGCGCGATCTTCGTCGACGAGATCGACGAGACCATCCCCGCGGGTGCGACAACGGTGTTCTCCGCGCACGGCGTGTCCCCTGCCGTCCACGCCCAGGCGGCCGAGCGCTCGCTGTCGACGATCGACGCCACCTGCCCGCTCGTGACGAAGGTCCACGTCGAGGCCAAGAAGTTCGCCGCCGAGGGCTACACGATCGTGCTCATCGGCCACAGCGGCCACGAGGAGGTCGAGGGCACGATGGGCGAGGCGCCCGATTCGATCGTCCTCGTCGAGACCGAGGCCGACGTCGACGCGCTCGAGATCGCCGACCCCGAGAAGATGGCCTACATCTCGCAGACGACGCTGTCGGTCGACGAGACGCGCACGCTCATCAACCGCCTGCGCGAGCGCTTCCCGGCGATCGTCGGGCCCCGCACCGACGACATCTGCTACGCCACGACCAACCGCCAGGCGGCCGTCAAGCAGATGGCCGCGGAGTGCGATCTCGTCCTCGTCATCGGCTCGCAGAACTCGTCGAACTCGCAGCGCCTCGTCGAGGTCGCGCGCGACTACGGCGCGGACTCCTACCTCATCGACAACGAGGCGCAGGTCGAGGAGGCGTGGCTGCAGGACAAGCGCGTCGTCGGCATCTCGTCGGGCGCCAGCGCGCCCGAGGAGCTCGTGCGCCGGCTCGTCGCGTTCTTCACCGAGCGCGGGGTGCACGAGGTCGCCGAGTTCGAGGTCGTCCGCGAGGACGTGCGCTTCATGCTGCCCAAGCGCATCCGCGAGGACCTCGCGGCGACGGCGACGACCGCGTAGCGCTGCGACAGCTCGTCGTCTCCGACCTGCACCTCGGCGCGCACACGGGCGCCGACGTGCTCACCCGGCCCGAGGCGCTGACGCCGCTGCTCGAGCGCCTCGACGGCGTCGACCGGCTCGTGCTGCTCGGCGACACGCTCGAGCTGCGCCACGGCCCGACCCGCGACGCCCTGGCGGTCGCCGAGCCGGTCCTGCGGGCGCTCGGCGACGCGCTCGCCCCCGGGGCGCAGGTCGTCCTCGTGCCCGGCAACCACGACCACGCGATCGGGGCCGGCTGGCTGGACTGGCGCACGCGCCGCGAGGCCCCGCAGCCGCTCGCGCTCGACGAGCGGATGCCCGCCGAGCGCGCGTCCTGGATCGCCAAGCGGATGGCGAGCTGGCTCGGCCCCGCCGACGTCGAGCTCGCCTACCCCGGCCTGTGGCTGCGCGACGACGTCTACGCGATCCACGGCCACTACCTCGACGCCCATGTCGTCATCCCGACGATCGAGCGCCTTGCGATCGGGGCGCTCGCGCGGATGACCGGCCCGATCGCCGACCCCGCCACGCCCGACGACTACGAGGCGGCCATGGCGCCGATCTACGCGCTGATCCAGGCCAGCGCGCAGCGCGTCGGCGGGCAGCGCACGGCGCTCGGCAAGCGCTCGGCGGTCGGCGCCTGGAAGTCGCTGGCGACCAAGGGCCGCGCGCGCCCGCTGCGCGGCTACGCCATGGCGCTGCCGTTCAAGCTCGGCGTCGCCGCCGCCAACCGCGCCGGCCTCGGCCCGCTGCAGGCCGACATCGGCGTCGTGCAGCTGCGGCGCTCGGCGCTGGCCGCGATCGCCGAGGTCGCGCGGCGGCTGCGCCTGGCGCCCGCGCACCTGCTCTTCGGCCACACGCACCGCACCGGGATGCTCGAGGGCGACGACCCCGGCGAGTGGCGCACGCCGAGCGGCATCGCGCTGCACAACGGCGGCAGCTGGGTCTACGAGACGCACTTCACGAGCCGCTCGCTGCGCGGCACGCCGTACTGGCCCGGCGGCGCGATCGCGCTCGACGACGAGGGCCCGCCGCGCCTGGAGCGGCTGCTCGACGACGTCTCCGAGCGGACGCTGGCGCCCTAGCCTCAGTCCGCCAGGCCGGCGGTGAACTGCACGGCGTGGCACCTCACGCCCGCGCCCGGCTCGAGGTCGAGCACCGCCGCCGTGTGGCGCTCGTGCTCGACGAGCGCGAAGCAGCCGGCGTGGGGGACGGCGAGCTCGGCGCCGTTGACGCGCACGACGGGCGCGGCGGCCGCCTCGGGGTCGGGCTCGAGCACCGCCCAGACGGCGCCCGCCTCGTAGGGGCCCGACCAGGCGCCCGCCTGCTCGCGTGTCGGCACGACGAGCCGCGCGCCGGGGGCGTCCCCGGGGCGCAGGGGCTCAAGCGGCGCGGCCTCGACGCCGAGCAGCTCGGCGATCTCGGCCTCCGTCTCGTCGTAGGCGCCCTCGCCGTAGTGGAAGGAGTGCAGCCGCAGCTCGCGGTCGAAGAGGTAGCGCGCCGGCCAGCCCTCGTTGCCGTACTCGCGCCAGAGCGCGAACTCGCTGTCGAGCGCGACCGCGTGCTCGATTCCCAGCCGCGCGACGGCGGCGCGCACCTGATCGGGATCCTGCGAGGGCTCGTAGCCGCCGGCGTGGACGGAGATGACGCGCAGGCCGGCCGCCGAGTAGCGCTCGTGCCAGGCGCGGACGTAGGGCAGCGTGCGCAGCGAGTTGGCCCGGCAGAAGTCCCAGAACTCGAGCAGGACGGGGCGGCCGAGCTGCTTGTCCATCCGCAGGCCGGCGACGTTGATCCAGTCCAGGGACGACGGGATCATCGGCGCGCTCAGCGTGTCGATCGGCGCTCGCACTGGAGGTTGAAGCTAGCAGCGCGCTCCGGCGCGGCGCCTACCTACACTCCACCGATGCACCGGCGCCGCCTGCTCGCGATGCTCGGCGTGGCGGCGGTCGCGATGGTGGCGCTTCCGGACGCCGCGCTGGCCCATGGCCTCGTCGGCCGCGAGGACCTGCCGATCCCGAAGTGGCTGTTCGGCTGGGCGGCGACGGTCGTGCTCGTCGCGTCGTTCGTCGGCCTCGCGGTCCTGTGGCCGAAGCCGCGCCTGGAGGGCGTCGCCGAGCGCCGCTGGTTCGGCGTGCCGCGGATCCTGGACCCGATCTGCGGCGCGGTCGGGATCGCGATGTTCGTGCTGATCGTCTACGCCGGCTACGACGGCTCGCAGACCGCGACGAACAACATCGCCGAGGTCTTCATCTTCATCCTCTTCTGGGTCGGCCTGGCGGTCGCGTCGCTGCTCTTCGGCGACGTCTTCAAGGCCTTCAACCCGTGGCGCGCGACCGGGCGCCTCGTCGCCTGGGTGGCGTCGAAGGTCAGCCGCGGCGGGCTGCCGGCGCCGATGGCCTACCCGGCCTGGCTCGGGCGCTGGCCCGCGGCCATCGGGGTGTTCGGCTTCGCCTGGATCGAGCTCGTCTACACCGGCCGCCAGGAGCCGAGCAACCTCGCGACGCTCGCGCTCGTCTACGCGGCGATCCAGTTCGTCGGCATGAGCCTCTACGGGATCGAGACCTGGAACCGCTACGGCGACGGCTTCGGCGTCTACTTCGGCCTCTTCTCGCGCATCTCGCCGCTGAACTGGGTGCGCGGCGAGGTCCGCCGGCGCCCGATCCTGTCCGGTCTCACGTCGCTCGACGTCGTCCCCGGGACGGTCGCTCTGCTGTGCGTGATGATCGGCACGACCTCGTTCGACGGCTTCTCGACCGGGCCGACGTGGACCGACCTCGGGCCGCGGCTGGCGAACTCCCTGCGCGACCTCGGCCTCAGCGGCTCGTCCGCGCTGGAGGGCTCGCTGACGTTCGGGCTCGTCGCCTGCATCCTCGCCGTCTCGTGCCTGTACTGGCTCGGGGTGGCCGGGATGCGGCGCGAGAACCGCTCCGGCGCGAGCGCCCAGGAGCTCGCCGGGCGCTTCGTGCACTCGCTCGTGCCGATCGCGATCGCCTACGTCGTCGCCCACTACTTCTCGCTGCTGGCCTTCGACGGGCAGCGGATCGGCTACCTGATCTCCGACCCGCTCGGCCAGGGCGACAACTTCTTCGGAACCGCCGGCGCGACCGTCGACTTCACCTGGATGTCGGCCACCGCGATCTGGTACGTCCAGGTCGCGGCGCTCGTCTGCGGGCACGTCGCGGGCCTGATCCTGGCGCATGACCGCGCGCTCGTGACCTTCAAGGAGAGCCGGACGGCCACGCGTTCGCAATACTGGATGCTCGCGGTCATGATCGCCTTCACATCTCTGGGCTTGTGGCTGCTCTCCTCGGCGAACTCATGACGACACTTCCGATCGCACACGCAGGGCACTGGATCGCGGACCTTCTCTACGTCCTGCCGCTCGCAGTCGCCCTGGGCTTCCTCTTCATCCAGTCGGCGCGCGACAAGCGCAAGGACAAAGAGGAAGCCACGGCCACGCCCGCCGACACGCCGCCGGCGGCGTAGCGCTCAGGCCGTCCGCCGGCGCGCGAGCCAGACCGCCGCGAGCGCGGCGACGATCGACCACGCCGCGAGCACGAGCAGGTGCAGCGCGGCGGCCTTCGCGAACGAGTCCGAGCGCGCGCCGACCAGGAGCGCCAGCAGCGACACCTGGAACATCAGCGGCTCGACGTTGCCCGCGCGCTGGGCCAGGACGACCGGCACGATGACCGCGAGCGCGAAGGCCGGCAGCGGGAGCCGCGGCAGCGCCGCTCAGGCGACGAAGGCCGCCGTCGAGAGCGCGGCGAACGCGAGGTCGGTCGCCGAGCCCGGATCGGTGAGCGCCGCGACGACCGCGACCGCGAGCGCGCAGACCGGGAGCAGCCCGCGCGCCTGCTCCAACACGGAGGACTGCTGCGCCGTCGTGCCAGCCACCCCTCGAAGGTACTGCGGCGCCGCCGGCACGGCATCCCCCGCAGGATGAACCGGGCGCTGCGCCCTGGGGTGGACTATGCCGCGGGCTCGCGCTCGAGCGCGGCGATGTCGTGCGCGAGGCCCTCGGGCGTGAGGACCGTCGTGGCGAAGCCGACGCGCTGGCGGCCGCGGGCGTCGAGCACGACCGTCGACGCCGAGTGGTCGGACTCGGCGGTCTGCGGCGCCACCCCGTAGGCGCGCCAGATGCGCTGCAGCTCGGCGGTCGTGCCGAGGACCCAGCGCATGCGGCCGGTCATCCCCTGCTTGAGCGCGAACGACCGCGCGCGCTGCGCCGTGTCGTTCTTGGGGTCGACGCTGACGGCGATCACGGGCACGTCGTGGCCGAGGTCGTCGAGCGCTTGGCGGATCTGCTGGGTCGTCAGCGGGCACGTGTCGCGGCAGGTGGTGTAGAGGAACGTCACGACGGCCGGCCTTCCGCGCAGGTCGCCGAGGCGCACGAGCCGGCCCTGCTCGTCGCGCAGCCCGAAGTCGGCCGGCGGAATGCCCGGCGGGCGCAGCGAGCCCGACAACGCGGCGCCGCTGGCGGTGCGGTCGCCGACGGCGAACAGCAGCACGCCGGCGACCCCGGCGAGGGCGAGGACTCCGGTGACGAAGAGCGCGAGGCGCAGGCGGGCCGGCATCGGCCCTGAGGGTAGAGGGGCGCGACCGCGGGCGACCCCGCGTCCGGCCCGGGCTACGGCTCGATCAGCCCGCGCCGGATCGCGTAGCGCACGAGCTCCACGCGGTCGCGCATGCCGAGCTTGCGCAGGAGGTTCGCGCGGTGCGACTCGACGGTCTTCTCGGCGAGGTGCAGCAGCGCGCCGATCTCGCGGTTGGTGTGCGCCTCGGCGATGAGCTTGAGGACCTCGCGCTCGCGCAGCGTCAGCGGCTCGACGGGCCCGGTGCTGTCGTCGTCCATCCACTCGCGGATCAGCGAGCGCTCGGCGGCGTTGGTCATGAAGGGCTCGCCGCGCGTGACGGCGCGGACGGCCTCGACGAGCGCCTGGTCGGCCTCGCGCTTGAGCACGTAGCCGGCGGCGCCGGCCTGCAGCGCCTCGAAGAGGTAGCGCTCGTCGTCGTGCATCGAGAGCAGCAGCACGGAGATCTCGGGGGCGTGCACGCGGATCTCGACGGTCGCCTGCAGGCCGGTCATGCGCGGCATCGCGACGTCGAGGATGCAGATGTCGGGGCGCTCGCGCAGCGCGAGCTCGACGGCCTCGATCCCGTCGGCGGCCTCGGCGACGACCTCCATGTCGGGCTGGCGGTCGAGCAGCAGGCGCAGGCCGCTGCGCATGATCCCGTGGTCGTCGGCGACGAGGATCCTCATCGCGACACCGTCTGCTTGGCGTCGACGACGAGCTCGATCGTCGTGCCGGCGCCGGGGACGGTGCGCACGTCCAGGCGCCCGCCGGCGAGCATCGCGCGCTCGCGCATCCCGGCGAGGCCGGAGCCGCCGTCGCGCAGGCGACCCGGGATCGAAGCCCGCGCCGTCGTCGGTGATCGTCACGCGGAGGCGCGGCTCGTTGCAGCCGCTGACCGCGACCTTCACGCGGCCGGCGTGCGCGTGGCGGGCGATGTTCGAGAGCGCCTCCTGCACGACGCGGTAGACGACGAGCTGCTCGAACTCGCCGAGGAACGGGCGCGCGCCGTCGGCCGAGAACGTGGCCGCGATCCCGAAGCGCTCGCCGAAGAGGCGCACCTGCGTGCGCAGCGCCGGCAGCAGTCCGTGGTCGTCGAGCGCCGCGGGCCGCAGGTCGCGCGCCAGGCCGAGCAGCTCCTGCATCGCCTGGGTCGCGAGGCGCTGGGTCTCGGCGAGCTCCTCGGCGAACTCCGGCGGCGCGCCGTCGGCGGTCGCGGCGAGGCGGATCGAGACGGCGGCGAGCGCCTGGTTGACCTCGTCGTGCAGGTCGCGCGCGACGCGGGCGCGCTCGGACTCCTGCGCGCGCAGCACCGCCGCGGCGGTGCCGACGCGCTCGGCCTCCAGCCGCGAGATCATGAGGTTGAAGGACTCGCGCAGGCGCGCGATGTCGGCCGGCTCGCCGGCGGACGGCTGGGCGCGCATGCCCGGGATCGTGAGGTCGACGCACTCCATCGTGCGCGTCAGCGACTCCAGCGGCGCGAAGCGCCGGCGCATGACGAAGTTGTTGGCGAGGATCGTGGTGAGGATCGCCGCGATCAGGACGAGGAACTGGCGCAGCCCGGTCGAGGTGGCGAGGTCCAGCCGCGCAGCCACGCTGGCCGCGAAGACGGTGGCCACGATGACGAGGGTGTTGACCGTCAACACCTGGGAGAGCAGCGCTGGGCGACGCATGGGGTCTTGACCCCATATCGGCCGCGACGGCCATGACCGATACTCCCCGTGTCGGATCCCTCCACGAAGGTTTGTTTTCAGTCCGGATGCGGACCAGGGGCGCCCCTCGGCAACAGAGGGGCGCCCGTTTGCATTTCCGGGCACAATCACGGTCTAGCGGGCACAGTGGGCCTCGCTATACTTTCTGAAGTACCGAAGTCCGACCACCTTTGAGGAGATTCGTGTGAGCCCCTCCGGCGCGGAGTTCATCCGCCAGATCAAGAGCCAGATCGCCCAGGTCGATCCGAGCGACGTCCACGACGCCCTCGGCGGCAAGGCGAACGGCAACGGCAAGCTCGCGATCATCGACGTCCGCGAGAACGAGGAGGTCGCCCGCGGGATCATCCCCGGCGCGACGCACATCTCCCGCGGGTATCTCGAGTCGCGCATCGACGGCACGGTCCCGGACCGCTCCGACCACGTCGTCCTCTACTGCGCCTCGGGCAACCGCTCGGCCCTCGCCGCCAAGACGCTGCAGGACCTCGGCTACGAGAACGTCGAGTCGATGACCGGCGGCTACACGCTGTGGAAGGACCGCGGCTACGAGGTCGAGGTCCCCAAGACGATGACCCCCGAGCAGCGCGAGCGCTACAGCCGCCACATGCTCGTCCCCGAGATCGGCGCCGAGGGCCAGCAGAAGCTGCTCGACGCCAAGGTGCTGCTGCTCGGCGCCGGCGGCCTCGGCTCGCCGACCGCGCTCTACCTCGCCGCGGCCGGCGTCGGGACGATCGGGATCGTCGACGACGACGTCGTCGACCTCTCCAACCTCCAGCGCCAGGTCATCCACACGACCGACCGCATCGGGATGCCGAAGGTCGACTCCGCCCAGGAGACGATGAACGCCCTGAACCCCGACGTGAACGTCGTCAAGTACCAGACGCGCATCGACGCCTCGAACATCATGGAGATCATCGAGGGCTACGACGTCATCGTCGACGGCGTCGACAACTTCCCCACGCGCTACCTGCTCAACGACGCCAGCGTGCGCCTGCAGATCCCCGTCGTCAGCGCCTCGATCCTCGGCTTCGACGGCCAGTTGGCGGTCTTCGCGCCCTACGAGGGACCGTGCTACCGCTGCCTGTACCCCGTCCCGCCGCCGGCCGAGCTGGCCCCGAGCTGCGGCGCCAACGGCGTCCTCGGCGTGCTGCCGGGCACGATGGGCCTGCTGCAGGCGACCGAGGTCGTCAAGCTCATCGTCGGCGCGGGCGAGCCGCTCATCGGCCGGCTGCTGCTCTACGAAGCGCTGGGCGCGACGTTCACCGAGCTGAAGGTCCGCCGCGACCCCGAATGCGCCATCTGCTCGCGCCCGCCCGAGGAGATCGCCGAGGACGAGATGGGCGTCTTCCCGGACTACGAGGCGTTCTGCGCCGCCGCCGGGTAGCCTGCCGCGCTCATGGCCATCGTCCGCATCCCACCCGTCCTGCGCCCGTCCACGGGCGGCGTCAAGGAGGTCGACGCCACCGGCGACAACGTCGGTGACGTCCTGCGCTCGCTCGCCGAGTCGCACCCCGACACGCAGTCGCAGCTCTTCGCCGCCGGCGGCGAGCTGAACCGCTACGTCAACGTCTACCTCAACGACGAGGACGTCCGCGTGCTCGACGGGCTCGACACACCGGTCGGAGGCGCGGACGTGCTCGTGATCCTGCCGGCGATGGCCGGAGGCTGACAGCCCCGGTTTGCTGCGCCGGGCGCTCGTCGCGGCGGTGAGCTGCTGCGCCGCCTGCGCGGTGCCCGCCGCCGTCGCGCAATCCGGCGCCGGCGTGGAGGTCCTGCCGGCGATCGAGCAGCCGGCCACGCCGCCGCCGCCCGGCCCGTCGCTGCACGTCGCGACCGCCGAGCTGGCCCAGTCCGGCGCCGACCTGCGCTTCGTGCTGCGCTTCGACCGCGCGATCCCGGCCGACGAGATCGACCCCGAGCACGGGCGCGCGCTGTGCATCGTGCTGAGCCCGGAGAAGGCCTCGCGCCGGCGCGTCTGCGTGAGCTCTCGCGGCGGTCGTCTCGCCGCGACGCTGGCGCCGATCGACGCCGGCGGCCGGGCGCTCGGCCCGGCGCACGTCCTGGGCCGCGCCGCCGTCCGCGCGGACGGCGATGTCCTGACGCTGCGCGCCCCCGCCGGCTCGCTCGCGGTGCGGCTCGGCCGTCCGGTGACCTGGCGCGTCGTGCTGCAGTGGCGCGACGGCGGCCTCTGCGAGACCGAGCCCGATCCGCTGGCGTGCCTGCAGGTGCTGCCGCAGCAGGGCGAGCAGCGGCTCGAGACGACGGCCGCGGCGGCCCGGCCGAAGCCGCCGACGGCCGCGCCGACGCCGTTGCCGGCCCCGTCGCGCGCGCGGCGGAGCCATCTGCGCCTGCTCGCCACCGGCGACTCGATGATCCAGCTCGTCGACGACGACCTGAAGGCCGGGCTCGCGCAGCGGCGCGCGACGGTCGTGCGCAGCGACGCCCACGTCAGCACCGGCATCTCGAACCTCGCGCGGCTGGACTGGCTGCGCCGGGCGCGCCGGCAGGCAAGCGGCTTTCGCCCGGATGTGACGGTCGTCTTCCTCGGCGCCAACGACGGCTTCCCGATGCGGACGCGGTCGGGGGCGCGAGCCGGCTGCTGCGGCGACGGCTGGATCGCCGAGTACGCCCGCCGGGTGGAGTCGATGATGCGCTCCTACAGCCGCGGCGGGCGCTCGCTCGTCTACTGGATGACGCTGCCGACGCCCAACCGGCCGAACTTCGCCCGCGTGTTCAAGGCGGTCAACGCGGCGATCGCCCGCGCCGCCCGCCGCGCCGGCGACGGCGTGCGCGTCATCGACCTCGTGCCGGTGCTCTCGCCGGGCGGGCAGTTCCGCCAGGACGGCCGCCAGCCCGACGGCATCCACCTGTCCTACGGCGGCGCGCGGATCGCCGCGTCGCTCGTGCTCGATCGCCTGCGCTTGGATCACGCGCTGCCGCGACGGCGGTAGCTGCGGGGCGGGGCGCCGGCGCTTCCGGCAGCGGTGAGGAGGCTGCAGCGCCCCGGGCGCGGGCGGTGATCCCCTCGCGCGGGGAGCCTCGGGACCCGATGCTCCATACGAACGCTTCGTCGAGGCCTCCGCCTGCGTCGTGCCCGCGGCCACGTTTGTCGGCTGGTTAGCGAATAGCGCTACCGAGCTGACATCCTCGTGCGTCTGGCTGGGGCAGCGCGCCGCGATCGCCACCGAGCAGCGCATCGTGGCGTTCGCGGCGGTGTTGTGGATCGTGGCCGGGTGTGACGTTCAAGCCGCATCCGCCTCCTGCCGATCTGACGACTACGCCCATCGTCCGCCACCCGCCCGAGAGGTCTGCCCGCATCGTGTCTTCCATCGCCCGCATCATCTGCTCGTCCTGCGTCGCCGCCGTGCTCGCCGCCCTGGTCCTGGCTCCCGCCGGCTCGGCGGCCACCTCGTGCGCGAGCGCGCTGAAGGGCAAGGAGCAGAAGCTCGGAACGACCTACGTCACGACGGTGAAGGTCACGGGCACCGGCTGCTCGACCGGCTTCAGCGTCGTCAAGGCCTTCCACGCCTGCCGTCACAAGAAGGGCGCCGCCGGGAAGTGCACCGCCAAGGTCAAGGGCTACAGCTGCACCGAGAAGCGCCCCGCGAACCTCAAGGGCCCGGCCTCATACGACGGCGACGTGACGTGCAAGAGCGGCTCCAAGCGCGTCGTGCACCACTACCAGCAGAACACGTAGCCGGCGGTCAGCGCAGCGAGTCGTAGTCGCCGCGCAGGCGCGCGATCACGTCGCCGGCGGCAACCCGCGCGCCGGCGTCGTTGAGGTGGATGCCGTCGGGGCGGCGCACGATCGTGTTGCGCCCGCCGACCTGCATCGCCGCGCGGTAGCGCCCGCGGGGCGTGAAGCGCGC
Organism: uncultured Actinomycetes bacterium; assembly: GCA_963786575.1. Taxonomy (GTDB): domain Bacteria; phylum Actinomycetota; class Thermoleophilia; order Solirubrobacterales; family Solirubrobacteraceae; genus CADCVQ01. The sequence goes on from CAWAZH010000004.1 coordinate 141,804, forward strand.
CGACATGTCGAGCACGCGGACCTGCGAGCGAAACGGCTGCGCGGCGACGAGGATCGCGGCGTTGACCGAGCGCGCGATCGTCTGGCGCTTGGGGTCGCGCGGCATCGGCAGCAGCAGCCAGTACACGCGCCCCGCGCCCTTGCGGCGGTAGGTGTCCATCATCCGCCGCGCGCGGGTCGCATAGATCGCCGCCCACTGCGGCCCGCAGCACTGGATGAGCCTGCCGCCCGCGCCCGGCATCGGGAAGCCCTCGTTGGCGCCCATGAACATCACGACGCCGTCGGGCGTGTTCTGGCGCACCTGCAGCGCCGACAGCTGGCCCCAGTCGACGAGGTCGGTCTTCGAGATGCCGGTGCCCAGATGCGCGTCGCGGACGGTCTTCACGCCCTCCGAGGACAGCCGCCTCGCGAGCTCGACGTCCAGCGGCTGGGCGAGCGAGTCGCCGGTGACCAGCAGCGTCCCGAGCTTCGCCACGCGCTTGGGCTGCTCGCCCAGGGCCGCGGGGTCGAACGAGTCCGCCGTGATCGGCGCGGCCGCGCCCGAGACCGCCGCGGCGCCGAGGCCGGCCGGCGGCGTGTCGAACGAGCCGGCGCCGCCGGTGAGCTTCTCGTCGGGCGACAGCCAGGCGGTCGCGCTGCTGACGGCGTCGGCGAGCGGCAGGCGGTCGGCGAGCCAGCCCGCCGGCGCGCCGATCGCCCGCACGACCGTGCGCTCGATCCCCTTGTCCATCTTCTCGCCGGAGCTGCGGATCGACTCGCCCTCCAGCAGCACGAGCAGGAAGGCGGTGACGAAGACGCAGACGATCGCGTCGCGCGCGCGCAGGCGCCGGCCGGTCGGCCGGTCGAGGATGAAGGGATCGCGTTGGGTCGTGGACATCAGAACTGGAAGTAGATGAACGGTGGCACGCCCTGGCTGGACACGGTCGCGGTCACGAGGACGATGACGGCGGCCATGCTCGCGCCGAGGACGGCCGGATGCAGGGCCTCGAAGCGTACGCGGAGTGCGTCCATCGGACGTGCAGGCGCGAGCTGCAGCCCGATGACGAGGACGACGACGAACACCACCGGCACGGTCCACAGCGTCGCGGGGCCCCAGTCGGCCAGGCGTGAGACGTAGTCGCCGGCGAGGTGCAGGTCGGGCGCCCGGAACGGGATCCAGGCGAGCACGACGAGGTGGAACGTCAAGAACCACTTCAGCCACGTCGGCGGCGATATCCGGCCGCGGAAGACGTTCTCGATCACGAGCGCCGAGCCGTGGATGAAGCCCCACAGCACGAAGCCCCAGGCCGCCCCGTGCCAGAGCCCGCCGAGGACCATCGTGATCATGAGGTTGCGTGCCTGGCGCAGCTTGCCGTGGCGGTTGCCGCCCAGCGGGATGTAGAGGAAGTCGCGCAGGAAGCGCGACAGCGTGATGTGCCAGCGCCGCCAGAACTCGCGGAAGCTCGCCGCGCGGTAGGGGCGGTCGAAGTTCTGCGGGAACACGAAGCCCATCAGCAGCGCGAGGCCGATCGCGATGTCCGTGTAGCCCGAGAAGTCGCAGAAGATCTGCACCGCGTAGGCGTAGGAGGCGAGGATCACGTCGGGCGCGGAGTAGGCCTGCGGCACGCCGAAGACGGGGTCGACGATCTCGCGGGCGAGGTAGTCGGCGATCGCGACCTTCTTGACGAGGCCGATGACGATCAGCGCGACGCCGGCGCCGACGGCGACCTGGCGCTTGTCGCGCGGCGTCTCGAGCTGCGGGATGAACTCGCGCGCCCGGACGATCGGCCCGGCGACGAGGTGCGGGAAGAAGCTGAGGTACAGCCCGACGTCGAGCGTCTTGGCCGGCGGCAGCAGGCGGCGGTGCACGTCGACGGTGTAGGAGATCGCCTGGAAGACGATGAAGCTGATGCCGACCGGCAGCGCGATCGCCGCCAGCGGCAGCGGCAGCCCGAGGCCGACGTCGTCGAGCAGCGCGTTGGTCTCCTCGGCGAAGAAGCCGTAGTACTTGAAGACGCCCAGCGTCGCGAGGTCCGCCGCGACGGCGATGCCGACGATGATCTTGCGCCGCCGCTCGTCCTCGGTGCGGTGCACGAGCTGCGCGGCGGCCTGGTTGCCGAGCGTGACCCCGGCCAGCAGGATGCAGAACTTCGGGTCCGCGGCGCTGTAGAACAGGTAGCTCGCCGCGAGCATGTAGACCTTCCACACGTGCTGGCGCGGCATGAGCCACCACGAGAGCGCGAGCACGATCGGGAAGAAGACGGCGAACTGGATCGTCGGGAAGACCACGGCGCGGCCGGACCCTACCGGGCAGGGGCGTGGCGGCGCCGGGGCTGGTGCCGGATCACATTATGTTGCACAACATAATGTCGGCTGGCATAGTTGTCTCGGACATGACCGCCGCCGGCCAGCAGCTCAACCCCTTCCGCTTCGGCCCGCTTGCGCTCGACGAGTCCTTCACCGACCGCGAGGACGAGCTGCGCGAGCTGTCGGCGGACATCCGCAACGGCCAGGACGTCGTGATCGTCGCGCCGCGCCGCTACGGCAAGTCGTCGCTGATGTGGCGGGTCGCGCAGGACCTCGTGCGCGAGGGCGTGCTCGTCGCCCAGGTCGACCTCATGCGCGCCCCGACGAAGGAGCGCCTCGCCGAGAAGCTCGCCAAGACGATCTACGAGGAGATCGCGACGCCGCTGCTGCGCGCGCGCGAGCGGCTGAAGGTGTTCGCCTCGCTGCGGGTCGCGCCGGTCGCGACGGTCAGCCCCGACACGGGCGCGCTGGCGTTCAGCTTCAGCGGGCGCTCCTCGGGCCCCGACCTCGACGAGACGCTCGAGGCGCTGCTGGCGTTGCCCGCGCGCCTGGGCGCCGAGCGCAAGCGCAGCGTCGCGCTCGTGCTCGACGAGTTCCAGGAGGTCATCGCGATCGACCCCGGGCTGATGCGGCTCATGCGCTCGGTCTTCCAGGAGCAGCCCGAGGTCGCCCACGTCTACCTCGGCAGCAAGCGCCACATGATGGCCCGCATCTTCGACGACGAGAACGAGCCCTTCTGGCGCTCGGCCAAGCAGATGCAGCTCGGCCCGATCGCGCCCGAGCTGTTCGTCGCCTACGCCGCCGCGCGCTTCACGCAGACCGGCAAGGCGATCGGCCACGCCGCCGCCTCCGGCGCGCTGCTGATCACCGGCGGGCACCCCTACGCGACCCAGGAGCTCCTGTACTTCCTGTGGGAGGCGACGGCCGCCGGCGCGACGGCCGGCGAGGCCGAGCTCGAGCGCGCCCTGGAGGCGACGCTGCGCTCCGAGCACACGCACTTCAGCCTCCTCTGGGACCGGGCCGCGGCGGCGCAGCGCATGGTCCTGCAGGCGCTCGCGGCCGAGGGCCCGGCGCGCCCGCTGAGCGGCGAGTACCAGCAGCGCCACGGGCTGCCGTCGACCGCGACGGTGCAGACGGCGCTGGCCGCGCTCGTGCGCTCCGAGCACGTCACGCGCACCGGGCGCGGCGCCTACGCGATCGCCGAGCCGTTCCTCGCGCAGTGGATCGCGCGCTACGAGAGCTGACCCTGCGCGCCAACATGGCGCGATAGCGGGGGAGACTCGCCGCGTGCGCGTGGGTACACTCGGTTCGTCATGGCTCTCCCGCCGCTCCAGAACCGCCCCTGCGGCGGTCGCTACGGGGACATCGTCCAGGCGATCGGCAACACCCCGCTGGTCGAGCTCAAGCGCCTCAGCCCGAAGCCCGGCGTGCGCATCTGGGCCAAGCTCGAGTCGCACAACCCGACCGGTTCGGTCAAGGACCGCGTCGCGCGCGCCATGATCGAGCACGCCGAGGAGAACGGCCTGATCGCGCCCGGCCAGACGATCCTCGAGCCGACGTCGGGCAACACGGGCATCAGCCTCGCGATGATCTGCCGGCGCAAGGGCTACCCGCTGAAGGTCGTCATGCCCGACAACGTGACGCCCGAGCGCACGCAGCTGCTGGAGATGTACGGCGCGCAGATCGTCTACAGCCCCGGCGACCAGGGCTCCAACGGCGCCGTCGCGATGGCCAACGAGATCGCGCAGGACACCGAGACGTACTACATGCCCTACCAGTACGGCAACGAGGCCAACCCGCTCGCGCACTACAACGGCACGGCGAAGGAGATCCTCGAGGAGCTCGACGAGATCACCGCCTTCGTCGCCGGCCTGGGCACCGGCGGCACGCTGATGGGCAACGGCCGCCGCTTCCGCGAGGAGTTCGGCGACGCCGTCAAGATCGTCGCCGCCGAGCCGATGCAGGGCGAGCCCGTGCAGGGCCTGCGCTCGCTCGACGACGGCTTCATCCCGCCGATCATCGACCTGAGCATCCTCGACCGCAAGATCTTCGTCACGAACGCCGACGCCGTCGTCTGGACGCGCAAGCTGCTCGACGAGGAGGGCATCTTCGCCGGCGTCTCGTCGGGCGCGATCGCCCGCGTCGCGGTGCGGATCGCGAACGAGATCGACGAGGGCAACGTCGTCTTCATCGTCTGCGACGACGGCTGGAAGTACCTGTCCTCCGGCATCTACACGAAGCCGCTGGAGGAGATCGAGAACCTAGACTCCACCGTCTGGTGGTAGTCCCGCAGGCGCCCGGCGCCCTGTCGCGCCGGCACCTCCTCGGCATGGCGGGTGTGGGCGGCGCGTCGATCGTGCTCGCCGGCTGCGCCGACGACACGAAGAACCCGAACGTCAAGACCGCGCCCGACGAGTCCGACACGGCCGACGTCGAGCTGCTCAACTCGATGCTCGACATGGAGTTCACGACGATCGCGGCCTACAAGGCGGGCGCCGCGGAGCTGTCCGGGCGCGTGCTGCAGATCGCCCAGGACGTCCTCGAGCAGGAGCAGGAGCACGCCGACACGCTCTCCCGCGCGATCCGCGACCTCGACGGCGTGCCCAACCGCGCCAAGGACAGCTACGACTTCCGCGCGCTGCGCAACGAGCGCGACGTGCTGCGCTTCGCCGTCGAGCTCGAGAACAACGCGATCGCCGCCTACGTCGACGTGCTGCCCAAGCTCTCGCAGGGCGAGCTGCGCTCGACGGTCTCGGGCATCCTGACCTGCGAGGCCGAGCACGCCTGCGTCGCGCTCGGCGCGCTCGGCGAGCCGCAGCTGCCCGGCGCGTTCGTCGTCGGGCAGGCGTCGTAGCGATGGCGCCGGGCGAGCGCATCGTCGTCGCCGACGGCAGCGCGGACACGGCGCAGGTCGCGGCCTTCGAGCGCGACCGCCGCGCGCTGCTGCGGCGCGGCCTGGGCCTCGGCGGCGTGGCGATCGCGGCGGGCGCGATCCCGCTGCTGCTGGCCGTGCGCGACGCGTTCGCCGACAGCGGCAGCGACACGTCGCTGCTGGAGAAGGCGATCGCGCTCGAGCAGGTGTCGCTGCTCGCCTACGACACGATCCTCGGGCGCGAGCTGCTGAGCGACCGCGTGCAGGCGCTCGTGCGGACGCTGCGCGGGCACGAGCAGGCGCACGCCGAGACGCTCACGACGGCGCTCACCGACCTCGGCGGCACGCCGCCGCCCGCGCCCAAGGGCGCTGCCGACGTCGACAAGGTCGTCGGCGGCCTCGCCGGCCTGCGCACGCAGGCCGACGTGCTCGGCTTCGCGATCGAGCTCGAGACGGCCGCCGTCGCCGCCTACTACGACGCGCAGGCGAAGTTCGTCGAGGCCAAGCTGCTGCAGACGGGCGCATCGATCATGGGCGCCGAGGGCCAGCATCTCGTGGTCCTGCGCCAGGCCGCGCGGCGCCCGCCGGTGCCCAACGCGGTCGAGACGGGGGCCAAGTAGTCCAGAAGGACACATCTGCCTGGCGCATATGCGCGTATATGCAGCCAACTGGCTCTACCATGAGTCCAACCCCACGCCGCTAGGAGCCTTCACCTCATGCCATTCAACATCGGACCGATGGAGCTCATCGTCGTCCTCGTCATTGCTCTGGTCGTGCTTGGGCCCAAGAAGCTTCCCGAGGTCGGCAAGTCGCTCGGCAAGGGCATGCGCGAGTTCAAGGACTCGCTGTCGAACATCTCCGGCAACGACGACGACGACGCCGACGCGAAGTCCAAGAGCCTCAACGCGTAGCTAGCCTTTCCGGAGTGAGGATCGCCCGCTCCCTGCTCGACGAGATCGTCGAGCACGCAGTTCGCGACGCTCCCAATGAGTGCTGCGGCGTGATCGCGGCGCGCGACGGGGCGGCGACGTCGGTCCACGCGGCCGAGAACGTCGCCGCCAGCCCGTTTCGCTTCGAGATCGACGGCATCCAGCTCATGGGCCTGATCGACGGCTTCGAGGAGGCGGGCGACGAGCTCCTGGCGATCTACCACTCGCACACGCGCTCGGAGCCCTTCCCGTCGCAGACCGACGTGAACTTCGCGGCGCTGTGGCCGGGGGTGCAGTGGCTCATCGTCGGGGTCTCCAAGAACGCCGAGCCCGAGGTGCGTCACTACCTGATCGAGGACGGCGTGATCGCGGAGGCCGAGCTCGAGGTCACGTGACGCCGTCGCCGTCGCAGCCGCTCGTGTGTCCCAGCTGCGCCGAGCCGCACCCCCTCGACGCGCGCTTCTGCCGGCTGTGCAACATGCCGCTCGTCTACGCCGGGACGCTCGGGGTCGGCGACCCGATCACCGACAAGCAGGAGCGCGCCCGCAAGATCAAGCCGCAGTACGCCGAGGGCCGGCTCGTCCAGGTCGCGGGGGCGCAGAACCAGGCCGAGGCGGAGTTCATCCAGGGCCTGCTGCTCGAGGAGGGCGTCCCGTCGGCGCTGCAGCGCACCCGCGGCTTCGACGTGCCCGACATGCTCGCCGCCGGCCCGCGCGACGTCATGGTCCCGGAGTCCGGCTACGCCGCCGCACGCGAGGTGCTGTTGCAGGCCGAGATCGTCGACGACGAGCGGGCGGTGCCGACGCCGCCGCTGCGCGTGCTCGCGGGCCTGCTGAGCGCTTGCGCCGTCGTCGCCCTGATCGCCTGGATCGGCACCGAGCTGCTCGGCTAGGCTCGCCCGCATGAGCGACGCGGCCGGGCAGGGGACGAAGGACGACCCGTGGGTCCTGAAGACCCCGCCGGGGACCTCGGAGTACACGATGTACCGCGACGAGTCCGCCGACCCTCCACGGCTCGTCTGCCAGGTCGGCAAGGCGCAGCTGAGCTACCGCCTCAGCGCGATCGACGACCTCCACGCGATGCTCGTCGAGCACGGCGACTGGATCGCGCTGGGCAGCGCGGACGAGAGCAAGCCGGCGAAGGAGGGCACCGTCGAGGCCTGGGCGCGCGACGAGTCCAACCCCGCCGGCGGCTGGTACGGGCTGAAGAAGGGCATGCGCGGCCGCTTCGGGATGTACATGCCGCCGCTGCTGGAGGCGCTGGGGCTGGCGGAGGTCGAGCACGCGGCGCGCAACAACCGGATGCGGGCCTTGTCTGGCGCGTAGCTCGCTGCGCGGCTGGGGTCTCGGCGCTTCCGGCAGCGATAAGGGGAGAGTCTCGACCGTCGGGGCCGGATCGGGCGGTGGGTGGCGAGTCTCGAGCGTTGGGGCCGGGTCGGGCGGTGAGTGGCGAGTTGCTGATCCTGTGCGCGCGTAACTCACCAGTCACTGCGGTTCGACGCGGGGGACGGCGGCTGAGTCGCGCTGATCGACCCGCGGGACCGCCGGCTGCGGTCGACTCGCTTCCCTTATCGATGCTGTCAGCGCCGAGCCCCCAGAAGCGCACCGAGCCAAGCGCCACCTACCGCCCCGCCATCCGGGCCAGATGCGACCGCCACGCGCCCTCGGTGTGCACCAGCGCCCGCCCGTCGAAGGCCGCGACGAGCGCCTCCCGCGGCCCGCCGCGGGGCAATGCGGAGACCAGCCCGACCGCCCGCGCGACGCCCTGCTCGCGCACCACGAGGTCGATGACCGTGCCGCCGAGCAGCGCGGCGTCGCGCAGGCGCGGCGGGAAGTCGGGGCGCGGGCCCTCGCGCAGGCGCTTGGCGATCGCGGGGCGGGCATGGCCGGTCTGGCCCGAGAACCACTGCGCGGCGCCCGCGACGAGCCAGGCCCAGCGGGCCGCGCGCACGGTGCTGCGCGGTGTCCACGGCGGTGGCAGCGCCGGGTTGCTCTCGGCGACCACGAGCTGCACGTACAGCGCCGCGGGCGTCAGCAGCAGCATCTCGCGCGAGCCCTCGGTGTTCGCCGCGCGCTCGGTGAGCAGCCGCGGCGCGAGGACGTGCAGCGTGCCGCGGCTCGTCCAGCCGGCGAGGTAGCGGCGCGCCGGTGCCGTCGTGAGCCGCCGCATGACCGGCAGGAACGGCTGTGCCATGTCGAGCTGCGCGCCGCTGGAGTGCACGACGACCGTGACCTCGGCGGGAACCGCCGGGAACACGTCGATGACGCGGTTGCGGGTGTCCTCGAGCAGCGCGAGCACGGTGCGCACGCCCGGGCCGTCCTGCTCGTCGTGGCGCGCGGTGAAGTTGCGCGAAGTCGACTCGACCCAGGACGACATCTCGCTCGAGATGTTCGCCGCCGGCCGCCCGGCGCCTGCGCCTACGGCCGCGGCCGGTGGCCCTGGACCTCGATCGCCTGCTGGTAGGTCGGCCGGTTCTGCCAGCCGATCAGCGGCTGCGTCACGGCGCCGGTCGCGCGGAAGGAGATCGCGTCGAAGCAGTCCTGGTCGCCCTGGCGGCCGGCGGCCGCGCAGGTCGCGTCGCGGTACAGCGCGGCGGGGCTGTCGCCGAGCGCGTCGGCGAGCGCCGAGCGCAGCACCGCCCGGCAGCGCGAGCGGTTGCCCGCGCCGCAGTAGCGCTTGGAGTAGGGCGCCGCGACGCGCCGGCCGAGCACGCGCCGCAGGTCCTTCGCGGCGTAGCCGTACCAGCCGTCCTGGAAGCTCGAGCCGCGATGCTGGCCGGCGCCGTTGGGCTCGTCGTCGAGCCCGTGCGCGGCCTCCAGCTGCGCGAAGAGCCTGGACCCGAGCGACGGCTCGAACTCGGCGCGCATCCAGCGCGGCCAGAACGCGTCGAGGATGCGGATCGCGTCGGTGTGCTCGTAGGTGCCGTCGCCGTCGCGGTCGCGGCGGTGCGACCCGTCGGCCACCCAGGCCCGCAGCTTCGCCACCGCGTCGGCGAGCTTCGGGTCCTCGGGGGTGCCGATGACCTGCAGCGCCAGCGGCAGGACGCTCTCGGCGCGCAGGTCGGTCGTGGCCGCCTCGCCCATCGCCTCGACGAGCCCCGGCAGGTCGATCTTCTTCGGTCCGGCGATCCGCCCGTCGATCTCCTGGTCGAGCATGTTCGAGCGGAAGACCGACGAGAACAGGTTCGTGTCCGCGCCCGCGTAGCCGCGCGCCTGCTTGTTGTTCCACGACGTGATGTAGGGCTGGCCGTTGATCGCCTGCGGGTGCTTGGCGAACGAGGTGTAGGCGGCGGTCGCGCGGTCGGCGTCGAAGCCGCGCCAGGGCAGCCGGCCGGGAGTCGGGAGCTGGCCGTTGACGCCCGGCGCGCGCTGCGGGTTGTTGCCCGAGTTGAAGTAGGCGATGTCGCGGTCGTCGGCGTAGAGCCAGTTGAACGTGTAGCCGACCTTCAGCGCCGCGCGCTGGAAGTCCTGGGCGTCGCGCATCTTCGCGGGGTCGTTGAAGTCCGAGAAGCCGAGCGCCGAGTCGACCTCGTGGCCGTAGGTCGAGCGCAGCTGCGTGTAGACGACGGGCTTGCCCTTGATCGTCGCGCGGCCCGTGACGAGCCCCATCTTCGTGCGCTGGGTGCGCAGCGTCTGCGTGCCGCGGGGCGTCGCGTCGGCGATCGTCGGCTGCCAGCTGTTGACGCGCTCGAGCGTCTCGATCGGGAGGCAGTCGCCGCGCAGCAGGTAGTGCGTCGAGGCCGTCGTCGGGCGGCCGCCGCCGGGCTCGCAGAGGTCCAGCGCGAACGTGTCGATGATGTCCTGCCCGGCCGACGTCGCGCTCCATGCGTAGTCCGGGCCGCGACCGAGCTCGACGTAGAGGTTCACGCCCGCGAACGATGCCCCGCGGGCGTCGATCGTCGGCGCGTGGACGTCCTGCTCCATGAGGATCTGCGGGGAGAAGTAGCCGACCTGGGGGCCGAAGACGGCCAGCGGCCGGCCGCTCGCCGACTCGCTCCCGGAGACGACGAGCGCGTTGGACATCCCCTTCGGGCTCAGCAGGCCGCCCAGCAGCCCGCCGCCGGCGCTGCGGGGCGCCGCGCGCGTGCCGCCGGCCACGACGTCCGGGCGCTTCAGCGAGCCGGCGTCGGCGAGCGCGAGGCCGCCGCGGGCCGGGCGCTTGGGCTGCGTCTGGTAGGGGAAGCGGCGCCCGCGCACGGTCGTCGGCGCGTCGGCGTCCTCGTAGGCGGCCCACTCGCGCCACAGGGTGCGGCCGCGGCGCGCGCCGAAGCGCTCGATGAAGGAGCGCCGCAGCTCCATCTGCGTCAGCTCCTCGCCGCCGCCCTTGCCGAAGATGCCGCCGATCAGCGAGGCCGTCGCGACGACGTCGGTCGCCTTCCACGGGTCGGGGCCCAGCGGACGCCCGATCGCGTCGTACTCGCCGGGGAGCTTCGTGACGTCCAGGCGGGCCTCGTCGATGTACTGGTTGATCCCCGCGACGTAGTTGCCGACGTCCTCCTGCACGCGGCGCCCGTCCTCGCCGTAGAGGTCGTCGAGCCCGTCGGCCTGGCGCTGCAGGTCGGCCTCGGTGTAGGGCGCGTTGCGCCACACGTCCTGGTCCTGGGCGCGGTTGCCCGGCGAGCCGCCCGCGAACGAGCTGAGCTGCGCGCGGCCGGTGTGGCGCAGGACGTCCATGAAGAAGAGGCGATCCTCGGCGCCGGCGTAGCCGAGGCCGAACATCGCGGCCGCCCGCGTCGTCCCGTAGACGTGCGGGACGCCGTACGCCGAGTCGCGCGTGATCGTCAGGCCCTCGCGCGGGCTGTAGGCGCGCGCCTGGCCGCCGGGCGGGCTGCCGAAGCTCGAGTCCTTGAAGAGCGAGCCGAGGTTCTCGCTCGTGACGCCGGGCGTCGCGCTGAGCAGGCGCTCGTACAGCGCGCGCTGGTCGTCGTTGTGCTCGGGGCGGGCGCCGGTCGCGAGGAAGGCGGCGAGCTCGACGAGGTTCGTGCGGCCGTTGGTCCCCGGCGGCAGGACGTCGTGGAAGCCGCCGAAGTCGCCGGCCCGGTAGGGCTGGACCTGGGCGCCGGCGGGCGCGGCGAGGACGCACAGTGCGACCGTGGCCGCGCAGGCGCTGAGCAGGCGAGCAGACATCGTGACCCCTGTCAGAACCCTACCGTTCATCTAGTCCGGCGGCGGCAGCGACTCCTCGTAGCGCAGCTCCGTCGACATGCCCTGCGCGAGCAGGATCTCGTTGGCCTCCCGCAGCGACCGGGCGCCGGAGACGAGCGCGGCGCAGCGGGCGGCGCTGCGCAGCGCCACGAGCGGGTCGAAGAAGAAGACGAGCCCCCCGGCGAGCGTCAGGCGGACGCTGCGCCGGCCGTCGCGGATCGTCGTCATGCCGGTCTCGCCGGCCGCGCAGCGCAGCGCCATCGCGCTGGCCTCGGTCGGGACCTCCGCAACCGCGGCCTGCAGGCGCGCGAGCTGCTCGCGGCCCGGGCCCCAGGTGCCGAGCAGGCCGCCCGCGGCCGTGACCTCGCAGACGCGCTCGAGGACCTCGTCGGGCTCGAGCTCGCCGTCGCAGCCGGCCCCGAAGACCGCCAGCAGCACGGTCAGCCCGGCGTCGACGAGCCCCGGTGCGGACGCGAGGCAGACGGCGTCCGCGAGCGGGCTGGCGAGGCCGGCCTCGTCGCCGTGGCCGAGGACGTCGCCGCCGACGTCGAGCAGGACGACGACGTCGCAGCCCAGCTCGGCGGCCGCGCCGGCGAGGCCCGCGGCGACGGCGGCGGGGCCGTCGCTGGGGTCCAGCAGCAGCGTCGGCTCGCCGGTGTGGCGCGCGACGTGCGACTCGGCGAAGTGAAAGCCGCCCGGGCCGGTGGTGTCGGGCCCCGCGAGCGCGGTGGCGTCGTTGATGCGCTGCGCCCCGCGCAGCTCGCCGATGCGGCGCGGGCCCGGCAGCGGGTCGATCGGGCGGCGCTCCCAGCTCAGCCCGCCGACGACGGCCGGCGTGCCGAGGGCGCGCGCCAGCTCGGCGACCGCGAGGGCGCCCACGACGTCACCCCCGCCGCCGATGCCGACGACGAGGACGCGCCCGGCCGAGCCGAGCGCTGCGATCACGTCGTGGTCCGCCGCGTGCTGCGTGTCAGGCGAGCGCGGGCACGCCGCCGTCGGCGATCGCGCGGATCTCCTCGGCAGCCCGCTCGAACTCGTCGTCGGAGAGGACCGGCGTGCCCTCGAAGGGCAGATCGCGCTGGAGGTCGAGCCAGGAGCGACAGCCGCCGTACTCGTCCTTGACGCGAACCGTCACCGGCCGCGGGATGCGGTAGGTGCGCAGCAGCAGGACGTGCAGCGGATGACGGCGCTTCCACTCCAGGCGCTTCTCCGCGTAGTCGGTGCTCCACACGTAGAACGGCGAGAGCGCGTCGACGCAGCGCGGATCGGTGATCGTGAAGTGGTCGGCGAGCTCGGCCCAGGCGCGAATCCGGACGCGATCGGGCTGCGGGATGTTCCCGTCGCCCGTGAGGGCCTCGGCGGGCGGTTCCCCTTCCGCCCACACCCCCTCTTCGAGCGCTCGATCGAGCTCGGGGAGGTGCGACGCACGCACGAGATCCCGGCGCTGATGGTCGAACGTCGGATACAGGAAGAACCGATCATGCTCGACGCGGAAGCGCTTATCGGACTCGCGAAGGCCGCCCTTTCGCAGGGTGATGAGCTGCTCGCCTTCGGCGAGCGCGCGGACGGTGACCGCCCACTCCTTGAACGCAATTGGCATAGAGAACCAGACGACGACGGGACGGGACAGTGTGACTGGGAACGAAACGAACCCGTCGCGCCGGACAAAGCCAAGTCCGAACGACGGGAGGAGCGACATTGTGCCACACGTCCCCGCAAACCCCCAAACTTCCCTGCAAATCCGGGCACTTTACTTGTGACTAAGTTGTGTCTCCGGCGCCGACTCGCGTGTCCGCGAAGGCCTCCAGCGCCTCGATCAGCGCCGCGAAGTCGTCGTCGCCATGCCCGCGGGCAAGCGCGGCCACGAGCACGTCGCGAGCGCGTGCCGCTGCGGCGAACGGGACCGACGCGGCCTGCCCCTCGTCGAGGCAGAGCCGGACGTCCTTGAGCATGTGCTCCAGCTTGAAGAGCGTCGTGTAGTCGTGCTCGCGCATCGCCCCGGATTTCAGCGCGAGCATCGCCGAGCCGCCCGAGCCCTTGGCCATGACCTGCACGAGCGCGTCGAGGTCGACGCCGGTGCGCTGGCCGACGATCAGCGCCTCGCCGACGGTCGCCGCGTTGGCCGCGGCGACCGAGTTGTTGATGAGCTTGACCATCTCGCCCTGGCCGAGCGCGCCGACGTGCAGGACGAGCTCGCCCATGACCCGCAGCAGCGGCTCGGCGCGGGCGTAGTCGGCGGCCTCGCCGCCGGCCATGATCGTCAGCGTGCCGTCCTGCGCCTTCGGCGACGAGCCGGTCACCGGGGCGTCGAGCATGTGCAGGCCGCGCTCGGCCAGCTCGGCGCCGATCGCCCGCGTCTGCGCGGGCGCGATCGTCGACATGTCGACGCACAGCGTTCCGGGAGCGGCGCCCTGCGCGACGCCCTGCTCGCCGAGCAGCACCTCGCGGACCTGGTCGCCGTCGACGACCATGCTGATGACGATGTCGCTGGCGGCGCCGACGGCGGCCGGCGAGTCGGCGAGCTCGCCGCCGTGCTCGGCGACCCACGCCTCGGCGGTGGCGCGGGTGCGGTTGAAGACCGTCAGCTCGTAGCCGGCGCGGGCGAGGTTGGCGGCCTGGCGCGAGCCCATGATGCCGAGCCCGACGAAGCCGACGCGTTCGTGTTCAGTCATCGCCCCAGGATGTCAGGGCGCGGCGCCGTGGCCGCCGCCGCCCGGGGTCTCGAGCGCGAGCCGGTCGCCCTCGACCAGCTCGCCGGTCGCCTTCGCCGCGAGCTCCTCGCCGTTGAGGAGGTTGCGGCCCTTCGCCCCGGGCTCGCCGCCGTCGGCGCCCGGCGGGGCGTGGCGGCGGCGCTCGGTGATGAGCGAGTAGGCCATCGGCGCGAGCGCCTCGAGCTCGCGCACCACGCCGTCGCCGCCGCGCTGTGAGCCCGCGCCCCCGGAGCCGCGGCGGATCGCATAGCGCGTCACACGCAGGGGAAACTCGAGCTCGAGCGCCTCGACCGGCGTGTTGAGCGTGTTCGACATCGCGACGTGGACGCCGCTCGGGCCGTCGGCGTCCGGGCAGGCGCCCTGGCCGCCGCCGAGGGTCTCGTAGTACGTGAAGTCCTCGGTGCCCAGCGTGAGGTTGTTCATCGTCCCCTGGCCGAGCGCGCGGCCGAAGGCGGCCAGCACGAGGTCGGCGACGCGGCTGGAGGTCTCGACGTTGCCGCCCGCGACCGCCGCCGGCGAGCGCGCATTCAGCAGCGACCCCTCCGGCGCGCGGACCTCGATCGGGCGGTAGGCGCCGGCGCTCGGCGGGACGTCGGGGTCGGTCAGGACGCGCACGGCGAAGTAGGCCGCCGAGCGCGTCACCGCGAGCGGGCAGTTGAGGTTGCCGGGGTCCTGGCCGGCGCTGCCGGCGAAGTCGAGGATCAGGCGGTCGCCCTCGACGGTCGCGGTCAGGCACAGCTCCACGTCGCCGCCGATCGCCTCGAGCACGTCGCGCGCCTCGCGCGGGCCGTCGGGCAGGGCGTCGATGCAGGCGCGCGTGCGCCGCTCGGCGTAGTCCAGGACGGCCGCCGTCGCCTCGCGCAGGGCGTCGGCGCCGAGGCGGTCGGCGAGCTCGGTCAGCCGCTTGGCGCCGACGCGGTTGGCGGCAAGCTGCGCGCGCAGGTCGGCGCGGCGCTGCTCGGGCTGGCGCATCTGCGAAGCCAGCTCGTCGATCGCGGTCGTCGTCGAGCGGGCGCGGCGCGATGACGACGCCCTCCTCGTCGAGCGTCGTCGAGTCGGCGGGCATCGAGCCCGGGACGCGGCCGCCGACGTCGGCGTGGTGCGCGCGGCTGGCGGCGAAGCCGAGCAGCTCGCCGCCGTCGTGCAGGACCGGCGTGATGACCGTGATGTCGGGGAGGTGCGTGCCGCCGCGGTAGGGGTCGTTGAGGATCCATGGGCGGGGCGGGTGGGGTCCGGATAGGTGGTCCTCGTCGAGCACCGCGGCGACGGCGGCCGGCATCGCGCCGAGGTGGACGGGGATGTGCTCGGCCTGCATGACCATCTCGCCGGCGGGGTCGAAGAGCGCGGTCGAGCAGTCGCGGCGCTCCTTGATGTTCGCCGAGTGGGCGCTGCGGATGAGCGTCGCGCCCATCTCCTCGCAGGCCGCACGCAGGGCGCCCGTGACGACCTGCAGGTCGATCGGGTCGAGGGGGGTCATCGCGACGTCTTCTCCAGCACGATCGTGCCGGCGTCGTCGACCGACCCCTGCCAGCCGGGCGGCACCGCGAGCGTCGCCTCGGGCAGCTCGCAGATGGCGGGGCCGGCGATCTCGTCGCCGGGGGCGGGCTCGCCGCGGAGGATCTCGGCGTCGTGGCGCTCGCCGTCGAAGACGACCTCGCGGCGGGCGCGCTCGCAGCCGTCGCTGTCGCCGTCGCCTGCCGCGAGGTCGAGCTCGGGCCCGGGGACGCTCGCGCTCGCGCGGATCGTCACGACCTCGACCGGCGCGTCCTCGTCGCGGTAGCCGTAGCGCTCCTCGTGCAGGTCCTCGAAGGCGGCCCGCAGTGCGTCGAGCCCGGGCTCGTCCAGGTCGCGGACCGTCAGCTCGTGGGCCTGGCCGCGATAGCGGACGTCGTGGGCGATCTCGACGCGCGCGCCCTCGTCGCCGAGCGTGGCGCAGGCGGCGCCCGCCAGCTCCTCGCGCGCGGCCGCGAGCGCCTCGCCGGTCAGCTCGTCGCCCGCCAGCAGGACCGTGCGCTGCTCGGTCGCGCGGCGGTCGGCGGCGGCCAGCCCGAGCGCGCTGAGCACCCCCGACGCGCGCGGGCAGAGGATCGTCGTCATGCCGAGCTCGGCGGCGATCGCGGCGGCGTGCAGCGGGCCGGCGCCGCCGAAGGCCAGCAGCGCGAAGCGGCGCGGGTCGATGCCCTGCTCGACGGTCATGACGCGCAGCGCACGCACCATCTCGGCGTCGGCGACGCGCACGATTCCTTCCGCGCAGGCCAGCAGATCCAGGCCGAGCGCCTCGGCGAGCGTGCCGACCGCACGCTCGGCCGCCTCGTGGTCGAGCGACACGCCGCCGGCCAGCGGCGCGCCGGCGTCCAGGCGCCCGAGGACGAGGTTGGCGTCGGTGACCGTCGGCTCCTCGCCGCCGCGGCCGTAGCACGCGGGTCCGGGCTCGGCGCCCGCGCTGCGGGGGCCCACGCGCAGCGCACCGCCCGGGTCGCGCCAGGCGACCGAGCCGCCGCCCGCGCCGACGGTGTGGATGTCGACCATCGCCAGCGCCAGCGGGCGCCCGCCGACCTCGCGCCCGGCGGTCTCGCGCACCGCGCCGCCCTCGACGACGCAGACGTCGCAGGACGTGCCGCCCATGTCGAAGCAGACGAGGTCGGCGCGACCGCTGCGCTGCGCCACGAGCGCGGCCGCGGCCGCGCCGCCGGCCGGGCCCGAGAGCACCGTGAAGGCGGCGTGCCGGGCGGCGAGCGACGCCGCCGCGAGTCCGCCGCTGGACTGCATGATCCGCGGCTCGGGCAGGCCGGCCTGCTCGGCGCGCTCCAGCAGCCGGCGCAGGTAGCGCGCCAGCAGCGGCGACAGCGCGGCGTCGACCTCCGTCGTGGCGGCGCGCTCGTACTCGCGAAACGTCCCGACGACCTCGTGCGAGAGCGAGACGTGCACGTCGGGCAGCGCCTCCGCCAGCGCGTCGGCGATCGCCCGCTCGTGGCCGGGGTGCGCGTAGGCGTGCAACAGCACGACGGCGACGGCCTCGGGCTCGTGCTCGGCGACGGCGGCCGCCAGCGCGCCGGGGTCCTCGAGCGCGCGCAGGACGCCGCCGGGGCCGGTGCGCTCGGGCGCCGCGACGCGCAGCTGCGGCGCGACCAGCGGCGCCGGCCGCGCGGCGCAGAGGCGGTAGAGGTCGGCGCGCGCCTGGCGGCCGAGCTCGACGACGTCGGTGAAGCCTTCGGTCGCGACGAGCACCGTGCGCGCGCCGCGGCCCTCCAGCAGCGCGTTCGTCGCGACCGTCATCCCGTGGGCGAAGGTCTCGACGTCGGCCGCCGCCGCGCCGGCGCGCTCCAGCGCCGCCGTGATCGCCGCCATGACGCCCTCGGACTGGTCGTCGGGGGTCGTCGGCGCCTTGGCGGTGACGAGCCGCCCGCCGGTCGCGAGCACCGCGTCGGTGAAGGTCCCGCCGACGTCGACGCCGAGCAGCACTAGCGGTCCTCGCGCAGGCGCGCGAAGAAGACGTCGGGCAGGTGGTCGAGCTCGGGCCGGTGCAGGAAGGGGGCGGCCACGCGCTGGAAGCCGGCCCGCACGGCGACGGCCTGCGAGGCGGCGTTGTCCGCCATCGCGCGCAGCTCCACGCGCTGCAGGCCGAGCGTCTGAAAGCCCCATGCGCAGACGAGCCGCACCGCGCGTGTCGCCAGGCCGCGGCCGCGGACACGTGGCGCGAGCAGATAGCCGACCTCCGCGGCCCGCAGCTCGAGGTCGATCGCGTGCAGCCCCACCGAGCCCAGCAGGACGTCGGGGTCGGCGGCGTCCACGACGGCCTGCGTGACCTGCGTGCCCTCGGCGAGCCCGTCCGCCACGCGCTGCAGCCAGGCGTGCGCCTCGGCCGCGCCGTAGGGCGTCGGCACGGTCGTGAAGCGCGCGATCTCCGGGTCCTGGCAGATCTCGACGAGCGTCGGGACGTCGGCGTCCGTGGGCGGGCGCAGGGCGACGACGCCGTCGCTCAGGGGCGGGTCCGGGAGCGCGAGCGCGGGCACCCGGCCAAGGCTAACGGCGCGACCTCAGGCCGCGAGGATCTCCGCGATCTCCTCGGTCTCGGCGAGGTGCTGATGCGACGGGCAGTAGCCGTTGTGGGCGAGCGGCATGCGCTGGCAGGGGGTCCCGCGGCGGGTCGTCGCGCGGCACTCGAGCGGGTTGCCGTTGACGTCGTAGCCGTGCTGGGGCTGCTTGGCGAGCCATTCCTGGGCGGCGGCGATGTAGGCCTCGATGATCTGCCAGACGCGCTGCTGCTCGCAGATCGGGAAGTAGAGCCGGATGTCCGCGAACAGCGTGCGCGCCGGTCGCGCGAAGTAGTGGCGGTCGGTGACGAGGCGCTCGATCGTCGCCTCGCAGGCGTGAAGCACCTGTGCCTGCCCGTCCCGCGCCTGCGTGCTGTCGATGTGCGGCGACAGCTCGCGGTAGATCGCGCGGCTGAACTGATACATGGGCAGGTGTCCTTTCCTCGTACTGCGGGCGCCACGGAGTGTGGCCTCGCCGTATGAAGACAAGAACGAACTCAATGTTGAGTTCATATTAAGCGCGACCGTTTTTCTAACGCCAGTCGTCCAGTCGCGGCTGCTCGTCGGGCCCGATCACGGCGTGGCGATGGTCGAGCGCGGGGTCCGGATCGGGGAAGTCGGCGCGCTGGTGGGCGCCGCGGCTCTCCTCGCGCCGCAGGGCGCCGGCGGCGATCAGCCGCGCGAGCGGGTGGGGGTCGTCGAGCAGCAGCTTCAGGCTCTCGCGCGTGCGCAGGATCCCGGCGTCGCGCCACAGGGCCTCCTGCGTGGCGCGGGTCGGGCGGGCGAGCGGGGCGGCGGCCGGCGGCTCGCCGGGGTCGGCGGCGGGCGCGGGCTCGTCGAGGCCCGCCATGGCGGCGCGGGCGCCGAAGACGAAGCACTCGCTCAGCGAGTTGGAGGCCAGCCGGTTGGCGCCGTGCAGCCCGGTGCAGGCGGTCTCGCCGACGGCGTAGAGGCCTGCCACGGTGCTGCGCCCGTGCAGGTCGCTGACGATCCCGCCCATCATGTAGTGCGAGGCGGGAGCGACCGGGATCAGCTCGCTCGTCGCGTCGACGCCGGCCTCGCGCAGGGCGGTGACGACGTTCGGGAAGCGGGCCGGGTCGACCATCCGCATGTCGAGGCCGACGGACGTCGCGCCCGTGCTCTCCAGGAGGTTCGCGATCGCCCGCGCGACCTCGTCGCGCGGGGCCAGCTCCTCGACGAAGCGCTCACCGTCGGGGCCGTGGAGCGTCGCGCCCTCGCCGCGGATCGCCTCGGTGACGAGGAAGCCCTCGCGGCCGGGGACGCCGATGACGGCGGTCGGGTGGAACTGCAGGAACTCGAGGTCGGCGAGCTCGGCGCCGGCGGCGTGGGCGAGCGACATGCCGATCCCCAGCGATCCCGGCGGGTTCGTCGTGCGCGACCACAGCGCGGCCGCCCCGCCGGTGGCGAGGATCGTGGCGCGGGCGCGGATCGCGCGGTCGTCGTCGAGCACGACGCCCGCGCAGCGCCCGTCGCGCATCCAGGCGCTCGCGGCGCGCGCGCCCTCCAGGACGGTGATGCGCGGCTCGTCGACGGCCAGCGCCGAGAGCTGGCGCACGATCCGCCGCCCGGTGGCGCTGCCGCCCGCATGCACGACGCGGCGCAGCGAGTGGCCGCCCTCGAGGCCGAGCGCGAGCACGCCGCGGCGGTCGGCGTCGAAGCGGACGCCGAGGCGCTCGAGGTCGCGCACGCGCGCCGGCGCCTCGTCGACGAGCACCTGCGCGGCCGAACGGCGCACGAGGCCGCGGCCGGCGGCCTCGGTGTCGGCGAGATGGCGCTCGGTCGAGTCCTCGACCGCCATCGCCGCGGCGATCCCGCCCTGCGCCCAGTAGCTGGCGGTCTGCGCCAGGGGCGTCGCCGAGACGAGCACCACCGACGCGCCCGCGCTCGCGGCGGTCAGGGCGGCGTAGAGCCCGGCGCCGCCGGCTCCGACGACAGCGATCTCACAGCCGATCATCGGTTCGCGGGGCACGCCGGGGTACCGTACCCAGATGGCTCCGCCGGTCCTGCTGCGCCACCCGTCGTCGCTCGAGCACGACACCGGCCCGCACCCCGAGAACGCCCGCCGGATCGTCGCGATCGAGCGCGCGCTCGCCGACCGCGACTGGCTCGGCTGGGACGTGCGCCTGTCGCCCGCGGCCGAGCGCGCGAGCATCGAGGCGATCCACCCGCCCGCGCACGTCGCCCGCATCGAGGCGATCTGCGAGCGCGGCGGCGGCATGATCGACATGGACACGATCGTCAGCCCCGGCTCCTTCCGGGCCGCGCTGCACGCCGCCGGCGGCGCGACTGCGATGGTCGACGCGCTGCTCGGCGCCGAGGGCGCGCCCGCCGCCGCGTCGCTGCACCGGCCGCCCGGCCACCACGCCGAGCCCGCGCAGGCGATGGGCTTCTGCCTCTTCGACAACGTCGCGATCGCCGCCCAGCACGCGCTCGACGAGCACGGCGCGCAGCGCGTGATGATCGTCGACTGGGACGTCCACCACGGCAACGGGACCAACGCGATCTTCCACGAGCGCGCCGACGTCCTGTTCTGCTCGATCCACCAGTGGCCGCTGTATCCCGGCACCGGCCCGGCGTCGGACGTCGGGACGGGCCCGGGCGCGGGCTTCTCGGTCAACATGCCGGTGCCGGGCGGATCGGGCGACGCGGTCTTCGTGTCGCACCTCGAGCACGTCGTCGCGCCGCTGGCCCGCGCCTACGAGCCCGACCTGCTGCTCGTCTCGGCCGGCTACGACGCGCACGCCGACGACCCGCTCGCGGGCTGTGTCGTCAGCGACGACGGCTACGTGGCGATGGCGGCGTCGATGCGGGCCACCGCCGACGGTCTCGGCATCCCGCTCGGGATCGTGCTGGAGGGCGGCTACGACCTCGGCGCGCTGTCGCGCTGCGTCGTCGCGACGCTGGAGGTGGCGGGTGCGCAGGATCCCCCGGGCGCGCCGCAGCTCGCGCTGCATCCGCTTGCCGAGCGGGCGCGCGAGCGGCTGGCGGCGGGCCACTGGCCGGCCCTGACCGCGACGGCCTAGGGCGTCGTGGTGGTGGGCGTCGTCGTCCCGAACGACGGGACGGTCGAGCGGCCCGTGGTCGTCGTCGGGGCGGGCGTCGTCGGCGTCGTGGCGGTCGGCGGCGTCGTCTGACCGGGGACGGTCGAGGGGACCGCCGGCGCCGTCGGGACGGTCGTGGGCGCCGTCGGCACGGGCGTCACGACGGGCGGCGGCACCACCGGAGCGACCGGCACGGTGTCCAGCGGGGGCGCGGTCTGGGTCGCGGCCGCGGGCGGCGCGTCGTTGTCGTTGGTGAGCTTCACGAACGCGAATGCCAGCAGGGCGCCGGCGAGCAGCACGATCGCGCCGATCGCGACCGTCGGCAGCTGCCAGTTGGGCGTCTGGGCCAGGCGCGTGCGAGCGGGCGCGCCGCACTCCAGGCACCAGTCCTGCTCGGGGCCGATCGGCGACGAGCAGCGCGGACAGTGGATCGCGTTGGGATCCGGGACCTGCGGCGGGCCGGGTACTGGCGGCTGGGCGCTCACGGCCCTAGGTGCCGCTGGGCGCGTCGGGCGGCCGGAAGCTCTGCGTGGGCTGCTGGGAGGCCGGTGGCGGCGGCGGTGTGGCGACAGCCGTCGGCGCCTCGGTCGCGGCCGGCGCCGGGGGCGCCTGCGGCGGCGCCGCGATCGCGCCGCCGACCTCGCCCATCGGCCGCGAGCCGCCGAGCTGCAGGCCGCAGTGCGGGCAGAAGTTGGCCTCGCTGTCGTGCAGCGCGCCGCAGCGCGCGCAGGAGGAGATGCCGGGCTCGCGCAGCTCGTGGATCGGCCGGCGGTCGTCGAGCGCGCGTTCCAGCGCGCGCAGCTCCTGGTCGACGGCGCCGAGCGCTCCGAGCTTGGCGTCGAGCAGGTCCTGGCGGCTGCGCCCGAAGCGGCGCATGTCGAAGATCAGGCCGCCGATGTCGCGGTAGGCGAGCTCGCGCGTGCGGCGCAGGAAGCGCAGGCGCCGGCGCAGCTTGCCGCGGTCGCGGAAGCTCGCCTTGCTCGCCGGCGGGACGGCGAGCGGCGGCTGCGCCTGCGGGTCGGCCGCGACCGGCAGCGGCTGGGCCGTCGCGGCCTTCTTGCCCCACGGGCGGCGCTGCCGGCGGGAGCGGCGGCGAAAGAGGCCGGAGCGCTCCTGGCGTGGTTCGCCGGGGAGCGTCGGCGGAAGATGCGCTGCATCAGTCCGGGCATGAGGGCGAGGCGTCCGAGGTCGGCGGGGAGGGCACCTCGGCGGGCGAGTATAACGGCGGTGGCGGACCGTCTCCGTCGAGCCAATGCCATGCCGTGGCGACGCGCGCGGCCATCGCGTCGGCCGAATAGCGCAGCGCCCGCTCGCGTCCCGCGATGCGCGGATCGGCGCTCGCGAGGTGCGGCGCGAGCGCTGCGCGCCAGGTCTCGAGGTCCCATTCGCCGCAGTGCGTGCCGGCGATCCCGGCGAGCGCCTCGGGGTGCGCGCCCGTGGGGCGCGCGAGCACGGGGACGTCGCAGGCGAGCGCCTCCAGGCAGGCGAGGCCGAAGGTCTCCCAGTCCGACGGGCAGACGACCGCGTTGGCCGCGTTGACCCAGAGCGGGACGTCCTCGGGGGCGACGCTGCCGAGCGTCAGCAGCTCGGCGTCGTCGCCGGCGAGCTCGCGCGCGCGGTCGACGCGCTTGACCCGGCGCTCCGGGTTGTAGGGGAACAGGAGGTAGCGCCCGTCCGGGTCCAGGCCGAGCTTCGCGCGCGCCGCGCGGCGGTCGAGCGGGCGGAAGCGGTCGACGTCGATGCCGCACGGCAGCAGGGCGACCGTGCGCCCGCTGTCCGCGCCCGGGACCTCGGCCGCGAACTCGGCGGTCGGCGTGCCGACGAGGTCCATGCGCCCGAGGACGGCGGTCGTGACCGGCCGCGAGCGCGGGTGGTGCAGGTCGTTGCCGTGGAGCGTCACGAGGCGGTGGCGCGCCTTGACCGCGAGCGCCGGCCAGGCGGTGAGGCCGAAGTGCGCGTGGACGACGTCGAAGCGCTCGCCCGCGAACGTGCGGCGCAGGTCGCGCCCGGCGCGCAGGTAGCTGCGCGCGCCGCCCGGGGCGAAGGCGTGGACCTCGACGTCGAGCCCGTCGATGCGCTGCAGCGCGCGGACCTGGTCGCGCACGAAGCTGCCCAGCGCCGGGCGGGCGGGGGAGGGGTACATGTTCGTGACGACGAGCGCGCGCAGCACAGGTTGCGCAGGTTCACAGAGTCGGCACGGCTTCGCGGCCAAGTTGTTGCAGACGCGTGTGGTTCCGGCACGCGCCGGTCCGCAGCATCGGGGTCACCACGAACCCCACGCCGGGAGGCCACAGATGCCGTATCGCACGATGGGCTGGATCCACGCAAACGTCTCGCGCCTCTGGCGCGAGTCCAGCGGCCAGGGGACCGTCGAGTACGTCGGGCTGATGCTCCTGCTCGCCGCCCTGCTGACGGGCGTCGTCGTCGCCGCGGGCACGCTGAAGGGCGGCGGCGTCGCCCAGGAGATCGCCAACAAGCTCAAGGAGACGATCGGGTCGGTGGGCAAGAAGTAGGAGCGGGCCTGCGCTCAAGGTCGCGTCGAACGACCGAGCGGCACGGCCCGATCGTGATCGACGCCCGTGTACGTCGCGGCGACGCTGTCGAGCGCCTCGAGCGCGGGTGCAACGAGCGGGTGGCGGCCGCCCGCGGGCAGGAGGACGTAGACGTCGCGCGCGGGCGCGGTGCCGGCGATCGGCCGCAGCGCAAGGCCCTCGAACGCCTCGGCAAGCAGCTGCGGGGCGAGCGTCACGGCGAGCCCGCGCGCGATCAGCGCGCGGATCGCGAGCTGGTCGCGGGTGAGCGAGACGAGGTGGGGCTCGAAGCCGGCGGCGCGGCACGCGGTGACGATCAGGCCGTCGGTCGACGCGGCGGTCCAGTCGTCGTCGCCGAGGTCGGCGAGGCGCACCGCCGAGCGGTGGGCCAGGCGGTGGTCGGGTGCGAGGGCGACCATGAAGCGCTCGTGCAGGAGGTCGCGGCGCTCGCCGCCCGCCGGCTCGTACCGCGGCTGCGCGCTGTCCTGGAAGCTGACCGCGAGATGCAGATCACCGGAGCGCACCCGCGCGGGCAGGTCGTCCACGCCGCCCTCGTCGACCGTGACCTTGGTGTCGGGGTGGCGCAGGCGCAGCTGGGCGATGGCGGCGGGGACGAGCCCGGCGAGCGCGGTCGGGACCGCGCCGATGCGCAGCCGCGTGCGCGGTCCCGTCGCGGCGGTCGCAAGCTGCTCGCGGGCGAGCTCGAAGCGCTCGGCGATCGCGTCGGCGTGCTCGAGCAGGATCTCGCCCTCGGGTGTGAGCCGCAGGCCGCCGGGCTCGCGCTCGAGCAGCCGCGCGCCGAGCTCGCGTTCCAGCGCGGCCACCTGGTTGGAGACCGACGGCTGGGAGAGCGCGAGCTCGCGCGCAGCGGCGGAGAACGAGCGCCGACGCGCCACGGCGCGGAACGTGAGCACACGCTTCGGGTCCATAGACTCAGACTATCGAATAGCCAAAATCATTATTTGACGCTATGAGGTGAGCGGCTCAGACTGGATCCATGTCCAACGTCACCACGCAACCCACACACGCCATTCCGGCGATCGAGCTCAACGAC
Source organism: uncultured Actinomycetes bacterium (assembly GCA_963786575.1). Classification (GTDB taxonomy): domain Bacteria; phylum Actinomycetota; class Thermoleophilia; order Solirubrobacterales; family Solirubrobacteraceae; genus CADCVQ01. The sequence goes on from CAWAZH010000004.1 coordinate 166,426, forward strand.
GGTCACACGATTCCCCAGCTCGGCTTCGGCGTCTTCCAGATCGATCCCGCCGACACCGCCCGAGCCGTGAGCGAGGCCCTCGAGGTCGGCTACCGGCACATCGACACGGCGGAGATGTACCGCAACGAGAAGGGCGTCGGCGAGGCCGTCCGCAGCTCCGGCCTGGATCGATCCGACGTCTTCGTGACGAGCAAGCTCAACAACGGATTTCACCGCCCCGACGACGCCCGCAGGGCGTTCGACGCGACCCTCTCCGAGCTGGGGTTCGACTACGTCGACCTGTTCCTCATCCACTGGCCGCTCCCGACGCTCTACGACGGCGACTTCGTGTCGACCTGGAAGACGCTCGAGGAGTTTCAGCGCGACGGTCGCGCGCGCTCGATCGGCGTCTCGAACTTCCAGGCCGCGCATCTCGACCGCCTCGCCGCGCAGAGCGACGTGACGCCGGCGGTCAACCAGATCGAGCTGCACCCCTACCTCGCCAACGACGGCGTCCACGCCTACGGCCGGGCTCACGGGATCGCGACGGAGGCGTGGTCTCCGATCGCGCAGGGCGAGGTCCTCGACGACCCCGTGATCGCAGCGATCGCCGCGCGCCTGGACAGGTCGCCGGCGCAGGTCGTCCTGCGCTGGCACATCCAGCGCGGCAACATCGTGTTCCCGAAGTCGACGCGCCTCGCACGGATGAAGGAGAACTTCGAGCTGTTCGACTTCCGCCTGGAGCGCGACGACATCGCAGCGCTGGACGCGCTCGACCGCGGCGAGGCGGGGCGCACCGGGCCCAACCCCGACACGTTCGCCCACATCCCGAGCTGAGCTGCGCCGGCCGTCGGCCCCACGGGGCGCCTCTGCGAACATGGCGCCCCGTGGTCTCCGCCCCCCAGCGCAGCGCCCCGATCGGCGTCTTCGACTCCGGCGTCGGGGGGCTGACCGTCCTGCACGAGCTGCTCGTGGCCCTGCCCCAGGAGGACTTCCTCTACCTCGGCGACTCGGCGCGCTTCCCCTACGGCGACCGCACGCCGCCCGAGCTGCAGACGTTCGGCCGCGAGATCGCCGACGTCCTGCTCGACCGCGGCGCGAAGCTGATCGTCGTGGCCTGCAACTCGGCGACCTCCAGCGCGCTGCCGGAGATCGTCGCCCACGTCGCCGCCGGCGGCCACCGGGTGGACGTCATCGGCGTCGTCGGGCCGGAGTCCAACCTCGCCGTCGCGAGCACGCACAACGGCCGCATCGGCGTGCTCGCCACGCCCGCGACGGTCTCCAGCGGCGCCTACGAGCGGGCGGTGCTCGCCGCGGACCCGCTCGTGCGCCTGACGAGCGTCCCCTGCGGCCGGCTCGCCCAGATCTCGCAGACCGGCGCGCCGATCACCGAGGCCGACGTCGAGCTCGCCCGCGGCTACTGCGCGCCGCTGCGCGAGGCCGGCGTCGACACCGCGATCCTCGGCTGCACGCACTACCCCTTCGTGCGCGCGCTGCTGCAGCGCCTGCTCGGGCCGAAGGTCACGATCATCACCTCGGGCACCGCGATCGCCCGCCGCGTCGAGCACGCGCTCGCGCTGCGCGACCTCGCCACGGCTCGCGGGGGCGAGGGCCGCTACAGCTTCCTGTGCACCGGCGACGCGCGCTCGTTCGCCGAGATCGGGTCGCGCTTCCTACAGCTGCCGATGGGCGCAGTCGACCACGTCGAGCTCACCCTGGAGGCCCTCGCATGACCACCGCAGTGACCCGCTCCTACGACCGCACCCCCGACCAGCTGCGCCCGACCACGATCGAGCCGAACTTCGTCAAGCCCGCGACCGGCTCGGCCCTCATCACGCAGGGCGAGACGCGCGTCATCTGCACGGCCTCGATCCAGGAGAGCGTCCCGCGGTGGATGGCCGGCAAGGGCCGCGGCTGGGCGACGGCCGAGTACGGGATGCTGCCCGCGTCGACCGGCGACCGCAAGGCGCGCGACGTCACGAAGGGGCGCCCGGACGGCCGCACGGTCGAGATCCAGCGCCTCATCGGTCGCTCGCTGCGCGGCGTGATCGACTTCGAGGCGCTGGGCGAGCGCACCGTGTACCTCGACTGCGACGTCCTGACCGCCGACGGCGGCACGCGCTGCGCCTCGATCACCGGCGCCTTCGTCGCGCTCGACCTCGCCTGCCGGCGGCTCGTCGACGAGGGCAGGCTCGCCCGCTCGCCGCTGACCGGCACGGTCGCCGCCGTCTCCTGCGGGGTCGTCGGCGGCGTGCCGCTGCTGGACCTCGACTACTCCGAGGACTCGACCGCCGAGGTCGATGCCAACGTCGTCATGACCGGCGAGGGCGGCCTCATCGAGGTCCAGGCGACGGCCGAGCGCACGCCGCTGTCGCGCGCCCATCTCGACGAGCTGCTCGCGCTCGCGGCCGGGGGGATCGAGCAGCTGCGCGCCGTGCAGGCGCGCGCGGTCGCAGGGTGAGGCTCGTCCTCGCGACCCGCAACGAGCACAAGGCGCGCGAGTTCGCGGTGCTGCTGGCGCCCCACGAGATCGTCGCGCTGCCCGCCGACGTGACGCTGCCGCCGGAGACCGGCGACACGTTCGCCGCCAACGCGCTCGACAAGGCCCGCGCCGCGACCGCCGCGACCGGGCTGCCGTCGATCGCCGACGACTCCGGCATCGCCGCGGCCGCGCTCGGCGGCGCGCCCGGCGTGCGCAGCGCCCGCTACGCCGGCGAGGACGCACGCGACGAGGAGAACCTCGCCAAGCTCCTGCGCGAGGCGCCGGCCGGCTCCGAGCTGGCCTACGTCTGCGCCCTCGCCTACATCGACGCCGGCGGCGCCGAGCTCGTCGTCGAGGGCCGCTGCACGGGCACGCTCGCCGCCACGCCGCGCGGCGACGGCGGCTTCGGCTACGACCCCGCCTTCCTGCCCGACGATATCCCCGACGGCCGCACGATGGCCGAGCTCGCACCCGCCGAGAAGGACGCCATCAGCCACCGCGGGCGCGCCGCCCGCGAGCTGCTCGCGCGCCTGGAGGACTGATGGCGGGCCCGCTGCTCGGACCGCAGGTCGCCGGGCGCGGCACGATCAAGACGCGCGCCGCGGCGCTGTCGATCGCCTCCAACGCGATCCTCATCGCGCTGAAGCTCGCCGCCGGCGCGATCACGGGCTCGGTGGCGATCCTCACCGAGGCGATGCACTCCTCGATCGACCTGATCGCATCGTTCGTGGCGTACTTCTCCGTCCGCGAGGCCGACAAGCCGGCCGACGAGCAGCACCCCTACGGGCACGAGAAGATCGAGAACCTCGCGGCCGCGATCGAGGCGATGCTGATCCTCATCGGCTCGGGCGTGATCATCTACGCCGCCGTACGGAGCCTCGCCAACGGCCCCGAGGTCCACTCGCTCGGTGTCGGCATCGCCGTGATCGGGTTCTCGATCGTCGCCAACGTGGTCGTGTCGACGATCCTGGCCCGGCGCGCGAAGGAGACCGACTCGCCGGCGCTCGAGGGCGACGCCGCCCACCTGCGCACCGACGCCGCGACCTCGGGTGCCGTGCTGCTGGGGCTCGTCCTCGTCCAGGTCACCGGCCAGACGTGGCTTGACCCCGTGATCGCGCTCGTGGTCGCGGCCGCGATCGTCATCGCCGGCGTGCGCCTGCTCCTGCGCGCCTCACGCGTCCTGGTCGACGAGGCGCTGCCGCCGGAGGAGCTCGACGCCGTCCGCGACGCGATCGCCGAGTTCGGCCCCCGCGGCGTCGCCGGCTACCACAAGCTGCGCGCTCGGCGCGCGGGCTCGCGGCGTTACGTCGACCTGCACGTGCAGTTCCGGGCCGGCACGACGCTCGAGGCGGCGCACGACACGGCGCACGCCCTCCAGGACGCGATTCGCGGGCGCCTGCGCGGCGCCGACGTGCTCATCCACCTCGAGCCCGAGGGCAGCGTGCACCCGGGGACGGAGATCGGCGCGCGCTGACGCTGGACGCGGGTCCCACGGGCTGGAAACCTAGGACCCATGCGCAAGCTCCAGAGCCAGGGCGTCCACCACATCACCCTCGTCGGCGCCGACCGGCAGACCTCGATCGACTTCTGGGAGGGCGTGCTCGGGATGCCGTTCGTCTTCGAGCAGCCCAACCTCGACCGCCCGGCCGAGAGCCACCTCTACTTCGATCCCGGCGACGGGCGCCTCATCACGATCTTCACCAACGACGAGCGCACGCCCGACCCCGAGCGCACGCCGACCGATCCCGGCTGCGTGCACCACGTCGCCTTCGCGATCTCGGCGGCGACGTTCGCCCAGACGGTCGAGCGCCTCGACGAGCGCGGCATCTCCCACAGCGGCGTCAAGGACCGCGGCTTCATGGACTCGATCTACTTCGAGGACCCGCTCGGGCTGCTGATCGAGCTCGCCTCCTACCGCTTCGAGCCGCCGGCCGGCCACACGCACGCCGACGTCCTGCTCGAGGCGCACCGCATCAGGGTGCAGCGCGACGACTACAACATCGACCAGGAGCACCTCGCCGACGCGATCGAGGCGCTGGTCGCGCGCTCGCGCGACTCGCTGTCGGACGACCGCGGCCCGAAGGCCGCCTACCGCTGAGCGCGAGCGTGGAGCGCCCGCCCGACGCGCCGCCGTGGCAGGAGCCGGTTCGCGGCGCCTACCCGGACCCCACGACGGCCGGCGTGCCCGGGGTCGAGCAGCTGCGCCTGCTGCTCGAGACCGGCGCGATGCCGCCGATCAGCCGCCTCGTGGGGATGGTGCTCACCGACGTCGGCCTTGCCGCGGCGGCGTTCTCGATGCCCGCGAGCCGCTGGCTGCTCAGCCCGCAGGGCGTTATCTCCTGCGGGACGCTGGCGATGCTGGCCGACGGCCCGCTCGGCTGCGCGGTGCACAGCGCGCTACCGGCGGCGACGGCGTACTCGACGTCGGAGCTGTCGCTGCGGCTGCTGCGGCCGGCGCGGCCCGGCGGGACGCTGGTCGCGCGCGGGAGGGTCATCCATGCCGGTCGCTCGCTCGCGCTGTCGGCCGTCCAGATCGTCGACGGCAACGGCCGCCTGCTGGCCGACGGCAGCTCGATGTGCTTCGTGCGGCCGCTGCCCGGCGTCCCCACGGACTCCGCGCCACCCGCGCTGCCGCCGGCCGCCGACGACGCGCCCGATCCCTACGCGCGACCCGCGCTCGGCCACGTCCTCGAGCAGGAGACCTGGGAGCGGATGAGCGGCCTGGAGGTGATCCAGGCCCAGATCGCCGGCGAGCTGCCCAACCCGCCGATCCATTTCCTCACCGGGCTGCGCGGGGTCGAGGCACGCAGCGGCGAGGCCGTGTTCGCGCTGCCCTGTCACGAGTGGCTGTGCAGCCCGCTGCGGACGGTCCAGGGCGGCGCGATCGCGATGCTGGCCGACAGCGCGCTCGTGTCGGCGATCCAGACGATGGCGCCGCCCGGCGCGGTCGTCGCCGCGGTCGACCTGAAGGTCAACTTCCTGCGCCCGGCGCTCCCGGACGGCCGCGAGCTGCGCGCCCACGGCCGCGTGCGCCATGCCGGTCGCACGATCAGCATCGCCGAGGCCGAGGTCGTCAACGCCGACGGCAAGCCCGTGGCGATCGCGACCGGCTCCTCGATGGTCCTCAAGCCGCGGTGATGCCCGACCGATACAGCGGTTATGGATACCGCGACCGCGCAGCAGCACGAGCTCACGCTCGATCAGGTGCGCGAGATCGTCAGCCTGCGCCGGCGCCACCCGCGCGCCGACGTCGTGGTCCATCCCAAGCCGTGGGGGATCATCGTCGAGGCGCGGCGATCCGGACACGCGGTCGAGCTCGAGCGCTTCGACTGGACCGGCGGGGTCACGCCGGACCGGCGGATCGCGTTCAGCGCAGGTTGATCGCGGCCGAGACGCCGACGGCGATCGCCAGCGCGCCGTAGCCGTTGTAGCCGGAGACGAACAGCAGCAGCGCCGTGATGAGCGCGGCCGCGACGGTGACGAGCCAGGCGATGCGTTGGAGGGGCACGCCGATCATCCTGCCAGCAAGGCGACCGGTCCGGTTGGCTTGCTAGCGTCGCCGCAACCTTGTTTCCGCAGCACGAGGAGCATCTGCCGTGACGAAGTCCCAACTCGTCGAAGCGATCGCGGCTCGCACGGGCCTGACGCGCAAGCAGTCCGCGGACGCCATCGAGGCCACCCTGAGCGCCGTCGAGGACGTCCTCGGTCGGGGCGGCGAGGTCTCGCTCGCCGGTTTCGGCAAGTTCACCGTGGCCGAGCGCGCCGCCCGCCAGGGCGTGCACCCGCGCACCGGCGACCCGATGCAGATCCCGGCGACGCGCGTCCCGCGGTTCACCGCCGGCTCGAACCTCAAGAACGCCGTCCGCACGTGACGCACTCCCCGTAGGTCCTCGTGACGTTTGCCGACCGGCTCGCCGGCCTCGTCGAAGCGCGCGGGTCGCAGATCGTGCTGGGACTGGACCCCGATCCGGCCCGGCTGTGGCCCGAGGCGGTCGCGCAGGCGCCCGCCGACGGACCCCCGGCGCGGCGCGCCGCGGCCGCCGTGCGCGCGCACTGCGCGGCGCTGATCGACGCCGCCGGCCCCGCCTGCGTCGCGGTCAAGCCGCAGCTCGCCTGCTTCGAGCGCCTCGGCGCCGACGGCTGGGCGGCGCTCGCGGCGACCGCCGAGCACGCGCGCGCCGCCGGGCTGCTCGTGCTCGCCGACGGCAAGCGCGGCGACATCTCGGTCTCGGCCGCCGCCTACGCGCAGGCGCTCGTCGGCAGCACGCCGACGCCCTTCGGCGAGGCGCAGGGGCTTGGCGCCGACGCCTTCACCGCCAACCCGCTGATGGGCATCGACGCGCTCGAGCCGCTCGTCGCGGGCGCGCGCGCCGCGGGCGCGGGCGTCTTCGTGCTCGTCCGCACCTCCAACCCCGGTGCCGCCGACGTCGAGGACCTCGAGCTCGTCGAGGGCGGCACCGTGTGGGAGCGCCTGGCGCGGATCGTCGCCGAGCTCGGCGAGGCCGGCCCGCCCGGGCCGCTCGCCGACATCGGCGCCGTCGTCGGCGCGACCCAGCCGCGCCACGTCGCGCGCATGCGCGAGCTCATGCCGCGCACGCCGTTCCTGCTGCCGGGCATCGGCGCCCAGGGCGGCCGCGTGGAGGACCTGGCGCCGGCCTGGGCGGCGGGGCGCGCGGGCGGGCTCGTCAGCGCCTCGCGCTCGATCGCCAACGCGTACGAGTCGTCGGACCTGGCGCCCGCCGCCGCGGCGCGCGCCGAGGCCGAGCGGCTGCGCGACGGCGCCTGGGCGCTGTCATGAGGCTCGCCGACAGCCGCGGCGACGTATCCTCCGGCGCGCATGGACGACCTCCCCGCGCGGTGAGCCGCCGCCTGCTCCTGACCGTCGCACTGGCGCTGCTGGCCGCGGCACCGGCGGCGTCCGCGCAGTCGCAGCCTCCGCCGCTCGCGGGCGCGGCGTCCGCGATCGTCATGGAGGCCACCACCGGCGACGTCCTCTACGCGCGCAACGCCGACGAGCACCGCTCGATCGCCTCGACGACGAAGCTCATGACGGTCCTCGTCGCGCTCCAGCGCGACGACCTCGACGACATCTTCAGCGCCGTCGACTACCACGCCTCGCCCGCCGAGTCGCAGATCGGCCTGATCCCGGGCGAGCGCATGAGCGTCCGCGACCTGCTGCGCGCGGCGCTGCTGCCGAGCGCCAACGACGCCGCCGCGACGCTCGCGGTCGGGACGATGGGCTCGACGGGTGCGTTCGTACGCGAGATGAACAGGCGCGCCAAGGCGCTGGGGATGAAGAACACGCACTACGGCAACCCCGTCGGCCTCGACGATCCCGACAACTACTCCTCCGCGCGCGATCTCGCGACGCTCGCGATCCGCCTGCGCCGCTTCGAGTTCTTCCGCCGCACGACCGACCTGCCGCGCGCGACGCTGCGCAGCGGCGGCCGCACGCGCACGGTGATCAACCGCAACACGCTCGTCCGGCGCGTCGACGACGTCAACGGCGTCAAGACCGGCCGCACGAACCGGGCCGGCTACGTCCTCGTGGGCTCCGCCTCGCGCGACGGCGTCACGGTCGTCAGCGCCGTGCTCGGCGAGCCGACCGAGCGCTCGCGCGACGCCGACTCGCTCGCGCTGCTGCGCTACGGCCTGGACAGCTACGCCGCCGAGACACCGCTGCCCGAGGGCCGCGTGCTCGGCAAGGTGCCGCTGCGCTACCGCGGCGACGAGGCGGTCGACGTCGTCGCGGGCGCGACGATCCGCCGCGTGCTGCGCGACGGCGTGCGCTCGAGCGTCACGGTCGCCGGCCTGCCGAAGGAGGTCGACGGCCCGCTGCCGCGCGGCTCCAGGCTGGGGACGGCGACGGTCCGCGCGGGGGGCAAGCTGCTCGCGCGCGTGCCGGTCGTCACCGCCCGCCCCGTCGAGGAGGCCGGCCTGGGGACGCGCCTGGACGACCTGCTGGGCCGCGCGGAGACGATCGTCGCACTCGTCCTTCTGCTGGCCTGTAGCCTCCCTCTCCTGCTTCTGCGCCGCCGGGCACTTGCCCGCAGGCGTGCGCTGGACGCAGAGCACCGGCGGGCTCGCCGCCGGGAAGAGTCAGCGGTCCCATGATCATCACCGTCACGCTCAACGCGGCTATCGACAAGTCGCTGTCGGTCCCGAACTTCCGCCTCGGGCGGCGCCACCGGACGGTCGAGCAGACGACGCTCCCGGGAGGCAAGGGCGTCAACGTCGCGCGCACGCTCAAGACGCTCGGCCAGCCCGTCATCGCGACCGGCTTCGCCGGCGGCGCGACCGGCACGCGGATCGTCGAGGCCCTCACCGACGAGGCGATCCTCAACGACTTCGTGCGCATCCGCGAGGAGTCGCGGACGAACACCGCGGTGCTGGATCCCACCAACGGCGAGCAGACCGAGATCAACGAGCGCGGCCCCGCGGTCAGCGCGCGCGAGCTCGAGCTCTTCCGCGACAAGCTGCTCTACCTCGCGCGCGGCGCCGCGATCGTCGTGTTCGCCGGCTCGCTGCCGCGCGGCGTCGACAGCGACGTCTACGCCGACCTCATCAAGGAGCTGCGCAAGCTCGGCCTCGTCGTCGTCATCGACACCGACGGCGACCCGCTGCGCCACGCCGTCCGCGCCGAGCCGCACGTCGTCTCGCCGAACGTCCTGGAGGCCGAGGAGCTCGTCGGCCACGAGTTCAACGACGACGAGGACCGCGTCATCGCGGTGCGCGAGATGGTCGCGCTCGGCGCGATCGAGGCGATCATGACGGTGCCCGACGGCTGCTTCGCCTCCGTCGTCACCGAGGGCGAGACGGCGCTCTACCGCGTGCGCATCGAGCCCCGCGAGGCGGTCGCGACCGTTGGCGCCGGCGACGCCTTCCTCGCCGGCTACGTCGCCGCGCGCTACGCCGACAAGCAGGCCTCGGAGTGCCTGCGCTACGGCGTCGCCTGCGGCGCCGAGTCCGTGCAGCGACTCGGCGCCGGCCTGGTCGACCCGCAGAAGGTCGACCGCCTGCTGCCCGAGGTCGACGTCGACCGGCTCACGCTGCCGGCCGAGGTCTCCTGAGCACGCCTGCCCGTTACGACGACAACTTCGCGCTCGCCGAGCCGCCGAAGTTGCTGCGCACGCTGATCTGCACGGGGTTGAAGATGAAGCCGCGCTGGTCGGCGTAGCGGCCGCCGCCCTTGTTCGTGAGGTCGAACAGGAAGCTGCCCGAGCTCGAGTAGACACTGAGGATGGCGTTGGGGTTGGAGCCCGTCGCCTCGATCGTCAGCAGGCCCTTCTTCCACGTCGCCTTGGTGATCTTCACGACGTCCTTGGCCGGCGGCGCGCCTGGCTTGACGGTGATCGTCGTCGTCTTCGTGACGTTGATCCACTTCGCGGTGATCGTGACGAGGGTCGGCGTCGTGACCGTCGACGACGTCGAGAGGTTGAAGATCGCGCTCGACGTGTTCGCGCTGACGACCGTCTCCTGCGGGACCTGCGCCACCGCGGGGTTGCTGCTCGTCAGCTGCACGACGGCGCCGTCGAACATCGGGCCGGTGAACTTCGCCGTCCCGGTGGCGTTCTGGCCGGCGATGATCGAGCTCGGGACGAAGGAGACCGAAGCCAGCGTGTTGCCGGGCGGCTGGGCGGGGTTGACGGAGACGTTGTACGGGCGCGAGCCGTTGTCGGGCGTGACGGCGGTGATCTGCACGATCTCCGCGGGCGCGGAGGCGGACGTCGTCATCGTGAAGGTGCCGCTCTGCACGCCGGCCGGGATCGTGAACGACACCGGGACCTGCGCGACGGACGGGTTGCTCGAGAAGAGCCGCACGACCGTGGGCCCGGGGTCGGGGAAGGCGAGGGTGACCAGGCCGGTCGCCGTACCCCCGCCGGTGACGATGCTCGGGTTGATCTCCAGCCCGCTGATGGTGCCAGAGGCCATCGCTCCGGCCGGAAGCGCGAGGACTGCACCGACGGCCGACAGGCAGGCGATCAGGCAAAGGCGGCGCACCACGGACCTCTTTTCGGACGCTGAGGAAAGCTGCGCCCGGACTTTACGCCGGAGACCCGCGGTTGTGCGGCAGTACTCGTACTTTTATCCGCCTGGCTCGCCGCCGAGCGAGACGGTCGCCCGCGCCGTGGTCATGTGGTAGAGGATCAGCAGCTGCACGAGCGCGAGCGACTCCGAGCGGTGGACCGCGGTGCCGACGCGGAACTCGCCGAGCTGCTCGGAGCGCAGGTGGCTGGCGAAGTGCAGCCGCTCCCAGATCGTCTCCTCGATCGCCGCCGCACGCTCGCGCGGGAGCGACCCGGGGATGAAGAGGACCGACTCGCCCTCGCGCTCGGTCAGCGTGATCTCGCCGTCGCTCTCCTCGGCGAAGGGCGCGAGGTCGGGATGGGGCAGCCCGTCGCGCAGCGTGAGCTCGGCATCCAGGACGAAGGGATCGTCGGGGTTCTGCATCCGGCAGACGACCATGTCGGCGAGGCGGCGCTGGGGGCGGATGAAGGCGGCCGAGTCGGGCTCGCGGCGGTCGAGGTCGGCGAGCACCTCGTCGGTCGTGTAGCCGCGCTGGGAGCAGTCGCGGTCGACCTTCCACTGCCGGCGCAGGGACTCCGGCGGGTCGAGGTAGACGCGCACGTCGTAGGCCGTGCGCATGTCGTCGGTGTAGTAGCCGAGCAGCCCCTCGATGACGGTGAACGGCTGCGGCTGGATGTAGACGAGCGGCCCGAACGTGCCGTCGTGGTGCTGGTAGACGGGCTTGAGGATCGACTCGCCCAGCCGCAGGCACTGCAGGTGCTGGGCCATGATGTCGAGGTAGTTGCAGTCGGGGTTCAGCGGCGTGATCGCGCGCTCGGCCCGCTGGCGGCGGTCGTACTTGTGGTAGTCGTCGGTGCAGATGTGCGTGACGGCGTCCTCGCCGAGGACGCGCACGAGCCCGCGGCTGAGGGTCGTCTTGCCGGAGGCGGAGTCGCCGACGATGCCGAGCAGGATTGGTCGGGCCATTGCCGCGGGACCCTAATGGCGCGCTCCGGCTCGTGCCACCCGGGGCGCCGTCAGGCCGCGCGCCGCTGCGCCGTCGCGAGCGTCACGAAGACGCGCTCGCCGCGGACCTCGACCGCGTGCGCGGCGACGCCGTCGCCGGCGCCCAGCGGCGCCCCCGTGGCGAGGTCGTAGCGGCGGTCGTGCAACGGGCAGATGACCGCCCGGTCGCAGACGATCCCGTCCTCGAGCGGGCCGCCCCGGTGCGGGCAGACGGCGTCCAGCGCGAACCAGCCGACCGCCGAGCGGAAGATCGCGATGCGGCGCCCGTCGACCGTCAGCGCGCGGCCCTCGCCGGGCGGGACGTCGCCGACCACGCAGGCGTAGGCGCTCATCGCCGGCCCTCCGGCGGCGGCCCGACGAGCGTCGGCTCGCCGACCTCCGCGCGACCGCCCGCGGGCGCGTCGTCGAGGTCGTCGAACTGGCGCGGGTGGTAGGGGTCGTCGCGCTCCAGCCAGGGGTCCTTGACCGCCGCCTTGGCGATCCGCAGGCGCTCGCGCAGCGCGGCGCCGCTCTGCTCCCCGAGCACGATCTCGCGCACGTGCTCGAGGCCGACGCGCGGGATGAAGTCGTACGTGCGCTCCTTGTAGTCGGCGTTCTCGCGGTAGTACTGCAGGAACGTCGTGGCGACCCGCAGCGCCTCGGCGCGCGTCGTGACGGTCGCGATGATGTCGGCCTCGCGGACGTTGCCGCCGGCGGCGCCGCCGGCGCGCACCTGCCAGCCGCCCTCGACGGCCACGCAGCCGATGTCCTTGACCGTCGCCTCGGCGCAGTTGCGCGGGCAGCCGCTGACGCCCGACTTGACCTTGTGTGGCGTGTGCAGGCCCTCCCAGAGCTTCTCCATCTCGATGCCGAGGCCGATCGCGTCGCCGAGGCCGAAGCGGCAGAAGTCGGTGCCGACGCAGGTCTTCACGGTGCGCACGGCCTTCGCGTAGGCGTGGCCGGAGGGCATGTCGAGGTCGCGCCAGATCGCGGGCAGGTCCTGCTTGCGCACGCCGAGCAGGTCCAATCGCTGGCCGCCGGTGACCTTGACGAGCGGGACCTCGTACTTGTCGGCGACGTCGGCGATCCGGCGCAGCTCGTCGGGCGTGCAGACGCCGCCGTACATCCGCGGCACGACCGAGAAGGTCCCGTCGCGCTGGATGTTGGCGTGGACGCGGTCGTTGATGAAGCGCGCGTCGCGCTCCTCGCGGTGGGTGTTGGCGGTGACCTCGGAGACGAGGTAGGCGAGCGCCGGCTTGCAGACGCCGCACTCGCGCCCGGTCCCGCAGGCGCCGGCGACGTCGCTGACGGACCGAAAGCCGTCGTCGCGGATGCGCGCGGCGAGCTGCTCGCGGGTCTGCTTGCGGCACGGGCACAGGTAGGCGGGCTCGTCGCTGAGGCCGCCGGTCGCGGCGGCGACGATCTCGGCGACCGCGCCGCGGCAGGAGCCGCAGCCGGTGCCCGCGCGGGTGACGGCCATGACCTCGCGCGGCGTCGCGCAGCCGCCCTCGGTGACGGCTTCCACGAGCGCGCCCTTGCAGACGCCGTTGCAGTCGCAGATCTGGGCGCTGTCGGGCAGGTCGGCGGGCCCGGCCAGCGAGGCGTCGGCGAGCGCCTGCAGCGGGTCGTCGACGAGGTCGCCGGCGCGGACCGCGGCGACGAGCGCCTCCGAGCCGCGCGTGTCGCCGAGCAGGACGGTGCCGACGACGCGCCCGTCGCGCACGGTGAGCTTGCGGTAGACGCCGGTGGCGGCGTCGGTGACGACGGCCTCGTAGTCGCCGGCCGCCTCGCCGGCGCAGACGAGGTCGATCCCGGCGACCTTGAGCTTCGCGCTCATGACCGACCCGAGGTACTCGGCCTCCTGGGAGACGAGCGTCGCGGCGGCGACGCGCGCCTGGTCGTGGATCGGCGCGACGAGCCCGTAGACGATGCCGCGGTGCTGCGCGCACTCGCCGACGGCGAGCACGCCCGGGACGCTCGTGCGCATCGCGTCGTCGACGATGATCCCGCGGTCGCAGACGAGGCCCATCGCGCGCGCGAGCGTCGTCTCCGGGCGGATCCCGATCGAGACGACGACGAGGTCGGCCGCGAGCTCGGAGCCGTCGGTGAAGCGCAGGCCGCGGGCGCGGTCGGGCCCGACGACCTGCTGCGTGTTGCGGTCGAACTCGATGTCGATGTCCAGGCCCGCGAGCGCCGGGGCGAGCAGCGCCGACGCGCCGGCGTCGAGCTGGCGCTCCATGAGCCGGTCGAGCAGGTGCACGACGGTCACCGCGCAGCCCTGGGCGGCGATCCCGCGCGCGGCCTCCAGGCCGAGCAGGCCGCCGCCGATGACCGCCGCGCGGCTGGCGTCGCCGGCGATCGCCGCCTGGCGGATCGCGTCGCAGTCCTCGGGGCCGCGGAAGGGGTGCACGCCGGGGAGGTCGATCCCGGCGATCGGCGGCATCAGCGGCTGCGAGCCGGTCGCCAGGACGAGCCTGGCGAACGCCAGCTCGTCGCTGTCGTCGAGCCCGAGCAGCCCGCGCTCGTGGTCGACCCAGGTGACGCGGCGGTCGACCAGCAGCGTCACGTCGTTGTCGTCGTACCACTCCGCCGGGCGCAGCTGCAGCGTCTCGGGGTCCTCGCCGGAGACGAGGATCTCCGAGAGCCGGACGCGGTCGTAGGGCGCGCTGGGCTCGGCGCAGACGAGCGTCACGGGCACGTCGGGATCGCGTTCGCGCACCGCCTCGCAGACGGCCTGGCCGGCGATCCCGCCGCCGACGATCACGATCGCGCCGCTCATTGCGGTGATCGTCGCGGGCGCGGGTTTCGCGGGCGTGCCGTGGATGTTTCGGGGCGATGAACGTGTGCCGCGACGGCGCTCATGCGCTGCTCGCGGATGCGTCCAGCAGCGACTGCACGTCCGCGGTGCAGCCACCGCAGCCGGTCGTCGCGCGCGTGCGCAGGCCGACCTGGGCGACGGTCGTCAGCCCGTCGCGGCGGATCGCCGCCTGGACCTCGCCGACGCTCACGACGTTGCAGGAGCAGACCTCTGCCGCGGGGTCTGAGTCGATCGGGGCGGCGGCGGCGGCGCCGCCCTCGAGCAGGGTGGAGGGCACGCGCTCGCCGCTGCGCAGCAGCTCGGACATCGTCCGCGCGGCGCTGGCGTCGCCGACGAGCGCGGCGCCGACGAGCTGCTCGCCGTCGAGCACGAGGCGCGAGTACAGGCCGCGGCGCGTGTCGCTGTGGACGATCTCGTCGTGGCCGGCGGGCGTGCCGGCGGCCGAGACCCCGCCCGCGTAGACGTCGATGCCGCTGACCTTCAGCGTCGTCACCGCGATCGCGCCGTGGAAGGCGCCCGGGTCGCCGGCGACGCCGGCGCCCGCCACCCGCGCCTGCTCGGCCAGCGGCGCCCACAGGCCGTAGACGATGCCGCGGTGCTCGGCGCACTCGCCGACCGACCAGACATTCGGGGCGCTCGTGCGCAGCGCGTCGTCGACGACGATCCCGCGGCCGCACTCCAGCCCCGCGGCACGCGCGAGCGCGGTCTCGGCGCGCACGCCTGCCGCCACGACGACGCGCGTCGCCGCCAGCTCGCTGCCGTCGTCGAGCACGACGCGGTCGCGCTCGATGCGGGCGACGCCGTGCCCGAGCACGAACGTCATCCCCTGCGCCTCGAGCGCGCGGCGCAGTGTCGTCGCGGCGCCGGCGTCGAGCTGCTGGCCCATGAGCCGGTCGGCGAGCTCGACGACCGTCACCCGCGCGCCGCAGGCCCGCAGCCCGGCCGCCGCCTCCAGGCCGAGCAGCCCGCCGCCGACGACGACGGTGCGCGTCGCGGGCGGCGTGGCGGCGAGCGCGTCGGCGTCGCGCCAGGTGCGAAAGACGTCGACGTGCGCGAGGTCGGCGCCCGCGATCGGCGGGACGAACGCCCGCGAGCCGGTGGCGATCACGAGCGCGTCGTAGGGATGGCGCTCGCCGGACTCGTCGACGACGTGGCGGGCCTGGAGGTCCAGCGACTGCGCGCGGCAGCCGCCGCGCAGGTCGACGGCGTGCGCCGCGTACCACGACAGCGGGCGCAGCTCGAGCTCGCCCGGGCCGCACGTGCGCGCGAGCAGCTTGGACAGCAGCACGCGGTTGTAGGACGGGCCCGGCTCCTCGCCGAGCATCACGATCTTCCAGTCCGTCGCGGGACGGCGGCGCAGCGCCTCCTCGACGACGGCCAGGCCGGCCATTCCGGTGCCGACGACGACGAGCCGCCGCGGCCGCGCGGGCGCGCGCCGGCGCATCGGCTCGTCGCGGCGGCGCAGCGGCTCCAGGCGGACGGCGAGCGCCTTGAGCTCGGGCTGCCGGGAGGTCGGGTCGACGGCGGCGATCGTCAGCGCATTGAGCGCGCCGGCTCCCGCGGCGGCGTTCAGCGCGCCCCAGTGAAACGGGGCGAAGGCGACGCCGCGCGGCAGCGTGTCGTCGCAGGCGACCGCCAGGCGCAGCTCGCCGCGGCGCGAGACGATCCGCGCCTGCGCGCCGTCATCCAGTCCCGCGGCGAGGGCGTCGAGCGGGTGGCAGGACAGCGCCGGCGCCCCGGCCGATGCGCGCAGGTCGGGCGCGTGGCCGGTGCGGGTCATCGTGTGCCACTGGTCGGCGACGCGGCCGGTCGTCAGCAGCAGCGGGAAGTCGGGGTCCGGGGTCTCGGCGGGCGGGGAGTGCGGGGTGGGGGCGAAGCGCGCGCGCCCGTCGGGGGTCGGGAAGCGGTGGTCGGCGTACAGGCGCGGCGTCCCCGCGTGCGGCTCGCCGGCAACGACCGCCGGGCACGGCCACTGCAGCCCGCCCTCCTGGCGCAGCCGCGCGTGCGACACGCCGCTGAGGTCGCACGGGCGCCCGGCGGTGCAGGCGGCGAACTCGTCGAAGACGGCGGCGGCGTTCGGCCAGGCGAACGCGTCGGCGAACCCGAGCTTGGCCGCGAGGCCGGCGACGATCTCCCAGTCGGGCCGCGCCTCGCCCGGCGGCGCGAGCGCGCGCCGCACGAGGCCGATGCGCCGCTCGGAGCTCGTCATCGTGCCCTCCTTCTCCGGCCACGCGGCGGCCGGCAGGACGGCGTGCGCGAGCGACGAGGTCTCGGTCGGGTGGTGCGGGTCCTGGACGACGACGAGCTCGGCGCGCTCGAGCGCGGCCCGCGCGCGCTGGGCGTCGGGCAGCGAGACGAGCGGGTTCGTCGCCATGATCCAGACGGCCTTCACGCGCCCGGCCTCGAGCGCCTCGAACAGCTCGACGGCCGCCAGCCCGGGTTTCGGGGAGATCCGCCCGGCGGGGACGCCCCAGTGCTCCTCCATCGCCGCCCGGTCGGTGGCCTCGACGACCTTGCGGTAGCCCGGCAGCAGGTGCGCGAGGCCGCCGGTCTCGCGGCCGCCCATCGCGTTGGGCTGGCCGGTGAGCGACAGCGGGCCGGCGCCGGGCCGGCCGATCTGGCCGGTCGCGAGGCAGAGGTTGATCAGCGCGCGGTTCTTCAGCGTGCCGACGGTCGACTGGTTGGCGCCCATCGACCACATCGCGAGCGCCGCGCCCGCGCCGGCGAAGCGGTGCGCGGCCTGCTCGATGAGCTCGGCCGGGACGCCGCAGACGGCGGCCGCGCTCTCGGGCGTCCACTCGCGGGCGACGGCGATGCACTGATCCCAGCCGCTCGTGTGACGGGCGATGAAGGTTGCGTCGAGGAGCCCGTCGCGCTCGATGACGTGCGCCATCGCGTTGAGCAGCACGAGGTCGGTGCCCGGGCGCACGGGCAGGTGCAGGTCGCTGCCCTGGGCCGTCTTCGTCGCGCGCGGGTCGGCGCAGATGACGAACGCGCCCTCGGCCTGGCGGTCGCGGATGCGCGACCAGACGATCGGGTGGCAGGCCGCCGTGTTGGTCCCGAGCAGCAGGAAGCAGTCCGAGAGGGCGATGTCCTCGTAGGCCGGCGGCGGGCCGTCGAAGCCGAACGCGCCGCTGTAGCCGGCGACGGCCGAGGACATGCACAGCCGCGAGTTGGAGTCGACGTTGTTCGTGCCGAGGAAGCCCTTGGCGAGCTTGTTGATCGCGTAGTAGTCCTCGGTCAGCAGCTGGCCGGAGATGTAGAACGCGATCGCGTCGGGGCCGTGCTCGTCGACGATCGCGCGGAGCCTGGCGGCGGCGCGGCCGAGGGCGGCGTCCCAGCTCGTGGGCTCGAAGCGGGCGTCGCGGTCCTCGCGCCAGAGCGGGACGGTCGCCCGGTCGGGCGCGTGGACGGCGAACGGCAGGCCCAGCGGCTTGCGGCAGGTGCGGCCGCGGTTGGCGGGATGCTTGCGATCACCGCGGACCGCGACCAGCCGGCCGTCGTCGACGTCGGCGAGCAGGCCGCAGCCGACGCCGCAGTAGGGACACTGGGTCGGGGTGGTCTGCACTGCCGCTCATCGTGCGCGCGACCGGTTTCCCGGTCGCGTCGCTGCGATGAACGCTGTGTGAACTCCAGGCTGCGGGTCTAGAGCCTGCGGTCGCGGTAGACCGGCTCCTCGACGATCACGCCGCGATCACGGGTGACCGTGCGCGCCTGCAGCATCTCCACGACGAGCCAGACGGCACCGACGACGAACAGGATCATGCCGATCGTCTGGATCGAGATGCCTGCGACCGTGGCGGTGACGGCCAGCCACAGGATGAGCCCGAGGGCCATGAGGACAAGCGGGGGTCCGGCGTCGGCAACCATGCAGAACAGCCTCCTGAGTTCGGGGAACAACGTCTTCCCGCTGTACTGCCCGCGGCCCGGGCCCCGTATGGGAAAACCTCAGACAAATCTCATGCGCGCCGGGCGCGGGCGCGGGCGCGCGGGGCGTCAGCTCAGCTCGGGCGGGGGCATCTTGGGGCCGTCCGGATACATGTGCGCGAGCAGCTCTGGCGTCATCTGCAGCGTGTTGGCGAGCTCCGGCGGCGTGCCGACGACGAGCCACAGCGCGTCCTCGTCGCGGTCGTTGAACACCTGGCGCACGACGTTCGGGCTCGACGAGCACGCTCGACAGCCGGGCGAGCGTGTGGACCTCGTCCTCGATCCGCATCCGACCGGTCCCCTCGAGCACGACGTAGAGCTCGGTCTGGTCGACGTGGCGGTGCTTCGTCGAGAACTGGCCCGGCTCCAGCCGCCACAGGCGCGCGCCGAGCGACTCGGCCTCGAGCTGCTTGGCGAGGTCGGTGTTCAGCACGCCGAGCTGGTTGGACGGCCGCCAGAAGGCGTCGCCGGCGTGGAGGATCCGCGGGCTCACGGCGCGGATTTTACGGCGGGACCGCGTGGGGGCCGGCACGCGTATGGAGAAGGTGACCGCCCGCGCGCTCTGGCCGGTGCTCGTCGCCGTCGCCACGATTGACGGCTGCGGTGGCGACGAGCCGCCCGCGCCCGCGTCCGCGCCGGCGCCCGCGCCGGCGCTTGTGTCGGTCGGGCAGCCCGTGTCGGGCTCCGGCGGGTTCGAGCTGCGCGCCGCGGGCGCCGGCCGTCCGCCGTCGGCGGCGGTCCGCGCCGGCGTCGATCGCGCCGCGCGCGGCGACCGCTGTGTCGTCGTCCTCCCGGAGGGGCTCGCGCGCGGCGAGGCCGACCGCTCGTGCGACGTGCGCGCCGGCCGCCCCGCGGTCGCGCTCGTCCTCGTGCTCGGGATCCCCGACCGGCTCGGGGCCACCCCGGCGATCGTCGCCGGCGTCGCCGAGCCGGGCGTCTCCTCGATCGTGCTCGACGGCCCGGGCGGTCGCCGCGAGCTGCCGCTGTCGGCCGGCGGCGGCTTCCTCGCGCTCTACGCCCACGAGGCGACCGGTCGCGCGCGGATCGTCGCCCGCACCCGCGCGGGCGCCGTCAACGTGCTGCGCTTCTCGCTGCCTGTGCCGCGCCGCAGCGTGCACCGCCACCGCCGCGCCGGGGCCGTCTTCGGCGACGAGGTCGGCGAGCTGATCCTGCGCCTGCCGTACCTCGAGCTCGTCCGGCGCTTCGGCGCGCCCGCCGCGACGCGCACGATCGGCGGTGAGCGCTGCGCGTTCTACGAGGTCGTGGGGGAGGGCGCGCGCGGCTGGCGCTTCTGCTTCGCCGCCGGCGGCCGCATGACCGGCGCCGCGGGCAACACGCCTACTGGTACAGGAACGCGACGAGCCGGCGCCGGCCGCCGTCGCGGCGGCTGAGCTGCACGCGCCGCAGGCCGCCGAAGTCGTCGACGTCCGCGCGGTAGCCGCCGATCCGCGCGGGCCGCCGCGCGCGCACCCAGCGGCGGGCGAGCGCGCGCGCCGGCTTGCAGCCCAGGCCGCGCCCGATCGCCCGCACGTCGCGGCCGCCGTGCCCGGTCGTCACGAGGTCGCCGCAGCTGCGGGCGGTCCGCGGCGCGGGGATCGCCTGCCAGTCGGGCGACTCGTCGGAGCCGGCGTAGGAGGTGAGCGTGCGCAGGTGCTCGCCGGCGGGCGTCATGACGTTGATGTCGCCGTGGCGGTTGTCGGCGCCGCTCGTGTAGGCGAGCTGCCTGCCGTCGGGCGACCACGCCGGCCCCTCGTCGTGCAGCGCGTTGTGCGTGAGCTGCACGACGTCGGAGCCGTCGGGCGCCATCGTCCAGACCTCCATGTCGCGCTCCGGGTTGGCGCCGGCGACGTCGGCGTTGGACTCGAACGCGATCCGGCGCCCGTCCGGCGACCACGCCGGCGCCGAGTCGTAGGCGCCGGGCGCGTCGAAGAGCGCGACGAAGCCGCTGCCGTCGGCATTGATCGTGAAGATGGCGCGGTCGGTGTCGCCGGTGGGCGAGACGATCGCGGTGAACAGGACGCGTGCCAGGTCCGGCGACCAGCTCGGATACAGCGGGACGAACGGCGGCTTGAAGCGCAGCGCCGGCTTCTCGCCGAGCAGGCCCATCTGCCAGATCGAGCCGGCGCCGACCGGGCCGCTGCGCCGGTAGAGGATCCCGCGGCCGTCCGGGCGCCAGGACGGCTGGCTCGACGCCTCGGCCGTCTCCGTCGTCGTGATCTGCCGGTGTGTACTGCCGTCCGCGGGCATCCGCGCGACCTCGAAGTTGATCGCCGAGTTGGGCTTGTCGATCGTGTAGGCGATGTCGGTGCCGGCCGGCGACCAGTCGGGCTGGCGATCGCCCGCCGGGTCCGTGGTCAGCTGCCGCACGCCGGTCCCGTCGGCGTTCATGCTGAAGATGTCGAACTTCCTCGTGCCCGGCTGGGCGCGATCGCTGGCGAACGCGATCCGGCCGTTGAACGGCGCCGCCTGCGCGGCGGCGGGGAGCGCGATCGACAGGGCGACGGCGAGCGCCACGGCGGCGCGGATGTTGAGTCGCATCCGTGGATTGCAACAGAACTGTCACGGGACTGTTCCAAGGGTGCGCAGAACGGCCGAGAACCGCCGGCGCGATGTCACCGTCGTCGCATGTGGTCCTCGTGCACGGGATTGACACACCGAACGACGCGTCGGGCGATCCTCGTCGGCGCGGCATCGGCCGGACTCTCGCTCACCGGCATCGCGTACGGCCGACCCTGCTCACGCGAGGTCGCGGCGGCGCGATCGACCCCGCCTTCGGTGCTCATCGTCATGGACGCATCGAAGTCGATGTCCAAGCCGACGGGAGACGGGCGGACCCGCCTCGAGGCCGCCAAAGCGTCGCTGCAGACACTCGTCGACGGCCTCCCGGACGACGCGCGCGTCGGCCTGCGGCTGTACGGTCACCGCGTCACGGGCAGCGGTCGCGCCGCGGGTTGCCGGGACACCGAGCTCGTAGCGCCCGTCGGCAGGCTCGATCGGCCGGCGCTGAAAGCCCAGATCGGCGCATATCGAGCCGTCGGGGCCACGCCGATCGGCCGTGCCCTGCGCGCCGCGGCGGCCGACCTGCCGACAACGGGCCCGTCATCGATCGTGCTCGTCTCCGACGGCGGCGACAACTGCGCGCCGCCAGATCCCTGCAGGGTCGCCGAGCAGATCGCCGCGGAGGGGGCGACGGTCAGCATCCAGGCGATCGGCTTCCAGGTCGCGGGCCGTGCCCGCGCACAGCTGCGCTGCATCGCCGAGCACGCTCGCGGGGTCTTCCGCCAGGCAGAGAACAGCGACGAGCTGGCGCTGGCGTTGCGGGCACTGAGCGCTCGCGCGATGCGCACGTTCCGCCCGGCCGGCCGCACGATCGCCGGCGGCACGTCCGAACGGACGGCACTGCCGATCGGTACCGGTCGCTTCGTGGACGCCGTGCGTCCTGACGAGGAGCGCTGGTACTCGATCGCCATCGGTCGCGGCCAGCGCCTCGCCGCCACCGCGGTGGTCGTCTCCCCGTGCCCGGTCGATCACGACGTGGCCGACATGATCGGCACGTCACTCAAGCTCGACGTGGTCGGTCCAGCCTCCGAGGCGACGGAGCGCGCGACCGGCATCGCCAATCTCTTCTTCGGCGACGAGTCGGTCGAGGGCGCCGGCCTCCTGACACCGCGTGTCGGACCGCAGCCGGATGGCACC
Organism: uncultured Actinomycetes bacterium; assembly: GCA_963786575.1. Taxonomy (GTDB): domain Bacteria; phylum Actinomycetota; class Thermoleophilia; order Solirubrobacterales; family Solirubrobacteraceae; genus CADCVQ01. Next base: position 188,340 of record CAWAZH010000004.1, read on the forward strand.
GCGTTCTTCTCACGAGCAGGTCGCTATCGGCTGAAGTTCATGCTGTCGGACAACGGGCTGGGCCGTCTTCGGCAGGCGTTCGGCGCCGCGCCGTTTGCGCTGCAGATCGAAACCCGCCTCAGCGGCGGCGCTACGACGGCTCCGACGCCGCCACGATCAATCCCACCACCAGCCGCATCCGGAGATCGCGGCTCGACGGCGCTCGCGCCGATCATCGGGGCCGCGATCGTTCTGGGTGCGCTTGTCGGGCTGGCCCTGACGGCGCTGCGCCGAGGTCGCGCATGAGGCCCGGTGGTGCATCTCGACGTGGCGCCCGCCTCGCCGGCGCGTGCGCCATCGCATTGATGGCGGCGGTCGCCGCCTGCCAGCAGACGGCCGCGGCTGCAGGTGACGAGCGCACCGAGGCGGTCACCGGTGGCGGTGGGTTCTCCGACGCGCCGCTGCTGCATCCCGGCACCTTCAGGGATACGTTGCTGCCGCGGGAGACGCTCTTCTACGCGGTCCGCCTGCGCGAGGGCGAGCGCCTGACCGTGCGGGCGACGGTCGATCTCCGGCCGGGCAGCCAGCTCTCCCAGGGCGCGCGGGCGTTGGGTGGCTTCTCGCTTCGCGTCTACAAGCCGCTGCGCCAGCAGCTCTCGCTTGATGGCCGGTTGGAGACCTCGCTCCAGGACCTCGAGACCGACCAGGACGCCTGGCGAACCCGGCGCGTTCTTTCGCCTGCACAAGCGACCCGCCGTGCTGAGAACGGTGATGACTGGGAGGGCCCCGGCGTCTACCACATCACGGCCGCGGTCTCGGCGATCTTCAGAGACCCGGGGGCTGTGGTCGAATACCCACTGCGGCTGCAGATCGACGTCGACGACGGCCCCGGCTCGCCCGCAGGAGCGTCGGGCGCCGGCCCGCTCGATGCGCCGGCCGACTCCGGCGTGCCGGCTGCGGCGACCGTGAGTCGCCGGCCGCCGCCGAGCTCGGCCGAGCGCGGGACCTCTGCAGCGAAGACGGCCCTCGCCGTGGCCGGCGGACTGCTGTTCGGGCTGCTCCTCGCTGGCAGCGTGGTCACCGTCTTGGGCGCCCGCTCAGGTCGTTTCCCGGCCTGAGGCGCTCTATGAACGGCGTGTGAACAACTGGCCCGGAGTGAGAACCGCTTGGGACCCGCGGGCCAAAGACAGACCACGGGACTGTCCATACGGTCCAGCGGATGTCGGGTCACCGGGAATTCGTGCTGCGCACGGTCGAGGAGCGCGGGGTGCGGTTCATCCGCCTCTGGTTCATCGACGTGCTCGGCCTGCTCAAGAGCTTCTCGATCCCGGTCTCCGAGCTGGAGTCGGCGCTGGAGCACGGCGTCGGCCTGGACGGCTCGTCGCTGGAGGGCGCCTCGCGCCTGCGCGAGTACGACTGCATCGCCCACCCCGACCCGCGGACGTTCCAGGTCCTCCCGTGGAAGCCCGACTCGCTCGTCGCGCGCATGTTCTGCGACGTCTGCCAGCCCACCGGCGAGCCCTTCGGGGGCGACTCGCGGGCGGTGCTGCGTCGCGCGCTCGAGCAGGCCCGCGGCCTCGGCTACACGATGCAGGTCGGCTGCGAGGTCGAGTTCTTCATCTTCGCCGCCCTCGGCTCCAACGGCGCGCTGCCGGCGACGCTCGACGACGGCGCCTACTTCGACCTGACCCCGCTGGACGTCGGCAGCGACTTCCGCCGGCGCACGATCGACTACCTCGAGCAGATCGGCATCCCGGTCAAGGCCTCCCACCACGAGGTCGCGCCCTCCCAGCACGAGATCCAGCTCGCGCACACCGACGCGCTGTCGATGGCCGACTCGCTGACGACCTTCCGGCTCGCGGTCAAGGAGGCGGCGCACGAGCTCGGCGCCTACGCGACCTTCATGCCCAAGCCGCTGGCCGAGCACCCGGGCTCGGGCATGCACCTGCACGTCTCGCTCTTCAAGGGCGACCGCAACGCCTTCCACGACCCCGATCCGGCCGAGCCGCTGTCGCCCACCGGCCGCGCGTTCCTCGCGGGCGTGCTCGCCCACGCGGGCGAGATGACGGCGGTCACGAACCAGTGGATCAACTCCTACCGGCGCCTGGCGACCGGCTTCGAGGCGCCCGAGTTCGTCAGCTGGACGCGCCGCGGCGCTTCGGCGCTCGTCCGCGTCCCGTCGCGGCGGCCCGGGCGCGCCGAGGGCGCGCGCTTCGAGCTGCGCTCGCCCGACCCCTCCTGCAACCCGTACATGGTGCTCGCGCTGATCCTCGCCGCCGGCCTGCGCGGGATCGAGCGCGGCTACGAGCTGCAGGCCGAGAGCATCGACGACGAGGCCGCCGGCGCGCCGCGGCTGCCGCTGGACCTGCGCGAGGCGACCGACCGCTTCGACGAGTCCGACCTCGCCCGCGAGACGCTCGGCGACCGCCTCTGCGACGTCTTCGTCGCCAACAAGCGCCGCGAGCTCGCCGACGAGCGCCGCACCGTCACCGACTTCGACCGCACCCGCTACCTGAGGCTGCTCTAGATGAGCGACGCCTGGATCTACGGCGAGAGCGACAACGACGCGACGTCGCGGCTGCTGGCCGAGCTCGGCTTCAGCCCGCACCGCGTCGCGGCCAACGGGACGCTGCGCCCGCCCGAGGGCGGCGGCCGCGCGCCGGCGCTCGCGCTCGTGCTCGCCAGCGGCCTGCAGCAGCCCTCCTGCGCCGAGCTGTGCGCGCGCCTGGCGGCCGACGACGAGCTCGGCGAGGTCCCGGTGCTCGTCGCGCTCGGCACCGGCGCGCTCGCCGAGGGCCTCGGCATCTCCGAGGGCCACGAGCTGATCGTCGAGCCCTTCAGCGCCGACGAGCTGCAGGCGCGGATCGCCCGCGCGCGGCGGGCGGTCAACGGGATCGACCACGACGACGTCGTCCGCGTCGGCAGCCTCGAGATGAACCTCGCGACCTACCAGGTGGCGATCGGCGGGCGGCCGGTGGACTTCACGTACATGGAGTACGAGCTGCTGAAGTTCCTCGTGACGCACCCGCGGCGCGTGTTCTCCCGCGAGGCGCTGCTCAGCCGCGTCTGGGGCTACGACTACTACGGCGGCGCGCGCACGGTCGACGTCCACGTGCGCCGCGTGCGCGCGAAGCTCGGCTCCGAGAACGCGGCGCGGATCAAGACCGTTCGCAGCGTCGGCTACCGGTGGGAGGGGACCTGATCATGCAGGCACGTTCCGACGACGGCACGACGGTGGCGCCGCCCCAGCGTTTCGGCCGCAGCGAGTACGCCGGCTTCCGCGCCGTCATCAAGGCCGTCGGAACCGGGCCGCGCGGCAGCCGCGCGCTGACCTTCGACGAGGCCCGCTCGGCGACCGCGGCGCTGCTCGCCGGCGAGGTCAGCCCGGTGCAGGCGGGCGCGTTCCTCATCGCGATGCGGATCAAGGGCGAGACGCCCGCGGAGCTGGCCGGCATCACCCAGGCGCTGCGTGACGCCGCCCGCTCCGTCGCGCCCGAGCGGGCGGGCGGGCGCGACTCCGGGCGCGCGATCGTCGCCAGCGCCGGCGCCTACGACGGGATGACCGACGCACCGCACCTCTCGCTCGCGGCGGCGGTGCTGGCCGCGGCGGCGGGCGCCCGCGTCGTCGTGCACTGCGGCTCGACGCTCGGGCCCAAGCGCGGGACGACCGCGGCCGACGTGCTCGCCGCGCTCGGGGGCCCCGCGCGGCCCGAGCCGGCCGACTCGCTGGCGATGCTCGACCGCGCCGACGTCGCGCTCGTCCACGCCGGCACGGCGATCCCGGGCTGGGACGCGCTGGCCGCGGTCCGCGACGAGATCGGCCTGCGCGGCCCGCTGCACAGCGCCGAGAAGCTCGTCGACCACCTCGGCGCGACGCGCTTCGTCGTCGGCCACACGCACAGCTCCTATCGCGAGCGGTTGCTGGGCGCGCTCGACCTGCTCGGCTCCCACCACTCCGTGACCGTCCGCGGCATGGAGGGCGCCGACGTCCTGCGCGTGGCGCGCCCGTCGGCCGCCGACCTGCGCGGCCCGGTCAACATCCCCGAGTCGCCCGGGCTCGTCCTGCGCGGCGACAGCGACGCCGAGCTGGCGGCCGAGCTGACGCGGGCGATCGTCGACGGCGACGAGCACGGCGTCGCGGCCCAGACGGCGACCCTCAGCGCCGGGCTGCGCCTGTACGCGGGCGGGCGCTGCGACAGCGTCGCGGCCGGCGCGCAGCTCGCCGCGGCGGCGGTCGCCGACGGCCGCGCGGCGGCGACGCTCGAGGCGCTGCTGGCGGCCTGAGTCAGGCCGGCTCGCCGAGCGCGCGCCGGGCCGCCGCCAGCGCCGTGGCGGCGTTGGCGTGCAGGCGCCGAAGCGCGCCCGGGTAGCGCACGAGCGCCGCCACGATGACCGCAAGGCCGCAGCTCGCCCCGGCGACGCCGAGCGTGCTGCCGTGGTCCACGGCGCTCGCGACGAAGCCGGCGTACAGCAGCGCGACGACGGCGAGTGCGATCCAGCCCCAGCGCTCGCGCGGCGACTGCTCGGCGCGCTGCACGCTCGCCGCCACGGCGACGACACCTGCCGCGGCCTCGGGGCTCTCGACCGCCTCGCCGCGGCGCACCGCCCAGGTCGCGCGCCGGCGGGCGCCGTAGGACAGGCCGGCCGGCCATGTCGGCGCGAGCTTGCGGGCCTGCAGCGTCGCGCACGTCGCGTAGACGACGAAGCCGGTCACGGCCACCACGGCCACGTCGGCGCCGTCGTCCGCGATGACGAAGGCGGCGACCTGGATCGCGGCGAAGCCCAGCCCGCCGACGAGGCCCAGCACGAGCGGGCTCCAGGCGCTGGACCGCATGTTGCCCCAGAACTCCCACCTCCCGAAAAGCACTGCCGCAGATCGTAAGGGCCGGGTCCACCGCGCGCTACAGGTCCTGACGTGAAATGCCGATGTATCCCCACGCGATGCGCTTCACCCGACCACCGCTCATGAGCAGCCTGCTCGTCCCGGCGCTCGTGCTGGCTCTGGGCATCGGTGCGATCGCGTCGATCACCGCGCTGCAGAACGAGGCGCACGACAGCGCCCGCGCCCAGTTCCAGCTCGCCCAGGCGGCCAGCGCGCTGCACGAGCTGCAGGTCGCGCCGTTTCGCGCCACCGGCTTCCTCGGCGGCTCCCCGGCCCTCGCGCGCGGCCTGATGGACCATCGCGAGGGGCAGGTCAACCGGACCATCGAGGAGCTCAACCGCTCCTCGCCGCCCGCGGTGCTGCGCCGGCTCGCGGCCCCGCTGCGGCGCAACTACGCCACGCTCGAGCGCCTCTATGTCATCGGCGTCAAGACGCAGTTCGCCGACAAGCAGACCCCGCTGCTGGCGGCGCGCGCCTTCCAGCAGATGGCACAGATCCTCGCGGTGATCAAGCTCGCCGACCGCGCCTACGGCCAGCGGACGCGAACGGCCGACTCCCGCGCGACGACCGGGACGGCGGCGGTGATCCTCCTGCTCGTGGCGGGCTTCGCGCTGCTGTACCGGCGGTCGGTCAAGGCGCGCACGTTCGCCGAGCGGCTCGTCGTCGAGAACGGCCGGCTGCTCGACGCGAGCCGGGTCGAGGCGCTCACCGACTCGCTCACGGCGCTGCCCAACCGGCGCTCGCTGCGCCGCGACCTGGACGCGATCTTCGAGGGCCCCGCGGACGGGCCGGCGCACCTGCTCGCGCTCTTCGACCTCGACGGCTTCAAGCAGTACAACGACACCTTCGGCCACCCCGCCGGCGACGTGCTGCTGACCCGCCTCGGCGCCCAGCTGTCGGCTGCGGTCGCGGGCCGGGGGACCGCCTACCGGATGGGCGGCGACGAGTTCTGCGTGCTCGCGCCGGTCGGACCCGGCGGCGCGGCCGAGCTCGTCCAGCTCGCCGCCGAGGCGCTGTCGGAGGCCGGCGAGGCGTTCGACATCGGCTGCTCCTTCGGCCACGCCGCCCTGCGCGGCGAGGCCGCCACGGCCGAGGCGGCGCTGCGGCTCGCCGACCAGCGCATGTACGAGCAGAAGGCCGGGCGCGCCTCGCCCACGCGCCAGAGCACCGACGTCCTGCTCACGGTCCTCAGCGAACGCAGCCCCAACCTCCACGACCACCTCGGCAGCGTCGCGGCGCTCGCCGAGACGATGAGCCGCGCGCTCGGGCTCGCCGAGGTCGACATCGAGTGGATCCGGATCGCGGCCGAGCTGCACGACGTCGGCAAGGTGGCGATCCCCGACGCGATCCTCAACAAGCCCGGCCCGCTCGACGACGACGAGTGGGCGTTCATGCGGCGCCACACGGTGATCGGTGAGCGGATCATCCGCTCGGCGCCGTCGCTGGCGCCCGCGGCGCAGCTCGTGCGCTCCAGCCACGAGCGCCACGACGGCGGCGGCTACCCCGACGGCCTGGGCGGCGCCGAGATCGAGGTCGGCGCCCGCATCATCGCCGTCTGCGACGCCTACGACGCGATGGTCAAGCACCGCGTGTACTGCGATCCCAGGTCACAGGCCGAGGCGCTCGCCGAGCTGCACCGCTGCGCCGGCACCCAGTTCGATCCCGCGATCGTCGAGCTCTTCTGCTCTGAGATGCAGCAGCGCGACCAGCGACTCGCTGACGCCCAGATCCACTAGCGTCCGCCCGATGGCGGTCACGATCGAGGAGGCCCGCGCCGCGGTCCTCGAGCACGCGCACATCCTGGGCTCCGAGGACGTCTACCTCGACGACGCGCTCGGCCGCGCCCTCGCCGACGACGCGAGCGCCCCCAACGACGTGCCGCCCTTCGCGGCCTCGGCGATGGACGGCTTCGCGATCCGCGCCGCCGACACGATCGACGGCTCCGCGCGCCTGAAGCTGATCGGCGAGGCGAAGGCGGGCAGCGGCGCCGGCGTCACCGTCGAGCGCGGCACCGCCGTGCGGATCTCGACCGGCGCGCCGGTCCCCGCGGGCGCCGACGCGATCGTGCCCCAGGAGCTGACGACCCGCCCGGACTCCGAGACCGTCGCGGTCGAGGGCCAGATCAGGATCGGCTACCACGTGCGCCCGGCCGGGGAGGACATCCGCGCCGGCGAGCTCGTCGTCCACGCGGGCTCCGTGCTGGGCCCGGCCGAGCTCGGCGTGCTGGCGTCGATGAACATCCCGCGCCCGCGCGTCGTGCGCCGCCCGCGCGTCGCAATCGCCGGCACCGGCGACGAGCTGACCGATCCCGGCAAGCCGCTGGGCCCGGGCGCGATCCGCGACTCCAACGGGCCCGCCCTCGGCGGCGCGGTCCACCGCGCGGGCGGCGAGCTCGTCGCCCGCGTGCGCGTCGGCGACGACCTCGAGGCGACGGTCTCCGTGCTCGGCGCCGCGCTGCGCGACGTCGACCTGCTGATCACGACCGGCGGCGTGTCGGTCGGCCCCCACGACCACGTGCGGCCCGCGCTGCAGCGCCTCGGCTACCGCGAGGTCTTCGCGGGGGTCAAGCTCAAGCCCGGGCGCCCGACGACGTTCGCCGTCGGCGACGACGGCACGCTCGTCTTCGCCCTGCCCGGCAACCCGGTCTCCGCGCTCATGGCGTTCCGCCTGTTCGTCGTGCCGGCGCTGGACGCGATGCTCGGCCGCAGCATGGAGCACCACCCCGTCAAGGCGACCGCCGACGAGGCGCTGGAGGGCGCGGTCGGGCGCACGACCGTCATCCGCTGCCGCACGACGCTACAGGACGACGGCTGGCACGTGCGCCCGACGAAGTCCCAGGACTCGCACATCCTCACGTCGATGCTGGGCGTCGACGCGCTCGCCCTCGTGCCCGAGGACCGCGACGGGATCGACGCCGGCGAGCCGGTCGAGATCGAGTTCGTCGGCTGACCCGCGGCGCCGGTCGTGGGCGCGATCAGCACGATCGTCGGCGCCTACTCGGGTTCAAGGTCGGCAACTCCGGCAAGCAGGACACCGAGAAGGGCAAGGACGACGCGCTCGCCGACCTCGCCGTGCTGATGGGCAAGCTGGACCCCAAGACGGCCGACGAGGTCAAGCGCGAACTGCGCTCGCTGAGGGGTTCATAAAACCGCTGCTAAGGTGAGACAACGTTGGTTTCCCACCCCCGCAACGTGCGTGTTTTCGCTGCATCCGGCCCCGTGCAAACGGGGTCTTCTTGTCCGCCCTCGCGCCTAGGATTCGTACATGGAGATTGAGATCGGCCGCGGCAAGAAGGCACGCCGCGCTTATGGCTTCGACGACATTGCGATCGTGCCGTCACGACGCACCCGCGACCCTGACGACGTCGACATCTCGTGGAAGCTCGGCGACTACCGCTTCGAGCTCCCGCTGCTGGCCTCCGCCATGGACGGCGTCGTCTCGCCCACCACGGCGGGCCTCATCGGCAGGCTCGGCGGCCTCGCGGTCCTGAACCTCGAGGGGATCTTCACGCGCTACGAGGACGCCGACGAGCAGCTCGAGCGGATCGCCAACCTGCCGACCGATCACGCCACGCGCGAGATGCAGGCGATCTACAACGAGCCGATCAAGCCCGAGCTGATCGCCAAGCGGATCAAGGAGATCAAGGACCAGGGCGTGGTCGTCGCCGCGTCGCTGACGCCCCAGCGCATCCGCCACCACTACGAGCTCGCGCTCGAGTCGGGCCTCGACATCCTCGTCATCCAGGGCACGGTCGTCTCCGCCGAGCACGTCTCCAGCGACGAGTCGCGCCCGCCGCTGAACCTCAAGGAGTTCATCCGCGAGGTCCCGCTGCCGGTCGTCGTCGGCGGCTGCGCCAGCTACCACACGGCGCTGCACCTCATGCGCACCGGCGCCGCCGGCGTGCTGGTCGGCGTCGGCCCCGGCGCCGCCTGCACGACGCGCGGCGTCCTCGGCATCGGCGTGCCCCAGGCGACGGCGATCGCCGACGTCGCGGGCGCCCGCTCGCAGCACATGCTCGAGACCGGCGAGTACTGCCAGGTGATCGCCGACGGCGGGATGCGCAACGGCGGCGACGTCTCCAAGGCGATCGCCTGCGGTGCCGACGCGGTGATGATCGGCTCGCCGCTGGCCCGCGCCTACGAGGCGCCCGGCCGCGGCTTTCACTGGGGGATGGCGACGTTCCACCCGACGCTCCCGCGCGGCGCGCGCGTCAAGACCGTGCAGAACGGCTCGCTGGAGGAGATCCTGACCGGGCCCGCGCACCAGAACGACGGCACGTTCAACCTCATGGGGGGCCTGCGGACGTCGATGGCGACCTGCGGCTACCAGGACATCGCCGAGTTCAACCGCGCCGAGCTGATGATCGCGCCGGCGCTGCAGACCGAGGGCAAGCAGCTGCAGGTCGCGCAGGGCGTCGGCATGGGGGCGCGCGGCGCCACCGCCTCCGCGCCCCCGGAGCCGGCGAACGGCAACGGGGCGCACAAGGAGCCGGCGCTGAGCGACGCATGACGGCGCGTCACTGCTCGACGATCGTCCGCGGCGTCCCCCGAGCCGGCCGCTCGCGATGAGCGACGGCGTCGTGACCTCGTCGACCGCGGCCACCGAGCTGGTGACCGAGGACGTCCTCGAGGTCACGGCCCCGCGCGCCGTCGACGAGGTCGTCGTCCTCGACTACGGCGGGCAGTACTCGCAGCTGATCGCCCGCCGCGTGCGCGAGCTGGGCGTCTTCAGCGAGCTGCTGCCCCACCACGTCGGCGCCGAGGAGGTCCGCCGGCGCAAGCCGAAGGGCCTGATCCTCTCCGGCGGCCCGGCGTCGGTGTACGCGCCCGGCGCACCGCGGCTGGACCGCGAGCTGCTCGAGCTCGGCATTCCCGTGCTCGGCATCTGTTACGGCATGCAGCTCATCGCGACCGAGCTCGGCGGCACCGTCGAGGGCGCCGAGGTGGGGGAGTTCGGGCGCTCGGAGCTCACGGTCCGCGAGCCCGGCCGCCTGTTCGCCGGCCTGCCCGCGCAGCAGACGTGCTGGATGTCCCATCGCGACACGGTCTTCGCCCCGCCGCCCGGCTTCACCGCGCTGGCCTCCTCGACCGCCTCGCCGGTCGCGGCGCTGGAGAACGTCGAGCGCGGCATCTACGGCATCCAGTTCCATCCCGAGGTCGTCCACACGCCCTACGGGCAGACGATCCTCGAGCGCTTCCTCGCCGAGATCTGCGAGGCCGACCGCACCTGGAGCCCGGAGAGCATCGTCTCCGAGCAGATCGCGCGCATCCGCGCCCAGGTCGGCACCCACAAGGTCATCTGCGGCCTGTCGGGCGGCGTCGACTCGAGCGTCGCGGCGCTGCTCGTGCACCGCGCGATCGGCGATCAGCTCACCTGCGTCTTCGTCGACCACGGCCTGATGCGCAAGAACGAGGGCGAGCAGGTCATCGCCGCCTTCCGCGACCACTTCAAGGTCCCGCTCGTCGCCGTCGACGCCGAGGAGCGCTTCCTCAGGCGCCTCGCCGGCCAGAGCGACCCGGAGACCAAGCGCAAGGCGATCGGCGCCGAGTTCATCCGCGTCTTCGAGGAGGAGGCGGCGAAGCTCGGCGACGCGCACTTCCTCGTCCAGGGCACGCTGTACTCCGACGTCATCGAGTCCGGCGGCGGCACGGGCGCCGCGACGATCAAGTCCCATCACAACGTGGGCGGCCTGCCCGAGGACCTGAAGTTCGACCTCGTCGAGCCGCTGCGCGCGCTCTTCAAGGACGAGGTCCGCGCCGTCGGCGCCGAGCTCGGGCTGCCCGAGCGCCTCGTCTGGCGCCAGCCGTTCCCCGGCCCGGGCCTCGCGATCCGGATCGTCGGCGGCGAGGCCACGAAGGAGCGCCTGGACCTCCTGCGCGAGTGCGACTACATCCTCCAGGACGAGATCCGCAACGCCGGCCTGTACCGCGACCTGTGGCAGTCCTTCTGCGTGCTGCCCGACATCCGCACCGTCGGCGTGCAGGGCGACGAGCGCACCTACGGCAGCGTCGTCGTCATCCGCGCGGTGACCTCCGACGACGCGATGACCGCCGACTGGGCGCGCCTGCCCTACGACCTGCTCGAGCAGATCGCGTCGCGCATGATCAACGAGCTGCGCGACGTCAACCGGGTCGTGCTGGACATCACGTCCAAGCCCCCCGGCACGATCGAATGGGAATAGGTCTGTAGAGGCCTCTCGCCGGGTAAGGGGGACGCGCCACGTTCCCTCTCCACAAGGAGTCCCGATGAGCGAGCCGCAGGACGAGACCACGCTGACCGACGACGAGGTCACGACGCAGCGCTTCGGCGGCGTGGGCAGCGGACCGTCGGCCGATACGGGCGACGACACCGGCGACACGACCGACACGACCGACACCGGCGACGACGCGGGCGACACCACCGACACGGGCGACGACTCCGGCGACACCACCGACACGACGGACACGGGCGACGATTCTTAACGTCCTTCAGACCACGCCGGCGGGCGCGCTGGAGCTCACGCTCGAGCCCGTCGCGCTGGACGACCTTCCTCGCCGAGCACTGGCAGCAGCGGCCGCTCGTCGTCGCCCGCGGCGGTGAGCCGGGGCGCTTCGACGCGGTCCTGTCGGCCGCCGACGTCGAGCGCCTCGTCTGCCAGACCGCGATCCGCACGCCCGCCTTCCGCCTCGTCAAGGACGGCGCGCAGCTGCCGCCGAGCACCTACACGACCGACATCCCCTGGCGCCCCGGGAGCTTCTCGGGCACCGCGCTCGTCGACCGCGTCGCCGCCGAATACGCCGCCGGTGCGACGCTCGTCCTGCAGGGCCTGCACCTGCATCACCACCCGGCCGCGGTCTACTGCCGCGAGCTGGAGATCGCGCTCGGCTGCCCGGTCCAGGCCAACGCCTACAGCACGCCGGCCTCGTCGCAGGGCTTCGGCGTCCACCACGACACCCACGACGTGCTCGTGCTGCAAGTCGCGGGGCGCAAGCGCTGGCGGATCTACGAGCCGCTGCTCGAGCTGCCGCTGCGCGACCAGCGCTGGTCGCCCGACCTCGGCGAGCCCGGCGAGCCGGTCGACGACGTGACGCTGCGACCCGGCGACACGCTCTACGTCCCGCGCGGCTGGCCGCACGAGGCCACGGCCGCCAACGACGACTCGCTGCACATCACCGTCGGGCTGCACCCCGCGACGCGCATCGACGCCATGCGCGACGCGCTGCGCGACTGCGCCGACGACGTCGAGTTCCGCCGCGCCCTCGACGAGGACGGCGAGCTGCCCGCCGAGCTGCTCGAGCGTCTCGCCGCCCGGCTGCGCGCCGGCGCCGTCGAGCGTCGCGCGCGGCGCCGCTTCGTCGACGGCCGCCGCCCGATCCTCGGCGACCAGCTCGCCCAGCTGCGCGCGCTCGAGCGCCTGTACGAGGACACGCCGCTGCGCCGGCGCGCGACCGTCATCGCCGACCTCGAGCCGGGCGCCGAGGGCGGGCTCGCGCTGCGCTTCGAGGGCAAGGAGGTGCGCTTCCCGCCCCAGGCCGCCGAGGCGCTCGCGTTCGTGCACGCGACGCCGGACGAGTTCAGCGCCGCCGAGCTGCCCGGCACGCTCGACCTCGCCGGGCGCCTCGTGCTCGTCTCGCGGCTCGTCCGCGAGGGCTACCTGCAGCTCACGACTGCAGCGTCGCCTCCACCGTGATCTCGACGTTGCCCTTCAGGGCGGCGGAGATCGGGCAGCCCTCGCCCGCCGCCGCGGCGGCGGCCGCAAACGCCTCGTCGTCGGCGCCCGGCACGGTCCCGGTCACGACGATGTGCGAGGACTTCACGCCCTCGCCGGGGACGAACTGCACCGTCGCCGTCGCCTCCAGGCGCTCGGGCGGCGTGCCCGCCTCGCCGAGCTCGTGCGAGAGCCCCATGCAGTAACAGGCGGCGTGCGCCGCGGCGAGCAGCTCCTCGGGGCTCGTCGTGCCGGCGGCGCGCTCGGTGCGCGACGCCCAGCTCACGTCGGTCGGTCCGAACGCGCCGCTTGCGGGCGTCGTCACGCCGGAGCCGTGTGCCAGCCCGCCCTCCCAGACCGTCGTCGCGCTGCTGCTGGCCGCCATGAGATTCCCCTCTCGCCTCGGTCGTCGTCGTCCGGGCCGGACAGTAGCGCGGCAGCGGGGGCGCGTCAGGTCGGCGCGACCGCCGGGACGCGATGGCGGCGCACGAGCAGCCAGGTGAGATACAGCCCGAGCCCGAACAGCGGCAGGCCCATCGCCGTCCGCGCGACGCCGAGCGCCACGACCCCGCCGGCGAGGTACAGCGGCAGCTGCACGACGAGGCGCAGGATGAAGAGGCTCGCCCACATCCAGGACGCGAGCACGAACGCGCGCATCCGGCGCGGATCGTCGCGCCAGCCGTCGTCCTCGCCGTCGAGCTTCGTGACGATGATCCCGACGAGCGGCCGGCGCACGGCGATCGAGATGAGAAACGCCGACGCGTAGGCCGTGTTCGCCAGCAGGCCGGGCAAAAAGAAGTTCTCGGCCTTGCCGCTGCGCGTCGCGATGAACGCCGCGAAGCCGACGCCGATCAGCCCCGACAGCGCGTGCTGGGGCGACTCGCGGCGCACGAGCCGCGCGACCGTCAGCACGAGCGCGAGCCCGACGGCGACGCCCGCGGCGACGTTCGTGTCCGAGCCCGACGCCGTGTAGGCGACGACGAAGGCGACCGCCGGCAGCGACGTCTCGGCCATGCCGAGCGGGCCGCCGATCGCCTCCTTGAGGTTCAGCGGCGCGACGGCGGGCTCGTCGGGATCGGCGGCGTCGGCCATCGCACGATGATGTCAGCTTGCGCGCGTGCCTCCGCGCAGCGCCCCGGGCCCCAGCAGCACCACGCCGATGACGAGGAACGGCACGAAGTTCAGGAGGTGCAGCACGAGCGCGTAGGACAGCGCCTCGGCCTGCGGCACGTCGAAGGCGCGCAGGGCGACGACGGTCGCGGCCTCGAAGACGCCGAGCGCGGCGGGCGACGAGGGCAGCACGAGCGACAGGTTGATCGCGATCACGACGAGCATCCCGGCGACGACCGGGAGGTCGAGGTCGAAGGCCGCCATCAGGATCCAGAACGAGAAGCCGAGCGCGACCCAGGAGGCGATCGTCAGCGCCATCCCGCGCAGCGCCACGCGCGGCTCGCGCAGCGCGACGAGCCCGCGCGTCGCGTTGAGCACGGCCGGCTCCACGTGCTCGCGCGCGGCCGGCAGCCGCCGCAGCGGCGACAGCAGCCAGCGCACGGCGCGGTCGTCGTAGCGGACCAGGACGAAGATCAGCACGACGAGCGCGGTGACCACCGCGAGGCCGAACAGCGCCGCGGCGCGCAGCCAGGAGATCTCCGGCAGCAGGGGATAGGAGGCGAACAGCAGGAACAGCAGCGCGAGCAGGTCGAAGACGCGCTCGATGACGACCGTGCCGACCGTCTCCGCGCGCGGCGTGCGCGCCTTGCTGTGCAGCGCGAAGACGCGCGCGGCCTCGCCCGCCCGCGCGGGCAGGATGTTGTTGAAGAAGTAGCCCACGAACGCCGCGTGGCCGACGGACCGCAGCGACGGGCGCGAGGACTCGTCGAAGAGCACCCACCAGCGCAGGACGCGCAGCCAGAGGGCGAACGCCAGCACGATGCTCGTCGGCACGAGCCAGCGCAGGTCGCTGGCGCGCAGCGCGTCCATCGCCTCGTCGACGTCGACCCCGCGGACGGCGAGGTACGTGCAGGCCGCCGTGACGAGCAGGCCGGCGGCGAGCAGCAGCGGCCGCATGCCGCGGCGCGCGCTCACCGCCGTCGCAGCCGGACCTGGACGAGCACCCGGATCGCCTTGAACCCGTCGCGCCAGGTGATGTTCTTGCCCTCCGCGTAGGTGCGCCCGTAGTAGGCGATCGGCATCTCGTAGATGCGCAGCCCGCGGCGGCAGACCTCGCCGGTGATCTCCGGCTCGATCGCGAAGTCGTCCTGCGTCAGGCGCAGCGAGCGCAGGACGTCGGAGCGAAACGCCTTGTAGCCGGTCTCCATGTCGCTGAGCGTCGTGTTGAAGAGCACGCCGGTGAGCAGCGAGAGGAAGCGGTTGCCGATCAGGTGCCAGAACATGTACGCGCGCTGTGGCGCGCCGCCGGACAGGCGCGAGCCGTAGACGACGTCGGCGACGCCGCGCTCGATCGGGGCGATCAGCGCGACGACGTCGGCGGGGTCGTACTCCATGTCGGCGTCCTGGATGACGGCGATGTCCTTCGTGATGCGCGTCGCGGCGAGGCGCACCGCCGCGCCCTTGCCGCGGTTGGGCTGGCGCAGCAGCTCGACGTGCGGCCGGTCGCTCGGCGTAGGCCTCGACGATCGACGCGGTGGCGTCGGTCGAGCCGTCGTCGACCACGACGATCTGGGTGTCGAGGCCGAGCGCGTCGATCCGCGCGAGCACCTCGCCGATCGTCGCCGCCTCGTTGTAGGCGGGGATGAGGAAGGAGACGCCGATCGGCCCATTCAACTGCACGCGACGGCCGGCCGGCCGCGTGGAGTACATTCGCCGCGATGGCTCCGGCGCGGGACGACCGCAACCTCGCGGTGAGGCTCGGTGGCGCGGTGGCGCTGTTCCTGCTGCTCGTGGGGCAGGCGCAGGTGACGGTCCTGGACGGCAGCTCGATGCTCGCCGTCGCCCGCTCGCTCGTGCACGACGGGTCCTTCGCCGTCCCCGCGCCACTGGGCGTCAGCGGCCACGACGGCCTCTTCTTCTCGAAGTACGGGCTGCTGCTGCCCCTGCTCGCGACGATCCCGGTCGCGCTCGCGCAGCCGATCGGCGTCGTCACCGGCCATGTCGACCTGCTCGAGGCCGCGGGCGCGGCGTCGCTGATGCCGCTGATCGGCGGCGCGCTCGTCGCGGCCGTCTTCCTGCTCGGCCGGCGGCTGGGCGCGCCGCGGCCCGCCGCGGCGCTCGTCGCCGCGGGCGCGGTCCTCGGGACCTACGTGCTGCCCTACGGCCGCGACTTCTTCACCGAGCCGCTCGTCGCGCTGGGCCTGGTGGTGATGGTCGAGCGGGCGCTCGCGGGGCGCGAGCTGCAGGCCGGCCTCGCGCTCGCGCTGGCCGTGCTCGCGCGGCCGCAGTCGGCGGCCTTCGCGCCGCTGCTGCTGCTCTACCTCGCCCTGCGCGCCGGCGGCGGCGTGGACGTGCGCGCCGCCGCGCGCGCCGTGGCGCCGCTGGCGATCGCGGCTGTCGTCACCGTCGCCTACAACCTGTATCGCTTCAGCGACGCGCTGGAGTTCGGCTACCGCCCGCCCGCCGATCCCGGCTTCACGACGCCGCTGCTGGAGGGGACGGCGGGAATGCTGTTCTCGTCGGCGAAGTCGGTCGTCCTGTTCGCGCCCGCGATCGTGCTCGTGCCGCTCGCCGTCCTGGCGCTGTGGCACGGCCGGCGCGCGACGGTGGTGCTCGTGCTCGCCCTGTTTGCGGCGTCCTGGGCGCTCGCGGCGACATGGTGGTCGTGGCAGGGCGGCTGGAGCTGGGGCCCGCGGCTGATCATCCCCGGCGTCGTCCTCGTGCTGGCGCTCGTCGGCCCCTGGATCGGGGCGAGCGCCGCCCGCCTGCGCGCGGCCGCGGTCCTCTTCGGCGTCGGCTTCGTGCTCTCGTTCTCGGCGGTGCTCGCGCCGGCCGGGATGCAGCAGCTCGAGCGCGGCACCAGCGACGGCCCGCAGCTCGCCCGTCAGTACACGGCGCTGCCGGGCCTCACGAAGCGCTCGGTGCAGGCGGGCCGCAGCAGCGCCAAGCGCGACGACGACTACCGCCGCTACCTCGCCGTGTGGCAGGCGGGGATCGTCCGCCAGTTCGGTCCCTGGGGGCTGCTGCCGGCGGTCGCGGGGACGCTCCTGCTGCTGGCGGCGCTGCTCGTGGTCGCGCGGCCGCTGCGCTCGCAGCTGCGCCTCGCGTAGCTCACATGTCGGTATCGCGCGCCGGTCGCTATCTTTCGCGACCAATTCGGCGGGCGAGGTAAGGGAGGCAGCACTACATGGCACGCCCAATCATTCTCGGCGTCGTCGGCGATTCCGCGAGCGGGAAGACGACGATCACGAAGGGCCTCGTCGAGATCCTGGGCAAGGACGCCGTGACGCACATCGGGACCGACGACTACCACAAGTACGACCGGACCGAGCGCGCCGAGAACGGCCTGACGCCGTTGCACCCGGACTGCAATCACATGGACATCATCGCCCAGCACGTCCACCATCTGCGCAACGGCGAGCCGATCCTCAAGCCGGTCTACCAGCACCACGACGGGACCTTCGGCCGGCCGGTGCACGTCGCGCCCAAGCGCTTCGTCGTGATCGAGGGGCTGCTCGGCTACCACACCGACGAGCTGGCGTCCGCCTACGACGTGCGCGTCTACCTCGCGCCGCCCGAGGACCTGCGCCGCGAGTGGAAGATCAAGCGCGACTCGACCAAGCGCGGCTACACCGAGCAGCAGGTGCACGACGACCTCGACAAGCGCGAGCCCGACTCCGCCGCCTTCATCCGCCCGCAGGAGCAGAAGGCGGATCTCGTCGTCTCCTTCCGCCACGGCGAGCTCGGCGACAGCGACCACCTCGACGCCGTCCTGACGATGCGCGAGGGGCTGGCGCACCCTGACCTCTCGGTCATCGAGGAGGGCGCCGACGACGGCATCACGCTCGAGGACGGCGCCGGCGACACGCGCTGCCTGTACGTGCCCGGCAGCGTCGACCGCGATCGCGGCGCCGCGATCGAGGAGGCGATCTGGGAGAAGATGCAGTTCGCCAGCCACCTGCGCACCGAGCGCCTGGGCGAGTTCACCGTCGGTGACGACGTGCACCGCTCCGAGTCGCTGGCGATCGTGCAGGTCCTGATCCTGTATCACCTCGTCACCGCCAAGGCCGCCGTCGCGGTCGCGGGCGACGATGCGAGCTCGCGCTCGGACACCGGCAGCTTCCGCGCGATCACGCCGGCCAACGGCGCGTAGTCCCCCGCCGCCGCTAAACGAGAACCGTTCTCGCTAAGATCGGGCGCACATGCGGCGCTCGATCACATCAACCGCAGCCGCGTTCGCCGCCGCGCTGCTCCTCGCCGCCTGCGGCTCCGACGCCGGCGGCGGCTCCGGCACCAGCGGTGACGGCGGCCCCGTCGTCGTCGCCACGACGACCCAGGCCGGCGACCTCGTGCGCGCGGTCGCGGGCCGGCGGGCCGGCGTGCGTCAGATCCTCAGCGCCAACTCCGACCCGCACGCCTACGAGCCGCGGCCCAGCGACGTCCGGGCGGTCACGGGCGCGAAGGTCGTCGTCCGCTCGGGCGGCGACCTCGACGACTGGCTCGACGGCGTCCTGCGCAACGCCGGCTCGGACGCCGAGACGGTCGACCTCATCGACGCCGTCCGCACGCGCCCCGGAGACGGCGGCGCCGACCCGCACTGGTGGCAGGACCCGCGCAACGCCGAGATCGCGGTCGGCCGGATCCGCGACGCGCTCGTGGCGGCCGACCCGGCCGGGCGTGCGGACTACGCCGCCAACGCCGCCGCGTACGAGACCCGCCTGCGCCGCCTCGATCGCGCGATCGCCGCCTGCATGGACGCGATCCCCGCGCGCCGGCGCCGTCTGGTCACCGACCACGACGCGCTCGGCTACTACGCCGACCGCTACGGCATCGAGGTCATCGGCACCGTCATCCCGGCGCTCTCGACACAGGCCCAGGCGTCGGCCGGCGAGGTCGCGCAGCTCGTGCGCACGATCCGCCGCACCGGCGTGACGACGATCTTCCCCGAGAGCTCGGCCAGCCCGAAGCTCGCCGGCGCGATCGCGCGCGACGCGGGTGCACGCGTGGGGCCGGCGCTGTACGCCGACTCGCTGGGCCCGCGAGGGCTCGGCGGGCGCGACCTACATCGGCGCGCTGCGGGCCAACACGCTGGCGCTGGCGGCGGGCTTCGACGCGGGCCGCGCGCGCTGCGACCTGCCGCGCTGACGGCGGTCAGCTGTAGGCGTCCCAGGCGGTCAGCGACGGCAGCGGGTCGATCGCCGTCCCGCCCGTGTACCAGCCGGGCGCGCCCCACATCTCGAAGTGCAGGTGGCAGCCGTCGGCGTCGCCGGTGTCGCCGACCTGGCCGATCGACTGCCCGGTCATGACGGGCGCGCCCTTCTTCAGCGGCGAGGCCGCCTTCATGTGCATGTAGACGTAGTCGACGTCCGTGCCGGCGCCGTCGATGACGAGGTAGTAGCCGGCGTTGGCCTCGTGCTGGTTGAGCTTCACGACGCCGCCGCGCGCCGCGACGAGCGGCGTGCCGCAGTCGGCGAAGACGTCGTGGCCCTGGTGGACGTGGCCGTTGCGCTGGGCGCCGAACGCGGCGATCCCCGTGCCGAACGAGTGCTTGCCGCGGACCGGGAACTTGTGGTCGACGAGGTCGAACACGGCGGTCGCCAGCGGCGTGACCGCCGGCGCGGCCGGCGCCGCCGGGTCGGCCTGCGCGGCCTGGACCGTGCCGGCGTCGCTGAAGACGCGAAACTCGTAGCGGCCCGCGGGCTGCGGCAGGCCGCCGACCGCGCCGTCCCAGGTCACCGTGCGCACGACGCCGGGAACCAGCGGGCCCAGCGGCCAGCTTGCGACGAGCGCGCCGTCGGACAGGCGCACGAGCGCGACGACCGCCGACAGCGGCTCGCGGGCGAGCACGTCGACGCGCGCCGGCCGGGTCGCGGCGTAGAAGACCTGGCGGCCGACGACCTGCACGTCGAGCGGTCCCTTGCTGCCGGCGCCGCGCTGGATCGAGACCGCCGCGGCGCTGGTCGCCGACTCCGCGCCGTCGCCGTTGAGCGCCATCATCGGCCCGCTGACCGCGCGCTCCGGGACGCTGACGTCGACGCTCTTCGTGCGGCTCTTGAGCACCTTGGCCGCGGCATCGTCGCCGGCGCCGCGCGCGCCGAGGAAGACGATCTTCGTCACGTCGCGCATCTTCTTGCCGCGGATGCGCAGGGTGCTGCCGGGCTGGGCGGCGTCGACGCCGGCGCAGGCCGCGACGCAGGAGACCGCGGAGATCGTGGCGGGCATGGACGCGAACGCGCCACCGGAGCCCGCCTGGGCGGGCGCGGCAGCGCCCAGCACGAGGCCAAGCCCGCCTAGCACCGCGACGACCGTGCGATTCAGTCCGACCAGCTCCCCTCGTGTGCTGCCTACGGGGTTAGCTGACGGGCTCGCGCGGTCGAGTTCCGCGCTACCGAGGACCCCCTCGGATTCGCCCCACAACGGCTGCTGACGGCGCAGCCACCACTGGTTCCCCCGTCCCGCCGTCACCCAACGGCGAGTTCGGCACTCTTCTGCGGGCGAGACTGTAGTGGATCCGGCGGCGCCAAGGGGGACATAACGGGGCAATTTCACCGGCTGTCGCGATTCCCTATGCTTCGTCGTCGCCGCGCGGTCTGCCGCGTGGCATTTTTCACGCCATGAAGACTTACGTCGCCAACGTCAACGACCGCGAGCGCAACTGGCTCGTCGTCGACGCCAACGGGCAAACGCTCGGCCGTTTGGCGACCCAGATCGCCGACGCCCTGCGCGGCAAGCGCAAGCCGACCTACACGCCCCACGTCGACACCGGCGACTTCGTCGTCGTCATCAACGCGGAGAAGATCGCGGTGACGGGCAACAAGCGTGCCGACAAGAAGTACTACCGCCACTCCGGCTATCCGGGCGGCCTGAAGACGCGCACCCTCGGCGAGATGCTCGAGCGCCGGCCCGAAGAGGTGCTGCGGCTCGCCGTCAAGGGGATGCTGCCGCGCAACCGGCTCGCCCGCAAGCAGCTGACGAAGCTCAAGATCTACGCCGGGCCGGAGCATCCGCACGTGGCCCAGAAACCGCAACCGATGGAGCTACACCCCTCGTGATCGACGAGACCCCCGAGACGCCCGACGACGAGCCGGTCGCCGAGGAGACCGCCGCCGCGCCCGAGGCGCCCGCCACTCCCGAGGCCGAGCCCGCGCCCGAGGCCGCCGCGCCCGCCGCGCCCGTTGCGGCCGCGCCCGACGAGGACGACGACGAGCCCGACACGCCCCGCGTCAAGCCCGCGATCCCCGGCGCCGACCTCGAGGTCGACATCGTCCTGGAGGGCGCCGATCCGCTGGCGACCGCCGAGGAGGTCGCCGCCGCCGAGGCCGAGGCCGAGCAGGACCGCGCCGACGAGCAGCCCGTCGCCGCCGTCATCGACCTCGCCGCGGGTGCGCGCTACCGCGCCACCGGCAAGCGCAAGACCGCCGTCGCCCGCGTGATCCTGCGGCCCGGCAACGGCGCCTACACGATCAACGGCAAGACGCTGGACACCTACTTCCCGCGCCCCGCGCTCGGCCGCAACATCCGCCAGCCGCTGGAGGCCGTCGGCTACGAGGACCGCATGGACGTCGTGGCCCGCATGCACGGCGGCGGCGTCAGCGCCCAGGCCGGCGCGCTGCGCCACGGCATCTCGCGCGCGCTGCTGGAGGCCGATCCGAACCTGCGCGGCGAGCTCAAGCGCCGCGGCTTCCTGACCCGTGACTCGCGGGCCAAGGAGCGCAAGAAGGCCGGCCTCAAGAAGGCCCGCAAGAAGCCGCAGTTCTCCAAGCGCTAGCGCTCTCTCTGTCGTGAGCACTGGCGGAGCTGCGACTCGCAAGCTCTTCGGCACCGATGGCGTCCGCGGCGTCGCGGGCGGGCTGCTCACCGCCGAGCTGGCGATGCGCCTCGGCGCGGCCGCCACGCGCGAGGTCGGCGGCGAGCACCCGCGCGTGCTCGTCATCCGCGACACGCGCGAGTCCGGCGAGATGCTCGAGGCCGCGCTGGCCGCGGGCATCGCGTCGGCCGGCGGTGACGTCCTGCTCGGCGGGATCCTGCCGACGCCCGCGGCGCCGCTGCTGATCGCCCGCTACGGCCTCGACCTCGCGGCGGTCATCTCGGCCTCGCACAACCCCTACGAGGACAACGGCATCAAGTTCTTCGGAGCGGACGCATTCAAGCTCTCCGACGCGACCGAGCTCGCGATCGAGGGACGGCTCGGGGAGCCGGCGACCGGCGCGCCCGAGCGGATCGGGCGCATCCGCGAGATGCACGGCACGCAGGAGGACTACCTGCGCGCGCTGCAGGAGCGCTTCGGCAGCCTCGACCTCAGCGCGCTGGACGTCGTCCTGGACTGCGCCAACGGCTCGACCTACCGCGCCGCGCCGGAGATCTTCCGCCGCCTGGGCGCGACCGTGACGGTGCTCGCCGACACGCCCGACGGGCGCAACATCAACGACGGCTGCGGCTCGACGCACGTCGCGGCGATCGTCGGCGAGGTGCGCTCCGGCGGCCACGACGCCGGCTTCGCCTTCGACGGCGACGGCGACCGGCTGCTCGCGATCGATCGCGCGGGGGAGGTCGTCGACGGCGACGAGCTCGTCGCGATCGCGGCGCTGCACCTGCGCGCGCACGACCGCCTCCCGGGCGGCGGCGTCGTCGTGACCGTCATGACGAACTTCGGCTTCCACGCCGCGATGCGCGCGGCGGGCGTCGCCGTGGCGACGACGCAGGTCGGCGACCGCTACGTGCTCGAGGAGCTGCGCGAGCGCGCGTGGGGTCTCGGCGGCGAGCAGTCCGGGCACATCATCGACATGGGCTTCGTGCCCTCCGGCGACGGCATCGCCAGCGCGCTGCTGACGCTCGAGGCGCTGGCGGGCCGCGACCTCGCCGACCGCGACGCGATGGAGAAGCTGCCCCAGCGGCTGGTCAACGTGCGGGTGGCCGATCGCGACGCGGCGATGGCGAGCTCGGCGCTGAGCGCGGCGACGGCCCGCGAGTCGGCGGCGCTGGAGGGTCGCGGGCGCGTGCTCGTGCGCCCGTCGGGCACCGAGCAGCTCGTCCGCGTGATGGTCGAGGCGCCGACGGCCGACGAGACCGACGCCGTTTGTGGGCGACTCGTCCAGGTCGTCGAGGCCAGCGCCTAGGATCCAGGGCAATGTGCGGCATCGTCGGATACGTCGGCCAGCGACCGGTCCAGGAGATCCTGCTGGCCGGACTGGAGAAGCTCGAATACCGCGGCTATGACTCCGCGGGCGTCTCGGTGCTGGTCGACGGCGAGATCGCCTCCGTGCGCGCGGTCGGCAACCTCAGCAAGCTGCGCGAGGCCGTCGAGGCGACGCCGGCGCCGTCCGGCGGCGCGGTCGCGACGGTCGAGGCGACGAGCGGCATCGGCCACACGCGCTGGGCGACCCACGGCCGCGTGACGGAGTCCAACGCCCACCCGCATTTCGACACGAGCGACCGCGTCCACATCGTCGTCAACGGGATCGTCGAGAACCACGTCGCGCTCAAGCGCCGCCTGATGGACTCCGGCGCCGACTTCACCTCCGAGACCGACGCCGAGGTCATCGCGCACCTCATCTCCCACCACATGGCGCTCGGCAGCCTGACCGAGGCCGTGCGCGCCGCCTACGCCGAGCTCGAGGGCCACTACGCGTTCGTCGCGATGTCCGCCGACGAGCCCGGCACGCTCGTCGGAGCCCGCAAGGAGTGCCCGCTGATCGTCGGCCGCGGCGACGGCGAGCAGTTCCTCGGCTCCGCGATCCCCGCCTTCCTCAAGCACACGCGCGACGTGCAGCTCATCGAGAACGACGAGATCGTCGTGCTGACGCCCGGCGGCGTCGAGTTCATGTCACCGGACGGCACGCCGATCGAGCGCGAGATCCGCCACGTGGACTGGGACGAGTCGACCGCCGAGAAGGGCGGCTACGAGACCTTCATGCTCAAGGAGATCCACGAGCAGGCCGACGCCGTCGCCGAGACGGTCGCCGACCGCACGGCCCGCGGCGACGGGGTCGACCTCGGCGAGGCCGAGCTCGACGAGTCGCTGCTGCAGGGCGTCGACCGGATCCTCATCCTCGCCGCCGGCACGTCCTTCCACGCCGGCCTGATCGGCCGCTACGCGATCGAGGAGTGGGCGCGCATCCCGGTCGAGATGGACATCGCGTCGGAGTGGCGCTACCGCAACCCGATCGTCGGAGAGCGAGAACTGGTCATCGGCATCACGCAGTCCGGCGAGACCGCCGACACGCTCGCGGCGATGCGCCTGGCGCGCGACCGCGGCGCGAAGGTCCTGGCCTGCACGAACGTCGTCGGCTCGCAGGCCACGCGCGACGCCGACGGCGTCCTCTACACGCGCGCGGGCCTCGAGGTCTCCGTCGCCGCGACGAAGACGTTCGTCTGCCAGGTCGCGGCGATGTACCTGCTGGCGCTGCGCCTCGCGGAGCTGCGCGGGACGCTCGAGCCCGCCCGGATCACCCAGCTCGTCGGCGAGATCAAGCAGCTGCCGGCCCGCATCACCGAGCTCATCGAGACGCTCGAGGCGCCGATCAAGGAGGCCGCCGAGCGCCACGCCGGCTCGGAGTTCTACCTCTACCTCGGCCGCCACGTCGGGCGCGCCGTCGCGCTCGAGGGCGCGCTGAAGCTCAAGGAGATCTCCTACATCGCCACCGACGCCTACGCCGGCGGCGAGATGAAGCACGGCCCGATCGCCCTGCTCGACGAGTCCACGCCGGTCGTCTGCGTCGCGACCGACATGCCGATCCTCGAGAAGATGATCTCCAACATCCAGGAGGTCCGCGCCCGCGGCGCACACGTCATCGCGATCGCGACCGAGGGCGACGACCGGCTCGACGACGTCGCCGAGGAGGTCCTCTCGATCCCGCGGACCGACTGGATGCTGCAGGCCCTGCTGGCCGTCATCCCGCTGCAGCTGTTCGCCTACTACGTGGCGCGCAAGCGCGGGCTGAACGTCGACCAGCCGCGGAACCTGGCGAAGACGGTGACGGTCGAGTAGGAGCTGTCGCTCCGCGGCGATGGTGCCGCGGGCGCCTGCGAACGGCATCTCTGAGGAGGTGGGTCCGTTCGCCGGGGCGCGTCCTACGGGTCTCGCCGCAAACCGCTAGCGAATGCTAGCCCCGGGCTAGCACTCGCTAGCACCGCGGCGAAGGACACCCGCGCCGCGCGCCGCCCCGCAGGGCGAGACCCGGCGCATCGCCCTTGCGCGCGGTGAGTGGCGCCTTCTTTGCGCTACGCGCAAACGACTCGCCACTCACGTCCCGGCCGACCGCCCCGGCGCCCGGCCCGCTTCCCTCATCGCCGCCGTTCGCATGCGCCGGGGCACCGCAGGCCATCCGAGTCGCCACCGAGCGCGCCACTACGATCCCTCCCATGCCCGTCGGGATCGACCTGCTGGAGATCGAGCGGATGGAGCAGGCGCTCGAGCGCCGCCCCAGCCTCGCGCTGCGGCTGTTCACCGACGGCGAGCGCGCGTACGCGGCGCGGCGGGCGCGGCCCGGCCAGCACCTCGCGGCGCGCTTCTGCGCGAAGGAGGCGGTCGCCAAGGCGCTGCGGCTGGAGGCGTGGAACCCGCACGACATCGAGGTCGTGGGGGAGGGCGCGCAGACGCACGTCGCGCTGCACGGGCGGCTCGCCGCGCTCGGGGTGCAGGTCGACGTGTCGATGACGCACTCCAAGGCGACCGCGGGCGCCGTCGCCCTCGTCCGGTGACGCTCCCGGACTGGCTGGATCCGCTGCCCGGCGCCGAGCAGATGCGCGCCATGGATCGCTGGGCGATCGAGGAGCGCGGGATCCCGTCGCTGGATCTCATGGAGCGCGCCGGCGCGGGCCTGGCGCTGCTCGCCGACCGGACCGTGTCGCGGGGGCCGATCGCGATCGTCTGCGGCAAGGGCAACAACGGCGGCGACGGCTTCGTCGCCGGGCGGCTGCTGCATCAGCTCGGCCGGACGGTCCGCGTGCTGACGCTCGCCGCGCCCGATGAGTACCGCGGCGACGCCGCCGAGAACCTGCGGCGCCTGGAGGGCGCCCACGAGCCGTACACCGCCGGCGCGCTCGACGACGCCGCGCTGATCGTCGACGCGATCTTCGGCACCGGCTTCGACGGCGAGCCGCGCGAGCTCGCCAAGGATGCGATCGAGGCGATCTGCGTGCTCGACGTGCCGGTCGTCGCGGCGGACGTCGCCAGCGGCGTCGACGCGTCCACCGGCGAGGCCGCGCGCGTGTCCGTCGTGGCGACCGCCACGGCCACCTTCGCCACCGCCAAGCCCGGCCACTGGATCAGGCCCGGCAAGCAGCAGAGCGGCACCGTCGAGGTCGTCAACATCGGGATCCCGCCGGGCGCGCCGATCGACCCCGACGTCGGCCTGCTGACCGCGCGCGTCCACGCGCTGGTGCCGGGCCGCGAGGCGCCGGGCACGAAGTTCAGCTCCGGGCACGTCGTCGTCGCCGGCGGCTCGCGCGGGCTGACCGGCGCGCCGTGCCTCGCCGCCGAGGCCGCGATGCGCGCCGGCGCCGGTTACGTCACCGCGCTCGTGCCCACCTCGCTGGAGCTCGTCTTCGAGATGCGCCTGCTCGAGGTCATGACGCGCGGGCTGCCCGACGATGGCGGCGCGCTGACCGCCGCCGGTGTCGAGGACGCGCTCGGAGCCGCCGGGCGGGCGGGCGCGCTCGTGCTCGGCCCCGGTGCCGGGCGCTCGGCGAGCACCTTCGCGTTCGTGCGCGAGCTGGCCGCGCGGGCGCCGGTCGCGCTGCTGCTCGACGCCGACGGCCTCAACGCGCACGCCGGCGAGCCCGAGCGCCTCGCCGAGCGCAGCGCGCCAACGGTGCTCACGCCCCATGCGGGCGAGCTGGGACGCCTCCTGGGGCGCTCCAGCGCCGAGATCGAGCGCCGGCGCCTGCGCAGCGCCCGCGAGGCCGCACAGCGCGCGAACGCGATCGTCGTGCTGAAGGGCGACGACACGATCGTCGCCTGTCCCGACGGCCGCGCGGCCGTCAACGGGCTCAGCGCGCCGGCGCTCGCGACCGCGGGCACCGGCGACGTGCTCAGCGGCGTCATCGGCGCGCTGCTGGCGAAGGGCCTGGATCCGTTCGCCGCCGCCTGCGCGGGGGTGCGCCGCCACGCCGCGGCGGGCCGCGTCGCCGCGATCGCGGTCGGCGCCGCGGGCGTGATCGCCGGCGACGTCGTCGCGGCGCTGCCGCGGGCGACCGACGGGGAGCCGGAGGCATGACGGTCCGCGCCGAGGCGCGCGTGAACCTCGCCGCGATCGAGCGCAACGTCGCGCGCCTGCGGCGCGACCTCGCGCCCGGCGCGAGCCTCTGCGCGGTCGTCAAGGCCGACGGCTACGGCCACGGCGCCGTCCCCGCCGCCCGCGCCGCGCTGGCCGGTGGGGCGCGCTGGCTGGCGGTCGTCGCCGCGACCGAGGCCGCCGCGCTGCGCGACGCCGGCATCGAGGCCCCGATCCTCGTCATGGGCGCGCTGTCGGCGCAGGAGCTCGACGTCGCGCTGGCGGCCGAGGCCGACGTCGTCGCCTGGAGCGAGGACTTCGTCGCGGAGGTCGCCGCGCGCGGCGGCGGCGCGGTTCACGTCAAGCTCGACACCGGGATGGGGCGCCTGGGCACCCGCGACGTCGCCGAGGCGACGCGCGTCGCCGAGCGCGCCGCCGCGACCGACGGCGTCGTCCTGGCCGGGGCGATGACGCACTTCGCGACAGCCGACGACCGCGACGACCCGTTCATGGCGGCGCAGCTGGATCGCTTCCTCGCCTGGGCGCTGCCGCTGCGCCACGCGCACCCGCAGATCCTGCTGCACGCCGCCAACAGCGCCGCGACGCTGCGCGGCCCCGCCGCGCACTTCGACCTCGTCCGCACCGGGGTCGCGATCTACGGCCTGGACCCGTTCGGCGAGGACCCGGCGGCGAGCGAGCTCGAGCCGGCGCTCGAGCTGCGCTCCTACGTCGCCGCCGTCAAGCCGATGGCGCCAGGCGACAGCGCCGGCTACGGGCGGCGCTTCATCGCCTCGGAGCCGACGCACGTCGCGACGCTGCCGATCGGGTACGGAGATGGGGTGCGCCGTGGCCTGACCAACAACGCCGAGGTGCTGCTCGGCGGCGTGCGCCGGCCGCTCGTCGGCACGGTGAGCATGGACAACGTGGCCGTCGACGTCGGCTCGCCGGCGGCGGCGGCGATCGGCGACGAGGCCGTGCTGATCGGCGCGCAGGGCGACGAGCGGATCACGGCCGAGGAGGTCGCGCGGCGCCTGGACACGATCAACTACGAGGTGACCTGCGGGCTGCTGCCGCGCGTGCCGCGGGTCTACCACCGCGACGGCGAGCCGGGATGAGCGACGGGCTCCGCGCCGCCCGCGACGCGCTCGCCGGACAGCCCGCCTGGCTCGTCGGCGGCGCCGTGCGCGACCGCCTGCTCGAGCGCCCGACCGCCGACCTCGACCTCGTGCTCGACGCCGACGTCCGCGCCGCCGCGCACGCGCTCGCGCGCGCCGTCCGCGGCCCCGCCTTCGAGCTCTCCGACGAGTTCGGCGCCTGGCGCGTGCTCGCCCGCGACCGCTCCTGGCAGGCGGACCTCAGCCCGCTGCGCGGCGGCTCGCTGGAGGCCGACCTCGCGCTGCGCGACTTCACCGTCAACGCGATCGCCGAGCCGCTTGCCGGCGGCGAGCGCGTCGACCCGCACGAGGGCGCCCGCGACCTCGCCGCGCGCCGGCTGCGGGCCGTCGGGCCGTCGTCGTTCGCCGACGACCCGCTGCGCGCGCTGCGGCTCGTGCGCCTGGAGGCCGAGCTCGGCCTGCAGCCCGAGCCGGCGACGATCGCGCTCGCCCGCGAGCAGGCCCCGCGGGTCGCGCAGGTCGCCCAGGAGCGCGTCTTCGCCGAGCTCAAGCGCGTCCTGGCCGGCGACGGCGTCGTCGCCTCGCTGGCGCGCATGGACGAGCTCGGGCTGACCGCCGCGATCCTGCCCGAGCTCGATGCGCTGCGCGGCGTCGAGCAGAACCGCTACCACCACGCCGACGTCCACGGCCACACGATCGAGGTGCTCGAGCAGACCGTCGCGCTGCAGGCCGATCCGTCCGCCGCGTTCGGCGAGGCCCACTCCGGCGAGCTGCTGGCGCTGCTCGCCGAGCCGCTGGCCGACGACGTCGACCGCGGCCTGGCGCTGCGCCTCGGGGCGCTGCTGCACGACGCCGCCAAGCCCGCGACGCTGGGCCGCCGCGACGACGGCTCGCCGACCTTCCTCGGCCACGACCGCGCCGGCGCGCAGCTCGCCCGCGACGTCCTCACGCGGCTGCGGGCGAGCGAGCGGCTCAAGGCGCACGTCGCGGCGCTCGTGCGCCACCACCTGCGGCTCGGGTTCCTCGTCCACGAGCGCCCGCTGTCGCGGCGCGCGCTCTACCGCTACCTGACGAGCACCCAGCCGGTCGAGGTCGACGTGACGCTGCTGTCGGTCGCCGACCGCCTCGCCACCCGCGGGCGCAAGGCGACCGAGGCGATCGCCGGCCACGTCGAGCTGGCGCGCGAGGTGCTGCCCGAGGCGCTCGCCTGGCGCGCGCAGGGACGGCGCGAGCCGCTCGTGCGCGGCGACCGCGTCGCGACCGAGCTGCGGATCGCCGACGGCCCCGAGATCGGCCGCCTGCTGGCCGCGATCGAGGAGGCCCGCTTCGCCGGCGAGGTCAGCACCGGCGACGAGGCGCTCGAGCTCGCGGCGCGGCTGCACGAGCAGGCGTAGCCTCTGCGCATGGCCGATCCGGACTGCCTGTTCTGCAAGATCGTCGCCGGCGAGCTGCCCGCCACGATCGTCGCCGAGGACGAGCGCACGATCGCCTTCATGGACATCAACCCTGCGACCCGCGGGCACGTGCTCGTGATCCCGCGCGAGCACGCCGCCGACATCCACGCGATCG
Source organism: uncultured Actinomycetes bacterium (assembly GCA_963786575.1). Taxonomy (GTDB): domain Bacteria; phylum Actinomycetota; class Thermoleophilia; order Solirubrobacterales; family Solirubrobacteraceae; genus CADCVQ01. The sequence continues at coordinate 217,896 of CAWAZH010000004.1, forward strand.
ATCCAGAGGACCTGCAGGCCGTCGCCCTCGCGGCGCAGCGCCTGGCCGCGCGCGCGGTCGCCAAGCTCGGCGCCGACGGCGTCAACCTCCTGAACTCCAACGGCGCGGCGGCGTGGCAGACCGTCTTCCACTTCCACCTGCACGTCATCCCGCGCTACGAGGACGACCCGCTGCGGCTGCCGTGGGTGCCGGGGCCGGGGGACATGGACGACATCACGGCCGCGGCGGCCGAGCTCACCGGCTGAAAGCGGGCGCGCGCTTGCGCGTTCGATTCCGGCGCGCCACTGCGTCATGCTTGCGCCCATGTCGAGCCTTGTGCGCCTCGCTGCCGCCAGCGCCGCCGCCGTGCCGCTGGTCGTCGCGGCGGTCGCGTTCGCCGCGCCCTCCAAGCCGGTCCTCGTCTCGGACGCGGTGGAGGACGTCAGCGGGCCGCTCGACCTCCAGCGCGCCGGGCTGCGGGTCGCCTCCGACGGGCGCCTGCGCTTCGTCCTGACGTTCGCTGCCAAGGTGACGCCCAAGACGCTGCTCGCCAAGACGGGCCCGCCCGGTTCGATGTGCGTGCGCCTGTGGACGGACGCCGACGCCGACCCCGCCGCGACACGGCCGGACCGCCTGCTCTGCGTCACCGCCGACAAGGACTCAAAGCTGCGCGCGGGCGTCTACGACCAGCCCGGCTCGGGCCTGCCCCGGCGCACCGGCGCCGCCGCCGTGTCCACGAACTCCAGCGGCCGCAGCTTCGTGATCCGCGTCGCGCAGAGCGCGCTCGGGCGCCCCGCCCTGATCCGCTTCGCGGTCGAGGCCACCCAGCCCGGCTGCGACCGCGTCTCGTGCATCGACACGGTGCCGGATGCGGGCGCTGTGCGGCGCTTTCGCCTGAAGTAGCCCGTCGCCGGCGGCCTGCCGGAATGTGGACCGCACGCAACTGCGACCCGCACCTCGTGTTGAATGGGCACATGACACGCCATCGAGGAATCGCTTATTCAGCTGCCGTGGCCCTCGCCGCGGCGCTCGCCCTGCCGGCGGCCGCCTCCGCGAAGCTCCAGGAGCTGGGCGCGCTGGCCGAGGGCGTGCGCGGGGTCTGTCCCGAGAACTGCCAGGCCGTCAGCCGGACGACCGGCTACCAGGCGAAGGTCGGCCCCGATCGCGCGCTCTACCAGGCGCCCGAGGACGGCCGCATCGTCGCGTGGACGATCGGCCTCGGCAAGCCGGGCCCGAAGCAGACCGCGTTCTTCAACGAGCGCCTGGGCGGCGAGTCGCAGGCCGCGATCGTCGTGCTCGCGTCGGCGAAGAAGCTCGTGCGCCAGGTCGTCGCGAAGGCGCCGCTGCAGAAGCTCACCGACTACTTCGGGACGGTCGTGCAGTTCCCGCTGGCGCAGTCGCTGCCGGTCAAGAAGGGCCAGTACGTCGGCCTGACCGTGCCGTCCTGGGCACCGGCGCTGCAGATCGGCCTCGGCTCGGACACGTCGTGGCGTGCCAGCCGCGCGTCCGACGGCTGCGGCGACACGTCCACGCAGTCCGCGCTCGTCGGCCCGCGCTCCTCGACGGCGTTCAAGTGCCTCTTCCGCACGGCGCGCCTGACCTACAGCGCGACGTTCATCTCCGACCCCGTCGCTCCCACCGCGCCGAAGGGCTAGTGGACCCGTCCGCAGGTTCTGCGGGTTTTGCCGGCGCCCGATCCGTGCCTGACGGTCGCCGGCGACCGGGTACGTGCCACCGGCACGCACGCCGGATCACCGTCGACCGTCAGATCACGGCCGGGCATCCGGCAAAACCTCGCAGAACTTCCGGCCAGATCCACTAGGCGGCGCGGCGCGGCCGCCGGCGTCTGCGTCAGCAGGCGCCGGGGTTCTGCGCGCAGAAGTTCTCGAACTCGCCGCCGCCGGTGGTCGCGCCGCCGGTCGTCGACTGGCCGGTCGGCGCCGCCCCGCCCGTCGTGGGCGAGCCCGACGGCGCCGCGGCCGCCGGCGGGGCCTGCGGCGTCACGGCCGCCGGTGGCGTGACCGGCGTCGTGGTCGTGTCGGTCGTCGCCGTCGTGCCGGTCGTCGACGTGTCCTCGGGCGGCGCCTCGGTCGTCGCCGTCGGGATCGTGAGATCCGGGCTCGTGCGCGGGATGTCGGTCGACAGCTCGCTGTCGCCGCCGCAGGCGGCCAGCCCGAGCGCGACGGCGAGGACGGTCAGCAGGGTGAGGCAGCGCACGGGCATCGCCGGCCGCCGGATCAGGCGATCGGGTCCATGCGTCGCTCGCACCACGGGCAGTCGTTGAGATCGCGCTGTGCCAGCTGGTCGCACCAGGGGCAGAAGCGCAGGCTCTCGACGGCCCACGGCAGACGCGACTTGGACGGCACGAGCGGCAGCACCTTGCCGACGATCGACATCGTCTCGCCGGACTCGCGGTCGATGTAGACGCGGCCGGGCTCGGCCTCGCGGATGATCTCGTCGCCCGTCGCGGGCACTCGCATGCGATAGCGCTGGGTCGGCGTCACGGCGCGAACCCTACCAGCCGTCCGGGCGCGAACCGCCGCCCCCGGAGGGGGTCCCGGTGACCCATACGCCGTCCGGTCGGCTTGGATAGAGTCCCGCCGGCTTATGGGCGCTACACCGATGACGAAACGACTGCTCGGCCTCGCGATCTGCGGCACGCTGGCCGCCGGCGTGAGCGCGTGCGAGAACGACAACGTGCCTCAGGACGCCGACCTCGTCGCCGGCAAGAAGTCCTTCGCGCAGAAGTGCGGCTCCTGCCACGTGCTCAACCGTGCGCAGACGAAGGGGACCCAGGGCCCGAACCTCGACGACGCGTTTCGCCAGGCGCTGAAGGAGGGCTTCGGCCGCGACACGATCCACGGCGTCGTGTTCGACCAGATCCGCCACCCGGCGGCCGTCCCCAAGGACAGCCCGGCCTACATGCCTCCGAAGCTCGTCACCGGCAAGCTCGCCTTCGACGTCGCGTCCTACGTCGCCTCGGTCGCCTCGCGCCCGGGCAAGGACGAGGGCAAGCTCGCCACCGCCGTCCCGGCCGCAGGCGCCGGCAAGCCGGTCGCCGCGAAGGCCGGCAAGCTCGCGCTGCCCGCCGACCCCAACGGCCAGCTCGCCTACATCACCAAGCAGGCGTCCGCGCCCGCCGGCGCGCTGGAGATCGACTCCAAGAACGACGCCTCGATCCCGCACGACATCGCGGTCGAGGGCAACGGCGTCAACAGCAAGGGCAAGGAGGTCCAGGGCGGCGCGACGTCGACCGTCAAGGTCACCCTGAAGGCCGGCAAGTACACGTTCTACTGCAGCGTCCCGGGGCACCGCGAGGGCGGCATGGAAGGCACCCTCACCGTCAAGTAGGACCGGGCGCCGCTCGCGCTCAGAAGATCGCCTTCAGCGCCAGCGAGATCAGCACGATCACGACGGCGACGGCGAGCACGCGCAGGAGGAGCCCGAACGCGGCCTCCTCCGATTCCCAGGGCTTCTGCTTCACGAGGCGCTCGGGCTGCTAGAGGATGTAGATCGTCGTGTACACGACGACCCACATGACGTCGACGAAGTGCCAGTAGATGCCGGGCACCTCGACGCCGTGGTGGTGCTCGGGGCTGAAGTGCCCCTTGAAGGCCCGTATGGTCACCATGACCAGCAGCGAGAGCCCGATGAACACGTGGGCACCATGCAGGCCCGTGAGCCCGTAGAAGATCGTTCCCTGGGCGTGGTCCTGCGGCGAGAAGCCGATGTGGATGTACTCGTTGATCTGGATGAAGAGGAACGTCGCGCCCAGCAGCGACGTCAGCAGCATCCCGGCCTTCAGCCCGAAGCGGTTGCCGTTCTTGATCGACGTCTGCGCCCAGTGCATCGTCAGCGACGAGCTCAGCAGGATCGCGGTGTTCATGCCGGCGACCGCGACCGGCAGCTCGGCGCCCTCGAAGGGGAACCAGCGGTGTCCCTCGGCGACCAGGCGGATGAAGAAGTAGGCCGTGAAGAAGGCCCCGAAGACCATGATCTCCGAGATGATGAAAAGCATCATCCCGAGCAGCTCGGGGTCGACCCGCGAGCTGCGGTTCGCCGGTGGCGGCCCGTGGTGCTCGCCGTGGTCGTCGTCGTGGTGGTCGAGAGCGACGCCCGCGCTGATGCCGGCGGCCTCCATCAGCTGGTCGCCTCTGCGGGCTGCTCGGCGACGATGTGCTCGACGTCGAGGTTGGTCGCCTTGCTCACCCGGTCGATGAGGTCCGAGCGCATCCAGCCCGAGCGCGTGACGGGCAGCGTCGAGATGATGATCCGCGAGACGCGGAAGAACTGGATGGCGTTCATCGTCGCGGTGTAGGGATCGGGGTCGCCGATCATCCCGGCGACGAGCAGGCCCTCGCGGCGCATCTTGTCGAGCGTGTTGCCCAGGCGGGCGCGCGCGACCGCGGCGGCGCGGCCGTCGTTGTGCGCCTGCAGCGGCACGACGACGATGAAGAGCATGTCGCCGCCCTCGTTGGCGAGCTCGCTCATCCGGGCGCGGAGGTCGCCGCGGCCGGCGGTGACGTTCGCGACGACGAGCGTGACCTCGAAGGGGAGGCCCTCGGCGTCGATGTCGGAGACGACGTGCGTCACCGGGACGCCCGTGTGGTCCTGGATGCGCTCGATCAGGTCGCGTCGCAGCCAGCCCGAGGTCGCCTGCGGCAGCGTCGAGATGATGACCTCGTCGGGCTGGTACTCGTCGATGGCGTCGAGCGTCGCCGTGTGGGGGTCCTCGTCGCCGATCTCGCCGCTGGCGACGATGTCCTCGCCGCGCAGGTAGGACAGCGCGAGGTCGAGGCGCACCTGGGCGGCGTCGCGCACGACGTCGTCGTAGATCACGTAGCCGGACTTCGGCTTGGTCATCGGCACGACGAGCGTGAAGCTCGTGTCGGGCGTCTTGGCGCGCTCCTTGACGAGGTCGAGGAGGTTCGCTCCGCCGATCGTCTGATTGGCGACCACGAGGATGTGCTTGCTCATGGGGCTATTCCTCCTCTCTGGAGGACGTGGCTGTGGCGCCGCCGGAGGCTTGCGCCGTGGCACCCGCGGGCTGCGGGATCTCGGCGCCCTTCAGCACGCCGTGGACCGCGCCGGGCACGCCGTACTCGTAGGGGCCGCCGACGACCGTCGGGATCGCGTCGAAGTTGAAGATCGGCGGGGGCGAGCTGACCTGCCACTCGAGCGTGAGCGAGCGCCAGGGGTTGGCCTCCGCGTGCGGGCCGCCGCGCCAGGAGGCGATCATGTTGTAGGCGAAGACGAGCGCGCTGAGGCCCAGGAAGAAGCTCATGATCGAGATCGCGAGGTTCCAGCCGGCCCACTGCTCGGCGTAGTCGGCGACGCGTCGCGGCATGCCCTGGATGCCGATGACGTGCATCGGCGCGAACGTCGCGTTGAAGAAGATGAACGTCATCCAGAAGTGGATCTTGCCCAGGCGCTCGTCGTACATCCGCCCGGTCATCTTGGGGAACCAGTAGTAGACGCCGGCGAAGATCGTGAACAGCGATCCGCCGAAGAGCACGTAGTGGATGTGGGCGACGATGAAGTAGGTGTCGCTGACGTGGATCGTCACCGGGATGACGGCGAGCATCACGCCCGAGATCCCGCCGAGCGTGAACATCGTCAGGAAGCCCAGCGCGAACAGCATCGGCGTGTCGAGGTGCAGCACGCCGCGCCACAGCGTCGCCAGCCAGGAGAAGATCTTGATGCCGGTCGGGACGGCGATGATCGCCGTGGTGATCATCATCGGCACGCGGATCCAGTCCTGCATGCCCGAGACGAACATGTGGTGCGCCCAGACGGTGAAGCCGAGCATGACGATCGCCAGCAGCGAGAAGGCCATCATGCGGTAGCCGAAGATCGGCTTGCGCGACTTCACGGCGAGGATCTCCGAGACGATCCCGAACCCGGGCAGCATCATGATGTAGACCGCCGGGTGCGAGTAGAACCAGAAGATGTGCTGGTACATCAGCACGTCCCCGCGGCCCGCCGGTTCGAAGAAGTTGAAGCCCAGCGAGCGGTCGAAGAGCACCATGAACTGCGAGACCGCGATGAACGGCGTCGCGATGACGACCAGCAGCGAGGTCGAGAAGTTCGCCCACACGAGCAGCGGCATCCGGAAGAAGCTCATCCCGGGCGCACGCATCGTGATGATCGTCACAAGGAAATTGAGCGCAGTGGCGATCGAGGACGCCCCCGCGAACTGCACCCCGATGGTGAAGAACACCTGCCCCTCTGGCGCTGTCACAGACAGCGGCGCGTATGCCGTCCACCCACTCGCGAACGAGCCGCCGGGGGCGGCGAAGGACAGCAGCATCATGATCCCGGCGACCGGGAGCATCCAGAACGACAGCGCGTTCAGGCGCGGGAACGCCATGTCGGGCGCCCCGATCATGATCGGGATGACGAAGTTCCCCAGCCCCGCGAACACGGGGATGATGAAGAGGAAGATCAGCAGCGACGCGTGGACGCTGAAGAGGCCGTTGAACGTGTTCGGGTCGACGAACTGGCGTCCCGGCTGGGCGAGCTCCGCGCGCATGAGCATCGCGAACAGCCCGCCGACGAAGAAGAAGAAGAACGAGGTCACGACGTACTGGATGCCGATGACCTTGTGGTCGGTGTTGATCCGGAAGTAGTCGCGCCAGGAGTGCGCGCCGTGCCCGGAGTGGTCGTCGACGAGCGTCTTCTTGCCGGTCGCCCAGTAGAACCAGTACGTGAAGCCGCCGAGGCCGACGAGGAAGCCGAGGGCCGACGTGAAGAGGGCGAGCTCGAGGACGGCGTTGCCGTCGATGACCGGATCGAGGTCGTACCAGGTCCGGAAGACGAAGATGATCCCGTACGACAGGACGACGCCATACGCGGTGTACAGGAAGGCCCTGTACATGCCCGGTCCGCGGAACTTGGCGACCATCTAGCTTCTCCTCATCGTCGTGCTCACTTGCCGGCGACCTGCCCGAGGTACGTCACGAGAGCGTCGAGCTCCTCGGCGGAGAGGGTATCGCCGTAGTTCTTCGGCATGATCCCCCCCTGAAATCCGGGCGCGATCGCGGCATCCGGCGTCGTGATCGACGTCTTGACGAAGGCCGCGTCCTTGCCCGCCAGCACCTTGTCGAGGTCGGGCCCCGTGGTGGCGGTCGAGCCGGCGTCGCTGAGCGTGTGGCAGGCCGAGCAGGCGGTCGCGTCGCCGTTGCCGTCGGTGAAGAGGGTCTTGCCGTCGGGCTTGGCGGCGCCGCCGGCGCCACCGCCCGCTGCGGCCGCTGGGGCCGTCTTGGAGTCGAGCCAGGTCTTGAAGGCGGCGGGCGTGACGACGCGCGCCGTCGAGCGCATGACCGAGTGCCCCAGGCCGCAGAGCTCTGCGCAGACGACCGGGTACGTGCCAAGCCGGCTGGGCGTGATCCGGTACTTCGTCTCGAGCCCCGGGACCGCGTCGACCTTCATGCGGAAGGCCGGCACCCAGAAGTCGTGGATGACGTCCAGCGCCTTGACGTAGAAGCGCACCGGCTGGTTCTCGGGGAGGACGAGCTGGTTGGACTTCACGGGCTTGCCGCCGGCCTGCGGGTACTCGTAGCTCCAGGCGAACTGCTGGCCGGTGACGTTGACGCGCATCTCGTTGGCCTGCGCCTTCTCGATGTCGTTGAGCACGACCCAGGCGTAGGAGCACAGCGCGACGAGCATGATCGCCGGGATCGCCGTCCAGATGATCTCCAGGCGCGTGTTGCCGTGGATCGGCGGGCCGTCGAGGTTCTCCTCGCCCGGCCGCATCCGGAAGTTCACGACGCTGAACAGCACGATGATCATCACGGTCACGAAGACGGGCACCGTGACGACGATCAGGACGTCCCAGAGATGGTCGATCGGACCGGCCTGCGTCGAGGCCTGCTCGGGGAACCAGTGGATGGAAAGGCCGACCGCGATGCCGACCGCGGAAGCGATCAGCCCGTGGACTCCCATCCAGATGACAGGTGTGCGCTCCTGGCGCCCTCGTACCTTGGCCATGCGGCCGCGCATCCTATGTGGTGCGCGCGACGAACGACACCTTGGTGGCGCGGCGGCCCTCGCCGCGCCCGTCGATCAGGGCGTCAGGCGGCGACGCGGGCGGCGGCGCCCGGGCCCACGGTGCGCGCGTCGGCGCTGAAGCGGCGGGCGTCGCGATAGCCCGACGGCGGTACGCCGTGGTGGCGGCGGAACGCCTTTGCGAACTGCGCGGGCTGGCGGTAGCCCACGCGGGCGGCCACCTCGCGCACGGTCAGGCCGCGGGTCGTGAGCAGCTCCGCGGCGCGCTCCATGCGCACGGCGGTGAGGTGCTCCCGGAACGTCGTCTCGCCGATCTCGGCGTAGGAGCGCTGCAGCTGGCGGCGCGACGACGCGACGCGTCGTGCGATGTCGTCGAGCGACAGGTCGGACCCGTACTCGGCCTCGACGATCTCGACCGCATCGCGGAAGAGGCTCGTGCGATGGCGGACGGTGGCGGGACGTTGAATGGGAGTCTCCATGAGCGTCTATACGCCGCCATACCCCCGAAGGGATGAGCGCGAGGCCTCCCGGAGGGGGAAGCTGGCGCGCGAACACTCGTTGTAGCAGTCCGGTCGGAGCGCGCGGGCGCCCGCGGACGGATCTTCTAGTGCTCGTCGAGGTCCTCGGGCAGGTGGTTGATATCGCGGCGGGTGTCGGCGATCCAGCGCACGATCACCCAGACCGACAGGATCAGGCCCGAGAAGAGGAAGAAGGGGCCGAGCGTGACCCCCAGCAGGATGAACGTGAGGCCGACCGTGAGCAGCAGCGGCTGGATGCTCGGGCCGGGGAGGTGGATCTCCTCGCCGGGAGGCGGAGCGGAGCGGTCCGAGGGGCTCACGAGACGTAGATCGTGGCCGCGACGAACGTCATCCCGAACATGAAGAAGCACACGGCGGCGGCCAGGAGGCCGGAGCGGAGGTTCTTGCGTGCGAGCTTCTGGTCCATCGGCCGCGAAGTCTAGAGCTTGACGTCCAACACCATCGCGCCGAACAGCAGCGCGAGGTACAGGAGCGAGAAGAGGTACAGGCGCAGCGCGCTGCGGCGATCGGCGCGGCGGTAGAGCATCACGGCGCCGCCGATCAGCAGCCCGCCGAGCACGAGCGAGGAGACGAGGTAGATCGCGCCGAGGCCGCCGGCGCAGAACGGCAGCTGCGTGATCGCCCACAGCAGGACCGAGTAGAGGACGATCTGCTTGCGCGTCTCGTCCTCCCCGCGGACGACGGGCAGCATCGGCACGCCGACGCGCTTGTACTCCTCCTTCATGAGCAGCGAGAGTGCCCAGAAGTGCGGCGGCGTCCAGAAGAAGACGATCGCGAAGAGGTACAGCGGCATGCCGCCCAGGCCGCCCGTGACGGCCGCCCAGCCGACGAGCGGGGGGACCGCGCCGGCGGCGCCGCCGATGACGATGTTCTGCGGCGTGCGGCGCTTGAGCCAGATCGTGTAGACGAAGACGTAGCCGAGGAAGCCGGTGAACGCCAGCGAGGCCGCCAGGACGTTCACCGTCGTCGCCAGCAGCAGGAACGACAGCGCGGCGAGCACGATCCCGTAGATCAGCGCGGCGCGCGGCGAGACGCGGCCGGCGGGCACCGGCCGGTTGGCCGTGCGCGGCATCTGGGCGTCGATGTCGCGGTCGTACCAGTGGTTGACGGCGCCGGCGCCGCCGGCCGACAGGTAGCCGCCGACGACGGTCAGCGCGATCAGGCCGATCGACGGGTCGCCGGCGATCTCCATCGAGCAGACGGTCGTCAGCAGCAGCAGCGACTGGACCTTCGGCTTCGTCAGCGCGACGTAGTCCGAGACGACCTGGCGCACGCCGCCGGCAGCCGTGGCGGGCGGCAGCGTGGCCGCCGCTGGGACGCGGGAGGCTTCCATCAGTCCGCGCCGACCTCGACCGGCGCGGCCTCTGTCTGACGGGCGACCTGGCGGCGGATGTCCTTCATCGGCTCGACCGAGCGCACGCGCGGGATGACGTCGAAGTTGTTGACCGGCGGCGGCGAGGGCGTGAACCACTCGAGCGTGTTCGCCTTCCACGGGTCGGGGCCGGCCTTGACGCCGTGCTTGAGCGAGCGCACGACGTTGAGGACCGTCAGCAGGACGCCGACGCCGAGGATGAACGAGCCGATCGTCGAGATCAGGTTGTAGAGCGCCAGGTGGCCGACGTCGGGGTACTCGTAGACGCGCCGCGGCATGCCGTCCAGCCCGATCGAGTGCTGGATCAGGAACGTGACGTTGATCCCGATGTACATGAACGCGAAGGACCACTTGCCGAGGCTCTCGCTCAGCATCCGCCCGGTCATCTTCGGGAACCAGAAGTAGATCCCGGCGAAGATCGCGAAGACCGACCCGCCGACGAGCACGTAGTGCAGGTGGGCGACGACGAAGTAGGTGTCGGTCAGCTGCCAGTCGACCGGGAAGACGGCGAGGAAGATGCCGGTGATCCCGCCGATCAGGAAGACCGAGATGAACCCGACGGCGAAGATCAGCGGCGTCTTGAACTCGACCGTTCCTCGCCAGAGCGTCGCGACCCAGTTGAAGATCTTCACGCCCGTGGGGATCGCGATCAGGAAGGAGCTGATCATGAAGAAGACGAGGACGACGGTCGCGCTCGGCGTCGAGAACATGTGGTGCGCCCAGACGAGCAGCGCGAGGAACGCGATGACGACCGTGGCCGCGGCGATCGCCTTGTAGCCGAAGATCGGCTTGCGGGCGAAGACCGGCAGGACCTCGGAGATGATCCCGAAGCCCGGCAGGACCATGATGTAGACCTCGGGGTGGCCGAAGAACCAGAACAGGTGCTGCCACAGCAACGGGTCGCCGCCCTGGCTCTGGTCGAAGAAGCCGGTCCCGAAGTGGCGGTCGGCGAGCAGCAGCGTCACCGCGCCGGCGATGACCGGCAGCGCGAGGATCAGCAGCACCGCGTAGGTCAGCAGCGACCAGACGAACAGCGGCAGGCGGCCCCAGCCCATGCCGGGCGCGCGCATGTTCGCGATCGTCGCGTAGAAGTTGATCGCGCCCAGCAGCGAGGAGATGCCGGTGAGGTGGATCAGGTAGATCCACGCGTCGATGCCGCCGGTCTCCGAGAAGGCGCTGTTGCTCAGCGGCGCGTAGGACGTCCAGCCGGCCTCGGGCGGATGGAAGAACAGCGAGCCGTAGAAGACGATCCCGCCCGACAGCAGCAGCCAGTACGACAGCGCGTTGAGCTTCGGGAACGCCATGTCCCGGGCCCCGATCATCAGCGGCAGGAAGTAGTTGCCGAAGCCGGCCATGATCGGCACGACGAACAGGAAGATCATCGTCGTCCCGTGCAGCGTGAAGAGCGCGTTGTACGTCGCCGGCGTCAGGAAGGTGTTGTCCGGCGCCCCGAGCTGGACGCGCATGAGCAGCGCCTCGACCCCGCCCAGGATGAAGAAGACGAAGGTCGTGACGATGTAGAGGATCCCGATGCGCTTGTGATCGGTCGTCGTGACCCACGACACCCAGCCCTTCGGCTCGGGGTCGACGGTGTGGGTGGTGATCTCGGGGACGAGGACCGCTGTGTCGGTGGCTGCCATGCGCTCGTGCTCCTAGCCCTGTGTGTCCGCGGTCGACCCTGTTTTCTGGGTCGGCGCGCTCTGCGGCGGCGTGGACGTCTGCGACGCGTCGCCCTGGTTCTGGGCGTCCTCGATCTCCTTGCGGCGGTCCTGCGCGAGCTTGTCGGCGGCCGTGATCTGGGTCTTCTTGTCCGCAAGCCAGGTGCGGAACTCGGCCGGCGTGATGGCGCGGACGGTCGCGACCATGTCGGCGTGGTTGCGCCCGCACAGCTCGGCGCACTGGCCCTTGAAGACGCCCGGCTTGGGCACCTTGAACCAGGTGAAGTTCGTGTGGCCCGGGATGGCGTCGAACTTGCCGCCGAGCGCCGGGATCCACCAGGAGTGCGCGACGTCCTGGGCCTGGATGTCGAGCGTGATCGTCGTCTGCGTCGGGACGACCAGCTCCTCGTAGGAGAAGACGTTGTTCAGCGCGTTGGTGTCCTTGTCGGGGTACGTGTAGCGCCAGACGTAGCGCTGGCCGTTGACCTTGACGTTCAGCGCGCGGCCGTTGGGCGTGCGCGGCTGGTAGGCGGAGGCGTTGTCGACGTTCGCGACGCGGTCGGTCGGGAAGCCGGCGGCGTCGGAGTTCGGCGGGTTGCGGATGTCGTCGAGCGTCACGAAGGTGACGAGCGCGAGGATCACGAGGATCAGCGCGGCGCCCAGCGTCCAGCCGATCTCCAGGCGCGTGTTGCCGCGGATCTGGGCCGGGACGGCGTTCTTGCGCGCCCGGAAGCGGATCAGCGAGTACAGCAGCACGCCCTCGACGCCGAAGAAGACGACCGCCGCGACGGCGAGCACGATCTTGTAGAGCGTGTCGATGCTGTCGGCGTTCGGCGAGCCCCCGGACTCGGGCGTCAGGAAGTCCGCCGAGGCGCCGGAGGCGAGTGCGAGCAGGCCCACGACGCCCGCGCCCAGGGTGACGGCGAAGACGCGGCGGCGGTGACGAAGGCGGTCGGGAGCCAAGGCGGCGGGCATTCTATTCATGCGGCGGCGAACTGCCTCCGTGCCGTCCGCAGGAGGCCTCTTACCCTCGTTGCGGGGGTCATTCGCCCGCGAAGCTCGCGGGGCGTTTCTGGAGGAACGCCGTGACGCCCTCGCGGAAGTCGGACGACTCGACCATCTCCTGCTGGATGCGCGCCTCGAGCTCGAGCTGCTCCTCCAGGCGGGCGTAGGACCAGGCGTTGATCTGGCGCTTCGTTCCCGCGTAGGAGCGCGTCGGCCCGGCGGCGAGCCGGGCGAGCAGGTCGGCGACATAGTCGCCGAGCTCGTGGTCGGGCAGCACGTGGTTGACGAGGCCGCAGCGGCGCGCGTCCGAGGCCGTGACGCGCTCGCCGAGCATCGCCATCTCGGTGGCGCGCGACGCGCCCGCGCGGGCGCTGACGAGCGCCATCGCGCCACCGTCGGGGACCAGCCCGATGTTGACGAAGGCGAGCAGCAGGTAGGCCGACTCGGCCGCGACGACGAGGTCGCAGGAGAGCGCCAGCGAGCAGCCGATGCCGGCGGCGGGGCCGTTGACCGCGGCGACGACGGGCTTGGGGATCGTCCGCAGCAGCGTGAGGATCGGGTGGTAGATCGTCGTCAGCGGCGTGTAGACGTCGGGGTGGCCCTCCGGCGTCATGCCGCGGGCGGTGATGTCGCGCAGGTCGGCGCCCGACGAGAACGCCCGCCCGTTGCCGGTGACGCAGACCGCGCGCACGCCGTCGTCCTCGGCCACCGCCTTCACGGCGGCCAGCAGCTCGCGGCCGAGGGTCGCGTTCCACGCGTTCAGGGCGTCGGGCCGGTTGAGGCGGATCGTGGCCGCGGCGCCGCTGCGCTCGAGCTCGAGGGTCTCGTACATGCGGGAAGTATCCCGCGCGGGAAGGTCGCCGGGTGGCCCGGCGGGCGGCGCAGCTACGGTGCAGGGATGGGACGCCCGATGATCGGGATCTGCACGCCGCTGGAGCGCGCCCGCTGGGCTGCCTGGGAGCTGCCCTCGTTCCTGCTGCCGCGCAACTACGTCGACGCCGTCCGCCGCGCCGGCGCGCTGGCGCTGCTGCTCGCGCCCGACCCGGTGCTCACCGAGGATCCCGACGAGATCCTCGACCTCCTCGACGGCCTGATGCTCGTCGGCGGCGCCGACATCGACCCGCGCGCCTACGGCGCCGAGCCGCACCCCGAGACGATCGGCAGCGTGCCCGAGCGCGACGCGTTCGAGATCGCGCTCGTGCGCCGCGCGGCCGAGCGCGACCTGCCGGTGCTCGGGATCTGCCGCGGCATGCAGGTCATGAACGTCGCCTTCGGCGGGACGCTGCACCAGCACCTCCCCGAGCTCGTCGGCCACGGCGACCACCGCCGCGTCCTCGGCAGCTTCGACGGCGCCGACCACGACGTCCGCCTCGCCGAGGGCTCGCTCGCGGCGCGCGCGGCGGGCGAGGAGCACCACGCCACGAAGTCCCACCACCACCAGGGCGTCGACCGCGTGGGCGAGGGCCTGACGGTGACCGGCTGGGCCGAGATGGACGAGCTGCCCGAGGCGCTCGAGCTCGAGGCAAGCCGCTTTGCGCTCGGGGTGCAGTGGCATCCCGAGGCCGACGAGACGAGCCGGCTGATCGCCGCGCTCGTCGAGGAGGCACGCGACACGCGCAACGCGCCCCGCTGACGGGTCGTCGAACCGGTCCTAGGGCCTACCTATACTCGCGTGTCCGCACCCCACGCCCATGGATACGAAGGTCACGCCCCCCGAGGTCGACCCCCCAGAGCCCGGCGAGGATCAGGACGATCTCGACGAGATGCCGCGCGTCCAGGTGACGCGCAAGGGCGTCGTTCTCGCCGGCTTCTTCGTCGTCTCCGCGGTCGCCTTCCTGTACTTCGTCCTGCCACAGCTGGCGGACCTCGAGGACACCGGCCGCAGGGTCGGAGAGGGGGACAAGCTGTGGCTCGCCGGGGCGTTCGTCTTCTCGCTGCTGTCCTTCGGCGGCTACGTGATGATGTTCCAGGGCGTGTTCGTCCGCGCCGGCTCGCGCGCCGATTCGCGGATCGACTGGCGCGCGAGCTACCAGATCACGATGGCCGGGCTGGCCGCGACGCGGCTGCTGGCGGCCGGGGGTGCGGGCGGGATCGCGCTGACCGCCTGGGCCCTGCGGCGCGCGGGGATGGACCGGCGAACGGTCGCCGACAAGACGCTCGCGTTCCTCATCCTCACCTACGCCGTCTACATGGGCGCGCTCGTCGTGGTCGGGTTCGGGCTCTACTTCAACATCCTGCCGGGGCCGGGTCCGTTCGCGATCACGGTCATCCCGGCGCTCTTCGGCCTCGCCGCGATCGCGCTGGGGCTCGCGCTGTCGCGCGTTCCGCCCGACCTGCAGGGCCGCCTGGAGGGCTTCGCCCGGCGCGGCGGCCGGCTGGCACGGGTCGCGCAGCGCCTCGCCAACGCGCCCGCGGCGTTCTCGGCGGGGATGCGCGAGGCGCTCTGCCACGTGCGCGAGCGCGACCCCGCGCTGCTCGGCGCGCTCGCCTACTGGGGCTTCAACATCGCCGTGCTGTGGGCCTGCCTTCACGCCTTCGGCGACCCGCCGCCGTGGCCGGTCATCGTCATGGCCTACTTCGTCGGCTTCCTCGGCAACCTGCTGCCGCTGCCGGGCGGGATCGGCGGCGTCGACGGCGGCATGATCGGCGCCTTCGCGGCCTTCGGGGTGCCGCTCGCGCTGGCGGTCCCGGCGGTCCTCGCCTATCGCATCTTCGCCTTCTGGCTGCCGACGATCCCCGGGGCGATCGCCTACTTCCAGCTGCGCCGCACGGTCGCCCGCTGGCGCCAGGAGCGCGGCAATCGCACTGAGCTCCCGGCCACGGCCGGCGCGTGATCGGTAGCTCCCGCGACCCACTATCCTTTGTGAAGTGACCAGCCCAGACCAGGAACCCAAGATCGAGAACGTCATCATCGTCGGCTCCGGACCGGCCGGCTACACGGCGGCGCTGTACACGTCGCGCGCGAACCTGAACCCGCTCGTCATCGAGGGCTTTCTCTGGGGCGGGTTGCTGCAGCAGACGACCGACGTCGAGAACTACCCCGGCTTCCCCGAGGGCATCGAGGGACCGGAGCTCATGCAGAAGTTCCGCGACCAGGCCGAGCGCTTCGGCACGCGCTTCATCACCGACCAGGCGACGAAGGTGCAGCTGTCCGACGAGGCCGGCGGCGTCCACAGGGTCTGGGTCGGCAAGGACGAGTACCGCGCCCGCACGGTGATCCTCGCGATGGGCGCCGAGCACAAGAAGCTCGAGGTCCCCGGCGAGGACGAGCTCGGCGGCCGCGGCGTGAGCTATTGCGCCACCTGCGACGCCGCCTTCTTCAAGGAGAAGCCGACGATGATCGTCGGCGGCGGCGACAGCGCGATGGAGGAGGCGATCTTCCTGTCGAAGTTCGCGTCGAAGGTCATCGTCGTCCACCGCCGCGACGAGTTCCGCGCGTCGAAGATCATGCTCGAGCGCGCCCGCGCGATCGAGAACATCGAGTGGATGACGCCGTACACGCCGCAGGAGTTCGTCGCGGGCGAGGGCAGCGGGCTGACGCACGTGCGCCTGCGCAACGCCGAGACCGGCGAGGAGCGCGACGTCGAGATCGCCGGCGCGTTCATCGCGATCGGCCACGAGCCGCAGTCCGAGCTCGTCGCCGAGCAGGTCGACGTCGACGACGAGGGCTACGTCATCACCGAGGGCCGCTCCACCCGCACGAAGAAGCCCGGCGTCTTCGCCGCCGGCGACCTCGTCGACCACACCTACCGCCAGGCGGTCACCGCCGCCGGCTCCGGTACGCAGTCCGCGCTCGACGCCGAGTGGTACCTGCGCGACACGCCCGAGATCCCCACGCCCGAGGGCATGCCGGTGGGCGATCTGGCCGAGGCCCAGTGGGCCCGGCCGTCGAGCTGACGCAGCCGACCCCTTAAGTACGCGGACCCGAGACCTTCCAGGTCCCGGGTCAGAAGCCTCCGTGCGAGTCCGCGTACAACATTGCGCTCGATCGACGTCCGTGCCGTGCGCCTCAGCCGACCTTCCGGGTCAGCCGCTACGCTCCTTTTTAGACGGTCCAACGGTCGCGCACACTAGGGCAGCTCCCCAGTCTTTTGACGAAGCGCTCACCAGTAGCAGCAGCGAACAGGGTGTCGGGGACTCTCCTCGAACGAGAGGTGGAGTTGCGCGCCGTCGACGACCTGCTAGACGCGGGTCGCGCGGGCCGCGGCCACCTGCTGCTCGTCGAGGGCCACGCGGGCATCGGCAAGACCTCGCTGCTGGACGCAGCCGTCTCCCGCGCGCGCGAGAGCGACATGATCGTCATGCGCGCGCGAGCATCCGAGCTCGAGAGCGACTTCGCCTTCGGCATCGCCGTGCAGCTGTTCGAGCCGCTGCTGGCCGGCGCCGACGACGAGACGCGCGACCGCCTGCTCGCCGGCTCGGCGGCGCTCGCCGGGCCGCTGCTGGAACGGCCGACGAGCTGGGGCGGCGACGAGGCCGAGGACCGCTCCTATCCGGTCATGCACGGGCTCTTCTGGCTGCTGTCCAACCTCGCCGAGAGCAGCCCCGTCCTGATCGCGATCGACGACGCGCACTGGGCCGACCGCGAGTCGCTGCGGCTCGTGCTCTACCTGCTCCAGCGCCTGGACGAGATGTCGGTGGCGATCGTCGTCGCGCGGCGGCTCGGCGAGCCGGGCGCCCCTGACGACCTGCTCGGCCAGCTCGCCGCCCACGTGACGAGCCGCCGCGTGCGCCCCTCCGCGCTGTCGCGCGAGAGCGGCCGTGAGATGGTGCGCATCGCGCTGCCCGACGCCGACGAGGCCTTCGCCGACGCCTGCTGGCGGATGACGGAGGGCAACGCCTTCCTGCTCGGCGAGCTGATCGGCGCGGTGCAGAGCGAGGGCTGGAAGCCGACGGCCGAGAACGCGTCGCGGATCGGCACGCTGGCGCCCGAGGCGGTCCTGCGGGCGGTCGCCGTGCGGCTCATGCGCCTGTCCGACGACGCGGCCGGCGTCGCGCGCGCGGTCGCGGTGCTCGGCGACGACGCCCACCTGCGCCACGTCGCCGCGCTGACGGGCCGCAAGCCCGACCGCGTCGCGGCCGCCGCCGACGCGCTCGCGGCAAGCGACATCCTGCGCCCGATCGATCCCGGCGTGCTCGGCTTCGCGCACCCGCTGCTGGCGTCCGCCGTCTACGCCGACGTCGGCACCGGCGAGCGCGCGGCGCTGCACCGCCGCGCTGCCGAGATCCTCCGCGGGGAGGACATCGCGCCCGAGCGCGTGGCGGCCCACCTGCTTCCCAGCCCGGGCACCGGCGAGAGCTGGGTGGTCGACATCCTGTCGACGGCGGCGAGCCGCGCGCTGGCGCTCGGCATGCCGGAATCCGCTGCCAGCTACCTGCGCCGCGCGCTCGACGAGCCAGCCGACCACGCGGTGCGCTCGGCGCTCCTGCGCCAGCTCGGCACGAGCGAGTCGGCGACCGGCCTGCCGACCGCCGCCGGCCGGCTGCAGGAGGCGCTGACCGCCGCCACCGACGAGCGCGACCGCGCGCAGACGCTGCTCGCGCTCGGGCGCGCGCTGGCCTCCGCCGGCCGTCACGCCGAGGCGCTGGAGGCCTTCGACGAGGCCGTCGCGATCGACGACGCCGACGCCCACGTCAGCGCCCAGGCGCAGGCCGAGGGCGACGCGCTCGGGCTGCTGGATCCGCAGCGCCGCAGGGCGCTGCTCGCGCGCGACGACGTGCCGGCGGTCACGGGCGACGGCGCCTCGGGCCGCGTGCAGCGCACGCTGCTGGCAGCGCGCTGCATGCAGCGCGCGATGAGCGGCGCGCCGCGCGCCGAGGTGATCGAGTGCGCCGAGCGCGCGCTCGCCGGCGACGCGCTCGACGCGGGCGCCGACGGGACCGTCCTCTTCGGCGTGACGCTCGCGCTCTACGCCGGCGACGAGCTGGCCTGGGACGACCGCGTGCTGACCGCGGCGATGTCCCAGTCGCGGGCGCGCGGGTCGATGATGGCGCTCGCGACCGCGAGCTTCTGCCGCAGCCTGTCGCGCTGCGCGCAGGGCCGGCTCGTCGAGGCGCTCGCCGACGCCGAGCAGGCCGTCGACGCCGAGCGCTACGGCTGGCGCCACTTCCTGCCCGCCGCCTACGGCGTGCTGCTGGGGCTGCAGCTGGACTGCGGCGAGCTCGAGGCCGCCGCTACGACCGTCGTCGCCTACGACCCCTCCGAGCACGCCGGCTCGGCGATGCTCGCGCCGTGGCACGAGGCGCTCGGCCGGCTGGCGCTCGTCGAGCGCCGCGAGAGCGACGCGCTGGAGCACTTCGCCGCCTGGCGCGACGTCGTCGAGGGCATCGACAACCCCGCCTGCATGGCGGCCTGGCGCTCCTCCACGGCGCTTGCGCTCGCGCCGCTCGGCCGCACCGCCGAGGCCGAGGAGCTCGCGATCGAGGAGCTCGCGCTGGCGCGGCGCTTCGGCGCGCCGCGGGCGATCTCGGTCGCCCTGCGCGCGCTGGCGCACGTCGGCGTGCACGCCGAGCTCGAGGGCCCGCTGGGCCGGCTGGAGGAGGCGGTGGTGCTCGCCGCCGGCTCGGAGGCGCGCCTGGAGCACGGGCGCGCGCAGCTCGAGCTCGGCACGATGCTGCGCCGCGTGGGGCGCCGCTCGGATGCCGGCCGCGCGCTCGGCGACGCCCTGGAGATCGCGCGCGCGTGCGGGGCGCGGCTGCTGGAGGAGCGCGCGCTGGAGGAGCTCGAGGTGGCGGGCGCGCGCGTGCAGCGCGCGGCGCTGCGCGGGGCCGACGCACTCAGCCCGAGCGAGCGGCGCGTGGTCGCGCTGGCGATCGAGGGGCTCAGCAACCGGCAGATCGCCGAGGCGCTGTTCGTGACGCGCAAGGCGGTCGAATGGCACCTGGGCAACGCGTACCGCAAGCTCGACGTGCGCTCGCGCCGCGAGCTGCCCGCGGCGCTGGGCGCGTCCGGCGAGGCGCCGCCGGCCTGATCAGTCCGGGCGCGTCGGGACGGGATTGCGTCCGGGCGGCTGGTTGACGTCGCGCGAGCTCAGGATCGCGCGCACGCCGAAGCCGACGGCGAGCAGCAGCACGATCGCGAGGACGGCGACCGTCACGACACCGTCGGGCAGCACGAGCCACAGCAGCGGCGCTCCGATCACGAAGGCGGCGATCAGGCCGATGAAGCGAAACGTGGCCGGAGGCTTGCGCGGCAGGTCGTAGGTGTCGCGTATGTCGCTCATGCGGCTCGGGCTACCCGAGCCGTGAGGCGCTCAAAACGCCCGCCGCTAGTGGACGCCGGCCGACGGGCCGCAGGCGGCGACGTCGTCGACGAGCTCGCGGGCGCGCTCCGACGACAGGCGGCCGGCGTCGACGAGCTGCTGGGCCAGATCCTCGACGGCGGCGAGCTCGTCGTAGGCGTCTCCGTCGAAGAACAGCGCGTCGGCGGCCGTGCGGATGATGTGCTGCTCGGCCGGCTGCAGCTTGGCCGGGCCGAGGTCGGCGAGCGTCTTGACAACCCGGCCGTAGGCCTGAGAGCGATCGTTGTCCATGCGATCCAATCTAGCGAGCCTGCAGGGCGTCCATGCCGACGGAGATCGCCAGGACGAGCCGGCGGTCGAGCGTGCGCTCCTTGTCCGGGGTCATGTCGATCGTGTAGAAGTCGCGGAACTTCCACATCGCGCGCCGGTTCTCGCCGATGACCTGGCCGTCGCGCAGGAAGACGAAGTGGTAGGGGATCGGCAGCCAGTCCGAGATGTTGTCGACGTAGGGGATGAACCCGACGAGCCGGCGGAAGAGCGCGATCGGCATGCTCTTCTCGGTCACGGTCGCAAGCTCCGTGCCGGACACGTCGTTGATCCGGTAGGTCGAGCGCAGCAGGCTCTTGCCGAAGACCTTCTGGATCTCGCCGAACTTCGTGCCGTCCTCGTCGGTGACGTCGTACGTCGCCGCCGGGTCGAAGCGCTGGCGCGCCTTGATCCGCAGGAGCTCCTGCTCCTTGGTCTCGTCGACGTAGAAGCGGATGTCCTCCTTGAACTTGAAGCGCTTCTGCTCGACGAAGCAGATCCGCTCGCCGACGTCGGCGCCGGGCTCCGACGGCGGGAGGAAGAACTCGTATTGGTTGATGACGAGCTTGATCTTCTGGCGCAGAAGGAAGACGTCGTGCTCATTGGGGTCGACCATGACCCCAGAGACTAGTGGCCGCACCACTAGACCCCGAGCATGCCGCCCTCGATCGCCAGCAGCGTGCGCTTGCGCTCGACGCCGCCCGTGTAGCCGCCCAGCCCGCCGCCGGAGGCGAGCACGCGGTGGCAGGGGACGACGATCGGGATCGGGTTGGAGCCGAGCGCGTTGCCGGTCGCGCGGAAGGCGGCGGGCGAGCCGGCGGCCGCCGCGATGTCGCGGTAGGTGCTCGTCGCGCCGAACGGGATCGCGGCCGTCGCGCGCAGGACCCCCTCGGTGAACTGCGTGCGCACGAGCGCCCAGTCGATCGCGAGGTCGAAGTCGTGGCGGCGGCCCTCGAAGTACTCGTCGAGCTCGCGGCGGACGGCGTCCAGCGGCGCCTCGACGATCGCGGGCGACAGCCGCGCCGCGACGTCGTCGAGGACCGCGTCGACGCCGCCGTTGAAGTCCTCGTAGGCGAGGCGGGCGAGGCCGCGCGGCGTCACGACCGCGACGAGCCGCCCGAGCGGGCTGTCGACCGTCGCGTAGGCGGCGGCGGCGAGGCCCTCCTGCGCGGCGCGCGCGGCGGTGCGGGCGGCGAGCGCGGCGGCGTGGCCGGGCTCCAGGTCAGGCGGGCGCAGGGACATCGAGCTCCTTCCTCAGGGCCTTCAGGCCGTCGGCGGCGGCGCGGCGCGCCGCCTCCTCGCTGCAGCCGAGCGCGAGCGCGATCTCGGCGTGCGTCAGGTCGGCCGCGTAGCGCAGGGTCAGGACCTCGCGCTGGCGCGTGGGCAGCGCGCGCACGCGCTCCCAGTGGTCGCCGGTGGCGGTGCTCCCGGCCGCCGCCGGCGACGCGGCCGGGTCCGGGCGCTCGGCCACCTCGGCGACCGGCACCGGCCGGCGCCCCCGCGCGCGGTAGAGATCGAGCGCCTTGCGGTGGGCGATCGTCAGCACCCAGGCGCGCAGGTTGGAGTCCGGGCGCAGGCGCGGGTAGGCGCCGAGCGCCGAGATGAACGTCTCCTGGAAGCAGTCGTCGGCGTCGTGGCGGCCGACGGACGCGACGAGGAAGCGCAGCACGTCGTCGGCGTGCGCGTCCAGGAAGCGCTGGAACGGGGGCAGCGTGCTCACGGGGACCAAACGCCGGCGCGCACCGATTCGTGAGGTCGCCGGCTACTCCGGGACGAGCGCGTTGATGCCGGTCAGCGCGCGCCCGATGATGAGCTTCTGGATCTGCGACGTCCCCTCGTAGAGCGTCGTCACGCGGACGTCGCGAAACCAGCGCTCGACGGGGTGGTCGTCGACGTAGCCGGCGCCGCCGTGGACCTGGATCGCCTCGTTGGCGCACCAGACCGCGGCCTCGGTCGCGTAGAGCTTGGCGATCGAGGTCTCGGTCGTGCAGGGACGGCCGGCGTCGCGGACGAAGGCGGCGCGCCAGACGAGCATCCGGGCGGCGTCGGCGCGGACCTTCATCTCGGCGAGCATCGCCTGCACGAGCTGGAAGCTCGCGATCGGGCGGTCGAACTGGCGGCGCTCCTGCGCGTAGCGCACCGACTCCTCGACGCAGCCCTGGCAGATCCCGACGCAGCCGGCGGCGACCGAGTAGCGCCCGGAGTCCAGGCCGCTCATCGCGATCCGGAAGCCCTTGCCGACCTCGCCGAGCACCGCGTCGTCGGCGACGAAGACGTCGTCGAGCGCGATCGACGCCGTATCGGAGCCGTGCAGGCCCATCTTGTGGTGGATCGGCTGGGCCTGGTAGCCGGGGTCGTCGCAGTCGACGAGGAAGCAGGCCAGGCCGCGGTGCTTCAGCTCGGGGTCGGTCTGGGCGAAGATCAGCGCGACCTTCGCGTGGTTGCCGAGCGAGATCCACATCTTCGACCCGTTCAGCAGCCAGCCGCCGTCGACCCGCTTCGCGCGCGTGCGCTGGCTCGCGGCGTCCGAGCCGGCCTCGGGCTCGGTCAGCCCGAAGCAGCCCAGCCACTCGCCCGAGCAGAGCTTGGGCAGGTAGTGCGCCTTCTGCTGCTCGCTGCCCCAGGCGAGGATCGAGCTGCACACCAGCGACGTCTGCACCGAGATGACGGTGCGCATCGCGCTGTCGCCGCGGCCGATCTCCTCGACGATCAGCCCGTAGGTGAGGTAGTCCAGGCCCGCGCCGCCGTACTCGCGCGGGACGATCGCGCCGAGGTAGCCCTGGTCGGCCATCATCCCCACGAGCTCGCGGTCGAAGTGCTCGTTGCGCGCGTTCTCCCGCGCGCGCGCGACGATCTCGCGGTCGGTGAAGGCCCGCGCCGTCTCGCGGATGAGCTGCTGCTCGTCGCTGAGGTCGAAGTCCATGGTGGGTAGCGTAGGCGTCGTGACCGGTCCGGCCTTCCAGCGCTGCGAGGACTGCGGCGCGGCGATCCATCCGCGGCGGGTCGCGTGCCCGGTCTGCGGCTCGCGGCGGCTGGCCGACGCGACGAGCGCGGGCGCGGGCGTCGTCTACTCCACGACGACTGTCCACGCGCGCGAGGGCGTCCACAACGTCGTGCTCGTCGACCTCGACGAGGGCGTGCGCGTCATGAGCACGGTCGCCGGGACGCCGTACGACGACGTGCGCATCGGGATGGCCGTGCAGGCCGGCGCCGACGGCGAGCGGATCGTCTTCCATGCCCGCTGACCCGCTGCGCGGCGCGGTGGCGGTCGCCGGCGTCGCCGAGTCGCGGATCGGCGAGGTCGGGCCGGGCGTCACGCCGCTGGAGCTGATCGGCGAGGCGACGGCCGACGCGCTCGACGATGCGGGCCTGCGCAAGGACGAGGTCGACGGCCTGTTCACGGCCTCGGCCTACTACGGCCTGCCGGGCGTCAACGTCGGCGAGGAGCTCGGGATCCGCCCGCGCTACAGCGACTCGACGAACCTCGGCGGCGCCTCGTTCGTCTCGCACCTGCTGCATGCCGCGGGCGCGATCACGGCCGGCCTGTGCGACGTCGCGCTGGTCGTCTACGCCAGCACGCAGCGCTCCGACGGCGGCAAGCTCAAGTCGATCGTCGAGAGCAACCCGCACGAGGCGCCCTACCGCCCGCGCTATCCGGTCTCGATGTTCGCGCTCGCCGCCGCGCGTCACATGCACGAGTTCGGCACGACGCGCGAGCAGCTCGCCGAGGTCGCGGTCGCCGCGCGGCGCTGGGCACAGCTGACGCCGCGCGCGTTCGAGCGCGACCCGCTGACGATCGACGACGTGCTCTCCAGCCGGATGCTGAGCTCGCCGCTGACGGTGCGCGACTGCTGCCTGGTCACCGACGGCGGCGGCGCGGTGATCGTCACGTCGACCGAGCGGGCGCGCACGCTGCGCCGGGCGCCGGCGGTGCTGCTGGGCGCGGGCGAGGCGCATTGGCACCGGGCGATCGCGCAGATGCCCGACCTCACGACGACGGCCGCCGCCGACTCCGGCGCGCGGGCGTACGCGATGGCCGGCATGGGCCCGTCCGACGTCGACGTCGTCCAGCTCTACGACGCGTTCACGATCAACCCGATCCTCTTCCTGGAGGACCTCGGCTTCTGCGCCAAGGGCGAGGGCGGGCCGTTCGTCGCCGGCGGCGCGATCGCGCCCGGCGGCCGCCTGCCCGTCAACACCAACGGCGGCGGCCTCTCCTACACGCACCCCGGGATGCTCGGGATCTTCCTCATCATCGAGGCGGTGCGCCAGCTGCGCGGCGAGGCCGGCGAGCGCCAGCAGCCCGGCACCGAGGTCGCGCTCGTGCACGGCAACGGCGGCGCGCTGTCGGCGCAGGCGACGGCGCTGCTGGGAACACCGGCGACGGTGTAGCGATCGTCAGTAGTAGTGGCGGCGGCCGCCGACGGCGTGACCGATGGTTCCCAGCACCGCGAGGATCAGCCCGATGATGATGCACAGCCCGCCGATGGCACCGAGAGAGTGGTACTGGGGCCTCAGCGCGGCGACGATGATGAGAAAGATGCCGAATGCGATCACGCGGGGGATCGTACCCGGCGGCCGGCCCGATCAGGCCTCTCGCCGGCGCTTCAGGCGACAGGTGCGCCTCGTAGACTCGCGGCCGTGCGCGTTCTGCTCGTCGGCGGCGGTTGCCGTGGCCTCGTCCTGACGCGCGCGCTCGTCGCCGACGGCCACGCCGTTCGCGCGGTCACCCGCAGCGAGGCGGGGCGCGCCGAGATCGAGGCCGCCGGCGCCGAGTGCTGGATCGGCGACCCCGACGTCGTCGGCACCCTGCGCTACGCGCTGGAGAGCGCCACGATCCTCGTGTGGGCGCTCGGCACCGCGACCGGCAGCCCCGCGCAGATCGCCGCGCTGCACGGGACGCGCCTGGAGATGATGCTCGGGCGGACGATCGACTCGACGGTGCGCGGCGTCCTCTACGAGGCGGCCGGCACGGCGGGGGCGGCGGCGTTCGCCGCGGGCGTCGCGGAGCTGCGCCGGACGTGCGAGCGCAACGAGATCCCGTTCGAGACCCTCGAGCAGGATCCGGCCGGCTCCGACGCCTGGGCCACTGCCGCGCGCGACGCGATGGACCGGTTGCTCGGAATCGTCTAGGGTGAATTACCGGAAAGTCGACCGGTAATTCACCTACCGTTGCGGGGAGGCTGCGTGGGCGATTACGCCAAGGACGTGCTGGTGGAGACCGCGTGGGTCGCCGAGCATCTCGACGACCCCGCGATCCGGATCGTCGAGGTCGACGAGAACCCCGCCCTCTACGGCGAGGCGCACATCCCGGGCGCGATCGGCTTCGACTGGCAGTACGACCTCCAGGACCAGGTCCGCCGCGACCTCCTCGGGCCCGGCGAGTTCGGCGCGCTGCTGGGCTCGCGCGGGATCTCCAACGACCACACGGTCGTCCTCTACGGCGACCGCAACAACTGGTTCGCGGCCTACACCTACTGGTATCTGAAGTACTACGGCCACGACAGGGTCCTGCTCATCAACGGGCCGCGCGAGAAGTGGATCGCCGAGGACCGCGAGACCACGCCTCAGGTCCCCGCCCACGCGCCGGCCACCTTCGTCGCGCGCCCCGGCGACCCCGCGATCCGCGCGATGCGCGACGAGATCTTCGACTGCCTCGGCAGCGCCACGCGGCTCGTCGACGTGCGCTCGCCGCAGGAGTACTCGGGCGAGCTCATCGCGATGACCGGCTACGAGCAGGAGGGCGCCCAGCGCGGCGGTCACATCCCGGGCGCGATCTCGGTCCCGTGGGCGCAGGCCGTGACGACCGAGGGGACGTTCAAGTCGCGCGCCGCGCTCGAGGAGCTCTACACCGCCAAGGGCGTGCTGACCGGCGATCCGATCATCGCCTACTGCCGGATCGGCGAGCGCTCGGCGCACAGCTGGTTCGTCCTGCGCGAGCTGCTCGGCCGCGACGACGTCAAGAACTACGACGGCTCGTGGACGGAGTGGGGCAACCTCGTCGACGTCCCGATCGAGAAGAACGTCTAGGAGCTCGGGCTGGGCGGCGGGACGTCCTCGACCCAGCCCGCCAGCGGCCCCGCCGGCCCCGCCGCCTCGGCGGTGGCGATCCCCTCCGGCGCCCGCGGCCGGCGGTCCATCCAGGCGGCCTCGACGGCACCGCGCAGGTCCTGCGTCCAGCCCCACTTCGGCAGCGCCCCGAGCTGGCGCGCCGCTGCCGTCGAGCGCTCGCAGACGACGACCACGCCGACGTCCGCCGAGGCCTCGGCGAGCGCGACGATGACGCGCGCGACGCCGGCCTCGCAGCCCGACGCGTCGAGCACGACGACCTCCGGGCGCTCGTGGCGCACGAGCGCGAGGACGTCCGGGAGGTCCTCGCAGGACGCGAGCGCGATCGTCGCGAAGCTGACCGGGCCGAGCCCGGCGAGGACCGCGAGCGCGCGCTCGCGGTAGGCGCGGTCGCAGCTCAGGACGAGGCTGCGGATCGGGTGCAGGCGCACGACCGCGGACGTTGCGTCGCTGGCGCTCGGTGGAGGCACGAGCGCCAGTCTCGCTGCCCGGCCCGTCCCTGTCCCCGGGGAAAGGTCGAGGTTCTCGGCGCTCAGCGCAGCGGGACGAAGCGGACGGGCTCGAAGCGCCGGCGTTCGAGCGCCTCGCCGTCGCGGCGTACGAGCACGAGCTGCTCCGCGCCGCGCCGGGCGATCGGCGCCACGAGGCGACCGCCGTCGGCGAGCTGGCGCTCGAGCTCGGGCGGCACCTCCTCGCGGGCCGTGGCGGCGACGTTGATCGCGTCGAAGGGCGCCTGCTCGGGCAGCCCGAGCGCGCCGTCGCCGGCCACGATCGTCACGTTCTCGATGCCGGCCGCGGCGAGCGCGCGGGCGGCGCCCCGCGCGAGCTCGGGCTCGAGCTCGACGCCGTACACGTGCGCGCACAGCCGCGACATGACGGCCGCGTGGTAGCCCGAGCCGCTGCCGACGTCGAGCACGCGGTCGCCGGGCGCCAGCTCGAGCAGCTGGCACATCCGCGCCACGACCGTCGGCTGGGAGATCGTCTGGCCGCCGCCGATCCGCAGCGGCGCGTCGACATAGGCGGCGGCGGCGAGCTCGGGCGCGACGAACAGCTCGCGCGGGACCAGCGCGATGGCGCCGACGACGCGCTCGTCGGCGATCCGCGCGCGCAGGCTTGCGAGGAGCTCGTCGCGGCCCACGGACCGGTTCTCAGACGGGGACGGCATCGACCAGGGGACCGATGCGGGCGAGCAGGTCGCCGAGGATGCGCGCCGTCGCGCCCCAGATCACGAGCCCCTCGCCGACCGAGTAGACGTCCGTGCGAAACGGGATCCCGCGGTGCAGCAGGCGCGTGCGCGAGTGCGCGGCGCGCAGGTCGCAGAGGCGCAGCTCGAGGACCTCGTCGACCTCCTGCGCCGAGGGGACCCATTCGAACCCCGGCTCGATCAGGCCGACGAACGGATAGACGGCGTAGCTCGTCGCGACGGTCGGGGTCGGCTCCAGCGCGCCGACGATCTCGACGTGCTCGCGGGGCAGGCCGATCTCCTCCTCGGCCTCGCGCAGCGCGGTGACCTGCAGCGCCTCGCCGGCATCGCGGCGACCGCCGGGGAAGGAGATCTCGCCGGCGTGGCTGCGCAGGTCGTGGCGGCGGCGGGTGAAGACGGCGTGCAGGTCGCCGCCTTCGACGTAGAGCGGGACGAGCACCGCGGCCTTCGTGCGGCCGTGGACCCGGAGCGCCGTCGCCTCCGCGGGGTCCAGCAGGGCGGCGCGCAGCGCCTCAGACAGCGAGCTGGACGCGCTCGACACGCTCGTCGAACATGACCTCGCCGTCGAGCGTGCGGTGCACCGGGCACTTCGTCGCGATGACCTTCAGGCGCTGGACCTGCTCGTCGGTGAGATCGGAGGGCAGTCGCAGGATGAGCGTGAACTTCGTCGGGCAGCCCCGCTCGGCGGGGATGTACTCGCACTCGACCTCGACGTCGCGCAGGTTCCAGCCCTTGCGGGCGGCGTACATCTCGATCGTCACGGCGGTACAGGAGGCGAGGCTCGCGGCCAGCAGCTCCTGGGGCGAGGGGGCGGCGTCGTCGCCGCCGGACTCGAGCGGCTCGTCGCAGTTCAGCCGGTGCTCGCGCACCTTGACGACGTGACGAAAGCCGTTGATGCGCTGAGCTGATGCATGCATGCTCATGATGCTACTCCGCGTCCGAGAGCGGGTGAAACAGCAACCCGGTCGGGACCTTCGGGAAGAAGTAGGTGGACTTCGGCGGCATGTTGACGCCCGCCGCGGCGATCTCCTGGATCTGCGCCACGGGGATGCCGCGCAGGAAGAAGCCGGCGTCGAACGTGCCCGACTCGACGAGCTCGCGGGCCTCCTCGAAGGAGCGCGCGTAGCCGAGGCCGTGCAGGTGGGAGATGTCGTCCTCGGTGAGCGCCAGCGGGCCCTTCAGGACGAGCGCCTCGAGCACCGCGGTGTCCAGGCGCCGGTAGGGCTCGGGCATGCCGGCGAGCGCCTCGTCGGCGATCGACTGGTCCTTCAGGGTCAGGCGGAAGGCGCGCTTGAAGTGGCTGTCCATGTAGCCCATCTGGATGCCGCCGCCGTCGTCGGGCGGGACGAGATCGTCCACCTCGATCGGCTCGATGTCGAAGCTCGCCTTGAGCGTCGCGGCGAGCGTCTCGGGCTTGTCGGTGCCCTTCAGCCCGTCGACGAGGCGGTGCGTCGGGAAGACCGTCAGGCCCTCGTCCTGCAGGGCGACGAGGCACATGAGCACGTAGCGATGCGGGCCCTCGCCGCCGATCTCGTCGGCGTAGACGCGCGCCGTCTCGTAGCGGTGGTGGCCGTCGGCGATCAGCAGCTCGACGCCGGCGAGCGCCGCGGTCACGGTCGCGATCGCGTCGGGGTCGGTGACGCGCCAGAGGCGGTTGGCGGTGCCGTCGGCCTCCTCGAACGTGCCGAACGGCTCGCCGTGGGTCGCGGGCTCGAGCGCCTTCCAGGCCGTCAGGTCGGGGTCCGAGTAGAGGCTGAAGATCGGCGAGAGGTTCGCGCGCGTCGCGCGCGTGAGGCGCAGGCGGTCGAGCTTGGGGCCCGGATGCGTGCGCTCGTGCGGACGGATCGTGCCGGGCCCGTAGTCCTCGACGCGCACGCGCGCGAAGAAGCCGTTGCGGGTGAGGCGGCGGCCGTCGGGCCCCGTGTAGTCCTGGACGAGCGCCCACAGCGCCGGCTCGTCGTCGCGGACGACCGCGCCCTCGGCGCGCCAGGCGTCCAGCAGCGCCGCCGCGTGCTCGTAGTCGTCGCCGCCCTCGGGGTCCTCGGGAAGGTCGATCGCGACGACGTTGTGCGGCGAGCGCGACTGCAGCTCGGCGCGCTGCTCGGGGTCGATGACGTCGTACGGAGGCGCCGCCAGCGCCTGCAGCGGTCCGGCCACGGCGGGGTCGTAATGCAGGGCGTGCAGCGGCTCGACGCGGGCCATCGGCGCGAGAGACTAGTGGGTGTCGCCGCCGCGCCCCGTGCAGGACCTTCATCCGCCGGCCGGCCGCCCCTCGCGGTCCGGCCGGCGGAAGCTCTCAGCGCAACGTGCGGGTGCCGAACTCGGTGGCGTAGGTCGCCGCGGGCTCGCCCGAGACGTCCTGCGGCGCGCCGATCGCGATGCCGATCCCGATGTCGCGGAACTTCGCGTTGAGCATGTTGCGCCGGTGGCCGGGGGAGTGCATCCAGCCCTGGACGCTCTCCTGCGGCGTGGCGAGCTCGCCCGAGCCCCAGTAGAGGTTCTCGCCGAGCGACCACTTCGCCGCGCGGCTGAGGTAGCTCGTGTGGGTGTCGATGCGGCTGCGCAGCGTGCTGCCGTCGTAGCCGACGTGGGCGAAGAAGCTGTGGGTGACCATCTGGCCGCTGTAGCGCTGGGCGACCTTGCGCAGCTGGCCGTCGGCGCGGAGGGCGACGAGCCCGCGGCTCGTGCGCTCCTTGTTGATGAGGCAGAGGGTCGCGCTGCGGACGGCGGCGCCGTTGGAGGCCGTCGGCACGATGCTCGCGTTCGCGCAGGGCGCGGCCGCAGAGGCCGTGGCTGCCGGCAGCGCGACGGCGAGGCAGGCGAGGAGGGCGGGAGCGAGGAGGCGAGTTGCAATCCGTTGCATGCCCTCCGGATCGACCGTCCAGCGCCCGTCCAGCATCGGGGGGCGGCCAGTCTGGACGTACGGTGGACGCCCGCCGGACGCCCGGATTGGACGTTCGTATGAGCGGGCCCGGCGCGCGTCCGCGCGGCCACCGGCTCCAGGCCCTACCGTTCAGCCGGCAGCGGGATGTAGCTCAGCCTGGTAGAGCACCGCGTTTGGGACGCGGGGGTCGTCGGTTCGAATCCGGCCATCCCGACTGCCGGTCGGCGGCCGGCGACGCTAGGTGACCTGCTGGAGCACGAACGCCAGCGCCCCGAGCGACAGCAGGGCGACCAGCCATTTCGTCAGCTCCGCGCCGGCAGCCTGGTCGTCGCGGATGGCGGCGGCCCGCACCATCTTGTATGCCGCGAAGAGACACAGCGCGTACAGCGCGATGATGATCACCGTCACGATCACTGGGTTATAGCCTGCGAGCCGTAGCCCCGCAGGAGGAAGCACCCGCCCCGGTAGCTCAGTTGGATAGAGCAGCGGACTTCTAATCCGCAGGTCCCTGGTTCGAATCCAGGCCGGGGCGTCCGGCGGCGGTGAACCGGCGTACCAGCAGCACGACGTCACTCGCCCGGCCCCGCCGAACCGGCACAGACCTGGCGGTTTGTCAGACTCCTTCCCAGGCCCACTGACAATCTCGTGCGTGAGATCGTCATCGAGGCCCCGCCAATCATGAGCCTCGACATCACCACGACGACGGCCCTGCTCACGAGCATGCGGCTCTCGCGCGAGCACGGCGACAGCGACGACGCGAGCGTCGCCCAGGTCGGCGATGCGCTGGCGCTGGGGTTCCTCGCCGGTCGCCTGGCCCGCCGGCCGCGGTCGCGCGTCCCGGCCGATCCGACCGCCTTCGTCATGGACCACGACCTGCTCGTCCGCCGCGCCGAGGGCGAGTCGATCCTGCGGCTGCCGTGGTTCGAAGAGGGGCTCTTCGTCGGCCGCCAGCTTCCCGACATCACGGAGATGCCGCTCCCGGTCCGCTCGCTGTGCGTCGAGCACTACACGGCGGCGCTGGGGGGAGAGCGCAGCCGCTTCGACTTCTCCAGCTACGGTCACGCCTACAGCGTCGACGCCATCCCCGTGGTGGCCGAGTCCGGCGCGGTGGATTCCGTCCTCGCGGTCGCCGTGCCCGTCGACTCCTACGTCGCGGCGGCGACCGCCTACGAGCGAACCGCTGAGCGGATGGACGCGTGTGCGGTGGGCGCCGGGCAGCGCGCCGCGCTGCACGCGCGCGCCGAGCGCGCCGAGGCCGAGGCCGCCGAGCTGCACACCGCCGCGAAGGCCCGCAAGGCGGCCGAGCGCGCCCGGTCCAACGCGCGGCGCCTGCGAGCGCGCGCCGCCGAGCGGGGATCGGAGGGACCGTCGATCACGCCGCGCGAGACCGAGGTGCTGGCGCTCGCGTCGCACGGCCTGACGTCGGCCGAGATCGGCGATCAGCTCAGCGTCAGCGCCGGGACGATCAAGACCCACCTGGAGCACATCTACGCCAAGCTCGGCGTCGGCGACAAGGTCGCGGCCGTGGCGCTCGCGATGCGCCACCGCATCATCGACTAGCGGCGTCGACGAGCCCCGCCATGAGCTCGGCGGCCTCGTCGTCGCCGAGCCCCTCGCGCTCCAGGCGCAGCCACGTCCAGACGTCGAGCGCGACCGCGACGACCGCGCGCAGGCGCCGCGCCGCGTCGCCCTCGAGGCCGAAGCCGGCCGTGAGCGCATCCGCCAGGCCGGCCATCTGCACGTCGGCGGTCCTGGCCAGCAGCGCGTCGAGGGCCGGCAGCGCGCTGCGGTCACGCATGACCTTCAGCGTCATCGGCGCGCGGGCGCGGTAGACGGGATAGAGGACGCAGAGCGCGGCGCGCACGCGCTCGCGCGGGTCCTCCAGCGCGAGCGCGGGGGCGAGGTCGGGCGGCGGGTGGCGCGTCATGAACTCGCCCTGGCAGGCGGCGAACAGCTCGCCGTCCTCGGGGAAGTGGTTGTAGACGGTCAGCCGCGTGACGCCGGCGCGGCGGGCGATCTCGGCGACGGTCGTGCGGGCGGGGCCGATCTCCTCGTGCAGCTCGACGGTGGCGTCGACGATCCGCCGGCGGGTCTCGAGCTGGCGCTCGGCGCGGGCCCTGAGCTCGTATGGTCGCTTTTCGCTTGACATGGCGCTCAGCCAAATATACGCTGCCGACAATCAGCAAACAATGTGTTCAGTGAAAGGTGAGGACGATGATCGGCACGAAGGCGAGGGTCCTCGGCCCGGAGGACGGCAAGGCGGGCATGCTCGGCTCGATCGGCGTGCGCTTCATGATCGGCGGCGACGAGGCCGGCGGCGGCTTCTCGCTCGTCGAGCACCCGATGCCGCCACGGGCGCTCGCGGCGCCGATGCATCGCCACGCCAACGAGGACGAGTACAGCTTCGTGCTCGAGGGCCGGGTCGGCGCCAAACTCGGCGACGAGGTCGTCTTCGGCGAGCCCGGCGACCTCATCTTCAAGCCGCGCAACCAATGGCACACGTTCTGGAACGCCGGCGACGAGCCCGCGCGGATCCTCGAGATCATCTCCCCGGCCGGCTTCGAGAAGTTCTTCGAGGAGATCGTCGACATGCCCGCCGGCGCACCGCCGACGACCCCCGAGCAGCACATCGCGCTCGCCGATCGCTACGGCCTGGAGCTCGACTTCGACAGCGTCCCGCGGCTGCTGGAGGAGTACGGGCTCAGGATGGGCGCCCGCGCCGCGCGTTAACGGTCGGTGAATTCGCTGAATTTCCCGCGTATGCAGCGCCGTCATGGGGCATTGTGTGGCGCGGGAAGCGCAACAGTGTCAGCAATTCACGGTGCAGATCCGGGAGCCAGGGGTGTCCGTCACGACGACCCCGTGGATCCGCACTACGTCATCCCGGCGATCCTTGCGGCGCTCGTGGTGGCACTGATCGTCGCCGTCGTCGTGTCGTTCACCGGCGGCTCTGGCGACACGGTCGCCGTCTCGGCGACGAGCAACCTCCCGCCCTACTACACAGTCCGCCAGGGCGACAGCTACTCGGTGATCTCCCACAAGACCGGGCTCACCGTCGACCAGCTCGAGACCTTCAACCCGTACACGAACCCGTCCACGATCAGCCCCGGCCAGAAGCTGAAGCTGCGCCTGCACGTCCCGCCGCCCAAGCCGAAGGCGAAGGGCCCGGTGTTCCACACGGTGCGCACCGGCGAGTCGTTCGGCGCGATCGCCGCCAAGACGCACCACAGCATCACCGCGCTGCAGCAGCTCAACCCGCGGCTGAAGCCGACCCAGCTGCAGCCGGGTGACCGGATGCGGCTGCGCCGCTGAGCGCGAGCCGCGACCAGGCGCCCCAGGTCGCGGCGAGCTCGGCCTCGACGGCGGCGAGCGAGCGGCCGCTCGCGCGCCGCAGCGCGCCCGGGCCGGCGAGGGCGAACTGCGGCTGCTCGGGCGCCGGCCGGCCCAGCAGGCAGACGCTGCTCAGCACGCGGTGTGAGGGCGCGAGCGCGACGTGCGCATCGGCCTGCGCCGACGCGGCGCCCACGCGCAGCCCGTCGTGCAGCAGCGCGCGGCCGCCGAGGGTCGCCCGCAGCTCGCCGTCCAGCGTGCCGGGCGACTCACCGTCGCGGCCGAGGACGACGGTGTCGCGCAGCGCCGCCATCGCACCGTCGTGCAGCTCGATCGCGGCGCGCCGGGTGACGGTGGCGCCGGCGGCGACGATCAGCGGCGCCTCGTCGAGCACGAGCCGCCCGCCGGCCTTGATCGTCACGTCGAGCGCGAGCACGATGCCGGCGGCACCGGGCAGCGCGAGCGTCGCCGCGACCGGCTCGACGACGAGCGTCGCGCCGGCGCCGACGACGATCCGCACGCGGTCCTCGTCGCCCGCCAGCGGCCCGGCCTGCGTCGGGACGAACGCCGCTCGCACGACGGCGCCGCGGGCGAGCACGCGCGGCGTCAGTCGCGCGCCGCGGCGCAGCTCGGCGAGCTCGTGGGCGCCGCTGCTCGTGCGGCGGACCGACAGCACGGCGGCGGCCGCGCCGGCCTCAGTGGGTGTGCGCGTGATCGTGCGGATGGGGCGCCCCGATGACGCTCGAGTGCAGGTGGCCGGCGGCGGCGTAGGCGCGCAGCTGCGCGCGCACCCAGTCGGCGACGGCGCGCGCGTGCGGCGGCTGCGTCAGCGCCAGCGCGACGACCGGCAGCTCGCCGCGGCGGGCGGTCGCGTCGGCGAGCATCCGCTCGACGTCGGAGCCGACGAACGGGGCGAGGTCGGTCTTGTTGATCACGAGCAGGTCGGCGCGCGCGATGCCCGGCCCGCCCTTGCGCGGGATGTCGTCGCCGCCGGCGACGTCGATGACGAAGATCTGCACGTCGGCGAGCGCCGGGCTGAAGACCGCGGTGAGGTTGTCGCCGCCGCTCTCGACGAGCACGAGCGCGAGCGGGCCCTGGTCGCGCTCGAGCTCCTCGACGGCCTCGAGGTTGATCGTGATGTCGTCGCGGATCGCGGTGTGCGGGCAGCAGCCGGTCTGCACGGCGACGATCCGCTCGGGCGCGAGGACGCCGGTCGAGCGCAGGAACT
Organism: uncultured Actinomycetes bacterium; assembly: GCA_963786575.1. GTDB lineage: Bacteria > Actinomycetota > Thermoleophilia > Solirubrobacterales > Solirubrobacteraceae > CADCVQ01. Next base: position 252,718 of record CAWAZH010000004.1, read on the forward strand.
GGGCGTCCTCGGTCGTGTAGATGTCGTTCGTCACGACGCCGACGCTGATCTCGCTCGCCAGCTCGCGGCAGAGCGCGGCGATCAGGCTGCTCTTGCCCGAGCCGACGGGGCCGCCGACGCCGACCCGCAACGCGCGGCGCTCAGCTGACAAAGAAGCGCTCGGTCCTGGTCGCGTGGCGGGCGGCCGCGAGCTCGAGGCCGGCGGCGGCGGGCGGCGGCTGGTCGGCGAGCGGGCGCTCGTCGTTGGCGACCTCGCGCGCGGTGGACTGGATCGCGGGCGCGAGCGCGCGCCAGCCAGCGGGCGGTCAGCGCGGGGTCGAGGCCGAGCAGCTTCAGCGCGGCGCTCGCGACGGTCGCGGCGTCGTCGTAGAGCGCGACGGTCGCGACCTCGCTGTCGTCGAGGCCGCCGGCGGCGCCGACGACGCCGAGCGCGACGGGGCGCGGCGTGGCGCGCGAGGCGGCGCGGTAGCGGTCGATCGCCGGGTCCGGCCAGGCGGTCGCGGCGGAGCGCAGCAGCTGCGAGCCGAGGCGGCGCGCCTGCTCGCGCAGCACCGGGCTCGGGCAGCGCGCGCCGTGCTCGCCGTCGAGCTGGGCGAGCACGCCGTCGTCGCCGGCCTGCGCGGCGCGGCGGGCGGCGACGGTGAGGCCCGCGTCGGCGCGGCCCACCAGCCGCAGCCGCGCGGCGATGAAGGGCGCGACCTCGTCGACGCCGAGACCCTCGGCGACCGCCTGCTCGAGGCCGAGCGAGTGCGCGTAGGAGCCCGCCGGGAAGCGCGAGTCGGCGAGCAGCATGGCGACGGCGTTCATCGGCGTCTCAGAACAGCTCGTAGCGCTGCGCGAGCGGCAGCTCGTCGACGGGTCGGGGCTCGATCTCGTCGCCGTCGATCCAGACCTTGAACGTGTCGGGCTCGACGCGGATCTGCGGGCAGGCGCTGTTCTGGGGCATGTCGGCCTTGCCGAGGCTGCGCGTGTCGCCGACGGCGACGATCTCGGACTCCAGGCCGAGCTGCTGCGAGGCCGCCGTCGGCGACCGCCAGCGGCGAGACGAACGTCAGCGAGCTGCGCGCCGCCAGGCGCCCCGAGCCGGCGAACATCGGCGCGCTCAGGACCGGCTGCGGCGTCGGGATCGAGGCGTTGGCGTCGCCCATCGGCGCCCAGGCGACGGCGCCGCCCTTGATGACCAGGCGCGGGCGGATCGCGAAGAAGGCCGGGTCCCAGAGGACGAGGTCGGCGAGCTTGCCGACCTCGACGGAGCCGATGTGGGCGTCGAGCCCGTGCGAGACGGCGGGGCAGATCGTGTACTTCGCGACGTAGCGCTTGAGGCGCTCGTTGTCGGCCGCTCCGGATGTCCCCGCGCCGAGGCGCAGCTTCATCGCGTGGGCGGTCTGCCAGGTGCGGATGATCGTTTCGCCGACGCGCCCCATCGCCTGCGCGTCGGAGCCGATCATCGAGATCGCGCCGAGGTCGTGCAGGACGTCCTCGGCGGCGATCGTCGTCGCGCGGATGCGGGATTCGGCGAAGGCGAGGTCCTCGGCGATCCGCGGGTTGAGGTGGTGGCAGACGATCAGCATGTCGAGGTGCTCGTCGATCGTGTTGACCGTGTGCGGGCGCGTCGGGTTCGTCGAGGAGGGCAGCACGTTGGGCTCGGATGCGAGCTCGATGATGTCCGGCGCGTGGCCGCCTCCGGCGCCCTCCGTGTGGTAGGCGTGGATCGTCCGTCCGGCGATCGCGGCGAGCGTCGACTGCAGGTAGCCGGCCTCGTTGAGCGTGTCGGTGTGGATCGCGGCCTGGGTGCCGGTCTCGTCGGCGACGCGCAGGCAGGCGTCGATCGCGGCGGGCGTCGTGCCCCAGTCCTCGTGGAGCTTCATCCCGCCCGCGCCGGCGCGCAACTGCTCGAGCAGGCCCGCCTCGGAGACGGTGTTGCCCTTGCCGAGCAGCAGGACGTTGACGGGCGCGGTGTCGAGCGCGAGCGAGCATGTCGTGCAGCGCGCGCGGGCTCGGCGTGCAGGTCGTCGCGCGCGTGCCCTCGGTCGGGCCGGTGCCGCCGCCGATCAGCGTCGTCATGCCGGCGCCGATCGCGGTGTAGACGATCTGCGGGCAGATGAAGTGCACGTGGCAGTCGATGCCGCCGGCGGTGAGGATGCGGCCCTCGCCGGCGATGACGTCGGTCGTCGGGCCGATCTCCAGCGCCGGGTCGACGCCGTCGGCGATGTCGGGATTGCCGGCCTTGCCGAGCGCGACGATCCGCCCGTCCTTGATGCCGACATCGCAGCGGATGACGCCCCAGTGGTCGAGCACCACGACGTTCGTGATGACGACGTCGGGCGCGCCCTGGGCGGAGGTCCTCGTGCCCTGGAGCATGGATTCGCGGATCGTCTTGCCGCCGCCGAAGACGGCCTCGTCGCCGCCGGCGCAGCGGTCCTCCTCGACCTCGAGCCAGAGGTCGGTGTCGGCGAGGCGCAGGCGGTCGCCGGCGGTCGGGCCGTAGAGGGCGCCGTAGCGGCCGCGGTCGATGAAGCTCATGCGGTGCGGACCTGCAGGCCGGGGACGCGGCGGGCGCCGCCGAGGGCGACGAGCGCGACCGTCCGCGAGGCGCCGGGCTCGAAGCGCAGCGAGGTGCCGGCGGGGATGTCGAAGCGGAAGCCGGCCGCGGCCGCGCGGTCGAGCCGCAGCGCGCCGTTGACGTCGGCGACGTGGAAGTGCGAGCCGACCTGGATCGGGCGGTCGCCCGTGTTGAGGATCTCCAGCTCGATCGTCTCGCGGCCGGCGTTGAGCTCGATCTGACCGCTCCGCGCCCGCAGCTCGCCGGGGATCACGCGACGGGCTCGTGGAGCGTGACGAGCTTGCGCCCGTCGCGGAAGGTCGCCTCGACCTGGACCTCGGCGACCATCTCGGGCACGCCCTCCATGACGTCCGCGCGCGTGAGCACGCGGCGGCCGTCCTGCCATCAGGTCGGCGACCGAGCGCCCGTCGCGCGCGCCCTCGATGACCCAGCACGACAGCAGCGCGACCGTCTCGGGGTGGTTGAGCCTGACGCCGCGCGCGCGGCGGTCGCGGGCGACCATGCCGGCGGTTGCGAGCAGGAGCTTGTCCTTGTCGGCGGGGGAGAGGCGCACCGGTCGCAACGCTAGCCGCGAGCGGTAGGGTCGCGGCTTGGGCCGCGTGGCGAAACCTGAGCGGCTTTCATGCGCCCTGTGGCTAGGACTGCGTTCGATGCGGCGCAGCTCTCACCGAAACGACGTTGCCAGGTGTTACCCAAATGCGATAGCGTTCCGGCGTGGGCCTGGTCGACGACTCTCGGCGCGGCGAGCGCTCGGCAGAGCGCGCCATCGGTGGGCTCGGCCCGCGGCCGGACGGCGAGCCCGCGGGCCTGCGGGACCTCGCCTTGCTGGTTCGCACGCAGGCGAGACGCCGCGGCGACGGCCGGTCGCCTGGAGAGCACGGTCGATGGGGTCGATGGACTTCGAGGGCCCGGGAGCAAAGCGCTTCGCAGCCAGCGCCGGCGACGTTGCCGAGTCGCTGTTCGTCGCACAGCGGCGGCGGCGCGATGACCGGGTGGGTCGCGATGACGCCAGGGTCGCTCGGAGACGGCGCCGGCCGCTGCCGCGAGGTCTCGCGGCAGGCGCGTCTCGTCGTGGCGAACGTCGGCGGGCTCCCGCAGCCGGCGGGCATGCCCGCGCACGTCAGCGTTCAGCTGCACGCCGCGATGGCACAGCTGCGGCGCAGCGCCGACTCGGCCGAGGCGCAGTCGGCGTGGCTCATCCACCGTTCGCACAAGGGCCTGATCGCCAACGGCCCGATGGCGTCGCTGCTGGACGTCACGGCACCGCCGCTCGTCACGCCCTGGGCGATGCCGCCGCCGCCCCCGAAGCCACTTCTGGTCCCGGACCCGAACGAGAACCTGATCGATCGGCTCTTCGGGCGCGACGACGTGCTGCCGGAGGATGCCGTCAAGCCCGGATACCTCGAGAACGGCGTCAACCCGACGTACCTGCTGAAGGTCCTGCAGATCGAGGCGCGCTCGGCCCGCACGAGCCTCGCCAAGGTCCCCGGCGGAAACCTGAAGGTCCACGAGGAACGGGGCGGCCATACGCTGCTCAAGCATGTGAACAAGACCGTGGGCGACCTGCGGGCTCGCCTGCGCAGCGAGCCGTTGATTCCGGCGGCGTCGGCCTTCACGGACCGCGCGGTGGCCGAGGACGCCGTTGCGGGGATCCTCACGATGAACAGGCCGTTGATCAGTTCCGGCTGGCTCAGGAAGGCAATGTAGAGCTCGTGCAGTCGTTCAACCGCGTGATCGGGAAGGTCGTGACCCGTGATGGTGTTGTGACCGCTACGAACAAGGTCACCGTGAGGATCGTCAAGGACAGCTCGCGACTTGGCTACCACGTCAAGACGGCGTTTCCCACCACATGATCCTTCCCGGCGAGCCGGATTTCGAGTTCTTCCAGGTCATCGGCACCGGGTTCAACCAGGATGCGTTCGACGACGGCGAGTCGCTCGAGCAGATCATCGACCGGTACAGCAACTGGCGGCCAGTGGGCATCCGCGAGGCGTCGGAGACCGGTCATCGTCTCCTCTCCGAGGGTCACGATGACGCGGAGATGGAGAGGATCCTGCGGGGCTTCGGCTTCTGGCTGCTTCCCGAGCCGCTCGGCTTCGCCGGGTACACCGCGTTTCTCGAGCACCTCGTCGGACGCCTGGATGGATTCATCGCTGGGCTGCCGCCCGAGGCGTTTGTCGTCCCGGAGCCCGAGCCGATGCGGGAGTTCACCGCTGCTGAGCGGGACGCGCTCTCGGCACTGCTGACGGACAACTTCGCGGCCGGGTCGGACGAAGAGTATGCGGACCTTCTTGGGCGTTGGAGCGCACGGCAGCCCGCTGCTCGCCTCCGCGATGCGCGGTCCGCAGCGAACGCTCTGCGCGAAGGCCCGCTCCTCGACGACGCGCTGACCGCGATTCTCGAGGAGATGGGTCTCGGCTACGACCTCTGGGAGTGGGACCACCTCGGGAGCTGGGGATTTCTGGAGGCGATCTCCAACGAGCTGTCCAGGGCGCTCGGCGAACCGCTCGAGTACGACGAGGTGTTTGAGGCTCCCGGCCTGGACGAGCTCGAGGACTAAGCATGCGCATGTTCTGGCGGATCGTCGAGGACGGCTCGAAGCTCGGCTATCACGTCGACACGGCATTCCCAACGCGATGATCCTTCCAGGCGAGCCCGACTTCTCGTTTTCCCAGGTGATCGGGACGGGCTTCAACCAGGATGCGTTCGTCGGCGGCAAGTCCCTCGAAGAGATCATCGACCGATACGACAGATGGTCTCCGTGGAGTATTCGCGACGCGTCCGAGACCGGGCACCGCCTGCTCAGCGAGGGTCACGACGACGAGGAGATCGAGGCGATCCTGCGCGAGCACGGCTTCGGCTTGCTCGCCGAACCGATCGGCTTCCCGGGATATGGCGCGTTCCTCGAGCATCTCGTCGGGCGCCTCGACGGGTTCATTGCGGGACTGCCGCCGGAGGCGTTCGTCGAACCGGAGCTGCCCCCGCAGCGCGAGCTGACGACGGCGGAGTGCGACGCGCTTTCGGCGCTATTGCACGACGGGTTCGCGGTTCCGTCCGAGGAACCGTACGAGGCGGTCGTCTCGCGCTGGAGCGCGGCGCGTCCGGCGGCCGAGGTGCGCGATGCGCGATGCGCGCTCGGCCGTGAAGGCGTTCATCGACGGCCCGCTCATGCAGGAGCCGATGCACGCTGCTCTCGAGAGCCTGGGACTCGGCTACGACCTCTGGGACCATGACCGCATGGGCGCGCTCGGCTTCCTCGAGGCGCTGTCCGACGAGCTGTCGGGAGCGCTCGGTGAGCCGCGTGAGTACGACGACGACGAGGACGACGAGCCGCAGTGATCGCGCGACCGCCCGCTCAGCTCCTCCACTTCACCGAGCAGCCCCGCGCGCGGGTGTCGTTTGTGGGCGGCTCGCGCACCGTCGAGCACCGCGTCGAGCGCGTCGCGCAGGTAGCGCGCGTTCAGGCTCGGGTCCTGGTGGTCGGCGTCGGGGGCGCCGCGGTAGCGCAGGCGCTGGTCGGCGTCGAGGACGAAGACGTGCGGCGTGACCTGGGCGTCGAGCGCCCGCGCGACGTCCTGGGACTCGTCGTGGAGGTAGGGGATCGGCCAGCCCTGGTCGCGGACGAAGCGCGCCATCGCGTCGGGCGAGTCGGCCGGATAGCGGGCGGCGTCGTTGGCGTTGATCGCCAGCATGCGCACGCCGCGCGGCGCGTAGTCCTCGGCCACCGCGCGCAGGCGCGGGTTCCAGGCGACGACGTAGGGGCAGTGGTTGCAGGTCACGACGAGGACCGTGGCCGGCGGCGCCGGATCGGCCGGCACGGCGTGGGCGGCGCCCTCGGTGTCGTTCAGGGTGAAGGCGGGGACCGCGTCCCCGAGTTCGAAGCTCATGGCCTGATGATCGCAAGCCGCCCCGCCGCTGCTAGATTCAGAGCCGCGCGGTGGGCGTAGCTCAGCTGGTAGAGCTCCTGGTTGTGGTCCAGGCGGTCGGGGGTTCGAGTCCCCTCGCTCACCCTTCGCGAAGTCCCTGCTCAGGCGGGGACTTCGTGCGTTTGTGGGGAGTTTGCGGCGCCGAGCAGCTCGTGCTGAGGCATCAATGAGGCATCAATTCAGTGGGATGGTGTGCCGCCGAGCGGTGCGATCCGCGAGCACTCGTAGGATCGGAGCGTGCCGACGACCGGAGGAACACGCGCGTGCCCTCGTCCAAGAGCGAGCTCTGCACGTACGCCCGTGCGCAAGCCCTCGGTTGCACGCGGAGGAGGCGCATGTCGCGACTGATCAGTCTGCTGCGCCAGGTCGGGCAGAAGGACGCCCAACTCGCTTCGGACCTCGCACGTGAGGTCGAGGCACTGAGCCAGCGCCGCCAGTTCGGGCTGAACTTCGAGCGCCACACCCCGGAGACGGTCGAGCTCTATGGCCGGCCGATCCGAAAAGGGGACAAGGTCCGCTTCGTCGCGCGCCGCGGCGAGCCGACCACGGGCGTCGACCGCAACCTGTGGAAGGTGACGGGCATTGCACGCAACAATGGCGCGCGTATCGCGAAGCTCGTGCCGGCGGAGCGCACCGATCTCGGCGCGGAGCCCATCGAGCGCGCCGTCGAGGATCTCGTCGTCGTCGCCGAGTTCCGCGATCCGATCTACCCGGGCCTCGTGTCGACAGGCAAGATCGTGCGTGGTGGCGACAAGCCGTTCCACACGGTCATCAACGCCGAGAACTTCCATGCCCTCCAGGCGCTGCTTTACACGCACGAGGGCAAGGTCGACGCGATCTACATCGACCCGCCGTACAACACGCGGCGACAAAGACTGGAAGTACAACAACGACTACGTCGACACCGAGGACGATTACGCGCACTCGAAGTGGCTGGCGTTCATGGAGCGGCGGCTAAGCTGGCGCGGCGGCTACTGAACCCGAGCGACTCGGTATTGATCGTCACGATCGACGAGAAGGAGGTACTACCGCCTCGGACTGCTGCTGGAGCAGACCTTCCCCGAAGCGACCATGCAGATGGTCACGTCGTGATCAATCCGAAGGGCGCCGTCGCCGGGTCGAGTTCTCGCGGGTCGAGGAGTACATCTTCTTCCTCATCTTCGGTGGCGCGCGCATCCCGATGGGAAGGCAACATGCTCCCGTGCCTCAAGCAGGACGTGGTGGACGATCCTGACGAAGGCGAAAGTACTGCGAGCGGGACGAACGCCGAACCCCGGATGGCACTGGAGCCGATCGAATGACCCGGTCTTCGGCGACGGGAGCCGACGAGCGTCGCGGTCCGTCCGAACAGTTCTGCGAACCGCATCGCCGGACCGGCGAGGTCGACCGGCGAACCTAACGCGTGGATGCCGGACCGGCACCGGCGGCGGCGCCACCTGGGACGATTGCGCTGTGGCCGCTGAAGCCCGACGGCACCGGGCTGCTGTGGGGCCGTCGCCCGACACGTTGCGCGCGATCGCCAAGGGCTACGCGCGTGTCAATCAAGCCGGCCACCGGCAAGGGACCGTGTACTACCTCCCCAGCGGGACCATCGAAGAATCGACTCGGCGAGATCACAGCCCCCGGGCGACGCGGCCGACGGCTCGGCGAGGGGCACGTCACTCCGGACAGCACGATCATGACGCCGTCCAAAGACGGTGTGGCACATGACGTCACACAACGCGGACGACGGCAGGCACGAACGTCTTGGCGCGTCGCCGGCCGGAACGACTTCCCGTTCCCGAAGTCGCTGTACGCAGTCGAGGACGCGCTTCGGTTTGTCGTCGGCGACAAGCCGAAGCGCTCGTCGTGGACTTCTTCGCCGGCTCCGGCACTACCGCTCACGCGGTCATGCGACTCAACCGGGAAGACGGCGGGCAGCCGGCGAGCATCATCGTCACCAACAACGAGGTGTCTGCGAAGGACGAGAAGAAGCTCCTGCTAAGCGCTCCGGCCCGGCGACGCGGAATGGGAGGCGTGGGCATCTGCGAATACATCACAAAGCCGCGCCTGGTGGCGGCCGTGACCGGTCGAACGCCGACGGGCGCGCCGATCCCGACGGGGAAAAGTACGATTCGACGGACGAATTCCCGATGCCGAAGGGTTCGAGGAGAACGTCGAGTTCTTCACGATGACCTACGAGGCACCCCGCGCCGTCGCGCACCATCGCTCCTTCGAGGCGGTCGCGCCACTGCTCTGGCTGAAGGCCGGCGCGCAGGGGCGTCGCATCGAGAAGCCGGCGGACGACTTCGCGGTCGCCGACTCCTACGCGATCTTGTTCGACCCAGACTGCTCGCGCGAGTTCCTCGCCGCGCTGCGCTACGCCGACGACGTGCAGATCGTGTTCGTCGTCACCGACGACGACCGGGCGTTCCAGATGGTCTGTGGCGAGCTGCCGGCGGGCGTCGAGACGGTGCGGCTGTACTCGTCGTACCTGACGAACTTCACGATCAACACCGGGCGGGAGTGATCGCGTGCGGTTCGCGCTGAAGGACTACCAAGTCGATGCCGTCGGGGACGTGCTCCGCAACCTCGACGATGCGCGCGACGACTGGCATCGCAAGCAGCGCCCTGTCGCGTTCTCGCTGACCGCGACGACTGGGCGCGGGCAAGACGGTGATGGCGGCGGCCGTCATCGAGGCGCTGTTCGACGGCGATACCGACTACGACTTCGAGGCGGACCCGACCGCGGTCGTCCTGTGGTTCACCGACGATCGCTCGCTGAACGAGCAGACGCGCTTCAAGCTCATCGAGGCGAGCGACCGGATCGCGGGTTCGCGGCTGGTCGTGGTCGAGAACACGTTCAACCAGGAGAAGCTCGAGCCCGGCCGGGTCTACTTCCTCAACGCCCAGAAGCTGTCGAAGAACTCGCTGCTGGTGAAGGGCGCCCCGACGAGGACGCGTTGGAAGGCTTCGCCGACCAACGTCCCGCCGAGCTCGCAGTACCTCTTCTGGGACACGCTGCGCAACACGATCGAGGACGAGCAGCTGACGCTCTACGTGATCCTCGACGAGGCGCACCGCGGAATGCGGGCCAAGACGACCCAGGACCGCGCCGAGAAGCAGACGACGGTCAAGCGCCTGATCAACGGCGCCAACGGCGTGCCGCGCGGTACCCGTCGTCTGGGGGATCTCGGCGACGGTGCAGCGCTTCGACGACGCGATGGCGGAGGCCGAGGGCCGCACGCGGTACGCACCGATCGTCGTCGACCCGGCGCGCGTCCAGGAGTCCGGCCTGCTCAAGGACGACATCCGCCTCGACTTCCCAGCCGAGACGGGGAAGTTCGACACGGTCCTGCTCAAGCGCGCGACGAGGAAGGTCGTCGAGTCGACCGTGCTGTGGCGCGAGTACGCCGAGGCTCAAGACCCGCCAGCCGACCCGGTCGCGCCGCTGCTCGTGGTGCAGGTGCCGAACACGCCGTCGGACGAGCTTCTTCTGGCGGCAGTGTCCACGATCCGCGAAGCGTGGCCCGAGCTTCCCTACGACGCGATCGCGCACGTCTTCGGCGAGCACAGCGCGCTGGAGCTCGGCGGCGAGGTGATCCCTCACGTCAGCCCCGAGACGGTGCACGACCGTCCGCACATCCGCGTGCTGTTCGCCAAGGACGCGATCTCGACCGGGTGGGACTGCCCGCGCGCGGAGGTCCTCGTTTCGTTCCGACCGGCGACCGACCAGACGCACATCACGCAGCTGCTCGGGCGGATGGTGCGCACGCCGCTCGCGCGGCGCATCCCCGGCAACGACCGCCTGAACTCGGTGGAGTGCGTGCTCCCGCACTTCAACCGCAAGACCGCCAGTGCAGTGGCGGAAGTTTTGCTCGGCAAGAAGGCCGACGACGAGGACGGCACGGGAGGTACCGGGGGCGGCGGCGGCCGCCGCGTCCTCATCGCTCCCGTCGACATGGACGTCAACGCGGCGATCCCGACGCATGTGTGGGAGGCCTTCGACCGGCTCCCGTCGCAGACGCTGCCGCGTAAGGCGGCGAAGCCGGTCAAGCGCCTCAGCGCGCTCGCCCAGGCGCTTTCCAGGGATGCGCTGCGGCCTCACGCGCGCAAGGACGCATACACCGAGCTGTTCGGCGTCCTCGACGGACTCAGCGCGCGCTACAAGGACAAGATCGATGCCGCGGCCTACGGGATCCTCGAGGTCGAAGGCGAGACGCTCGTCGCGACCGTCGGCTCCGACAAGGCTCCGACCCCTGAGCAGTTCACCGAGCTCGCCGACGACCGCTCGGTCGAGGCGGACTTCAAGACCGCCGGGCGCGTGCTCTCACCCGACCTCGCGCGCCAGTACGCCGACCACATCGCGGTCGAGAGCGAGGACGACGACGGATTGTTCGACGCCCACGTCAACGTCGCCGCGCTTGCGAAAGTCGACGGCGTCCAAGGCGAGCTCGAGCGCGCCGCCGAAGCCCTGGCCAAGACGTGGCTCAGCAAATACCGCGTCGCCATCAAGGGCCTCTCGGACGAGCGGCGCGCCGTCTACGACGAGATCATCGCCATGTCCCGAGACCCGCAACAGATCGACATCCTGCGGCCGCGTGTTCGAGCCGAGGAGACCGAGGACGGCGACGGCAATCTCCTGCCGACCAAGCCCGGCCACCTCATGTCGACCGAGAACGGCGAGTTTCCGATCGGCGCGCTCAACACATGGGAGCAGCGTGTGCTCGAAGCCGAGATGGCGCGCTCGGAGTCCCTAGCGTGGTACCGCAACCCCGGCCGCGCGTCAGACGACTCACTGGCGATCGCCTACAAGGACGGCAAGGGCAACTGGCGCCGCATGTGCCCCGACTTCGTCTTCTTCCACGGCGACGAGCACGACGTGCGGGTGTCGATCGTCGATCCGCACGGCTTCCACCTCGGAGACGCACTCGCAAAGCTGCGCGGCCTCGCCGACTATCGCGGAGAAGTACGGCGACGAGTTTCACCGGATCGAATCCGTCGTCGAGGTCACGGGCGGGACAGCGCGCGTCCTCGACATGACGCGCGACGACGTACGCAAGGCCGTCCGCGAGGCCGACGACGCTGAGGCGTTGTACCTCAGCGCGGTCGCGAGCGACTACCTGTGACCGCGGAGGCGTCTCAGGGTCACTCGCCCGGCTCCTCGTCGCTGACATACATCGCCGCGTCGAACGCCTTCCTAACGGGCGTGAATTCGTCCGAAATGTCGATCCCATGGTGCCCGAAGATGGCAACGATTCCGGCTTCGGCGATCTCGAGTGCGCTGCCGATCGCCTGAGGTCCGATTGTGCGCGGGGAGCCGATGAAAGTGCCGATCCGGTGCCCGCCGTGCAGCGGCTCGTGGCACGGCGTCGTGTCGCTGTCGCGCACCGACGGCCACTCACCATGGTTCTCCGACGACATCGGGACGAAGGAGAGGTCGTAGATCCGCTTCAGATCGCACTCGATCGCCATCTTCCTGATCGTGGTGTCTGAGAACGCCCCGACGTTCACCGGCTGAGCCCACTCGTCCAGCTCGAAGTTGACCCGGTCGTCGAGATAACCCAGGAACGCGCGGGGGGCCTCATCGGGGTCCTCGCCGAAGTCGGCCTTGATGTGGTCGCGGAGGAGCTTCAGGTTGCCGAGTCCGTGCTCACGGTAGGCGGCGATCAGCGTGGGATCGTCCTTCTTTGCGAGCCATGCGCTGACGATCCGCGTCTCGACGAGCGGGCGCACGTAGAAGCTGGCAGTCGCTGGCGCCCACGATGAGGGCCGGTCGAGGAAGTCGAGCAGCAGGCGGTACATCCGGGAGGCCATGCCGAAGAGAACCGAGGTCGACTTGTCCGCGTCCGGCGTGTCGAACGCCGGCAGTTGCGCATCTCGCAGCCTTTCGCCCAGTGCTCGGGCCGCGCTCAACAACTCGCGCAGTTCGGAAAGTTGGGTAATCGGTTCGGGATCAAGCGGGCCGTCGGCGTCGTCGCTCATGGGTATCTCGCATTCTCTCACGTGGAACTTGCAGGGGACGAGATCGCGAGCGTGGTCCCAGAAGTCCTGGCCCAATCCAGCGCGGACGGGTCTTGCTCGACCTCGATGCCGAAGAAGTTCGCCCACATCGCGCGCATCATCGATTCGACCATGCGTTGATCTCCGTCGCTGAGCCCGTTCGGATATCTCGGGACCATCTGCATGAACGAGTCGCCATAGTGGGTGAACCTGCCATGGGTTACCAGCCGCGATATCGCGGCCATGCGCAGCCGGGTCGACCGAACCTCACCCTTGTCAGCATTGTCCGCGACCAGGGTCCGCAGTAGGGCAGGCCGATGGCGGGATCTGGATTGCGGTGTTCCGAGGGGTCGGCGAATAGCCACGACGCGGGGCATGTCGGGAAGAGCGCGAGGGCGTGCCCGAGGGCCGTCGGCAATGCATGAGGGGTCTCATTGCGGATCGGTTTCCCGCGCCGCAGTTCGGTTCCCTTGGGGACCAACGCGAAGGAGCACAGTCGGCCATCGGCGATCCGATCTCCCTCAGGGACGAACCGATCCAGAACGTCCAGTGGCCCGTAGACCGCGCGCCAGTCGGACCGGCGTCCCATCATCATCGCGATCCAGAGGAAGTCCGGAAGCATCTCGTGGTGCCACGAGATCGTCTTCAGATTGTCGAATTGCATCAGCGGTGGGATGAATCTCTTGCCGCGTCGCTGATGGCCGTCGAGGACCGCGGGCGGTTTTGACGGCCTCCGGCCCGTCTTCGATTTCCGGTTCCCGCGACCCACGCCGACCACGACGGTAGCGCCGCGGTCGGCGGTGCCGCGGTGGTCGCGGCACGGCAAGCGGGTTCGCGAGCGACCTTCACGTCGCGGGGGAGTCTTGTATTCCGTCCCGGGTCGTCGTGTCGTGTGAAAACGCCGATGAGGACTGGCCCGCCCGCCGCCCCGACCCTCTCGCCTCGCTGCGCTCGGCGTCGCTGACCACCCGCCCTCAGCCGGGGGCTTCGTTCGGGTGGTCAGCGATCGAGGGTCGGAACGGCCGGCGGGCGGTCCAGGCGGGACGGGAGGCGGGGTCGTGGTGGTGCGGGCGGATACGGGTGGGGGCCAACAATCGCGCTGCTGCCTCTTAAGAGCGTGAGACGAAACCGAGATCCGGGTCGGCGGTTGGCGGCGTGCTGCGTGGCGCTGCGTTTCTCGTGCCAGTTCTCGTGTTTGTCCCGCTTGGTGCGCGGATCCGCATGCATGCCATCTCACGCGACCTCGACGTTGCACCGGCTTCGCGGGCCGCACGCTGACCACTGCTCAGCGGTTTCGGGGGCCAGATTCTGCGCTCACCCGTCAGGGGGTGAAGGCGGGAGATGACTTCGCGCTCGATACCCCACCGACCAGAGGAGTCGCCCGGCGGCCGCCGGGCGCCGGGCGCTGCCGCGGCCGGGCCGGGGCCATTTCGCCAGTTCACGCCTCTTCCACGCGAGGACACATGCACAACACCACATCGACAACACCCAAGAACCCCGCGCGCGACGCGCTGACGCCGGCACGGTGCGCTGCTCGGCGCGCGACCTCGAGCTCTTGCGGTTCGTCGGCGAGCAGTACGCGGTGACGCTGCCGCAGCTGGCGCGGCTGATGGACGCTCGGCGCACGCGGCCCGTTGGCTTCGCTCGCGGTGGGAGCGGGCGGGGTGGGCGCGCGGCCGGGCGCTGCTGGTCGGCGAGCCGGTGTTCGTGTGGCTCACGCGCCGGGCATGCGGGCGGCGGGCATCGACTACAGGGTGTGGCGCCCGAACGCCGGCATGCTCGCCCACATCGCCGCGGTCACCGACGTGCGCCTGCACGTGCTCGACCGCCATCCCGGCGCCGCGTGGGTCTGCGAGCGCGAGCTGCACCGCGAACTCGGCCGCCGAGCCGGGCGGCTTCAGCGCCACCGGCCGGACGGGCTCGTGGTGATCGACGGGCGGGAGGTTGCGGTCGAGGTCGAGCTGACGCAGAAGCGCCGCGGCCGGATCGAGCTGATCATGCGCGAGCACGTCGCCCGCTACGGCGCGGTCGTCTACTTCGCGGCGCCCGCCCCGCTGCGGATGCTGACGGAGATCGCCGCCGAGATCGGCGGCGGCCGCGTCCAAGTCCGCCCGCTGCCGGGCGGGGAGCGCTGATGACTGCCCGGCACCGCGCCCACGGCGCGTACGAACCGACCCTGGCATCGTGCTGAGTTCGTGGGCGATCGCCGCGCGGCCTGTTCGTCAGCCGCGCCGGCGCTGCTGGTCGGCGGGCTGCTGCGCCGCTCGCTCGCGCGGACAGAGTCTGTTCGGCGCTTGCGCGCTGCTCGGCGTCGGGATGGTGTGCTCGTGGGGCGCGATCTCGGGATGGATCGCAGCCTCGCGGCGCGGCGTGGGCGCGGCACGGCGGCCTTGCGCATGCTGGCAGGCGCTCGCGCGGCGTGGCCGCACTGGCGGTCGTGGTGGCTGCTCGACGCTGCCGTGCTGCCGCTGTTCGCGCTCGCTTCGCATCGCGCTCGACCGCCGACGGTCGAGGAGCTGCGCGAGCGCGACGAGCGCACGAGCCGAACGCGCCCGCCAAGCCGAGCGCGGCGCGCACCGCGCGGTCGGGAGCGTTCGCGCAAGCCACGCGGCGGAGCTGGCCTTCGAGCTCGGCCGCCACGTCGGCGGCGACAAGGTCCTCCCACATCGCGGGGCGCGTGCGGATGCCGCACTCGCGGCTGCGCCGGACCGCGCTCGTGCATCGGCTCGCCGGGCTCGGGCAAGACCGAGACGCTGCTGCGCCTGGCCTACGGCGTCGCGGCCGCGAGCGACTGGCAGGTCGTTCGTGCATCGACGCCAAGGGCGACCGCGACACGCAGCAGCGCTTCGCCGCGCAGATGCGCCGGGCCGGGCGCGACGCTGCGGCTGTTCCCGCAGGAGCCCTACGACGCGCTGGCGCGGCGACGGCCGCGAGATCGCCAACCGGCTCGTGCAGCTGATCGACTGGGCCGACGAGGGCGGCGGCGCCTACTACCGCGACCTTCGACCAACCTCGTCCGGCTCGCCTGCACGGCGCCCGGACGGGCCGCCGCGATCGTCGCGCGAGCTGCTCGCGCGGCTCGACAAGACCGGCTCGCGATGCTGTGGGCCGGGCACCGCGAGGCCGCACGAGGCGTGCGCTTCAGCGCCGAGCACATCGACGCCTGCCGCCAGCGCTACCGCTCGTTCTTCGACGCCACCGACGGCCAGCTCGACGGCGACTGGGCGCTCGAGGACACCGACTGCGCCTACCTGCTGCTCAACGAGCTGCTCTACGCCGAGGAGACGAGCAAGCTCGCGCGGCTTCCTGATCGAGGACTTCAAGCAGTACGTCGCCAGCCGCAACCCGACGGGCGCCAGGTGCTGCTGATCGTCGACGAGTTCTCCGCGATCGCCGACGGCGAGCGCATGGCCCGGATGGTCGAGATCGTGCGCTCCTACGGTGCCGCCGTCGTGCTCGCCCCGCAGGCCTACGAGGGCATGGGCGGGCCCGAGGCCGCCGCGCGGATCCTCAACGCTGCGCACACGATCATCCTGCACGCCGTCCCCGACCCCGAGCCGATCATCAGGGCCGCCGGCACGCAGATGGCGATCGAGTGGAGCTCCAGCACGAGCCGGCCGCTCGACCGAGCTCGGCTCGACCCGCACGCAGCACCAGTACGCGTCGACCCCAACGAGGTCCGCCGGCTCACGCCGGGAATGTGCTTCGTGATCGGCGCGGCCGCGGCGCAGAAGCTCCAGATCAGCCCGCGCCACAGCGCACGACCCCGAGCGCTACGACCGCCAGGCCGCACCGCCCGCGAGCCGGCGACGAGCCCGAGCCCGATCGGACGACCGGTGCGGCTATGAGACCGCTGAGGACAAGCTGCTCACCGCGGACGAGGTCGCCGAGCTCATGCGCGTGACGCGCGGTGGGTCTACGCCGAGACGCGGCGCAACGCGATCCCGCACCTGCGCCTCGGCCGCTACGTCCGCTACCGCCGTGACGCGATCGAGGCATGGATCGCGCAGATCGAGCGCCGGCCGCCGGAGCGCGCGCGATGATGCCCGACATGGCACGACGCTCGTACGGAACAGGATCGCTCTTCGTTCGCGTCGACGCCGGCGGCGGTGAGGCGTGGTACGGCCAGTGGCGAGCGGGCGACGCGCTGGTCAAGCGCAAGCTCGGCCCGAAGCGCCGCGCCGGCGAGCGGACCGGGATGACGAAGGCGCAGGCCGAGGCGGAGCTGCGCCGTCGCATCGACGCTGAGCGACCAAGAGCCACGCCGCACGAACGGCCTTCGGTGGAGGAGGCCGGCCATCGCTATCTCGACCATCTCGCGGGCATGGGGCGCAAGCGTTCGACGCTCATGGACTACGAGTCGCATCTACGCGTCCACCTCGCGCCGTTCTTCGGCGCCAAACCGCTGCACCGCATCGAGCCTCGCGACGTCGAGTCGTTCATCGCCGTGAAGCGACGCGAGGGGCAGGCGCCCAAGAGCGTGCTCAACTACCTCGGGCTGCTGCACTCGATCTTCGAGTTCGGCCAGCGGCGAGGGTGGGCCACGGCCAACCCGTGCAAGCAGGTCGACAAGCC
>CAWAZH010000005.1:0-600060 GCA_963786575.1 uncultured Actinomycetes bacterium
GCGGACCGCCTCGAGGCGCTCCTCGAGCTCAACCAGCGCACGACCGGCGTCCAGCCCTCGCGATCGGTCCCCAAACGCTCGCGCTCGCGACGGCCGTCGACGGTCATGCGCACGTAGTACGTGCGCAGGCCGTCCTTGTGCGTGTGGACGTCAATCGTCCCGCGGATCGGGCGAGGCATGCGAGCCTCCTTGTCGATCGCTTCCGGCAGACGCGGTCGGTCGGCGAGCACCTGCCAGCCGGCGGGTAGGCCAGCTGCCGCGCGCTTGCTTGGCAGCGCGGCGAATCTGATGAGTCTTCAGCGGCGGGTCCACGGCGGCGTCGTCCAGACCGAAGATGCCGTCGGCGACGCCGCGCGGCGCGAAGCGCCATTCGTCGCTGTCCGGAAGCCGAAAGCCCCCGAGATGCGCGGCATGCGCCTGCACCCAGTCGCGGTGGCGACCGAGGATCTGCGCGACCTGACCAGCCCGCAGCAGGCCTACCTGGCCGCCCGGCGTCCGCGCCGCTTCGGTGAGCAGCTCGATCAGCAGTTCAGGTGCGCGAGCGACGGACATCGGTGCGCATCTGTCGCATGAGCGAGATCCAGAGCCCCTACGACCTCCGGCGCTCCGAGGGCGAGGCCGGGACGACCGACGCGGCGAAAGGACCGCGAACACGGCGGCGTCGGGTTTGGGACAACGTTGTCCCAAACTCCCGGCAGAATCCGGCAGGTTCCGGGTGCTTCTGGTCGGCCGCTGCCCGTCGGGCGTAGTTTTTCCCTGCAAATAGGCTACATTTGCGCCAGCTCATCGCGCTTCACACGCGAGAGGTCGCAGGTTCGAAACCCGCCGCGCCCATGACGAGGAAATAGCTGCATAGAGGCACTTTTCGATGCTTCGATGCAGCGTATGATCGCGCTTCCTGCTCGCTGTTTGGGACATCTCGTTGTCCCAAACCCGTCCGATGCTCGCCGCCTGATGGGTCGGGCGGGGCACGCGGCGCTCCAGGCTTGCAGCGAGAATCCGAGATGCCGGGCTGCGACGTAATGTGGCGCCGAGATGGCCGCGCCGATGAGCATGCTTCGAAGGATTGAGTTGCGGGTCTTGGAGGAGCCGATGCGGCTGTTCCGGATCGTGCCCGAGCCCGACTCGCCGAGCTTCCGCGAGGCGTTTCGCTCGCACTACGAGCTCGGACGTCCGCCACGCGGACCGGAGAACCGCGCGGCCGCGATCCACATGGCGTTGTCGATGTTCGACGAGCGATCCGTGGCCGCCCAGTTGGCCGCGCGCGTCCCCAAGCTCGGCGGGCACATCGCTGAAATGGCGCTCAAGCCGGATCTCGGGATCTGCGTCGCTCGCACCGGCGGACCAGCACACTGGTCGGTATGGAGCCGACCGCCTCAACTCATCCTCTGCGTAGCCGATGTTGAAGTAGCTATGCCATGACGCGTACCCTGACTATCAGGCCATGACCTATTCGATCTTCGACAGCACCGGCAACCTCGTTGAGGCGTTCACCGAGCGCGGACCTGCGCTCGATTATCTCGCCGGTATCGCCCAGGCCGAGCCGACCGCCGCCGACGAGGTCTTCCTCGTAGCACAGGACGACGTCGGCAACTTCGTCGGCGAACCGGTCTACGCGTCGTCCGTGTCGTTGCCGGCGTAGTTGTTGGCCTCATGAACACCGCGCCGCCCAGCCGCCGGCGGCCGCGAGACCTGCAGTCGCGTCCGGACGGCCGCTGACCGGCGCTTCTTCATGGCCGAGGCGTCGCCCGCGGGCGGCGAGTCGAAGCCTCTGCCCTTCGCGCAAAGCCACAGCGCCGCGCCTAACTGCCGCCGGGTCGTCGGCGGATCAAGTTCGGCGCTACTCAGATTCAGACTCGTGCTGGCGCGCTACCAAACCGGGCTTCATCGCCGTGAGCATCGCGATCATTGCGTCCCACTGCGCTTCAGTGAGCGGAAACCCTGCCTGCAGCGTTGCCCACTCGTCATGTGAGTATGGAATCTGCACGACGGACCGATCCGCGCGGAAATGATCGTAGATCGTCACTGGCGGTGGTTGAGGCCGAGTTGCGGACGCTGCAGGACCCGATGCCGGAGCGTCCCACTGTCTTGGTGGTGCGCCCAGCGCGGCGTCCTCAGCGCCGATGGATGCATCCGAATCATCATCGCCGGCTTCGGAGATGATCTCGTTGGTCCCCCGAATACCCGCGAAGTCCAGAGTCGCACTGAGGCGCCGTAGAAAGTCCTGGGCAGTTGCCTCATCGGAGAACCCGAGGTCGAAGAGCAGGTATCGCAACACCACTCGATCGTCCGGCAGCGGGCCGCCAAAGTGATCGAGAACCTGGCGATGGATCTTGGGCTGCATCGCAGCTTGGAGCACAAGTTGCCGCCAACGGTCGGCATCTCGCTCCTCATTGAGGAAGGCAAGCTCGCGCCCTGCGTCCGTTAGCTCAAGTTGCCGCTTTTCAGAGCTTCCGACGTCCCTAACGAGACCAAATCGTTTCAGGGCCGCTGCGACGGTCTTGGTACTGCTGCTCTTAGCACTGAACCCCCACTCCTCGGCCGCAACGCTCAGCGGGACTGGGTGCCGCGGAGCGACCTTGTAGAGCTCGACCGCGCGTTGTAGCGCAGTGCCGAGATCAATCGCGGGATAGCCGGGCGAACGCGGACGGCGGGTGCGGGTCTCATTTTCGGCTGCCATGGGCTGAGTGTACCAGACTGTACCCGCGCGCTGGTCCAGTGCTGTACGTTTGGTCTGAATTGCTGTACCGAGATCATCAAGTCCGATGAACATCACCGAGATCAGAGGCGTGGTCGGCTCCGCCACCGCTGGAACCGCGAGCGCACTCGCGGGCGCTCCTTGGGGGATAGTCCTAGCGCTGTCGCTCGCGGTATTGATCGTCGATTACGCCTGGCGGGTGTTCGAACGACCTGATCTGGCCCAGCGCTGGCTGGATGTGCGGGATCGACGGCGATCTAGCGTGCGTCGCCTTCCGCCCCCCAGGTGAGGTGCGTCTTACGGACTGCTGTTCGCGTGAACCCGAGTGCGTTGCCGTTGGCTCCCACGCGGCTCATGGCGCGGCGCGCACTGCGACCGCTGCGGCCATCAAGCGGTCGCTGGTGGCGACGGGACCGCCGCCCAGTCTCGCCGTCGGCCGAGTCAAGTCCCGGGACGTGGTGTAAGAGTTCGCGCTCTTCTCGTCGGCGAAGCGCTCACGCTGCGGCGAGCTCGGTGACCTCCTTGTCGTTGTTGTCGGTGGAGAGAGTTCTGTCGGCCCGTGTCTCGTAGAGAGTCGCCATCGAGCCTTGGCTGATGTAGCTGCGCCCGACGAGCCATTCGTCGTTGGCTTCGATCGCGAGCATCGAGACCAACCGGATCAGGGACGGGTCGTCGGGGAAGATGCCGACGACGTCGGTGCGGCGGCCGATCTCGCGGTTGAAGCGCTCCAGGGGGTTGGTCGACCTGAGCTTGGGCCAGTGCTCGGCGGGGAACGCGTAGAACGCCAGCACGTCGTCTTCGGCCTCGTCCAGGAGCCGCGCGAGCTTCGGCAACCGGGGCTCGAGCTGAGCGATCGCGTCGGCCAGGCGCCGGCGCGCGTCCTCGCCGTTCTCGGCGGTGAACAGCTGGCGGATGAGGGCGCCGAGAGCGTCGTGCTGGTCCTTGCGGCAATGGCCTCTGAGGTCCCTGAGGAAGTGCACGGTGCAGCGCTGCCACGGCGACCCGAGGACTCTCGCGATCGCGGCCTTCAACCCCGGATGGGCGTCGGAAATGGCGAGCTGCACGCCGACGAGGCCCCTGGCGACGAGTGATCTGAGGAACTCTGTCCAGAACGCCTCGGTTTCCGCCTCGCCGACGTCCAGGCCGATGATCTCGCGGCGGCCGGTCTCGTGAACGGCGTGCGCGATCACGACGCACTTGCGCGCGACGCGGCCGCCGTCGCGGACCTTCTCGATCTTCGCGTCGACGAACACGTAGGGGTAGCGGCCCTCCAGCGGGCGCTCCCGGAACGCGGTGACCTGCTCGTCAAGCAGCACGGAGATCCGACTGACCTCAGACCTGGAGATCCGCAGCCCGAGCGACTCGACGAGCTGATCGACACGCCTGGTCGACACGCCGCAGACATAGGCCTGCTGCACCACGCTGACGAGCGCCTGCTCGCTGCGCTTGCGCGGCTGCAGGAAGCTCGGGAAGTAAGACCCCTGACGCAGCTTGGGGATCTGCAACTCGATCTCACCGGCACGCGTGTCCCACCGCCTGGGCCGGTAGCCGTTGCGATGCGTCGCGCGATCCTCGGTGCGCTCGCCGTGCTCGGCGCCGATCAGCTCAGACACCTCGGCCTCCATCAGCTCGCGCGCCACCGCCCTCACCGACTCGCGAATGACGTCTGCGTGCTCATCGCGCAACACCTCCCTGACGACCTCAGCGATCGTCATCCTGTCCATCCCGGCCATCGCCGGCCTCCTATCCGTCGAACCTTGAGAAGTCCGACGATGATGAGCGCCGCGGTGGCCGGACCTACATCGATCCGTCCGATCGCCTCTTACACCACGCTAAGGGACGTGACCGTCGGCCGGGGGCTCGGTCAATCCTCCTTGCCGTTCTGCCGCGTTCCGTTGAGCAGCGCATCGAACGCCGCGCCGTGCTGGCGGCGCTCGCGGTCGCGCAGCGATTCAGTGTAGATGCGAAGCGACGTCGACGGGTCGCTGTGGCCGCCCTGGTCGGCGATCCACCGGGGCGGTGCACCGGCTTCGTGCAGGAACGTGAAGTAGGTCTTGCGCAGGGCGTGCGCGGTGATGCCCTCACGCAGCTTGGGCTGGCCGCGCTCGCCAAGAACGGTGTTCGTCTCGGCGACGAGCGGGGCGACGACGCGCTTGGCGGCGTTGTTGCGGTTGTGGAACGTGCCGCGGCGGGTCGGTAGCAGCGGCCCGTCCGAAGGACGATCTGCGGTCATCGCCAGGTACCTTTCGAGGTCACCGGCAGTATCGGGGGTCAACTGCACGCTGCGCACGCCCGCGGCGGTCTTGGACTGGCCCACGCGCAGGCACCCCGCGAGGAGGTCGACGTCGCTGCGGCGTGCACGGCATGCCTCATCGATACGAAGCCCGATCGCGCACAGCGCCCGCACCCATACGCGGAAGTAGGCGACCGGCTCGGCGGCCTGCTCGTAGCGGGCCTGGCGGTAGTGCGCGGTTGAAAGGCTGATGCCAAGTTGGTCGGCGATCTGCTGGTAGCTCTGCCCGTCGGCGCGCAGCGCGGCGACCTGCGCCACCGTGTCGGTGATGCCGGTCTGGCGCAGGTCCAGGCGGTCGGCGGCGTCGAGCATCGCGCTAGCCTCGTGCGGCTCGAGCACCGGGCGGCGAGGGTGATGGTGGCGCAGCCGGCGGACCCTGCGGGCCGGGTTGTCGGACAGGTAGCCGCGCTCGACGGCGTCATCGAGGATCCGGCCCAGGAGCGCCAGGCACTTGTTGATCGACTCGTTCGACAGCGGTCGCAGCGGCACGTTGTTGGCGTCGCGCTGCACTTCGCCGGCGTCGATGCGCTCGGCGATGCGGCGGCTCTCTTTCAGCAGCGCGGTCTTGACCGCGGTCACGCGCGGGATGTCAAAGCTCGACAGGCGCTGTTCGCCGATGTGCGGCAGCAGGTGGCTTCCAGCCGCCAGCGCACGTCCTTAATCGTGTTGGTTCGCCATTCGAGCATGTTGTCCTCAAGCCAGCTCGACGCAAAGGTGCGGAACGTCGGATCCTCTTCCGGCGTCGCCACGGTCTGATCGGGCGGCGTCCAGGTCCCGGCGCGCACGGCATCCTGATGCTCTTCCAGGGCGACCATCGCCTTGCCCATGCTCCAGCCCTCGCGGTCGGTGCCCAGGCGCACGCGCCGGCGGCGCCCGTCGACGGTCAGGCGCAGATAGAACGTGCGACGCCCGTCCTTGTGGGTGTGCACGTCGATCGTCCCGCGACTCGGGCGAGGCATCAGGCGCCTCGATCCGATCGTGCGCGCGGCACTCGGTCGTCCGGGTTGGGGGGGTGCGCGATGGACATCTGCACGCCACTGTCGCGCTCACCGCGGCAGCGACCCCCCGCGATTGCCGCAACGGCGTGGCGAGCCCATGCGCGAGCCGTCGGCCAGCAGAAATCGCGGCGCCCCCCGCCGCCTGCACGACATCGCGTATGGGACGATGCGTCGTGTCGGGTTTGGGACAACGTTGTCCCATACTCCCGGCAGGATCCGGGTGATACCGGGAGGTTTCGGTCAGGCCCTCTCAGACAGCCCGCGCTTTTTTCCTGCAAATAAGCACATTGGCTCACGGCCCCAAGTCGCTTCACACGCGAGAGGTCGCAGGTTCGAAACCCGCCGCGCCCACTACCGGAACGCCCCAGCCGCTGTCAGTGCAGCGAGATCTTGAGCGCGATGATCGCGAGGCCCAGTCCGCCGCTGAAGGCGGCCAAGCCGGCGGTCACCGGCCAGGAGTAGCCGGCGCGGCGGCCGACGAACGCGCCCCAGCCGGCGAGCGCGACGACTCCCAGCGACAACGCGATGGTGACGCCGGCGTCACGCGACCACACGCCGGCTGCCGCAAGTGAGAGCGCGAGGACGGGCGGTGCGGCAGCCTGCGCCACCGGCCACTCGTCGCGGAGGTGAATGCCGACGTCGCGCAGGCGCAGTGGCGCCGTCCGGCTGACGCGGTCGGCGATCAGCGCCGCGTACGCGTGCGCGAGCCAGAAGGTGAGCATCGTGCCGACCACGCCGACGAGCAGGTGCACGGCCGTCAGTCCCTCGTCAAGCGCGAGGGCGGCAACCGTCGAGGTCGAGACGACCTGGCCATAGATGGCACCGGCGAGACGATCACGGTGCTCGACGCCGTCCGCCACGGCCGCCGATGGTACGGGCGAGCGCAGACGCCCGAGGCCTGGCGCCCGCGCCCGTCAGTCGGCGAACGGCAGGCGCGAGTCGATCCCGGTGATCTTGAACACGCGCAGCACGCGGTCGGGCGGGCGCAGCAGCGTGAGCCGGCAGGAGTCCGATCGCGACCGCGCGTCGGCCTCGAGCAGCACGCGGATGCCGGTCGAGTCGATGAACTCGAGCTGGGAGAGGTCGACGACGATGGCCTCGGCGTCGGTCGCCTCGACCCGGGCGAGCTCCTGCGCGACGTCCGCGGCGTTGGCCAGGTCGAGCTCCCCGGCGAGCGCGACGACGTGCATGTCGCCCTCGCGCTCGGAGGTGAGCGTCAGCGTTCCGAGCTTGCGGACAAGCTCGGCTTCGGAGTCTGTGGGGAGGATGGGATCGGACATGGCCGTGCGTTCGCTACGGCGATGGTCCAGGGCGCTCCTTGCAGCGCGAGTCCCGTCGGGAGGCACCGAGCATGGCGCCCGCGAGAACGAACGCACACCCGTCCGATGACCCTAGCGCGCGCGCCTGCCGGCGGATAGGTCAAAGCGCGCCGGACGCCGAACGTCCACCCCCGCGGACGCCCCGCGCTAGACGACCGTCGGATCCAGTGTTCGTGCGGATTGTGTCGATACACCGCAAACAAGCCACGGGGAACGGAGGGGACGACGGCGATGGCTGACGGGTATGGCGGAGGGTCCCGCGGAGACGACGGCGCCGCCGTCCACGTGCTCTGGATGACCGCCGGCCTGGGCTGCGACGGCGAGTCCGTCGCGATGACGTCCGCGACCTCGCCCAGCCTCGAGGACCTGCTGAGCGGCGTGATCCCCGGCGGCCCGCGCGTGGTCCTGCACAACCCGATGCTCGCCTTCGAGACGGGCGACGACTTCATGCGGACCTGGTACGACGCCGAGGACGACCTCCTCGACCCCTTCGTGCTCGTCGTCGAGGGCGCGATCGGCGACGAGCGGCTGAGCGGCGAGGGTCACTGGAGCGGCTTCGGCGTCGACCCGATCGACGGCCAGCCGATCACCGTCAACGAGTGGATCGACCGGCTCGCGCCGAAGGCGGCGGTCGTCCTCGCCGTCGGGACCTGCGCGACCTACGGCGGCGTGCCGGCGATGAAGAACAACCCGACGGGCGCGATGGGCGTCCCGGACTTCCTCGGCTGGTCCTGGCGCTCGCGCATGGGCGCGCCGATCGTCTGCATCCCCGGCTGCCCGGCGCAGCCCGACAACATGACCTCGATCCTGCTCGAGCTCGTCCTCTTCGCCTGCGGCGAGGGTCCCGCCCCCGAGCTCGACGACCGCCTGCGCCCGGTCCGGCTGTTCGCCCGCGCGACGCGCGAGGGCTGCTCGCGCGCGGGCTTCACCGAGCAGGGGCAGTTCGCGACGCGCTACGGCAACGACCCGCGCTGCCTCGTCAAGCTCGGTTGCAAGGGCCCGGCGGCGCTCTGCAACGTCCCCCAGCGCGGGTGGGTCAACGGCATCGGCGGCTGCCCCAACGCCGGCGGCATCTGCATCGGCTGCACGATGCCGGGCTTCCCCGACAAGTTCATGCCGTTCATGGAGCCGGATGCGTGGGGCAACGCCGCGGCGAACTTCCAGCGCTTCACCTACGGGCCGCTGTTTCGCCACTTCCGCAAGCGCAACCTCGTGCTGAAGTTCGATCAGGAGTCGCGCTGGCGCAAGACCCCGCCCGCCGGCCCGCTGCCCGGGGACGAGACCCGCACGGGGCCGCCGTGATCACGTTCGGGGAGTTCGTGCGCTGGGTCCTGTACCGGACGCGAAGCCTGTACTACGCGCTGGTGCGCCGCCTGATGCGCGGCGACCGGCTGCTGTGGGGCTCGGAGCGCAAGTTCCGCGCGCTGCTGGAGGCCGCGCCCGACGCGATGGTGATCGTCAACGACCACGGGCACATCACGCTCGTCAACGCGCAGACCGAGCGACTGTTCGGCTACTCGCGCCACGAGCTCGTCGGACAGAGCATGTCCGTGCTGATCCCGAGGCGGCTGCGCGAGCGCCACCGCCACCACGTCCGCAGCCGCGTGCACGACGTCGAGGCGCGGCCGGTGGGCGGCGACCTCGAGCTCTACGGCCTGCGCAAGGACGGCAGCGAGTTCCCGGTCGAGATCAGCCTCAGCCCGCTCGCGACGGACGAGGGCATGATGGTCTCCAGCGCGATCCGCGACACGAGCGCGCGCAAGCGGGCGACCGCCGAGCTCGCCACCGCCGAGGAGCTCTTCCGCGGCGCGTTCGAGGGCTCGCCGATCGGCATGGCGCTGACGGGCGCCGACGGTCGCATCCTGCGCGTCAACCCCGCGCTCTGCACGCTCACCGGATGCACGCCCCAGCGCCTGGCCGGCATGCGCTTCGATGCGCTGCTGCATCCGCTGGAGGCCAACCGCGACGGCGCCGCGATCGCCGCGCTGCTGTCGGGCGAGCAGTCGCAGTACCGCGAGGAGACGCGCTTCGCGCACGCCAGCGGGACACCGATCTGGGTTGCGCTGCAGGCGACGACGATCCACGACGACGGCGCCCCGCGGCGCCTGCTGATCCAGGTGCAGGACGTCACGCACCGCCGCCGCTACGAAGAGAACCTGCACTACCTCGCCACCCACGACTCGCTGACCGGGCTGCACAACCGGTCGAGCTTCGCCGAGCAGCTCGAGACCCACGCCGAGCTCGTGCGCCGCTACGGCTCCGATGGCGCGCTGCTGTTGCTCGACCTCGACCACTTCAAGTACGTCAACGACACGCTCGGCCATCAGGCCGGCGACCAGCTCATCGCGCGCGTGGCATCGCTGCTCGCCGGGCGGCTGCGCGACAGCGACGTCCTCGCGCGGCTCGGCGGCGACGAGTTCGCGGCGCTGCTGCCGCGCGCCAATGCCGAGCAGGCACAGCGCGTCGCCGAGGACCTCCTGACGACCCTGCGCGCGGAGCGGATCGCGGTTCCGGGCGCCAGCGGGCGCGCGATGACGGCCAGCATCGGCGTCGCGATGTTCGATGCCGCCGACGCCCTGCGCGGCGAGGACGTGCTCGTCAACGCCGACATCGCGATGTACGACGCCAAGGAGGGCGGGCGCAACCAGGTCGCGCTGCACGTCGGCGGCGAGCACGCGCAGGCGCGGATGCGCGGCCGGATCACCTGGGCCGAGCGGATCCGCGTCGCGATCGACAGCGAGGCGTTCGCGCTCGTCGCGCAGCCGATCCTGGCGCTCGACAGCGGCCTCGTGACCCAGTTCGAGGTCCTCCTGCGCATGCGCGACGACCACGGCGACCTGATCCCGCCGGCCGCGTTCCTGTCAACGGCCGAGCGGCTGGGGATGATCCACGAGATCGACCGGATGACGGTCTCCACGGCGATCCGGGCGGTCGCCGCGCATGACGCCGGCGCGGCCGGCGGCCTGCGCGTCGAGATCAACCTGTCGGGCGCGTCGATGGGCGATCCGGGGATGCTGCGCACGATCGAGCGCGAGCTGCGCGACACGGGCCTCGACCCCGCCCGGGTCATCTTCGAGATCACCGAGACCGCCGCGATCGCGAACATCGCCAAGGCGCGCGAGTTCTCCGACCAGCTCGCCGCGCTCGGCTGCTGCTTCGCGCTGGACGACTTCGGCGCCGGCTTCGGCTCCTTCTACTACCTCAAGCACGTGCGCTTCGACCTGCTGAAGATCGACGGCGAGTTCGTGCGCGACTGCTGCTCGACGACGACCGACCGGCTCGTCATCAAGGCCGTCGTCGGGATCGCGCGCGGCCTCGGCAAGCAGACCGTCGCCGAGCACGTCGGCGACGACGCCACCGTCGCGCTGCTGCGCGAGCTGGGCGTCACCCACGGCCAGGGCTTTCACCTCGGCGAGCCGCGCCCGCTCGAGGACTTCCTCGCCGCCCCGCACCTCGCGCGCGTCCCCGAGCGCGCGCGGACCTGACCGCTCGCTCAGCGACCCTCGCCGACGTCGACGAGATCGGCGAACGCGGCCTTCTCCCTGGCCGTCACCGCCCGCGCCTCGCCGAGGAAGTAGACGCGCCGGCCCTCGGTGTCGACGACCCCGCGCTCGGGCCGGTCCTTGATGGCGCCGGTGATGACGCTCGCGCCGGCCTTGGCCGCGTCGCCGTCGGCGTACTCGTAGAGCAGCACGTGGTCGCCGACCTTGCGGGCCGCCCTCGCGGGCGGGTTGACGTCGAGCTGGGAGACCGTGTAGCCGCTGCTGCGCAGGCGCCGCGCCGCCTCCTCGGCCGAACCGGCCTTGGCGGGCTCGGCGGGCGCCGTCTGCTGAACGCCGAGCGCCGGCGCGTCCGACGGCGCGGTCGGCGTGCTCTGCGCCGAGTCGCTCGTCTTGTCATCGCCGCCGCAGCCCGCCGCGCCGAGGGCTGCGACGAGCACGAGCGCGATCGGTCCTGTCCTACGTCGCATGAATCTGGTCCTCTCCTGCGCCGACGGGTCGGCGGAGAGCGTAGCTACCCGCGCTCCAGGGCCAGGCGCGGGATCCACCCCAGCCACGACGGCAGCCACCAGGCGGCCCGCCCGGCGAGCTGCATGATCGCCGGAACGAGCAGGCAGCGGATGATCACGGCGTCCAGGAATACCGCGATCGCCAGACCCAGCCCGAACTCCTTGATCACGCGATCCGGGCCGAGCGCGAACGAGGCGAAGACGACGATCATGATCGAGGCGGCCGCGGTGATCACGCGCCCGGTCGTCGCGACGCCGTTGCGCACCGCCAGCGACGCGTCGCCGGTCCGGTCCCACTCCTCGTGGATGCGCGACATCAGGAACATCTCGTAGTCCATGCTCAGCCCGAAGACGATCGCGAACAGCATCACCGGCACGAAGGACTCGATCGGCCCCGTGCCGACGCCCAGCGCGCCCGCGAGATGGCCGTCCTGGAAGACGAGCGTGATCACCCCGAGCGCCGCGCCGATCGACAGGAGGTTCATCAGCGCCGCCTTGATCGGCACGAAGACGCTGCGGAAGACGGCCATCAGCAGCAGCGCGCTGAGCAGGACGACCATGCCGACGAACAGCGGCAGCTTGCCGGAGATCACCTCGGTGAAGTCCTCCTGCGAGGCGGTCGCCCCGCCGACGTAGACCTGCGCGCCGCTGGCGCGCTGGGCCGTGGGGATCGCCTGGTTGCGGAGGCGGTCGAGCAGCTTCGTCGTCGCCTCGTCCTGCGGCCCGGTCTTCGGGAACATGACGATCGTCGCGACCGTGCGGTCCGGCGTGAGCTGCGGCGGCGAGACGACCGCGACGTTGGGATCGCGCTTGACGGCGGCGGCGACGGCCTGCGCGGCCGCGGCGTCGCCGGGCTTGGGGAGCTGGACCACGATCAGGAACTGGGCGTTGGTCCCCGCGCCGAAGGCGTCGGAGATGCGGTCGTAGGCGATCTTGGTCGTCGTTCCGGGCGGGTCCAGTCCGGCGTCGGAGGTGCCCAGGCGCATGTGCAGCGCGGGGACCGCGAGCGCCAGCAGGACCGCCAGCGACAGGACGATCGCGGGCACCGGCCGGCGCTGGACGAGCTCCGCCCAGCGCCGCCAGCCCGGGCTCTCGCCCGGCAGCCCGGAGGGCTGCGCGGCGGCAGCGGCGGCGGCGGCGTCGCGGCGGCGGCGACCGGGAAGCGGCAGCCGCCAGCGGTCGATCCAGTCCCCGGTCTTGCTCAGGATCGCCGGCAGCAGCGTCAGCGACGCGCACATCACGAGCAGGACCGCCAGCGCCGAGGCCAGCGAGGCGCCCTGCATGAACGACAGGCCCAGCAGCAGCAGCCCGAGCAGCGCGATGATGACCGTCAGACCGGCGAAGAAGACCGTCCGCCCGGCGGTGTCGACGGACAGCAGCAGCGCCTCGTCGCGCGACAGGCCGCGGGCGTGCTCGGCCCGGTATCTGGTGACGACGATCAGCGCGTAGTCGATCCCGACGCCGATGCCGATCAGCGCGGCGAGCTGGCCCGCGAAGTCGGGCGTGTCGACGATCTGCGAGATCACCGGGACGAGGCCGAGCGTCGTCCCGAGCGCGAGGATCGCGCTGAGCAGCGGGACGCCGGCGGCGATCGCCGAACCGAACGTGATCATCAGGACGACCGCGGCGGCCAGCAGGCCGAAGAACTCCGTCGACGATCCCTGGCTGGCGGACTGGCGCACGACCTCCGCGCCCTGGCCGCCGTGCTCGATCTCCAGCGCCGGGCTGCGCGCGCTGAAGCCCTCCTTCTCGACGCGCTTGAAGCGCTCGACGTCGAAGTCCTCGGCGCCGCTCTTGTAGGTGACCGACGAGACGCCGAGCTTGCCGTCCGGCGTGAGCTGGCCGTTGCGGCGCGGGTCGGTGACGGCGACGATGTCGGGGTCGGCCTTCAGCCGGCTGAGCGCCTTCTGCATGCCGGCGCTGGCCGGACCCTCGCGCAGCGAGCCGTCGCGGGCGACGAACACGAACTGGTCGACGATGCCGTTGCGGTTCGGGGCATGCTCGGCGAGCACGTCGTAGGCCTTCTGGGACTCGGTCCCCGGCAGGCGGAAGCTGTCGATCTTCTGCGTGCCCAGCGACGAGCCGATCACCCACGCGGCGACGAGCAGCACGACCCAGCCGCCGAACGTGAGCAGGCGGTGCGTCGCGCACCAGTGCGCAACGCGTACGAAGACGGATTGTGTGGCTGGGCGGGGTGGCACGGCTGTCGATGGTCCGGCTGCGAACACGAGCTGGGATGGACTCGTAGGACGAACGCGACCGTTCGGAAGGACTATCACATGGCGGGCGGACATTGGTCATCTGCCCGTCACCTGGGGCCTCGGACTTTTTTCGTACGTGGTCCCTGGGGTCCCTAGGACATCCGGCCACGCACGGCCGCTGCGCCCCGCGCCAGACGTCCACCCAGCCGAACACGTACCGCATGAAAGCTCTCTCTGTGCGTTGCCGTGCCGCCGCCGTTCTGGGGGTGTGCGTGGCGGCGTGCGCCGCGCAGGCGCCCGCTGCCTTCGCCGCCAACCACGCCGTCGCCCTGACGACGAACAAGACCTTCTCGCCGACGGCCGTGACGGTCGCGCCCGGCGACAGCGTCACGTGGACCTGGGCGGGCGACCGCTCGCACAACGTCACGGCCGACACCGGCCAGGCGGACACGTTCTCCAGCGGCAACAAGACCACCGGCACGTTCCTCAAGACCTTCAACGTCACGGGCCGCTTCACCTACAAGTGCACGCTGCACTCCGGCATGAACGCCAGCGTCACCGTCGCGGCGACCGGGCCGACGCCCGATACGACGCCGCCGAGCGCCCCCACCGGCGTCGTCGCGACCGCCGCGGACTCGCGCGTGACGATCGACTGGGCCAACAGCACGGCCACCGACCTCGGCAACTACGTCGTCCAGCGGCGCATCGGCACCGGCACGTGGACGACGATCGCCTCGCCGGCCGCGAGCGTCCACGCCGACACGACCGCCGTCAACGGCACCGCCTACTCCTACCGCGTCATGGCCGTCGACCTCACCGGCAACACGAGCGCCGCGAGCGCGATCGTCACCGCGACGCCCGTGGCGCCGCCGCCGACGACCGGCCCGGTGACGCGCCACGTCGACATCGCCAACTACGTCTTCGCCCCCGCCGCGATCACGATCAAGACCGGCGACACCGTCGCCTGGGACTGGTCGGGCAGCGACCTCAACCACTCGGTCACGTCGACGAGCGGCAGCCCGAGCTTCGACAGCCACCTCGGCCTGACCGACAACCAGATCACCGGCCCGCCGGCCGGCGGCTTCAGCCGCACGTTCGCGTCGGTCGGCACGTACGCCTACGTCTGCCGCATCCACACCGACATGACGGGCACGATCAATGTCACGACGCCGCCCGCGACCCCCGACACGACGCCGCCGAGCGCGCCGGCGGCACCCGCCGCGACGGCCGGCGACGCGAGCATCACGATCGACTGGCCCGACGTCCCCGCACCGGACCTCAGCAACTACGTCGTCCAGCGCCAGGCCGACGGGGCCGGATGGACGACGCTCGCCGCCCCCGTCACGAGCGCCTACGTCGACACGTCGGTCGTCAACGGCACGACCTACACCTACCGCGTCGCCGCCGTCGACACGGCCGGCAACGTCAGCGTCGCGAGCGCGATCGTCGCCGCGACGGCGGTCGCGCCGCCCCCGCCGCCCGTGACGGCCGGCCCGATCACGCGCCACGTCGCGATCGCCGGCTACCAGTACGCCCCCGCGACGATGACCGTCAACAGCGGCGACACCGTCGAGTGGGACTGGACGGGCTCGGACCTCAACCACTCCGTCAGCTCGATCGGCGGCCTGCTGGAGAGCTTCGAGAGCCATCTCGGCGCGCTCGTCAGCGCGATCCTCGGCCCGCCGGCGGCCGGCAGCTACAGCCATACGTTCCGGCAGGTCGGCAGCTACCAGTACCTGTGCCGCGTGCATCCGGACATGACGGGGGCCGTGAACGTCGTCGCCTCCGGCGCGCCCGATGTCCAGCCCGCGAATCCGCCGAGCAGCGCGCCCGCCCCGGCGCCCGCGCAGGTGGCGAAGGCCGCGCGCACGGCGAAGACCTACAACGTCAAGGTCGCCGACTTCGTCTTCGCGCCGGCCAACCTGTCGATCAAGCTCGGCGACGTCGTGAAGTGGAGCTGGACGGGCGAGGACGTCAACCACTCCGTCACCGCGACCGCCGGCCAGGCGGAGAGCTTCGAGTCCCACCCCGGCGCGAAGATCTCCGAGGTCACGAAGGCCCCCGCGGGCGGCTCGTTCTCACACGTGTTCACCCACGAGGGCACGTTCACCTATCTCTGCCGCGTCCACCCGGGCATGACCGGGAAGGTGACGGTCGGCGCGGCGCCGCTGCGCGTGCGGATCGTCAAGGTCAAGCGGGGAACCGGCTCGCTGCGCGTGAGCTACCGCCTGACCAAGCGGGCGGCGGTCAAGGCGATCGTCTACAAGGGCGCCAAGCGCGTCGTGACGAAGGCCGTCAAGGGCCGCGCCGGAGCCAACAGCGTCCGGATCGTGCTGCCGAAGTCGGCGCGGCGCGCGGCGCTGCGGGTCGTGCTGCGCGGCGGCGACGAGGGCGCCGCGCAGGCGCGCGCCAGCGTCCGGGCGCTGCGGCGGTAGCCACGCCGCGGCCGTACGAGATCCCCGCGCCGGCGCCGCCTCGGGCTAGCGGGCGGGCCGGGCGGGTACACGTCCGCCCGCATGGCCGAGGCTCCCGAACCACACGAGATCTACGAGCGCGTCGAGGCCGAGGGCAGGCGCCGCCTCGGGCGCTCGCGCCTGGAGATCGGGTCGACGGCGCTCGTCGCCGGCTTCGACGTCGTCTTCGGCGTCATCGCGCTCTCCACGATCGCGGCGGCGTTCACCCCGAAGCTCGGCGAGGAGCCCGCCCACGTCATCGGCGCGCTGGGCTTCGGGATCGCCTTCATCTTCATCGTCGTCGGGCGCTCGGAGCTCTTCACCGAGAACTTCCTGGTCCCCGTCCTGGGGCTGCGCAGCGGGCTGATCACGAAGCTCAAGCTCGCCGAGCTGTGGTTCGTCTCGCCGATCCTCAACATCGCCGGCGGCACGATCCTGATCCTGATCGTCAGCGTCAACGGCGTGCTGCCCGAGGGCACCTCCGACACGCTCGTCACGATCGCCGAGGGCTTCGACGAGAACAGCGTCCTGACGGCCTTCTGCAGCGCGATCGTCGGCGGCGCGCTGATCACCGCGATGACCTGGATGCTCGAGGCCGTGGGCTCGACCGGCGGGCGCATCTTCGTCGCCTGGATCTGCGGCACGCTGCTGACGCTCGGCTCCTTCAACCACGTCATCGTCGTGACGCTCGAGCTGATCTTCGGCCTGCGCCTGCACGCGGACATCGGCAGCCTCGACGTCCTGCAGAACTTCGTCGTCGCGGTCGCCGGGAACATGGTCGGCGGGCTCGTCTTCGTGACGCTCACCCGGACCGGTCAGGCGATCGGCTCCAGCGACGCCGAGGGGCCGACGGAGAAGTAGGCGGTCACACCCGCGAGGGCTCGGACTCGATGATCACGCGGCACGGACGCTCGGCGAGCACGGTCTCGACGGTCTTGCCGAAGAGCGTCGTGCCGGTGCGCGGCGGCAGCGGCAGGACGATCGCCTGCGAGCGGATCGTGCGCGCCTCGTCGATGATCACGCGGCCGCCCTGGCCGGCGCGGATCTTCACGACGCGACCCGTCAGCCGGCGGCCGACGAGCAGCCGCGCGTGCTCGATGACCGACGCGGCGGCGGCCTCGCGCTCGGGCAGCTCGGCGTCGACCGGCGAGGACTGCGGCACGGTGATCATCACGATGACGTAGATCCCGCGCCCGCCGCGGGCGGCGAGCTTGGCGGCGGTGGCGATGATCTGCGGCGAGAAGTGGTCGAGCTCGAGCGCGACGAGCACCGACTGGTACTCGGCCTCGGTCGCCGTGACCGGCTGCGGGAGGACGATCTTCGCGGTCGTCGTGAGGTCGAGCCCGTGGCGGTGGCGGTAGAAGGTGTAGACGGCGATGCCCAGCCCCAGCCAGAGAGTGCCGGCGATCGCGACCTCCGGGTGCAGCGTCGTGACGACGATGAACGAGAGCGCCGTCGCGATGCCGCCGAAGACCGCGAACCCGGGGATGTCGCGCCCCCGGATCTTGAGGTTGCCCGGCATCCGGTACGGGCGCTCCCTGTCGGGATGCACGACGCGCATGCGGATGACCGCCGCGTGGGCGATCGTGAACGACAGCATCGCCCCGAACGCGTACATGTTGCCGAGGAACTCGGCCTGTCCCGGCAGCAGCGTCAGGCAGGCGATGACGCCGAAGACGAGGATCCCGATCCACGGCGTCCCGTACCGCGGGTGCAGCTGGCGCAGGCGGTCGGGCACCTGACGGTGGATGCCCATCGAGTAGACGAGCCGCGACACGCCGATGATCCCGGCGTTCGTCGCGATCAGCAGGATCGTCGCCGCCAGCAGGCCGACGTAGAGCTCGCCCGGCTGCTGGAAGAACCCGAGGTCCAGCTGCTTGATCACGCCGAGGATCGGGTCGCCGGCGAAGCCGCCGTCCTCCTCCTTGACGCCCAGCAGCGTGATGTAGTCGCCGGTCTGCGGGTCGAGCGTCACCGGCAGCGCCGACAGCGCGACCGCCGGCAGCGTGAAGTAGATCGCGTAGACCGCCGTGCGAACGCGCGCGATCGCCTTGGGGATCGTGACCGCCTCGTCCTTGGCCTCCTCGGCCATGTTGGAGATCGTCTCGATGCCGGTGTAGGCGATCATCCCGAGCGGGATCGCCAGCAGGAACTCCTTCCACGTCGGCGCCACCCCGAGGTGGATGTTGTCGGCGAGCACCTGCGGCGAGAAGACGAGCACCGCCCCGACGACGACCATCAGCAGCTGCGTGAAGAAGTCGACGACCGCGAGGACGATGTTGAGGTTCGCCGACTCCTTGACGCCGACGACGTTGATGACCGACAGCAGGACGATCACGCCCGCGGCGAAGATGACGTCGCCGGGCGCATGGCGCAGCGGGTCCCAGAACAGGCCCCCGATGTAGTGCGGCACGAAGAAGGCCGAGATCGCGACCGTGATGACGTAGTTGAGCATCTGCGCCCAGGCCGCGAAGAACGAGACGAACTCGTTGAACGCGTGGCGCGCGAAGCTCGACGAGCCGCCGGCCTCGGGGAACATCGCCGTCGCCTCGGCGTAGGTCGCGGCCGTGCAGAAGAAGAAGATGCCGGTGATGACGAAGACGACCGGCGTGAGGCCGAGCGCGAGGCCGGCGACGAGCCCGAGCGCGTAGTAGATCGAGGACCCGACGTTGCCGTAGGCGGTCGCGAACAGCGCGTTGACCCCCAGCACGCGCTGAAGACCTTGAAGCCGGCGTTGGGCCATCGGTCGCGCAGACTACGCCCGTGCGACCGCGATCAGGTCGCCGTCAATCGGGCAAGATCTGCCCATGGCCACCGAGATCGAGCGCAAGTTCCTGTTGCATGGGCTCCCGGCGA
This sequence comes from uncultured Actinomycetes bacterium, assembly GCA_963786575.1. Taxonomy (GTDB): domain Bacteria; phylum Actinomycetota; class Thermoleophilia; order Solirubrobacterales; family Solirubrobacteraceae; genus CADCVQ01. The sequence continues at coordinate 18,828 of CAWAZH010000005.1, forward strand.
CGCTGCGGCTCGCGCGCGGGGAGACGATCAGGCAGGGCTACCTCGCGCTCGACGGCGACACCGAGGTCCGCATGCGGACCGGATCGGCGGCGCCGAAGCTCGCGATCAAGTCCGGCCGCGGCGAGGTGCGCACGGAGGTCGAGCTGCCCGTCGCGGGCGCCGACGCGCAGGCGCTGTGGGAGCTCACGGAGGGGCGGCGGCTTGAGAAGACGCGCCGGCGGATGCGGCTGGAGGGCGGCGAGGCCGAGGTCGATGAGTACACGGGCGACCTGCAGGGGCTCGTCGTCGCCGAGGTCGAGTTCCCCGACGAGGAGTCGGCGCGGGCGTTCCAGGCGCCGGCCTGGTTCGGGCGCGAGCTGACCGGCGACCGCGCCTACGCCAATCGCAGCCTCGCCTGCGACGGCCTGCCGCCGCAATGACGGCGACCCGCCTGCGCCCCTTCGGCACGACGATCTTCAGCGAGATGTCGGCGCTCGCGCTGCGGACCGGCGCGATCAACCTCGGCCAGGGCTTTCCGGACACCGACGGCCCCGAGGAGATCGTCGACGCCGTGACCGCCGCGATGCGCAGCGGCGCGGCCAACCAGTACGCGCCGCTGGGCGGCGTGCCCTCGCTGCGCGCCGCGATCGCCGACCACCAGCGCCGCGTCTACGGCCTCGACGTCGATCCTGACCACGGCGTGCAGGTCACCTTCGGCGCCACCGAGGCAATCGCCGCGACGATGCTCGGCCTGCTCGAGCCCGGCGACGAGGTCGTCGTGCTCGAGCCCTTCTACGACTCCTACGCCGCGACGATCGCGATGGCCGGCGCGACGCGGCGGCTCGTGACGCTGCGCCCGCCCGACTTCGCCGTCGACGCCGACGAGCTCGACGCCGCGGCCGCCGGCGGGCGCGCGCGGATGCTGCTGCTCAACTCGCCCCACAACCCGACCGGCCGCGTGCTCACGCGCGCCGAGCTGGAGGCCGTCGCGCGCGTGTGCGTCGAGCACGACCTCGTGGCGGTCACCGACGAGGTCTACGAGCACCTCGCCTACGACGGCCAGCACGTCCCGCTCGCGACGCTGCCGGGGATGGCGCAGCGCACCCTGACGATCTCCAGCGCCGGCAAGTCGTTCTCGTTCACGGGCTGGAAGATCGGCTGGTGCAGCGGGCCGCCGGAGCTCGTCGGCGCCGTGAGCGCCGCCAAGCAGTTTCTCTCCTTCGCCGGCGGCACGCCGTTTCAGCACGCGGTCGCGGGCGCGCTGGCCGACGCCGAGCGCCACGTCGCGCCGCTGCGCGACTCGCTGCGCGCCGGCCGCGACCGCCTCTGCGCCGGGCTGCGGGCGCTCGGGTTCGATCTCGGGGTCCCGCAGGGCGGCTACTTCGTCAACGCCGACGTCGCCGCGCTCGGCGTCCGCGACGCCGCCGGCTGGTGCCGCGCCCTGCCCGAGCGCGCCGGCGTTGTGGCGATCCCGACGAGCGCCTTCTACGACGACGCCGAGGCCGGCCGCACGCTCGTGCGCTTCGCCTTCTGCAAGCGCCCGGAGGTCATCGACGAGGCGCTCGCGCGCCTCGCCGCCGGGCTCGCCTAGCGGGTAAGGTCGCGCCAATGGGCGCGATGAGCGGCAGCGCGAGCACCGAGATCGACGCACCGCTCGACGCGGTCTGGGCGGTCGTCGAGGACGTCGCGACCGCGCCCGAGTGGCAGAAGGGGCTGGACACGATCACCGTGCTCGAGCGCGACGAGCACGGCCGCGCCGTCCAGTGCGAGACGACGACGGACGCCAAGCTCAAGGTCTTCACGGCGCGCGTGCGCTTCGCCTACGCGTCGCCGAGCGCGCTGACCTGGACGCAGGAGCGCGGCGACCTGCGCTCGATGGAGGGCTCCTGGCAGCTCGAGGAGGCCGGCGACGGGCGCACGCGCGCGACCTACACGCTCGACGGCGACCCGGGCGTGCTGATGGGGCGCTTCCTCAAGGGCGCGCTGGAGGAGAAGATCCGGGAGATCCTCATCGAGGGCCGCCCCGCTGAGCTCAAGGCACGCGTCGAGGGAGGCTGAAGCGATGGGAGACCTGACCGCCACGGCGAGCGCCGAGATCGACGCCCCGATCGAACGGGTGTGGGAGATCGTCGCCGACGTCGAGTCCTGGCCCGAATGGCAGGCGACGATCACCGAGATCGACGTCGAGGAGCGCGACGCGGCCAACCGGCCGTCGCTCTGCGAGGTCGTCTTCGACGCCAAGGTCCAGACGATCCGCACCGTGCAGCGCATCCACTACGAGTCGCCGCACGGGCTGAGCTTCTCCCAGGAGCGCGGCAGCCTGAAGTCGCTCGACGGGTCCTGGCGCCTGGAGGACCTCGGCGACGGGCGCACGCGCGCGACCTACGCGCTGAAGGTGGGCCTCAGCGGGATGCTCGGGATGCTCGTCACCGGCCCGGTCGCCGACAAGCTGCGCGATCGGCTCGTCAACGTGCTGCCGGGCGAGCTGAAGGCGCGCGCCGAGAAGGCCTAGGCGCCTCGACCGAGAGCTGCAGGCGCTCGACCGCCATCTGCAGGGCGCCGGCGCGACCGCCGGCGGCCTCCCAGCGCGCGCATGCGTCGCCGGCGACGGCGTCGAGGAAGTCGTCGCCGTGGCGCGGGTCGTGGTGGAAGAGCACGAGCCGGCGGGCCTCCGCGCGGCGGGCGAAGGCGAGCGCGTCGGAGATCGACGAGTGCCCCCAGCCGAGATGGCGCGGATACTCCTCGTCGGTGTACTGCGCGTCGTGGATCAGCAGGTCGGCGCCGGCGGCGAGCTCCAGGCCCGAGATCCACTCGTCCTCGAGCTCGTCCAGCGGCGTGCCGAGCGCGGGCTCGTGGTCGGGGATGTAGCAGAGCGTCGCGCCGGCGTCCTCGATCCGGTAGCCGAGCGTCGGGCCGCGATGGCTGACCGCGCAGGCGCGGACGGTCGCCGGTCCGATCCGCCACTCGCCGGGCGGAGCCTCGCGGAAGGCGACGCGGGCGGGCAGCTCGCGCACGTCGACCGGCGACAGCGGCGCCGAGATGTAGCGGGCGATGCGGTCCAGCAGCGGCGACGCGCGCGTGGCCGGCGAGGCCGGCGAGGCGGGGGCGGGCGGGCCCCAGACCACGACCTCGGCGTCGCTGTGAAAGCAGGGCGCGAAGAACATCAGCCCCTGGATGTGGTCGAGGTGCAGGTGGGTCAGCAGGATGTTCACCGGGCCCTGCTGCGGCGCGCGCGCCAGCGTCAGGCCGAGCGCGCGGATCCCGGTTCCGGCGTCGAGCACGAGCAGCGTGCCGTCGGAGAGCGTCACCTGCACGCACGACGTGTTGCCGCCGTAGCGCATCGTCTCCGGCCCCGGGGCCGGGATCGAACCGCGCGAGCCCCAGATCGTCACCTTCACGGCGCCGGCTTCCCGTCGCCCTTGGGCCAGAAGACGACGATCGCGCCGTGGAAGTTGTCGTCGCCGACGATCGGCAGCGCGCTGGCCTCGATCAGGTGGTCGACGCCTGCGGCGGAGCGGATCCGGAAGCCCCCGTGCGAGGGGCGGTTGCCGCGCAGCGCGGTCGTCAGCGAGACCTCGTCGTAGGGGATCGGCCGGCCCTCGTCGTCGAAGGGCCCGAACGTCGCCGTCCACTCGGCGGGCGCCATCTGCCCGGTCTCCTCGTAGCGGCGGCCGAGCAGCGCCCCAGCCGCCTCGTTGAAGAACAGCAGCTGGCCCTCGGCGTCGACGAGGAAGGCGGGCGTCGACAGGCTCGACAGCAGGTTGCGGGCCAGGATGAGCTGCAGCGGGCGTGCGCCGGGCACGCGCAGACCCTCGCAGAATTCCGGAGCGTCGGCGCGGGCTGGGCTAGACGCCGCTGGGCTCGCGCTCGCGCGCCCAGCCGGCGCGCGCGGCGTCGAACTCCGACCAGTCGTTCCAGTGGTCGTCGGACGGGCCGCCCTCGGGCTTCGTCGGCTCCGGCGGCGGCGGCTTGAACAGGCTGCCGCCGTCGTCGTCCTCGTCCTCGTCCTCCGCCTCGGCGGGGGCGGTCCTGCGGCCGACCGCGACCCACATGCAGGCGCCGACGACGAGGATCGCGACGGTGCCCGCGAGGGCGGACTCGAACCACAGGCCGAGGGCCGCCAGCACCATCGCGGCGGCGACCGTCAGGCCGCCACCGAGCACGAGCACCAGGCGCGCCACGCGGGCGCGACGGCCGGCACCGTCGGGGAGCGGGGTGACGACGGCCATCGCGAGCGTCAACGCGGTGAGGTAGAGCAGGGCGTTGAGCGCGAGCAGCATTCCGCACATTGTGGTTCCCGCGGCCGTGGCGATCAAACCGAAAGGACAGACGTTCGGTGAGGATGGCGCCCGCCGTCCACCGCCTCCGTGTCCGGGGCTATCGTCACTTCATGCGCCAGACCGGGACGGAGCCGGGGATCGAGCATGCGGCGAGCTCCGAGGCCTGGCTGCGCCGCACGCTCGAGGAGATCCTCATGCAGGTCCGCGTGCTCCTCGACATCGACGGCTGCGCGTTTCAGGTCGTCGACTGGGAGCGCGGCCACATCCGCCCCGCGGCCGCCTGGTTCGAGACGCCCGCGATCCGCGCGGCGCTGCAGTCGGTGCTCGACCGGCCCTACGACCCCGACCGCGGCGGCGTGACCGAGGCGGCGATCGAGAGCGGGCGCCCGCTGCTGCTCGGCGACGTCTCGGACTGGTCGGGCGGCGAGGCGCTGCGCGCGCGCCTGCGCGAGAACCTCGACCCTGCGACCGCCGAGGCCGCCTGGGCCTGGTACCGGACGTCGTCGTTCATCTCCTGCCCGGTGCGCACCGCGGGCGGGCGCACGCTCGGCGTGCTCGCCCTGTCGTCCGCCCCGCCGCGCCCGCGGCTGGGCGAGGAGCAGCTGCGCGTCACCGAGGTCTTCGCGAACCTCGCCGCGCTGGCGCTCGAGCGCTCCGAGCTGCTCGAGCGCGAGGCGCGCCGCGCCGGCGCCGAGGAGATGCTGCACGCGGCCGCGCAGGCCATGACCGAGTCGCTGGACCTCGACAGCGTCTACGAGGCGATCGTCGAGCAGGCGGCGATCGTCACCGACGCGCCGTCGGTCATGCTCCTGCGCCTGGACAGCGTCACGCAGACGCTGCGCGTCGTCGCCAGCGCGGGCGTGACCGAGCGCCTGGCGAAGCACCGCTTCGTCCGCGGCGAGGGGATGATCGGCGCGGCCTTCGAGAGCGGCGAGGCCTACGTCAGCCGGCCCGAGGATCGCGCGGCCGCGATCCCCTGGGTGTTCGACGAGGGCGTCGGCTCATACGCCCACGTGCCGCTCGGCCTCGGCCCGCGGCGCTTCGGGATCCTGACGGTGATCCACCCCGACGAGGACGTCATCGACGAGCGCCGCCTCGCGCTGCTGGAGTCGCTCGCGCGGCCCGCGGCGGCGGCGATCGCCAACGCGCTGGAGTACCAGCACGAGCGCAAGGTCGCCGCGGCGCTGACGCGCGGCTTCGTCCCGGGCAGCCCGCCCGAGCTCGAGGGCTTCGCGCTCGGCCTCGTCTACGAGCCCGTCGGACACGAGGTCTCAGGCGGCGACATCTTCGGCGCGTGGCGGCTGCCGAGCGGGGCGCTGGCCGTGCTCGTCGGCGACGTCAGCGGCAAGGGCCTGGAGGTCGCGGCCGTCAGCGCGATGGTGCGCTTCTTCGTCGAGGCGCGCACGTGGGACTCCGAGAACCCGGCCGACGGTGCTCACGCAGGCCAACGCGATCCTGCGCCGGCGCCTGCCCGGGCGCGTCGCGCTCGTGACCGCCTTCCTCGCCGTCATCGACGCCGGCGTCCTGCGCTACGCCAACGCCGGCCACATCCCGCCGCTGCACGTCAGCGCCGGCGACCAGCGCGAGCTGCCGACGACGGGCCTGCCGCTCGGCGTCGCCGACGAGGTCCACTTCGACCAGCACGAGCTCGCGTTCACCGCGGGCGACCTGCTGTTCGCCAGCACCGACGGGCTGCACGAGGCGCGCCGCGACGGCGAGCTGTTCGGCCACGAGCGCGTCGGCGCGCTCGTCCGCGAGCATGCCGCGCTCGAGCCGCAGGCGCTCGTCGAGCTGGCCTACGCCGAGGCCGAGCGCTGGGCGCGCGAGCTCACCGACGACGTCGCGATCATCGCGCTGCGCGCGGACTCGGGCTCCTCCGACGCGATCCGCGCCGAGCCCGCCGACGGCCCGGCGGCGCAGGCGCTGTACGCCGAGTACATGCAGCTCCTGCGCACGCGGCTGGGCGCGGGGTTCGTCCCGAGCGAGCGGATCTTCGCCAGCGAGGACGCGTTCACCGGCGAGGGCGCCGCCTGGCTCGTCGCCTACGACGAGGACGGGCGCGCGATCGGCTGCGGCGGGCTGCGGACGCTCGCGCCCGGCGTCGGCGAGATCAAGCGCATGTTCGTCTCCGCCGACGCCCGCCGCGCGGGCCACGGCCGCCGGCTGCTGCACGAGCTCGAGCGGCGCGCCGCCGAGCACGGGCACGAGCGCGTGCGCGTCCTGACGACCGAGGTCCTCGTCGAGGCGCTCGCGCTCTACGCCGGCGAGGGCTACCGCACCGTGCAGCGCACCGCGCGCGACGGCCAGCCGGTGGAGATCTGGATGGAGAAGCAGCTCGGGGACTGACGGTGACGGGGGAGCGAGCATGTCGCGCACTAGTTCGCACACGACGAGCGCGCGGCCTTGAGTTCGCGCGCCGACGCTGCCGATGAGCGTCTCGTGCAGCATCGCCACGAGCGCATCTCGATCGACACCCCGCGCCACCGCATCGTCGGCAACGCGACGCTCGCCGCCGACGGCTACCGCAGCCGCCTCTCCGATCTCCTCAACGCGCCCGAGCGCGACTTCATCTCGCTGAGCGACGCGACCGTTCAGGAGCTCGACGGCGAGAAGCGCCTCACGAGCCACGACTTCATCGCGGTCAACCGCCACCACGTCGTCTTCGCCGTCTCGCTCGGCTCCGTCGAGGAGACGGCCGCCGGCGCAGCGGCAGCCTGACCCGTCCGCACCGCGATCTCGCCCGCCAGCTCGAACGGCGCGACGAGCTCGACACGGTCGCCGCTCCAGAAGCGCCCGGGGTCATACCAGCTCGCCGGGCGGTGGCTCGGCAGCAGCCCCATGCGCTGGTAGGTCGTGGCGACCAGCTCGGCGCAGTAGATCGTCTCCAGCGACGACGAGCGCCGCACGCGCCCGTTCAGCCACTGGCGCGCGAGGCCCAGGCTCGTCGGGAAGGGGCGCCCGTCGAAGTGCTCGATGACCTCCATGAGCCGGTCCTCGTGCTCGCGCTCGATCGGGCCCTGCAGCTGGCGGACCCAGGCCCGCTGGCCGTACTTCGACGTCCACGTCCCGACCGCCTCGTCGAGGCGGTGCAGCTGGACGCCGCGCTGGCGCTCGCCGGTCCAGACGTCGGGCAGCGAGCGGCCGAGCTCGGCGTGCCAGAGCAGCGGCGGCAGGTCGTCGAGCGCGACGACCATCCCGACGTGGTTGACGGGGCTGTTGGTCACCGTCTGGATCGCGCGGTCGGCGAGCGAGCGGCCGCGAAAGAGCCAGACGTCGCCGGTCGAGGCAGCCGCGATCGCGTCCTCCAGCGAGAGTGAGGCCTCCTCCACGACCCGTAACCTACGCAACCGATGCGCGTGCCCTGGAAAGTCGTCGGTCTGGCCGGGATCGCCGGCGTGGCCGCGACCGGCGTGGTCGTCGCGCGGCGCCGCCGTCCGACGGGCGAGTACGACCCCGACGAGCTGCGCGAGAAGCTGCACCGCCGCCTCCAGGAGGTCCCGCCGCCCGCTGATCGCGGGCCGCAGACCTCCTAAGCTTTTCGAGCATGTGCAGAAACATCCGAACGCTCCACAACTTCGCGCCGCCGGCCACCGATGAAGAGGTCCGTGCGGCCGCGCTGCAGTACGTCCGCAAGATCAGCGGCTCCTCGAAGCCCTCGGCCGCCAACCAGGCGGCCTTCGAGCACGCGGTCGAGGAGGTCGCCGCCGTCTCGGCACGGCTGCTCGGCGAGCTCGTGACGACGGCGCCGCCGAAGGACCGCGAGGTCGAGGCCGCCAAGGCCCGGGCCCGCGCCGCGCAGCGCTACGCCGCCTGAGGCGGGCCCCGGACGCAGAGCGACCCGCCCCGGTCTCCCGGGACGGGCCGCCCTGCTGTGCTGCCGGTGACCGGCGCTCGTTAGAGCGCGGTCCCGTTGCCGGTCATGTTGAGGATCGTCGGGGACGAGGGCGCGTTGCTCGCGATGCGCAGCTGCGCGGTCTTCGCTCCGGTCGCTGTGGCCCGGAAGTGCACCGTGATGCTGCACGTCGTGCCGGCTGCGCGGGTCGAGCCCGTGCAGGTGTTGGCCTGGATCGTGTACTGGCCGGTCGGGACCGGATTGATGATCGTCACCGCGCCGGCCGGGAAGACCAGCTGCGACCCGGCGACACCGCTGCTGGTCACGGTGACCGTGCGGTTGACGCCGAGGGCACCGAGGATCAGCCCGTTGTTACCGAATGCGAGCGACGTCGGGTTGACGCTGATCGCCGAGACGACACCGCCTGCCGTCAGGTTCACGTTCTGCACGCTCCCGACGACGCCGCTCGAGTTGTCGGTGAAGCGCAGCGTCGCGGTCTTCGCCGTGGCTGCCGACGCCGTCGTCGGAGTCACCACCGTGTTGACCGTGCAGCTGCCGCCCGCCGCCAGCGGCGTTGCCGTCGAGCAGGTCCCGCCGGCCGCACCTGCGGGCCGTGAGAACTCGGTCGACGTGCCGTTGACGATGGCGATGCTCGCGAACGTCAGCGGACCGGCGCCGGAGTTGGTCACCGTCGTCGTCCGCGGAGCGCTTGCGATCCCGATCTGCTGAGCGCCGAACGCCTGCGTCGCCGGAGTGACGTTCGCCACGCCGTTGACCGCCACCGCGGTGCCGCTCAGCGTCGCCGTCTGCGTGCTGCCCGCCACGTTTCCGGAGTTGTCGGTGAACACGAGCGTTCCGGCCTTCGCCGTCGGCGGCCCGGCGTTCACCGGCGAGAAGCGGACCTGCACCGTGCACTGCCCGGTGTTGGCCGCGACCGTGAACGGAACCGTCGCCGAGCACGTGCCACCGGCGACCCGGTTGAACTCACCGGTCGTCGCGACGCTCGTGACCGTCAGCACTCCGGCGCCCGTGTTGCGCAGCGTGACCGTCTGCGCCGCGGTGTTCTGGCCCACGTTCGTCGGAGCGAACGTCAGCGAGGCCGGTGTGACGCCCGCGATCGGCTGCGGAGAGATCCCCGTGCCCGTCAGCGGGATGTCCTGGAACGTGCCGGCGACGCCGTTGTTGTTGTTGGTGATCCGCACGATCGCGGTGCGCGTCCCGTTCGCGGTCGGCAGGAACCGCACCGGGATGGTGCAGCTCGCGTTGGTCGCGAGGTTCGTGTTGTTGGCGCAGTTGCCGGCGACGGCCGCGGGGCGGTTGAAGTCCCCGGGGTTCGTGCCGGCGATCGCGATGTTGGTCATGACCAGGTTCTGCTGGCCACCGTTGGTGAGCGTCACGGTCTGCGCCGCGCTCTGCGTCCCCACGTTCTGGGAACCGAACGTCAGCGAGGCCGGCGTGAGCGTGCCCGAGGGGACGATCGAGAGCGTGATGTCCGAGAACTGCAGCTTCTCGATGCCGGTCAGGATGTCCGTGCCGTCCGTGCCGACGTTGTCGACGACCGTGATCGGCGAGGTCAGGTTGGCGGGAGTGATCGTGTAGTTGGCCCGCGGCCCCGTGAAGACGGCCGTGTCGAGCGACCCCGGCGATGCCGGCGTCGTGATCTCGCGCATGATCACCAGGGAGCCGGGGTCGACCGTTCCGGCGAAGACTGCGGCCTGAAGGGTCGGGCCGCCACCGCCGGGCAGGTACGTCTTCTCCATGAGATCCGTGCTGCCGATCTCGGTCGCGGTCGGGTTGCCCTGCGCGTCGACGCCACTGCGGACGCTGATGCGGATCCGCAGCTCCTTGTCGCCGTCGATCAGGTCATCGCCGCCGCGGCCCTCGAGGAGGTCCGATCCGCCACCGCCGAGGAGGATGTTCCCTGCCCCCCAGAACGGGCCGGTCAGCGGGCACGTACGTCCCGGGATGCGAGCGACGTCGGTGTCCGAGTTACCGGTCAGCGGCGGCACGATCGCGTCCAGGCCGGGGATCCGGTTCAGACCGGTCTGGTCGAGTGCGTTGCAGCCGGTGAAGCCGCCCGCGCCGACGGTGGACGGCACGGCGTCGTCGCCGCGCAGGATGTCGTTGCGCCCGGCGCCAGATGCGGCCTCGGTCTCCAGCCAGCGGTCACGGTTGACGATGACCGGCAGCGGGAGCCCGGGTGCGAGCGCGTTGAGGTTCATGTCGTCGTCCGCACCGACCGTGCTGGTCTCGTGCTGGTGGATGACCCAGTCGAAGCCGCCGAGACCCAGGTTCTTCTCGGTGCTCTCGGCGGAGATGGACATGATGTCGTCGCCGCCCTCGGTGTCGTAGTCGTTCGTGCCGGCCTGGCCGAGGAACACGTCGTTACCCGGTGTCGGCGCAGCCGGATCGTCGAGGAAGAACGCCCCGTGGTCGCCCTCGAGCGTGTCTGCGCCCGGGCCGCCCTGGATCCAGTCGTCGCCGCTGTCGCCGAACACGCCGTCCTCGCCGAGGCCGGCGATGATGAAGTCGTTGCCGGGGCCACCGAAGGTCTCGTTGTCGTTGGCGCCGCCGTTCATGAAGTCCTGGCCGTCGCCACCCATCGAGATGTCGAGGCCGAGACCGCTGTCGATCGCGTCGTTGCCGGGACCACCCTTGGTGACGTCAGCGCCGCCGATGTCGGTCATGACGTCGTTGCCGTCGCCACCGAGGGCGACGTCGTCGCCGCCGTTGCCGTCGATGATGTCGTTGCCCGGGCCGCCCCAGAACGTGTCGTTGTCGTTGCCGCCGACGACGCGGTCGACGCTGGCGGTGCCGTTGTAGACGGCCTGTCCGTTGATGCCCGACGGGTCGACGCTGTTGACCGCCTTGTACTGGATCGTGCCGTCCGGCTTGCGCAGGAGCAGGGCGGTCTCGTCGCAGTCGGTGGCCGGATCGTCGGCCACGGTGGCGCCGTCGGCCGTGAAGCCGTTGGCCGTGCCGTCGAGGGTGGCGAGCTGGAACTTGCAGTCGGCGGTGGCGAACACGTCGGCCTTCAGCGTGTTCGTGCCGTCGGTGTTGCGCTGGATCAGCTCGGCGAACGAGTTGCCCTCCAGCTGCGTGCGCAGGTTCATGCCCGGCGTGCGGTTGAGGTAGTACAGGCGGTCGCCGTCCTGCAGGTTCTCCAGCGTCGACTGGAAGACGTAGTTGAACGTCGTTCCGAGGAGTCCGCCGAAGACGTTGGTGATCTCCGCGAGGCCACCGACCCAGAGGTCGACGTCATCCATGCCCGTCGTCGTCACGCCCGCGCCGGTGTTGGCGTAGGGGGCAGTGCTGAACATGAACTGGTTGCGGTCAGCCGGCGGCTGATCGATCAGGTCGACGGGGCCCGCGATCGGGTCGACGATCGACTGTGCGGCCCTCCGCTTGCCGGCGAGCGTCGACTGCCCGGTGATCTTCGGGTGCGTGCCATAGGCCGCGACGAAGTTCACCAGCGACTCGGGGTGCTTGAGGTGCTGGCCGAAGTCGGCCCAGCTCGTGTACGGCGCGAGCTGACCGTCGTTGGTCTGTCCGAAGATGTCGCGGCGCAGCTGGTTGAGCGGCGGGATGCCCGCGTCACGAGCACGCGCCATGTTCAGCGTCGGCAGGTCGAGCGGCAGGCCGAGCAGGTTGTTGCGCAGCGTCTCGGTCACGAACTCGTCGAGCTCGTTGCCGGTCTGGTCGACGGAGCCCATGACGACGGCTCCAGCCGCCTGCTCGGGCGTGTAGTCGGGGTTGGCCCCGTTGTTGAAGAACTCCGGTGGGTTCAGGAAGCCGGTGAGCAACGGGACCGAGTTGTCGCTGCCGTTCTCGTTGCGGCGGGCGACGTCGTCGTCGAGCATCGAGTGTCCGAAGCGGTAGACGGCGTGCGCGAACTCGGCCGGGATCGCCGGGTTGAGGTCCGGGCTGTAGTTGCCGACCGCGAACGGACGCACGTCCGGCTGGACCTTGCGGGCGAACTCCTCGAAGACGAGGTGCTGATATTCCATCTCGGTGATGAAGCGGGCGGCCTGGAAGAGGCGCTCGCCGTTCCACCCGTCGGGGTTGGTGGCCGGGGGCACCTTCCACTCGGGGAGTGCCGCGGCGCCGCTGGCCGTCGTGGTCGCGTCGGCGGTCAGGATGCCCTTGATGTTGTCGACGAGGCGGTCGTGCTCGGAGTGGAAGACCTGGTGGACCGTCGTCAGCGCGATGTTCTCGTTGACGCGGCCGTCACCCGCACAGAAGTGCGCGTCGAGCATCTCGTTGTCGTAGGTGCCCGGGGCCTGGGCCGCGAAGTCCGCGGAGGCCGCGCTGTCGGCGTCCGGGCTCTTGCAGCCGGCCGGGACGTTGGTCGCCGTGCACGGTCCGGCCGAGCCGGGATCCGCGTTGTGCGCGATGTCGGTGAGGAACGGAGTGTCGAAGTGCTTGACGTTGGCCGGAGGCAGCAGGCCGCCGCCGGCGAGGTTGCCCTCGACGAGGCCGGTGTCCGTCACGTACTGCGGCAACCCGCGCAGCGGACCCGGGATGAACTTGCCATACGGATCGGCGGCGAGCATCGGGATGTTCAGCACGTCGGTGTCGCGGAGCCTGAGACCGAGCTTGGTCGCAGCCTGCGCCTTGACGCTCGCCCACGTTGCCATGCCGCTCGCGCCGTTGCCGGTGCCGCCGAGCAGCTTGCCGGTGGCGACGGGACGGTTGGCGGCGTTCATGACGTACTCGCGCAGGAAGGCCTGGTGCGAGGAGTGCGAGGTGTAGGTCTGGCTCTGGTCGACCCACGGGGAGTCGGTGTTGTTGGCGTCCTGGACGTCGTCGATGCTCTCGTCGCAGTTGGCCGGCGTGTTGGCCGCGGTGCACTGGACCGCGCCGATGGTCGGCGCGCGATCACCGAGGACGCCGTCGTTGCCGGGCTGGTTCTGCGCCCGCGTCAGGACCATGAACTGCAGGTTGGGGTCGGTGACCTCGTCACCGGTGTCCGCGCGGCCGTCGGGCCCGAGCGTGATGAGCGGGTCGTCGGCCTTCAGCGGGACGAAGACCGTGCCGCCGCTCTTGACGGTCTGGTCGACGCCGTGATCGAAGAACTGGCCGAAGAACGTGAACAGCGAGTTGTACGGCGGGGAGAGGCCGACGTCGGTCGTGACGTTGGCGATGAAGAGGGTCTTGTGCGACGGCGTGCAGCCGGCGGGCAGGCCGGACGTCGGCGGATCGGTCGGACCGGGATCCGTCGAGCAGGGGAAGGAGCTGGCGTCGTTGCCCTGGGTGCGGACGGGGAAGCCGGCAGCGCGAACCGCGGCGGGGTTCGTGCTGGTCTGGTCGACGATCAGGTTGGAGATCGTGCGCGGGGCGGTGTCGAAGACGTTGCCCTTCTTCTGGGCGTACGTGGAGGTCGCCTGCGGCGTCGGGAAGCCGGCCGGTGCGCCCTCAGCGGAGCGGAACACCTTCGACGTGTAGCGCGGGAAGGGGACGTCGGCGGCGCCCAGGGTCTCGCGGCTCGGGAAGAGGTTGTTGCAGGAGCCGTCGACCGTGCGCAGGCCGAATGACGTCAGGCGGTCCGGGATCTGGTTGGGGCCGTCGCCGACGAGCGTGCCACACGGGTTGGTGGGCGTCAGCGTCTGGACGTGCGCCTCGGAGATCTTGATCTGCCTGAGGATGAAGGAGAGGTCTCCGGGCGTGATCGTGAAGCCATTGCCCGTCGGCGCGACGACTGCGCTCGCGGGACTTGGGATGAAGGCGACGCCGGCAGCGAGCAGCGCGGCTGCGCCCAAGACGATGCCCAGCGATGAAGAGGTCTGACGGGTCCGGCGAAGAACGCAGAACCAAACGGCGCCGCAAAGAAGAACTCCAATAACGGCCCATGCCGCGTACAAGACACCCATGACAACCCCTGTCCCTGGAATTAGATGCAGACCGACCGATGCGGTCTGGCGGCCAAACTCCCAGTGGAAGGGGTGCCGGGGCAAGGTCGGGGAGCGCACGATGTCGCGGGACTCCACGCACGCGCTGTCAACTGACCCGGACCCTCCCGCCACGTCGCCGCTCTGCAGCGTTTCGTAGCCCGAAGCTCCCGGTTCTCAGGCTGTGCGGGCCGGCAGGCGAGCGCACAAGCGTGATTCCGCGCAACCGAGTTGCGACAAACGTCCTGGTTGAGTGTCCTCCGATCGGACTACACGCTTGTAGTCCGACTGGACCCCTCGCGCTGCGACCTCAGTCGCAGCGCGCCCCATCCGAAGGTCGTGCATCGGGCGGGCCGTTCGCAGGGCGCTGGCGGGCGGACGGTCCACAGCCTCGCGCGCCGGAGGTCCACAGGCGCAGGGCCGAGCGGAGAGAGAGGGATTCGAACCCTCGGTGGACCGTAAAGCCCACACACGATTTCCAGTCGTGCCCGTTCAGCCGCTCCGGCACCTCTCCAGGAGCAGGCAGGGTATCGGCCGGCGGGCGCGGGCGGCCGGGCGTCAGAGCTGCCAGGCGCCGCCGTGCAGCACCGGCACGCGCTCGCCGCCGGACGTCACGCCGGTGACGTCGACGTCGGGCCCGCCGATCATGAAGTCGACGTGGATCTGCGAGCGGTTGATGCGCTCGCGATCCTCCTCGCCGGCCGTGAACTCGTAGGCCGCGCCGAGCGCCACGTGCGACGCGGCGTTCTCGTCGATGAGCGTGTCGTAGAAGACGGTGTCCAGTGGGCCGATGCGGCCCGCGGCGTCCACAAGCGCGACCTCCCCCAGGCGGGCAGCCCCGTCGTCGCGGCGGGCGTACTGCGCCAGGAGCTCGCCGCCCTCGTCGGCGTCGATCGTCACCGCGCGGCCACCCTCGAAGCGGACCCGCAGCCCACGGATGATCGTCCCACCGACCACAAGCGGCTTCGTCGAACGCACGACACCGTCGACGCGCGCCGGGTCGGGCGCGGTGAAGACCTCCTCGGACGGGAGGTTGGGCATGTGCACGATCCCGTCGATGGTCTCGAAGCGAGCCGCCAGCCAGCGCGAGCTGGGCAGCAGCCCGACGCGCAGGTCCGTTCCCGGCCCCTCGAAGTGCAGCGCGTCCAGGCGCCGCTCGGTCAGCCGCTCGCTGACGCCCACGAGCACCTCCTGGCGCTCGCGCCAGGCGGCGACCGGGTCGTCCTCGTCGAGGCGGCACATGTGGACGACCTGCTCCCACAGCCGCGCGAGCGCGGCGTCGGGGTCGAGATCGGGGTACACGAGCTGCGCCCAGGGCGCGGTCGGGCACGGGACGGCGGTCCAGTTCGTCGTGCGCGCGTTGACGACCTGGCTGGACTCGCGCAGGAACGGCAGCTGGTCGCGCCCGGCGCGCTGCGGGTCGAGGTCGTTGAGCAGGCCCGGCGCCGCGGGGCCGGTCAGGCCGATGCGCGCGGCGCGCAGCTCCCCCAGGGCGAGCACCCGCTCGCCGTACCAGGGCGGCACGTAGTCGAGCGTGTCCTCGGGCGCGTGCAGGATCCGCGAGCGCTTGACGTGCATGTCGAAGGACATGACGTCGACGAACTTCGCGCCCGCGCGGTAGGCGGAGTCGGCGACCGCGCGCGTGAGCTCCAGCTTGCCCGGCTCGGTGCCGATCGCGACGACCTGGCCCGGCTGGACGTTGGCGGCGAAGCGCACGACGAGATCGGCGAAGCGCTCGAGCGTGGCGGCAGCGGGCGCGGTTGCGGCGCCCGCCGCGGACTCCCGCACCGCGATTGGGGGCTCCTCGCCTGTCATGTGAGGGGGAGCGTACAACGCGATAGATTCGTGCCCATGAGCGTCATCGCGCCTACAGAGAGCCTCACCGAGCGCTCCGGCCAGGACCTTGCCCGCGCCATCCGCACGGGCGAGACGAGCTCGCGCGAGGTCGTCGAGGCGCACATCGAGCAGCTGCAGCGCACCCAGGAGCGCATCAACGCGGTCGTCGTCGACCGCTATGCCCGCGCACGCGAGGAGGCCGACACGGCCGATCAGCTCGTCGCCGAGGCTGCCGATCCCGACACGCTGCCGCCGCTGCTCGGCGTGCCCTGCACGATCAAGGAATCGATCGCGATGCTCGGGATGCCCAACTGCGCCGGGCTCGTCTCGCGCCGCGAGTGGCGCAGCACGGAGAACGCGCCGACGGTCCAGCGCCTGCTCGACGCCGGCCTGATCCCGCTCGGCGTCACGAACACGCCCGAGCTGTGCCTCTGGATCGAGACCGAGAACCGCCAGTACGGGCGCACGAACAACGCCTACGACCGGTCGCGGACGGCGGGCGGATCGTCGGGCGGCGAGGGCGCCGCCGTCGGCGTCGGCGGCTCGCCGATCGGCCTCGGCGCCGACATCGGCGGCTCGCTGCGCCTGCCCGCGTTCTTCAACGGCATCTTCGCCCTCAAGCCCTCCCCGGGCCTCGTTCCGAGCACCGGCCAGTTCCCGGCCACCGAGACCGAGGCGGGCGCGTTCATGCTCACGATCGGCCCGATCACGCGCCGCGCCGAGGACCTCATGCCGGTCCTGCGCATCCTTGCCGGGCCCGACGGCGTCGATCCCTACGTGCGCACGGCCGACGCTCGGCGACCCCGCCGAGGTCTCGATCGCCGACACGAAGGTCCTGCTCAGCGAGGACGCCTCCTTCAAGCAGGTCAGCCGCGAGCTGCGCGTCGCCCGCGACCAGGCCGCGGCGGCGCTCGAGCAGGCCGGCGCGACCGTCGAGACGGTCTCGATGCGGTCGATGCGCCGCGCGCTGGAGCTCTACCTCGCGGTCCTGAAGCTCGAGGCCGGCGTCAGCGTCGCCGACCTCATCGTCGCCGAGGGCTCCACGCACGTGTCGTTCGCCGCCGGCCTGAAGCGCAAGGGTCCGCACACCCGCGCGCTGCGCCTGCTGCTGTTCAGCGAGTGGCTGACCGGCAAGATGCCGCAGGGCCGGCTGAAGAAGGCGGTGGCGGCGCGTCAGGCCTTCCAGGACGAGGTCACCGCGGCGATCGGCGACGGCATCATGCTGCACCCGACCCACCCGCGCGTCGCCCCGCGCCACGGCAAGACGGTCGGCCGCCCGTGGGTGCTGACGTCGACGGCCGTCTTCAACCTCGCCGGCCTGCCGGTCGCGCAGATCCCGCTGGGGCTCAACTCGCGCGGCCTCCCGCTCGGCGTGCAGGCGGCCGCCGGACCCGATCGCGACCACGTCGCCGTGGCCGTCGCGCTCGAGCTCGAGCGCGCCATGGGCGGCTGGGTGCCGCCACCGGCGCAGCCGTGAGCGACCCCGTCGTCCACCAGGCGCTCTTCTACGACTACGTCGAGGACGTCGTCGAGAAGCGCGCGCCGCTGCGCGCCGACCACCTCGACTGGGCCCGCAGCTGGAAGGCCGACGGCCGGATCGTCATGGCCGGCGCGCTCGGCAACCCGCCGCACGGCGCGCTGTTCGTGTTCCTCGTCGACGACCCGGCGCAGGTCGAGGAGTTCGTCGCCGGCGATCCCTACGTCGCAGGCGCGATCGTCACAGGGCACCGCGTCGTGCCCTGGAACGTCGTGATCTAGCGGTCCCTCACCGTCAGCTTGAGCCTGACGGTTGGCGTGGGGCGAGACGAACAGCGCCCCGCTACAGCCCCGCCCCCGCGAAGTCGTAGGACGCCGGGACCGGATTGGGATCCTGCGCCGGCGTGCCGTAGGCGAGCACGATCACCTGGTGCTCGGCGAGGACGATCCGCGTCGGGTCGCCGCCGACGGGCTTGCCGTTGACCCAGACCTTCAGGCGCTTGTCGCCCGACGCGCAGAGGCCGCCGATGCACCTCGCGTCCAGGCGCACGCCCCAGACCGCGAAGAACTGGCCGAGGCTGAACGAGGTCGCGGTCGGCGACTCGACGTGCATGATCCCCGTCGCGTCGTGGGTGTGCAGGTCGGAGATGAACGACCCCGACGAGGCGATGCCGATCTGCGCTGGGACGGTCACCTTCGTGCCGTCGGCGTAGAGGTCGAGGTGCTGGTGGATGTGCACCACCTGACCCTCGGCGGTCAGCGGATCGAGGCCGATCGCCCGCAGGCGCTGCTGCAGCTTGGCGTCGTCGTCGTTCGCCCCCCACGGCGGCGGCGACGTGAGCACGCCGGGCAGCGACGTCATCGAGCCGAAGGCGGGGCCGAGCGTGACGCCGGAGGCCGACGTCGCGGTCGTCTTCGCGCCGGCGCCGGATCCGCCGGAGTCCGATCCGCCACAGCCGGCCAGCAGCGCAAGCGCGGAGACGGCCAGAAGCGCTGCGAGGGCTCGGGGCGCGAGCGGCACGCGCGAGATCACATCACACTCGGGCGGGCTGGGTGCCCGCGGACCGCCGCCAGGTCGTAGTGTCCCCGCCATGGCCGACGACGACGACCCGCTCGAGCGCCTCTCCGCCAAGGAGCTGCACGACCTCGCGGTCCGCCACGCGCTGCACCATCTCGACGTCGGGTTCTTCATCCGGCTCATGCAGGCGCTGCCGGTCGCCGAGGCGGCCGCGGGCGAGGTCGACGAGGCGACGGCCGACGCGCTGCTGCTGAGCGCGCACATCGACGACGTCACCGACTCGGGCGAGGGCGAGGTGGCCGAGCTGCTGCGGCCGTTCTACCTCGAGTACCTGCGCGACCACGGCGTCACGCCGTAAGCCCCTAGAACGCGGCCGGGCGAGCCAGAGGCCCGCCCGTGAACCGCGCCGGTCATGGATCGCCGCTGAACTACTACGTCCCCGGAGTGTGTGTCACCGGGGTTGGCGTGACACTCCCGGCCACCGGGACTGGCCGCGGGCCCGAAGGCCGCGCGCGTGGCCCGGCTGAGCGCCGTAACGCTCCGGCCGAGTAGGCGATCCGCCGGACACGGAAGGGTAATGCACGGCGCCCGTCCGCGGTCCTGATTAGAGTCGCGGCCCGTGGTCGCCACCGACGAGCCAGCCGACGCCGTCGACCCGA
The DNA here is from genome assembly GCA_963786575.1 of uncultured Actinomycetes bacterium. Taxonomy (GTDB): domain Bacteria; phylum Actinomycetota; class Thermoleophilia; order Solirubrobacterales; family Solirubrobacteraceae; genus CADCVQ01. The sequence goes on from CAWAZH010000005.1 coordinate 37,796, forward strand.
TCGAGGCGGTCGCGGCGCACATGGAGGCGATCGCGGCGCCGCTCGACGCATCCGACGGCGTGGCGCGCTTCAACGAGCTCTACCTCGCGGTGACGCGCGCCGTCGCGCACGACACCGGCGCCGACTCCTTCGAGCTGCCGGACTTCATCTCGCGCCTGGACGTGATCTTCGCCGACCTCTACTTCGCGGCGATGGACGACTCGCTCGCCGGCGAGGCGATCCCGAAGGCCTGGGCGCCCCTGTTCGAGAAGCGCCACGCCAAGGGGATCGCGCCGCTGCAGTTCGCGATCGCGGGCATGAACGCCCACATCAACCACGATCTCGCGCTGGCGCTCGTCGCGACCGGCAAGGAGCTCGGGATCGCGCTGGACCGCGACACCCCGCAGCACCGCGACTACGTCGTCGTCGACGCGATCCTCCAGCGCGTCCAGGACGAGATCAAGGAGCGCTTCACCACCGGTGTCATCAAGGACATCGACAAGGGCTTCGGGCGCGTTGACGACATGGTCGCCAACTGGAGCGTCGGGCGCGCCCGCGACAACGCGTGGACGCAGGCGCAGACGCTCCACGCGCTCGAGGGCAACGCCTTCCTGCACAAGCAGTTCCTGCTCGCGCTCGGCCGCAACGTGGGCTTCGCGGGCCGCGCATTGCTCACGCCGACGGGCTGACCGTTGCTACCGTCCGTCGTATGACCGATCTGGGGCCGGACCACTTCACCAAGCCCGTCAGCGAGGTCGATCCCGAGATCGCGCAGGTGCTCCGCGACGAAGCCCGCCGCCAGGAGACGACGCTCGAGATGATCGCCTCTGAGAACTTCGTTCCCCAGGCAGTCATGGACTGCCAGGGCTCGACGCTGACCAACAAGTACGCCGAGGGCCTCCCCGGCAAGCGCTACTACGGCGGCTGCGAGTTCGTCGACGTCGCCGAGACGCTCGCGATCGAGCGCGCGAAGGAGCTCTTCGGCGCCGACCACGCCAACGTCCAGCCGCATTGCGGGGCCACCGCCAACGCCGCGGCGATGATGGCGCTGCTCGATCCCGGCGACCGCGTGCTCGGGATGCGCCTGGACCACGGCGGCCATCTTACGCACGGCATGAAGCTCAACTTCTCCGGCAAGCTCTACGACATCGTCGCCTACGGCGTCCGCGACGAGGACTCGCGCGTCGACATGGACGAGCTGCAGAAGATCGCCGAGGAGACGCGTCCCAAGCTGATCCTCGGCGGCTGGTCGGCCTACCCGCGCCAGCTCGACTGGGCGCGCTTCCGCGAGATCGCCGACTCCGTCGGCGCCTACCTGATGGTCGACATGGCGCACTTCGCCGGGCTCGTCGCCGCGGACGAGCACCCCAGCCCCGTCCCCCACGCCCACGTCGTCACGACGACGATCCACAAGACGCTGGGCGGCGCGCGCGGCGGCATGATCCTCTGCAAGGAGGAGTACGCCAAGAAGATCAACACGGCCGTCTTCCCCGGCCAGCAGGGCGGCCCGCTGATGCACGTCATCGCGGGCAAGGCGGTCGCGCTGAAGATCGCCGCAAGCGACCTGTTCGGCGACCGCCAGCGGCGCACGCGCGCCGGCGCGGCCGTCATCGCCGAGGAGCTGCTGGATGCCGGCGTCAACGTCCTGACCGGCGGCACCGACGTGCACCTCGTGCTCGCCGACCTGCGCGAGTCGCCGCTCTCGGGCGCCGACGCCGAGGACCGGCTGGCCGACATCGGCATCACCGTCAACCGCAACGCGGTGCCCGACGACCCGCGCCCGCCGATGGTGACCTCGGGCCTGCGGATCGGCACGCCGGCGCTCGCGACGCGCGGGATGGACGTCGACGAGTTCCGCGAGGTCGGGCGCGTCATCGCCGCGGCGCTGACCGGCGGCTTCGGCGACGCCGAGCGCGCGGAGCTGGGCGAGCGCACGCGCGCGCTCGCCGAGCGCTTCCCGCTCTACCCGCACCTGAACTCGCCCGCCGCGGTCTAGGCGACCGCGGCGCCGGCCGGCCGGCCGGCGTACGCCTAGCTCGCGGCCGCCGTGAGCGCGCCGAGGTTCAGGTTCTCGTGGATCGCGGCGACCGACTTCGCGCGGTTCAGCGCGTAGAAGTGCAGGCCGGGGACGCCGTAGTCCAGCAGTCCCTGGCACTGCTCCGTGGTGTAGTCGATCCCCATCTGCAGCGCGGCCTCGTCGTCGTCCTCGTACTTCGTGAGCAGCTCGTCCAGGCGCGGCGGGATCTTCGAGCCGCAGAGCTTCGTGAAGCGGCGGCACTGGCCCGAGGACAGGATCGGCAGCATCCCGGGGACGATCGGGACCTTGATGCCGATCGCGCGGGCGTCCTCGACGTAGCGGTAGTAGTCCTCGTTGTCGAAGAACAGCTGCGTGATGATGACGTCGGCGCCCGCGTCGACCTTCTGCTTGAGGTACGCGAGGTCGGAGTCGCGACTGGCGGCGCGCGGGTGGGTCTCGGGGAAGCCGGCGACGGCGATCGAGAAGTAGTCCTGCTCGAAGTTGCGCGCGGCCGTGACGAGGTGCTCGGAGCGGTTGAAGCCGTTGAGGTGCGGCTCCCAGGGGGCGGCGGGCCCGCCGGGGGGGTCGCCGGCGAGGGCGATGACGTTGTGCAGGCCGCTGGCCCACATGTCCTCGAGCACCATCATCACCGCGCTCTTGGGCTGGCCGACGATCGTGAGGTGGACCATGACCTCCAGCCCGAAATCACGCTTGATGCGCTTGACGATGCCGATCGACTTGTCCTGGGACGAGCCGCCCGCGCCGTACGTCACGGAGCAGAAGTCGGGCTCCAGGCGCCTGAGGAGCTCGATCTCCTCGAACAGCTTGGCGTCGCCCTCGTCCGTCTTCGGCGGGAAGAACTCGATCGAGAACGTCAGCCCGTCCTGGGCGTAGATGTCACGCAGTTTCATGCCACTCCTCATACAGGTATCCGCGTGCGACTACGAGCTTCTCGTCGGCGGCCACGGCGGCGGCCAACGATACCGGCCGGTCTGGAAGCCTGATGGAAGGTGGCACCACGCCGTTGGCGGCGCGGCGCGGTCAGTAGACCTCGGGCACGAAGGTCTGGTCGGTCATCGGCGGGCGCACGTAGTGCTCGTCGGACTGGCGCTTGGGGAGCTCCAGCGGCGGCGGGATGACGTCCTCGTAGGGGATCGTCGACAGCAGGTGCGAGATGCAGTTCAGCCGCGCGCGGCGCTTGTCGTCGGCGTCGACGACCCACCACGGCGCCTGCTTGATGTCGGTGTGGGCGAACATGTCGTCCTTCGCCCGCGAGTACTCGACCCACTTCTCGCGCGACTTGAGGTCCATCGGGCTGAGCTTCCAGCGGCGCATCGGATCGTTGACGCGCGCCTGGAAGCGCCGTTCCTGCTCGGCGTCGGAGACCGAGAACCAGTACTTGATCAGGATGATCCCGCTGCGGACGAGCATGCGCTCGAACTCGGGGCAGGAACGCATGAACTCCTGGTACTCCGCCTCGGTGCAGAAGCCCATGACGCGCTCGACGCCGGCGCGGTTGTACCAGGAGCGGTCGAACATCACGAGCTCCCCGGCGGCCGGCAGGTGCTCGACGTAGCGCTGGAAGTACCACTGCGTGCGCTCGCGCTCGGTGGGCGTCGCCAGCGCCGCGATCCGCCACACGCGCGGGCTCGTGCGCTCCGCGATCCGCTTGATCACGCCGCCCTTGCCGGCGGCGTCGCGGCCCTCGAAGACGACCACGACCTTCAGGCCCTCGGCCTTCATGTACTCCTGCATGAGCACGAGCTCGCGCTGCAGCCGCGTGAGCTCCTTGTCGAACGTGGCGCGGTCGAGCTTCTTCGGCTTCTTCTTGGTCGGCGGCGCGGGTGGCTTGCCGTTGGTGGTCGTCTTGGCCATGGGGCCAGTGTCCTGCGGGCGAGCGCGCCTGGCTAGGGCACTTCGGGCCAGGCGCGTTCGCCCTGTCGGCGGGGTCGCGGGTTTACCCCTCCGTCGCGCGCCGGCGCAGGAGCAGCCCGCCCAGCAGCGCGAGGAGGCCGAAGAGCGCCAGCGGCAGCGGGGCTCCGCCGGTGAACGGAAGCCTCCCGCTGCTCAGCGTCACCGGCGTGGTGGCGGATGCGACGATCGGCGCGAAGGCGGTCGTGGGCGACACGCCGCTCGCCTGCGCGGGCGCGGCCGCCGCGCCGCTGACGGGTTCGGACGAGGTCGTCGTCGCCGCGGGCCCGGCCGCCGTCGAGGCGACGGTGCTCGGCGCGAGCGCGGACGCGGCGTTGACCGTCCCGCTGCCGGTGACCGTCTGGTCGAGAACGGTCGTCGTGACGACCGGGCCGGGGGTCTCGGGACCCGGGCCGACCGGCGGCGGGAGCACGACCGGCGGCGTCTCGGGGCCCGGGTTCACCGGGGGCGGGACGACGATCGGGGGCTCCTCCTCCTCGTCGCAGTCGTCGCCGTGGCCGTAGCCCTTGTGATCGCCGTGGTGCTTGTCCTCGCAGGGCTTGGGATTCTCGACGCCGCAGTCGTCATCGCCGTGGTGATGACCGCCGCCACCGGGGCCCGGGTGATGACCGCGATGATCGTCGTCGCACGGGTTCTCGGGCTCCATGCCGCACTCGTCATCGCCGTGGTGATGACCACCGCCGCCGGGGCCGGGGTGATGACCGCGGTGGTCGTCGTCGCACGGGTTCTCGGGCTCCATGCCGCACTCGTCATCGCCGTGGTGATGACCACCGCCACCGGGGCCCGGGTGATGACCGCGATGATCGTCGTCGCACGGGTTCTCGGGCTCCATGCCGCAGCCGTCATCGCCGTGGTGATGACCACCGCCACCGGGGCCCGGGTGATGACCGCGATGATCGTCGTCGCACGGGTTCTCGGGCTCCATGCCGCAGCCGTCATCGCCGTGCTGGCGACCGCCGCCGCCGGGGCCGGGGTGATGACCGCGGTCGTCGTCGCAGGGGTTGGGGTGCTCGTCCTTGTCGCCGTGGTCGCCCTTGCCGCCGTGGCCGTCGCCGTCGGGCTTGTCCTCGTGCGGCTTGTCGCCGCCGCCGGGGTTGTCCTCATGGGGCTTGTCGCCGCCGTCGGGCTTCGGCTCGTGCGGCTTGTCGCCGCCGTCGGGCTTCGGGTCGTAGGGCTTGTCGGTCCCGCCGCCGGTCTGCTCGCCGCCGCCGGGCGTCTCGCCGCCGCCGGTCTGCTCGCCGCCGCCGGGCGTGCCGCTCCCGTTGCCGTCATCGGCCGGGTAGGCGGGAACCTCGACGGGCTGGACCGGGGGCGTGCCGGGATCCTCGGCGGTCTGGTCGTCGCCGGAATGACCCTGCCCTGAGTGGTCGGAATCGCCGGAGTCATCGGTCCCGGATGGCGTCTCGCCGGCCTGCTGCTGGGCGCCGTGGGTGTCATCCGCGCCGCTGTCCGCGAACGCGAACGCGGGGGTCGCGACGAACACGGCGAGCGTCGCCAACGTGGCGGCGATCGAAAGTCTCAAGGCTGCGTGGCACATCGCAAGTTCCTTCCTCCATGAAGCACGGCGCTGCTTGTCCCCGGGCGCGCTACCCGACTCCGGTCAGACGAATGTGCTGCACAGGTATGGAAAAAGTCGAGTGTTGCCGCCTTCCCCGCGGGGAACACCGCGGGGCATGACCTCCCTGAGCCTCGCGGACTGCGCGCGCGCGACGGGCCTGAGCGTGAAGGCGATCCGTCGCCGCATCGAGCGCGGGACGCTGGAGTCGGTGCTCGTCGATGGCCGGCGGCGCATTCCCGTCTCGGCACTGGTCGGCGCGGGACTGCTGATCGAGGGGCTGGACCGGGGCGGGCGGGGTAGCACGCAGGGGTACGTGCAGCCCGCCGCCGTCGTGCAGCAGCTCGTCGCCCAGCGCCAGCGGCTGACCGAGGAGCTCGCGGTCTCAAGCGGCCTGGAGGCGGACGTGCGCCGGATCGCCGAGCAGCTGCGCCGCGAACGCTCGCGCTCCCACGAGCTCGAGGACGAGGTGGCGCGCGCCCGCGCTCAGATCAGGGAGCTGGAGCACAGGCTCCGCGGCGACGACCGCGCCTGAGCGCCGAGACGGACTTCGACGGAGGGGGAGGGATTCGAACCCTCGGTAGGGGGGTTGCCCCTACAACGGTTTTCGAGACCGCCCGATTCAACCACTCTCGCACCCCTCCAGGTGCGCGCGGCGGCGCGCCGACGAGGATAGGAGATCGGGAACGCGGGCGGCGAGGCGACGCTCAGCGGCGCGAGCCGAAGAAGTCCGTCAGCAGCGCCGCGCACTCCGCCGCCAGCAGCCCGCCGGCGACCGCCGGGCGGTGGTTCAGGCGCGGCTGGGCGAGCACGTCGAGCACCGATCCGGCGGCGCCGGCCTTCGGGTCGGTCGTGCCGTAGACGACGCGCGGGACGCGCGCGAGGACGATCCCGCCCGCGCACATGGCGCACGGCTCGAGCGTCACGTAGAGCACGGACTCGAGCACGCGCCAGGAGCCCAGCGCCCGGCTGGCCTCGCGCAGCGCGATGAGCTCGGCGTGCGCGGTCGGGTCCTGGCGCAGCTCGCGCTCGTTGTGGCCGGCGCCGATGACCTCGCCGTCGTGCACGACGATCGCGCCGATCGGGACGTCGTCGTGCGCCAGCGCGGCCTCGGCCTCGCGGATCGCAAGCCGCATGAAGTACTCGTCGCGGGGAAAGAAGGGCGTCGCCATGGCTGGGCGAGGACTATCGCAGTGCGCCCCCAAGCGCCGTATCGTGTACTGGGAGAACCACGCGTGCGCTTCTCCCTTCCCCGGCTGCACGCACCTCTCGCCTTGCCGCGCCCTCATCGCTCCCTCCTCCGCGTGACCGTCTCGCTCGTCGTGGCGGGCGCCGTCGCGCTCGCGCTCGCGCTCGCGCCGCCCGCGAGCGCAGGGCTGCTCGCGCGCGCGGCGTACGTGCCCAACGACACCGGCGTCGCCGCCGCCGGCGGCCCGCCGGGCGGCTGGGTCGACGTGCAGTGGGCGCTGAGCGGCCCCTTCGGCATCAACGCGCCGCAGGCCTGGTCGCAGGCCTCGACCCGCGGCGGCAGCGGCGGGCACGACGTCACCGTCGCCGTGCTCGACAGCGGCGTCGCCTACGCCGACCGCGGCCCCTACCGCCGCTCGCCCGACCTCGCGACCGCGCGCTTCGTCAAGGGCCACGACTTCGTCGACGACGACCCCTACCCCAACGACGAATTCGGCCACGGCACGTTCGTCGCGAGCACGATCGCCGCGAGCGCGAACAACGCCTACGGGACCGTCGGCGTCGCCTACCGCGCGCGCATCATGCCGCTGCGCGTCCTGGACTTCGAGGGCCGCGGCTACCCGGGCACGATCGCCCGCGGCATCCGCTACGCGGTCACGCACGGCGCCGACATCATCAACCTCTCGCTCGAGCTCTACGACGCGCCGCCGGCGCCGCCGGTCCCGCGCAGCGTCACCGCGTCGCGCAGCGTGCGCTCGGCGCTCGGCGAGGCCCGCGCCGCAGGCGTGCTCGTCGTCGCGGCCGCCGGCAACAGCTTCGACCCGCGCGTCCCAGGCAAGCGCTACGACACGCTCGCGCTGAACGTCGGCGGCACGACCGAGCACGGCTGCCTGGGCAGCTACTCCAACCACGGCCCCGGCGTCGACGTCGTCGCGCCCGGCGGCGGATCGGACGCCGACCTCTCGACCGACGCCAACTGCCAGCCGACGCTGCCCTCCGGCCGCGACATCTCGGGCGTGAGCTTCCCGACCGGCGAGCCCGCGCACTTCGAGATCCTCCCGCGCTTCCGCGGGACCTCGACCGCCGCGCCGCACGTCACCGGCGTCGCCGCGCTGATCATCGCCTCGGGCGTCCTCGGCAAGCACCCGACGCCGGCCGCGATCGAGCAGCACATCGAGCGCACCGCGCGCGACCTCGGCGCCCCCGGCCGCGACCACCTCTACGGCGCCGGGATGGTCGACGCGACCGCGGCGACGGCGCCGCTCGTCGCTACACCGTCCGGATGATCAGCACCGAGCAGGGCGCGTGGTGGGAGATCTTGTTGGGCACCGAGCCCAGCAGGAAGCGCTTGGCGCCCGTCATGCCCTTGTTGCCGATGACGATCAGGTCGCTGCCGCGCTCCTCGGCGACGTCGAGGATCGCGTCGGCCGGATCGCCCTGACGGGCGAACACCTCGACGTCCACCCCGGCGGCGCGGATCTCGCCGGCGGCCTGCTCGAGCGTCGCCTCCACGTCCTCGCGCGGGTTGATCATCCAGTGCAGGTCCTCGGGCACGTGGATCGTCTCGTGCAGGCGGGCGTCGGTCACCGGCTCATAGGCCGAGACGAGCTCGATCCGCGCGCCCACGGCGCGCGCCAGCTCGATCGCCTGCCGGACCGCCTGCGTGGCGGTGTCGGATCCGTCGGTGCCCACGACGATCGAGTGAAACACCGCGCCCATGATAGGCGCGGTGCGCCAGGTTCACAGCAGCTTGACGAGCGCGATGACCATCCCGGCCACGACGAACACGACGACGCCGATCTGCATCCAGATCCAGGTCGGCGACACCTGCAGGCCCGCTACTTGGCCTTGAGCTTGACGTTGATCGCCGCGATCGCGGCGTTCACGCGCGCGTTGACCGACGACGTCGCCGTCGCCACCTGCTGCTGGGCGCGCTCGATCCCGCGCGTCGTCGGGTTGCGCATGGCGTCGTTGGCGTCGCCGATCGCCTTGCCGAAGCCGGTCATGACCTGCGTCAGCCGGTCGTGCTCCTTCGTGACCTCGGAGGGCGCGTCGATCGAGTTCAGATCCTTGACGACGCCGTCGATCGCGGTCTCGAAGCTCTTCAGCGTCCGCTGCTGCTGACGGACCGAGTTGCGCGTGCCGCCCTCCTGGGAGACCGTCGTCACGGTCGAGGCGAACTTCGTCTGCGCGTCGTTGACCTTCTTCGCGTAGGCGTTCTTCTCCTTCGTGGAGGTGCCGCTGCTGCCGCAGGCGGCCAGCGCCACGACGGCGAGGATCGCCGTGAGGACCGATGCGACCCGTCGCGTGACCGGTGCCATGGCGGGGCAGCCTACATTCCGAGGCGGTTGCACTAGCGCAGTCCGCCCGCGGCGGCGCCCGCGGGCAGCGGATCGGCGCCGACGGGCGGGCCGGCCGGGCCGCCGTCGGTCCCGCGCGTCACCGGCCGGCGCTTGCGCTCGAGGAACGGCCGCTCGACGTAGCGATAGGACAGGGCCGCGATCGCCGTGGTCACCGGCAGCCCGACGGCGGTCATGATCGCCGCGCGCGCGGCGATGCTCTCGCCGCCGCCGAGGGCGCGATCGATCTCCAGCAGGATCGCGATGTGCGCGAGGTAGAAGGAGTACGAGCGCGCGCCCATCCAGAGCATCACGCGGTTGGCGAACAGGCGCGGCGCGCGGTCGGTGCCGAGCTGCAGCACGACGAGGCCGAAGATCAGCGCTCCGGTGCACAGCGACGCGACGAGCGCGCGCTGGCCGAGCGCGTGGTGGATCGGCGTCTGGCGCGCGTCGTAGTCGGTCGCGGTGTAGACGACCGCCGCCAGCGCGGCGGCCGCGAACGAGGCCCAGGCGATCCGCGTCGCCAGCCGGGCGTTGCCGCGCACGCGCGCGACCAGCAGCGGCTCGACGATCGCCACCGCGACGCCGGGCATGAAGACGTACATGATCGCCGGCGGGCTCGTGAGCCAGGTGAAGTCGAACTTCTCGACCGCGCGCGCCGCGATGCTGACAAACGTCAGGACGGCGATCGCGCCGATCGCCACCGCGGCGCGCCGCTGCATGCTGTCGATCCGCGCGCCCACGCGGTAGGCGACGAACGCCGACAGCGGGATCAGCACGTAGAAGCCGACCTCGGCGCCGATCGACCAGGCGGGCCCGATCGGCACCGACGCGTTGCCGCCGGTCTGCCCCTGGACGAACAGGAACTGGCCGAGGACCTGCCACCACTCGCTCGGGTCGGCCGGGCTCGAGATGCTGCCGTCGAAGCCGAAGCGCAGCAGCACGAGCACCGTGAACACGTAGAAGGCGGGCACGACGCGCAGCACGCGGTTGCGGACGTAGTCGGCCAGCGGCGGGCGCCGCGTCCCGGCCACGTACGCGCGCGCGAAGGGCCGCGCGATCAGGTATCCCGACAGCACGAAGAAGGCCGCCAGGCCGAGGTCGATGTGGCCCAGGATCGGCGCCGCCCAGCCGTAGACGAGCATGTTCGTGTCCGGATCCGGATCGGCGAGGAGGAACAGGTGCGTGAAGAACACGAGCAGCATCCCCACGCCGCGGATGCCGTCGCCGCCGAGCAGCGTGCGGATCCCGACGTCGGGCCGGCGCTCCGACGCAGGGGCCGCGGGGTCGGTCATGCGGGCAGGGTAGCCACGCGCCAACACGTGAGGGTCCTGTAACTCCTGGGCGCTAGTTTGGAACGTGCACCCAGCGACCCCACGGAGCCCCGATGCTCAACTTCCTCAGCAAGCACAAGACCGCGATGCCCGATTCCGCCGACGCGCTGCCCGGCCGCGCGACCGCGATCGCGGTCCCCGAGCGCCACTTCGTCCTCGACGCGCCCCTGCGCGGCCCGTTCCCCGACGACACCGAGCAGGCGATCTTCGGCCTCGGCTGCTTCTGGGGCGCGGAGCGCATCTTCTGGCAGACGCCGGGCGTCTACACGACCGCCGTCGGCTACGCCGCGGGCATGACGCCGAACCCGACCTACAACGAGGTCTGCAGCGCGCAGACCGGTCACAACGAGGTCGTGCTCGTCGTCTACCGCCCGTCGGAGGTCTCCTACGAGGACCTGCTCGCGCGCTTCTGGGAGAGCCACGACCCGACGCAGGGCATGCGCCAGGGCAACGACGTCGGCACCCAGTACCGCTCCGGGATCTACACGACCTCCGAGGAGCAGCAGGTCGCCGCGGAGGCCTCGCTCGACCGCTACCAGGAGGCGCTGACGGCGGCCGGGCGCAGCGGCCAGATCACGACCGAGATCCTGGCCGCGCCCGAGTTCTACTACGCCGAGGACTACCACCAGCAGTACCTCGCCAAGAACCCGGCCGGCTACTGCGGCCTCGGCGGCACGGGCGTCTCGTGCCCGATCGGGACCGGCGCGAAGGCCGAGACCCAGGCCCAGGGCTAGCCGGACGTGCGCCGGACGTCGGCGCGGAAGAGGTAGTGCGTCGCCGGGCCCGCCCCGGCGGCGCGATGCATCGTCACCGTGCCGGCGATCGGGACGAGCAGTCCCTGGGCGTGCATGTAGACGGTCTCGACCGGCGCGCTGTCGATCTCCCCGGCCCGCAGCGCCCGCGCGATCTCCTGGTGGGCGGCGATGTTCTCGCGGTCGATGACCGATGGCCAGCGGGCGGCGCGCAGCTCCTCCTCGCGGCAGCCGAGCAGCGAGCAGAAGGCGTCGTCGAGGCGCTTGAAGGTCCCGTCGAGGCCGATCAGCGCGACCGCCTCGCCGGGCACGGCGGGCGGCAGCGCGAGCCCGTCGGCGGGCGACGGGGCACCCGTGCCGGCGGGCCCGGGTCCGGGCCCCAGCTCGGGTTCGACGACGGCGAACTCGGCGCGGATCGCCGCGCGCGTGTGCGCAAGCTCGCCGCGGACAGCCTCGAGCTGCCCCTTGACGCCGTCGAGCTCGATCTGCACGCCGCGCAGCTGCGTCTGGGTGCCCTCGAGCTCGGCGCGCACGGCCGCGAGCTCCTCGGTCAGCGTGTCGCGCTCGGCGATCGCGCCGGCGAGCTCCTCGCCGCGCGCGAGCTCGAGCTCGCGCTGGGCGGCCTCCAGCTCGCCGCGCAGCGCGGTGATCTGGCCGTGCAGCAGCGCGCTCTCGCCGCGGGCGTCCTGCTGCTCGGCGAGCTCGGCCTGGGCGGCGGCGAGCTGCGCGAGCGCGTGATCGCGATCGGAGCTCGCCGCAACCGCGTCGCGCTCGGCCTCCTCGACGCGCTCGCGCAGGACGCGCGCGCGCTCGACGAGGTCCTCCAGCCCTCCGCTGTCGGATGCGTCGCCGGCGTCGTCCTGCAGGCGCCCGGTCGCGGTGTCGGCGCGGCGGGCGGCCTCGGCGACGGCGTCGCGCGCGGCGGCGCGGTGCTCGGCCATCCGGCGGCCGACGTCCTCGCGCGTGAGCGGCGGCGCGTCGACGTCGCGCACGACGATCAGGATGCCGGCCAGGCGCGCGCCCGGCTCGGGCTGGGCGCCACCGCCGCAGATGCCCTCGATCGCCTCCAGCGCGCGGCCGTGGCGCAGGCGCAGCGCCTCGGGGTGCCAGGTTCCCGCGTCGCGCGAGCCGAGCTCGGTCAGCAGCGACGTGAACTCCCAGCCGAGCGCGAGCGGGACCGCGATGACGACGAAGCGCAGCGCGCGCCGGGCGCCGGCGGCGGTGGCGATGCGAAAGACGTGGGCGGCGGCGCCGTCGCCGTACAGCAGGCGCTCGAACGCGGCGCGCGACTCGGCGTCGGCGCCGGCCAGCAGCGCCTCGGCCGTGCGGCGGCCGGCGAGCGCCTCGGCCGGCGTGCCGAGCAGCGCGACGACGCCGACGCCGCATTCGGCGACCGCGCCGTCGGGGGTGCTGAGGACGTAGCTGCCGTCGGCGAGCCCGAGCAGCACCTGCTCGATCTCGTCGGCGCCGTTCGCGGGCGCGGCCAGCTCTTGGCCGATGTGGCTCATGCACCGCTTATCGGTCGGTCGCAGCCGGCGGCTGAGCGCGCGGCGGCCAGATGCCGAAACGTCCAGAGGGACGGGCGCGGGGTCGGCGCGCCCCACGCCTCCCCACGTCTGACTGGGCCTGCCACCCAGCCGGGCTCCATCGTGAGCTTCCCCGAACTCGGCCCCTCCGCCGAACCTCCGATGGGCTGTGCGCCGGGACCCTAGAGAGCCGCGGGGAAACGTTCAACCGCGGTGAACGGCGATCTCCGCTGCCTCCCCGATTTGCACAGGTTTGCTGTGCAGTTTGGTGGCTAACCGGCGGCGACGACGCGCGCGGCGAGCACGGCGTACTGCAGGCCGCGGCGCTCGAGGCGCACGGCGTTGCTCGTGTTGCCCTCGACGGTGTCCAGCGAGCCGTTGCTCGGGCGTCCGCGGGCGATCGCCAGATGCGAGGCGCGCAGGTCCTCCCGGAAGTCGTAGAAGACGATGTCGCCGCGGCGGATCTGCGACATCGCGATGCGCTTGAGCCCGCGCTGGCCGGCGATCGCGTCGCCGTAGGAGCGGTCGGGGTCGATCAGCCGTTTGGAGAGCCGCACCCCGGCCTGCAGGAACGCCTGGTGCACGAAGGCGCCGCACCAGACGCGGCAGGGCGGCACCTTCAGCCCCATGTCGCGCTCCCAGCGGTCGATCTTCGGCGAGCAGTTCGTCGTGCCGCGCTCCTGCGTGCCGGCCTGCGAGACCGCCCAGTCGACGACCGCCTCGCGCGTGGCGCTCGTCCCCTCGGCGGCCGCCGGCGACGCCGCCGGGGCGGCGACGAGGGCGCAGCCGAGGACGAGCAGGACGGCGAACAGGCGCGTGCGCATCCCCGCATGATGCTGGCCGCGCGCCCCGATCGGCAAGCGAGAACCGTCGCCGGGGCGGACCGTTTGCCCGATCTCGGGCCTGCGAGCACGCGCAGTTTGGCCGCGGGCGGGGTATCCGGACAGGGGGTGTCCCATCATCCACGATCCGTGCCGCTCCAACCTGCCGAGCCTGACGCAGACGCCCCCGCGTCCGGCCCCGCGGCGCTCAATGCGCTCGCCGAGACCGCGCAGGACCTGTCGCATGCGACGACGGTCCAGGACGTCCAGCGGGTCGTGCGCACGGCCGCCCGCAGGCTGACGGCGTCCGACGGCGCCACGCTCGTGCTGCGCGACCGCGACGAGTGCGTGTACGTCGACGAGGACGCGGTCGCCCCGCTGTGGAAGGGCCGGCGCTTCCCGCTGGACGCGTGCATCAGCGGCTGGTCGATGCGCAGCGGCGAGGTGGCGGTCGTCGAGGACGTCTTCGCCGACGAGCGCATCCCGTCCGACGCCTACTGCCGGACGTTCGTCAAGAGCCTGCTGATGGTCCCGATCATTGCGCGCGAGCCGCTCGGCGCGATCGGCATGTACTGGGCCGAGCCGCACCTCCCGACGGAGGCCGAGACAGCGCTCGCGCGGGCGCTGGCGGCGAGCACCGCGGTCGCGCTGGAGAACGTGCGCCTGTCGCAGGAGGTCGAGCGCCGCCGCAGCGCCGAGGAGGACCTGCGCGAGCTCTCCGAGCGCGACCCGCTCACGGGCCTGCTCAACCGCCGTGCCTGGGACATGGCGCTCTCGGCGTCGGTGCGCAAGCGCCGCGCGCGCCTGCACGTCGCGATGATCGACCTCGACCACTTCAAGGCGTTCAACGACCGCTACGGCCACCCGGCCGGCGACGCGCTCCTGCGCCGTGCCGCCGTCGCCTGGCGCGGCGCGCTGCGCACCGCCGACGTGCTCGCCCGCTACGGCGGCGAGGAGTTCGCGATCCTGCTCGCGGGCTGCAGCGCCCAGAGCGCCCTGGAGATCGTCGAGCGCGTGCGCGAGGCGACGGTCGGCGAGCAGACGGTCTCGATCGGCCTCGCGACCTGGGACGGGCGCGAGAGCAGCGACGCGCTCGTGTGCCGTGCCGACACCGCGCTGTACGCGGCCAAGCGCGCGGGCCGCGACCGCGTCGTAAGCGCGGCCTAACGCGTCCGGGGGCGGCGGCGCCCCGCGCGCGGCCGGGAGGGGCGACTTTCTGCTCCATACGAGCAGAAAGTCGACACCCATCGTGCCCGGGACGCCCCGGAGCCGCCCCGCCCCCGGCCGCCGCGCGGCCGGCGTGGTGCCATGAGCGAACGCACCCTTCCCTCATCGCTGCCGTCAACGCAGGCCCCACGAAAGCGCACCGAACCAAGCGCCACCCAAAGTGGACAACCCCACGCCCAACCCCTATTGTTAACCACATGGCTAACCAAGCGCAGCTCGACCGCTCGTTCGCCGCCGTCGCGCACCCGATCCGGCGCGGGATCATCGAGCGGCTGGCGGTGCGCGAGATGACCGTCGGCGAGGCGACGCACGACTTCGCCGTCTCCAAGCCGGCGATCAGCCGCCACCTGCGCGTGCTCGAGGACGCGGGCGCGATCGTCCGCGTCGTCGACGGGCGCACGCACCGGCTGCGCCTCAGCGCCGACGCGCTCGACGACGCGCAGGCCTGGATGGACCACCAGCGCGAGCTGTGGGAGCGCAAGTTCGCCGTCATGGACGAGTACCTCGCCGAGCAGCGCGAGCGCCGCGAGCACGAGCAGGAAGAGGAGGAGCGATGAGCCCCGAGCAGATCGCCCCGGTCACCCTCGAGCACAGCTTCCGCGCCACGCCCGAGGAGGTCTTCGACGCGTGGACGAATCCCGAGGTCCTCCTGCGCTGGTGGGCTCTGGGGCCCACGTGGACCACCCCCGGCTGCGACGTCGACCTGCGCGTCGGCGGGCGCTACCAGCTGGAGACGATCGACGACAAGGGCGAGCTCTTCGCGGTCGCCGGCGAGTATCGCGAGGTCGACCGGCCGCGGCGCCTCGTCTACACCTGGTGCTGGCAGAACGGCTACGGGATGCACCCCGGCCACGTGAGCGTCGTCACGGTCGACTTCGTCGCCGACGGCGACCGCACGATCGTGCGCCTGGAGCACAGCGACCTGGCCTCCGAGGGGTCGCGCCAGGGCCACACGGCCGGGTGGCTGGCGGTGCTCGACAGCCTCGCCCGCCAGATCTTCAACGAAGACACAGACCACAACACACGAGGGAGGTCGCAGCGATGACGACATTTGTCCTGACGTACAAGGGCGGCAAGATGGCCGACAACGAGGCCGAGCAGCAGGAGCAGATGGCGGCCTGGGGCGCCTGGTTCGGGTCGCTCGGCGAGGCCGTCGCGGCGCCCGGCAACCCGTTCGCGGGCTCGCTGTCGGTGAGCAGCGACGGCGGCGTCGCCGAGGGCGCGGCCTCCGGCCTGGGCGGCTACTCGGTGCTCAGCGCCGACAGCCTCGCGGCGGCCGCCGACCTGGCCAAGGGCTGCCCGCTGATCGCCGCCGGCGGCACGGTCGACGTGTACGAGACGGTCGAGATGTAGCCCTTCGGACGGGGCCGCCGACATCACAGCAGCACCGCGAGCGGGGGTCTCAGATCTCCGCTCGTCGTCTTTTCAGGCGCGCTTTACCAAAGTTTTGCCTCCCCGGGGAAGTCTCATGGTCATCGCTGCGTGATCTTTTGCACCCGGTCGTGTCTGAGGGGTTCAGTGCTCGTACCAGCCACCTGGACCTCCCCTGCAAAAACCCAGTGTTTGCGGGACATTTTCGGGTCAAATGGACAGGCCGCCTTACGACGAAAGTCGCAAGAGACCGCGCTTCGGCGCTGCTCTACTTGACACCAGGTTCCAGATGCCGCGGATCGCCCTCTACTCCCACGACGCGCAAGGCCTCGGCCACATGCGTCGCAACGTCACGATCGCGCGTGCGCTGGCCGGCGACGGCGCCAACTCGATCCTCCTGATCGCCGGAGCGCGCGAGGCCGCGCGCTTCGCGCTCCCCGCCGGCGTCGACACGCTCGCGCTCCCCGCGCTCTCCAAGCAGGCCGACGGCGCCTACAACGCCCGCTCGCTCGGCATCGACCGCGACGCCATCCTGCGGCTGCGCGGCCAGATCCTGCGCACCGCGCTGCGCGAGTTCGCGCCCGACGTCCTCGTCGTCGACAAGCTTCCGCGCGGCGTCAACCGCGAGCTCGTCGCGAGCTTCGAGGTCCTGCGCGCGCTCGGCACGCGCGTCGTGCTCGGGATGCGCGAGGTGCTCGACGAGCCCGACCGCGTGCACGCCGACTGGCGCCGCGGCGGCGCCTACTCCGCGCTGCGCCGCCACTACGACGCGATCTGGGTCTACGGCGACCCGCAGGTCTACGACCCGGTCACCGAGTACGACATCCCCGACGACATCGCCGCGCTCGTCTCCCACAGCGGCTACCTCGGCCGCGGGGTGCCCGACGCGCTGGCCGACGGCGACCCCGCGCTGTGGCGCCGGCGGCTCGGGCTGCCGAGCGGCCCGCTGCACCTGTGCATGGTGGGCGGCGGCGAGGACGGCTACCGGCTGGCGGACGCCTTCACCCGCGCCGAGCTCCCCGCCGGCACGCGCGGTGTCGTCGTGACCGGGCCCTTCATGCCGGCCAAGCAGCGCCGGGCGATCGCCGCGCAGGTTCTGGAGCGCGACGACCTGCACATGCTCGAGTTCGTGCCCGACGCCGATGCGCTCGTCTGGCTCGCCGACCGCGTGATCGCGATGGGCGGCTACAACACGACCTGCGAGATCCTGAGCTCCGGCACGCACGCGCTCGTGGTGCCGCGCGTGCACCCGCGCCGCGAGCAGCTCATCCGTGCGCGCCGCCTGAGCGAGCTCGGCGCGCTCGACCTGCTCATGCCCGAGAAGCTGTCGCCGGCCGCGCTGTCGGCCTGGCTCGCCGCCCCGGCCGCACCGCGCGACGAGGCCGCGCCCGCGATCGACCTCGGCGGCGTGCGACGGCTGCCGGCGATGCTGCAGGACGTCCTGGCGCCGGGTCCGGCGCTCGCCTCGATCATGGCGGCGCCCGCCGTGCCCTACCGGCGCATCGGGCTCGGCGCCGCGCCGGGCTGAGCGCCATGCTGCCGCCAGGCCTCGCCACCCGGCGCAGCGCGACGCGCGCGCGCCGCCCGCTCCCGCCGCGCGACACGCTGCTGCCGCGCCTGCGCGAGCTGCTGCGCCCCGAGCCGGCCGCCTACGCGCTGCTGCGCACGCTCGTCGCGGGCGCGCAGATCGACGACCTGCGCGTGCGCCTCGTCGACTACGTGCCGGGGAGCCGCTGCACGGTCCTCTACGACGTCACGATCGACGGCGAGCGCCACGCCGCGGTCGCGCGCCTCGACGCCGCCCAGCGCGGCTGGGCCGCGGCCGGCGCTCCGACCGCGCCGCGCGCGGCCGCCCCGATCGCCCGTCCGATGAGCTGGGACCACGGCCTCGGCGCGCTCGTGCACTGGTTCCCGCACGACCCCGCGATCCCCGTCCTCGAGCTGCCGGCCGCGGTGCTGCGCGCGCTCGTCGGTGCGCTGCCGGACCCGGCTCCCGTCCAGACGCTGCACTACCGCCCGGGAGCCCGCGCCGTGCTGCGCGTCGGCGACGTCGT
This sequence comes from uncultured Actinomycetes bacterium, assembly GCA_963786575.1. Classification (GTDB taxonomy): domain Bacteria; phylum Actinomycetota; class Thermoleophilia; order Solirubrobacterales; family Solirubrobacteraceae; genus CADCVQ01. The sequence continues at coordinate 55,891 of CAWAZH010000005.1, forward strand.
CCTGAATGCCTACGGCGACGCGCGCGGCTACGAGGCGGGCGTGCGCGGGCTGGCGCTCGCCGCGCAGCTCGGCGGCGATCACGCGGTCGCGCCGCCGGCATCGCACAGGTCGGCGCGCGTCACCACGCAGCCGCTCGTCGAGGGAGACCCGGTCCGGCGCGCGCGGGCGCTCGAGGTCGCACCCCGCGCCGGCGCGATGCTGCGCGAGCTGCACGGCGCCGTGAACCCCGGCCTCGACGTGACCTCCCCGCGCGCGCAGCTGGCGACCGCGAGCCGGTCGGCGGAGCTCGTCGCGACCGTCGCGCCGAGCCTGGCGCGCCGCGTGCGGCGACTGACCGCGCAGCTCGAGCTCGCGGCCCCCGCCGCCGACGGGACCGTCGTCTCGCACGGCGACCTCAACCTCGGCCGGCTGCTCGACGCCGGCGGCGAGCTCGTCCTGCTGGACTTCGACGACGCCTGCCTGGCGACGCCGGCACTCGACGTCGCCGCCTTCGCCGCCGGCGTCGTCAACGGCCGCGACGGCGACCTCGACGACGCGCGGGCGGTGCTCGAGGCGACGATCGCGGGCTACGGCGTCCGGCCCAGGAACCTCGAATGGCACCTGGCGGTCACGCTGCTGCACCGCGCGGGCCGCCCCTTCCGCCTGCACGAGCAGCGCTGGCCCGAGCGCACCGCTGCGATCGTCGCCGCGGCCGAGGCGGTGCTCGGGTCATGAGGCTCGTGATGCTCGTCAGCGGCTTCCCGCGCCGCTCGGAGACGTTCGCGCTCAACGAGCTGCTCGCGCTCGACGACGCCGGCTGCCTCGCGGCGATCTTCGCCACCAAGCCGGGCGAGACGGGCGCCATGCAGCCGGGCGCCGAGCGCCTGCTCGAGAAGGTCCACGTGCTCGCGCCCGGGACCGCCGCCGAGCAGGCCGACGAGGTCGTCGCGCGCGTCGGCGACACGCCGGTCGACGGCGTCCACGGCTACTTCGCCCACCTCCCGACCGAGGTCGCCGAGCAGGCCGCGCAGCGGCTCGGCGTGCCCTACGGCTTCAGCGTCCACGCGCTCGACGCCCGCCGCGCGGGCAGCGAGGGCCTCGGCCGCCGGGCGCGCGGCGCGGCCTGCGTCATCGCCTGCAACCCCGACGTCGCGGGCGAGGTGCAGCGCGCCGGCGGGTCGGTGACGCTCGTCCCCCACGGCGTCGACGTCGACCGCTTCCCCGCGACGCCCGCGCCCGCCGGCGACGACGGTCCGCTGCGCCTGCTCGCGGTCGGCCGGCTCGTGGCCAAGAAGGGCTTTGACACGCTCGTCGACGCCGTCGCGCTGCTGCGCGCCGACGTGCGCCTGCGGATCGTCGGCGCCGGGCCCCTGCACGAGGAGCTCGAGCAGCGCATCGCCGCCGCCGGCCTCGGCGACCGCGTCGAGCTCTGCGGCCCGCGCGGCCACGGCGAGCTGCCCGCCGAGTACGCGGCCGCCCAGATCGTCGTCGTGCCGTCGGTCCAGGACGCCGGCGGCGACCGCGACGGCCTGCCGAACGTCGTGCTGGAGGCGATGGCGTCTGCCCGCGCCGTCGTCGCCAGCGACGTCGGCGCCGTCGCCAGCGCGATCGAGCACGCCCGCACGGGCGTGCTCGTCGCGCCCGGCGACGCGGGCGAGCTGGCCTGCGCGATCGAGCTGCTCGCCGCCGACCCCGCGCTGCGCGCGCGCCTGGCGCAGGCCGCCGGCGAGCGCGTCCGGCGCGACTTCGACCTGCGCTCCTGCACGGCGCACCTGCAGCGCCGGCTGGAGGCCGTCTATGCCTGAGCGCACCGTCGCCTACGTGCTCAAGGGCTGGCCGCGGATCTCCGAGCTGTTCATCGCCAGCGAGGTCTACCGCGTCGAGCAGTCCGGCCAGCCGCTGCGCCTGTACGTCATCAGGCCCGCCGACGAGACCGAGACGCACCCGGTCGTCGACCGCATCCGCGCGCGGCCGGAGTACCTGCCCGCGACGACCAGCCTGTCGCGCACGACGCTGCCGCGCTGGCTGCGCGCGAACCTGCGGCCGTTCCTCGGGCCGCTGGCGCGCACGGCCCGCCGCCATCCGCGCGGCCTCGCCCATGCCACCGCGGCTCGCCCTGTCGCAGACGCTGCGCGAGAAGCCCGCGGGCGTCGCGCGGCCGCCGAAGGTCTACGTCCGCGAGCTGCTGCACGCCGTCGCGCTGGCCGACCGGCTCGCCGGCGCGCCCGAGGTCGGCCACCTGCACGGCCACTTCGCCCACGGCTGCACGACGGTCACCTGGCTCGCCGCCACGATCACCGGCCTGCCGTTCTCCTTCACCGGCCACGCGAAGGACATCTACACGCCAAGGCTCAACCCGGCCGGCCTGCTCGCGCGCAAGCTGCGCGCCGCGCGCTTCGTCGTGACCTGCACCGAGGCCAACCGCGACCACCTGCTCGCGGTCGCGCCCGACGCCGTCGTGCACCGCGTCTACCACGGCCTCAACGCCGACTTCGAGCGCCTCGTCGCCGGCAACGGCACGCCGCTGCCGCCGCGCCCGCGGCTGCGCGTGCTCGGCGTCGGCCGGCTCGTGGCGAAGAAGGGCTTCGACGTCATCGTCGACGCCTGCGCGATCCTCGTGCGCCGCGGCGTGCCGTTCGACGCCGTGATCGTCGGGCCCGACGACGGCGACACCGACGCCGAGGCGATCCGCGCGCGCATCGGCGAGCACGGCCTCGGCGAGCACATCCGCCTCGCCGGGCAGATGAGCCAGGCCGAGCTCTACGACGAGTACCGGCGCGCGTCGGCCCTCTGCCTGCCCTGCCGCGTGCTGGACTCCGGCGACCGCGACGGCATCCCGAACGTGCTCGTCGAGGCGATGGCCTGCGGGCACGCCGATCGTCAGCACCGCCGTCTCGGGGATCCCGGAGATCGTCCGCGACGGCGTCAACGGCCTGCTCGTCGCGCCCGACGACCCGGAGGGCATCGCCGACGCGCTCGTGCGCCTGCACGACGACCCGGCGCTCGCGACCCGCCTGGGCGACGAGGCGCAGGCGACGGTGCGCCGCGAGCTCGACGGCGGCGAGCTGGCCGGCACGCTCGCGGACCTGTTCGCGGAGGTGCTGCGATGACCGTCTCTGCGGCGGTCGTCCCGCGGCCGATCTTCTGCGTGATCGCCGGCGCCTACAGCGACCTCGCCGTCGCCGAGGCCGTCGCCGCCGGGCGCTTCACCCACTGCGGCGTCACCGTCGAGCTCGGCACGGAGCCCGACTGGCTCGGCGCCGAGCTGCCCGCCGACGAGGAGTGGCGGATCGAGTGGACGAAGTTCTACTACGGCCTCGACCTCGCGGCCGCCTTCCGCGCGACCGGCGAGCGGCGCTACCTGACGACCTGGGAGCAGCTCGTGCGCTCGTTCCTGCGCCAGGTGCCGGCCGGCTCTGACACGAGCGACGTCAGCGCGCGGCGCGTGCAGAACTGGGTCTACGCGTGGCAGGCGTTCGCCACGGCGCCGGCGTTCGACGGGCTCGCCGGCGGCCTGGAGGACGAGCTGCTGGCGGGGCTGGATCGCGAGCTGCGCCAGATCCGCGAGCACCTCAGCGCCGAGCGCAACCACCGCACGCTCGAGCTCTACGCGCTGTTCGTCGTACCGCTCGCGCTGCCGCTGCTCGACCCCGACGGCGAGCTCGTGCGCGAGGCCGCCGCGCTGCTGGCCGACAACCTGCTCACCGACGTGCGCGCCGACGGCGTCCAGCGCGAGCACTCGACCCACTACCACCTGATCGCGCTGCGCTCGTTCCTCGCCACGCGCGAGAACGCCCGCCGCTTCGGCCTCGACCTCGGCGCCGCCTACGACGCCCACCTCCGGCGCGCCTGTGACTTCGCGCTGCACTGCCACCGGCCCGACGGCACGATCCCGGCACTGTCCGACAGCGACGGCGGCAGCTACGGCGACCTGCTCGCGCTCGCCGCCGACCTGCTCGACCGCCCCGACCTGCGCTACGCGGCGACCGCCGGCGCCGAGGGCCGCGCGCCGCGCGCGCGCAACGTGAGCTTCCCCGACGGCGGCTACCACGTGCAGCGCAGCGGCTGGGGCGACGGCGAGCGCGCCCTGCGCGACGAGCGCTTCCTGATCTTCGACTGCGGCGACCTCGGCGACGGCGGCCACCACCACTACGACCTGCTGAGCGTCGACGCCTACGCCGAGGGCCGCGCGCTCGTGGTCGACCCCGGCCGCTACACGTACGCCGAGGACACGCCCAACATGCGCCGCTGGTTCAAGGGCACGGCGGCGCACAACACCGTCGTCGTCGACGGCCTCGACCAGGCGCCCTACCGCCGCGGCAAGGCCCGCCGCGGCACGCGCCCGGCCGCCCGCCTGCTCGAGCGCATCGCCGCCCCCGGTCTCGACGTCCTGCACGGCGAGGCGCTGAGCACGTGCTACGAGGCGCGCCACGCCCGCCGCGTCGCGTTCGTCGCGGGCGAGTACTGGATCGTCGAGGACGAGCTCGGCGGCGAGCGGCCGCACCGCTACGACCTGCGCTGGCACCTCGCGCCCGAGGCCGAGGGCCGCGTCCGCGTGCAGCGCCACGGCGACGGCTTCGCCGTCCGCGCGCCCGGCCTCGCGCTCGTGATCGCGGGCGGCGCGCAGCCGCGGATCGAGCCCGGCTGGGTCGCGCCCGAGTACGGCGTCAAGCACGCCGCGCCGGTCGTCTCGGTCGTTGCCGACGGCGCCGCGGCGGCGACGTTCACCACCCTGCTGCTCGCGCTGGACGACGGCGCGCCGCTGCCGGTGTTCGGCGTCGAGCGCTGCGCCGGCGAGACGGTCGTCGTCGTCGGTCGCGACGTCGTGCGCTGGGGCCCCGGCCGCGCGAGCCTGCAACGCGACGAGGCCGCGGCATGACGATCGCGATCGCCTCCCCCACGCTGGCGCCCGACCGCGAGCTGCCACAGCGCGACGTGCTGCTCGACGGCGAGGCGATGCACGCGCGCCTGGAGCGGCTGCTCGGCGTCGCCGGCGCGCTGCGGATCGCCGCCTACGAGCAGGCGCGCGTGAAGTACCGCGTCGGCGAGAGCCTGCGCGTCGTCCACCGCGTCGAGGTCGCGGGCGCGCAGCGGCACGTCGCCAGCCGCAGCTTCCGCGCGGGCGAGAGCCGCGACGTCTTCCTCCGCGCGCTGGCGACCGCCGGCCCGCCGCGCGGCGACCTGCTGCCGGTCGCCTGGGACGAGTCGCTGGAGACCGTCTTCTGGACGTTCCCCAGCGACCGCCGCCTCACGGGGCTCGACGCGCTGGACGCCGGCAGCGGCCTGCTGTCGCGCCTGCTCGGTCGCGAGGTCGCGAGCACCGCGCTGGCCGCCTACGCGCCCGAGAAGTCGGCGACCGCCGCCTGCCTCGGCGCCGGCGGCGAGCAGCCGCTCGCCTACGCGAAGGTCTTCGCCGACGCCGCGAGCGCGGCCTGGTCGGCGCGCGCCCACGCCCACGTCGCCGCGCTCGTCGGCAGCGATCACCCGCTGCTGCGCACGCCCGCGGTGCTGGCCCACAGCGATCCCGACCAGCTCGTCGTGCTCGAGGCGCTCGCCGGCCGGCGCCTCGACGCGCTGCGCGCCGCCGACGTCGAGGCGGGACTGCGCGCGTACGGCGCGGCGCTCGCGAGCCTGCACGAGCTCGGCCCGGTCGCCGGCGCCCCCGCCTTCACCCGCCTCACGGGCGACCGGCGGCGCACGGCCGCGCAGCTGATCGAGCGCGCGCGGCCCGATGTCGCCCTGCCGTTGCGGCGCCTGCTGCGCGACCTCGCCGCCGCCGCGCATCAGCCGGGCGAGCGACTCGTCTGCCTGCACGGCGACGTCCACGCCAAGAACGCGATCGTCCGCGACGACGGGCGCGTGGCGCTCATCGACCTCGACCAGCTCGCGATCGGTACCGCCTCCGCCGAGCTCGGCAGCATGCTCGCCGGCCTGCGCTACCACGCGCTGCTCGCCGGCGACGACGGGCGCGCAGCGGCCGAGCAGCGTGCCTTGCTCGGCGGCTACGCGTGCGTGCGCGCGCTGCCCGACCCCGCCGCGCTGCGCTGGAGCACGGCCGCGGCGCTGCTCTGCGAGCGCGCTCTGCGCGCCGTCAACCGCGTCCGCGCCGACGGGCTCGCGCGGCTGGACGCGATCCTCGCCGACGGCCAGGCGGCGCTGGAGGGGGGCGCGCGATGAACCGCCGCCCGACGCTCCTCTTCTACTGCCAGCACTCGCTCGGGCTCGGCCACCTCGTGCGCTCGTTCGTCCTCGCCGGCGAGCTGGCGCGCGACTTCCGCGTCGTGCTGCTCAACGGCGGCGTGCTGCCGCGCGGAACGACGCCGCCTCCCGGCGTCGAGGTCATCTCGCTGCCGCCGCTGACCATGGGGACCGACGGCGTGCTCGTCAGCGCCGACGGCCGCCGGACGGTCGAGCGCGCGCTCGAGCTGCGCCGCGACCGCATCCTGCGCGTGCAGAGCGTGGTCCGGCCCGACATCGTGCTCGTCGAGCTGTTCCCCTTCGGCCGGCGCAAGTTCGCCGGCGAGGTCCTGCCGCTGCTGGAGGCCGCGCGCGAGACCGCGGCGGTCACCGTCTGCAGCGTGCGCGACATCCTCATGACCCAGCGCCGCTCGCAGGCGCGCCACGACGAGTGGGGCGCACGCGTGGCCAACGAGCTGCTCGACGCGATCCTCGTGCACGCCGACCCGCGCTTCGCGCGGCTGGAGGAGTCCTTCCAGCCGGAGACCGAGCTGCGCGTCCCCGTGCACTACACGGGCTTCGTGGCGCCCGCCGGCCCCGCGGCGGCAGCGGGACGCCGCCTCGCGCGTCCGCCGCGGATCGTCGTCTCGGCCGGCGGCGGGCGCTACGGCGAGCAGCTGCTGCTGACGGCGGTCGAGGCCCACCGCCACTCGGCCGCCGCGAGCGAGCTGCCGCTGCGCATCCTCGCCGGGCCGTTCCTGCCCGAGGCCGCCTGGCTGTCGCTGCGCGCGATCGCCGCCGTCAGCCCCCGCGTCGAGGTGCGCCGCGCGGTGCCCGACCTGGCCGCCGAGCTCGCGAGCGCCGCGGCCTCGGTCAGCCAGTGCGGCTACAACACGGCGCTGGACATCATGCGCTCCGGCGTGCCGGCGCTCGTCGTCCCCTTCGCGCAGGGTCGCGAGGACGAGCAGACCCGCCGCGCCGAGCGGCTCGCCGCGCTCGGCGCGCTGCGCGTGCTCCCCGAGCGCCACCTCGACGCGCGGGCGCTGTCCCGCGAGCTCGACGACCTGCTGACCTTCCGCCCCGCGCCCGTCGAGCTCGACCTCGACGGCGCGCGCGCGAGCGCCCGGATCCTCGCGTCGCTGTGCGCGCCCACCGCTCCGCCACCGCTGGCGGCCGCCGCATGAGCGCCTGGCTGCAGCCGCTGCGCGACGTCCTCGACGCGTCGCCTCGCCCGGTGACCGTGTTCTTCCGCGACGACGACGCCGGCTGGGACGACGACGGCCTGTTCGCGCTGCTCGACCGCTTCGAGCACCACGCGCTGCCGGTCGACCTCGCCGCGATCCCGACCTGGATGACCGCCGGCCTGGCCCGCGAGCTGACGCGCCGCGCGACCCGCGCACCGGGGCTGCTGGGCATCCACCAGCACGGCTACGCGCATGCCAACCACGAGCTCGAGGGCCGGCGCTGCGAGTTCGGTGCGCAGCGCTCGCGCGGCGAGCAGCTCGGCGACATCGACGACGGCCGCCGGATTCTGCGGCGCTGGCTCGGCGAGCTCGCAGCGCCGATCTTCACGCCGCCGTGGAACCGCTGCAACGCCGACACCGGCGCCTGCCTGGCCGAGCTCGGATTCGCCGCGATCTCACGCGACCGCAGCGCCGGGACGCTCGATCAGCCCGGCCTGCGGGAGCTGGCGGTGCAGGTCGACCTGCTCGCCAAGCGCCGCGGCGAGCGCCTCGGGCCCGCCGCCATCGGCGAGCAGCTCGCCGAGCGCGCCCGCGAGCGCCAGCCGCTCGGGGTCATGCTCCACCACGGCGAGATGGGCGCCGCCGACATGCGCGCGCTCGACGAGCTGCTGGCGCTCGTCGCGGTCCACGAGCGCGCCCGCTGTCGCCCGATGACCGCGCTGCTGGACGCCGTGGGCGCCGAGGTGGCCGCATGATGCGCGCGCTCGTCACCGGCTGCGCCGGGTTCATCGGCTCGCATCTCTGCGAGCGGCTGCTCGCCGAGGGCTGGGAGGTGCGCGGCGTCGACGCCTTCACGCCCTACTACGACCGCGTCCTCAAGGAGGCCAACCTCCTCGACCTGCGCGGCGAACGGCGCTTCGACCTCGTCGAGGCCGACCTCGCCACCGCCGACCTCGGCCGGCTCGTGCGCGGCATCGACGTCGTCTTCCACCTCGCCGCGCAGCCGGGCGTGCGGCGCAGCTTCGGGGACGGCTTCGCGCGCTACACGACCGACAACGTCGTGGCCACCCAGCGCGTGCTCGAGGCCGCGCAGGCCGGCGACTGCTCGCGCGTGGTGTGGGCCTCGTCGTCCTCGGTCTACGGCGACGCGGCCGACTACCCGTGCCTGGAGGACGCGACGCCGACCCGCCCGCGCTCGCCCTACGGCGTGACGAAGCGCGCCTGCGAGGACCTCGCCGCGATCTACCGCGGCGGCGGCCTGTCGACCGTCGGGCTGCGCTACTTCACGGTCTACGGCCCGCGCCAGCGCCCCGACATGGCGATGCGGCGGCTGTGCGAGGCGCTCCTGGACGGCAGCACGTTCCCGCTCTACGGCGACGGCGGCCAGTCGCGCGACTTCACCCACGTCGCCGACGCCGTCGACGCGACCTTCCGCGCCGCCGGCGCGCGCGACCCCGCCGCGATCTACAACGTCGGCGGCGGGCACGAGGCGACGATGACCGAGGTCATCGCGCTGCTCGAGGAGCTCAGCGGCCGGCGCATCGCGCTCAAGCGCCGCGCGGCCCAGCGCGGCGACGTGCGGCGCACGAACGCGTCGGTGCAGCGCGCCCGCGCGGACCTCGGCTGGGCGCCCGCGGTCGGGCTGCGCGACGGGCTCGCCACGCAGCTGAAGTGGGTGGCGGCGCAGCACGACGACGACGTCGCGCCGCTGCTCAAGGTGGCCTGAGCGCGGCTCAGGCCTGCAGCACGGCCTCGGCGGCGCCGACGCCCTGCTCGACGCGCTCGGTCCAATGCTCCTCGAGCCGGCGAAACGGGCGCTCGGACGCGCGCAGCAGCGCCGCCGACAGGTACCAGCGCAGCCCGGCGGGCCGGTCGCGGTAGCCCTCCAGCAGCGCGCCGAGGACCATCGTCGCCTGGGCGGCGTCGCCGGCGCCGCGCAGCGCCGCGTCGGCGGCGTAGGCGGCGAGGTCGAGCGCGGGCGCCGCGCTGCACGCGTGGCCGAGGTCGGCGACCGCCAGCTCGCCCCCGCGCCAGATCAGCTCGCGCGTCTCGAAGTCGCCGTGCGACGTCACGCTCGCGTAAGCCGGGGGCGCCGAGTCCGCCAGGCGCTCGAGCAGGCGCTCCACGCGCTCGGACACCTCGGGCGCGATGACCTGCAGCACCCGCGCGCGGCGCAGCGTGTCGCGCAGGACGTCGTCGGCCGACACCGGCGGCAGGCCCGAGGCCGCGTGGGCGTGCAGCCGGCGCAGCAGCTCGCCGGCGCGCGCGTCGCTGGCGTCGGTCGCGGGCGCGGTCCCGATCCCGGCGGCGACGGTCGCGCGCAGCTCGGGGATGTCGCCTCGCAGCGGGCCCGCCGGCAGGCCGCCGTCGCGCGTCGCCGTCCAGCGCGAGCGCCTCAGCAGGCCCGGCCTCCCACCCAGCGCGCCGTTCTGCGCCGCCGTCCAGCCCAGCAGCGCGCGCCGGAACGCGCGCTCGCTCCCGTAGCCCTTGACGATCTGGCCGCCGATGCGCAGCGTCGCGCGGTGCCCCGGCGCGTAGGACACGATCTCGGCCGCCCCGGCGGCGGCTGCCACCGGCCCGCCGGCGTCGGCGACGTGCCGCGCGAGGCGCTCCGGCGGCGCCCACAGCAGCGGCAGGCCGAGGTCGAGCGGCAGCCACTGGACGAGCGCGTCGAGGCGGTCGTCGTAGTGCAGCGGCGTCGCGGCCGGGCTGCGGTCGCGCACCGCCGCGGCCGCCGCCGCGCTCGCCGGGTCGGCCGCCAGCTCGGCCAGCCGCGCGCTTGCGCCCGAGGTGACCGACACGCGGTGGCGCTCGCCCTCGACCTCGCAGTCGTAGAGCACGGTGACGCTCTGGCCGGGCCGGTAGCGGACGCGGTCGATCGCGGCGTCCTCGAGCCGGCCCTCGCCGCCGAGCGAGTCCGCCAGCAGCTCGGCCGCGGCGTCGGGGTCCAGCAGCGTGCGCAGGCTCGGGACGCCGCGGTCGGCCGGCGGCGCGCGGCGGCGCCGGCGCGGCACGAGCCCCTGCTCGGCCGCCAGCCCGCGGAACGGGCCCGGCGTGGCGAGCAGCTCCTCGGGCGGGCCGTCCTGCACGATCCGCCCGCCGTCGAGGACGACGACGCGGTCGGCCGTCCGCGCGAGCGTGATCGAGTGCGTGATGAGGACCGTCGTGCGGTCGCGCATGAGCCCGGCGAGGCCCTCCATGACCTGCGCCTCGCTGGCGGCGTCCAGGCCCGTCGTCGGCTCGTCGAGCAGCAGGATCGGCGGGTCGCGCAGCAGCACGCGGGCGATCCCCATGCGCTGGCGCTGGCCGCCCGAGAGGCCGACGCCCTGCGGGCCCAGCGGGCTGTCGTAGCCGCCCGGCAGCGCGCCGATGAAGCCGTCGGCGTCGGCGCGCGTGGCGGCGCGGACGATCTGCTCGCGGCTGGCGTCGGTGCCGTAGGCGATGTTCTCGGCGACCGTGCCGTTGAAGAGCACGGTGTCCTGCAGCAGCAGGCCGACCTGATCGCGCAGCCAGTCCAGCGAGCAGTCGCGCGCGTCGCGCCCGTCGATCACCACGGCGCCCTCGTGCGGGTCGTAGAAGCGCGCCACGAGCGCGCCGATCGTCGACTTGCCGGCGCCCGAGGCGCCGACGAACGCCACCCGCGAGCCAGCCGGGACGTCGAGCGATATGTGCTCGAGCACGGGTCGCCCGGGCTCGTAGGCGAAGCTCACGTCGCGCAGCTCGACGGCCCCGCTCGCGCGGCCGCCGGCGTAGGCGCCGGGGCGGTCCTCGAGCACCTCGTCGGCGCTCAGGATCTCCGCGACGCGCTCGGCCCGCGCCATCGAGCGCGCCGCCTTCGTCGACTGCTTGGCGAGGTCGCTGAGCGGGCGGTACATCCGCCGCGCGTACTGGGCGATGACGACGAGGTCGCCGACGCTGATGACGCCGGCGGCGACGCGCAGCGTCCCGATCACGAGCACCGTGGCGATCGCGACCGCCCCGAGCACGTCGACGGCGCCGCTGAAGCGCGCCTCGTAGCCGGCGGCGAGCATGCCGAAGCGGCGGCGCTCGGCGCTCTGCTTCGTGACGCGCTCCTCCTCGTAGCTCTCCGAGCCGAAGGCCTTGACGACGCGCATCGCCGACAGGCTCTCGGCGGCCAGCGACGCCAGCTCGCCCTCGCGCTTGCGCTGCTTGCGGGCGGTCTGCTTGACGAGGCGCCGGTAGTGCACCGTCACGACGCCGAGCACGGGCGCGATCGAGAACATCGCGAGGCCCAGGACGGGGTCGATCAGGAACGCCACGATCGCCATGCCGACGAGCACGAGCACGGCCTGCGCCATCGTCCCGATCGACTCCGAGAACAGCGTGCCGACGGCGTTGGCGTCCTCCGTCAGCCGCGCGACGAGGTCGCCCTTCTGGCGGCGGTCGTGGAACGCGAGCGAGAGGCGCTGCAGGTGGGCGTACATCTGCACCCGCAGGTCGTGGGCGATGCGCTCGCCGGCGAGCTTGAGCGACAGCTCGCCGGTGTAGCTCGCAAGCGCGCTGACGAGCGCGATCGCGACGACCGCGGCGGCGACGAGCGCGAGCTGGCGGACATCCGCCGACGTGAGGTCGAAGGACCCGTTGCGGTCGGCGAGGATCCCGTCGATGACCCACTTCAACGGCCACGGCTGCGCGAGGTCGGCGAGCGTCAGCAGGACCGTCGAGGCGCCCGCGCCGGCCAGCGCGGAGCGGTGGGTGCGCACGATCGAGCGAACGAGCCCGCGCGCCGACGCGGGCGCCTGCTCGTAGGGCTCGGCGTCGTCCTCGGACGCGGCTCGGCGCGATCGCCTCATGCGCACATGATCCGTCACGCGGGCGCCCGCGCGAAGGGACTTCGGTCCTACGACGCCGGCGCGCTCGGCGCGTCAGCCGTGCACGCCGGCGCCCCGGGCTAGGCCGGCACGTACACGAGGATCTGAATCCCGTCACCGACGGCCCTGGAGTCGGTCAGGCGCAGGCGCTTGCGGTCGCTCAGGTCCCCGAACAGGCGCTTGCCGGTGCCCAGGACGACCGGGTGGACCATGAGCCGCAGCTCGTCGACGAGGTCGTGCTCGAGCAGGGCCTGCGCGAGATCGGCGCTCCCGTGGACGACGATGTCCCCGCCGGGCTGCTGCCTGAGCTTGGCGACCTCCTCGACGAGGTCGCCGTCGAGCGCGGTCCCGTTCCACGCCGGGTCGACCGCGGACGAGGAGACGACGTACTTGGGCATGCCGTTGAGCTTGTCGGCGAACTCCCCGTCCATCGACGGCCACGAATCGGCGAACAGCTCGTACGTCCGCCGCCCCAGCAGCAGCGCCTCGGCGTCCATGGTCTCCTCGAGCTTGAACTGCTCGCCCTCCTCTCCGCGCGCCGTCTCCATCGCCCAATTGACGTGGACGAAGTCCTCGGTGCCGCCCGGGGCCTCCATGACCCCGTCGAGCGACAGGTACTCGGTTACGACGATCCGTCCCATCGGATGTCCTCCTTGCTCGGTTTCGTGTGTTCGAAACTTAGAGTGACTCTAGCTCTGGCGCAACTCAAAGTTGCTTGGTAGCCTGCATGCATGACCGCCGCCGGCAGCGCCGAGGCTCCGCAGATGGGGCTGCGCGAGCGCAAGAAGGCCCAGACGCGCCAGCTCATCGCCGAGACGGCCCGGCGCCTGTTCGCCGAGCGCGGCTTCGAGCGCGTCACCGTCGCCGAGGTCGCGCGCGCCGCCGACGTCTCCGACCAGACGGTCTTCAACTACTTCCCGACGAAGGAGGACCTCGTCTACTGGCGCCTGGAGTCCTTCGAGGCCGACCTGATGGCGGCGATCCGCGACCGCGCGCCCGGGGAGTCGGCGCTGGCGGCGTTCCGCGGCTTCCTGCTCGCCCAGCAGGGGCTGCTCGGCAAGCACGACCCGGCGGCCCGCGAGCAGGTGATGATCTTCACGCGCATGATCACCGAGAGCCCGGCACTGCGGGTGCGCGAGGCGCAGATCCTCGCCGGCTACAGCGCGTCGCTCGCCGAGTTGCTCGCCGCCGAGACGAAGGCGCGCCCGGGCGACGTGCGCCCGGCGGTCGCCGCCAACGCGCTGATGGGCGTGCACCGCGCGCTGATCGGCTACAGCCGCGGGCGGATCCTCGCCGGCGACCTCGGCCCACGCCTGACGCGCGACATCCGCGCGCAGGCCAAGCAGGCGTTCGAGCTGCTCGAGCAGGGGCTCGGCGACTACGCGCGCCGGCCCGAGTAGTCGGCGCTCAGGCCTCCTCGCCCAGCCGCGGGCCGACGATCGTCACCGCGGGGATCGCCTGCAGCGCCCACTGCGGCGGATCGACGCCCGCGCGGCGCGCGGCGATGCGGGCGAAGTGGCGCTCGAAGCCGGCCGGCGTGCAGACGATCAGGTAGCGCGACGGCTCGCCGCCGAGGTTGGCGAACGTGTGCGCCACACCGCCCTCGGCGAATGCGACCTCGCCGCTGCGGACCGCGACGAGCTCGCCGGCGACCTTGAACGTGAGCTCGCCGCCGCCGAGGACGTAGAACGTCTCGTCGAAGTCGTGCAGGTGCTCGGGCGGACCGTTGGCGCCGGCCGCCATCGAGCTGACGACGATCGAGACCTCGCCGCCGGTCTCCTCGCCGCGCAGCAGGACGCTCGGGCTCGAGCGCGCGACCGGCAGCTGCGTCACGGGCTCGCCGTTGGCCGCGATCGGGGGGCCGGCGACGACCGTCTCGGGGAAGGGCCTGTCCGCCGACTTCGGCGCCGGGACGCGGGACTGCTCGGCGGCGATCCGGTCGAAGTAGCGCTCGAAGCCGCCGGGCGTGATGACGAGGACGTAGCGCGCCGGCGTCGCGCCGAGGTTCGCGAGCGTGTGCGGCACGCCGCGCGGGGCGAAGGCGACCGCTCCCGCCCCTCCCGCGTAGAGCCGGTCCTCGACCTGGAACGTGAGCTCGCCGTCGAGGACGTGGAAGGCCTCGTCGAAGTCGTGGTGGTGCAGGGGCGGGCCGGCCCAGCCCGCGGGGACGGTGGTGACGACCACCGCGACGCGGTCGCCGGTCTGCTCGCTGCGCAGCAGGACCTCGGTGCTGAACGTCGGTGATGGCATCGTCGTGCTCCCTTCGCGGCTCAGAGGCCGGGCTTGAAGACCATGTCCCACGTCGCGACGACGAGCAGCGCCACCATCAGCGCCGAGCCCCAGGCCCAGCGGCGCAGCTGGCGCGCGGCCTCGCCGTGGTCGCCGCGGGTGGCGGCGCGCTCGGCGGCGATCGCCGTGCGGCTCTGGTGCGCCGCGCCGACGACGATGACCGCGACGAGCAGCCCGAGCGCGAGGGCGATCCACGTCTGCCCGAACTCCCAGGCCTCGCTGTCGGCGACCATCCAGATCCCGAACGCGAGCAGCAGCACGGGGCCCGGCGCGAGCACCGCCGGCCCGACGACGCGCAGGCTGCCCACCAGCCGCCCGACCGCCTCCGGCTCGCGGCCGCGCAGCGCGAGGACGGCGAACGCGCTGACCGCGACCAGCCCGCCCATCCAGAGCATCGCTCCGAGGACGTGCGCGAGCGCCAGCCAGTCGTACAGGCCCGTTGCGGTGGTCATCGCTTGGTGCCTCCAATAGTAGAGTTGCACTATGTTTGTAGCACACCAAGGAACAGGACACCTCCTGTACGAGGACCACGTCGCGGCTGCATCGAGGCGCGGGCGCTGGCTGCCCGCGCGCGCGACGCGCTCGGCGCGGCCGGCGAGTTCGTGCGCGCCCGGACCTGAGCGCCGCGATCAGCGCAGGCGGCCGACCGCCAGCGCCGGGAAGGCGACGACGGAGACCAGGCCCGCGGCGATCAGTGCGGCGGCGCCTGCCGCGTCGACGACGCCGAGCTCCACCCCGATCGCCGTCGAGGCCACGATGAAGGGCAGCGACGTCGCCTGCAGCAGCGCGGCGGGCAGCACGAGCTCGCCGCCGATCAGCGGCCGGTAGAGCAGCGCGGGCAGGCCGCGGATCGCGAGCAGCGCCAGCAGGAACACCGGCACGGCGGTCAGCGCGGAGCTCGAGTCCAGCAGCGCGTCGAGGTCGTAGCGCACGCCGCTGGTCACGAAGAACACCGGGATGAACACGCCGAAGCCGATCGCTTCGAGCTTCGTGCGAAACAGCGGGTGGGTCATCTCGCGGTCCATGTCCACGAGCGTGACGATCGCGCCCGCGAGGAACGCTCCGAGGATCACCTCGAGCCCGAGCTCGCTCGCCAGCGCGGCGAGGCCGATCAGCAGCACGAACGCGCCGCGGATGCGGATCTGCGCCGTCGTGTCCTGCAGCCGGCGCAGCGTGTTCGACAGCGGTCGCAGGCGCTCGGCTCCGGCGATGACGAGTCCCACGGCGACGACCACCAGCGCGAGCGAGCCCAGCAGGATCAGCGTCGCGGTCGTGCTGCGCGCGTCGCGCGAGAAGAACAGCGACAGCAGGATGATCGTCGCGAAGTCGGCGATCGTCGCGCCGGCGATGACGAGCTGGCCGAACGCCGAGCCCGCCTGGCCGCGGTCCTTCAGCACCGGGATGACGATCCCCAGCGACGTGGCGCTCAGCGCGATCGCCACGAAGACGACGTCGTCGATCAGGCCGGCCGCCTTCAGGCCCGCGCACGCGACGAGCGCGATCGCGAAGCTGACCGCGAAGCCCGCGCTCGCGACGCGCAGCGCCCGCCCGCGCAGCTGACGGAAGTCGATCTCGAGGCCCGCGAGGAACAGCAGGAACGCGAGGCCGATGAGCGCCAGCACCGCGACCGGTTCGTCGACCTCGACCCAGCCCAGCACCGACGGGCCGACGACGATCCCGAGCACGATCTCCAGCACCACCGCGGGCAGCCGCACGGACGGCGCCAGCCCGAGCACGAACGGCGCCGTGAACGCGAGCGCGCTGACGACCAGCAGGTTGGTGAACCCGAGCTCCACGGCTCACCCGAGCATCGTCAGCGGTGCTCCGGGTTCTGATTGGCGGGCGCGCAGCCCGCGTCCCACTCGGCGCGCACGTTGCCGTGCGCCGGGATGCCGCCGGCGTCCTTGAGCATGCGGGCGAGGTGCAGCAGGTTCCAGGTCATGAAAGTGGGTGTTGCGGGCGGTGAAGTCGTTCTCGGGGCCGCCGGAGCCCGCGTCGAGGTAGCTCGGCCCCGGGCCGGCCTCGCCGATCCAGCCGGCGTCGGCCTGCGGCGCGATCGTGTAGCCGAGGTGCTGCAGCGAGTAGAGGATGTTCATCGCGCAGTGCTTGATCCCGTCCTCGTTGCCGGTGATCAGGCAGCCGCCGACGCGGCCGTAGTAGGCGTACTGGCCGGCCTCGTTGAGGATGTGCGAGTTGCCGTAGAGGCGCTCGATCACCTGGGTGCAGACGGACGACTTCTCGCCCAGCCAGATCGGCGACAGCAGGACGAGGATGTCGGCGGCCATGACCTGCTCGTGGATCGTCCGGCCAGTCGTCCTTGTCCCAGCCGTGCTCGCGCATGTCCGGCCAGACGCCGGTCGCGATGTCGTGGTCGATCGCGCGGATCACGTCGACGTGGACTCCCTGCTCGCGCAGGACCGCGATGGAGGTGTCCGCGAGACCCTGCGTGTTCGAGGTCTCGGGTGACCGCTTGAGCGTGCAGTTGATGTAGAGGGCGCGCAGGTCTGAGTAGTCCATGGCGCCTCTGTCCCGCGAGCGGCCGATTTGTGACGCGCCGATTGCAAAGCGGCGAGCCCGTGCGCGAGACTGACGCTCGGTGCAGCGAGTCGCGATCCCCGCCGGGCGCCGGTCCGACCACGAGGACGAGCGCATGCTCGTCAGCGCGCTTCGCCGGGGCGAGGAGGCGGCCTTCGTGACGCTCGTCGACCGCTACGGCACGTCGCTGCTGGGCCTGGCGCGCACGTTCGTCCGCGACCCCGCCGTCGCCGAGGAGGTCGTGCAGGAGACCTGGCTTGCGGTGCTCAACGGGATCGACCGCTTCGAGGGCCGCTCGTCGCTGAAGACCTGGATCTTCCAGATCCTCAGCAACCGTGCCCGCACGCGCGCCGTGCGCGAGCACCGCAGCGCGCCGTTCTCGGCCCTCGGTGGCGACGGCGACGGCGACGAGGCGGCGGTCGACGCCGACCGCTTCCGCGGCGAGGGTCATCGCTGGGCCGGCCACTGGGCCGCCGCGCCGTCGGACTGGAGCCGCCTGCCCGAGGAGCGCCTGCTGGGCCAGGAGACGCTCGCGCGCGTGCACGAGGCGATCGGCGCGCTGCCGCCGCGCCAGGCCGACGTCATCGTCCTGCGCGACGTCGAGGGCTGGCAGCCCGAGGAGGTCTGCGCCGCGCTGGACATCAGCGACGGCAACCAGCGCATCCTGCTGCACCGCGCGCGCAGCAAGGTGCGCGCCGCGCTCGAGCGCTATCTCGCCGAGGGAGCCACGGGATGAGCGCCGGCGTCGAGCACCTCACCTGCCGGGAGTTCGTCGAGGTCCTGACCGACTACCTCGAGGACGCCCTGAACCCGGCCGAGCGCGCGGAGATCGAGCGCCACCTCGTCATCTGCCGCGGCTGCTCGGACTACGCCGAGCAGATGCGCAGCACGATCGACCTGCTCGGCCGCACCGCCTCCGACGACGTTGGCGGCGGCGGCGGCGCCCCGAACGAGCAGCTGCTCGCGATGTTCCGCGAGTGGCAGGCGGGGCGCGCGTGATCGCCTACAAGTTCCTCAGCGACGGGCGGGTCGGGCCGTTCTCGGGCGTGCGCTGGCCGCCGCCGGGCGAGTGGCTGCAGGCGACAGCCGCCGCCGGGACGCACGCCCGCGCGTGCATGGACCGCATCCACGCCTGCCGCGTCGAGGACCTGCCCGAGTGGATGGACAGCGAGCTGTGGCGCGTCGAGCTCGACGGCGACGTCACCGTCGACTGCGGCAAGCTCGTCGCCGATCGGGGGCGGCTGGTCGAGCGCGTCGAGGCCTGGGACGCCGCCCTGATGGCGGCGTTCGCGCAGGCCTGCGCGCTGCGCGCACGCGACGCCGCGCTGACCGTGCTCGCGGCCGGATCGCCCACCCGCGAGGCGCTGGAGTCATGCCACACCGCCGAGGATCTCGCCGCCGCCTGCGCGCAGCTCGCGGACGCCGATCCCGACGAGACGCGCGCCGCCGGCTACGCCGGCGACGCCGCCCGTCACGTGCTCGGCGCGCTCGCCGAGCCGTCGACCGCGCCGACCCATGCCGCCGTCAACGCCTTCATCGCCTCCCACGCGGCCGCGTTCGCCGAGGGCGACCTCGGCGCCGTCGGGCGCGAGCGCGCGTGGCAGGCGGACTGGCTCGCGCGGCGCCTGGGCGTGCAGGCCGGGGCCTGAGCCTCAGCGCCCCACCTTCGTCGTGAAGGCGGCCGTGCGCACGCGGCCCTCGCTCTTGACCTGCAGGAACAGCCGGTAGCTGCCGGGGCTCGGGAAGCTCGTGTCGAAGCGGACGTCGCCGGCGCGCCCCGCGCCGCCCGTCGGATGCACGTGCAGGAAGGCGAGGTCGCTCGAGCGCAGCGCCACGAGGTGGCCGCCGGCGCCGAGGTAGCGCTGCAGCTCGGCCGCCCGGTCGCCGCGCGTCACGTCGAAGACGAGCGTCGTCTCCTTGCCGGCGACGGGCTCGGCGCCGCCTCGCAGCGTGGCCGCGTAGCCGCCTCCCGCGTCCGCGGTCGCCTGCGGGCGCGGCAGGGCAGCTGCGGCGCTGCGACCGGGCACCGTCACGTCGCGTGCGAGCGTCGTGGTGGCACCGTCGTGCTTGAAGTCTGCGAACACGCGGTAGCTGCCGGGCGCCGCGAGGGTGACGTCGGTGCTCCACGTCCCGGCGGCGGACATCCGCGGGTGCAGGTGCTGGAAGCCCGTGAGGTCGCGGCGCACGACGATCAGGTGCATGCGCTTCTCGTGCTCGATCTCGAAGTCGCGCACCGGTGCTCCCGCGTCGTCGCGAACCCGGAAGGTCAGCGGCGTCGCCACCCCGCGCGCCAGCGTCGCGCGGCCGAGCTCGAGCGTGAGGCCGTTCGCGCTCGCGGAGAGGCCGCGGACGGCCGGCGCCGCGTGCTCCGCCATCGCGCCATGCCCGTCGTCCATGGGAGCGCCGTCGACGACCTCGGCGACCAGTACTGCGGATCCGAACGCGAACGCGAGCGCGGCGGCGATCCCGACGACGCGCGGCGAGGGTCCACCGTGGATGCCGGTCTCGTGCACGACCGCGTGGCCCTTGCCGCGGCCGATGAGCCAGCGGTTGACGGGCACCGCCACGGCGCCGGCGAGGACGAGCGCGAACGCGAGGCTGCCCCAGAACAGCAGGCTTGCGAGACCGGCCTCCATCGCACCCGGCAGCGCGAGGATGATTGCGTTGTCGACGAGCTCCATCGTCGCGATGCTCAGCGAGTCGGAGGCCAGCGCGATCGGGACGACCGCGGCGACCGCGAAGCCGGCGCGCAGCAGCGGCAGGCTCGTCAGCAGGTAGCCGAAGAGGAATGCGAACCCGACCGCGAGCGCGACGGTGGCGAGGTTCGAGAAGCCGAGCGCCGTGCCGACGACCATCCCGAGGATCTCGCCGATCGCGCAGCCGGTGAGGCAGTGCAGCGTCGCGCTGAGCGCGACGCGCGTCAGCGCGCTTCCGGACGCCGGCATCTCGTGGTCGTGGTGATGCGCGTGATGCGCGCTGGCGGCGGCGGCTTCCATCGGTGACCTCCTGATACTCCCGGGGGGTATGTCGGAGGCCGACCCTAGCAACGCCCGAGCGCTGTTGTCAAATACTCCATGGGAGTATGCTGGCCGCATGACCGAGACCGCGCCAGCCGACCACGGCTACACACCTCAGAAGGACCAGCTGATCAAGCGCCTGCGCCGCATCGAGGGCCAGGTGCGAGGCATCGCCAAGATGGTCGACGAGGACCGCTACTGCATCGACATCCTGCAGCAGATGTCGGCGGTCAAGGCCGCGCTGGACAAGGTCGCGCTGGGCATCCTCGACGACCACGTCCAGCACTGCATGATCGCCGGTGCCGGCGACGACGGGCGCCGCGAGGAGATGACGTCCGAGCTGATGGGCGCCGTCTCGCGGCTCGTGCGCAGCTGACCGCTAGTCGGGCCTGCCGTCGGGACGCACGTACTTGAAGCGCGTCCGCGGCATCGAGTTCTTCTGCCCCAGCTTGCCCTCGTGCTTGTACCCGGCGATGCCGGGGAGCTCCTTGTCGCCGTGACGGCCCGGCTGCACCTCGTACGCGTCGCGGTGGGCGGGTTCCTTCTTGCTCCAGATTCCCATGGTCGTTGCACGTCCTCCGGTCATGTCCGAAACACTGCGGATGCCGGTTGTACCAGGTTGCGGCGCGGTAGATGAAAAAACACCTTAGGATGCGCCGCAGGGACATCGGCAAGCGGCTGGGGGTCGTCACATGTGGTCGCCGGAACGCGGGATCGGTCTGGCAGCGGTCGCGCTGGTCGCCGCCCTGCTGCTGTCCGGATGCGGGAACGACGAGCAGCGCGCCTCGGCGCCGGGCCCCGAGGCGAGCGCCGCTCGCTGGCACACGTGGGTCCTGTCGTCGCCGGGGGAGATCGCCGTTGCGGCGCCGCCGGCGGCCGGCAGCGCGGCGCTGGCCGCCGACGTCGACGAGCTGCAGCGGCTGCGCCGGACGCGCACGCCGGCCGCCACGCGGGCCGCGAGGGCCGCAGCCGCGGGCTCGCCGATCGAGCCCTGGATGAAGGTCAACTTCGAGCTCGTCGCCAACCGCGCCAAGGACCCGGTCGCGGCGTCGCGCGCCTACGCCCTGCTGAGCGTGGCGATGTACGACGCGACCGTCGCCGCCTGGAACGCGAAGTACCGCTACGACCGCAGCGCGCCGAGCGATGTCGGCGCCGTCGCCGACCCGGGGCCCGACCCGTCCTATCCGTCCGAGCACGCCGTCATCGCCGGCGCGGCCTCGCACGTGCTCGCCTACCTGTACCCGGAGCGCCCGGCAGCGGCGCTGGACGACATGGCGCGGCGCCTGGCGCGCGAGCGCGTCGTCGCCGGGCTGAACTACCCGAGCGACACGCGCGCCGGCCTGCGGCTGGGCCGGTCGGTCGCCGACGCCGTCATCGCCCGCGCACGCAGCGACGGCTCCGATCGCCGGTGGGACGGCAGCCGCCCGCACACCAAGGGCTCCTGGCGGCCGCCGCCCGGATCGCTCGCGCGGCCGGTGTCGCCGGTCGCCGGCAGCTGGGGCACGTGGGTCATGAGCTCGGGACGCGAGTTTCGCCCGCCCCCGTTCCCCGCCTACGGCACGCGCGCCTATCGCGCCCAGGCGCAGGCCGTCGCCGATGCCAAGCTGCACCTGACGGCCGCACAGCGCAAGGCCGCCCTGTTCTGGGCCGGCGGCCAGGGCACCGCGCTGCCGCCCGGCATCTGGAACCAGGTCGTCCTCGGCTACCTCAAGCGCGAGCCGCAGAGCATCCCGCGCCAGACGCGCGTCCTCGCGCTGCTGAACGTCGCCCAGGCCGATGCCGGCGTCGCGTCATGGGATGCGAAGTACGCCTACTGGGTGACGCGGCCCGAGAACGCGATCCGCGATCTCGGCATCGACACGCGCTGGAAGCCGCTCATCAAGACGCCCTTCTTCCCCGCGTACATCTCCGGGCACGCGACCTACTCGGGCGCGGCCGACAAGGTGATGGCCTACCTGTTCCCCAAGGACGCCAAGCTCTTCGAGGCGAAGGCCCAGGAGGCCGCCGACTCGCGCGTCTGGGGCGGGATCCACTATCCGCTCGACGGCTCGGAGGGATTGAAGGTCGGGCGCAGGATCGGAGACCTCGTCGTCGCGCGCGCACGCAGCGACGGCGCCGGCCGATGACGCGCGCCGGCGCGGGCGCACTGCTCTGCGCGCTCGCGCTGTCGGCGGCCGGCTGCGGCTCCTCGGACTCGCGCGCGAAGCCGACGAAGACGAGCGTCGACCCCTTCTCGGTGGTGCCGGCGCAGCCCACCGACAGCGCCGCCGCCGGCCGCCGCGCTGCCCCGCGCTTCGAGCGCGTCGCGGTGCTGACCGGATCCGGGCCGGCCACCCGCTCGGTCACGATCGCGCGCAGCGCGATCCAGTGGCGTGCACGCTGGCGCTGCGAGCGCGGGACGATGCGGCTGTCGGCGGCGCCCGCGTCCGGGCGCGCCACGGTCGCGCGCCGGACCTGCGGCCGCACCGGGGAGAGCAGCGGCGTTCGCAGCGGCGCGCTGGGGCTGCGCGTCGAGACCGCCGGCAGCTGGCGCGTCATCGTCGAGCAGCAGGTCGACAGCGCGCTGCACGAGCCGCCGCTGGCGTCGATGCGCGCCCCGGGCGCCCGCGTGCTCGCGCGCGGGCGCTTCTACGACGTCGAGCGCTTCGGCCGCGGCAGCGCGGTCCTGCATCGCCTGCCCGGCGGCCGGCTGGCGCTGCGGCTGCAAGGCTTCGCCACCTCCGCGAACACGGACCTGTTCGTCTGGATCAGCAGCGCTCGCCGCCCGCGCACGACCGTTCAGGCGCAGCGCAGCCGCCACCGCGTGCTCGCGTCCCTGAAGTCGACCCTCGGCGAGCAGAACTACGTCCTGCCGGCCGGCGCGACGGCCGCCGACGTCCGCTCGATCGTCATCTGGTGTGAGCCCGTGCAGATCGCCTACACCGCCGCGACGCTGCGCCGCTGACCCCGGTTGCGGCCGCGACCCCGCGGGTACTCGTTGCAGTATGTCCGACACATATAGCGACGAGAGGAGACCGAGCATGCACGCCGATGGCGAGAACGCGGTCCGCGAGGCCGCCGCCAAGAAGCTCCCGATGGACGCCGACACCGACCCCGCGCCGGCCGGCGTGGACGGCAAGCTGGACGTCGTGCCGGGCCCCGGCGGCTATGCGGGCCGCGATCCGAAGACGGAGATGCCGCGCATGCCGAGCATCCCCGAGACCCAGGACGACGCGGACGACTGACAGCGCGCGAGCGCGTCGCGGCGGCGTCAGACCAGACGCTCGCCGCAGCGCGCGACGAAGGCGCCGAGGAAGCCCTCGCTGCGCCGCAGCTCGCCGGCGGCGCGGCTCAGCCACTCGCTGCCGGCGGGCGCGACGTGAAACGTGTGACGCCGCGGCACCGTGGCCCCCGCACCCCAGGTCGAGAACACGAGCCCGGCGTCCTCCATCGCCTCGAGCGTGCGCGGGAGCATCGCCGGATCCTCGAGCAGGCGCAGGGCGCCGAGGGCGCTGTGCAGCTGCGCGCTGGTGGCCGCGCGCTCCTGCAGCAGCAGCAGGACGCAGGCCGTCAGCAGGTGCTCGCGCAGGTCGTCGTCCTGATCCTCGAGCACGCACCAGCGCCGCAGCGGCTCGCGCACGCTGGTCCGGTTCGGGTCCGCGGTCGTCGCCATGGCTGCCGCTACCGGCTCATTCGATCGCGCTGGCCTTCAGCTCGGCGAGCTCGTCGCGGTAGGGGTCGCCGAGCTCCTCGAGGAACGCGCGCGTCGCCACCGCCTCCTGCTCGTCGATCTTCGACATCGCAAAGCCCACGTGGATGAGGACCCAGTCGCCGATCTGGACGGCGTCCTCGGTCTCGGCGAGCAGGCCGACGTTGACGTTGCGCCGCACGTTGGCGACCTGCGCCTTGGCGATGTTGAGGTCCTTGTCGACCCACTCGACGATCTGACCGGGAATCGCTAGGCACACGCCGGTGAGCTCCTCACGTCAGTAGTTGGAGTACGTGGAGGAGGCGGCCTGCGGCGGCGGGCCATCGCCCTGCGCGCTCAGACGCTGGTCCAGGCGCTCGACGCATGCCAGCAGCGCGGCCTGCCCGGCCGCGATGTCGGTGGCGATCTCTGAGACGACGTCGTCCAGGCCGTCGGTCTGGTTGACGGTCTCCGCGACGGCGCCGAGGATGACGACGAGCTGCAGGTGCGTGCGGCGCAGCTCGACGACGATCGCGATCAGGAAGAGGGCGACGACGAGGACGGCCGCGCCGACTCCGATGAGCGTGACGACATGTTCGGGCTTCATCTGATCTCCCTATCGGATCCGGTCGAGCGCATGGATGTACGCCACGACGCCGGCGTTGACGTCTCTGACGAGGTCGCGCGTCCTGGCCAGCTCGGCGGTCGCCTCGAGGTGCGGGCCGAAGAGCCCGCCGTGCTCGGCGATGTCGTCGGCGTAGGCGCGGATCTCCCTGATCGGGGTCAGCACCTGGATCAGGATCAGGATGACCACCGGGATGATCACCGCGACGAACACGATGTTTCCGATCCACCAGAGCATCAGCGCCGACCTCCCCGTGAGGCGTAGTTCTCGGCCATCCGCACGACGCCGGGCGCGACCTCGGCGATGTCGGTCAGGGCCGCGTTGACCTGCCCGATGTTCGATCGCACCGCGCGCAGCTGGCGCTCGACGGCGCGTGCGCCCCAGGCGACCTCGGCCAGCGTGGCGGAGATCGAGCGCAGCTGGCGCCCGACGATCAGCAGGTAGATCGCCAGCACGATGACGAGCGCCAGGATCTCGGCGACGGTGAGGACGGTGAGCAGTCCCTCGCTCATGACGGCACCCGTTCGCCGGTGGCTTCCGCCAGGAGCTTCTCGTGGCGCAGGAGCTCCTCGCGCAGCGCGCGCAGGATCGATCCGGTGCCGGCGAGCTGGTACAGGCCGGTCGTGTTGATGGCGGTGCGCTTGGTGACCGTCCACAGGTACGCGACGCCGTTGTCGATGTCGCGGACGAGCGACCACAGCATCGTGAGCAGCACGATCACGACGAGGACCACGACGAGCCCGAGCCCCAGGATCACCATCCAGAAGGCGCGCTCGTCAGGCGTGGTGTGCATCATCTTCCCCCTCCCTCCAGGAGCTTGCGGGCCTGCTCCGCAGATCTCCAGATAGCGGTTGCGGAGACGTTGATCTCCTGGATCTTCCAGACCGCGTCGGTGTTCGAGCGCGCCATGTCCATCCGCCCGATTCCCTCCTGCGCCTGATCTCTGATCCGCGCCGCGTAGGTGAGGATCAGCGCGACGAGGATGACGACGACCACGACGACCACGAAGCCGATCGTGATGCCGGTCCACCAGCCCGCAAAGGACGCTGCCAAGGCCACGACGGGTGCCTCCTGTCGAAGGGAATGTTGCTGGCGACAGTAACAGAACGCTCTGTGTCTGACACACATATCATCGCGCTCGCTGGCCAGGGGTGTCAAGGACGCCGCGAAAACCATTCGTGTGCAGGCTTTTCAGGCGCTCGGCGAGGCGCCGGCGAACACGCGGCGGTGCGGGCGCTGGGCGTTCAGACCCGCGATCAGGTGCGCCATGCCGGCGATCGCGCGGGGGTCGTGGCCGGGCACGAACTCGTCGATGAACGGCATCGCGGCGCGCATCCCGATCGCCAGCGGCTGCTGGTCGACCTCCATCGGCCGCGGGTTGATCCAGATCAGCCGACGCGCCTGCAGCTGCAGCCGGCGCACCTCGGTGGCGAGGATCTCGGGGTCGCCGCGATCCCAGCCGTCGCTGACGACGAGCACGATCGCCCCGCGGGCGAACCCGCGGCGCGCGTAGGTGCGGTTGAACTCCGCCAGGGCGCCGCCGATCCGCGTCCCGCCCGACCAGTCGGGGATCGTCGCGCGCGCGTGCTCGAGCGCACGCTCGAAGTCGTGACCGTCGAGCGATCTGGTCAGCCGCGTCAGCCGGGTCGCGAAGACGAACGCCTCGGCCTTGCGCGACGCGCCGACGGCGACCTTCAGCGAGGCCAGCAGCACGCGCGAGTAGCGCTCCATCGAGCCCGACACGTCGCAGAGGAACAGCAGCCGGCGCGGCACCGGGCGCGCCTCGGTGTAGGCCAGGCGGAAGGCCTCGCCGTCGGTCCCCATCGAATCGCGGATCGTGCTGCGGACGTCGAAGCGGTTGCCGCAGGGCGAGGCGCGCCGGCGGCGCGAGCGGCGCTCGGGGGCCGCGCGCTTGATCTCCTCGGCGAGCTGGCGCAGCGCCGTGAGCTCGTCCTGCTGGTAGGCCATCCGGTCGCGCTCGGTGAGCTCCTCGGTCGCGCTCCAGGCGACGAGGATGCCGACCTGCTGGTTGCTCATCGCATCCTCGCCGTCGGCGTTGGGGAGGTCCTGGTGCGCGCGCGAGCGGTCGCCGTCGAGGGCGACCTTCTCCTGGCCCTTGCCGCCGAACTGCGGCAGCGCCTCGCCGCCGTGGTGCGAGCCGCCCATGCGGGCGTCGCTCTCGCCGTGCTCGGAGCCGCGCGCGCTCGGGATCAGCGGCCGGCCCTCCCAGAAGCGCTCGAAGATGACGCGGTAGGTCTCGATCTGATCGGGGCT
Organism: uncultured Actinomycetes bacterium; assembly: GCA_963786575.1. Lineage (GTDB taxonomy): Bacteria > Actinomycetota > Thermoleophilia > Solirubrobacterales > Solirubrobacteraceae > CADCVQ01. The sequence goes on from CAWAZH010000005.1 coordinate 82,471, forward strand.
CTTGACGAACGTCGCGTGCCCGGCCCAGTAGACGGCGTTGGCCTCGCGGACGTCGATCTGCGCGAGCGCGCGCAGGAAGACGTTCTCGGCGTCGACGCTCGCCGACAGGCCGCAGGTGCGCAGGGCGCGGGCGAACTGCACGGCGGCGAGCATGATCGCCTCCTCTGCCGGGCGGTCTGCCACGCCGGGGATCCTCACCGATAGCCGCCCTGCCAGCCCGGCGCGGACTGATCCTGGGAGCGGGCGATGATCGTGTCCAGGCCCTGCTTGCGGATGCGATCGAGGTCGTCGCGCTCCTTCAGCAGCACGCCGAGCGTGCGGTCGGCGGTGGCGGGATCCATCTGCTGGCGCCCGAGCGCGTGGAAGCCCTCGATGTAGTCGAGCGTCTCGCCGACGCCGGGCGAGCGGTACAGGTCCAGCCAGCGCAGGTCCTGGACGAATGCGCACACCTGGGCGGCGAGGTGCGCGCCGATGTGCGGCAGGCGCGCGCGGACGATCGCCAGCTCGCGCTCGAGGTCGGGGTGCTCGATCCAGTGATACAGGCAGCGGCGCTTGAGCGCCTCGTGCAGGTCGCGGGTGCGGTTGGAGGTGATGATCACGACCGGCGGCTCGTCGGCCTTGATGACGCCGACCTCGGGGATCGTCACCTGGAACTCCGAGAGGAACTCCAGGAGGAAGGCCTCGAACTCGTCGTCGGCGCGGTCGAGCTCGTCGATGAGCAGCACCGCGCCCGGCTGGGACAGCGACTCCAGCAGCGGCCTGCGCAGGAGGAACTCGGCGGAGTACAGCTGCGCCGTGCCGCCGGCGCGCAGCTGCAGCAGCTGGCGCGGGTAGTCCCAGTCATAGAGGGCGTGGTGGACGTCGATGCCCTCGTAGCACTGCAGGCGGATCAGCGGCGCGTTGGTGGCGGCGGCGAGCGCCTTGGCGAGCTCGGTCTTGCCGACACCGGGCTCGCCCTCGAGCAGCAGCGGCCGTCCGAGCTTGAGCGCGAGGAAGACGACGGTGCCCAGGCCCTCGTCGACGAGATAGCGCTGGGCCGTCAGCGCGCCGCGCAGCTCGTCGATCGAGCTATAGCCAGGCATCCACGATCTCCTCGATGCGCTTGACGGCCTGCGGCAGCGCGCGCTGGACGCACGGCGACAGGCCCTGGCAGAGCTCGTCGAGCTCCTCGGGCTGGCAGCCGATGATCCGCACGCGGTCGGGCAGGAAGCCCATCGTCTTGGCCATCGACAGCACGCGATCGGGGTTGGCGAGATGCACGTCGGGCTCGTGGACGCCCTCCCCGACCTCGGGTTCCAGGACGAACACGGTTCCCGGGGCGGCGCCGCGGTCGACGGCGTCGATGAGGATCAGCCCGTCGCAGCCCGCCATCAGCTCCTGCAGCAGGGCGATGCCGCCGATCCCGGTCTCGACGACGTCGGCGCCCTCGGGCAGGTGGGCGAGCAGCTCGGTGACCGCCGGGCCGAAGCCGTCGTCGCCGCGCAGGACGTTTCCCACGCCCGCGACGAGGATCCGCTTGGAGCGCACACCGGGTCCGTCCAGGGCGGATGTCGCGCTCACGCGACGTTGGCCGCGACCCGCAGGACGCCCTCGGAGGACACCGCGATCGGCACGACGAGCAGCGGCTGCTGGCCCGCCTCGTCGTCGGCGCGCTTGCCCGAGCGGGCGTCGTAGGCGCAGTTGTGCCAGGGGCAGACGAGGACGCTGCCGGTGAGGCGCCCGCCGTCCAGGGGCGAGCGGCCGTCGACGGGACAGACGTTGTGGAAGGCGTAGGGCTCGCCGTCGAGGTTGATCGATGAGGATCGGCGCGTCGTCGACGGTCGCGACGGTCATCTCGCCTGGCGCCAGGTCGGCGAGCCGCCCGACGTCGACGAACACCGGACGCTTGAGCTGCGCGATCTGCAGCAGCTCGCCGCCGTCGGCGGGCGGCGGCCGCGGGCCGGGTTGACCTGCACCATCGGCAGCGCGACGGCGTCGCCGTCGTCGTCCTCGCTCGGGCTCATGGGCGACGATCTCCTCAAACCAGGGGATCCGCTCGCGCAGCTTCGTCTCGACGCCGCGGCGCAGCGTCATCGCCGATGCGGCGCAGCCGTGGCAGGAGCCCGACATGCGCACGTGCACGACGCCGCCCTCGACGCTCGAGCAGCTCCAGGCCGCCGCCGTGGGACTCGATGTAGGGGCGGACCTCGTCCAGCGCCTCTTCGACCTGGGTGTGCTCGTCGAGCGGGACGAGCTCGTACATCGCCAGCACCGCCGCGGCGATCGGGTGCTCCGGGCTGCCCGGCGAGCAGCAGCTCCAGCGCGGGGCGGTGGATCGCGTCCATGAGCGCGCAGCAGCTCCAGCGCGCGCTCGTCGCCGTCGCGCTCGAGCGTGCTGACGAGCGTCTCCAGCGCGGCTACGGCCTGGTCAAATTCCATACCGTCTCCGTGATCTCCGGGAGCCTGGCCTCGACGACGTCGCTGAAGCCCTCGCCCCAGGTCTCGTCGCCGGGCTCGACCTCGACGACCCAGACGTCCTCGGGCAGCGCCTTGAACGCCTCCGAGACGATGATCAGGTTGTCGAGCGAGATCGAGCCGGTGACCGAGTCGCCGACGCGCTCCTGGATCTCCTTGACGTCGGGCAGCACGTGGTCGTAGCGGTAGTCGTCAGCGTGCCGGGCTCGCGCTCCCGGTTCACCGCGCCGACGAACACGATGCGATCGTACGCGGGGCGCTCGTTGAGGTTCTGGGTGAAGCCGACCGGGTGGTAGCCGAGATCCTCGAACTCGACCCCGTTGGATGCCTCCGGGGCGAGCGTGTCGGTGATGTAGACCCCGAGCGCGTTGTCGCGCAGGAAGCGGTAGCCGACACCGCAGACGAGCACGCGCACGGGGCCTGTCTCGCCTCAGGTTCCCCGCGACGGCTGCCGGGCTAGTGGTCATGGTCGTCGCCGTCGGCGCCGCAGGCGCAGCTGACGATCTCGCGCGAGATCGTGCGGCCGTCCATGTGCATGTGCGTCGTGCACGGCATGCAGGGGTCGAAGCTGCGGATCGCGCGGAGCACGTCGATGCCCTTGAAGTCCTCGGGCTTCTCGTAGTTCTCCAGCAGCGGCGTGGCCATGACGGCCTCCTCGTAGGGGCCCGGGTTGCCGAAGGGATCCTTCGGCGAGGCCATCCACGTCGACGGCGTGAGGATCTGGTAGTTCTCGAGCACGCCGTTGTCCATCTCGAGGTGATGGGTCAGGTAGCCGCGGCCGGCGCCCCAGAGCCCGACGCCGATGCGGTGGTCCTTGGGCATCTCGTAGGGCGTCGACATGCGCGCGTCCGGCCCGCCCTCCTTGAGCAGCTTGCGGGCGAGCTCGAGGTTGTCCTAGGCGATCGCCGCCGTGTAGAGGATGCAGTACGCGCGGGCCCGGTTGCGCTCGAACGCTCCCCACGTCTCGGGGATGCTCCACTCGATCTCGGTGTTCGGAAGGTCGGCCTTGGGCAGGTGGATCTTCACGCTGTGGCCGGTGGACTCGATGTACTTGCAGTTGCGGAAGGCCTGCGGGCCTGTCTGCGCGGCGACCCAGATGCGCGAGTAGGCGCCGGTCTCCATCGCCATGCGGTCCCAGCGCGGCGCCGTCGACCAGGAGTACTTGTCCTTCCAGCTCGTCGCCGTCGGCTTGGGGATCGTCTCCTTGTTCCACGGGTGCCACGGCGACAGCGGGTTGCCGGCCGGGTCGGTCTTGTGGCGGTAGTACTCGTCGCCGTTGCCCGTCCACTCCTCGTAGAAGGCGTGCTCGACGAACTCCTCGACGCCGGCGTTGAGCATCTGCAGGCTCGTCGTTCGCAGCTCGCCGTCGACGACGACGCCGGGCGGCGCCCAGCGCTCGTGGCCCCACTTGTCGGCGTTCTCGTACGTGGCGTCGTAGGCGTAGGGATCGTCCCACTGGCCGGGCTCGATCATGTTCGCCGGGCGCGTGCCGATGTCGCGGTACTTCGGGTTGACCTCGTAGAAGAACTCGGCGAGGTCGTCCCAGATCGCGGCGGTCTTGCGGCCGTAGTCGAAGTACTTGACGACGCGCAGCAGATCTCGTTGAGGTCCGACGCGTCGATCGTCGTGCTGACGCCGCCGGGCACGACGGTCTGCGGGTGCGGGTACTTGCCGCCGATCAGGACGTAGGCCTCACGCGCCAGGCGCGTGTAGTAGAGGCCCTCGAGGTAGAGCTTGCCGGTCAGCGGGGTGAGGTCGGTCATGAGCTCGGACATCAGCTCGTAGCCGTGGATCGCGGCGCCGCATGCGTCTTGGTGTTGCACGCGCGCTCCCAGATCTCGGGATTGGTCTCGCGCACGGCGGCCTCCGAGAAGTCCGGGCCCGCCAGCAGCGAGAGATGGATCGGGTGGTCGTAGAGGTACTCGGTCGAGAGCAGCAGGTTGCGAGCGACGACGCCCATCGGCGGCGGCTTGATGCCGAACGCCATCTCGCAGGCCAGCGCGGAGGCGGTGGCGTGCACGCCGCCGCAGACGCCGCAGGCGCGGCTGGAGATGAAGATCGCGTCGCGCGGGTCGCGGCCCTTGAGGATGATCTCGTAGCCGCGGAACAGCGTCGCCATCGACGCGGTCTCGAGCACCTGGCGGTTCTCGAGGTCGACGACCGTGTGGAACGCCAGCGCGCCGGCGACGCGGGTGACGGGATCGAAGTCGACACGGCGGACGGCGCCGTTGCGCTCGAACAGCTCCCGCATGCGCGCCGGGTCGTCCTCGATCGGCGTCGGCGCCGGCGTCTCGATGTAGGAGTACGGATTGGCGACGCCCGGCTTGAGCGTCGCGTTGCCCTGAGCGTCGAACTCAATCGGCAAGTTCTTGAAGCACATCTAACTGGCCTCCCGGTGCTCGATGCCCTGCTGGCTGAGGATGTTGCGGCTCTGCGGCAGCGGCTGCTGCTTGTTGCGCTTGGCCTGGTTGACGGAGCCGTGGTACTGAAGCTTCTTGTAGAAGAACGCGTTCGCGCGCCCGACCGCGCCCGGTCCGCTGGGTCCACCCGCCCAGCCGGAGGGGATCTCGCCGGCCTTGTCCCAGATCGGCTCGGTCGATGCCGCTCTTCATGGACATCCGGCGCAGGCGGCGGATCGCGCCGCCGGTGACCTTCGAGACGCCGCCGGAGATCGCAGATCCCGGCGCGGACTTGTAGAACGGGCTGAACTTGTCGGGAAAGCCCGGCATCGTGCAGCCGATGCAGGCGCCGCCGGCGACCATGCAGCCGCCCATGTGGTTGATCGCGCCGCGCTCGACGATGTTGCACTGCACGACCGGACCCCAGCAGCCGATCTCCACGAGGCACTGGTTGTCGCCGGGCTCCTCGGCGAAGACGCCCTCCTCGTAATAGCCGGCCTTCGGGCAGTGACGATGCACCGTCTCGGTGAACAGCCACGCGGGCCGGCCGAGCTCGTCGAACTTCGGGACCGGCGCGAGGTTCTGCAGGAACATCAGCACGGCGACGACGGTTTCGGTGAAGTTGTCGCCCACCGGCGAGCAGCCGGGGATGTTGACGACGGGCACGCCGAGCGCCGAGCGATAGTCCGTGCCGAGGAAGTCGGTGAGGCTCATCGAGCCGGTGATGTTGCCCGCGGCCGCCGGGATCCCGCCCCACGTCGCGCAGGTCCCGATCGCGACGTAGGCGGCCGCGCCCGGGGCCAGGCGCCACAGCCAGTCGGTGACGCGGTTGGGCTGCTCGGTGTCGGAGCCGGGGTCGAAGCCGCCCGCGCCCATCGCCGAGAAGTAGCCGTAGTCGCTGGGGAAGGCCTGGTCGTCGGGCACGGAGCCCTCGAGCACGACGACGTAGGGTGCGCCGAGCGTGCCGTCGGCGGCCCTGCGGAAGGGGGCGATGAACTCGGTGCCGGCGCCCGGCGAGAGGACGGGGTGATGCAGGACGACCCGCGGAAGGTTGGGGATGCGGCCCAGCAGCAGATCCTCGACGGACGGGTTCGTCGCGCCCGTGGCGGCGATCGAGCAGCCGTCACAGCTCATGCCGGCGATCCAGAAGACGTGCACGATGTTCAGCGGCCCGTTGGGGCTGCCGCCGAGTCCACCCACGCCCTCCACGCCCGCGCCGAACACGCCGCCGGCATGGGGGACCGTCTGAAGCTTCAGTTCGGACATTGGCCTTACCCTCCCTTTCGACCTAGGCGACCGGCGCTCTATGTATCGTACACATACTATGCCGACGATGCTCGTTTCCGACAACAGATCCCTCGACTTGGCGCGACCCCGCGCCCCGCCGATGAACAGGCCACGGACGGGCTCGTCGCCGTCGACGCCGGCCTTGTCGGCCAGACGCTCGTGGAGGCCGTCTTCACGCACGTCCAGAAGCTCCCGGCGCCGGACGCCGAAGGGGCCCGCGGGCGAGGCGCTCGACGATCTCGACCTGTCGTTCGCGGCCGCCAGCGAGGGGCAGCTCGAGATGCAGATGCGCCGCGCCGGCTATCTCGCGCGCGTCGTCGAGGCCGAGCTGTTCGACCCCGCCAAGCAGCCCGCGACATGGCTCGCGCCGCTGCTGCGCAAGCGCCTGGCCGACGGCGCCGGCGGGGGCGCCGCGGTGGCGGCGACCTGCGCCGAGCTCGCGCGCGCCGAGCCGGTCGCCAAGCCGAGCCCCGACGATCCCGCGGCCGCGACGTGGCGCGTGCCCGGACCGGGCGGGCACGTCCGCCACTACGTCGCGCGGCGCGAGATCGAGGAGCGCCTGCAGGGCCGCGACCGGCCGCTCGACGGCGAGCCGGCGGACCTCAAGACGCCATGGGTCTACGGCTTCCTCGTGCGGGCATGCGAAGAGGTGCTGGCTCACGATCCATCCCTCGATGTCGGCGAGTGAGCTTCGGTCAGTGCGTCGCGCACGACATGCACGGGTCGAAGCTGCGGATCGCGCGTAGGACGTCGATGTAGCCGTCGTGGCCGTTCGTCGTCAGCGACGGCGTCGCCATCACCGCCTGCTCGAACGGTCCGGGCGTCCCGGCCGCGTCGCGCGGGGATGCCAGGAACGTCGACGGCGCGACGATCTGGTAGTTGCGGATCACGCGATCGTCGACCTCGACGTGGTGGCTGATGTAGCCGCGCGCGCCGCCCCAGTAGCCCACGCCGATGACGTGGTCCTTGGGGATCGAGTAGTGGTTGAAGATGCCCGCCTCGGGTCCGCCGATGCGGGCGAGGTCGAAGGCGATGAGGACGTTCTCGTAGGCGACGAGCGTGGAGTGCACGAGCGCGTAGGCGCGGGCGCGGTTGCGCTCGAAGGCGTTCCACGACTCTGGCACGTGCCATTCCAGCTCGGCCTCGGGCAGCACGGCCTGGGGCAGGCCGAAGCGCAGGCTGTGGCCGGTGGGCTCCATGAAGCCGCGGTTGGGCAGCTTCTCGGCCAGCGCCGTGATCCACAGCCGTGCGCCGGCGCCGGTCTCCATCGCCTCGCCGCGCCAGCGCGGGGCCGTCGACCACGTGTACTTGCCGCGCGGGTCGGGGCTGCCGGGCTGCGGGAGCGTCTGCTTGTTCCACGGGTGGCGCGCCGACAGCGGGTTGCCGCTGGGGTCGACCGTCAGCAGCTGCTCGCCGTTGCCGACCCAGTCCTCGTAGAAGGAGTGGTCGACGAACTCCTCGATGTGGGTGTCGATCTCCTGGAGGTTCGTCGTCTGCAGGCGGCCGCCGAGGATCGCGCCGGGCGTCGACCAGCGCTGCTCGCCCCAGGCGGCGGAGTTCTCGTACGTCGCGTCGTAGGCCTCGGGGTCGTCCCACATGCCGAGGTCGACGAAGTTCGCCGGCGCCGCGCCGACCGCGCGGTAGCGCTCGTCGGCCGTCGTAGAAGAAGGCGACGAGGTCGTCCCAGATCGCGGCGACCTTGCGGCTGTAGTCCAGGAACTTCACGACGCGCAGCAGCGCGAGGTTCAGGTCGGAGGGGTCGACCGTCGAGCTGATGCCGCCGGGGACGATCGTCTGCGGATGCGGGTACTTGCCGCCCATCAGCACGTAGGCCTCGCGCGCCGTCCGCGACATCACGAGCGCCTCGCGGTAGAGCGCGCCGGTGAAGCGCGTCAGCCCGCTCATGATGTCCGAGACGTGCTTGAGGCCGTGGGTCGTCGAATCCGGCCGCCGGCGTCGCCTGCGCGCGCGTCCACAGCTCGGGGTTGGTCTCGCGCACGACGGGCTCGGAGTAGTCGGGCCCGGCGCGCAGGAACAGGTGCGCGGGGTGGTCGACGAGGTTCTCGACGGCGGCCAGCACGTTGCGGATCGTGATCCCGAACTGCGGCGGGCGGACCTCGAAGGTCATCTCGAGCGCGAGCGCCGAGCAGGTCGCGTGTGCGCCCCCGCAGACGCCGCAGGCGCGGCTGGAGATGAAGATCGCGTCGCGCACGTCGCGGTCCTTGAGCAGCACCTCGTAGCCGCGGTAGGTGCTCGCCGTCGCGGCCGCGTCGCGCACGTATCCGCCGCCGGCGTCGACGCCGCGCAGTGCCAGCGCGCCGGCGACGCGGGAGACCGGGTCCAGTTCGAACTGCTGGCCGTCGGCCACCATCTGCTCGTAGGCCATCTACAGCTCCTCTCGGGTGATCACGTGCTCCTGCAGGACGTCCACGCTGGCTTCGAGGTCGACGCCCTTCTGGCGCAGGATGTCCATGCTCTTGGGCTGCGGCTGCTTCTTGTTGCGCGCGCCGTGGTCGACCGTGCCGCGGTACTGCAGCTTCTTGTAGAAGTGCGCGTTGACCTTCTCGAGCGGGTTCTGCGAGCCGTGCACCGCGCCCCAGGCCGTCGACGGATCGTCGGCGCGGTCCCAGATCGGCTCGCGGTTGGCGTTGCGCATCGACATCCGCCGCAGCCGGCGGATCCCGCCGCCCGTCACCTTCGACAGCGCCGCCGGAGATCGCCGAGCCGGGAGGCGCCTTGTAGAAGGGGCTGTACTTGTCGGGGAAGCCCGGGCATCGTGCAGCCGATGCAGGCGCCGCCGGCGACCATGCAGCCACCCATGTGGTTGATCGCGCCGCGCTCGACGATGTTGCACTGCACCACCGGACCCCAGCAGCCGATCTCCACGAGGCACTGGTTGTCGCCGGGCTCCTCGGAGAAGACGCCCTCCTCGTAATAGCCGGCCTTCGGGCAGTGACGGTGGACCGTCTGGTCGAACAGCCATGCGGGCCGGCCGAGCTCGTCGAACTCGGGCAGCTCCCGGGCGCCGGAGATGTGGCGCACGATCGCGGTGAGCGTCTCGGTGAAGTTGTCGCCCTGCGGCGCGCAGCCGGGCACGTTGACGACGGGGATCCCACGGGCCGAGCGGTAGTCGCCGCCGAGGAAGTCCATGAGGCTCATCGAGCCGGTGATGTTGCCGGCGGCCGCGGGGATCCCGCCCCACGTCGCGCAGGTGCCGATCGCGATCGACGCTGCCGCGCGCGGTGCGAGCGCGATCATCCAGTCGGTGACGCGCACGGGCAGGCCTGCGCCGCGGCCGGCGCCCGATCCGCGTGGCAGGTCGGCGGCCGTGCCCATCGTCGCGTAGGCGCCCGAGCGCAGCGGCTGGTCGTCGGGGATCGAGCCCTCGACGACGAGGATGTAGGGCGCGCCGAGCGAGCCGTCGGCGGCCGCCGCGTACGTCGCCATCAGCTCGTGCCCGGACTCCTGGGAGATCATCGGGTGGTGCATGACGACGAGCGGGAGCTCGGGCACGCGGTCGAGCGCGAGATCCTCGATCGACGGGTTGCTCGCGCCGAGCATCGCGACCGAGCAGCCGTCGCAGCTCATGCCCGACAGCCAGAAGACGTGCACGATGCTCTCGCGCCAAGCCGGGTCCGGCACCGTATCGCGCTACCTCGTAGGCCATGGTGTCTGCGTTCTCCCTTCTCGCCCCGCCGCCCGTTGTGGGCACCTCACGGACACTATGTGATGGGACCATACACCGGCCGGAGACGATTGGCCACCCGGCCTCCAGAGCCTAAGTGTTGAAACCACACACCGGGCCGGGTATGGTGGGCCACATGAAGCTCGCGATTGCAGGCAAGGGGGGCTCGGGCAAGACCTCGATCTCCGGGACGATGGCGCGGCTGCTGGCCCGCAGCGGCCACAGCGTCCTCGCCATCGACGGCGACTCCAACCCCAACCTCGCGCTCACGATCGGCATCCCCGCCGATCGCATGAGCCACATGCCGGTGCTGCCGTCCAACCTGCTGCGGCGCACCGAGGCCGGGCCGATCCTCACCCAGACGCTGGAGGAGATCAAGGCGTCGCATTCGGTGACCGGCCCCGACGGCGTCGAGCTGCTCGTCATGGCCCATCCCCAGCACGCCGACACCGGCTGTCTGTGCAGCATGCACGCAACCGTCCGACGCATCATCGAAGCTGCGTCTGATGAGGAACGCGACGTGTGCATCCTCGACACCGAGGCCTCGCCCGAACACCTCTCTCGCGGCACCGCGAGCTACGCCGACGTGATGCTCGCCGTCGTCGAGCCCTACTTCAAGTCGCTGGAGACCGGCCGCCGGATGGCGGCGCTCGCCAACGACCTCGGGCTCGAGCGCGTGGCGCTCGTGGCCAACAAGATCCGCGACGAGCGCGAGCTCGAGGCGGTGCGGACCTTCGCCGCGAATCACAACCTCGAGATCGCAGCCGCGATCCCCTTCGACGAGACGTTCTCGCTCGCCGAGCGGGCCGGCATCGCGCCGCTGGACTTCGACCCCGACTCGCCGGCGATCGGTCCGATCGGCGAGCTTGCCGAGAAGTGGGCAGGCAATGGACGAGCTTGAGGTCCTGCGCGTTCGCGACGAGCTGCTCCAGGCGATGTACTGGATGCACTCCGAGGCGATCTCGACGACGCCGAGCGCCAAGGAGCTGAGCCGGTTTCTCGCCGTGCCCGAGGGCATTCTCACCGCATATCTCGATAGGTTCGTCACCGACGAGCTGCTCGAGCACGACGGCTCTTCGTACTGGCTGAGCCCCGCGGGGATGGAAACCGGCAAGCGAACCTTCGCAGACGAGATGGCCGATCTCACACGTCCGACCCACGGCGAGTGTGACGACGACTGCTGGTGCCATGATTCACCCGAAGCGGCGGCTGAGTGCCTCCATGAACGCGCCACACACGTCCATTCCCACTGAAACGACATCCGCGCAAGTTCTTCCCAAGAACTTCCTGCGCCCCTGTCTGCTGCTGCTGCTGCGCGAGCAGCCCGCGCATGGCTACGACCTGCTCGAGCGGCTGCGCCCGCTGGGCTTCAGCCGTGACGATCCGGGACGGCTCTACCGTGCGTTGCGCCAGCTGGAGACCGACGGGCTCGTGCGCTCGGTCTGGGAGAAGTCGACGAGCGGGCCGGACCGCCGCATGTACGAGCTCACGCGCGGCGGCATGGAGACGCTGCACGCGTCGGCCAAGGACCTGATGGTCACCGGCGGCATCCTCAGCGTCTTCCTGAGCCGCTACTCGGAGTTCGTCGCACTGGACCCCGACAGCGACGAGCGGGCGCGCGCCAAGCAGCGCAAGTCCTGACGTCGCGCTGCGTCGTGGCGACGAGCGGCGGCGGACGCATGCGGATCGCGGTCGTGGGCAAGGGCGGCGCGGGCAAGTCGGTCGTCTCGGCGAACCTCGCGCGCATGCTGGCGCGGCGCGGGCATCGCGTGCTCGCGCTGGACTCCGACACGCTGCCGGGCCTGGCGTTCAGCCTCGGCGCCGACGTCCCTGACGACCCGCCGCTGAACGCCGCCGCCGAGCAGAACGACAAGGGCCGCTGGCGGCTGAAGCCCGGCATCGGCCCTGTCCGGGCAGTGCAGCGCTTCGCGACCGACGCCCCGGACGGCGTGCGCCTGCTGCAGATCGGCAAGACCGACAAGCGCGGCCTGGCGATCAACCGCGCGTCCCACAACGCCTTCTACCAGGTCATCCACCGCCTCGACGGGGCGCAGTCGCTGCGCGACTGGGTGATCCTCGGCGACCTGCCCGCGGGCGCGCGCCAGACGGCCTTTGACTGGGCGCCCTACGCGGAGCGCTTCCTGCTGGTCGTCGAGCCGACGTGGCAGTCGATGCTCACCGCCCGGCGGATCGTGCGGATCGCCGGCGGCATGCGCGAAGGGGCCGAGTTCTCGCTCGTCGTCAACAAGGTCGCCGAGCCCGGCGACGCGGAGCGCGTGCAGGAGTTCCTCGGCGTCCCGCTGATCGCCGCCGTGCCGGTCGACGAGGACGTGCGCTCGGCCGAGCGCGCGGGCGTCGCGCTGCTCGACCATGCTCCCGACTCGGCCGCCGTCAAGGCGCTCGAGCTATTGGCGGATGCGCTAGATGCAGGTAGCATAGAGCGATGAAAATCGTTGTCGCTGGAAAGGGTGGCGTCGGCAAGACCACCGTGTCGGGCACCCTCGCACGCGCGCTCGCGCGCGCAGGACACGACGTCTTGGCGCTGGACGCCGACACCAACCCGATGCTGGGCGTCTCGCTCGGCGTCGGACCGGAGCAGACCGACCTGCTGGTCGCCGTGCGCCAGGGCCTGGAGACCGGTGAGACCGAGCACGAGCGCACCACGGACGGGTTCGTCGAGCGCTTCGGCCGCGACGCCCCCGACGGCGTGCGCCTCGTCGTCGCCTCGCGGATCGACCGCCCGAACCCGGGCTGTACCTGCTGCGGCGTCTCGCCCGAGAGCCTGCTGCGCGAGCTCGAGAGCGACGGCAAGATCATCATCGGCGATCTCGAAGCCGGCATCGGGACGGTGCTGCGCCTGCAGGAGGGCCAGGCCGACGTCGTCGTGGTCGTCGCCCAGCCGACGGCCAAGTCGCTGGACATCGCGCGACGCGCGGTCGAGATGGCCGCCGACAAGTCGGCGCGCACGATCGTCGTCGCCAACCGCGTCCGCGACGACGAGGATCTCGCCGTCATCCGCGCGGCCGTCGGCGACTGCGAGATGATCGTCGTGCCCGACGACGCCGCGATCGCGCAGGCCGACCGCGAAGGGCGTGCGGCGATCGACGTCGACCCCGGCAGTCCCGGCGTGCGGGCGATCATCGCGCTCGCCGATCGCCTCGCGGCGATGGCCGTCCCGGCCTAGCCGCCGCGCGGCGGGCGCATCGCTTACGGCGGTGCTGGGCACCGTGCGCATCACATCTCTACAGCAGTTGAGACGTTGATACGGTCCCGGCGTGAGCGACGACCGCTGCGATCTGCTCTGTCTTGACCTTCCGAAGGCCGAGGCGCTGCGCGCGTCCCGCCTGCCGCAGGAGCGGGCATCCGTGCTGGCCGAGCGTGCCAAGGCGCTGGCTGATCCCACCCGCCTGACGATCGCCAGCGCGCTCGCGCAGACCGACGAGCTCTGCGTCTGCGACATCGCCTGGGTCTGCGAGCGTCCCGAGAACCTCGTCTCCCACCACCTGGGCGCCCTGCGCACCGCCGGCCTGGTCGCCCGTCGCCGCGACGGCAAGATGGTCATGTACGCGGTCACCACCGCCGGCCACGCGCTGCTCGCGGCGGTCCACGCCGACGCAGAGATCGCGCGATGAGCACCCCGGCCGCACTCGCCCCGGCTTCGGCGCCGGCGGTCGACCGGCAGACCTACCGGCGCCTGGCGACACGCGCGAAGATCTTGTCGTGGGTCAGCCTGGCCTACATGACGGTCGAGGGCACGATCGCGATCCTCGCCGGCATCCTCGCGGGCTCGGTGGCCCTGATCGGCTTCGGCATCGACTCCGCGATCGAGGGGTTCGCAAGCGCGATCATCGTCTGGCGCTTCACCGGCATGCGGATGTTCTCGCAGGGCGCCGAGCAGCGCGCGCAGAAGCTCGTCGCGATCCAGTTCTTCATCCTCGCGCCATATGTCGGCGTCGAGTCCATCCGGGCACTCCTTCAGGGCGAGCGGCCCGACATCAGCTGGCTCGGGATCGCTCTCAGCGCGTCGAGTGTCGTCGTGATGCCGTACCTCGGCGTCGCCAAGCAGCGCATCGCCGACGAGATCGGCTCGGCCGCGACGAAGGGCGAAGGACGGCAGAACATGCTCTGCGCCTACCTCGCGGGCGCGCTGCTCGCCGGGCTGCTCGCCAACGTCGTGTTCGGCGCCTGGTGGCTGGACCCGGTCGTCGGGCTGCTGATCGCCGCGGTCGCTGTTCGCGAAGGCCTCCAAGCGTGGCGCGGCCAGGGCTGCTCCTGCACGACAGACCCACTGGTCGCGCTGCGCGAAGAGCACTGACCTCAGCGGCAGGTCCGCGGCCGGCCGATGCGCTGGCGCAGCTCCCAGATCGCGTTGCGCTCGGCGTCGCGTGCGAGCAGGCCATGGGCGACCTTGTAGGACACCCACAGGTGCTCGTGGCCCGCGGGCGTCGTGAGCTGCGCGGGGTCGACGCGCACGCCGAAGGCGTGCTCGGGCAGCGCGGGCCCGATCGCGGGCCGTGAGTCGAGCGCGAGGTAGGCGGCGGTCGCCCCCACGCCGGCGTGCTCGCAGGCGTGGCGGCGCGCCGCCTGCAGCGGCGTCTCGCGATGCTCGGCGTGACCCGTCATGGCGTGCCAGCAGCCGTCGCCGTCGCCGTGGCGGCGGCAGATGGCGAAGGCGACCTCCGGGAACGCGTCGAGCGCGTACGGGATCACCAGCACCTGAAAGCGGGCGCGACGGACGAGCGCGGCGAGCACGATGGCGGCGCTACGCGGCCTGCAGCGCGGAGTCGGCGGCGAGGCGCTCGCTGATCGCCAGGATCGCCAGGACGCCCGGCGCGTGCTCGTCGAGGTCGATCGGAGCGACGCCCTCGGCATCGGCGCGCCTGATGACAGCGTCTTCGGGGACGACGACGATCTCGTGCGCGCCGAGCACCGCCTCGATCGTCTCCAGGTCGGCGTCGTCGGCGACGCGGTTGGCGACGATCAGCACCCGGATCTCGCGTGCGACACAGGTCTCGGCGGCGCGCCGCGCCACCTCGATCGACTTCGGCGTCGGGTTCGCCACGACGAGGACGACGTCGAGGCTTCCGGCCTCCATCCGCGTCAGCACGCCGACGCCCGCCTCGAGGTCGCCGAGCACGGTCCGTCCCGTGCCCTCGATCTCGCGCAGCAGGCGGTCGGCGCTGACGCCGCAGCACAGGCAGCCGTGGTCGGGCATGTCGACGCGCGAGGCGACGACGACGCGCACGCCGTCGGGGGCGTCCTCGCCGTAGCGCTCGATCAGCCCCTCGATCGTGTGCTCGTGCTCGTGGTCGTGGTCGGCGTGACCCTCGCTGAGCTCCTGGCGGATGCCGGCCAGCCGCTCGGTCCCGTCGATGCCGAGGCCGAGCGAGATGCCGAGCATCGGGTTGACGTCGGCGTCGACGGCCGTGACGGAGTGCCCCGAGCGCGCGAGCGCGCGGGCGATCGTGCCCGAGATCGTGGTCTTGCCCGCGCCGCCCTTGCCCGCCACCGCGATCTTCATGCCGCCTCCTGCGTTCGCGCTTCGATGATGTCCGCCAGGCGCTGCACCGCGTGCACGACCGCCGACCGGGGCGCGGCGTCGATCACGGCCCGCAGGTCGCGCTCGGCCGCGGCGACCGCCGGGTCGCTGGGGATCACGACGCCGACGGGCTCCCCCAGCAGCCGCTCCACGAGGCGGCGATCGGCGGGGCCCGTGACCTTGCTCGCGACGAAGAGGACGTCGGCGCCGAGCGGCCCGCGCGCGATTCGCGCGACGCGCCGCCCGGTCAGGGCCGACTGGCTCGTCGGCTCGACGACGACGACGTACAGACGGGCATACGGGGAGAAGCCGGCGGCCGGCTGGCGCGGACCCGCGGGCAGGTCGCCGACGACCGCCCATCCGTACAGCGAGCGGGCCTGGTGCATGCGCCGGACGGTCTGCAGGAACGCGCTGACAGCGGCGTTGACGGCGGCCAGCCCGTCCTGGTCGGCCTTGCCCAGCTGCAGCAGCCGGATGCCGTCGGGCGCGTGCGTGGTGTAGTCCCGCACGACCGCCATCGGCCCGACCCCCGGCCGCAGCCGCCACGGCCCCTTCTCCGGCTTCTCGGCCGCCGCCATCAGCAGCGGCGGCGTGGCAGGCTCGGGGATCCCGAGCGAGTGCGCCATGCCGGGCATCGGGTCGGAGTCGATCGCCAGCACGCGATGCCCGCGGCGCGCCAGCACCCGTGCCAGCGTGCCGGACAGCACCGACTTGCCCGAGCCGCCCTTGCCGGCCACGGCCAGCCACAGGGCGCCGCCGGGGCGCGGCTGCAGCGGCATGTCGATCGGCCACAGCGGCGGGCGCACGACCGTCGCCGGGCTCATGCGCGTGCGGCCGGCGTCGGGAGCGGTCCGGCGATCGCGCCCACCTCGTCCAGCGACAGCGTCTCGCGCTCGAGCAGCGCCTCGGCGACGCGGTCGAGCGTCGAGCGCGAGGCGGTGAGGAGGCGCAGCGCGAGCTCCTCGGCCTCGTTGACGAGCCGCCGGGCCTCGGCGTCGATGAGCCGGGCGGTGTCGTCGGAGTAGGACGTCGAGCCGTTGTAGGCGGTGCCGTCGCCGTAGCTCAGCGACCCGACCATGTCGCTCATGCCGAGCTCGGCGACCATCCGGCGGGCGATCGCGGTCACCTGCGCGAGGTCCGAGCCGGCGGTGTCGGCGGGCTCGCCGAAGACGATCTCCTCGGCGATCCGGCCGCCCAGCAGGGTGGCCATGCGCTCGACGAGCGTCGAGCGCGAGTGCAGCCGGCGGTCGCTGTTCTCCGGCAGCCAGGTGACGCCGGCGGCGCCGCCGCGGGGGACGATGCTGATCTTGTGCAGGATGCGCCCGCCCGGCAGCGCGCGCGCGACGAGGCCGTGACCGGCCTCGTGGTAGGCGACCAGGCGCCGGTCCTCGGGCGACAGCTGATGCCCGCTGGCGATGCCCAGGCCCGTGCGCTCCAGCGACTCCTCGATCGTGCGCTGCGCGATGACCGGCTGGCCGCGACGCGCCGTCAGCAGCGCGGCGTCGTTGAGCAGGTTGTCGAGGTCCGCGCCCGACAGGCCGAACGTCAGGCGCGCGATCGCGTCGAGGTCGACGTCGGCGGCCATCTGGCGGTCGCGGGCGTGCAGCGCGAGGATCGCGCGGCGCGCGCCGAGGTCGGGCAGCTCGAGCGTCAGCGTGTGATCGAAGCGACCGGGTCGCAGCAGCGCGGGGTCGAGCATGTCCGGCCGGTTGGTCGCGGCCACGACGATCACCGGCGCCCCGCGAGCGAAGGAGTCAAGCTCGACGAGCAGCTGGTTGAGCGCCTGCGCGCGCTCGCTGCTGTCGGCCATGCCGCCGCCGCGGTGGCCGCCGATCGCATCGATCTCGTCGATGAAGACGATCGCCGGGGCGATCCCGCGGGCGTGGGCGAAGAGGTCGCGGATGCGGGCGGCACCCTCGCCGACGTAGAACTCGATGAACTCGGTCGCGGGCACGGCGATGAAGGCCGCGTTGGACTCGCCCGCGAGCGCGTGCGCGAGGCGCGTCTTGCCGGTGCCCGGCGGTCCGGTGAGCAGGTAGCCGCGCGGCACCCGCGCACCGATCTCGTCGTAGCGCGTGCGGTCGGCGAGGTAGTCGCGGACCTCGGCGAGCTCCTCGATCACGTGGTCGACGCCGGCGACGTCGGCGAACGTGATCCGCTCGTCGAACAGCAGGGTCTGGCCGACGCGGCGGTCGCGCATCGACAGCCGGCGCTGGCGCTCGGGCGCGTCGCGGACGCGCTCGAGGCCCTGCTCGAGGTCGACGGCGTCGATCGACGCGCGCCGCGCGCGGGCGGC
Organism: uncultured Actinomycetes bacterium; assembly: GCA_963786575.1. Taxonomy (GTDB): domain Bacteria; phylum Actinomycetota; class Thermoleophilia; order Solirubrobacterales; family Solirubrobacteraceae; genus CADCVQ01. The sequence goes on from CAWAZH010000005.1 coordinate 100,131, forward strand.
CAGCAGCGTGCCCTCGTTGACGAGGCTGGCGAGGTCGGCGCCGGTCATGCCGACGGTGCGCTTGGCGATCGACGCGAGGTCGACGGCGGGGTTCACCGGCTTGCCCCGCGTGTGCACCGCGAGGATGTCCAGGCGCCCCTGCTCGTCGGGCAGCTCGAGCCCGACCGCGCGATCGAAGCGGCCCGGCCGCAGCAGCGCCGGATCGAGCACGTCGGGACGGTTGGTCGCGCCGACGAGGATGACGCCCTCGGTCGGCGCGAACCCGTCGATCTCGGCCAGCAGCTGGTTGAGCGCCTGGCCCTGCTCCTCCCCGGAGCCGGTACCGGCCCCGCCCGAGCCCGAGCGCCGGCGCCCGACCGAGTCCAGCTCGTCGATGAAGACGATCGCCGGGGCGTTCTCGCGGGCGTCCTTGAAGAGGTCGCGGACGCGGCGGGCGCCGACGCCCACGTACATCTCGACGAAGTCCGAGCCGCTGATCGAGTAGAAGGCCGCGCCCGACTCGCCGGCCAGCGCGCGGGCCATCAGCGTCTTGCCGCAGCCGGGCGGGCCGTAGACGAGGATGCCGCGCGGGATCTGCGCCCCGAGCTTGACGTAGCGCTCGGTGTCCGAGAGGAAGTCGGCGACCTCCCGCAGCTCGGTGACCGCGGCGTCCTGGCCGGCGACGTCGTCGAAGGTCACGCCGACGTCCTCGACGCGCGACGACGGCTTGCCGCGCCCGAAGGCGCCGTCGCCACCGCGGACGGTGAGGATGAAGTACAGGAAGATGATCCCGAGGATCAGCGCGGGCAGCAGCTGCGTCAGCGGCCCGGCGACGCGCTTGAGCAGCTGCTGGTCGATGCGCGTCGGGCGGTTGTTCTCCACGAGGGCGGTGACGAGGTCGTCCTGCGCCGAGGTGCCGTTGCGCGAGTACGGCATGTTGAACCGCCGCAGCGACCCGTCGGCCCGCCGGTAGGTGCCGACGATGACGCGGTCCTGGTCGAGGATCGTCGCACTCGTGATGTCGTTGTCGTTGACGAGGTCGTAGAAGCCGTCCACGCGCAGGCGCTCGCCGCTGAGATGCGGCCGCGATGCCTCCAGGACGGCCGCGTAGAAGAGCACGAGCGCCGCGATGCCGACCAGGCACCAGAACCCGAGCGAGCGTCGCCGCCAGATCGAGCGACGGCCGGCGTCCGAGCCGTTCTTGCCGGATTGCGGTGGCACTATGTGAGCAGGCTACCTACCGGCGCAAGAGCGTGGGCGATCTTCAGTCAGGACGGGCGCCCGCGTCGCAATCCCCAGCCCACAGCCGCGAGCAGGAGCGCTCCGAACGCGACGATGAACGGCGCGAGCGAGACCTGGCCCCCGCCGCCGGTCGGGTCGGTCGGGTCGGTCGGGTCGGTCGCCCGCGCCGCCGGTTCGCGGCCCGCGGCGACGCCCGTCAGGAACGACCGCTTGTCGAGGATCCCGCTGCCGCGCACGTCGACCCACGCGTCGTAGGCGGCCGGGCGGTAGGCGAACGTGCTGCCGCCGAAGAACAGCGGGACGACCGGCAGGTCATCGGCGAGGACGCGCAGCTCGCGCTGAACCGCCCGGCGCCGTGCCGCGACCGTGGCGGCCTGCTCGACCGCGTCGGCGAGCCGGTCGAAGCGCGCGCTGCGATAGCCGCCGTCGTTCAGCGGTGCGCCGGCGGGGTCGCCGAAGACGGCGCGCAGGAAGGCGGGGTCGTAGGAGGCGAGCGCCGGCGAACCGACGACGGCGGCCGCGAACGTCGGCGGCGCGCTGCCGTCCGCGCCGACTGCACGATCGAGCTGCCCGGGCGTCAGGGGGGCAAGGCGAGCGTCCGCTCCGACGCGCTGCAACGCGTGCACGACGCGCCGAGCAGCCTCGAGGCGCACCGGGTCGCTGCTCGACGCCGCGATCGCGAACGCGCCGACGCCCTGCTCGGAGAACGCCACGCGCGCGGCGGCCGCGTCGAAGCGATGCACGACCGCCGAGCCCGCCCAGGGCGACTGCGGGTGGAGCATGCCGCGGTCGGCGCGCGGGCGGCTGCCGGGGCCGGTGGTGGCTCCCGCGATCTCGCCGAGGTCGAGCGCCAGCGCGACCGCGCGGCGCGCCGCCGGCCGGTCGAACGGCGGCCGCGTGAGGTTGAACTGCAGCACGGTGCCGCTGTAGGACCCGGCCTGCGAGAAGCGCGCCGTGAAGCTCAGGCGCAGCGGGCGGCGCAGCAGCGAGGTCGGGACGCCCGGCGCGACCGGCAGCGGCTCCATGTCGAACCGGCGCGCGCGCAGCCCGACGAGGCTCGAGTCCACGCCGGGGGCGATCTCCACGTCGATCCTCGACACCGCGGGGCGGCCGCGGAAGTACGCGCGGTTGGCCTGGAAGCGGTAGCTGTGCCCGACGACATGGCGGACGAGCCGGTATGGGCCGCTGCCGACCGGGAGCCCGGCGGGGGCCAGGCGCCCGCGCGGGAGCCCCTGCCAGAGATGGCGCGGCAGGATCGGGACGTCGGCCAGCGGCTGGTCCTCGAAGCCCAGCGCTGGGTTGCGCAGCGTGAAGACGACGGTCAGCGGTCCGGTCGCCCTCACGTCGGCGAGCTCGCGCAGCTGCGGCGTGAAGCGACTGTGGTCATGCGTCCGGACGTAGTCGTAGGTGAAGACGACGTCGGCGGCGCTCAGCGGCCGCCCGTCGTGCCAGCGCACGCCGCGCCGCAGGGTCACCACGATCTCGCGGTCGTTCGCCCGGCGGCGGACCGACCGGGCGAGCCACGGACGGGCGACGCCGCGGGCGTCGCGCCACGTCAGCGTGTCGTAGACGAGCGTCATGAGCGAGTAGCCGCTGGAGAACGTGTACGGCGTGAGGCTGCCGTCCTCGCTGGGGAAGGCGATCCGCAGGGTCGAGGCGTTCTGCGCCGCCGCCGGGGAGGCGATCGCCAGCAGCGCGGTGAGCGCCAGCGCGAGGATCGTCAGCCGCCGGTACATGCCGCGCCACCATAGTCCTCGTCCACCTGCGCGGGCGCGGCACGGCGCGCGGTGCGATCGCCGCGAGATAGGCTCGCCCGCCGTGCCGGCCCGACCCTCCAGCCCCGACGAGCACGTCGCAGACCGATCCGCTCGCGGGGTGGGGGCGCTTGTCGTCGTGGCCTTCTGGTCGATCCTGCCGCCGTACGTGGGACCCGCGCTCGGCCTGGAGCTCGATGTCTCCTCGACGGTCGAGGCGATCGATCATCTGATCCCCGGCCTGCTGGCGATGATCGCCGCGAGCGCTGCGCTGCTGCTCGCGCGCCGCGGCCTGTCGGAGAGCCTGTGGGCGTTCTCGGCGCTCGCGGTCTGCGCGCTCGCGGGCCTGTTTCAGACCGTGAGCCACGTCCCCCTCGTGCTCGATGCCGGCGGACCGCTGCAGCCGGTCGACGCGGTCGTCCTGCACGCGAGCCCGGGGCCCGTGCTGCTGCTGCTCTCGCTGTGGCTGCTGCTGCGGCCTGGGCCCTCCGAGCGCGGCTGATGAGCCCAGGGCAGGTGCGCTTCGTCGGCTGCGGCCCCGGGGCGGGCGACCTGCTCACGCTGCGCGCCGTGCGCGCGATCGCAGAGGCCGACATCGTGGTCTGGAGCCCGAGTTTGCTGGACGAAGCCGTCGTGCGCGGGCACGCGCGGCGCGATGGCGAGCTCGTGGCCTGGCCGCCCGCGACGCAGGCCGACATCGTCGCCGTCTACGACCGTGCGGCGCGCCGAGGGGCTGTGCGTCGCTCGGCTGAAGGGCGGCGATCCGGCGCTCTTCGGCGAGCTGCGCGTGGATCTCGAGGCGGTCCGCGCACGCGGGCTGGACTACGAGCTCGTGCCGGGCGTCAGCGCCGTCACGGCGGCCGCTGCGGCGCTGGGCTGCGAGATCGCCGGCGCCGGCGCACCGCTCCTGCTCGTCGCCGCCGGCGATCGGGTCGACGTCCCTGCCGGCGGCGTGGTCGCGGTGCTGAACGCCGGCGGCGACCGCGCCGCGCTCGCCGCCGATCTGGCGGCGCACGGCTGGCCCGGGTCGACGGCGTGCGCGGTCGTCGTCGGCGTCACGCGCCCGGGCGAGATCGTCCTCACGTGCCGGCTCGAGGAGCTCGCCGAAGCCCTCGCCGACTACGGCTCCAGGGGCCTCACGACGGTCCTCGTCGGACCCGTGCTCGCGGCCAGGGTGCCCCCGCCTGACCGAAATCCGGACGGACCCAGACCACTAGGCGTAGAAGCACTAGATGTCTGGCACCCGTTAGTGTATGTTCGCGCCTGACCGTCGACTTGGCGATCGTTTCCTCGAAAGGAGCTTCCGTGCCCCCTCAGCAAGGGCGGACCGGCCCGGTGCGTCGTCGTCGAACCGCCACCTTTGTCTCGCTGGTGGTCGCCGCGATCGTCGTCCCGGTCGCGATCGCCTACGCCTGCAACCCGCAGGCCCACGTGTCCATCGACAAGACCGCCTACCAGCCCGGTGGAGCGATCACGGTCAACGGCTCGTTCTTCACGCCCAACTCCGCGGTGACCGTCACGGGTCCGAGCGGTTCGGTCCCGGTCACGACATCCTCGGGTGGCGGCTTCACGACCGCGCTCACGGCGCCGGCGAACCCCGGCAGCTACACGATCACGGCGTCCAAGCCGACCGGCGGCTTCGCGGCCGTGGGCTTCAGCGTGGCCGCTCCGGCGCCCGCGCCCACTCCGGCTGCGAGCGCACCGGCGACCGCAGCTCCGGCGCCCGCCGCCCAGGCGGCCACGCCCGCGGCGCAGCCGAGCTTCAAGACGCCGACCGTCGCCCGTAGCCAGGGAACGGCGACGACCGCCCCACGGCCCTCGAGCTCGACGAGCTCGCGCTCGACCGCGCCCGCTCGCAGCACCGCCAACCGCAGCACGGCGGGTTCGGGCAGCGGCACCGCGAGCGTCGGCGGGCAGACGGTGTTCGCGGGCTCGGCCCCGGCCGCCGCACCGGCGCGTTCGTTCGCGGCCACGGCCCCGGCCGCGCGTCCGCAGCGCTCGGCGGCAACGCCACGTCCGGCAGCCGCGGCACCAGCTCCGGCGCAGCAGGCCGCACTGAGCGACCTGTTCAGCAACTACCAGCCCGGCCGCACGGCCTCGCTGACCAGCCAGGCAGCGGGTGCCCCGGCCGGTGGCGCGGGATCCGGCCTCGGCTTCGGTATCGGCCTCCTGGCATTCGGTCTGATCGCGCTCGTCGCCGGTCTGACCGCGTCCGAGGCACGGAGGCGCCGGCCCGTCTGACGCCGGAATCGAGAGCACCTGCAGGACCCCTGAGCGGGGCTGGCACGATGCCGGCCCCGCTCGTCGTTGCACGAGACACCGGAAACCGGTTGGATTTTATTCGCTGCTATGTGCATGAACGGCGCACCCACATTGGCGATCACGAGAAGCCCTGCAAATGCGGGGTTTTAGCTATGTGTCGAACTCATCTATTGCTTTCTGCACATAGGTGCGCGTAGGTTCTGCCCCATGATGGGACGAAACGGAGTTCGAGGGTGTCGTCTGGCAGGCATGGGGATCGTCACGCTGGCGACCTTCGTGTCGGGAGCTGTGGCCCAGGCGCAGGCAGCGGGCCTGCCGCGTACCTACAGCGTGCAGCGCATCGACAGCCCGCAGCCGCGGGCCGGCGGTTCGTTCGGGTGGGGGATCACGAGCGCGGACCTGACGGGCGACAACAAGCCCGACCTGCTCGTCGCGCAGTCCCAGGACGCTACGAGCAGCCAGGTGTTCGTCTTCGACGGCGCCACCGGTGCGCACATCGACACGATCACGCCGCCGGAGCCCAACCCCGACGCCAATCCCGACCCCGCGCTCTCGTTCGTCTACGTCGAGACGATGCCCGACATCGGCAGCTGCCCCGGAGGCGACGGGCCCGACGCCGGCAGGATCTGCGACGCCGCGACCGTCGGCGCCGGTGATGGCATTCCCGAGATCCTCGCCGGCTCGCGCGGGCTACGTGTCAACGCCCTCAACGGCGCGACGCCGCCCACGACCGCCGACGCGCAGATCGGGCGCGGCTACGTCATCGACGGCGCGACCCGCGCGGTGCTCAAGCGCATCGACATGCCGCCGGCCGACCGCCAGACCCAGGCCGCGTTCGTCGCCCCGACCGTCGCGCCGCAGTTCGCGCGTGTCCTCTCGTCCGCGCAGGCCATGGCCCCCTGCGCGGGATCGCTCGCCGAGAACAACAACGTCGGCGTGGGCCCCTGCCCCGGCGTCAACCCGTCGACGCGCATCGGCGACCTCAACGGCGACGGCGTCGCCGACATCGTCGCGACCGCGCGCAACTTCGTCGAGACGAGCAGCCGAGGCCCCCGATCCGCAACGCCGCGGCCGCCGGCTCCCAGTGCCAGAACGCGACCACGGCGCCGACGGCGCCGATCCGCTGCACGTCGGGCAAGGCCTGGACGTACAGCGGCGAGATCGCCGGAACCGATCCGCAGGCGATCCTCGACACGCCGCTGTAAGTCGATCCAGAACCCGCTCGCGCAGACCGGCGGCCAGGAGTTCGGCGGCAACCTCTACCGCATCGGCGACATCAACGCTCCCGCGGCGCTGAACTGCGGCCTGACGCCGGCGCCCGCGGCGTGCGCACCCGAGTTCGTCATCCCGGCCCGCAACCTGACCTACCCGCTGGCCGGCCCGCTCGGCCCGGAGTTCACGGGCGTCGGGGCTGCGTTCCTGTTCGACGGCGACGCCGGCACGAACATCGTCCACCCCCCGGCGGCGCGGCGATCACGAGCCCCGAGCCGCAGAAGCTCTCGCAGTTCAGCGGCTCGTTCAACGGCGGCCGCGCGGTCGGCGACCTCGGCGCCTCGACCGCACCGGACATCCTGCTGCCCGCCGCGCTGCAGAACTCGCAGCTCACCGACGACGGCAAGCTGTGGGCGTTCAACGCGGTCGGCGGTGGCGGCGGCGCGACCGGCAGCTGGCAGTTCGCCAGCATCACCGACCCCACCCCGCAGGTGCCGGCGGCAACTTCGGCGGCGCGTTCACCGGCGTCGGCGACGTCGTCGACGGGGCGAGCGCACCCGCCAACGAGGTGCTCGTCGCCGGGTTCCACTTCGATCCGTTCACCGAGGCCACCGAGGACCCGGGCGACCTGCACTTCATGAACGTGCAGACCGGCCGCGACCTCATGACGATCCCCGATCCCGACAACGCCCGTGGCGACGGGTTCGGCGTCGGCCTGACGCCGATGGGCGATCTCAACGGCGACGGCTTCCTGGACTTCGCGGTCTCGGCCTACCTGTCGAACATCACGACCGGCGGCGACGGGCGCGCGTTCATCTTCCGCAGCGACAACTCGCCGCTGCCGGCGCCCCCGGCCGGCCCGCCGGCGGCGGCCGCTGCGCCACCCGCGGCGCCGGCTGCGGTCAGCGCCGAGGCACCGCTGAAGCCGGGACGCTGCGCCAACCGGATGCTCGGCACCGCGGGCGCCGACACGCTCGCAGGGACCCTCGCCGGCGACCAGATCTTCGCCTTCGGCGGCGCGGACGCGATCCAGGGCTTCCAGGGTCAGGACTGCGTCGACGGTGCCGCCGGCGACGACAAGCTGGACGGCGGCGACGACAACGACAAACTCGTCGGCGGCGCCGGCAACGACAAGCTCGCCGGCGACGACGGCAAGGACGACCTGTTCGGCAGCGCCGGCAGGGATCTGCTGCAGGGCGGCGACGGCCGCGACAGCCTCGCGGGCGGGACCAACGACGACCGCCTCGTCGGCGGCGCCGACGCCGACCGCCTGTTCGGTGAGGGCGGCAAGGACCGGCTCGTCGGCGGCGACGGCAGGAACACCCTCGACGGCGGTGCGGGCAACGACTCGATCGAGGCCCGCAACGGCGAGGTGGACACGATCCTCTGCGGCACGGGAGACGATCGCGTTCGCGCGGACCGCAGCGACAAGCTCAGCGGCTGCGAGCGCGTGACGTTCGGTGCGACGAAGACGACGGCAAAGGCGAAGTCATGAACAAGCTCGCGACGCCCGAGAAGCCCGAGACCGAGTCCGCGCCCGACGCGCCGAAGGTCGCCCGTGGGCGCCGTCAGGTGGCGGGGATGCTGCCCACGCTCGTCATCGCGCTGGCGCTCGCGGCCGGCGGCGTGGGGATGGTCGTGGTGTCCTCCTCGTTCGACACGCCGCACAAGGCGAGCGCCCTCGGCGGCAACCTCGCCATCAACGACGGCGCCTCCAACGCGCTGGACCTGAGCGCCAACAACTCGCCGGCGCTCGTGCGCAACCCGGTCGACGCGAGCAACCTCGTGACGGCCAGCCGGGTCGACTCGCCGAACTACTCCTGCGCGCTGAACGTCTCCTTCGACGGCGGCGGCCGCTGGGCGCAGACGGCGATCCCGGCGCCGGCCGGCGAGGAGCCCAAGTGCTACGCGCCCGACGTCGCGTTCTCGTCCAACGGCACGCTGTTTCTGTCCTTCGTGACCCTGAAGGGCCGCGCGAACTCGCCCAACGCCGTCTGGATCAGCCGTTCGACCGACGGCGGCAAGACGCTCTCGGCGCCCGTCGAGACGCCGCTGGGACCGCGCGCGTTCCAGGTGCGCCTGACCGCCGACCCGCGCGTCGACGGGCGGATCTTCCTGACCTGGCTGAAGGCCTCCGAGCTCGGGCTCTACGCCCTCGCGACGACCGGCAACCCGATCATGGCGATCCGCTCTGACGACGGCGGGGCCAACTGGACCCAGCCGACGCGCGTCAGCAGCCCGGCGCGTCCGCGCGTCGTCGCGCCGTCGCCGGCCGCCGGGAAGCTCGAGCGGCGCGCTCGACGTGCTCTACCTCGACCTCGGCGACGACGCGCTCGACTACGGCGGCGGTCATGACGGCCGCGGCGGCGCTCCGTACGCGGGGCGCTGGCAGCTCGTGCTCGCCCGCTCGACTGACAACGGCGCGACGTGGAAGGAGTCCGTCGTCGACAGGGCGATCGTGCCGACCGAGCGCTTCATCGTCTTCACGCCGCCGTTCCCCTCCCTGGCCGTCGATCAGGACAGCGGGCGCACCTACGCGTCCTTCCAGGACGGCCGTCTCGGCGACGCCGACGTCCTGCTGTGGTCGCTCGCGCGCGGCGCGAGCAGCTGGAGTGCGCCGGAGCGCGTCAACGACACGCCCCGCCGCGATGCGACGGCCCAGTACCTGCCCAAGCTCTCCGTCGCCCCGGACGGTCGCCTCGACGTCCTGTACTACGACCGCCGCGCGGATCGCACGAACGTGCTCAACGAGGTGTCGCTGCAGTCCTCCTTCGATGCGGGCAAGACGTTCCTGCCGCGCGTACGCATGTCCGACCGGGCGTTCAGCTCGAGAATCGGGTTCGGACTGGAGCGCGGGCTGCCCGACCTCGGCAGCAGGCTGGGCCTGATCTCGACGGACTCCCGCGCCTACGGCGTCTGGACGGACACGCGCGGCGGCAGCGTGCAGACGTCCAAGCAGGACATCGCGCGCGGCATCGCCGCGTTCAACGACCCGCCGCGGCTGTCGTCGGCCGCGGAGACCGCGCTGGTGCTCGGTGGCATCGCGCTCGTGCTCGCCGGGATCGCGCTGATCGCGCTGCCGGCAGCGCGCCGCCGCCGCATCGCCTGAGCGGTCCGCGAAGGCGGACGCTCCGACCCGTCCTCGCGCGCGCGGGCGCGCGCGCACGCGTGATTGCCGGGGTGACTCGCCGGCCGGGGCGGGATTCGCGCTCGGGAACCGCAGCGATCAAGTGGAGGTCGCCCCGGCGCCCGTGGCGCCGACGCTGGTGAGTGGCGCGTTGCTTGCGCCGAGGGTGAAGGACTCGCCACTCACGCCCGGCGGTCCCGCTCGTGCGCCTGGCAGCTTGATCCGGCCCGCTATGTGCGCTAGTCATATAGCGGCATGCCTGGACGACGTCAGCTCCTGCCGCCGCGCATCCCGAAGGACCTGCGCACCGCGTGGCTGCTGCTGCTGCTGCGCAGCGAGCCGAGCTACGGGTACGTCCTGCGGCGCGAGCTGAGCGAGCGCGGCCTCGAGATCGAGCCCGGGTCGCTGTACCGCAGCCTGCGCGAGCTGGAGAGCGACGGCTTGATCACGTCGCACTGGATGGAGCCCGCGGCGGGTCCTCGAGCGCGCCATTACACGCTCACGCCGGAGGGGCAGCGGGCGCTCGGGCTGCTGGCGGCAGCGATCGAGGGCGCGCGCGACGCGCAGGGCGCGTTCCTGGCCGCCTACGCGCCGACCGCGACCTGACCCTCGAACGCAACGGGGGCGCGGCCTCTCGGCCGCGCCCCCGGGGCACTGCGACACCTCGCGTCACGTCCTACCGCATGACGAGCGGCGCCTCGCGGTCGCTGTCGCTCTCCGCGTTGAGCAGCTCCGAGGCACGGGCCTCGGAGAGCATCTCGCGCAAAGCGATCTCGACCTCGTCGAACCCGGCCCGCTCGAGACGGAGGAGAGAGGGCTCGAGCGGACCGTTCGCAGCAGCGGTGACCACGGCGCCACCGCTTCCACGCCGGCGCAGGACCCGGATGGCCCCCGCGAACGCGATGAGCATCATCAGGGCGCCGCCGATCGCAACCCAGCCGAGACCGGGCTGCTGCGTGGCGGTCGCCGCCGTCGGGACCTGCGGTGCGTTCCCGCCGGACGGCCGCGTCACCTCGGGGATGACCGGGCTGCTCGCGGGACGAGCGGGCGCTGAGTGCTTCGGCGCCGCCGTCCGGTGCGCAGGGGCTTTCGCCTTCGGCGTCGACGCGACGACCACCGGACGCGGTGCAGCCGGCGTCACAGCCCGCTGCGGTGCTGCGACCGGCGTCACGGCCCGCTGGGGCTGCGTCGCTCGGACCGCGGCACCCGCGCCGGCCTTGCTCGTGGCCGTCGTCGTCGCCGGGGTCGTCGCCGAGGCGCCCTCACCGGGCGCCTTCGACGCGGGCTTGGTGGCGGCGCGTCCCGGTGACGGCTGCGTCACGACCGCGGCCGGCTTGGCCCCGAGCGGTGCCTCGTTCGGCGCGCTGCGCATCGGTGGCGCCGCCGTCGCGGGGTTGGTCATGTCACCGACCGCGTGCGGGCACATCATGCCGTCCTTCATCGCCGGCATGTCCTCTGCGAACGCCGAGGCGGCCGGCAGCAGCACCGCGCCGCAGGCCAACACCCCCGCCGTCAGGAGCCGGGCCTCACGACCGCAGCGCCTTCCTGTGCCACGGTGCAACGTATCCGTCATCGCCTCTCCCTTCGTCTGTGCCTGGGGCACGGTGGTCATCCTCCCTGGCGGCCGGCGCCGTCGATCGCGACCACGCGATCGACGGAGCCGCGGATCCGCAGGGAGTCGAGCAGCCCGGCAACCTCCGCCTGGCCGCTGTGGGTGAGCAGCAACAGGCCGGTCATGCGCCCGGCCGCGGGGCCGAGCAGCGCGGCGTCCATCCGCCGCGAGGCCCTCGCCGTGTAGACGATGTTCGTCGGCAGCCCGCGCCGGCGCGACTCCGCGAGCAGCGCCCGCGAGGTCGCGACCGCATCGCGACCGCCGAGCCGCTGCGGCTTGGGCAGGCCGGCGAGCACGCCGGCACCGACGGCGTCGGCGTTGCCGACGACGATCGTGTTCTGGATCCCGAGCGCCGTGAGCGCGCTCGCCGTCGACGCGGGGATCGCACCGGCGCCGGTGAACAGCACCGGCAGGCGCCGGTTGGCGGCCAGGACGGCGACGGCGGCCGCGTCGGGGCTGCTCGGGTTGACGATCACCGCGCCGTCGAAGGCCCGCATGCCGGCCGCCTTCTGCGCGGCCGTGCGGCGGTCCATCGCCAGCGCGATCTGCGCCGCGGTGTCGGCTCCGTCGGTGCCGGCGATGCGCACGATCTGGTCCTGCGCGATGCCGCTCGCCGCCAGGTCGGCGATCACCTGGTCAGACAGCGACCCGGTGCCGCCGATGACGTAGGCGCCGATCGGCGCCAGGCGCGCCAGCTCGGCCTTGACGCTCGCCGACAGCCCGTCGCGGGGCGCCAGCAGGACCGGTCCGAGGTTCGCCCGGGCGAGTACGCCCGCCGCCAGCGCGCCCGGCAGGTCATGATCGTTGACGATCACGCCCGGGTGGCCGGAGCGGTCGCGAACGTCCCCGCCAGCAGCGCCTCGGCGCCGGCCGGGTACGTCATCTGCGAGAGCTTCACCGACAGGTCGGTGGCGTCGCTGCGGCTCACCTTCTGGACGGGCACGTTGCGCGAGGCCTTGAGGTTGACCGTCGCGAGGTAGATGCCCATCGTGTCGGTGTCGACGTTGCCGTCGCGAGAGTCCATCCACCCGACGAGGATCTTGTCGTTGCCGAGCGGGATCGACTTGGGCGCCGTAGTCCCAATAGGCCCCGAAGCGATAGTCGAAGCCGACGTCGTTGTTCATCGAGCGGTCGGTGATGCGGCGCTCAGGGCCGAAGCTCGTGCCCTCGTCGCCCGACGAGCGCAGGTAGGTGTCGCCGAGCCGGGCCTCCGCGCACGGAGCGTGCGTGTGCGTGCAGCCGCGGTACCAGTGGCGGCGGTCCTGCCAGACGACGTCGACGCGGCCGTTGGGCGCCACCGAGACCGTCGGGTGGCGGGTCTGGGTGAGCTCGAACTGCGCCGGCGCGTCGAGGTTCAGGCGCGATGGCGTCGACCACGACTTGGCGTCGTCGGTCGAGCGCTGGAAGTACACGTCCATGTCGGGATGGATGAAGTGATCGATCCTGCGCAGCGCCCCCGGCACGATCGGCGCGCCGCCGTTGCCGTAGACGAGGTAGACGTCGCCGTTGCGGGGGTTGGAGGCCAGCCGCGGGAACGTGGAGGCCGTGAAGCGCGCGCCCACCGGCAGCGCCGGTGCCGCGGGTCCCTCGTAGACGAAGCCGCGGATGCCGGCGACGGTCGTGCGCGTCCAGGTGGCGCCGAGGTCGGTCGTGCGTCCGACGATCAGGGTGCCCTCCGGCACGAACGCGCCCGGCTTGGCGGGGTCCTTGTCGCGCGTGCGCCAGGCGATGTAGACCGCGCCGTCGTGGCCGAGCGTCGGGCCCGAGTGCTCGATCGAGTTCTCGTTCTCCGCGTTGGCGATCGACATGGGCGTGAAGGTCTTGCCGCCGTCCGCGGAGCTCGTGAAGACGGTGTCCTCCCCCAGCACCCCGTCGTGGCTCTCGTTGCCCGCGCCGCTGGCGGCGATGTAGATGCGATCGGTATCCGCGGACGTGCCCGCGGAGACGGCGAGCTTGGGCATGATGTAGTCCGGTCCCTTGTCGGCGTCGTCGCCGCCGGGGAGCACGACGGCGCCTGTGCCGAACGTGCGACCGCCGTCCGCCGACTTGGCGAGCAGCACGGACTTGCCCGATCCGCTGCCGTCGGGTCGCACCGTGCCGGTGGCGAAGGTCACGTAGACGCTGTTGCCGCGGCCGAAGGCGATCCCGCCGTCGAGCTGGTTGGCGAGGTGGTTGCCGATCGTGCACGGCGGGTCGGCGAAGCCGGGCGGGGCCTTGAGGGCGGTGCGTCGCCAGTTCTTGCCGCCATTGGTGGAGACCGCGACCTCGCAGGTCAGCGAGACCCAGTCGGCGTAGACGGCGACGACGTGGCGCGGGTTGGACGGGTTGGCCGCCAGACCGACGGCGTCACGGCCGTAGATGGCATCCGAGGACGGGCGCAGCGGGGTGTTCGCGCTGACGCGGATGTCGGCGGTGGCCGGCGTGGGAACGCCGGCCGCGAGCGCCCCGGCGATCACCAGGGCGGCTGACCCGAGGCGCCGGCGGCGCAGGGTCGATGTGGCGAGCGGTCGCCTGTGCATGCGTGTGGTACCTCGCGAGGTCTGGATTGGTCGGTGCGCGCAGAGCGCGCGGGGGCATCCGCGGGCCCGTCGGGGGCCCGCGGATGTGGTCAGGGCGTGAGGCGGTCGGCTACGCCGGGGCGTGGTCGGCGCCGTCACGGCGCGAGGCGCCGATCAGCGCGACGCCACCGCCGGCCAGGCCGAGCATGAGCAGCGCCATGCCGATGCCCACGGGCAGCGACGGCAGCGCCGGTCCGCCAGGGGTTGCCGAAGCGGCCGCAGCGGCAGCGGCGGAGCCGCCCTTGATCTTCAGCGGCGCGCGACCCGGCGTGCCGGCGGCGGGCCGGCCGTCGGGACCGGTCTGCGTGGCGAGGATCACGTACTGGCCCGCCTGGACCGCCGGCGCCTTGAAGTTGCCGGTGAGCTTGCCGTTGGGCTGCGGGCGTCCCTCCCACAGGACGCGGCCGTTGCGGCTGTTGAAGCGCAACGTGACCGTCGATGCGGCGGCGTTGCTGTTGAAGTTGCGCCCGTAGGCGGTGATGTCCGAACCGGCGGCGACGTTGCCGTGGTCGAGCTTGAGCGTCGCGAGGTTCGCGCACGCGAACGCCGTTGCGACGATGGCAAGCGGCAGCGCGACAGCCGCTGCGATCAGCCCTACTCCGACCCTGCGTCGATGAAGCACGATCCATCCTCCCTCGGTGATCCCTGGATACGCCGGAGCCGACGAGTCCCCCCGCGGTGCCGGTCAGCTACGTGCATGGTACCTATAGCTACTTCTCACTCCAATGTAAAGCGGACATGCGCCGAGGCCCGATCGCGAGCCACCAGCCCGCCAGGAGGAGACCGATCCCCCCCACCAGCAGCACGGTGTCGACGTTGCCGCCGCTCCCGGAGCCGCCAGCGACACGTGCACTGCGCAGATCCTGCTTGTGGGAGGCGTCCGTTCCGGCCCGGGTGTCGGCCCAGACCGCCGTGGCGCCGCCGTCGTCGGAGACGAGCGCCAGACGGCTTCCCAGGTCCGGCAGGCCCTGCTCGCCGCCAGCGCCGATGCGGGCGTCGAAGGATTGGCTCGTGAGCGTCAGGCGGGGACCAAAGCTCGCGCCGCCGTCGTCGGAGGACTGCAGGCTGACCTCGTTGCGCAGGTTCGCCCGCCCGCCGCGCCGGCGGTCGTAGTAGGCCACGTCGAGGCGCCCGCCGGGGGCGACCGCGAGCTTGGGCAGGTACTGCCAGCTCGCATCGCGCGGCGGCATGTCGTTGACGCGAACGGGCCCCGACCAGGTGGCGCGTCCCGGCGCCAGCGACCAGACGTTGACGTCGGGCGACCCGCGGCGTCCGTCCTCGAAGGCGACGTACACGCGCCCTCCCGCGCGATCGACGGCCAGCGAGGGAAACGGCGGCAGGAACGCGATGAAGCGCCGCGTGGGCACGACGCGATCGTCGACGACGGACTCCTCCCAGGTGGCGCCGCGATCTCGCGAGCGGGCGAGCACGAGCGCGAAGCGCCCGTCGTACGGCGGCCCACCGTCGCCGCGGTGACCGCCCTCGTAGTCGAGGCGATCCTCGCCGGCGTCGAGGAACAGCACGTAGAGCTCGCCCTTGCCGCCGACCGCCGCCGAGGGCGCGAGCACCCGCCCCCGCGCCGGGCTGCTGACCCGCACCGGCCGGCTCCAGCTCGTGCCGCCGTCGTCCGAGCGGCTGAGCAGGATCGGGTTGCCGGGCGCCGTGAACTTCAGCAGCCCGACGTCGCGGGCCTGAAGCCACGTCGCATACAGCCGGCGGGCATCGGCCGGATCGGCCGCGATGCGCACCTGGAAGGCGAGCGGGCCGGCGATCCGCCGCGGGGCCTGCAACGTGCGCCCGCCGTCGCGCGAGGCGGCGGTCCAGACCGCGCTCGGGCGGTTGCCGACGCCCCGCAGCGTCACGTAGGAGACGTGCAGCACGCCGTCAGATCCGAACGCGGCGTCGGGCGCAAAGCACGTGCGTCCCACCGCGCGCGGCACCGGCACGGGCGTCCGCCGCCAGTGGCGCCCGCCGTCGAACGTGGCATGCAGCGCGCAGGAGAAGTCCGGCGAGTCGATCCGGCTCGTCGCGACGAGGTTGGCGGCGTCGCGCGGGTTGCGCGCGAGCGTCGGCGAGTTGTGGGCGCTGATGTCGGCGAGGTCTGCGGCGCCGACGTTGACCGGCCGGTCGGCCCCCGCAACGTGCGCGGAGGCACCGCCACCCGCGACCTGCGACAGCAGGACGCAGGCCACGCCCGCGGCGATGAGCGCCGCCGGAAGGACGCGCCGGGCCATCGTGCGCTCAGTCCTCGACGGACCGCGGGAAGAGCGCGATCAGGACGTCGGAGGTGTGGACCATCAGCGCCGCGCCCTTCGGCGTCGCCTCCCACAGGGCGTCGCGGAAGCCCGACGCTCGGGATCGCGAAGGCCCCGAAGGTGCGGTCGTCGGTGCCCACGTACCAGACGAAGTCCGTCTCGCCCGGCGGCGCATCGTCCTTGGGCTCGGCCTTCTGCAGGGCGCCGCTGAACATCGCGATCAGGGGCGCGCCCGCCCGGGCCGAGCGGACCGTCACGGTCCAGTGGTCACCGAGGCGGCCCTGGAGGGCGGCGACGACGCCGGCGTGGTCGAGGCTGTCGCTCACGGCGATTCCCGTATATGTGTTGAACACTTACCGCGATACATATAGCTACGGTACCGTGCCGCTCGCAGAAGGGGCGGGCGGAGCCCGGGCGGCGACTCGGTCGGCGACGGGCGCTCACATCGATGGAGGGAGCGACGTATGCGCGATCGGGAGATCCTCGAGGAGCTGCTGACGAGGGCTGCGGGGGACGCCATCACGCGCCGCCAGCTCGTCGCGCGAGCCGGGCTCGGCGTCGGGGCGCTCAGCGCCGCGGGCTTCCTGAGCGCCTGCGGCGGCGACGACAAGAAGAGCGCCGCGGCCAAGGTCCGCAGAGGCGGGACCGCCACGATCGGCGCCGAGGAGGACGCCTTCGTGCTCAGCGGCGACGAGGCCAACGTCGGCGCGTACCCGCTGAACGCCAACATCTTCGAGGGCCTGGTCCGCATGGACCCCAACTACGGGATCGTGCCGGTGCTGGCGACGAGCTGGGCGCTGCGCGGCGGGGAGACCTGGCGCTTCGTGCTGCGGCGCGGCGTCAAGATGCACGACGGCCGGCCGTTCGACGCCACGTCGGTCAAGTACAGCTTCGACATCATCGCCGACCAGGGCGGCGGCACCCCGGGGTTCACGACCCGCGGCACGAAGATCGTCGACGACTACACGATCGACGTCACGCCGAAGTTCGCCAACCTGCGCCTGATCGAGCAGATCGTCCACCCCGCCAACTACGTGGTGGCCGCCGGGACCGATCCGGTCAAGAAGCCGACCGGCACCGGCCCGTTCGCCTACGGCAGCTACCAGCGCCAGCAGCAGCTCGTCGTCAAGCGCTTCGCCGGCTACTGGGGCACGCCGGCGCTGCTGGACCAGATCGACTTCAAGTTCCTCCCCGACAGCAACGCGCGCCGGCTGGCGCTCGAGAGCGGCGACGTGTCGCTCATCCTCGGCGTGCCCAACGACGTCGCGGCCAACCTCAAGACGAAGGGCTTCTCGGTCTACGTCTCGCCCGCCGGCGCCTACGAGGCGATGTACCAGAACATCGGCGGCACGAAGGGGCACACGATCCTGCAGGACAAGGACGTGCGCCAGGCGATCGAGTACGCGATCGACCGCAACGCGCTCATCGACGGGGTCTTCAACGGCCAGGCCGTGGCCGAGCAGACGATGGTCCCGGCCCGCCTGCTCAGCGATCACGCCACCAAGGTCACCGGCTACTCCTACGACCAGTCGACCGCCAAGCAGCTGCTCGACAAGGCCGGCTGGACCGCCGAGGGCGACGCCATCCGCTCCAAGGGCGGCAAGCCGCTGGAGCTGCAGCTCATCGACGGCTTCCCGGCCTCGGCCGTCCACACCGGCGTGCCCGAGTTCGTCCAGGACCAGCTCAAGCGCGTCGGGATCGACATCAAGATCGTCAAGACCTCCGACAGCGCGGGCTACACCGCGCGGACGAAGTCCAACGAGGGCGACCTGTGGCTGGAGCGCGGCAACCAGAACGACGCCAACCCGGTGTTCCTGCCGGCGCTGCTGTTCTCCAAGAAGGGCCTGTTCGGGCCCAACGACTACCAGACGATGTTCGCTCCGGGCGGCGACTTCGAGACGACGATCAACAAGGCCCTTGCGACGGCCGACCAGGACGAGCTCAAGTCGCTGGTAGCTGACGCAATGCACACGCTCATCGACGAAGATGCGATCGTCGTGCCACTCGCCGGCATCAGCCAGATCTCCGCGTCCAGCGACAAGATCAAGGGATTCGCCGCACAGCCCTCCGGGCTGCAGGTGCGCTACGACCGCCTGGGCCTCACTGCATGATCGGCTGACGCCCCATGTCGTACGTCGCCCGGCGTGTCGCCTACCTGGTCCCGACCTGGATCGGCATCACGCTCCTGGCGTTCGTCATGGGGACGCTTGCGCCGGGCGACCCGGCGGCCGGGGTCTTCGCGCGCGCCCACGCCGGTCGCCCCCCGTCGACGGTCGAGCTCGAGCGCACGCGTCACGAGCTCGGCCTCGACGACCCGGCGCCGCAGCGCTACCTGCGGACGGTCGGCGACGCCGTCCAGGGCGATCTGGGCACCTCCTACGCGAGCGGGCGCCCGGTCATGGACGAGCTGCTGGAGCGCTTCCCCGCGACGCTCGAGCTCGCGCTGGCCGCGACGCTGCTGGCAGTGGCGCTCGGGTTACCGCTCGGGGTGCTCGCCGCGCTACGGCGAAACAGCGTGCTCGACCACCTGACCCGCGGCGGATCGCTCGTCGCCGCGTCGATTCCGAGCTTCTGGATCGCCTACCTGCTGATCATCCTGTTCTCGGTCAAGCTGCAGCTGCTGCCGTCCTTCGGGACCGGCGGGATCGACCACCTGATCCTGCCCGCGCTGGCCCTGGCGCTCGGCGAGGCCGGCCTCGTCGCCCGGCTGGCGCGATCGAGCATGCTCGAGGTGCTGGGCCAGGACTACATGACGACCGCCCGCGCCAAGGGCCTGCGCGAACGCCGGACGATCGGCGTGCACGCGATGAAGAACGCGATCGCACCGGTGGTCACGCAGGTCGGGCTGATCTTCGGCTTCCTGATGGCCTACTCGGCGATCGTCGAGGTGATCTTCGTCTGGCCGGGGATCGGCAGGCTCGCGGTCGAGGCGATCACCCAGCGCGACTACCCGGTGATCCAGGGCTTCGTGATCTTCGCCGGCACGGTGTTCATCCTCGTCAACCTCGCCGTCGACCTCATCTACCAGCGCCTGGATCCGCGGATCACGCTCGGCTCCGAGCGCCGCCCGGCGGTGACCTGATGGCGACATCCGAGCTCTCGGTCCACGCGCCGCCGGCGGACGTCGAGCCGCTGCTCGCCGACCGCCCCGCGCTCTCGTGGCAGCTGCTGCACGACCGCACCGCGCTCGTGGGGCTCGTGATCGTGCTCGTCGTGACGGCCGTCGCGCTCGCGGCGCCGCTGATCGCCCCGCACGACCCCAACGCGCAGGACGTCGTCAACCGGCTGCAGTCGCCGAGCCCGCAGCACCTCCTCGGCACCGACAACCTGGGGCGCGACGAGTTCTCGCGGATCGTCTACGGCGCACGCGTGTCCGTGCTGACCACGCTCGCGGTCGGGGCGGCGATCCTGCTGATCGGCCTGGCGGTCGGGCTGACCGCGGGGCTGGCGGGCGGCGTCGTCGACGGGCTGGCGATGCGCATCGTCGACGTGCTGCTGGCCTTCCCGAGCCTGCTGCTCGCGCTCGCCGTGGCCGGAACGCTCGGGCCCGGATTGCTGCACCTGGCGCTGGCGATGACGGTCGTCTGGTGGGTCGACTACGCGCGCCTCGTGCGCGGGCTCGTGCTCGGCGTCAAGGCGCTGCCGTTCGTGGAGGCGGCCCGCGCGCTCGGCCTCGGCCCCGGCCGGATCGCGCTGCGCCACGTCCTGCCGAACATCGCCGCGCCCGTGATCGTGCTGGCGACGCTGCAGACCGCCCGCCTGCTGCTCGCGCTCGCCGCGCTGTCGTTCCTCGGGCTCGGCGTCACGCCGCCGACGGCCGAGTGGGGCGCGATGCTCAACGACGGCAAGGACTTCCTCGCCACCGCCCCGGAGCTGATGCTGTGGCCCGGGCTGGCGATCACGATCACCGCGCTCGGCCTGAACCTGCTCGGCGACGGGCTGCGCGACGTCCTGGACCCGAACCTGCGATGAGCGGGCACGCGCCGATCCTCGAGGTCGAGGACCTCGCCGTGACGTTCGCGACGCGTCAGGGCGACGTCGAGGCGGTCCGCGGCGTCTCGTTCGCGCTGGCACCGGGCGAGCGCGTCGGGCTCGTCGGCGAGTCGGGCTCGGGCAAGACCGTCTCGGCGCTTGCGATCACCGGGCTGCTGGCGCCCACGGCCCGCGTCTCGGGCGGCGTGCGATTCGACGGCCAGGACACCGGCGGCCATGGCTCGCGCGAGCGCACGGCGCTGCGCGGCGCACGGATCGCGACGATCCTGCAGGACCCGCTGAACGCACTGAACCCGGCGATGACCGTCGGCAGCCAGATCGTCGAGGCCCTGCGCCGCCACCTGCGCCTCGATCGCGCCGCCTCACGCCGGCGGGCGATCGAACTGCTGCGCCAGGTCGGGATCTCCGACCCCGAGCGCAACGTCGACGAGTACCCCCACCGCCTTTCCGGCGGGATGCGCCAGCGCGCGATGATCGCGATCGCGCTGTCGTGCGAGCCCGCGGTCCTCGTCGCCGACGAGCCGACGACCGCGCTGGACGTGACGGTCCAGGCGCAGATCCTCGAGCTGCTCGTCGCACTCTGCGACGAGCGCGACACGGCGCTGCTGCTCATCACGCACGACCTCGGCGTGCTGGCGGGCGTCGCCCAGAGGATCCTCGTGATGTACGCCGGGCGCGTGGTCGAGGAGGCATCCGTCGACGACCTCTTCTACCGCCCCGCGCACCCGTATGCGCGCGCGCTGCTGGCGGCGCTCCCGCGTCCCGACCGGCCCGACCGGCCGGCGGGGATCGCGGGTGCTCCGCCGTCGGCGCTGGCGCCGTCCGGCGGCTGCGCCTTCCGGCCGCGCTGCCCGCGCGCGAAGGCGCGCTGCGCCGACGCTCCCGCGCTCGCCCCCGTCGCGGGCGACGGCCATCGCTGCGCATGCCATTTCGCCGCCACCGGCGACGCTCACCCGACCGTCGCGCGGAGCGTCCCGTGACCGCGCTGCTGGAGGTGCGCGACCTGACGAAGGTCTTTCCGATCGTCCGCGGCGGCGCGATCCGCCGCACGGTCGGTGCCGTCATCGCCGTCGACGGCGTCTCGCTGCAGATCGGCCCCGGCGAGACCCTGGGCCTCGTCGGCGAGTCTGGCTGCGGCAAGTCGACCCTCGCACGCTGCATCCTGCGCCTCGTCGAGCCGTCGGCCGGCGCCGTGAGCTTCGACGGCCGTGACGTGCTCGCCTGCGACCGGCGCGCGTTGCGGCGCATGCGCCACGAGCTGCAGATCGTCTTCCAGGACCCCTACGGGTCGCTCGACCCGCGCATGACCGTCGAGCAGATCATCGCCGAGCCGCTGGTCGTCCACGGGCTCGCGGGCGACCGCGCCGGGCGCCGCGATCGCGTCGCGGAGCTGCTGCGCATGGTCGGCCTGAGCCCCGACCACGCAGCGCGCCACCCGCGCGCCTTCAGCGGCGGCCAGCGCCAGCGCATCGCGATCGCGCGCGCGCTGGCGACCGAGCCCAAGCTGCTCGTGCTCGACGAGCCCGTCTCCGCGCTGGACGCCTCCAGCCGCGCGCAGATCCTGGCCCTGCTGGCCGAGCTGCAGGAGCGACTCGGCGTCAGCTACCTGCTCGTCGCCCATGACCTGTCCTTCGTGCGCTCGGTCGCGCACCGCGTCGCGGTCATGTACCTCGGCCGCGTCGTCGAGGACGCCGCCTGCGAGCAGCTCTTCGACGCCCCCGCCCACCCCTACACCCAGGCGCTCCTGTCGGCGATCCCGATCCCCGACCCCCGCCTCGAGCGCCGCCGCCGGCGCATCGTGCTGCGCGGCGAGGCGCAGGCGAAGGTCGCGACCGGCGCGGGCTGCCCGTTCGAGCCGCGCTGCTTTCGACCGCGCGACCGCTGCCGTGAGCAGGACCCGCCGCTCGCAGCGCTCGCGGCGCCGGGTCACCGGGCGGCGTGCCTGTTCCCCACCAACGACAGCGACGACCAGGAGGTTGCGTGATGGCCGACCCCGAGCGCCTGAGCATGGCGATGTACTGCACCGGGTGCATCCCCGGCTACCAACTGCCGTGCTTCGCCGGCGAGACCGAGGACATCTTCCGCCGCCATGACCTGAGCATCGAGATCCTCGACCCGCTGCCGCAGGCCGAGAACATCCTCGCCGTCGCGGCGGGCGAGAACGACCTCTGCCTGACGAGCGTGGCCCACTTCCTCGCCGCCCGGCGCCAGGACCCGGACCTGCAGGCGCGATTCGTGTTCATGGTCGCGCGCCAGAGCCACATGGGCGCGTTCGTCGTGCGCGGCCGCAAGGGCCCGCACGGCCGTCGCATCAAGAAGCATCGCGACCTGCAAGGAGCGTCGGTGCTCGGCGATCGCGATTCGGCCTTCGGCCGCGAGTACACGACGCTGCTGGGCCGCCTCGGCCTGGAGCCGGGGCCCTGGATCGACGTGCCCTACGAGGAGATCGGGCAGGCGCTGGCCGAGGGACGTGGCGACGTGGCCGCCGACTTCGTCGACCTGCTCCCGCGCTTTCAGGCCGTCGCCGACCCGCTCGGCGTGCGGATCGAGCGCCTGCCCTTTCACGAGGCCGGGATCGACATCTACGGCAGCGGGCTGGTCACGAGCACGCGCATGCTGCGCGAGCGCCCGCAGACCGTCCGCGCGGCGGTGGCGGCCTTCCACGAGGCGCTGCTCGCCAGCCAGGACAACCCGGCGCTCGGCCTCGAGGCGCTCATCGATCACGTGCCCGGTGCCGACCCCGGGCTCGTCGTCGCCGGCTGGAAGGCCGGAGCGTCGCTGATCTTCGACGCCGAGACGACCGCGCTCGGCACGATGAACGCCGAGAAATGGCGCCGCACGGTGGAGTACCACGCCGATGCCTACGGCGGTCCGCGCGACATCGACGTGGAGACCGTGTTCGACGCGTCGGTCCTCGCCGGAGACGCGAGCGATTCGCCGACTCCCGCAATCGATCTCGGCTAAGCTCGCGCGTGAGTAGCGCCTATAGGCATTCCACATGCAGCGAGAGTCATCAACCACGGCCCGGTACAGCGCATGAAAGCGACGCTGCGCAAGCTGCTTCTGCCGGTCGTGTTCCTCGCGGTCGCGCTGCCGGCCGGCATCGGCGTCGTGATGGCCATGGGCGATCACGAGCAGACGCCCGAGGGCTCGGCGTTCACGACGGCCGCGCCGGGTTCGCCGGTCCGCTTCGCCCGCCACGCCGAGCCGCGCTGGGAGCGGGTGGACGTCTTCGAGGGCAGCGGGTCCGCGACGAAGTCGTTCGAGGTCGCAGCGGGGGCCGTGCAGTGGAAGGCCGACTGGAGCTGCCGCGCCGGCGCGCTGACGATGACGATCGGCGGCGTATCGCAGGACGACAAGGCCGTCGCGACGAGCAGCTGCCCCGACGTCGGCGCCGAGAGCTCGACCGGCAGCGGCCGCGGGACGCTGCGCGTCGCCGCGGCGGGCCCGTGGCGCGTGGTCATCAGCCAGCAGGTCGACACCGCCCTGAACGAGCCGCCGCTGGCCGGGATGACCCGCCAGGCGCTGCTCGGCCGCGGGCGCTTTCATTCGATCCAGAACCACGGCGAGGGGACCGTCGCGCTCTACCGGCTCGCCGGCGGCCGGCTGGCGCTGCGCTTCGAGCACTTCTACACGTCGGCCAGCCCCGGCCTGCGCATATGGCTGAGCACGGCGCGCAACGTCACCTCGACGCTGCAGGCGCGCCAGGCCCACCACACCGACGCCGGCGCCCTGCGCTCGACCCTGGGCGACTACAACCAGATGCTGCCGCGCGACGTCAGCGCGGACGAGTTGCGCACGATCGTGATCTGGTGCCCCACGGTGCTGATCGCATTCGCCGCGGCCCCGCTCGGCGGCCAGTCATGACCGCAGGAGAGGAGCACGATGGAGTCAAGCGCCGCTGACGCCGGACGCGTTGCGCCGCCGCCGCGACCGTGGGCATTCGACCGCCGCCTCATGGGCGTCGCGGTCGTCGGCGAGATCGCCGTCGTCCTGCTCGCGTACATGACCGTCTACGTGCCGGTGCTCGGCCCCAAGCTGACGCGCGCCGAGGTCGATCGGCACTGGCCGGAGGCGGTCGTCGCCGCGTCCGTCGTGGCGATCTTCGCCGTGGTCGTGGTGCGCACGGCGTTGCGGGCGCGACGCGCGAGCCTGCGGCGGGTGCCGGTGCCCGTCAACGCGCACGTCAGGCTCCCGCGCGTCCCGATCGCGCTGCGCATCAGTCGGACCTCCACGGCCCGGGTCCGCCTGGCAGCCGCGATCTCGCTGGCGACGATCCCCTTCTCGGCGATCTTCGGGGCGCCGCTGTGGCTGGCCTGGCTGGCGATCCTTGCGCCCTGGGCGCCGATCGTCGCGGCCGAGGCAAAGGACAGATACCGCCTCGACGCGATGTTCGCCTGCTTCGGCCTGCTCGTCCTCCTGCAGCTGCTGCACATGGTCGAGCACTCCACGCAGCTCACGCAGCTGGCGCTGACCAACGGCGCCCTTGCGAACTCGCACGGCGTCATCGGCCAGCTGGACTTCGAGCTCGTGCACTTCGTCGCCGACACGACGCTCTGGCTCAGCCTCGGCCTGCTGGCGATCAACTTCAAGGCCCGCAACGCATGGCTGTGGGTCGCCTTCGCCGCCGCCAGCCTGCACCAGATCGAGCACCTCTACCTCTTCTGGCTGTACATCGTCGAGAACACCGTCTACCTGTCGGGCGGGGCCGCCGGGATCATGGGGCACCACGGGCTGATCGGCACGCCGCTGGACCGGCCCTACCTGCACTACACGTACAACTTCATCGTCATCGTGCCGATGCTGATCGCGTTCTGGGACGAGGCGCGGCACGTCGATCGCGTGCATCGGCTGCCGCGCGACGCCCCCGCTTGACATTGCTATGTGTATGCGACATATATGTGGCCCGCGACTTCTCTCCTTCCCCCGCGGGCTCCGGCGCTCAGGCCATGTGTCGCTGGTGATCGGGGCCGCGGCCCGTGACGTGCAGGCCCGTCACGGGTCGCGCGCCGCGGCGCCTGGTGGCCAGATCGAGACGCGCCACCTCGTCGCGGTCGACCGCTAGGGCCGCCGGCCCGCGCAGCCTGCCGCCCGTGATCTCCGACGTTCTTGCCGGCATTCCCGTGGACGACTTCGAGACGGCGAGCGCCTGGTACCGGCTCTTCGCCGGCCGCGCTCCAGACGCGACTCCCAGCCCCGGCGAGTCGGTCTGGCGGCTCGCCGACAAGGGCTCGATCTGCCTCGTCGCCGACAGCGCGCGAGCCGGTCACGCGATCGTCACGCTGATCGTCGACGACCTCGAGCGCCACGTCGGCTTCCTCGCGCTGCGCGGCATCGCCCCCGACGCGATCGAGACGATCCCGGGCGTGGTCCGCCGGGCGACGATCATCGACCCGGCCGGCAACACCATCACGCTCGCACAGAGCCTGCGGCCCGACGAAATTTGAGGCCCCGCTATATGTATTGCGCATTGTCTGCCATAAGGTGCGCGTCATGAAGCTCGCGATCGCAGGCAAGGGCGGGGCAGGCAAGACGACGATCTCCGGGACGCTCGCGCGACAGCTCGCGCGGCAGGGCTACGAGGTGCTCGCCCTCGACAACGACCTGAACCCGAACCTGCCGCTGACGGTCGGCATCCCCGCCGAGCGGCTGACCGACCTACCGACGATGTCGCCGGACGTCGTGCGGCTCGTCGACGGCCGCTACGAGCTGACCCAGACGCTTGACGAGATCCGCGCGGCGCACGCGATGGAGGCACCGGACGGCGTCACGGTGCTCGTCGCGCACGAGCCCAAGCAGGCCGACACCGGCTGCATGGGCCGCTTTCACGTGGCGATGCGCGCCGTCGTCGGGGCCGCGCCGGACTCACAGAACCACATCTGCATCCTCGACACCGAGGCATCGACGGAGCATCTGAAGGTCGGCACGGCCAAGCACGCCGACGTCCTCTACGCCGTCGTCGAGCCGTACTTCAAGTCGCTCGAGTCAGGCCGGCGGATCCTGGCGCTCGCACGCGATCTCGGCATCGAGCATCTGGCGCTGCTGGCCAACAAGGTGCGCGACGGCGACCTGGAGGTCGTGCAGCGGTTCGCCGACGAGCATGACCTCGGCCTGATCGGCGCGATCCCCTACGACGAGTGCTTCTTTCACGCCGAGCGCGCCGCCGTCGCACCGATCGACTTCGCACCGGACGCGCCGGCCGTCGTCGCGATCGGCAAGCTTGCGCGCAAGCTCGTGCGCGGCTAGCGCGAGCGACCCGCGCGTAGACGACGCGCGGCGCACTCTAGGGGAACGCCGCGCGCCGCGACCACGCTGGGCGGTGCCCGCCCGTCTGCCTAAGAACAATGGCCGACACCGCTCGCCTATATATGCATAAACCACCTACCGACGTCAAGCCTGGCGCTCTGAAGTCCAGGTTTATGAGCCGTGTCGCTTGACAGCGTACGTGTCTGCTCCATATACAGGTCCGAGTTGACCGCCATCGCTCCCACGCCGCTCGCAGCATGATCACCGTCGTGGGAATCGGCGCCGACGGCTGGCCGGGCCTCACCGCCGGCGCACGCGCGGCCGTGCTCGCCGCGGACCTGCTCGTCGGCGGGGAACGCCAGCTTGCGCTCGTTCCCGACGCCGCACTGGGAGAGCGGCGACCCTGGCCCGAGCGGATGGCGACGCTCGTCGACGAGCTCGCGAACCTCGACGACGGCCGCTCGATCGCCGTGCTCGCCGCCGGCGACCCGCTGCTGCACGGAGCCGGGGTCACGCTCCTGCGCCGCCTCGGCGACGAGCGCGTGCGGATCATCCCGGCCATCTCGTCGTTCTCGCTCGCGTGCGCGCGACTGCGCTGGCCGCAGGCGGACGTCGAGCTCGTGTCGGCCACCGGCCGCGTGGCCGAGGTCGTCGCCCCGGCGCTGCAGCCCGGCCGCCGGATCGTCGTCCTCGGCTTCGGGCCGGCCAGCGCCGCGGAGGTCGCGCGCGTGGTGCGCGCGAAGGGGTTCGGGGCGAGCCGTCTCGTCGTGCTCGAGGAGCTCGGCGGCGCCGCCGAGCGCATCGAGGAGTCGACGGCCGACGACTGGGGAGAACGCGCGGGCGCCGCCCTGCAGCTCGTCGCGATCGAGGTCCGCGGCGGCGGTCGCCTGCTGGCCCGCGCCCCCGGCCTCCCCGACGACGTCTTCGAGCATGCCGGCGAGATCACGGGCCGCGACGTGCGCGCGGCAACGCTCGCGGCGCTCGTGCCGGTGCCGGGCCAGCTGCTGTGGGACCTCGGCGCAGGCAGCGGATCGGTCGCGATCGAATGGCTGCGGGCGGCGCCCGGCTCACGCGCGATCGCCGTCGAGCGCGACGCCGGCCGCGCCCGGGCGATCGGGCACAACGCGCTGGCGCTCGGGGTGCCGTCGCTGGAGGTCGTGGCGGGCGAGCTGCCGCAGGCGCTCGAGGGCCTGAGCGAGCGCCCGGACGCGATCTTCGTCGGCGGCGGGCTCACGGGCTACGGGCTGCTCACGCGCTGTCGCAAGGCGCTCGGCCCGCGCGGGCGCCTCGTCGCGCACGCCGTGACGGTCGAGGAGGAGACGCTGCTCTCGCGCGCGCAGGCCGAGCGCGGCGGGCGCCTGACGCGCATCGCGATCACGCACGCCGAGCCGCTGGGCGACTTCACCGGCTGGCGCGCGGCGGTGCCGGTCACGCAATGGGAGCTGCAGCTGCCGTGACGCTGCGTCTCGGCGTCCTGGACCAGTCTCCGATCGCCGCGGGCTCCACCGGCGCCGACGCGCTGCGCAACACCCTCGACCTCGCCGTCCTGGCGGACCGCTGCGGCTATCACCGCTACTGGGTGGCCGAGCACCACGGCGGGCCGATGCTCGCGGGGACGAGCCCGGAGGCGCTGATCGGGCCGATCGCGGCGACCACGTCGCGCCTGCGGGTCGGCAGCGGCGGCGTCATGCTGCCGCACTACAGCCCGTTCAAGGTCTGCGAGGCGTTCAGCGTGCTCAGCGGGCTCTTCCCGGGGCGCATCGACCTCGGCATCGGCCGCACGGACGGAACCGACGATCCGGTCACGGCCTTCGCGCTCCAGCGCGACCGCAACCACCCGACGCGCGACGACTTCTCCGAGCAGCTCGGGGAGCTGCTCGCCCACCTCGACGACCGGCTCGCGCCCGACCATCTCTTCGCGCGCCTGCCGGCCCTGCTCCCCGGCCGCCCCGAAGGACCCGAGCCGTGGCTGCTCGGCTCGTCGGCACAGAGCGCGATCTGGGCGGCGCAGCTCGGGCTGCCGTATGCCTTCGCCGACTTCATCAACCCCGGGGGCGGCACCGAGATCGTCGAGCTCTACCGCGAGCGGTTCGTCGCCTCGCAGCGGCTGGGCGCGCCGCGCGCCATCGTCGCGGTCTGGTCGCTGTGCGCCGACAGCGACGACGAGGCCGAGCGCCTGACCTCGAGCGCGCGGATGGTGGCGATGCTGGCGCGGCGCGGGAAGTTCACGCCGGTGCCGCGCGTCGAGACCGCGCTGCGCTTCGTCGACCGGCGCATGCGCGGTCAGCGGCCGGAGCCCGCGCTGGCCAAGCGCATGGTCGCCGGCTCACCGGCGACGGTGCGGCGCGACCTCGAGGCGCTCGCGCGCGAGTACGGCGTCGCCGAGCTGCTCGTCGTCAACATGACCCACGAGCACGAGGCCCGCCGCAGGTCCTATGCGCTGCTCGCCGAGGCGTTCGCGCTCGGCGGGTAGTCCTCATCCGGCGCCGCAGCCGCGAATGGGCGGTCCTCGGGCCTCGTCGCCGTCAGCCACGAGGAGTGCTACCCGGGGCCGCCGGCGAACGCCGCCGCGTAGCCGTACATCTTGTAGAGCGCGAGGCTGTCGGGCAGGCCCGAGTTGCAGCGGCGGTCGAAGAACGTCGCGCCCTGCTGCTCGGTCAGCGCGGTGCCGCGGGCGCCGGCGACCCCGTCGACCGCGATCGGGCCGCTCGTGAACGCCGCGAGCCGGCGCAGGACGCTCGCGCGCGTGGGGCCGTCGGCGCGCTTCCAGTCGGCGCACGAGAAGAGGCTCAGGAGCCTGCGCGAGCCGGGCACCGCCGAGACCAGCCCGCCGGCCGGCGTCTGCGAGCGCGGCGAGGCCGCCTGCAGCGCCGCGAGCCCGGGATCGAGGCGGACACCCGCCGCGCGCAGCCCGGCGGCGAACGGGCTGCAGGTCGGGTTGGCGATCGTGAGCGCGCGGCAGAACTCGCCGAGGACGCGCTGCGCGCCGGCGGCGTCGGAGGCACGCTCGGCGCGGTCCTGGCGGGCGGCGCGCGAGCCGGGCCGCGGCGGCGTCCGGAACCACGGGCACGTCGCCGGGTCATAGCGCTCGCTCGTGAAGGCCACGAGGCAGATGACGAGCTCGGCCTGGTTGACGACGTCGCCGAGGCCGAGGCTCTCGGCGGGCCGCGTGCCGTTCGCGCAGCCGGGCAGCGAGGCCGGCGCGCTCGTGATTCGCGCAGGCCCGGTGTTGCGATACCAGCAGTTGCCGCGGCTGCCCGGGAACGCGTCCCACCAGAAGTCGACGCCGTTGGGCGCCGGCGCGCCCTTCGGGTCGGCGCCCATGACGTTGTCGTGGACGCGGTTGCCGTGCGAGGTCGAGAACCGCAGGGCGTCGCAGCCTTCGACGATCACGCCGATCAGCGGTCCGCAGATCAGGACGTCGGGAGCCGAGAACAGCATGACCCCGCGCCGCCAGTTGTCCCAGAAGCGGTTGCCGCGGACGATGTGGTCGTTGCCGCCTGCGATCCACGCGCCGGTCCCGATCGGGTACGGGAAGATCGGCTTGACGTCGGAGCTCGCCGCGTAGGCGTTGAAGTTGTTCGAGTAGTAGTTGTTGTTCTCGAAGAGCTCGGAGTCGCCCGGGAAGCCGGGGTGCCCGGGTGCGGTGACGACGTCGGTGTTGCTGCCGAGCGAGTTGTCGTAGAAGTTGTTGTCGTGGATCCAGACGGCGTTGCCGTTCGTCGCCGAGTAGCCCGCGAGGTTGCGGCGCGCATCGCAGAAGCGCACCTCCTGGTTGTAACGAAACTCCGTGCCGGCGGCGCGCTGCGCGCCGGTCTCGGCGGGCGCGCCGGGATACAGGCCGGAGTCGCCGTGGCCGGCGGCCTCGCAGTTCTGCTGGACGCCGTGGTCCTCGGCGAACGTCAGCGTCCCGTAGGCGCCGCTGTAGAACGCCTTGAAGCGATCGAGCATGTAGCCGTCGGACTCCAGGACGTAGATGCCGTGCTCGGTCGCATGGCGGACCGTGAGGTTGCGCAGGACGAAGCCGTCGGCGCGGTCGGCGCGGATGCCGACGTCCTTCTTGTGCCCCGCGCCCGACGGCCCGCCGTTGCCCGCGGCCGCGTCGCCGGCCTCGACGACGACGTCGCCCGCGCCGACGCCCGACCCCTCCAGCTGGAGGTTGCAGCGGATGCAGGCGCCGAGGTTCGGGATCCCGCGGCGGTCGGGGAACGGCGGATCCGGGTCGCTGCCGGGGCCCACCGCGCGGCCCATGACGGCGATCAGGTTCTGGTCGTTGGGGCAGTGCGACTGATAGGCGTAGGAGAGCGCGCCGGTCTCGCCGACGTCGTTCTTCACGAGGTCCTGCGCGCAGGCCGGGTCGTTCGTCGGCTGCGCGCGGGCGGTCGGCTCGGTGTAGAGGCCGGGCATGACGACGACGCGGTCGTTGTTTGCGGACGCCGTCACGGCGGGCTGGATCTCGTCGTAGCGGCAGAGCCTGCGCAGCCGGCGGTTCGTGCGCATGAGCGCCCGTCCCTGCCTGGCGCTCAGGCTGCGGTGGTCGGTCGGGCGGATGTCGTAGCCGTCCTTGCGGGCGGCGGCGATCGACCGCTTCAGGCGGCTGAGGGAGTCCTGGCGGCAGACGACGCGCGTCGTGCCGGGGCGCTTTGTCTGCAGCGCCGAGCTCAGCGAGCGGATCTTCGGGACCGCCCCGCCGGCTGCCGGGCGGACATCGGTGTCGGCGGCCGGATCGGGCCAGTAGGCCGAGCGCTCGACGTGTGCGGCCGCGGTCGCGGTCGGCAGTACGAGCATCACGATCGTCAGTGCGACGCGCTTGATCACGGGCCCCCCTCGTGCCGGCGGACAACTCCCGCACAGGATCCTCCCACTGCGGGCGGGCGAGGCTCGCGCGGCGGTCGTCAGCCGGCCAGATTCGGGGCGGCGTCGAAGAACGCCGCGATGCCGTCGACGAGCATGTGGCGGCCCTTGAGCTCAGCGATCGCCGCTGCGCCGGCGACGCCGTCGCCGAGGAAGCCGGCCCCACCGTCGGGGCCGAGCGGGATCGCGATCATCGGCGGGAACGGCGCGTTGTTCTCGAGCTCGCCTTCGCCCGTGATGAGCGCGCGGATGTTGGCGGCCACGACGGCGGCCTGACGGCCGGCGATCCCGGCCATGTCGCGGTCGGCATCCGAGACGTCCCCGATCGCGAACACGCGCGTCTCGCCGGCGACGCGCAGGTGGTCGTCGACGCGGACGTAGCCGCGTGCATCGCGGCGGTCGTCGGCGAGATAGTCGCTGCGCGGGTGCACGCCGAACGCGCGAAACCAGATGTCGGCGACGAGCTCGTTGCCGTCCTGGACGGCGATCCTGATCGGGGCCAGCGTCGCCGGGGGCGCGCTCGGCAGGTCGCCCAGCGCGCTGCCGAGGCGCAGCTCGACGCCCATGGCATCGAGCTGGCCACGCAGCTCGTCGCGCAGGTCCTGGCCGTAGGGACCCGCGAGGATGTCGGCGGCGACGTCGGCGATCGTGACCTGCTTGTCGGGGAAGAAGGCCTTGATCTCGCCGGCGAGCTCGAGGCCCGACGGACCCGCTCCGACGATCAGCGCCCGGTCGGCCGCCAGCAGTGCCTCGTGCGCGGCGCGGTAGCGGGCCCGGGCGGACGCGACGTCGGGCTCCTCGGTCTTGGCCGGGAACGGATACGACGAGCCGGTGGCGAGCACGACGTAGTCGGGCTCGAGCACCTCGCCCGACGCGAGCGTGACGCGGCGCCCGTCCAGCGCGACGGCGCGATCGCGGACGAAGCGGCCGTTGGCGAGCAGGTGCTCGTAGGGCAGGAAGATCCGCTCCAGCCACTCGGGCTCGACGAGCGCGCGCCACGCGGCGACGTTGTGGACGAACGCCTCCGTCGGATCGACGAGGGTGACGTCGGCGAGATCATCGAGGGCCTTGGCGGCCTGGATGCCGCCGTAGCCGCCGCCGACAACGACGACGGATGCGCGGCCGGTGGAGGTGTCGGTCATTGGGTGAGCTCCTGAGACGTGTGGTCGAGTAGTCGCTACGAAAATAGTAGCGACCTCTGGCACGCTAGCATGGTCGCATGGTCACGGCCCGCAAGCCGACCGGGCACGCCGACTCCGAGGCATGCGCCCGCGGCAACGCCGCACTCGCCCGCGCGTTCGAGTTCCTCGGCAAGCGCTGGAACGGCGTGGTGCTCGGGGTCCTCGGCGAGGGCCCGGCGGGCTTCCGCGAGCTCTCGCGAGCGGTCGACGGGATCTCCGACTCGGTCCTCTCCGACCGGCTGTCCGATCTCGCTGCGGCCGGGCTCATCGTCCGGACCGTCGACGAGGGGCCGCCGCTGGCGGTGTCCTACGCCATGACCGACCGCGCACGGGCGCTGGTGCCGGCGCTCAAGCTGATCTCCAGCTGGTCAGAGGAGCACCTCACCCCGGAGCCTGACGAGTCGTAGCCTGTTGGAGCGGGCGCTAGTCTGCCCACCAGTCGCGCCGGCCCTCCACGTCTTCGCGCGGATTGGCGCCGAGATTGGGCGCACCGAAGATGAGGATCTCGAGGCCCTCCGGCCCGGCCTCGTAGCCTCGCCACGTGCCGGGCGGGACGCGCACCACGTCCCACTCCTTGACCTCGACGATCACGTCGTCGAGCTTCATCCGCCCACTCCCGCGCACGACCACGTACACCTCCTCCTGCTCCTTGTGCGTGTGGCCGAACGGAAAGCGATAGTCGGGCGGGATGCGCTGGTAGCTCAGGCCGCACCGCTCGAGTCCGAGCGCCTTGCTTGCGTGGCGGAACTCCAGGTCCGGCGCGCCACCGAAGTTGGACCCGAGATCCTCCAGATCCTCCTTGAGGTTTCTGAGCGTGAACGCCACGGCCGCGATCCTACGTTTTGCGACGCCGACGACGCCGCCGGTGACGGCGAGCAGCGCAAGGACGGCCAGCGGCCGTCGTCCTCTTCTCATTGCTGCATCCTCGGATCGTGGGTCGGGTCGGCGTACATGGGAGGGCAGCCCTGAGCGATGGCCTGCGGGCGCAGTTCGTAGTGCCAGGGCTCGTTGCCGTAGGTCCGGCACAGCCCGTACGCGGCGCCGTGCTCAGACAGCCAGGCCGCTGCATCGGAAGGCCCGACGTCGACCGCGTCCCCCGACACGTGGGCGGAGGTGTCGGGTGTGGCGACCCAGCGGGCAGCTTCCTGTTCTGAGCCGTACTTCGAGATCGCATCGTCGAGCAGCTGCTGCTGGTAGTCCTCCGAACGCCAGCCGCTGTCCACGGCGAACGCGACGCCGACGGTCGCGGCATCGGTCGCCGCCCGGCGCAGGGCCCCGAGCAGACCTGGATCGAGGTTGACCACACCCGGAACCCCGTCGTCGAAGACGGTCGTGCCGTCCGGGACGGCGCCGTCGGCCTCGCCGAGCGCACCGCGGTGCTCGCGGCGAAGGTCACGGAGCTCGCCACGCAGAGCCTGGATGGGTGATGCGACCGTCGACGACGAGGACGCCGGCAACTGGCGGCCGAGGAATGAGGCGATCGCCGCGATGACGACCAGCAGGCCGGCGACGCGGTTCCAGCGAATCCGCGTCCGGTAGATCGTTATCCGTGCCGGTTCGCCGTAGGCCACGCCGCCATTGAAGGCAGCGCGGCGTTGCCAGCACGTATGCGGTTATCGATACGCCGACGATATGCGCCAGCTCGTAGCATCGGCGCATCCGCGTGCTGATCGTCGAGGACGAGCCCTATATGGCCGAAGCCATCCGCGATGGCCTACGCCTGGAAGCGATCGCGGCAGACATCGCAGGTGACGGCGACGCCGCTCTGGAGCTGCTGAGCGTCAACGCCTACGACATCGCCGTCCTCGACCGAGACATCCCCGGACCCTCCGGTGACGAGATCGCCAAGTCCATCGTCGCCTCCGGCAGCGGCATGCCGATCCTCATGCTGACCGCCGCCGACCGACTCGACGACAAGGCCTCGGGGTTCGGGCTCGGCGCCGACGACTACCTCACCAAGCCCTTCGAGCTCGGAGAGCTCGTGCTCCGCCTCAGAGCGCTCGACCGCAGGCGCGCACACAGCAGGCCGCCGGTGCGAGAGATCGCCGGTCTGCGGCTGGATCCGTTCCGCCGCGAGGTCTACCGCGACGGCCGCTACGTCGCACTCACCCGCAAGCAGTTCGCCGTGCTCGAAGTGCTCGTCGCTGCCGAAGGCGGTGTCGTCAGCGCCGAAGAGCTCTTGGAACGGGCCTGGGATCAGCACGCCGACCCCTTCACCAACGCCGTGCGCATCACCGTCTCGGCACTGCGCAAACGCCTCGGCGAACCCTGGATCATCGCCACCGTAGCCGGCTCCGGATACCGGATCGGCACGCAACCAGACAGCGGGCGCGAGGGAGGAACCCGTGGATAGAGCCTCCGGTTTGAACGTTCGCCTCAAGCTCGCCCTCAGCTACGCCGCCTTCCTCATGGTTGCCAGCGTCTTGCTGCTCGCCGTCGTGTGGGTGTTCCTGCTGCGCTACGTCCCCGACGGTGCGGTCCTCGGAGGACCTGGCGGCTTTGGCGCGCCCCAGGGTGCGCCCAGATTCGGTCCCACCCGCTCCGACCTCCTGGACGCCTTCGCTCCGAAGGCGGGCATCGCGCTGGCGGTCCTGCTGGTGTTCGGTCTCCTGGGAGGATGGATTCTCGCCGGCCGCATGCTCGCCCCGCTGGCTCGCATCACGCAAGCCACACGCACGGCCGCGACCGGATCGCTCGCCCACCGAATCCAACTGGAAGGCCGCAACGACGAGTTCCGCGAACTCGCCGACGCCTTCGACGCCATGCTCGCGCGCCTCGAAGCACACGTCGCCGAACAGCAGCGCTTCGCAGCCAATGCCTCCCACGAGCTGCGCACCCCACTGGCGATCACCCAGACCCTCCTCGAGGTCGCCCGCAACGATCAGAGCCGCGGCGACGACGAACTGGTCGACCGCCTCCACTTCGTCAACACCCGAGCGATCGACCTCACCGAAGCGCTGCTCCTGCTCAGCCGCGCCGACCAGCGATCGTTCTCCCGAGAATATGTCGACTTGTCCCTCATAGCCGAGGAAACCACCGAAACACTCCTCCCCCTCGCCGAAGAACGTGGCCTCACCATCGAGACCTCCGGTGACATCACCCCCACCATCGGCTCACCCGCCCTCCTGCTGCAGATGACGACGAACCTCGTGCACAACGCGATCGTCCACAACCTGCCCGAACAGGGCACCGTGTGGGTCACGACCAGCGTTTACCCCAAGGGCGTGGTGCTCACGGTCGAGAACACCGGCGAGAAGCTCACCCCACTGGTGGTTGCCACGCTCGTCGAGCCGTTTCAGCGCGGCACCAGGCGCATACGCACCGACCACGCTGGTGTCGGCCTCGGCCTGGCGATCGTCAGGAGCATCGCCCAATCACACGACGGAACGCTCGCCCTCGCCCCCCGGGCCGCCGGCGGGCTCTGCGTCACGGTGCAACTGCCGGTCGCGCCACCGCACACCGGCGGATGACCATCGGGGGGTAGCCGCTCTCGAACTTCGACCCAGCCGCATACGGGGGGCCGACTCCAGACGTCCAACGGCGATGAGTTTCGCCGTGGTTCGCGGTCTGTATCCACACCCGATCGACTGCACTCGAAGGGAGAGCATGATGGCCTCGACCTACACGTTCGACGTCTTTTCCAGCCTCGATGGCTTCGGCACCGCCGACAGCAGCGCCGGCTGGACCGGCTACTGGGGCAAGCAAGGCCCCGAGCTGCTCGACCACCGCCTCGCCGTGTACGGCGAGGAGCAGCGGATGGTCTTCGGAGCCACCACGTATCGGGCGATTCGCACGCGATGCGTGGCCTCGAGCACCGAGGAGTCCGAGGTGCCGTTGCGCTCGCACGGCAGCCTGTCGATGAACCGGGCGCTGATGGCCGCCGGCCTGGTCGACCGCGTCCAGGTGACGCTCTTCCCGGTGATCACCGGTCAGACCGGACGCGACCCGATCTTTCAGGGCGCGGCCGACTTCGACCTCGAGCTGATCGAGAGCCGGACACTCGACGGCGACATCCAAGAGCTCACCTACCGCCCCACCCTGAGGGAGCAAGGGCCCCACCGATGATTTCCGGGGCCTCCCGGAGTCTCTACCCACATGACAAACAGAAAGGTCGTTCTCAAGATGGTGCTGTCCCTCGACGGCTTCGCGACGAGCCTCGACGGGACGCATGACTGGATGTTCGAGTTCTTCGGCGACGACAGCGGCGAGTGGAACCTTCGCGCTCTTGACGAGGCCGGGACCCACGCGATGGGCCGGCGAAGCTACGAGATCATGGGCCCGCACTGGCTGGCCTCGGAGGGCCCGATAGCGACATCCATGAACGAGAAGCCCAAGGCGGTCTTCTCCAACAGCATGGAGAGCGCGGATTGGGGCCCAGCCGAGGTCTTTGGCGGCGACCTCAGCGCCGCGATCGCCGAGCTGAAGGCTCGCGACGACGACGGCACGATCCTCGTCCACGGCGGGCCGAACTTCGCCAAGTCGATGACCAGGCTCGGCCTCGTCGACGAGTACCAGCTCATCTGGGTGCCCCTCGCGATCGGCACCGGCCACAGCCCCTTCGCGGATCTCGATGAGCACCTGAAGCTGGACCTCGTGCGCGAACAGCGGTTCGCAAGCGGCGCTCACGGACAGATTCTCGTCCCGAAGTCATGACCTGGACCCAGTTCTGATGTCCGGCGCCGACCGGCGCCCACAGTCCGCTCGACCAGATCCTCGCCGCGACAAACAGCGGCAAATCTCGATCCCGGCATTCTGCCCTAACGAAAGAGCCTGTTCGCAGCCTCTTTGAGCGCGCCCGAGAGGATTCGAACCTCTGACCTTCGGTTCCGTAGTCCGCGGCGGTTCCGGGTGTTTTCGGCTCTATAGAGCCAAAGTGTCCTGCGAAAGGGCGCCAAATAAGCGCCAAGAATCCACTGGAATGTCCGAATGCGGCGCGAGCCCCGACCGACAACCGCCGAAGAGCTGCTGCAACTACGCGGTCAGCGCGACGGTACGACGCACGTTGGCAAACGCTGCGCTCGGGTGTTGAACGAACTCAGAGCCCGGCCCGCGGGGGGTCGCGCCACCGCTTCATAGGCATGATTATCGCGCGTTGAGGCCGAGCTGGGCAACAGGCCTGCCGCGCCGCAGGCCTTACGTCGTTGACGGATTAGGGCTTGCGTGAGTCGCGGCGTACGGCGTCGGCTCCTCACTCCTGCGGGGCGAGAACAACTTCACCGCCGACGTCGTCCGCGTCGACGGGCGCCCATGCGCCAAGGTCGGGCGCGGCGAGCGCCCCAACCCGCGGCTCGAGCCCGTTCCCTGAGACGACGACGGGAGGGGTGCGCAAGCTCCGCACCCCTCCCGTGACGCTGCTCTATGCGATCAGCTCGCCTGCGATCAGCAGACCCTGTAGCGGCGCGTCTCGCGGTAGTGGTGACGCCGGGCGTCGCGGGCGTCGATGGTCACCGTGTAGGTGGCCTTCGCGAGCCCGCGCAGGTCGACCGTTGCGCGCAGCCGTCCGCCGTTCTTGCGCACGGCGACGCGCTTGTGGTTGACGCGCACGACGGCCGAGACCAAGCGCACGCGTGCCGGGCGCAGCTTGATGTCGAACCTGCGCCGCGAGACGCAACGGAGCAGCTCGACCTCCGGGGACGTCGGTGCCACAGCCGGCTTGGAGGCCGGGGCGGGAGCCGGAGTGCCGGCCGGAACCGGAGCCGGAGTGGTGTCGACCCTGAACGTCCGCGTGGTGGGCGTCCCGTCCGGGTTGCCGCTGCTGTCGGTGGCGCGCACCGTGAGCGTGTGCACCCCGTCTCCCAGCGCACCCGGCGTGAACGGCGACGCGCACGAGAACGCCTCGCCGCCGTCGAGCGAGCACGAGAACGTCGAGCCGGCCTCACCGGAGGAGAACTCGAACGTCGGCGTGCTGTCGGCCGTCGTCGAGCCGTTGGCAGGACCGACCTCGACCGCCGTCTGCGGCGCGGTGGTGTCGACCGTGAACGTGCGCGTCGCAGGCGACGGATCCGTGTTGCCGACGCCGTCGGTGACCGCCACCGTGAACGTGTGCTCGCCGTCGGCCAGCGCGTCCAGCGTCAGCGGCGACTCGCAGTCAAACGCGGCGCCGTCGTCGACCGTGCAGGAGAACCTCGAACCCGCCTCACCGGAGGAGAACTCGAATGCCGGCGTGCTGTCGCCGGTCGTCGAGCCATCCGCAGGGCCGGCATCGATCGTGGTCTCGGCCACCGTGTCGACCGCGAACGTCCGCGTCGCAGGCGACGCATCCGTGTTGCCGACGCCGTCGGACGCCGTCACCGTCACCGTCTGCTCCCCGTCTGAGAGAGCAGGCATCAACGGCGACACACACGAGAACGGGACACCGTCGTTGATGGTGCATTCGAATGTCGACTCCGGCTCGCTGGACGAGAACTCGAACGTCGGCGTGCTGGTGATCGTCGATCCGGCCGCGGGACCGGCGTCGATCGTGGTCTGCGGCGCGGTCGTGTCGACCGTGAACGTCCGCGTCGCAGGCGACGCATCCGTGTTCCCGACGCCGTCGGTCGCGGTCACCGTGAGCGTGTGCTCACCGTCAGCGCGCGGAGTCGGCGTGTACGGCGAGTCGCATGAGAACGTCCCACCACCGTCGATCGCGCACTCGAACGTCGAGCCCGGCTCGCTGGAGGAGAACTCGAACGTCGGCGTCGTGTCGGCGATCGTCGCTCCGGCCGCGGGACCCGCGTCGATCGTGGTCTGCGGCGCGGTCGTGTCGACCGTGAACGTCCGCGTCGCAGGCGACGCATCCGCATTGCCGGCGCCGTCGGACGCCGTCACGGTGAGCGTGTGCTGACCCTCTGCGAGCGCGCTCGGCGTGAACGGCGACGCGCAGGAGAACTCCCCACCGTCGTCGATCGTGCACTTCAACGTCGAACCCGACTCGCTGGAGGAGAACTCGAACGTCGGCGTGCTGTCGGCGATCGTCGCGTCAGCGGCGGGACCCGCGTCGATGGTGGTCTGCGGCAGGGTCGTGTCGACCGTGAACGTCCGCGTCGCAGGCGACGCGTCCGCGTTGCCCAGGCCGTCGGACGCCGTGACCGTGAACGTATGCTGACCCTCTTCGAGCGCACTCGGCGTGTACGACGTGTCGCACGCGAACGGATCGCCGCTGTCGAGCGCGCACTCAAACGTCGAGCCCGCGTCGTCGGCCGAGA
Organism: uncultured Actinomycetes bacterium; assembly: GCA_963786575.1. Lineage (GTDB taxonomy): Bacteria > Actinomycetota > Thermoleophilia > Solirubrobacterales > Solirubrobacteraceae > CADCVQ01. The sequence continues at coordinate 139,590 of CAWAZH010000005.1, forward strand.
ACTCGAGCGTCGGCGTGCTGTCGGAGGTCATGCCCCCGTCGGCGGGACCGGCATCGATGGTGGTCTGCGGCGCGGTCGCGTCGACCGTGAACGTCCGCGACTCCGGCGACGCGTCCGTGTTGCCCGCGGCATCGGACGCCGTCACCGTGAAGGTGTGCTCGCCGTCGGCGAGCGCGCTCGGCGTGTACGGCGAGCCGCATGAGAACGTCCCACCGCCGTCGATCGCGCACGTGTACGTCGCAGCCGACTCGCTGGAGGAGAACTCGAACGTCGGGGTGCTGTCGGTGATCGTCGCTCCGGCGACGGGACCGGCGTCGAGCGTGGTCTCCGGCGTGATCGTGTCGACCGTGAACGTCCGCGTCGCAGGCGACGCGTCCGCGTTGCCGGCGGTGTCGGTGGCCGTCACCGTGAACGTGTGCTGACCCTCGGCGAGCGCAGCCGGCTCCAGCGGCGAGTCGCAGGAGACCGCGACGGCGTCGTCGATGGCGCAGACGAACGTCGAGACCGGCTCACTGGACGAGAACGCGAACGTCGGCGTGCTGTCGGCGATCGTCGCTCCCGTGGCGGGGCCGGCGGTGATCGTGGTCTGCGGCGCGGTCAGGTCGACCGTGAACGACCGCGTCGCAGGCGACGGGTCCACGTTGCCGAATGCGTCGGTCGTCGCCACGGAGAACGTGTGAGCGCCCTCGGCGAGATCGCTCATCACGTGCGGCGACGAGCACACGAACGGCTCGCCCCCGTCGACCACGCACTGGAACGTCGCGTCCGGCGTACCGGAGGAGAACTCGAAGACCGGCGCCGTGTCGTTGATCCATGCTTCGTCCAGCGGACCGGCGTCGATCGTCGTCTGGGCGACCGTGAACGTCCGCGTCTCAGACGAGGCATCGGTGTTGGCGTCCGGGTCCGTGGCTCGCACCTCGAAGGTGTGCTCACCCTCGGTGAGCGCGAGCGTGACCGGCGAGGTGCAGGGCACCAACGGCTCCGCGTCCACCCAGCACTCGTACGTCGATCCGGGCGTCGTCGCCGAGAACGTGAACGTCGGTGCATGGTCGGTGATCGACGCGCCGTCGGCGGGACCGGAGTCGATCAGCGTCTTGGGCTGGATCGGATCCTCGTAGTCGTTGCGGGCCTTGGCGGTGACCTCCGTGGGACCGCATGAGCCGTCGCCGTCACCGTCGAGGCAGGCGATGATCGTGTCCCGCCCGGCGGTGGTGCCGGTGTAGCTGTAGGTGGCCTCGCCGGCGTCGTCGGTCGTCGCCGGAGTCTCAGCCTGGGGATTGGCGCCGGTGACGCCGAAGACGATCGGCGCTCCGGGCACGAGGCCGCGCGCTGAGTCACGCACGACGAGCGTGACCGTGTGCTCGTTGCCGATGGGCGTCGCCACGAGCTTCGGGGTCAGCGTGAGCTTCGGCGGGATGATTGGCGTTCCACCGAGGCCGCGGAAGCCGAAGATGAAGGTGTTCAGGGCGTTGTTCGGCACGCCCCCGTTGTCCGGCTTGCCATAGCTGAACAGCTCGGCGCCGGCGGCCGAGATCGCCGCGTCGGCGTCGGCGGTCGTCCCGGCAGCTCCGTAGAAGATCGAGAACGTGACGCTCTGCTCGGGATCGAGCGCACCGAAGCCGAAGTCGAACAGGGCCCCGTGGTCGTTGGGTCCCGAGTCGGTGAAGTCGACGTTCTGGGTTGCCTCGTCGATCGGCTCCGCCGGTCCACCGCGGAGCGGGTCGTTGCTCGCAAAGCCGTTGTCGTTGGAGAACAGCAGCGCCGGCGTGGTGCCGCGGCGAACCGTCACGAACTCACTGAACGGGGTGGGCTCGATATCCCAGTCCATCAGCCGCGTGTAGCGCACGTCGCCGAGCGTCTCCGCGGACATGTTCGTCAGCGTGACCTTGACCTCGTAGAGGTTCTCGCTTCCGACGAACGGCAGGAACTCGTGTGTGACCCGCAGACGGCCCGCGCCGACGTTCGTCGTCGACGTCGCCGTCGTAGCGTCCGACACGAAGCTCTCCTGCCCGACGCCGTGGACGCCCTGCGACTGGTTGGCGGAGCCGGAGAAGCGCTTGGCGGGGTCCGCGTCCTCGTTGCCGGCTCCCCAGCCCTCACACGGGCACCCAGCGCGCGTGCCGTCGTAGCCGGTCGGAACGTACGTGACGCCACGACCGCCGAAGTTCAGCTGGCCTGCGTCGTTGACGCCGAGCTGGACGGTGCCGTTGCTGATCACAGCACCCGCCTGTGCGACGCCGGCGCCGATGAGCGCGAAGCACGCCATCGTCGCGGCCAGCAGTGCGGGAGCGGCTCGGGTCATCCGTCCGTGGGGCGGCCTGCGCACTTCGAACATATGGAGACACCCTTCGGGGGATGGGGCGTGGGGAGAAGGCCGTCGATGAGCCAAAGGGCTCACCGCACTGCATGGCCCCTATCGGCCGAAGAGCCGCGCAAGGTGATACCTGATCTCGGTGAGGTCGAGCCGGCGGCTACGCGGTCCGGCGGCGCCATAGTGCGAGCGCTCCGGGGCCGTTCCGATGCTCGCCAAGGGTCGGGCTCATCTGCGCAAGCTGGTCGCGCAGAACGAACTCGTCCGCCGTCGACCGCCGCGCCTCTCGCGACGCCAGTGCCGTCTCGGCAGGCGCCAGCGCGAAACCCCACGACGTCGACACGACCGCGTCAGACAGCCAGAACCGCTCCGGCTCGAGCAGCGCGTCGGCGACCGTGACCCGGTCGATCACGTCAACGTCGACGACGCGCGTCGCCGACGCCTGCGGGTCGAGGTCGACGACAAGCGTCCGCACTCCGCTCCGCGCCAGCGCCGCGGCGATCCCGAGCGTCACCGTCATCTTGCCCACTCCGCCCTTCTGGTTGGCGAACGCGTAGATGTCCATCTGAAGCCTCCTGTCGTCATGCATGCATCGGTGTCTGCATGCATGAAGAGGCCGGCGGGAAAGCTCTGGCCCCTCAACGTGCCCGAGCGACCGCAGGTTCGCAGCGCGTGATCACTCGGCCTCAGGGGGGCGCCAAAAAAGGCGCCAAAAATCGCCCTGATCCGTCCACAGGCCTCTCAGGCCCGACTTGGCGCTTCGGGCGGCCGAGACGAAGTCCCTGCAAATGCCGCCAATCTGCCAGAAGGTGAAGCGCGCCCGAGAGGATTCGAACCTCTGACCTTCGGTTCCGTAGACCGACGCTCTATCCAGCTGAGCTACGGGCGCTTGGGGATCGTGCAGTGTAAGCGGAGAGGGCGGGATTCGAACCCGCGATGGGGGTTGAGCCCCATACTCGCTTAGCCCTCAGGCATGGTAGCGGTCTACTGCCCAGCGCTGCGCTTTGCCTGCAAATCAACGAGATTGTCAGATTCATGGATGGCCGTTTCTTGCCCCTCGTTGACCTCTGTCGCTGCCACTTCGGCTGCCACATCGGAGCCCGAATCGGAGCCGTAGATGCTGTCCAATCTCGCTCGTCGCTGGTCGCTGCGAGCCGCTGCCTCGAAGTCATGCGCGTAGACACTGGCCGTGATCGACGGGTCAGCGTGGCCCAGTCGCTTCGATAGCTCGACCAGATCGCCCCCGTTGGCGATCCACGCGCTCGCGTGCGCATGCCTTAGCCCGTGCATCCCCGGATACGGCTGGGCGATCTCGGCGCGCTTGCAGGCTGCCTCAAGCCCTTGCTTGGTCACCGAGCGGTGGTTCATCGGCTTGGCGTCGCGCGTGACGAAGACGAGCGCATCGGGCTTGACGTTCGGACTGGCGAGCTTGTGTGCGCGCAGCATCGAGACGAGTGCTCCCGGCGCTTCGATGACGCGACGTGATCGGGTTGTCTTCAGCGGAACGCGCGAGCCGCTGCGGTCAATCTGGATCGTGACCGAGACAGTGCCCGCGTCAAGGTCGATGTCCTTCCAGCGCAGTCCTAGCGTCTCACCCAGTCGCGTCCCGAGCAGGCCGGCGGTAGCGATCACTGGGCGATAGCGCTCCGTTGCAGCGCTGATCACGGCGTCAAGTTCCTTGCGACTGAGGATGCGTCGCTCTGACTCCTCGACCTTCGGGCGATCCTTGCGCCGTAGCTCGCGCACGGGATTGGCACCGCGCCAGCCCTCTGTGTCACGGGCGTGATCGAAGATCAGACCGAGGGCGACAAGCGCGCCGCGAATCGTCCACGCTTTGTAACCCTCCGTGACCTTGGTCTTCTTGCCCATTTCCGCGTTGACCTCGGTCCGGTATTCGCTCGTTCGCATCCGAGCGACAAGGGCTCGCACGTCCTTCGTCGTGATCCTGTCGAGTCGCTTGATCGGCTTGCCGCCGAACGTCGGGCGAAGGTGTGTCTCAACGTGACCTCGATAGGCGGCTGCCGTCGTCGGGCGCAGATCGCCCGCGTCCAGCGATGCCAACCAACTGTCGGCCGCTTGATCGAACGTGAGGCGCATGGCCGCGACCGACTCGCCTTCGTCGCGCTTGACGTGCGTCTTGCGAAGGGCGCGCACGGCATCGCGCACGCCTCCTGGGATCGTCTTGCGAACCTGCACGCCGCGCTCGTCGCGGAAGACGATCTCGAAGACATCTTTGCCAGCCGCGTTGGTCCGCTTCCAGATGCCAGCTTGGACCTTCTCGCGCTGGATGACGCGCGTAGACTTGCTCATTGCGTTGACTCCTTGCCAGTCGATGCCGCGCCCCCGGAGCCTTGACCGCTCGCGGGGGCTTTTTTTGGGTTGCGGTACGCATACTAGCATCGCTTGCCGCGAATCTGAAATACGCTTATTTGCAGGCTTTCTCGAATCCGTGGCAGCGGCGTGGCAGCTAGGTTGACATCGCCGGGATGGCCGGTGAGCGCTCGAATCAGCATCCCCACCCTCTTGCCGCACAAGCTTTGCGACTGGGCGAGGGATCCTGGATGTTCAGGAGTCGGCCACGAACCGAGCGCAGTAGCTCTCGTCAGCCGAGCCGTAAACGCTGTTACACCGGGGATGGATTGTTAGGACCATATGAAGCTGTGACGCTGACAATGAGGGTGGGATCAAACCCGGATACGTCCGACGCTTGTCTGACATCTGTCGTACGTCCGTAGTCATTGCGCCAGTTTCCGGGTTGACACGGAGTGACACTGGAATGCATGACGACAGCCGGCATCAACATCACGCGCAATCGGGGGACCGACGATCGCGGCCAGTTCAAAATCGCAGTGCGTCTGAGCGCCACTGAGCGCGCGCACATCGAACGGCGTGCCGCTGCCCACGGCGTGCGCGTTAGCGACGTGCTGCGGTCCTACATCGCGGCCGACATGGAAGCCGAGCGCGCTCGCAAGCGCCGTCGTAAGAGCAAGCCGCTAGCGAAGAGCCGCGCCCGCTGAGCGCGCTATGGCCGTCCTGCTCTCAGCGCTAGACAATGTGCTCGCCCAGCTCGACGCTGCGGGGGCGAGTCCGTCCAAGAACGGGCAGGGCTACAAAGCTCATTGTCAGGCCCACGACGACGAGCATCCATCGTTGTACGTGAAGCAGGGCGACGGCGGGCGCGTGCTTATCACCTGTCGCGCCGGATGTACGCACGCCGCAGTGCTCAAGGCTCACGGGCTCAAGTCAAGCGACCTGAAGTCAACGAACGGGACGAAGCCGCTCGCACGACTGAAGACCTCTCCCGCTGGCCCAGCCGATCCGCTGCCCTCCGATGCGCGGATGGCCGAATGGCGAGCCAACCTCAAGACAACCGAAGTCCTGCGCAGCTTCAAATGGAAGGCATCGACTCTGCGCGGACTGCGCATCGGCTGGGATGGTTCGCGCTTCACGATCCCAGTTCGCAGCGCGGACGATGAGCTTGTCAACGTCCTTCGGTACGCGCTGGTTCGTTACGAGCGTCAGACAAAGATGTTCGCGCTCAAGGGACGGCCGCGCGATCTGTTCCCAGCCCCGGAAACCGTTTCCGGAGATGCCCTCCTACTTGTCGAAGGTGAGCCCGATGCAATCGCGGGCCAGTGCGCCGGCCTTCCTGCTGTAGCCGTTCCGGGCATCAACGGTTGGAAGCCCGAGTGGTGCGATCGGTTCATTGGCCGCGCCGTGTCGATCGTCTTTGACTGCGATCAACCGGGGCGAAAAGCAGCGGCGAAGATCGCCGACGAGCTGGCGGCGCTGGACATCGAAGTGCGGGTGGTTGACCTCGCGCCAGAGCGCAGCGACGGCTATGACTTGAAAGAGCTTCTGAGAGTCGCGGAGAGCCCTTCTGCGGCTCGTCGCTTGGTTCAGCGTCGGATCGCCGCTGCGAAGATTTGGGAGCCCCGCAACGGTGTCCAGATCATCCGCCTGAGCGATGTCCAGACCGAGCGAGTGACGTATCTACGAGCAGGTGTTCCGCTGGGGATGGTGACGATGCTCGCGGGCCATCCGGGACTCGGGAAGACGCTATGGACACAGAACCTCGCGGCGGAAGTCAGCCGGGGCGATCTGCTCGACAAGGCGGCGCACGTCGTCCTGATCTCCGGCGAGGACAGCCTAGGCGTCATCCGTGGGCGCTTGCTCGCCGCTGAAGCTGACCTGACTCGCGTCGTGTCGCTGCGCTTGAAGCGCGATGGCGAGGAGGTCGGAATCGTCATTCCCGACGATCTGCCGACCGTTGAGCGGCGCATCGAGCAAGTCGGCGCGCGACTGGTCGTGATTGATCCGGTCAATGCCTTTCTGTCAACCACGGTGGATTACTTCAAGGATCCAGCCGTGCGCTCAGTTCTGGGACCGCTTGTGCGCATGGCGGCGCGCCTGAACATCGCCGTCCTGATCGTCACGCACTTGACGAAGGGCCAGACCTCCGAAGCGCTGCACAGAGTCGGCGGATCGGTCGGCTATGGCGCTGCCGTTCGATCGGCGCTGCTCTGGGACCGTGATCCAGACGACGAGGATGGCGAGCAGGGATCAAGGCGAGTCCTCGTGCATGTCAAGTCCAACGTCGGCCCGCTAGAGCGCAGCCTCATCTACGAGGTTGTCCCGGCGACCGTAGAAGGCGACATCTCGACGGCGCGACTTGAGGAGGTTGGCGAATCCGATCTCGGCGCAAACGAGCTGCTGGCCCGCAACGGATCGCGGTTAGGGAGCGGCGACAAGCCACGCGAGCGCGTCGCAGGAGCCCTGCGGCTCGTCCTAGGTGACGGCGAGCCGCACGAGCGAGCAGCGGTCATTGCCGAGGTCGTTGATCTGACTGGCGCGAGCGAACGGACGATCAAGCGCGCTGCCAGTGAGCTGGACGTGGTTTCGGAGCGCTCAGGCTATCCAGCGAAGGCGACCTGGACGGCTCCCGACAGTTGGGCCAAGCCCTCTGGCCCGACTAAGCGTGGCCAACTGGCCCAACTGAGAAAAGCCCTGCAAAAGCGACTATTCGGACGAAGCGATCGCCTCAGTTGGGCCAGTCCCAGTCTGTGGCCCAACTGGACGGGAACGGGCGCAAGCCCAACCGATTCAAGGCGCGCAACGAGGGCGACAGATGAAGGGCTACAAGATCTACGTTCGCCACTACTGCGAGCGCTCTCATCGATGCTATCGAGCTGTAGCAAGTTGTGTCTGGCCGCGCGCTGTGTGGATCAAGGGGACAGGTCCGTTCGCTCTGGTAGCGCAGTGCCGAGAATTGACAATGACGTTGCATCCGACGCTCGAAGCGGCGATGACCGCCAAGCAGGGTGTCGATGCCTACGGCTGCGGCGGGCGCTGCAAGGGAGCCCACGAAGTCATCGAGATTGCCGTCCCGATACAGCCCGTGCGCAGCCCAAATCAAGCGCGTTACCCGACACGAAGGCGCGAGCTAAGGATGCCGTCTACGACAAGCAGCGCTCGCGACTCAAGCTGAAGAAGTGACCAGTCAAGTCCCAGGACGTGGTGTAGGAGTTCGACGCTCATCTCGTCGGTGAAGACGTTGGTGCTCACGCTGCGGCGAGCTCGGCGACCTCCTCGTTGAGATCGGGAAGAGAGAGATCTATCGGACCGTGTGCTCGTAGAGAGTCGCCATCGAGCCCGGCTGATGTAGCTGCGCCCGACGAGCCATTCGTCGTTGGCTTCGATCGCGAGCATCGAGACCAACCGGATCAGGGAGGGGTCGTCGGGGAAGATGCCGACGACGTCGGTGCGGCGGCCGATCTCGCGGTTGAAGCGCTCAAGCGGGTTGGTCGACTGCGCAGCTTGGGCCAGTGCTCGGCGGGGAACGCGTAGAACGCGAGGACGTCGTCTTCGGCTTCGTCGAGGAGCCGCGCGATCTTCGGCAACCGGGGCTCGAGCTGGCTGATCGCGTCGGCCAGGCGCCGGCGCGCCTCGGCGCCGTCGGCGGCGGTGAACAGCTGGCGGATGAGGGCGCCGAGAGCGTCGTGCTGGTCTTTGCGGCAGTGGCCGCGGAGATCCTGCAGGAAGTGCACGGTGCAGCGCTGCCACGGCGACCCGAGGACTCTCGCGATCGCGGCCTTCAAGCCCGGATGGGCGTCGCTGATGGCCAGCTGCACGCCGACGAGGCCGCGGGCGACGAGCGATCTGCAGGAACTCTGTCCAGAACGCCTCGGTTTCCGCGGCGCCGACGTCCAGGCCGATGATCTCGCGGCGGCCGGTCTCGTGAACGGCGTGCGCGATCGACGACGCACTTGCGCGCGACGCGGCCGCCGTCGCGGACCTTCTCGATCTTCGCGTCGACGAACACGTACGGGTAGCGGCCCTCCAGCGGGCGCTCGCGGAACGCGGTGACCTGCTCGTCAAGCAGCACGGCGATCCGGCTGACCTCGCTCTTGGAGATCCGCAGCCCGAGCGACTCGACGAGCTGATCGACGCGACGCGTAGACACGCCGCAGACATAGGCCTGCTGCACCACGCTGAACGAGCGCCTGCTCGCTGCGCTTGCGCGGCTGCAGGAAGCTCGGGAAGTAGCTACCCTGACGGATCTTCGGGATCTGCAGCTCGATCTCACCGGCCGGGTGTCCCAGCGCCTGGGCCGGTAGCCGTTGCGATGCGTCGCGCGATCCTCGGTGCGCTCGCCGTGCTCGGCGCCGATCAGCTCGGAGATCTCGGCCTCCATCAGCTCCTGCGCCACCGCCCTCACCGACTCGCGAATGACGTCTGCGTGCTCATCGCGCAACACCTCCCTGACGACCTCAGCGATCGTCATCCTGTCCATTCCGGCCATCGCCGGCCTCCTATCCGTCGAACCTTGAGAAGTCCGACGATGATGAGCGCCGCGGTGGCCGGAACTACATGTCCGTCCGATCGCGCTCCTACACCACGCTAAGGGACGTGACCAAGTGACCTGCAATCAAGGAGACAAGATGGACGAAGAAACGCATCACGAGATCGCCAGAGAGCATGTCAAGCAAGCTGGCGCTGATCTGGCAGATGGCTGGACCAAGAGCCGAGACACATCGACAACCTGGACGACTTCGAGATGGCACTTGTCAGTCGTGTGTGTGGCAACAGCGTGGTTGACAGAACGATGAATCGCGCCGCCCAGCTGGATCGAATCGAGCAGGAGGCCGAGCGCGTCAATCGGGATGAATCGCGGATCAAGCGCGTGGCCTTCGACATGGAGGAATACGTCGCGGTCGGTCCCAATGATGTTGTCATCGAGGAGCGTGAGTTCACCCGATGACCAAGCGAATCCGCATTGACTGCGACGAGCGCGGCTTCCCTGTCCTCAGGGGCGATAGGAGAACCAAGCCCGAGCGCCGTCACGTCAACCTGAGTGGCCTCCGAAGGTTGCTGTTGGTCGATGACGACGGCCGGACTCTAGGTCCCGCTGAAGCGCTCGAAGTGCTGCTTTCGGATGGGCCACTTCCCGCTCCCGAGTTCGACGCGCTCGCCAGTCAGTACGCCGATCCGGAGGTCATCTACGGCGCAGCCGAACAGCTAGGCGTCATCCGCAAGAAGCGCGAGGACGGTTCGATCGAAGTCTTGATCCCCGCGCCCGAGCAAGAGCAGGAATCCGTCAACTTGGCCGACGATGGCCGAAAGGAACCAAGCCCTATGGGAACGCTCGATTACACGTCTCTCTCGTTGACCCCTTTGCGAGAGGCGCAAGAGCTGCTTGGCAACCAACCTGTCATCGGTTCCGGACTCGAAATCGTGAAAGGTGAGGGTCGCCAACGCTTCGTGAGGACAAATGAGCTTCGCGCGCACTTGAGCCGTGTCAGACGTGGAGGCAAGTCAACAGGCGCAGGCGAAAAGATCGCCAACGCGCTCGGGGACGCCCAGGCGCGGCGCGCGAAGAGCAACGCTAAAGGGCAGGGCAACGATGCACACCGGCGCAGGTACGGCAAGGCGAAGCTCACTGGTAGGGACTAGTCTCATGGGCAAGCGCAAGAAGACGAAGAGGACCGGGCTCGAACCGAACGTGGTGAAGGTTGACAACCGCGCGCTCAAGCCGAATGAGGTCAAGGCTGGGAGCCGTCCACGCGGCGGATATGAGCCCGTCGCAGTCAGACCGGATGACATCGCGCGACAAGCGAGGAAGACAAGTTAATCGTCTATCACGGAACCTCGCCGTCGCTGCGCGAGGAGATCCAGCGCGACGGCTTGCGTGAGCCCGTCGCCGGTCGCGGAGTCTGGGCCACGCCGAATCGCATTCTCGCGTTGAGCTTCGCTAAGGCGCGCGGCTGGATTGATCGTGACGAGCGCTGTCTACTAGTCACGCTCAAGCTGCCTGACGATGCGCCGATACACCGAGACCCGCGCTTGGCTCAAGAGAGACATGTCCTCCTGCCTGTCCTCCCAGCCGACTGGATCGTTGACCTTCGAGTTGTCGATCTGGCCGCGCCAACAAGGCGACGGGTCTGGATGGCTTTGTCCAGCGCGTCGAAGCAGCTACGGCGAAGTTCAACGGCAACCTACTTGGCTGGTCGCGCTATCGGGCCAAGGACAACTACTGAACTGCCATGGCCGCTCTGACCCTCGAAGACGACGATCTCGAACGGCTGGCCGATCTGGTGGCCGAGCGCATCTGGGCGCGCTTTGAGATGGTCCCAGAGGGGTCTACAGACGGCTGGATGTCCTCAGCCGATGCAGCGACCTATCTCGGACTCACCCGAGCCGCGCTGGACAAGATCTGCGCCGCGCGAAGCGTCCCGTTCGAGCAGGACAAGGCAGGTGGCAAACGGTGGTTCAAGCGGGGCGACTTGGACGACTGGCGAAGGGGCCAGACGTAGTGCACGTCCGTCGCTACGCTGCACGTCAGTGAACTGACGAATGAGGCTAACCCTCGCGGCAACGATCGTCGCCCTAGCATCCAGCGGCGCGAGTGCATCGGGCTATCTGATCGACTCTGGCCCGCCGCCGACTGCGAAGGCTGCCAAGCGCTGGGTCAAGAACTGGTGCAAGCTGAAGCCTGGGTTCTCGCGCAAGCACGTCAACGCGCTTATGGGCAAGCCGACCGGACACGACAACGACTCTGCCAACTGGGTCGGCTTCGGCTATCACCTGAGCGCGTTCTATGACGAGGATGCGCGTGTCCTACAGCCGACTCAACGACTTGGCTGAGCAAGTAGCAGCGCGTCAAGCTCACGTGCGTGTCGACGCGCTCGGAGGTCTGAGCGCTTAGCAGACGTCGGCTTCAGGGCAGCGGTGGAAGTGCACGTACTCCTGATGCCACCCGGTAGGTACTGCCTGGTCGCCGCGCCGAAGGTTGTCGGCTGGCGCTCCGGCGTGACATGCCGCCAGATGGTTCCGGCGAGGTGAAGCACCTTGCCGCAGTTTAGCATTGAGGGTCCGAGCGGACTTGGTCACGCAGACATTGCAGCACCGCGTGCGGCGCGCTGGTCCATCCGCGTAGCGCTGGACGGCGCGATAGAGCAGTGCGTCGAGCAGTGCCGAACCAGTGGCGGTAGCGTGTGTGAACCAGTGCCACTCGCCCGGCGCTGCGATCACCCGAGATTCGCCCTACTTGACGCCTGTCTGGGAGCCCTCAAACCCTCTCCGAGCCCGCTCTTGTCGCCCTCCTGTACTTCGCCAGCGTCTCCCGCTCTGGCCTTGCTGGGGAACGTTGGACGGCCCCGCTGGCAGCGCTCGACAAGCTCATTGCTGCCATTTTGCTGCCACAACGGGGGATTCGGGCCAGTCCTAGACCAAGCTGGTTGTCCATACCGGACAAAAGAAAACCCCGCGTTAGCAGGGCTTTCGATGAGAGCGGAGAGGGCGGGATTCGAACCCGCGATGGGGGTTGAGCCCCATACTCGCTTAGCAGGCGAGTGCCTTCAGCCACTCGGCCACCTCTCCCGGGCGGGGGACGTCGAAGTGTAGAGGCGGCGCGGCACAGCGTGCGAACCGCGACGCGGGCCAGCGCTTTGCGTCGCATCCGCGACAACTTCGTGCCAAGTCTGCGTCAACCGGCCGGGCGTCCCCGCTCGCGTGCTGTCCTGCCTGCATGTGGCTCGGATTGCTCTATCTCTCCGCCGGCGAAACGGACGCGTGCGACGGTGACGCGGCGGTCCTGCTGCTCGCCTGGGAGGAAGGTCGCCTGCGCCCCCTCACGGTGGGCGTGCCGCTTGACGCCGTCTCGCAGATCGCCGGACTGTTGCGTGAGGCCGCGCAGACGGCGCCTGTTCTCGCCCCGCGCTGCGACGCGTGCGACACCCCGCTCGAGCTGCCGCTGCACTGATGCGCTTCGCCCTCCTTCACCTCGACGAGGTCCCGGGTCCCGATGAGGAGGTCGTGGTCGTCGTCCCGGGCGGCCCGAAGGCGGCGTTCTGCGTCCCGCTGGACGCGCTGCCGGCGTTCCTTCCCCTGCTCGCCGAGGGCGCTGAGGCGCTGCCGCAACCGTGCTGTCCGGCTTGTGCGGCGCCGCTCCCCGCAGGGATCGACGGATCCTATGTGTACACATTGTGGGTATAAGATGTCCACATGGCTGACGTCGGAGTTCGCGAGCTCAAGCAGCACCTGTCCGAGTACCTCGAGCGGGCCGCGCGTGGGGAGCTGCTGCGTGTGACCGATCGCGGACGTCCCAAGGCGCTGCTCGGGCCGCTTCCCGGCCGGGCGCGGGTCGAGGAGGGCATCGCGGACGGATGGATCACCCCCGGCTCCGGCGAGCCGCTCGGCTCCGTGACGCGACGGTCAGGTGGACAGCGCGTCCTCGACGCGCTGGCCGAGGACCGCGGGCAGTGAGCCTCTACGTCGATTCCAGCGCCCTGCTCAAGCGCTACGTGGACGAGCCCGACTCCGACGCGGCCGACGCGCTGCTGCGCAGCGATCCGTCGCTGCTGACTGCTCGCCACACCACCGTCGAGGTCCGGCGCACCCTGGCGCGCGTGCTCGACGGGCGTGACCTCGCGACGGCTCGTGCTGACTTCGCGCGCGACATCGGTGCGTTCTCGATCATCGAGCTCGACGATGTGACATGCGAGGCGGCAGCCGGCCTGGCCGAGGTCACCGGCGTTCGCACACTCGATGCGCTGCACCTTGCTGCGGCACAGCGAATCGGCGGGCCCGCGGTTCCGTTCCTGACGTTCGACGTGCGCCAGGCGCAGGCGGCGCGGTCGCTCGGGTTGACGGTGGTCGGCGCCTGAGACGCGCGCCATGGACCTGTCCGAGCACGCCCGCACCAACCAGGCCGCATGGAACGCGAGGGCGGCCGGCGACGTCGCGCTCGCCCAGCGCCAATGGGCAACGAACGAGATCTCGTGGGGCATCTGGGGCGTTCCCGAGAGCGAGGTCGGAGCGCTTGCGCCCGTCGACGGCCTCGACGTGGTCGAGCTCGGCTGCGGCACCGCCTACGTCTCGGCCTGGCTGGCCCGCCGCGGCGCTCGACCGGTCGCGATCGACCTCTCGGAGAACCAGCTCGCGACCGCCCGCGCCATGCAGCGCGAGCACGGCGTCCAGTTCCCGCTGATCCACGCCAGCGCCGAGGCGGTGCCGCTGCCCGACGAGTCCGCCGACCTCGTCATCAGCGAATACGGCGCGAGCCTGTGGTGCGATCCCGACGCCTGGCTGGCCGAGGCCGCTCGCCTGCTGCGACCGGGCGGCCGGCTCGTGTTCCTCACCAACTCGCTGATGGTCACCCTGTGCGTGCCCGACGTCGGCCCGGCGACGGATCGCCTGCTCCGCGACCAGCGCGACCTCAAGGTCGTCACCTACCCCGACGAGGACGGCGTCGAGTTCCATCTCGCGCACGGCGACTGGATCGCCGCCCTCGGCCGCCACGGCTTCAGCGTCGAGGCGCTGCACGAGCTCTATGCGCCGACGGACGCCGCCCCGACGACGTACGAGTGGGTCACGCTGGAATGGGCGCAGCGCTGGCCCGTCGAAGAGATCTGGGCGGCCAGGCGAACGGCACGGCCCGGCTAGATTCCTGACGCATCCCTGGAGGGGTGGCAGAGCGGTTTAATGCACCGGTCTTGAAAACCGGAGTCCGTGCAAGCGGACCGCGGGTTCGAATCCCGCCCCCTCCGTGCGCCCGACGGGCGCGCAAACGGAGGCCGTGAGCAGGCGATACGCCCCGCGCTCCCGTGCAATTGGGCCGCCACGAGGCGCGGACCCTGGGGGCCCCAGTACGACATCCGGCCAGCACCCTCGTGTGCACCGCGTTTGCTGTCGATGCAGTCCATGGCCTGGGGGCAGGCCATGGACAACCCCCTCCATAGGAGCGCCTTCCATGAAGCGTTTGCTCGCTGCTGCAGTTGCCTCTGCCCTGATCCTGGTCGCCGGCGCCTCGTCCGCCGACGCCCGGCCGACCCCGTCGTTCACCGCCCTGGCGATGGGCGGCCAGACCGTCGCCTTCGATGCCTCCGCGTCCGTGTGCGCGATCAGCTACTGCGGCTACAACTGGAAGTACTACGGCCCGACCACCAACCGCCTCGGTGTGCAGATGGGCAACCTCGCGAAGATCAGCTTCCGCTTCCCCGCGATCGGCTTCTACTCGGTGATCCTGACCGTCAGCGAGAAGTGCTCGCCCAAGGGCGTCAGCTCCTGCCCGGCGACGCTGCAGCAGCAGGTCGAGGCCCGCTAGCCCTCACCGCGCCCTGTGTGTCCTGCGACACACTTCGGGCGCTGATCGCGGGTATCCCTGGAGTCCGGGTCGCTCATCCGAGCGGCCCGTGACATCCAGGAGCTACCACGTGACCAACCCAGAGATCCCCCAACGCACCCGCGGCGGGCTGGCCGGCAAGGTCGCCGGCCGCTTCAAGCAGGCGGCGGGAGCGGCGCTCGGCAAGGAGGACCTGGCTCGCGAGGGCCGCCTCCAGCTCGCCCAGGTCGAGGCCGAGGCCGACGCCGGGGTCGCCGCCGAGCGCGCCCGCCAAGCCGACGCCGAGGCCGAGCTCGCCGCCGCCCGCACCGACAACGAGATCGAGCGCGAGCGCCTGAGCAACGAGGTCGCCGAGCGCGAGCGCGAGGAGGCGATCGCCCGCGATCGCGCCCGTGCTGAGCAGCAGGCCGAGGCCGAGGCCGCCCACCGCGAGGCCGCCGCCGACGCCCAGTGGCGCGGCCAGGACGCCGCCGCCAAGGCCGCCGAGACCCAGGCCGAGCAGGAGCGCGCCGCCGCTGCACGCGAGGCCGCCCAGCTGCAACAGCAGGCCCGCCGCGCCGAGGCGACCGCCGACGCCATCGATCCCGAGGAGCGCTAGATGACCATCCGAGACATCCCCCGCACCGCGGTCGGCGGCTCGATCAAGGTCGTCCGCCTGCCGCTCGACATCGCCGTCGCGCTGATGCCGGGCAACGGCTCCGGCCCCGGCGCGAGCGCCGCGATCGTGCTCGACCGCCTCGAGGCCCAGGTGCGCGACCTCGCCGGCGCCGCGCTCGGCGACGACGTGCTGCGCGAGGACGCCGCGCTGCGCCGGGTCGCCGCCGACGAGCGCGAGCGCGCCCTGCGCCTGCGCGCAACGGCCGCCCGCCGCGCCCAGGAGGCCGACGAGCGCCTCGAGGAGACCCACGAGCAGGCGCAGGAGCGCCGCGAGGAGGCCGCCGAGCGCGCCAAGCGCCAGCGTGCCGCCGCCGCCGCGCAGCGCAACGAGCGCAAGGCGCAGGCCGCCGCCGCGGAGCGCAAGCGCCGCGCGACCAGCGCCAAGGCGAAGGCCAAGACCGCGGAGGTCATCGAAGAGCAGGCCACCGAGGCGCGCCTGGAGCAGCTCGAGCGCGAGACCGAGGCGCTCGACGAGAAGGAAGCCGCGCTCACCGCGGAGGCCGAGGTCCAGCGCCTGCAGGACGCGGCGACGGCCCGCAAGGCCGCCCGCAAGAAGCGCTGACGCGCGCCGGCTGCGGCGGCGCCCCGCCGGGGCGTCGCCGCGACCGGCCTACTATGTGGACGCGTGGCCTCGCCGACACCCCCGCAGACGGTTCCGACCGCCGACACCGTGCTCTGCCCGCGCTGCGGGTCGGGCTTTGCGTGCGGCGCGAACACCGCCAACTGCTGGTGCAACAAGGTCGTGGTCGCCGACCAGGTCCGCACGGATCTCGCGAGCTTCTACAACGGCTGCCTCTGCCGCGCGTGCCTGCAGGAGATCGAGGATTCACGGCCGGACAAGCCGAGCATGTGGCAGTTCCTCAAGAAGAACCTGAAGCGCTCGACCTGACCCGGCGCGACACCCCGACGGACTAGGCTTGACGCCATGTCAACCACCGTCGACTCCCCCGAGGGCGCCGAGACCGCGTTCTCGCTCGAGCTCACCCAGGACCAGCGCGACATCCGCGACTGGGTCCACGGCTTCGCCAAGAACGTCGTCCGCCCGGCCGGCTCGGAGTGGGACGAGCGCGAGGAGACCCCCTGGCCGATCATCCAGGAGGCCGCGAAGATCGGCCTCTACGGCTTCGAGGGCTTCGCCCAGTTCTTCGCCGACCCCAGCGGCCTGACGATGGCGATCGCCAACGAGGAGCTCTTCTGGGGCGACGCCGGCATCGGCATGGCGATCATGGGCACCGGCCTGCCGGTCTCCGCGATCGTCGGCTCGGGCACCCCGGAACAGATCGGCGAGTGGATCCCACAGTGCTTCGGCACGCCCGACGACCCGCAGGTCGCCTCCTTCTGCGTCTCCGAGCCCGACGCCGGCTCCGACGTCTCGGCGCTGCGCACGACCGCCAAGTACGACGAGGTCAAGGACGAGTGGGTGCTCAACGGCCAGAAGGCGTGGGCGACGAACGGCGGCATCGCCAACGTCCACGTCATCGTCGCGACCGTCGACCGCACGCTCGGCTCGCGCGGCCAGGCGGCGTTCATCATCCCGCCCAAGACCCCCGGCCTCGTGCAGGGCACGAAGGTCCGCAAGCACGGGCTGCGCGCCTCGCACACCTCCGACGTCTTCCTCGACGACTGCCGCGTCCCAGGCAGCTGCCTGCTCGGGGGCAAGGAGAAGCTCGACGCCAAGCTCGCCCGCGCCCGCGAGGGCGGGCGCTCGAAGTCGCAGGCGGCGATGCAGACGTTCGAGGTCACCCGCCCGACCGTCGGCGCGCAGGCGATCGGCATCGCCCGCGCCGCCTACGAGTACTCGCTCGACTACGCGAAGGAGCGCAAGCAGTTCGGGCGCGCGATCATCGAGAACCAGGGCATCGCCTTCGCGCTGGCGGACATGAAGATGGAGATCGACTGCGCCCGCCTGCTCGTCTGGCGCGCGTCGTGGATGGGCCGCACGGGCCAGACGTTCACCAACGCCGAGGGCTCGATGAGCAAGCTCAAGGCCGGCGAGGTCGCCGTCTGGGCGACCGAGCGCGCGATCCAGATCCTCGGCGGCAACGGCTACACGCGCGAGTACCCCGTCGAGCGCTGGCACCGCGACGCCAAGATCTACACGATCTTCGAGGGGACCTCGGAGATCCAGCGGCTGGTGATCGCGCGGGCGATCTCGGGAATCCAGATCCCCTGATGATCCGCCAGGAGGAGATCGAGCTGCACGGCCACATCTGCAGCTATAGGACGGGCGGGGGCGGGCCGGTGCTCGTGCTCGTCCACGGGATCACGAACTCCTCGGCGAGCTGGGAGCCGGTCCTCCGGCTGCTCGCCCGCCAGTTCACGGTCATCGCGCCCGACCTGCTCGGCCACGGCGACTCCGCCAAGCCGCGCGGCGACTACTCGCTCGGGGCCAACGCATCGCTGCTGCGCGACCTGCTGCTCGCGCTCGGCCACGACCGCGCGACGGTCGTCGGCCACTCGCTCGGCGGCGGCATCGCGATGCAGTTCGCCTACCAGTTCCCCGAGCGCGTCGAGCGCCTCGTGCTCGTCTCGAGCGGCGGCCTCGGGCGCCAGGTCACGCCGATGCTGCGCGCGGTCGCGCTGCCCGGTGCCGAGCTCGTCCTGCCGCTGCTGGCCTCCCAGCCGCTCGTCGACGCGGGCACGAAGGTCGGCGGCTGGATCGGGCAGCTCGGGCTGCGCCTGGGCGCCGACATCACCGCGATGGCGACCGGCTTCGCCTCGCTGCGGGACATCGAGGCGCGCCGCGCGTTCGTCCACACCGCGCGCGCGGTCATCGACATCGGCGGCCAGCGCGTCAGCGCGACCGACAAGCTCTACCTCGCACAGGCCGTCCCGACGCTGATCCTGTGGGGCGACAAGGACCCGATCATCCCCGCCCGCCACGGCATCCGCGCGCACGAGAACATGCCCGGCAGCCGGCTGCAGATCTTCGCGGGCGCGGGCCACTTCCCCCACCACGACGACCCGGTCGGCTTCGCCACGGCGGTCGAGGAGTTCATCGCCGAGACCGAGCCGGCGATGCCCGACGAGGACCGCCTGCGGCGGCTCGTCGTCGAGCGCGCGGCGCAGCAGGCCGGCTAGACGTCGACGCCGCGCTCCGCGAGCCACCGGGCGACGTCCTCGGGGACGTGGCGCCCGAACTCGGCGCGCGCGGCGAGGCGCAGGAGCTCGTCGGGATCGTCGCCGAGCTCGTCGCGGCGGTAGGCGAGGTAGGTCGCGAGCGCGGCGGCCATGATGACCGGCGGGACGCGGACGTCGCCCATCAGCCCCTCGGCGGCCTCGAAGAACTCGCGCGTGCGCTCGCGCCCGAGCGCCGTCACCGGCTCGTCGCGGTCCTCGTAGATCCGCAGGAACTCGGCGACCTCGTCGTCGCTGCCCTGTGGATCGACGATGTCGACGGCGCGGCGGACGACCTCGAAGATGGTCGGCGTGGTCTTGTGGGTTCCGTGTCGCATTCCGACCGGATACCCGTCGCGTGCGGGCTCAGTCGCCGATCTCGACCGCGTGGCCGGCGGCGTCGGGCTCGGCGAAGCGCACGAGCGCCTCGGCTTCGGCGGTCAGCGCCTTCGCGGCGCGCTTGGGCAGCGCGGCGAACGGCGCCAGGCGCAGCGTCGCGACCTTGCGCCTGACCTCGATCGTCCACGTCCCGGAGACGATCCCGTCGACGAGGAAGGTCGCGCGCACGCGCAGGTTCTTCGTCGTGACGAGCGGGCGGTGCTCGTCGGCGATCAGCCGCGAGCGGTCGGCGTGGGCGAGGACGAGGTTGTCGAACTCGGGCAGCAGGCGCGGCGGGGCGGGCGTGCCGGCGTCGGGGCGCGGCGCGTCGGGCAGGTCGAACAGCTCGCGGCCGCGCTCGTCGGCGAAGACCGCGAGATCGTCGCGCATCCCCTTCAGCACGGTCTTCATCCCGCCGGCGCCCGACCAGGTCTGGACGTCGGCGGCGGTCGCGGGGCCGAACGCGCCGAGGTAGCGCCGCACGAGCGCCTCGGGCGAAGGGCTCGCCGGCGGCGCGCCGAGCCACTCGTCCGCCAGCGTGAACTCGGCGACGCGCGCAAAGCCCCAGCGGCCCTCGTCGCCGGGAACCATCACGAGCGGCAGCAGCGTGCGCACCGCGTAGCCGAGCGCGCGGTCGTTGACGGCCGGAAACTGCTCCTGCAGCGCGGCGCGGATGGCGTCGAAGGTCAGCGATCGGCCCTCCAGGAGCTTGCGCGCAGCGGGCAGCACCGCCTCGACCTCCAGTCCCTTCGAGCGCGCGCCGAGCACCCGCTTGGCGACCGACATCGGCGGCTGCAGCGCCATCCGCAGCGCGCTGTAGTCGGCGGCGGTCATGAGGTGCAGCGTCGAGCGCATGAGCGTCGCGCGCACGACCTCGCGCTCGAGCAGCGCGCGGTGCAGCTGCTCGGTCTCGAAGCCCGCGACGCGCGTCCACAGCCCGATGTACGGGTGCTTGGGCTCCTGCGCCTGCATCCCGGCCAGCCGCTGCACGACCTCGGCGACCCCGGCCCGTTCGCGCTCGAGCAGCAGCTGGCGCGCGAGCGTCGCGCGGTTGAGCTGCATGGCGGTCAGCGTCTCGGTCATACGGCGGGGTGCCGCGCCACCTCCCTGGCTCCCGCGACGGCGAGCAGGGCCGCGGCGGCGACCTCCGCGAGCATGACAGCCCACGACAGCGCTCCGACGTCGAGCTCGGGATAGGGGTCGCTGAGCGCGCTCCAGTGCGGCGCGAGGTGCGCCGCCGCGATGCCGAGGACGCCGCTGACGCCGACGCCGGCGCAGACGACGGCCGCCCGCGGGTCGGCGCGCAGCGCGAGCGCGAGCGCGAGCAGCCCGCTCGGGCGTCTCGGCGCCCGTCGTCTACGACCACTTCGCCTCCAAGCAGGACCTCCACCGCCGGCTGCTCGAGCGCCACTTCGCCGAGCTGCGCCAGATCTGGCGCGAGCAGCTCGCCGGCGACGAGCCCGCCGACGTCCGGATCCCGCGCGCGTTCGACGCCTGGTTTGCGTACATCGAACGCCACCCCTACGCCTGGCGGATGCTCTTTCGCGACACGACCGGCGACCCCGCGATCGAGGCGCTGCACCGCGAGGTCGCGGCGGCGAGTCGCGGCGAGGCCCTGCCGCTGCTCGCGCGCGAGAACTTCGCCCAGCACCTCGCCGGCGACGACCCGCTCGCCCAGGAGCTGCTCTGGGAGGTCGTGCGCTCGGTCCTGCAGGGCCTTGCGATGTGGTGGCACGAGCACCCCGACGTCGCGCGCGCGGAGATCGTCGCGATCGCGATGAACACGCTCTGGATCGGCTTCGAGCGCACCGCTCGCGGCGAGCGCTGGGTCAGCGCAGCTCGTCCGCCAGCAGGTCCATGAGCAGGCCGTCGCGCCACGCGCCGTCGGGTCCGCGCTCGTAGTCGCGCATGATGCCGACCGTGCGGAAGCCGAGCGACTCGTAGGCGCGGATCGCGCGAGCGTTGGCGGCCGCGGGGTCGATCGTCAGCCGGTGGTGCCCGCGCTCCTCGATCAGCCAGCGGGCGGCGAGTCGCAGCGCCGCCGGGCCCAGGCCCGCGCCCTGGTGCTCGGACGCGAGGAAGATGTCCATGCTCCCGTGGCGGTAGTCGGGCTCGAGCTCCTCGTGGAAGCCGAGCCAGCCGGCGAGCGCGCCGTCGACCTCGATCGCGAACGCGATCTGCTCGCGCGCCTCCTCCGCAAAGCCCGCCGCACTGCGGCTGTCGGACTCCTCCGAGCCCCACCACGCGCGCACGCTCGGGTGCTCGACGAGCTCCGACAGCGTCTCGGCGTCGCGCTCCTCCAGCGCGCGCAGCGTGACGCGGCCGTCAGTCAGGATCGGCAGCATCGCTTCGCACCGGGCTGTCGGACATGCGCTTGAGCGCGCGGACGGACTCGCGATCGACGGCCTCCTTCATCGCGATCCCGAAGACGGCGACGAGCGACTCCAGCGCCAGCGGGTGCATCCGCTCGAGCGCCGCCTGGACGTCGGGCCAGCCCTCGGCCGGGCGGCCCGCCTCCTCGAACGGCGTCCACTTCGTCTCCAGGAAGACGTCGACGTAGATGTCGGCGATCCGGTCGGCCTGCTCGCGCACGCGAGCGAGGATCTCCAGCGAGCGCTCCAGCGGGATCCCGAGCGACAGCAGTTCGCGCCCGGCCCGCGCCAGGCGCGGGCTGGGGAGCTGGAAGCGCCCGTCCGGAAGCTGGCGCACGAGCCCGAGCGACAGCGACTTGAGCAGCAGCGACGGGTCCGCCGTCCCCCACTCCGAGATCAGCTCGGCGACGCCCATCGTCGTGGGCTCCTCGGAACCGAAGGGCCGCTCGAGCGCGTGCTTGAAGCGCAGGACCTCGCTGCTGGAGCCGCCTGCGTTGTCGAGCAGGCGGCGGATGAGGTCGAGGTTGAAGCCCTCGGCCTGCAGCTCCTGGATGAGCTCCAGGCGCGCGACGTGGTCGGCGCCGTAGTAGCCGGTGCGGCCCCGGACCTCGGGCGCCGGCAGCAGCCCGCGCGACTGATGGGCGCGGATGTTGCGCACCGTCATGCCGATGCGACGGGCCAGCTCGTCGATCGTCAGCTTGTCGTCATCATCCGGTGTCACGGTTCGTGTGACATTACGCATTGGGGACGAATCCCGGTTGGGATCGTCCCCTGAACGCGTGCCTGCGGCCTAGGTCTCATTGACACGCCCGCCCGCGCAGAGTCTGATAGTCGAGTGACACCAGTGGTCCCGCATTTCGAGCTGGAGGAGGAGCGCACCGCCGACGGCGTCGACATCGTCAGCGTCAGCGGCGAGATCCATGTCTCGACGGCGCCGCGCTTCCGCTTGGCGCTCGACGAGGTCATCGCCCGCGGCGACGGGACGCTCGTGCTCGACCTCAGCGCCGTCGAGTTCATCGACTCCACCGGCCTGAGCGTGCTGCTCAACGGGCTGCGCCTGCTCAACCAGCGCAACGGCTCGATGGCGCTCGTCTGCACGAACCCGACGGTCCTGCGGCTCTTCGAGATCACGAGCCTCGACACGACGTTCGACATCTGCAGCGACCGCGCCGCCGCGCTCGCGGGCGTCATGCGCCCGCCGGCCGCCTGAGCGGTCCTACGGGGCGGGCAGCTCGGCGGGGGCGCCGAACTCGACGAGCGCCTGCGGGAAGACGACCGATCCGTCCTCGCGCTGGCCGTTCTCCAGCAGGGCGATGATCGTCCGCCCGACCGCCACCGCGGTGCCGTTGAGCGTGTGCAGGATCTCGGGCTTGGCGGGTGGGCGCCGCATCCGGATCTCCAGCCGCCGGGCCTGGAAGTCGGTGGTGTTCGACGTCGAGGTCAGCTCGCGATAGCGCTCCTGGCCGGGCAGCCACGCCTCGATGTCGTACTTCTTGGCCGCGCTCGCGCCGAGGTCGTCGACCGCGATGTTCACGACGCGGTAGGGGATCTCGAGCTCCTGCATGATCTCCTCCTCGATCGACAGCAGCCGCTCGTGCTCCTCGGCGCTGCGATCGGGCTCGACGAACGAGAACATCTCGACCTTGTCGAACTGGTGCACGCGGAAGATCCCGCGCGTGTCCTTGCCGGCGGCCCCGGCCTCGCGGCGGAAGCAGGGCGAGAAGCCCGCGTAGCGCAGCGGCAGGTCGGCCGCCTCGACGATCTCGCCCGCGTGCAGCGACGCGATCGCGACCTCGCTCGTGCCGACGAGGTAGAGGTCGTCGGCGGGCAGGTGGTAGATCTGCTGCTCGGTGTCGGGCAGGTAGCCGGTGCCGAAGAGCGCCTGCTCGCGGACGAGCACCGGCGGGAGGACGGGCTCGAAGCCGTGACCCCGGAGCTTCTTCATCGCCCACTGCACGAGCGCCAGCTCGAGCATCACGAGGTCGCCGCGCAGGTAGGCGAAGCGCGAGCCCGACAGGCGCGCGCCGCGCTCCATGTCGATCCGCTCGCCGGCCAGCTCGAGGTGGTCGCGGCCCGTCTTCGTCGCCTCGCCGACGGTCTTCAGCACCTCGTCGGAGGGCTCGGCGGCGGTCGGGTCGGGCAGGTTGGGGAGCGTCCGCAGCACCTCCTGCAGCTCGGCCTCGGCCCGGCGCGCGTCCTCGCCGCGGGCCTTGACCTCGGCCGAGAGCGCCTTCAGGCGCTCCAGCGTGGCCGATACGTCGCGGCCCTCGCGCTTGCCGGCGGCGACCTCCTCGGAGGCCGCCTTCTGCTCGGCGCGCAGCGCCTCGGCGGCCTGCGTCGCGTCGCGCCAGGTGCGATCGAGCTCGAGCACGCGGTCGACGCGCTCGGCGACGTCGCCGCCACGGCGTGCGAGCGCCGCCCGCACCGCGTCGGGCTCGCGGCGGATCTGCCTCAGGTCGAGCATGCGGCGGCTAGCCGCCGGCGGTGGACTTCTTGCCCGCGTACTTCGAGACGAAGTCCGCGACCTGCTGCGCCTCGGGCCCGGTGACGATGTTCTCGGGCATGATCGCGCCCGAGAAGCCGCCGTTGGCGATCGCGAACAGGACGTCGGGGACGTCCTCCTTGCGGAAGTCCAGGTTGGGGCCGTCGACGTTCTCGCGGTCGGCCACGTTGGTCGCCGAGCCCTGCGTCCCGGCGGCCGACAGCGTGTGGCAGGCGCCGCAGCGCGCGGCGAAGATGACCGCCCCGGCGTGCTCGGGAGCGGCCTTGGGGACGGACACGGACTCCGAGCCGCAGCCCGACGAGAGGAGCGCCGCGGCGGCGAGGCTGGCGGCGATGACGAGGCGGCGGGCCATTGGCGGCGCAGATGATACGGAACAATGCCCGGGGCGATGTCTCGCTATCCCCTCAGCGCCGCGGCGCTCGCTGCCATCGCGCTCGCCCTCGGCGGCTGCGGCGGCGACGGCGAGTTCCGGACCGACAGTTCGCAGGTCAAGCTCACCGTCGACGAGTACCGGATCGTTCCGCAGGACGTCGTCGTCAGGCCCGGGCGGCTGAAGTTCGTCGTGCGCAACACGGGTCGGCTGACGCACAACCTCGTGATCCAGATCCCGCCCGACGAGCCCGACGGCAAGCCGGTGCTCGTCAATCGCACGACGACGATGCAGCCCGGGCAGACGGCCGCGCCGATCAAGGTCACGCTCTCGCCCGGCGAGTACCGCCTCGTCTGCACGATCGCCAACCACGACGACCTCGGGCAGTTCGGGACGCTCAAGGTGCAGCGGTGAGCGTCGCCGCCGACCTGCAGCGCGCCTACCGGGACACGATCGGCCACCTCGCCAGCGGCGTTACGATCGTCACGTCGACCGGCCCCGACGGTCCCGCCGGGCTGACGACGAACGCCGTGACGTCGCTGTCGCTGGATCCGCTGCTGCTGCTCGTCTGCTTCGAGCTGCGCTCGCGGACGCTCGCCGTCGTGCGCGAGTCCGAGCGCTTCGCCGTCAACGTCCTGCCCGAGGGCGCGCAGGAGCTGGCCGCCGTCTTCGCCTCCAAGCGCGTGGCGCGCGAGAAGTTCGAGAGCGTCACCCACGCCGAGGCCCACGGCGTGCCGGTGCTCGACGGCGCGCTCGCGTGGATCGCCTGCTCGCTGCGCGAGCTGCACCCAGGCGGCGATCACGTCATCGGGATCGGCGAGGTGATCGGCATGGGAACCGGTGAGGAGCGCGACCCGCTCGTCTACTACCGCGGCCGCTACACGACCATCGAGCGCCACTAGGATGCGGTGCAACGGGGAAGGTCTCAGACCACTACGCCGGGCTCACGTCATCGGAGGTCACATGCTCGCCCCACGACGTCTCCTCGCCGCATCGAGCGCGGCCGCGATCGCCGCGAGCGCGGCGCTCGCCGCCGATGCCGGTGCCGCGACGATCGCCTCGACCACCCCGTGCGTCGCCAACCTCGGCTTCGAGAAGGCGTTCACGCTGCGGCTCGCCGGCAGCGGCTACACGCCCAGCGCGCCCGTGCGGCTCGTGTCGACGTCGCCCTCGGACCCGACGCCGAGGCCGCTCACGACGGTGACCGCCGACGCCGGCGGCAACATCAACAGCCGCATCGACCCGCCGACGCTGCGCACGCCCGCCACCCGGCGCCAGGCGTTCACGCTCGTCGCCACCGACGCGACGAACCCGGCGAACACCGCCACGACCTCGTTCACCCAGGTCGCCTTCGGCTTCGACGCCAAGCCGAGCACCGGCCGCCCGAGCCGCAAGGTCACCTACACGGCGCGCGGCTTCCTGCCCGGCCAGCCGGTGTTCGCGCACTTCCGCTTCAACGGGATCACGCGCCGCGACGTGCGCCTCGGCGTCGCCAACTCGCCCTGCGGGATCGTGACCAAGCGGATGCGACTGCTGCCGACGAAGACGCGCTTCGGGACGTGGACGGTCTACATGGACCAGGTCCCGACGTTCTCGATCAAGACGATCCTGCAGGCCAAGGGCACGCTGCAGATCAGCCGCACGCTGGGCTGACCGCGCTCAGAGGATCAGCACGGCGCGCAGCGCCAGGACCGCGACGACGAGCGCCGCGAGCGCGGTGACGCCGATCTCGCGGCGCACGATCGCGAGGATGACCGAGCGCTGCTGGGCCTCGGGCAGCTCGCCGACCGCCTGGGCGTCGGCGATCTCGCGGTTCTCGAGCACCTGCTCGGCCGAGACGATCCGCAGCTGCTCGCTGACGAAGCCGATCGCGACCGGCAGCAGCGCGTAGAGCCAGTACAGGCCGTCGGGCGGGTCGTAGCCCGCGATCGCGAGCACGCCGGCGACCGCGGCCTGCGCGACGGCGACCGCCTGCCCCGCCCGCAGCAGCGGCCAGACGGCCCTGCGGGGCTCGACCTGCCACCAGCACAGCGCCGCGTAGGCGCCCGCCACGCCGTTGACGAGCAGCGTCGCCAGGGCCGCGATCTGGGCGATCTCGGTCTCAGTCATGGGGTGGCGGAAGCGGGAGCAGGGAACACATAGCTGATAGAAAGACACCGGTGCTCAGCAGCTACCTCCCGGCAGTCGTGTTCGTCGTCCTCGGCACGCTCGTGGGCCTGGCGTTCGCCGTGCTCAACAAGCTGTTCGGGCCGACGCGCAGCATCCCCAACAAGCAGGACCCCTACGAGTGCGGCCTGCCCTCCGAGGTCCAGCAGGGATTCCGCTTCGGGATCAGCTTCTACCTGATCGCGATGCTGTTCATCCTCTTCGACATCGAGGTCATCTTCCTCTATCCCGTGGCGATCCAGCTGCGCGCCTTCGGGGTGTTCGCCCTCGTCGAGATCATCGTCTTCATCGGGCTGCTGATGGCGGCGCTCGGCTACGTCTGGCGCAGGGGGGCACTCGAATGGCGGTGAAGCGCGAGAAGCTCGTCCGGCCCGATGGCTCGGAGCTGTCGACCGCGTCGGAGGACTTCCGCATCCGCCAGCTGCGCTCGCGCGACATGCTGCGCGGCGATCTCGACGGCGAGAACCTCGAGCAGTACATGCAGGAGCGGGTCCTGACGACGACGATGGACAAGGCCGTCGCCTGGGCGCGCTCCAACGCGCTGTTCCCGGCGACCTTCGGCCTCGCCTGCTGCGCGATCGAGATGATGTCGATCGTCGCCGCGCGCGTCGACGTCGCGCGCTTCGGCTTCGAGGCCTTCCGCGCCTCGCCGCGCCAGGCCGACCTGCTGATCCTCTCCGGCCGCGTGTCGATCAAGATGGCGCCGGTCGTGCGGCGCATCTACGACCAGATGCTCGAGCCCAAGTGGGCGATCGCGATGGGCGCCTGCTCGAGCTCGATGGGCGTCTTCAACAACTACGCGATCGTGCCGGCCGACAAGTTCATGCCGGTCGACGTCCACGTGCCCGGCTGCCCGCCGCGGCCCGAGGCGCTGATGCACGGGATCCTCAAGCTGCGCAAGATGATCCAGGAGGACCCCGACATGGGCTGGCGCGAGGGCTACGGCGCGCGCGGCACCGAGGAGGTCGTCCCCGACGAGAACGACCCCCCGCGCGACGGCGCGATCAACGTCTTCCGTCCGGGAAACACCGCCGGTGCCTGACGCGGTCGGCCTCGAGCTCCTCGCCGAGGAGCTGCGCGAGGCCGACGGCGGGTCGGTGCTCGGCACGCTGTTCTTCCGCGACAAGGGGCAGATCACGGTCGCGCCGGGATCGATCGTCGCGACGCTCGAGCACCTGCGCGGCAAGGGCTTCGACGCGCTGATGTCCGTCCACGGCGTCGACTACTACCCCGACGAGCCGCGCCTCGGCGTCCACTACGAGCTGCTGGACATGGGTGCGCTGGACCGCCTGACGATCAAGCTGCGCGTGCCGCTGGCCGACCCGCACGTGCCAACGGTCACGCCCGCATGGCCGACGGCCAACCACCAGGAGCGCGAGATCTACGACATGTTCGGCGTGATCTTCGACGGCCACCCCGACATGCGCCGGATCCTGATGCCCGAGGACTACGAGGGCCACCCGCAGCGCCGTGACTTCCCGATCGGCGGCGAGCCCGTGATGTTCACGATCGACGAGAGCGACGGGAGGGCGTACACGAAATGAGCACCGACGTCACCCGCAGCTCGGGGTACCGCCAGATGGAGGAGTCGATCACGATGGCGCCGCTGGAGAAGCTCGGCTCCAACGAGCTCGACCAGGAGCTGCTGACGCTCAACATGGGCCCGCACCACCCCGCCACGCACGGGGTGCTGCGCCTGCTCGTGACGCTCGACGGCGAGGTCGTGCGCGACCTCAAGCCGATCATCGGCTACGTCCACACCGGCATCGAGAAGACCGCCGAGGACAAGAGCTACTGGAAGGTCATCCCGGTCGTCGAGCGGATGGACTACCTCGCCTACTACTTCAACGCGATGGCCTTCTGCGGCGCGACCGAGACGCTGCTGCAGGTCGAGGTGCCGCCGCGGGCCCAGTACCTGCGCGTCATCCACATGGAGCTCAACCGGATCATGAGCCACCTCGTGTGGCTCGGCACGAGCGCGCTGGACCTCGGCGCGATGTCGATGTTCTGGTACTGCTTCCGCGAGCGCGAGCTGATCCTCGACCTCTTCGAGCAGAGCTCCGGCCAGCGCATGCATACGCGCTATTTCCAGGTCGGCGGCGTCGCGGAGGACATCCCGCGCGGCTGGGTCGAGAAGGTGCGCGAGTTCACGGCCGTCATGCCCGAGCGCGTCGACCAGTACAACGACCTGCTCGCCAACAACGAGATCGTGCTGCAGCGCCTGCGCGGCGTCTGCCCGCTCGCCGAGTCCGAGCTGCTCGCGCTCGGCGTGACCGGCCCGCTGCTGCGCGCCGCCGGCAACCCGTGGGACCTGCGCAAGGCGATGCCCTACAGCTCCTACGACCACTTCGAGTTCAAGATCCCGGTCGGCACCGAGGGCGACAACTGGGACCGCTTCGCCGTGCGCGTCCAGGAGATGAAGGAGTCGGTGAAGATCATCGACCAGGCGCTCGACGGCCTGCCCGAGGGTCCCTGGATCACCGACGACCGCAAGGTCGCGCTGCCGCCGCGCCACGAGCTGGCGACGTCGATGGAGGCGCTGATCCACCACTTCAAGCTCGTGACCGAGGGCTTCCGCGTCCCACCGGGCGAGGTCTACTTCCCGATCGAGTCCCCGCGCGGCGAGCTCGCCTGCTTCGTGCGCTCGGACGGTTCGAGCAAGCCCGCGCGCGTGCACATGCGCGACCCCTCGTTCGTCAACCTCCAGGCGACCGCCCCGATGACCGAGGGCTCCTATATCGCCGACCTGATCGCGACGCTCGCGATGCTCGACCCGGTGCTCGGGGGGATCGACCGGTGATCGGCCGCAAGCGCAAGAAGGACCCGGTGCTCGTCCCGGCGGCCGAGCGCTCGCCCGAGGTCCCGGCGATCGCGCAGCGGACCGTCCCGCGCTTCGGCCACGGCTCGCGCGTCCCCGGCTGGGACGACGCCGTCGACCTCACGAAGGACCCGTCGGAGGTCCCCGACCCCGCGACGACGCCCGTCCCCGAGCCGCTGCGCGCCGAGATCGAGGCGCACATGGCGAAGTACCCCGACTTCCACAGCGCCGCGATCCCGGCGCTGGCCGCCGCCCAGCGCCACCACGGCTGGTGCTCGCCGGAGGCGATCGAGCAGGCGGCCTGCGTCATGCGCCTGACGCCCGGCTACCTCATCTCGGTCGCGTCCTTCTACGACATGCTCGAGACGCGGCCCGTCGGGCGCCACCGCGTCTACGTCTGCACGAACATCTCCTGCTCGCTGTGCGGCGCCGACGAGCTGCTCGCGCGCCTGCAGGAGGAGACCGACGGCGATGCGGAGTTCAACATCCGCTCGTTCGAGTGCCTCGGCGCCTGCGACATCGCGCCGATGGCGTCCGTTGACGACGTCTACATCGGCCCGATCGCGCTCGACGACGTCCCGACGCTCGTCGGCCAGATCCGCGAGGGGCTGCCGCCGCTGCCCAACAAGCAGCTGCGCCGGCGCAAGTCGACAGATCCGGGAGCGGCTTCGAGATGACGACGATCCTCTTCAAGGACATCGACGAGTCCGGCCTCAACACGCTCGCGGTCTACAAGCGCCGCGGCGGCTACGAGGCGCTGCGCAAGGTGCTCGGCGAGATGACGCCCGACGAGGTCACCGAGGAGCTGCAGACCTCCGGCCTGCGCGGCCGCGGGGGCGCCGGCTTCCCGAGCGGCAAGAAGATCTCCTTCATCCCGAAGGTCGACGTCGACAAGTACCTCGTCTGCAACGCCGACGAGTCCGAGCCGGGCACCTTCAAGGACCGCGAGCTCATGCAGAAGAGCCCGCACATGCTGCTCGAGGGCATCGTCATCGGCGCCTACGCGGCAGGCGCGAACAAGTCCTTCATCTACATCCGCGGCGAGTACGTCGAGCAGGCCGACATCATCGACGCCGCGATCGTCGAGGCGCAGGAGGCCGGCCTGATCGGCGAGAACATCCTCGGCTCGGGCTTTGACCTCTCGCTCGTCCTGCACCGCGGCGCCGGCGCCTACATCTGCGGCGAGGAGACCGGGCTGCTGGACTCGCTGGAGGGCAAGCGCGGCAACCCGCGCCTGAAGCCGCCGTTCCCCGCCAACCAGGGCCTGTACCAGGGACCGACGGTCATCAACAACGTCGAGACGCTCGCGACGATGCCCCACATCATCCTCATGGGCGGCGCGGAGTACGCGAAGATCGGGACCGACAGCTCGACCGGGACGAAGCTCGTGTCGGTGTCGGGCAACGTCCGGCGCCCGGGCAACTACGAGGTCGTCCTCGGGACGCCGTCGCGGGAGATCATCTTCGACCTGGCGGGCGGGCCGCCCGAGGGCCGCGAGGTCAAGTTCTGGTTCCCCGGCGGGTCCTCGTCGCCGGTGCTGGAGGCCAAGGACCTCGACCTCCCCTACGACTTCAACTCGCTCGCCCAGGCGGGCTCGATGCTCGGCTCGGGCGCGATCATCGTCGTCGACGACTCGGTCCCGGTGGTCGACGTCGCGCTGAAGCTCGCGAAGTTCTACAAGCACGAGTCCTGCGGCAAGTGCACGCCCTGTCGCGAGGGCACGCGCTGGACGGTCTCGATGCTCGAGCGCGTCGACGAGGGGCTGGCCACGCCGATGGACCTCGACATCATGGCCTCCGTCCAGGAGCAGATCATCGGCAACTGCCTGTGCGTCCTGGGCGACGCGATGGCGATGCCGATCGGCTCGATGGTCGCGAAGTTCCGCCAGGAGTTCGAGGACCACATCGAGGCCGCGCGTGCGCGCAACCCGTTCGGCGGCGAGGCCCCGCCCGACCCGCCGCCGCCGCTCGTGCAGGGAGCCGTGGGTGCCTAGGCCCGTCAAGGAGACGATCGCCTTCTCGATCGACGGTCTCGAGGTCAACGCGCCGGCGGGCACGATGCTCGTCGACGCCGCGAAGTACGGCGACGTCGAGATCCCGGTCTTCTGCTACGAGCCCAAGCTCGGCCAGCCGGTCGGCGCCTGCCGCATGTGCCTCGTCGAGATCGAGGGCATCCCCAAGCTCCAGACCGCCTGCTCGACCCCGGTCCGCGACGGCATGGTCGTCACCACGCAGTCCGATCGCGTGAAGGAGGCCCAGCAGGCGATCGTCGAGTTCCTGCTGATCAACCACCCGCTCGACTGCCCCGTCTGCGACAAGGGCGGCGAGTGCCCGCTGCAGGACATCGCCTTCGGCTGGGGCCCGGGCCGCTCGCGCTTCATCGAGCCCAAGCGCCACTTCGTCAAGCCGCTGGAGCTCTCGCCGCTGATCGCGATCGACCGCGAGCGCTGCATCCTCTGCTACCGCTGCGTGCGCTTCAGCCAGGAGATCTCCGAGGACTACCAGCTCGTCCTGCAGGAGCGCAGCGCGAACACGTACGTCTCGACCTTCGACGGCCACCCCTACGTCGCGCCGTTCAGCGGCAACATCATCGAGCTGTGCCCGGTGGGCGCGCTGACCTCGCAGCCCTACCGCTTCCGCGCGCGGCCGTGGGACATCGAGGGCTCGGGCTCGGTCTGCACGCTGTGCCCGGCGCAGTGCAACGTCGAGTTCACCGTCCGCGACGAGCGCGTCCTGCGCGTGCTCTCGCGCGACCACGACGACGTCGACGACGGCTGGCTGTGCGACAAGGGCCGCTTCGCCTACCAGTCCGTCCACGTCGACCAGCGCGTCACGCATCCGCTGCTGCGCGTCGACGGCGAGCTCGTGCCGGTCGGCTGGGAGCGCGCGCTCGACGCGGCCGCCGCCGGCCTGGAGGCCGCGGGCGCCGAGACCGGCGCGATCGCCGGCGGCGAGACCACCAACGAGGAGGGCTTCCTGCTCGCCCACCTCATGCGCGCGGCGCTCGGCTCGCAGAACCTCGACTCGCGCACGGGCGGCTCGCTGGCGCGCGAGCTGCACGCGGCGCTGCACGCCCCGGCGCTGCAGGCGACGGTCCCCGACCTCGAGTTCGCCCACGCCGTGCTCGTGCTCGACTGCGAGCCCGTCGACGACGCCCCGGTCCTCGACCTGCGCATCCGCAAGGGCGTGCGCCGCAACAACGTCAAGCTCGCCGTCGCGACGAGCCGGCCGTCGTCGCTGGACCCCAACGCCACGGCCGTCGCGCGCTTCGCCCCCGGCATGGCGGAGGCCTTCTGCGCCGCGCTGAACTGCGCCCTCGGCGAACCGGATGCGGGACCCGGCTCTGCCACCCGCAAGGGCGTGCTCGAGGAGCTCGCCGGCGCGGCGGGCGCCGAGCCCGAGGCCGTCCGCGCGCTCGCGGCGCTGCTGGCCGGCGCCGGCGAGGACGTCGTCGTGGTCTACGGCGAGCGCCTGACCACCGGCCCGCGCGGCGAGCACGCGGCGCGGGCGCTGCTGAACGTCACCGGGCGCCTGATCGAGCCCGGCCACGACGGCGCCGGGCTGCTCGAGCTGCCGGCGGGCGCGAACGGGCGCGGGCTGCGCGAGGTCGGCGTCCTGCCCAACGCCGGCCCCGGCCTGACGGCCGTCAACGATCCGGGCCTGGACACCGCCGCGATCGGCGCCGCCGCCGCGACCGGGCGGCTGACCGCGCTCTACCTCCTGCACAGCGACCCGCTGCGCGACCTGCCCGGCCGCGACACGTGGGCCGCGGCGCTGCGCAGCGCGAGCACCGTCGTCGCCCACGCCGCGTTTCTCACCGAGGGCCTGTGGGAGAACGCGACGATCGTCTTCCCCGCCGAGTCCTACGCCGAGAAGGAGGGCACGGTCACGCACCCCGACGGGCGCGTGCAGCGCCTGCGCCCCGCGATCGCGCGGCCCGACGAGGTCCGCGGCGAGTGGCACGTCCTCGCCGAGCTCTCGCGCCGCCTGGGCCACGAGCCCGGCGTGCTGACGGGCCCGATGGCCTCCAAGGTCCTCTTCGACGCAATCCCGTTCTACAACGGCCTGACGCTCGACGAGATCGGTGGGCGCGGCGTGCGCTGGCCGGCGCGTCCCGAGGCCGCCGCGTGGCCGGACGCCGACACCGGCCCGTTCGGCCTGGAGACGCCGCCGCATGCGCCGACGGCCAACGGCGCCCTGCGCCTGGGAACGTTCCGCTCGATCTGGGCCGCGCCCGAGGTCGAGCTGTCGCCGGCGCTGAAGTTCCTGCGCCAGCACCAGCGCGCCGAGCTCAGCCCGGTCGACGCGCGGCGCCTGGGCGTCGGCGACGGCGACCGCGTCACCGTCGGCTCCAACGGCCATCGCGTGCATGCGATCGCCTCCCTGCGCGCCGCCGTCCCCGAGGGCACGGTCTTCCTGGAGACCGGGATCGCCGACGACTCGGCCACGGCGCTGGACGCGGGGCTCGTCGAGGTGACGCCCGAGTGATCCCGATCCTCGCCGACATCGGCTACTCCGAGCAGTGGTACGTGCAGATCATCAAGTCGGTGGTGCTGTTCGCGATCGCCGTCCAGATCGTGCCGATCGTGCTGCTCGCCGAGCGCAAGCTGCTCGGGCGCTTCCAGCACCGCTACGGGCCCAACCGCGTCGGCCCGATGGGCGTCGCGCAGCCGCTGGCCGACATCATCAAGCTGGCCACGAAGGAGAACTTCCGGCCCAACACGAGCATCGGCTTCCTCTACGCGCTCGCGCCCGTGATCTCGCTGATCACGGCGCTCGCGGCCTTCGCGATCCTGCCCTTCGGCGACGTCGCGAACATCTTCGGCCAGGACGTCGGGCTCTACGGGATCGACGTCGGGATCGGCGTGCTCTACGTCTTCGCGTTCGGCGCGATCGCCTTCTACGGCCTGATGCTCGGCGGCTGGGCCAGCGGCTCGAAGTACTCGTTCCTCGGCGCGATGCGCGCGGCGGCGCAGCTGATCTCCTACGAGGTCGCGATGGGCCTGTCGCTCGTCGGCGTGCTGATGACGGCGGGGACGCTGTCGCTGCCCTCGATCGTCGAGGCGCAGTCGGGCATGTGGTACATCGTGCCCCAGTTCGTCGGCTTCCTGATCTTCCTCGTCGCGGGCTTCGCGGAGACCAACCGCGCGCCGTTCGACCTGCCCGAGGCCGACGCCGAGCTCGTCGCCGGCTACAACACCGAGTACGGCGGCGCGAAGTTCGCGTCCTACTTCTTCGCGGAGTACGTGAACATCCTCGTCGTCTCGGGGATCGCGGTGACGATGTTCCTCGGCGGCTGGCAGCTGCCGTTCATCGATCCGCCCGGCTGGGTCGACCCGTTCGTCGTGTTCGGCAAGATCTTCGTATTCGTGTTCCTGTTCGTCTGGATCCGCGCGACGCTCCCGCGCCTGCGCTATGACCAGCTCATGAGCTTCGGCTGGAAGGTGCTGCTTCCCTTGGCAACGCTCAACGCACTCGTGACCGCCGTCGTCGTGGTGGCGACCTCATGACCGGGCGCTGGGATCCCGGCGACGACGTCATCACGGTCCAGCGCGCGCCGCAGCCCGGCGGCGCGGGCGGCGCCTACCGCGCCTTCGGCGAGACGCTGCGCGGCATGAAGACGACGATGGCGCGCCTGTTCGAGGGGCCCAAGACGATCTCCTACCCCGAGGAGAAGGTGCCCGTCTACCCGCGCTTTCGCGGGCGCCACCGGCTGCACCGCTTCGAGGACACGGGCCTGGAGAAGTGCGTCGGCTGCTCGCTGTGCGCCGCCGCCTGCCCGGCGGACTGCATCCGCGTCGTCGCGGCCGAGAACACGCCCGAGAACCGCGTCTCGGCCGGCGAGCGCTACGCGGCCGTCTACGAGATCAACCTCGCGCGCTGCATCTTCTGCGGCTACTGCGAGATCGCGTGCCCCTTCGACGCGATCACGATGGGCCACGACTACGAGATGTCCGACTACAACCGCTCGGACCTCATCTTCACGAAGGAGATGCTGCTCGACGAGCCGCTCGAGCGCACGCCGCTGCGCAACGAGGGCGAGTGACGCGCAGCCCGGCGCCGCTCAGCGGCGCCGGACGGTGATCGTGTTCGAGCTGCGCTTGCCGCCCGCGGACAGCGTGAGCTTCAGCCGGATCGTCCTGCCGCTGCCGACGGGAACGCGAACGCGGCGCACGCGGGTGTCGACGGGGTAGCGACGCCCGCCGGCGCTGAGGGTCGCGGGCTGGTTGGCCGAGACCGTGAGGATCGCCGCGCGGGCCGTTCGCGCGATCGACGGTGCCGCGACGCGGACGAAGAACGGCGTCGTCGCCCTGACCTTGACGGCGACGCCGGCCGTCCCCGTCCGGCCGCCGGGACCGGTCGCCCGCAGGCGTACGCTCCGCGCGCCCGCCGGCAGCGATGCGTTGATCGTCGTGCCGCGCCCGAGCAGCCTGCCGGCGGCGCGCCACTCCAGGCGGCGGCCGGTGATCGCGACGCCACGGTCGTCGGCGGCAGCGCCGCGCAAGCGCAGCGTCCCGCCGGCGTCGACGGTCGGGCGGCCACCGGGCTCGAGGATCTCGACCCGCGGGGCGCGCGGCACGACCTCGAAGCGGGCCGATGTCACAACGGTCTCGTTGAAGCCGTCGCTCACGCGCAGGCGCAGCCGCGCCCGCCGAGAGGAGCGCAGCAGGTCGGTCGGCACCCGCGCGGAGCTCTCGGTCCCGGGCCCCGCCCACACGTTGTAGAACGTGCGCCCGCCATCGTCGGAGAAGTCCAGCGTGACCTCGGTCTTGTCGCCATCGGCGTCTGACACCTTCCAGCGGACGGTCGTGGTGGCGCCGGTGCCCAGCCGCGCGCCGCGGCGCGGCGCCACGATGCTCGCCACCGGCGCCGCCGCGCTCGCGGCGCGCGTCGCCACGACGGTGCCGGCGGGGTCGACGAGCTCGACGCGGGCGACGCCCGCGGGCGGGATCTGCGCCTCGAGCAGCGGCGCGCCGGGGTTGTCGGCGGCCGCCGCGGTGCCGGTGATGACGCCGAACGGCACGGTCTGGATGACGTTACCGGCGCTGTTGCGCGCGACGAGGGTGAAGCCCGACGGGGCCGCGAACTGCGGCGTGAACAGCGGCGTCTGCCCGACCCGGATGAACTGCGGGTTCGGGAGGGTGATCGCCTGGATGACCATCGTCCTCTTGACCCGGCCGAGCGCCTTGATCGGGCGCTGCTCCGGCGGCGTCTCGCCGAGCGCCACGTTCCAGTTGTGGGCGGAGATCCAGTGCTGCGGGTCGCCGGCGCCGATGCCGCAATAGCTCATGAGGTCGTACGCCGGCGACGCGGCGGTGTCGGCGATGATCCGGTACGGCCCGCCGAACTGGCCCGAGCCGGGCGTCGTGTCGATCCCGACGGAGTCCATCCGGCCCTGTGGGACCGGCCACGGCACGCTGTCGGGGTTGGGGCCGGTCGTCGGTCCCGCGCCGCACTCGGGCGCCGCGTGCTTGAAGCCGAGCAGGTGGAAGACCTCGTGCGCGATCGAGGTGACCGGTCGCCACAGCGCCGCGCTGTTGGGCAGCGTCGAGCCGTTGACGACCGACGTGTGGCCGATCGTGACCCCGCCGTTGACGTTCCCGACGTTGTAGACGCCGACCGTCCCGAGCCCGGGGCGGCCGATGTCCATGTCGAACTGGTCGGCGGGCTCCCAGATGCCGTTGTCGCTGGCGAACCGCAGCGCCCGGTAGCGCGGCCAGTCCGAGGCCGTGTCACGGTTGTCGAGGAAGTGCAGCGGCACCGGCGAGAGCGCCCTGAGCTTCTCGAAGACCTTGTCGACGGGTGGGCTGACCGACGTGATCGAGGTGACCGTGCCATTCGGGTCGCCGCCGGCATGGAAGACCACGAGCTGGTGCAGCGCGCTGATCGCGGCCGCCGGCGGCGGATCGCGGAACGTCATGCCGTTGAGCACCCGCTCGCCGGTGGACCCGCAGGCCGTGCGGACGCACAGCACCGATCCGATCCGCCGCTCATCCGCTGTGACGAGCGTGTCGTTGGCGGCCGCCAGCGGCGTCGCGCGGAGGTTCAGCGAGCCGAGCGTCCAGCCTTCGGGTAGGACGAACGTGAACGGCCCGTCCGAGGAGTTGCGCTCGGACTCGGTGAAGCCCGGGTTGTTGATCGGCATCCCCTGGCCGCTCGGCGCGTACTCCGCAAACAGCGGGCTGCCCGGGAGCGGGCGGCCGGCGGCATCGGTGCCGAACAGCGCCATTCCCATGTCCGGCTTGAGCGCGTTCGCGCCTCGGAACGGCTCGCCGATGAGGTCGGCGAAGACCCGGACGACGGTCTTCTTGCGCTTGACGAGCACGACGCCGTTGTAGGTCTGAAAGCGCGGCTGCGTCTTCGTCTGCACCGCCTGCGTGATCTCGATGCCCTCGAGCCTCGCGGCGAGCTCCGACTGGACGAGGAGGTCGATGTTGAGGGCCCGTGCTGTCGGGCCCGCCCCGGCGTCCACGGGCGTCGCCGTGATCGTGATCGGGTCGTTGAAGGCCGAGGCATCGGCCGCCGCTCGCACCGTCAGCGTGGACGTATCGCTCACGCCGTCGAGGACCGGTGGCGTGAAGGTCGCCGTGACGCCCGGCGGCAGTCCGCTGACCGCCAGCTGCACGGTCCCGTTGGACGTCACGTTGCGCGCCGCGATCACCCGCAGCGACGACTCGCTGCCGGGGGCGACGGTCAGCGTCGAGAACTCGTCGGCTCCATCGCCGAACGCGAGCGTGAAATCAGGCGCGATCGCAGGCGGCGGCGGGGGCGCGGGGACCGGCGGGGTGGCGGGCGGGACCGGCGGCGGCGCGCCGACCTGCAGGATGATGCCGTCGGAGCCGGGGAACGTCGTCGTGAACGGGATCGACGTGAACGTCCCGCTCAGGCGCACGGTGCCGTTGCCGTCATCCGCCGGCAGGTCGAGCGCGCCGACGACGTCGCTGCCCGCGACGCTGAACTGCGCGTCGCCGCTGAGGCGCGTGATGACCGTCCCCGGGGCGAAGTGCAGCGTCGAGGCGATCGAGGCGAGGTGCAGCACCGGGTCGGTGACCGGCGTCGCGAAGGCCAGCGTGTAGGAGTTGCCGCCGGCGCCGATGAACTGGATGTGGTCGCTCGTCGCCAGCGGCGGGGTGAAGTCCGCGCGGTTGAAGAAGGTCGAGCTGCCGTCGAGCGTGCTCCCCGGCGACGGCGAGACCGTCGTGCCCGACAGCGTGACGGTCGATCCGTGCAGCGTCCCGGTGGCGACGTTCGCGCCGACCGAGGTCCAGTCGGTGAAGTCCTGGGCGGTCTGCCCGAAGGCGACCTGCGCCGACAAGGCCGGCACGGCGAGCGCGGCCACGGCCGCAACGGCTATGAGGATCCTCTTCATGACGGCGATCCTGCCGTCGCCGCGCACGCGGCGCTACGGGAGCGACCCTGGACCCGACCCTGGGATCTCGCGTATAGAGTCCGGCCACGCAGCACTCGGGGACACTCGGCAGGATCCCAGCGCTCCCGCTCGTCGCGCGGGAGGAGGAGACGGCGCGCGTGGAGCAGGCGCTCGAGAGCGCACGCTCGGGCGCCGGCGTGACGCTGCTCGTCGAGGGCCCGCCCGGCATCGGCAAGACGAGCCTTCTCGCAGCCGCCCGCAGGCAGGCGGGCGCGCACGGGATGGCCGTCCTCGACGCGCGCGCAACGCCGCTGGAGCGCGACTTCCCGATGGGCGTCGTGCGCCAGTGCCTCGAGCCCGCGCTGCACGCCACGCGCGATCGCGACACCCTGCTCGCCGGCGCCGCGGGGCTCGCGGCGAGCGTCGTCCTCGGCGTGCCGGCGACGGACGCCGAGCCCCTGGCCGGCGTCCTGCACGGGCTGTACTGGCTGACCGCGAACCTCGCCGAGCGCCGGCCGCTGCTGCTCGCCGTCGACGACGTGCAGGAGGCCGACGAGCCCTCGCTGCGGTTCCTGGCCTACCTCGCGCTGCGGATCGAGTCGCTGCCCGTCGCACTCCTCGTGTGCGCCCGCACCGAGGAGGCCACGGCGGCGCCGGAGGCGCTCACGGCGATCCGGACGCATCCGGCGACGCAGCTGCTGGCGCCGCGGCCGCTGTCGGTGGAGGGCGTGGACGCGCTGCTGCACGCGGCCGCCGGCGGGCCGGTCGAGCGCGAGTTCGCCCAGGCCTGCCACGACGCCACCGGCGGCAACCCGCTGCTCCTCGGCGAGCTCGTGCGGGCGCTGCGCAGCGACGGCGTGCCGTTCACGGTGGCGGGCGCAGCACGGGTCACCGAGGTCACGCCGCCGACGGTGGCGCGCAGCGTGCAGGCGACGCTCGACAGCCTCGGCTCGCCCGCTCGCGCCCTCGCCCGAGCCGTCGCCGTCCTCGGTGAGGACGCCGCGCTCGAGCTCGCCGCGCGGCTCGCCGGGGTCTCGGTCGCCGAGGCCGCCGGGCTTGCCGCCGAGCTCGCGCGGTCCGGAATTCTCGATGACGCCACGCCGCTGCGCTTCCGCCATCCGATCCTCGCCAGCGCGGTCCGCGCGAGCCACTTCGCCTCCGAGCGCGGCGCGATGCACACCCGCGCGGCCGCGCTGCTGCGCGCGCGCGGCGCCGGACCCGAGCGGCTGGCACTGCAGCTCCTCCATGCGCCGCCGGCGGGCGACGCGGGCGTCGTCGCAGAGCTCGTCGCGGCGGCCGCAGGCGCCCGCAGGCGCGGCGCCCCGAGGACGGCGGCATCGCTCCTGGCGCGCGCGCTCGACGAGCCGCCCAAGGAGGACGAGCGCCCCGGGCTCCTGCTCGACCTCGGCCTCGCGCAGTACGTCTCCGGCGAGACCGCCGCCGGCGCGACGCGCCTTCAGGAGGCGGCGCGCTGCGAGGGCGACGTCGTCGTGCGCAGCCGTGCGCTGCTGGCGCTCACCCAGGCAAGCCCGTACGACCAGCGCACCCAGGCGCAGCTGAGCCCGCTGGTCGCCGAGGTCCTGCCCGAGCTCGAACGCCGCGACCCCGACCTCGCGCTGCGCCTCCAGACGCTCAGCGCGCTCATGGGGCGCCCGGGCCCCGAGCTCGACGCGGCCGTTGCCCGCTGCCGCGCCCTGGCCGGCGC
Source organism: uncultured Actinomycetes bacterium (assembly GCA_963786575.1). GTDB lineage: Bacteria > Actinomycetota > Thermoleophilia > Solirubrobacterales > Solirubrobacteraceae > CADCVQ01. The sequence goes on from CAWAZH010000005.1 coordinate 179,978, forward strand.
GACACCCGGTGAGGCGCTGGCGCTCGCCTACGCGCTCATGCCGCTCATCCGCGCGGGCGCCGATGCGCGCGAGATCGCCGACGCCGCCGAGCGCGCCGCGCCGCAGGCGCACGTCCTGCTCGAGGAGGGCGCGACCGCGATCGTCGTCGTCGGCATCGTCCTTGCGCTGCGCTGGACCGATCGCCTCGACAGCGCGCAGCGGCTGCTGGATCGCGTCATCGCGAGCGCACGGCGGCGCGGCTCGACCGCCGACTACGCGATCGCGCTGAGCCACCGGGCGTGGGTCAACCGGCGCGCCGGCCGGCTGCGCGACGCCGAGGCCGACGCGCGCGGCGCGCTCGCGGCCGGGGTCGACCGTGGCTCGCTCTACACCGGCCCGCCCGGCGTCATCCCGCTCATCGGCTGCCTCGTCGATGCGGGGCGCGAGGACGAGGCGGCCGACGAGCTCACGGCGGCCGGCGGCGACGGCGAGCTGCCGGAGGACCCGACGATGACGCCGCTGCTGCTCGAGCGGATGCGGCTGCGCGCGGCGCAGGGCCAGTACCACCTCGCCGCCGCCGATTGGGAGGACGCGGCTCGGCGCGCCCAGCGCCTGTTCGGGATCAACCCCGCCTGGATCGAGGATCTCACCGTCGCGGCCGCCGTCAGGCAGGCGCTTGGCGAGCATGCCGCCGCCGCCGAGCTTGCGACGCAGGCGCTCTCGCTCGCGCGTCAATGGCATACGCCAGGCGGCATCGGTCAGGCGCTGCACGCCGCGGCCCGCCTCCAGGACGGCGCCCAGCGGGAGGCGACGTTGCGGGAGGCGATCGCCCACCTCTCCGATTCGCCCGCGCGCCTGGAGCTCGCGCGCTCGCTTGTGACGCTCGGCGTCGTCCTGCGCCGCGAGAACCGGCGCATCGACAGCCGCGAGCCGCTGCGCGACGGCTACGAGCTCGCGCGCGAGTGCGGCGCCCGCGGCCTGGCCGAGACCGCGCGCGCGGAGCTGCGGGCGAGCGGGATCCGCGTCCGCCGCCACGAGCTCACGGGCCTGGAGGCGCTCACCCCGAGCGAGCGCCGGATCGCGGAGATGGCTGCAGCGGGCGCGACGAATGCCGAGATCGCGCAGGCGCTGTTTCTCACCGTCAAGACCGTCGAGATGCACCTCACCGGCGCGTACCGCAAGCTCGAGCTGCGCGGGCGGCGCGATCTGCCGGCGGCGCTCGGCGGGGCGGCCGCCTGACTCACCTGTCCGCGTCGGGAGGCTTCGCGTGCGGGTGCCCGGGCGGCAACTCGGGGTCGGCGATCTCCTCCGGTGGGTCCCACATCTGCTCGATCCGGGCGATCTCGCGCTCGCGATGCCAGGCGAGCTCGTCGTCGTTGTCGCGAGTCCAGCGCGTCTGGTGGATGTACATGTAGACGTGGTCGGCGGAGATCGGCGCCGTGAAGTCGCCCACGCGCCGGATGAACACGGCGCGGCGTCGCACGAAGTTGTCCTCCAGGCGCCGCGACCAGCCGTCCTCGGCCGGCGCGCCCAGCTCGGCGCCGTCCTCGTCGCACAGGCAGCGGCCGGCGGCGGCCGGCGGCAGCGCCGTGAGCACCGCCTCCAGCGGCGCCCGGATCGACCACTCGTCGTTGGTGAGGGCGATCCGGATCTCCAGCAGGTGGTCGGGTCCGCGGTGGACGCGCAGGTCGATCCAGTAGCGGTGCTCGTCGCGGATGCGCAGGTCCAGCCACGAGCGGTCGGACTCCACCGCCTCGGCACCGCCCGCGCGTAGCGCGACGACCACCGCCTCCGCGACCTCGGGCGCCAGGGGCAGGTAGTAGCTGGCCGATTCCTGGCCCATGTCCTCACGGTACCCATCAGCGCGAACGCTCGAATGCCTCAGGGTGGATAGATTGCTCGCTTCATGGCGGAGGTGCTGTTCTTCCTGGCGGGGATCGGGGCGATTGCGGGGGCTATTGGCGTTGTCGCCGTGCGCAATCCGTTCTTCAGCGTGCTTGCGCTCGTATCGCACCTGCTGTGCCTCGCCGCGCTCTTCCTGCTGCTGCACGCGGAGTTCGTCGCGGCCGCCCAGGTCGTGGTCTACGCGGGCGCGGTCATGGTCCTGTACGTCTTCGTCGTCGCCTACGTCGGCGGGCAGGACGAGCCGCTCGGGCCGCGCGCCGGCAACGGGCTGCGGCTCGTGTCGGTCGTCTTCGGCGCGCTGCTGTTCGTCGAGCTGTGCGCCGCGACGCTGGGCTCGGGCCTGAAGCTCGTCGACTCCAACGGCGCGCACATCGATCCGGGATTCGGCTCGCCGCAGCAGATCGGCGAGCTGCTGCTCACGCGCTTCCTGCTGCCGTTCGAGGTGGCGTCCTTCCTGCTGCTGATCGCGGCGGTCGGCGCCGTCGTCCTCGCGCGCCGCCGCGGCGGCCTGACGGCGGCCGAGGACCAGGCGCGCTACAGCGCGATGGACCTCCTGCGCCCGGCCTACACCGGCACGATGGCCGAGGGTGTCGGCGGGCCGCACCGGCTGCCCGCGCCGACCCCGGCCGCGCCGGCGCCCGCGCCGCCGGCAGAGGACGCCTGATGGACATCGGCTGGTACCTCGCCGTCTCGGCGCTGATCTTCACGATCGGCGCCGCCGGCGTGCTCACGCGCCGCAGCCCGCTCGTGATCCTGCTCTGCCTCGAGCTGATGCTCAACGCGGCGAACCTCGCGCTGATCGCCTTCTCGCGCATGCACGGCAACGCCGACGGCCAGATCTTCGCGATCATCGTGATGGTCGTCGCGGCCTGCGAGGTCACGATCGGCCTGGGGATCATCGTCGCGATGCACCGGCGCCGGCTGCCGATCGACGTCGACGAGCTGCGGGAGCTGCAGGGGTGAACACCCTGAAGCTCTTCGGCTGGCTGACGCTGCTGCTGCCGCTGGCCGGGGCGATCGCGGTCGGCCTCGTCGGGCGCCGGCTGCCCGGTCGCGGCGCCGGCTACCTCGCGACCGCCGCGCTCGCCGGCTCGTTCGCCTCGGCCGTCGGCGCGCTGATCTGCCTGCAGGGTCTCGGCGAGGAGGAGAAGCAGGTCGTCGCCGTCGCCTGGGACTACGCGAACACCGTCGGCGTCGATGCCCAGCTCTCGCTGCTGCTCGACCCGCTGTCGGTCTTCATGATCCTCGTCGTCTCCGGCGTCTCGACGCTGATCCACCTCTACTCGATCAGCTACCTGGACTCCGACGCCGGCTACGTGCGGTTCTTCGGCTACCTGAACTACTTCGTGTTCTCGATGCTGCTGCTCGTCCTGGCGGGCAACTTCCTCGTGCTGATCATCGGCTGGGCCTTCGTCGGCGCCGCGTCGTATCTGCTGATCAGCTTCTGGTATCGCCGCGGCACGGCCACGACCGCCGGGATCAAGGCGTTCGTCATCAACGTCATCGGCGACGTCGGCCTCGTGCTCGGGACGTTCTTCATCTTCAAGCACGTCGGCACGGTCGACTTCCTGACGACCTTCGAGCGCGCCAAGGAGGCCTTCGAGCCCGGCGACGCCGATCTCACCGCGGGCTGCATCCTGCTGCTCGTCGGCGCCTTCGCGAAGTCCGCGCAGATCCCGCTCCACACCTGGCTGCCCGACGCCATGGAGGGCCCGACGCCCGTCAGCGCGCTGATCCACGCCGCGACGATGGTCACCGCCGGCGTCTACCTGATCGCCCGCATGCACCCGCTCTTCGAGCTGGCCCCGACGGCCGCCGACGTCGGCGCCGTCGTCGGCTGCCTGACGTTGCTCGTCGCGGGGACGATCGCGATCGCGGTGACCGACCTCAAGCGCGTCATCGCCTACTCGACGATGTCCCAGATCGGCTACATGATCATGGCCGTCAGCGCGGGGGCCTACGCCGCGGGCCTCTTTCACCTCATGACGCACGCCTTCTTCAAGGCGCTGCTGTTCATGGCCGCCGGCTCGGTGATCGCCGCGATGGCCGGCCAGCAGAACCTCGACAAGATGGGCGGCTTCAAGCGCGCGATGCCGTTCACGTTCGGCTGCATGGTCATCGGCGGCCTGGCGCTGTCGGGCGTGCCGCCGTTCTCGGGCTTCTTCTCCAAGGACGAGATCCTGCTGCTGATCGGCGACCGCGGCGGCTGGTACTGGATCCTCTACGCGGCCGGCTACGTCGGCGCGTTCCTCACCGGGATCTACACCTTCCGGATGATCTTCCGCGCCTTCTACGGCGAGCCCGTGCCCGAGGCGCGCGAGCTCGAGGAGGGCCATCTCCACCACGCCGAGGTGCACACCAACCCGGCCAACGGCGAGGTCGAGGACACCGACGTCGGCTTCCCCGGCCCCGACCACCACATCGCCGAGCGCGAGCCCTCGATGAAGGCCGCGATGGGCATCCTGGCGCTGCTGTCGATCGTCGGCGGCTTCCTGCAGATCCCGAAGGTCACGCACGTCGTCGACCACTTCCTCGAGCCGACCTTCCACGACTCCGCGCTGTACGAGCGCGATCCCAGCAACGGCCTGCTCGTCTTCGGCCTCGTGCTCGGGGCCGCCGTCGGCCTCGCCGGGATCGCGATCGCCTACTACGTCTGGGTGAAGAACCCCGGCCTGTCCGAGCGCGTCCGCCAGCGGCTGTCGGCGCTGCACCGGCTGTTCGTCAACAAGTGGTTCTTCGACGAGCTCATCGACACGCTCGTCGTGCGCCCGTCGCGCTGGTTTGGCAACTTCGCCCAGCAGACGTTCGAGCGCGTCGTCGTCAACGGCGTCCTCGTCGGCGGCTCGACCGGCGTCGTGCGCGCCGGCTCGTCGGCGGTCCGGGCGGCGCAGACGGGCTTCCTGCGCTACTACGCCGCGCTGCTGGTCCTGGGCATGGTCGTCATCGCCTTCTACTTCCTCGTGGCGGCATGACCCTGCACCTCTCGATCGTGCTGTTCCTCCCGCTGGCGTTCGGGATCATCGGCCTGTTCGTGCCCGAGCGCCTGGCGTCGAAGGTCGCGCTCGTCGGCACGCTGCTCGTCGCCGCCTACGCGGTCCTCTACGTCGTCGACTTCGACAGCTCGTCGGGCGGGCTGCAGTACGTCACGAACGAGAGCTGGATCAAGGAGCTCGGGATCTCCTACAAGCTCGGCCTCGACGGGCTGAACCTCTTCCTCGTGCTGCTCACGGGGATCCTCTGGTTCGCCTGCACCTTCTGGGCCAGCACGCGAGATTGGGCCCACCCACCCGAGAAGCCGCGGCTCTTCTACCTGCACCTCGCGATCGCCGAGACGGCCGTGCTCGGCGCGCTGCTCGCGCAGGACCTGGCCCTGTTCGTCGTCTTCTTCGACCTCATGCTCGTGCCGTTCTTCTTCCTCACGGGCATGTGGGGCGGGGCCAAGCGCGTGCAGGCGACGATGAAGCTCGTCATCTACACGCTCGTCGGCTCGCTGCTGATGCTCACGGCGGCGGTCGCGACCGGCGTGCTCGCGGCGAAGGGCCCGGCCGACCTGTCGTTCGCGTTCTCCGACCTCGCCCAGCGCCCGCTGGCGACCTCCAGCCAGTACTGGATCTTCCTGTTCTTCGCGGCCGCGTTCCTCGTGAAGATGCCCGCCTTCCCGCTGCACGGCTGGATGCCAGACGGCTATCGCAACATGCCGCTGCCGGTGCTCGCGCTGTTCTCGGCGGTGCTGAGCAAGGTCGCCGCCTACGGCTTCCTGCGCATCTGCCTGCCGCTGTTCCCCGATGCGACGCAGCACTTCCAGACGCTGATGCTGCTGCTCGCGCTGGCCTCGATCCTCTACGGCTCGGCGATGGCCTTCACGACGACCGAGACGCGGCTGATCCTCGGCTACTCGTCGGTCGCGCAGCTGGGTTTCATCACGCTCGGGATCTTCGCGCTCAACGCCCAGGGCGCCCAGGGCGCGATCCTCCAGGCGTTCAACCACGGCCTCGTCGTGGCGCCGGCGTTCCTCGTCGTCGCGCTGCTCGCCGACCGCGCCGGCGGCTCGGAGGACATCCGCGACATGGGCGGCATCGCGATGCGCGCGCCCGTGCTCGCGACGATGTTCCTGATCCTCACGTTCGCGACCCTCGCGATGCCCGGCTCGTCGAACTTCGTCGGCGAGTTCCTGATCCTGCTCGGTGTCTTCCAGTCGAAGATCGCGATCGCGATCATCGCCTCGACCGGCGTCGTGCTGGCCGCCGTCTACGCCCTGCGGATGTTCATCGCGACGATGCACAACCGCACCGGGCCGCGCGTGGAGTCGCGCGAGATGTCGCTGCGCGACGGGCTCGTGCTCGTGCCGCTCGTGCTGGCGATCCTCGCGATCGCGCTGTATCCGCAGTTCGCGCTGGAGCGCAGCGAGGCGACGGTCGGCGGCTCCGACGAGCCGGCGGTCGCGCTGGAGGCGGCGCCGTGATCTCCGCCGCCGCCAAGATCGCCGGGCCGCATATCGACTGGGCCGGGCTGTCGCCGTTCGTCGCGGTCTTCACCGGCGCGCTGATCGTGCTGCTGCTCGGCCTCGCGCGCTCGCGGGCGCTGCGCGAGATGGCGGTGCCGGTGCTGAGCATCCTGACGCTCGCGATCGTGGCCGGGCTGTCGATCTGGCAGTGGGGCGAGCGCACCGACCTGATCGCGGGCGCGCTGCGCCTCGACGAGCTGACGCTGATCCTGACGCTCATGTTCTGCGTCGCCGGCGTCGCGACGATCCTCCTGTCCTGGCGCCACATCGCCCCGCGCGAGGCCGCCCACGGCGAGTACCACGCGCTGCTGCTGACGTCGATCGCGGGCATGATGGTGCTCGTCGCCGCGCAGAACCTCGTGTCGGTCTTCCTCGGTCTCGAGCTGCTGTCGATCCCGCTCTACGTGCTGTGCGCGACCGAGATGCGCCGGGCGTCGTCGCTGGAGTCGGGACTGAAGTACCTCGTCGTCGGCTCGCTCGGCTCGGCCACCTTCCTGTACGGGTTGGCGTTCCTCTACGGCGCGACCGGCGCGACCGACTTCGCCGACATCGCGAAGGTGCTGCGCGGCGGCGGCGACCTCGTCACCGACCCGCTGCTGCTGACCGGCATCGCGCTGACGATCGTCGGGCTCGCCTTCAAGGCCTCGGTGGCGCCCTTCCACCAGTGGACGCCGGACGTCTACGAGGGCGCGCCGACGCCGATCACCGCCTTCATGGCCGTGGCGACGAAGGCGGCGGCCTTCGGCGTGACCCTGCGCCTGTTCGACGTCGCGCTGATCGACGCCTCGGTCGACTGGGCGCCGGCGCTCGCGACGCTCGCCGCCGTGACGATCATCGTCGGCAACGTCGGCGCTCTGGGGCAGTCGTCGCTGAAGCGGATGCTCGCCTACTCGTCGGTCGCACAGGCGGGCTACATGCTCGCGGGCGTCGTCGTCGCGACGCGCCTGGGGCTGCAGGCGACGGTCTTCTACCTCGCCGTCTACCTCGTGATGAACCTCGCGGCGTTCGCCGTCATCGTCGCCCGCGAGCGCGAGACGCCCCACGGCGACGACCTCGCCTCGCTCAACGGCCTGGGCGCGTCACGACCGCTGCTGGCCTGGCCGATGACGATCGCGATGCTCGCCCTCGCCGGCTTCCCGGCGACCGGCGGCTTCATCGGAAAGTTCTATCTGATCGACGCGACCGTGGACAACGGCTACACCTGGCTGGCGGTCTTCATCGTCATCGGCTCGATGATCTCGCTGGGGTACTACCTGCGGGTCATCGCGGCGATCTGGATGACGCCCGGCGAGTCCGCCGCACCGGCCCCGCTCGCAAGCGGCGAGCGCCCGGTCCTCGCCGGCGGCTCGGAGGAGGCGACCAGCCTGCTCGCGCAGGGCGAGGTCGTCGCCGTCGCCGTGATCTTCGGCGCGCTGACGCTGATCCTCGGCATCGTCCCGTCGCCGCTGTTCAACGCGGTCCGCGACGCCGGGGCGGCGCTCGGGCTGCTCTGACGCCGCGGCGGGTACCTCCCCGCCCATGAACGAAGAACGCGAAGAGCCGCCGACCGACGCCGGCGAGGGCTACCCCGAGGACAACCAGCCGGGCACGGGCATCGACCCGAAGGAGCACCCCGAGAACGAGGTGACCGGCGACGACGCGCCCGACACGAGCTCCGCCGAGGACGGCGATCCCGGCCAGGCGACGGGCAACCGCAGGGCCGCCGGCGCATAGGCTCAGCCGGTGAGCGGGCCGGCGACCGAGGGCATCGACGCGCGCGGCATCGAGGTCACGCTCGGCGAGCGCAAGATCCTGCGCGGCTTCGACCTGCAGGTGCCGCCGGGGAGGGTCACCGGGCTGCTCGGGCCGTCGGGCGCGGGCAAGAGCACGCTGCTGCGCGCGCTCGTGCGCCTGATCGACATCGACGCCGGGACGATCACGCTCGCGGGCGCCGACATCGGCGCGCTCGACGCGCGCGAGCTGCGCTGCCGCGTCGGGCTCGTCGCGCAGACGCCGGTGATGCTCCCCGGCACCGTCGCCGACAACCTGCGCTACGGCGTCGAGGGACTGAGCGACGACGCCCTGCAGGCGGCGCTCGCCGACGCGGACCTCGACCCCTCGTTCGCCGACCGCGTCGCGGGCGACCTCTCCGGCGGCGAGCGGGCGCGGGTGGCGCTCGCCCGTGCGCTCACGCGCGGCCCCGAGCTGCTGCTGCTCGACGAGCCGACCTCGGCGCTGGACCAGGACACGACCGGGCACATCGGCGCGACGCTGCGCCGCCTGCGCGACCAGGGGCTGGGCATCTGCGTCACCACCCACGACCTCGGCTTCGCCGAGGAATGGGTCGACCGCCGCGTGGACCTCGCATGAGCCAGTCCCTGCTGAAGGTGCTCGCCGGCGCCGGCTTCGCGGCGATCGCCGTGGCGCTGTCGCTGCGCTACCGCCTCGGGCACGCGCGCGAGATCGCGATCGCCGCCGTGCGCGCGCTCGTGCAGCTCGCGGCCGTCGGGGCGCTGATCGCGCTCGTCTTCGAGTACCCGGCGCTCGCCTTCGCGTTCGTCGCGGCGATGGTCGCGACGGCGGGGCTGACCGCCGGCGGGCGCCTGCGCGGGCTGCCGGGCGCGCGCCTGCGCGCGCTCGTCTCGATCGCGCTGCCGGCGCTGGCGGCGACCGCCGTGCTGCTGGCGATCGGCGCGTTCGACCTCACCGCGCGGGCCGCGGTCCCGACCGCCGGGATCCTGATCGGCGGCGCGATGGCCGCCACGACGCTGACGGGCCGGCGGCTGCTGGAGTCGCTGCAGGACGACATTCCCGAGATCGAGACGCGCCTGGCGCTGGGGGACTCGGCGCGCCGCGCGCTCGAGCCGGCGATCCGCCGCGCCGTCCACACCGGCCTCGTCCCGGTGATCGATCAGACGCGCAGCGTCGGCCTCGTGACGCTGCCCGGCACGTTCGTCGGGCTCGTCCTGGGCGGCGCGTCGGCGGAGGAGGCGGCGGCCACGCAGCTCGTCGTCCTGCTCGCCCTGCTGGCCGTCGAGCTGGCCGCCGGGCTGCTGCTCGCCGAGCTGACGCAGCGGGCGGTGATCCTCCCCGGCGAGCGCGTGAGCCGGGTCGTGGTGCAGCGTTGAACGCCGCCCGAAACGCCAGTCGGCACGGGTGAATTCTATTTGTCATCATTTGACGTTACATGTTATGGTGGCGCCATCATGAGCGCCCTACATGCGTCGGTCTCCCTGCTCGCCACCACCGCCGCCGACAACGCAGGCGGCGCCTCGACTCGCGACCTCGGCCTCGCGGGCGCGATCTCCGGATTCGCGATCATCGTGCTGCTCATGGGTGGCCTCGGCCACCGCAGCGAGATGGTCACGACGCTGACCTGGTTCGAGCGCTTCTCCGAGCGCGTCTCCGGCCAGCCGGCCTGGGCCTCGCTGCCCTGCGGCCTGGCGATCATCTCGCTGCTCACGGCCGTGTTCGGCCTCTACTGGGACGTGTCGCTGCACATCGACCGCGGCCGCGACCCGGGCGTCTTCAGCAACCCGTCGCACTTCTTCATCCTCGCCGGCCTCTACGGGATCTTCGCCGCCGGCTGGTTCTCGATCTGCCTCTCGCGCGAGGAGCGCGCCGACCGCCCCGGCCCGACCGCGGTGAAGATCACGCGCGACTGGTACGCACCGCTCGGCGGCCTGATGATGTGCGGCGCCGGCCTCTTCTCGCTGCTCGGCTTCCCGCTCGACGACTTCTGGCACCGGCTCTTCGGCCAGGACGTGACGCTCTGGGGCCCGACGCACCTCATGCTCATCGGCGGCGCCGCGATGACGCTCATCGGGATCGCGATCATCCAGGTCGAGGTCCGCCGCGCGGTCCGCGCCAGCGGCATGCCCGACCGCGAGTACAAGTGGGTCCGCCACCTGCGCCACGTCTGGCTGCCGGGCGGCCTGCTCGTCGGCCTGTCGACCTTCCAGGGCGAGTTCGACTTCGGCATCCCGCAGTTCCAGCTCATCTACCACCCGATGCTGATCATGCTCGCCGCCGGCGTCGGCCTCGTCGCCGCGCGCGTCTGGCTCGGCCCGGGCCGCGCGCTCGGCGCCGTCGCGTTCTTCATCGTGATGCGCGGCCTGCTCGCGCTGGGCGTGCACGGCTCGCTCGGCGAGACGCTGCCCCACTTCCCGCTCTACATCGCCGAGGCGCTGATCGTCGAGGGCGTCGCGCTGCTCGTGTCGGTCAAGCGCCCGCTGCGCTTCGGCGCGGTCTGCGGCGCGCTGATCGGCACCGTCGGCCTCGCCGCCGAATGGGGCTGGTCGCACGTCTGGATGCCGATCCCGTGGCCGTCGGAGATCCTCCCCGAGACGATCGTGCTCGGCCTCGCGACAGCGGTCGCCGGCTCGCTGATCGGCGCCTGGGTCGGTGCGCGGCTGGGCTCCGAGCGCATCGAGTACAGCCGGCCGCTGCGCTGGGCGGCGCTCACCTCCGCCCTCGCGGTCGGCGCGATGCTCGCCTTCCCGCTGTTCACGCAGTCCACGACCGACCTCAGCGCGCGGGTCGCGCTGCACGACGTCACGACGGGCGCCAAGCGGACCGCAAACGTCACGCTCACGATGCGCGACCGCGACGCCGCCGACGGCGCGACCTGGCTGACGGCGACGGCCTGGCAGGGCGACGGGCAGCTCGTCGTCGACCACCTGCGCCGGGTCCGCGAGGGCGTCTACGAGACGACCAAGCCGGTCCCGCTCTACGGCGAGTGGAAGACGATGATCCGCCTGCACAAGGGCAACGCGATCCTCGGCCTGCCGATCTACGCGCCGGCCGACCCCGCGATCCCGGTCCCGGGCGTGGCGGCCCCGGCGAACTTCGAGCGCCCGTTCTTCTCCGACCACGAGCTGCTGCAGCGCGAGTCCAGGACCCGCGCGGCCGCGATCACCTGGGGCGCCTACGGCGTCGTGCTCGCCTGCACGCTGGCGCTGCTGGGGATGCTGGCCTGGGGCCTGCACCGCGTGGGCGTGACCGCCGGCAAGCGGCGCGTGCCGCTGGCGGGCTCGATCGGCGCGCCGCCGCCGCCCGCGCCGGAGCCCGAGCCCGAGCCCGAGCCCGACCCGTCGCTGCCCGAGGCCGTCTGGCCCGCGCACTTCCCGACCTACGCGGAGCGATCATGAGCGAGCTCGTGGCGCTGCCCGTCGAACCAGCCGAGGAGACCCGCGACGGCGCCGCGCCGGCGCACGTGCGGATCGCGATCGTCGGCAGCGGATTCGCCGGGCTCGGCCTCGCGATCCAGCTCAGGGCGGCGGGGATCGAGGACTTCGTCGTGCTCGAGCGCGCCGACGACGTCGGCGGCACCTGGCAGGCCAACACCTACCCCGGCTGCCAGTGCGACGTGCCCTCGCACCTGTACTCGTTCTCCTTCGCCCCCAACCCCGGCTGGAGCCGGACCTACTCCCGCCAGGAGGAGATCTGGGACTACCTGCGCGACCTCGCCGAACGCCATGACCTGCGCCCCCACATCCGCTTCGGGCACGAGCTCACCGGCGCCGCCTGGGACGAGGACCAGCGGCGCTGGCGCGTCGAGACGTCGCGCGGCGCCTGGACGGCGCAGGTCCTCGTCGACGCCACCGGGCCGCTGAGCCATCCGAGCGTGCCGTCGATCCGGGGCCTGCGGCGCTTCGAGGGCACGCTCTTCCATTCGGCCGAGTGGGATCACGACCACGACCTCACCGGCGAGCGCGTCGCGGTCATCGGGACCGGCGCCTCGGCGATCCAGTTCGTGCCGCGGATCGCCGGCGACGTCGGGCAGCTGCACGTCTTCCAGCGCACCGCCCCCTGGATCCTCCCCCACACCGACCGCCCGACGACCCGCTTCGAGCGGCGCCTCTACAAGACCCTGCCCTTCGCGCAGAAGGCCGTGCGCACGAGCATCTACTGGGCGCGCGAGTCGTTCCTGCTCGGCTTCATCAAGGACCGCCGCTTCATGGCCGGGGCCGAGAAGATCGCCGCGACGCACCTGCGCAAGCAGGTCAAGGACCCCGAGCTGCGGCGCAGGCTCACGCCCCATTTCCGCCTCGGCTGCAAGCGCGTGCTGCTCTCCAACCACTGGTATCCGGCGCTCGCGCGGCCCAACGTCGAGCTCGTGACCGAGCAGATCACCGCGATCCACGGGCGCACGATCGTGCTCGCCGACGGCAGCGAGCGCGAGGTCGACACGATCATCCTCGGGACCGGCTTCCACGTCACCGACCCGCCGACCGCGCGGCTCGTGCGCGGGCGCGACGGGCGCACGCTGCACGCCGCCGCCGCCGCCGAAGGGATCCAGGCCTACCGCGGCGCGACGATCGCCGGCCTGCCGAACTTCTTCAAGATCATCGGCCCCAACACGGGGCTCGGCCACAACTCGATGATCTTCATGATCGAGTCCCAGCTGCGCTACGTCATGGACGCGCTGCGGGTCATGGACGAGCGCGGGATCGAGACCTTCGAGGTCCGCCCCGAGGCGATGGCGGCCTACAACGCGCGCGTCCAGTCGAAGATGGCGGGCACGGTCTGGATGTCGGGCTGCGCGAGCTGGTATCTCGACGCCAACGGCAACAACACGACGATCTGGCCCGACTTCACGTTCCGCTTCCGCCACCACACGCGGCGCTTCGACGAGGGCGCCTACGCGCTGCGCCAGGGCGCCGGCGTGACCGAGACCGCGGCGGCCGCGTGATGCTGCGCTCGCGCTTCGACGTCGCCGGGCGGACCGTCTTCATCACCGGCGCGGCGCGCGGGATCGGCGCCGGCGCCGCCCGGCGGCTGCACGCCGCGGGCGCGAACGTCGCGCTCGTCGGCCTCGAGCCCGAGCTGCTCGAGGAGCAGGCCGCCCAGCTCGGGCCGCGCAGCGCCTGGTTTGAGGCCGACGTCACCGACTACGACGCGCTGCAGGCCGCGGTCGAGGGCACGCTCGCCCGCTTCGGCTCGATCGACGTCGCGATCGCCAACGCCGGGATCCAGTTCATGGGCGCGATGGCGACGATGCCGCGCGAGCAGTTCGAGCGCACGCTGGAGGTCAACCTCATGGGCGCCTGGCGCACCGACCGCGCGGTGCTCGGCGAGATCGTGCGCAACCGCGGCTACCTGCTGAACATCTCGTCGCTGGCGGCGGCGAGCCACGCGCCGCTGATGGGCGCCTACACGGCGTCGAAGGCCGGCGTCGAGGCGATGACCGATGCCCTGCGCGTCGAGCTCGCGCCGTCCGGCGCGCGCGTCGGCTGCGCGTACTTCGGCTTCATCGACACCGACCTCGTGAAGGGCAGCTTCGCGCACCCCTCGACGCAGGTCCTGACGAAGGCGCTGCCGCGGTTCGTCGCGACGCCGGCACCGCTGTCGGATGCGATCGACGCGATCGAGCGCGGCGTCGCGCGGCGCTCGTCGCGCGTCTGGGCGCCGCGCTTCGTCGGCGGTGCGCTCGTCCTGCGCGGCCTGCTGCAGCCGCTCACGGAGCTGCGGACGCGCTCGAGCCGCGACCTCGCGCGCGCGCTCGAGCTTGCCGATCCGGCACACACCGGCGCCGGCGACCAGCACGCCGAGCTGGGCGTCGCGGTCGGCGCGCTGCGCTCGCGGTCGGCGACGGCGGTGGACGAGCCCGCGCCGCACGCCTGATCGCCCGGCTGCGCATTGCGCCGCGGTCACGCGGCGCCTACCCTGACGATCGGAGATGGGGAGGACGGCGACACATGCCCGGCCCATGCCACGCGCGCTGCTCGTGGTGGCGGCGGTCGTGCTCGCCGCCTGCGCGACGCTCGCCGCAGTCGCACCGCGCGCCGGCGCGATCGTGCCCCCGAGCGACTGCGGCACGATCGTCGTCAAGGGCAAGCGCTACAACGTCAAGGCCGATCAGCTGCGCTGCGCGCCGTCGCGCACCTACGCCCGGCGCTACCTCTCCAGCCACCGCCGGCCGAGCGGCTACCGCTGCCGCGACTTCGGCAGTGAGACGAAGCTGAAGTTCCGTTGCTCGCGCGGCATCAAGGTCTTCTTCGCGATCCGCCGTTGACCGCGCGCCGGCACCTGCGCCGGACGCTCACGGTGACGGCGGCCCTGCTCGCCGCCGGGGCGGCGCTGCCCGCCGCGGCGCCCGCGCACGGCCTGATCCAGCGCGCGAACCTGCCGCTGCCGGAGTGGCTGTTCATCTACGCATCGGTCGCCGTGCTCGTCGTGTCGTTCCTCGCGCTCGCGGTCCTCTGGCGCGAGCCGCGCTTGGACGCCGACCGCTGGCGCCCGCTTCCGGGCGCCATCGGCACGGCGATCGCGAGCCTCCCGGTCCAAGTCGCGGCCGGCGCCGCCGGGGTCGCGCTGCTCGCGCTCGTGATCGTCGCGGGGCTCGAGGGCTCGCAGAACGCGCTGAGCAACCTCGCGCCGACCTTCGTCTTCATCACGTTCTGGGTCGGCATGGCCTTCGCGAGCGCGCTGTTCGGCGACGTCTTCCGCGCGCTGAGCCCCTGGCGCGCGCTCGGACGGCTCGCCGGGAGCCTGCGACCGCGCGGCGCGCCCCGCGCGTACCCCGAGCGCCTGGGTCGCTGGCCGGCGGCCGCCGGCCTGCTCGTGTTCACGTGGATCGAGCTCGTCTCCGGCTGGGGCGAGCAGCCGCGCACGCTCGCGATCGCCGTCGCCGCCTACACCGTCGTGACGCTCGCCGGCCAGGCGGTCTACGGCGTCGAGGCCTGGAGCACCCGCGGCGAGACGTTCGCGGTCTACTACAACCTGCTCTCGCGGATCTCCGTGTTCGAGTCGCGCGACGGCACGGTCGGCGTGCGGCCGCCGCTCGCCGGGCTGCCGCGCCTGGAGATCGTCCCCGGGACGATCGCGTTCGTCGCCGTGATGATCGGCACCGTGACGTTCGACGGCCTCACCGCCGGCAGCCTGTGGACCTCGATCGAGGCCGAGCTCAGCGATGCGCTGACCGCGACCGGGCTCACCGCGACCGTCGGCGAAGGACGTGTCCGAGACGCTCGGCCTGCTGGCCTGCGTCGTGCTCGTCGCGACGTTCTACGCCGCCGGCAGCCAGTCCGCCCACCGCCTGGCCCCGGCGCTGTCGGCCGACGCGCTGCGGCGCGGGTTCATCCACGCGCTCGTGCCGATCGCGCTCGTCTACGTCGCCGCGCACTACCTCACGTTCCTGCTCTTCGAGGGCCAGGGGATCGGCTACCTCGCCTCGGACCCGCTCGGCCGCGGCTGGGACCTGTTCGGGACCGCGTCGGCGGCCGTCGACTACGGGGTCATCTCCCAGAATCAGGCCTGGTACGCGCAGGTCGGCTGCGTCGTCGCCGGCCACGTGGCCGCGCTGACGCTCGCGCACGACCGCGCGCTCGCGCTCTACGGGCAGCCGCGCGCCGCGGCACGGTCGCAGTACGCGATGCTCGCGATCATGGTCGGCTTCACGATGCTGGCGCTGTGGCTGCTGTCGCAGGCGGGCACGGCCACATGACCGCGCGCGCGCTCACCGCGACGGCCGTGGCAGCGCTCGCGCTCGCGGGCTGCGGGGCGTCCTCCAGCGGCGACCCGGGAGCGAGCGCCGCGCGCTCGGACCGCCTGGTCGACTTCACGAAGAAGCCGCCGTTCGTCAACGCGCTCGACATCGACCCGGTGACGAAGGACTTCCTGCTGACGACCAACCGCGGCTTCTATCGCGTCACGCCGGCAACCGGGAAGGTCCGGCGGGTCCGCGCGACGATCGCCGCCCAGGGCAGGCGATCGGGGCTCGGCACCTTCCTCGAGCTTCTCGTCGCCGGCCCGCGGCGGCTGATCGGCTCCGGCCATCCAGACCGCGCGGGCGCGCTGCCGTCGTTCCTCGGCTTCATCGCCTCCGACGACGGCGGCGCCACCTGGCGCGCGATCTCGCGCCTCGGCGACGCCGACCTGCACAAGATCGTCCTCGCGCACGACCGCATGTACGCGTTCGACGCCGTGCTGAGCGCGCTGCTGATCTCCCACGACGGCGGCCGCACGTTCACCGAGCACTTCACGCCGCGCGGGCTGATCATCGACTTCGAGGTCGACCCGCAGGATCCGCAGCGCGTCGTCGCCTCCAACGACGGGGAGCTGTTTCGCTCGCGCGACGAGGGCGAGAGCTGGCGTCCGATCGACCGGCGCGAGGGGATCCGGCTGGCCTGGCCCGCCCCCGGCGCGCTCTACCGCGCGCTGAAGGACGGGACCGTCGAGCGCTCCGCCGACGGCGGCGACACCTGGCAGGCGACCGGCCGCGTCGACGGCGAGCCGTACAAGTTCAAGGCGATCAGCCGCGACGAGCTCTACCTCGTCCTCAGCGATGCCACGATCATGCACACGGTGGACGGCACGAAGACATGGAAGGCGGTGTTCCGGCCGTGAGGGGCGCCGCGATCGGCGCAGCCGTCGCGCTCGCGGCCGCGGTCGCGCCCGCCGGCGCCGATGCGCACTCGCTCGTGCGCCCGTCGGCCGGCGTCGTCTCGTACATCTCCGCCGACGCGACGTCGCTGAACACGGTCGTCGTGCGCGCGAGCGGCTCGCGCATCGAGTTCCGCGACCCGACGGTCGACGGCGGCATGGACCCCGGCGACTGCACGCCCGGCGACATCACCCCGGACGCGAACGCGTGGATCATCCAGACCTTCTGCGCCTCGGCCGGCGTGCGGTCCGTGCGGCTGGATCTCGGCGAGCGCGAGGACACGGCCACCGTGTCGGTGAGCATCGCCACGACGCTGCTCGGGGGCGCCGGCGCCGACCGCCTGACGGGCGGCCCGGCGGCCGACCAGCTCAGCGGCGACGACGGCGACGACACGCTCGCCGGGGGCGGCGGCGCGGACCTCGTGCTCGGCGGCCTGGGCGCCGACGAGCTCGGCGGCGACGCGGGCGACGACGACATCCGCGCCCGCGACGGGATCCAGGACGTCGTGCGCTGCGGCGCCGGCGCCGACAAGGTCGACGCCGACACGCTCGACGAGGTCGGCGCCGACTGCGAGTCGGTCGTGCGGACGCTGACCCCGGCGCCGCCCGGTTCGGGCGGCGCGCGCGACCGCACCGCCCCGCGGCTGGAGGTCGGGGGCGCGAGCCGCCAGCACATCGCCCGCTCGCGGCGGATCCGCGTGTTCGCCAGCTCGACCGAGAGCGGCTTCGTGGCGGCCTCGGGCTCGCTCACGATCGCCGGGCTGGCGCTGCCCCTGAAGGTCGCGCGCCGCCCGATCGCGATCGCCGGCGGCGGCGCCGAGCTGGCGATCACCCTGACGCGGGCGCAGCAGCGCGACGCCCTGCGCGCGCTGCGCAGAGGCCGCTCGGTCCGGGTGCGGCTCTCGGTCGTGGCGACCGACCGCGCCGGCAACTCGCGCGAGGCGCCGGCGGTCACGATCCGGCTGCTGCGCTGAGGTGCGCCGCCGCGGGCAAAAGTTCGTGGCAAAAGTCTCGACATCGCCGCGCACGAGGCGTATCCTGACCGGCAACTTGGGCTGGCTGGGCGCCTGGCTGAGGCGGGCGCGCGCCACATTGTCCGTAGGCCGATAGGGGGACCCGTGGAAGCGATTCGTATGCGAGCACTCGGCGCATTTGTCCTGGCGTGCGTCACGACCGCGCTCGTCGCGCCCGACGCGCTCGCGCTCGGGGAGACCAGAAGCAAGACCGCGCGCCTCGGTACGGCGATCGGCGGCGCGACGCTGTCCGACGTGACCGCGCCGGCGTTCGGCTTCCAGCACCACGGCCTCGTGTTCGGCCACCTGCCGCCGGTCCGGGAGAACATGGATCTCGTCGGCGAGCTCAACCTCATCAGCCCGAGCACGGGCCAGCCTGTCCTGCCCGGGCAGATCGCGGACGTCGCGGTTCACAAGGGCTACGCGTACCTCAACTCCTGGGACAGCCCGACGTGCTCCGACGGCGGCACGTTCGTCGTCGACATCCGCGACCCGGCGCATCCCGCACAGGTCGCGTTCATCCCCGCCCTGGCGCCCTTCTACCACGGCGAGGGCGCGCACGTGGTGTCGATCAGCACGCCGCAGTTCACCGGCGACATCCTCGCCGTCAACGACGAGACCTACGGCTCGAACGTCACGGCCCCGTGCGCGCCGGCGGACAAGACCGGCGGCGGCTTCGACCTCTACAACGTCACCGATCCCGCGCATCCCGTGCCGCTCGTGCAGGGCGCGGGCGACCGCTCCCCGGAGTCGTCCGAGGTCCAGGATCCGGCCCTCGTCGGCAAGTCCTACCACAGCGTCTTCGTGTGGCAGGACGGCCCGCGGGCGTTCCTCGTGGCCTCCGACAACACCGAGCTCGCCGACGTCGACATCTTCGACATCACCGATCCGCGCGACCCCGAGTTCATCCGGGACTTCGACATCTTCAGCCTGCCGCAGGCGGCCCAGATCGTCGGGCAGGGCGCGTTCGGCAACGCCATCTTCCACCACGACGTCGTGGTGAAGCGGATCGCCGGCCAGCAGCGGATGCTCGTGTCCTACTGGGACGCCGGCTACGTGCAGCTGAACGTCGACGACCCGTCCAACCCCACGTACATCACGGACACGAACTTCGACGACCCCGACCCGCTCACGGGCCTCGACCCGCCCGAGGGCAACGCCCACGAGGCCGAGTACTCGGCCGACAGCCAGTTCGTCCTGGCCGCCGACGAGGACTTCGCCCCGACGCGCCTCATCAGCACGATCACCGAGGCCCCCTTTGCGGGGGTCCCGTTCGCCGCGGCGCTGTCGGACGCCGAGCCGCTGCTGCCGGGGGCCGTGGTCGCCGGTGACACCGTCTACGTCGGCAACGCGTGCACCGGGACCGTCGCTGCGGCCACGCCCGGCGGGCCGACGGTCGCAGTCGCCGAGCGCGGCGTCTGCCCGGGCGGCTTCCAGGAGAAGGCCGACGCGATCGAGGACGCCGGCTACGACATGGGGATCATCTTCAACAACAGCTTCGGCGCGGGCGGCGGCCGCTGCGAGGGCCTGATCAACATGCTCATCGACCCCGCCACCGTCGACATCCCGATGGTGTTCACGGGGCGCGCCGACGGGCTGCGGATCCTCGACTCGTTCGACGCGGGGACGTATCAGTGCACCGGCGCGGAGCTCGAGACGCCCGCGGACACGGACGCGCCCGCCGTCGGCACCCTCGGGCTCGCGGTCGAGGTCGCCTCGACGCTCGACGGCTGGGGCTACACGCACCTCTACGACGCGAACACGAGCGAGCAGATCGACGCGTACGCGATCCCGGAGGCGCTGGACGTGCGCTACGCCACCGGGTTCGGCGACCTCACCGTGCACGAGTTCGCCACCGACCCCGAGACCAACCTCGCGTACGCGTCCTACTACTCGGGCGGCATGCGGGTCTTCCGCTTCAGCCGCGCCAACGGCCTGGAGCCGCTCGGGAGGTACGTCGACGAGGACGGCAGCAACTTCTGGGGCGTCGAGCAGTTCACCGACGCCGCGGGCAACCGGCTGATCGCAGGCTCCGATCGTGACTTCGGCCTGCAGATCTTCAAGTACACCGGCCCGGGCGCCGTGCTCGCGCCACCGCCGGCGGCGGCCCCGCCGGCGCCGCCCGCAGCCGCGCCGCCAGCGCCACCGCCGGCCGCGACGACGGGGCAGTCGCAGCCCTCGTCGGACTTCGGCTTCGGGTCGCTGAAGCGCCTGACGTTCGTCAACCGGCAGGCGCGCGTGAGCATCAGCGTGCGCGCTGCCGGCGCGATGACAGGGGTCGTCAAGGCGACGATCGGGCGGCGGCTCGTGACGCTCGGGCGCGCGAGCGCGACGGCGACGGGCGCCGGGAACGTCCGGCTGACGTTCCGCATGTCGGCGGCGACGACGCGGGCCCTGCGGCGCACCCTGGCGCGCAGGCCGACGCGGCGCGCCGTGGGCAGGCTCTCGGTGACCTTCACGCCGACCGGCGGCACCCGCCGCGCGCGCAACAGGTCGCTGTCGATCGCGCTGCGCTGAGCTGCGCTGCGGCCGGTCGCCGTCGCCCGCGGGGCGCCGGTGGCCGGCCGGGCAGCGTCGGCGCTCAGCGGCGCAGGTCGATCGGCCGGGTGACCGCGCGAGTGTTGCCGGCGACGTCGGTCGCCGTGAGCCGCAGCGCCGACTGCAGCCGGCGGCCGGAGCGCAGGCGCCGGGCGGTCGCCGTCCAGCGCGCGAAAACGTAGGTGCGCCCGGTCGCGGCCAGCGACCACGAGCCACGGGCGACGACCAGCGCCCTGCCCCCCAGCCGCGCGCGGCGAGCGGCCTTCGCGTCCGCGGAGACGACGGCGTCGAGCGTGCACGCCTCCGAGCAGGAGGCGCGGATCACGAGCGATCGGCCGGCGTCGCTGAGGCGCAGGCGCCGGTCGACGGTGACGGTGACGGTCGGGGCCGTGTGGTCCGATGACGCGCCGGGGCCACCCCCGCCCGCGCCTGCGCCGCCGGGCGGGCCCGCGCCGAACGCCGCCGCGATCGCCTCCTCGGGATCGCACGCGCTGCCGATCCCGTCGCCGTCGAAATCGGCCTGGTCGGGGTTGTAGATGACCGGGCAGTTGTCGAACCCGTCGTCGTAGCGGTCGTTGTCGTCATCGCGGTCGCAGGCGTCGCCCTTGTCGTCGCCGTCGAGGTCGGCCTGGTCGGGATTGGGCACCGTGAGGCAGTTGTCGTCGTCCTCGTCGATGCCGTCGAGGTCGATGTCGACGGCGGGGCAGGCGTCCCCGCGGCCGTTGCCGTCGCTGTCGATCTGGTCGGGGTTGGGGTCGATGCGGCAGTTGTCTGCGACGTCGGGCACGCCGTCGGCGTCGTCGTCGTCGTCGCATGCGTCCCCCAGCCCGTCGCCGCCGAGCAGCGCCGCGTCGGAGTTGACCTGGGCGCCGTTGGGCGTGACCGGGCAGTTGTCGGCGGCGTTGACGATGAGGTCGCCGTCGAGGTCGTTGGGCTCGGGATGGGCCTGGGCGACGGGGGTCAGCAACGGGGCGACCGCGACGAGCGCCACCGCACCGCACGCGAGCGCGAGTGAGATCGCAAGAACGCCGAGTGCGCGAGCCGGCCTGCACATCCCTGCCGATCATACGGCCGCGGCCGCGCTCCGTGGGCGTGCGGGAGGCCGCACCGGCACTGCGCAACCCGCCCCGGATTGGCGCGTCTACGTCCTATAGGACTGCGTCCGCGCGCGCGGCATGATGGACGCTCAGCCCCTGAGGACGGGGTCCACCGGAGCACGAGGCACCGGAGATCGCAGTGACCACCGGCCGATACGCAGAGCGCGTCGCACTGGAGCCGTGGGACTACGGCGGACCGGAGCACGTCAACCACGTCCCCTACGTGGCGATCCTCGATCGCCACGACGCGATCGTCGACGTCGAGGACGGGCTCGGCGATCGCAGCGGGCTCGGCCGCCGCGTCGCGGCCGCTGACTGCTCGAGCCTGACGATCGTCGACGTCTCACCGGGCAGCGGCCTGCGCGCGCTGCTCGTGCCGGCGGTCCCCGTGCCCGGCCCCGACGTGGTCCGCGTGACGACGCTCGGCTGCACGGACATCGACGGCGACGAGTCCTGCGGCCGCTGGCTCGGCCAGCGCCCCGGCAGCCTGCTGAAGTTCCTCGTCTGCCGGCGCTACCGCCCGGTCCATGCCCAGCACATCGCCGAGGCGCTGTGGGGACACGTCGGCTTCGAGTCCTCGGGAACCGTGCGCCAGTGCGTCCACGAGCTGCGCGAGAAGCTCGACAGCGGGCGTGCCGAAACGGCGGCGAAGCTCATCGTGACGCGCCAGTGCGGCTACGCGCTGAGCGCCAGCCTGCTCGTCGACGCCGACGACTTCGCCGTCCACGTGCGCCGCGGGATCGCCGCGCTCGGCCGCGGCCAGCAGGAGATCGCGGTCGTGCACCTGCGCCGCGCGGTCGCGATGTACCGCGGCGACTTCCTCTCCGACGAGCCGCAGTCCGACTGGGCCCGCCTCGAGCGCGAGCGCCTCGGCGAGCACATGGAGGACGCCCTCGGGGCGCTCGCCGACGTCTACCTCGCGGCCGGCGACGCGCCGGCGACGACATCCTGCCTGCGCCGGCTCGCGGAGATGCTGCCCCACGACGACGAGGTCCATCGCCGGCTGCTCGCGGTGCTGCTCGCCCAGGGCAACCACAGCCACGCCTGGCGCTGCTACCAGGTGTTCTGCGATCGGTTGTCGCGCGACTTCGCGCGCCCCCCTGGCTTCACGCTCGCCGAGCTGGCGCCCGAGAACTGAGCTGGACCGAGCACACGAGGGCCCCCGTGAGGGGGCCCCTGTGCTGCTTCGATCGTCGCTGCGGGCGCCGATCAGGCCAGCTTCAGCAGACCCGTGAGCGTCGAGAGCAGGCCGCCGAGCGGACCGCCTGACGTCAACGGGGTTCCGGAGCTGAGTCCGCCGACGGCAGGCGTCGGCGAGGAGCCGCCGACCTTGGCCGGCGGGAGGTACAGGCACACGCCGATGAGCGGGTCGATCGGCAGGGCGAGAAGCGCGCCCTGACAGTCCACCGTGTCGCTGGCGTTCGCCGCGTTGTCACCGAGATAGAGACACAGCAGCGCACCGGTGCCCTTCAGCAGGGCCTCCAGAAGCACCAGATCCGACTGGGCGCAGGGCCCGGCGGCCGGCGGCGGCACGACGACCGGCGGCGGCTTGCAGTTGCCGTAGTCGTCCTTGCCATACGGGCACTCGACGGGCTTGGGCTTGCACTTGCCGTCCATCATCCCGTACTTGCAGTCCTCGGGCTTGGGCATGCACTTGTGGTCGGCCGTGACGCCGTACTTGCACTCCTCTCGGCTCCGGCTTGGGCTTGCACTTGCCGCTCTTGGTCGTGCCGTAGGAGCACTCCTTGGGCTTCGGCTTGCACTTGCCGCTCTTGTGCGCCCCGTACGTACATTCCTTGCCCTTGTCATCGGACTTCTTGCTATCAGCCATTGCCCCCGTGGTCGCGAGACCCATGAACAAAGCGAGGGCGAAGACCATCAGCAGAATCCTGCGCATGCAGCACCTCCGTGTCGATCGGTCCGACGACCATCCCGGCCGCGCATCCCTGCGGCAAGGCGCGGGCGGTTAACTCACCCAGTTCTCACAGCGCCGGTCATCGCCGGTGCGGGCGCTACCCTCCGACGCCCGTGGAGTACCCGGTCGAGACCTTCAACGACGACGAGCGCGCGCGCCTGGCACCGCACGTCACGAACCTCGACCGTCCGGTCTTCGCGCTCGTCAACCTGCCCGAGACCGTCAAGGGCGCGCTGTTCGCCCGCTACTCGCGCTACCCGGGCACCCTGCGGCGCCTGTTCCTCGACGAGTTCGCGGGCTCGCTGCCGGAGATCGCGGCCGGCTACGACAACGAGGAGGGCGCGCGCGCCGCGGACTTCTACGAGCGCATCTTCGTCGGCTACGGCGACGACTCGATCGCCCAGCTCGGCGGCGCCCACGTCGCCTGCGAGTGGGTCTCCAACGTCCTGACGAAGGTCCTGCAGCGCCCGCGCCTGGGGGCCTACCTCGAGCAGTCCACGCGCTACATCGCCTACGACGCGCCGATCGAGGGCACGTCGCGCTACCGCTACCACCGCGACCCCGAGCTGGGCCCCGAGTACGAGGCCGCGATGGACGAGATCTTCGACGTCTACGCCGCCGCGCTGCCACGCGTACAGGCCTGGGCGGCCGAGCGCTACCCGGCCGCGCCCGGCGAGTCGCCCGGCGCCCACGCGCGCGCGATCAAGGCCAAGGCGCTGGACCTCCTGCGCGGCCTGCTGCCCGCGGCGTCGCTGTCGCACATGGGGATCTTCGCGACCGGCCAGACCTACGAGCAGCTCATCCTGCACCT
Organism: uncultured Actinomycetes bacterium; assembly: GCA_963786575.1. Lineage (GTDB taxonomy): Bacteria > Actinomycetota > Thermoleophilia > Solirubrobacterales > Solirubrobacteraceae > CADCVQ01. The sequence goes on from CAWAZH010000005.1 coordinate 204,106, forward strand.
GCTCGCGCACCCGCTGCCCGAGGCGCGCCACTACGGCTCGATGATCCTCGAGTCCGTCCAGGCGGTGATGCCGAGCTTCGTCTCGCGCGTCGAGCGCCCGGATCGCGGCGGCGAGTGGATCGCCTACCTGCGCCGCCGCGAGCAGGCGGCCGAGCGCTGGGCCGGCCGCCTGGGACTCGACCGCGCCGCCGGCGACGACGGCGCCGGCGGTCCCTCGGTGCGCCTGACCCATCACGAGGGCGACGAGCAGCGGATGCTCGCCGCGCTGCTGTTCGAGGCGACCGCGGTCGACGAGCGCACCACGCGCGCGGCGCTCGGCGAGCTGTCCGACGACGAGCGCGGGGCGCTGCTGGCCGACCTCACCGGCGACCGCGCCAACCGCCGCCACCGCCCCGGCCGCGGCCTGGAGGCGCTGCGCTACCGCTTCGAGATCGTCAGCGACTACGGCGCCTTCCGCGACCTGCAGCGCCACCGGATGCTCACCTGCCAGTGGCAGACGCTGACGCCCGACCTCGGCGCGGGCGTGCCCGAGGAGGTCGACGAGGCCGGCGTCGGCGAGGACTTCCGGCGCGCGCTGGACGTCTCGCGCGGCGCCTACGAGCGCCTGCTGGGCGCCGGCCACGACCGCCGCGCAGCGATGTACGCGCTCTGCCTCGGCTACCGGATGCGCTACGTGCTCGACCTCAACGCGCGCGAGGCAATGCAGCTCATCGAGCTGCGCTCAGGGCGCGAGGGCCATCCGGCCTACCGCGCCGTCGCGCACGCGATGCACGAGCGGATCGCGGCCGTCCACCCCGCCGTGGCTGCCGCCATGACGCACGTCGACCGCGAGACCGAGCCGCGCCTGGAGCGGATCGTCTCCGAGCTGCGCACGCAGGCCAAGCTCGACGCCCGCGCGCCCTCGCACTCCTGATCGGGCGAGGGCCTGTGATTGGTAGGGTCCGCGGCTGGGACAGCGACCGGGCCCTGGTGGCCGGCCGCACGACATTGGAGGGACGACCGATGGAGCAGGGCGAGCGCGCCGAACGTGCACGCAAGCTGGGCAGCCTGGCGCTGCGCAGCGAGCGCGACGGGGAGACGCACGTCGTCGAGCTCATCGGCGAGCTCGACCTCGACGGCGCCCCCCGCCTGGAGGAGGAGCTCCTGCGCGTGGAGGCCAGCGACGCGAACGCGATCATCGTCGACCTGCACGGCCTGGAGTTCATCGACTCGACCGGCATCCGCCTGCTGCTGATGGCCGCCGACCGCTGCGAGGAGAGCAGCCGGCTCACGCTCCTGAAGGGCCCGCGCCAGGTTCACCGCGTCTTCGAGATCACCGATCTCGTCGACCGGCTGCCGTTCGCAGATTTGTAACCGGGCTTCGCCCTCTCGTTTCGCCCTACGGTCGTCGCAAGCTCCGACCTTCGGTCGACGTTACCTACTCTTCGTCGCGCCGCTCGGCCACCCGCGACTCGAGCTGCGCCATGACGTCGGGGTCGCGCAGCGTCGTGACGTCGCCCAGCTCGCGGCCCTCGGCGATGTCGCGCAGCAGGCGGCGCATGATCTTGCCCGAGCGCGTCTTGGGCAGGTCGTCGGACCAGACGATCCGCTTGGGCCGGGCGAGCTTGCCGATCTTGCGCGCGACGTGCTCGCGCAGCTCGGCGACGAGCTCGTCGGTGCCCTCCAGCGAGCCCTCGAGCGTCACGAACGCGCAGACCGACTGGCCGCTGTCCTCGTCGGCCTGGCCGATGACCGCCGCCTCGGCGACCTTCTCGTGCGAGACGATCGCCGACTCGATCTCCGCGGTCGACATGCGGTGCCCGGAGACGTTGAGCACGTCGTCGACGCGCCCGATGACCCAGAAGTAGTCGTCTGAGTCCTGGCGCGAGGCGTCGCCGACGAAGTACGTCTCGGGCCCGAACTTCTCGAAGTACGTCGAGACGTAGCGGTCGTCGTCGCCGTAGAGCGTGCGCAGCATCCCCGGCCACGGCTGCTGCAGCGACAGCAGGCCCTGCGTGTCGCGCTCGACCTCCTCGCCGTCCTCGCCCACGACGCGCGCGTCGACCCCCGGGAACGGCGTGGTCGCCGAGCCGGGCTTGGTGTGCGTGATCCCGGGCAGCGGCGTGATCATGATGTTGCCGGTCTCCGTCTGCCACCAGGTGTCCACGATCGGGCAGCGCTCGCCGCCGATGACGTGGTGGTACCAGACCCAGGCCTTCGGGTTGATCGGCTCGCCGACCGAGCCGAGCAGGCGCATCGAGGACAGGTCGTGGCGGCCGGGGTACTGCTCGCCCCACTTCATGCAGGCGCGAATCGCCGTCGGCGCCGTGTAGAAGATCGTCACGCCGTAGCGCTCGCACAGCGCCCACCAGACGTCCTTGTCGGGGTAGTCGGGCGCGCCCTCGTACATCACCGAGGTCGCACCGTTGGCGAGCGGCCCGTAGACGATGTAGGAGTGGCCGGTGATCCAGCCGACGTCGGCCGAGCACCAGTAGACGTCGTCCTCGGGCTTGAGGTCGAAGACGTACTTGTGGGTGCAGGCGACGCCCGTGAGGTAGCCGCCGGTCGTGTGCAGGATCCCCTTCGGCTTGGCCGTCGAGCCCGACGAGTAGAGGATGAAGAGCGGGTGCTCGGCGTCGAGCTCCTCGGGCGGGCACTCGGCCTCGGCGGCCTCCATGATCTCGTCGTAGAAGACGTCGCCCTCGCCCATCGGGCAGTCGATCCCGGTGTGGCGGACGACGATCGTCGTCTCGACGGGGATGCCGACGTCCTCGACGGCCTGCTTGATCGGCGCGGTCTTGCCCTTGCGCCGCGCGCCGTCGACCGTGATCAGCGCCTTGGCCTCGGAGACCTCCATGCGCTCCTTGACGGACTCCGGCGAGAAGCCGCCGAAGACGACGTTGTGCGGCGCGCCGATGCGCGCGCAGGCGAGCATCGCGACGACGACCTCGGGGATCATCGGCAGGAAGATCCCGACGACGTCGCCCTTGCGCACGCCCTGATCCTTCAGCGCGTTGGCGAAGCGCTGGACGTCGGCGAGCAGGTCGGCGTAGGTGACCGTGCGCTCCTCGCCCTCCTCGCCGTGCCAGTGGAACGCGACGCGGTCGCCGCGACCGGCGTCGACGTGGCGGTCCAGGCAGTTCGCCGAGACGTTCAGCGTGCCGTCGGCGAACCACCTGTAGAACGGCGCGCCGGAGTCGTCGAGGACCTCGGTCGGCTCCTTGATCCAGTCCAGCGCGCGCGCCTGCTCCGCCCACCAGGCGAGCGGGTCGGCGGCGGCGCGCTCGTAGATCTCGGGGTCGTTGAGCAGCGCGTCGCGGGCGAACTCCTCGGGCGGGGGGAAGGTGTCGACCTCGAGCAGCTCCTCGAGCCGACGGGCGAGCTTCTCGTGCGTGGATGCGTCGACGCTCATGCTCCCTTGCTCCTCTCTCGCAACTCGATGCGGCGGATCTTGCCGGTCAGGGTCTTGGGCAGGTCGTCGACGAACTCGACCTCGCGCGGATAGGCGTAGGCGGAGAGATGGTCGCGGACGAACAGGCCGATCTCCTTGCCGAGCTCGTCGCTGGGCTCGTGGCCGGCGGCGAGCACGACGAACGCCTTGACGATGTTGCCGCGCCGCTCGTCGGGCCAGGCGACGGCGGCGGCCTCGGCGACGGCGGGATGCTCGAGGCAGGCCGACTCGACCTCGAACGGGCCGATCCGGTAGCCGGCCGAGATGATCACGTCGTCGGCGCGGCCCTCGTACCAGACGTAGCCGTCCTCGTCCTGCGACGCCGCGTCCTTCGTGTGAAACCAGTCGCCGCCGAAGGTCTCCTCGCCGGCCTCGGGGTTGTTCCAGTAGCCCAGCGGATAGTGCGGGTTCGAGCGCGCGCGCAGGCAGATCTCGCCGCGCTCGCCCTGCTCGACAGGGCGCTCGTCCTCGTCGAGGATGTGCACGTCCCAGCCGGGCATCGGCTTGCCCATCGAGCCCTCGCGCACGTCCATGAAGGGGAAGTTGCCGCACAGCGGATAGGACTCGCTGAGCCCGTAGTAGTCGAGCACCGTGACGCCGTACTGGTCGCGGAACCAGCGGATCGCCTCGGGGTTCAGCGGCTCGCCGGCGGAGCAGACGATCCGGAACTTCTGCGGGTAGCGCGTGCCGGCGTCGGCGATGCCCATCATCGAGCGGATCGCCGTCGGCGTCGCGAAGACGTTGGCGGCCTCGTGGCGGGAGAGGAAGTCCAGCTGCCCGTGGGGGTCGAAGCCGCCCTTGCGCTGGAGCACGAGCTGCACGGCGCCGTGGCGCCAGGGCCCGATCAGCGGGCAGATGCCGGCGGCCCAGGCCCACTCGCCCATGCCGTGGAAGCGCTCGCCGTCGCGGACGTCGTGGCAGTAGACGAACTCCTCGTGGCCGAGGATGTAGCGATGGGCGTGCAGGATGCCCTTCGCCAGGCCGGTCGTGCCGGAGGTGTAGTAGAGCTGGGCGGGGTCGTCGGCGGCGGTGTCGACGCGTTCGAAGTCCGCGTCGCCGTCGTCGAGGTCGCCGGGCTCGAGCTCGACGACCTCGGCCTGGCCCTCGACGCGGGCGCGGTTGGCCGCGTTGGTCACCACGACGCGCGCCTCCGAGTCGGTCAGGCGATGGCGGATGCCGTCGTCGCCGTAGAGGATCGACATCGACAGCAGGATCGCGCCGGTCTTCCACGTGCCGAGGAACGCGGCGGCGGTCTCGGGGGTCGCCGGCAGCAGCATCGCGACGCGGTCGCCGCGCTGCACGCCGCGCTCGGTCAGCAGCCGCGCGAAGCGGTTGGACATGTCCTGCAGCTCTCCCCACGCGACCTCGCGGACGGCGCCGTCGGGGTCCTCGTGGATCATCGCGAGCTTGTCGCGCGGGTGCTTGTCACAGACGTCCGCGGCGATGTTGTAGCGCTCGGGCACCTGCCACGAGTGCGCGGCACACGCTTCCTCGTAGGTCATGCTGCGCACGGTATCGCCCTGCGCGTGCACGGGTCACCGTCCGTCGCGGTCAGTAGGACTCATCCGGATCACCGGAGTACCCGTAGGAGCGTTCGACCACCATCCGCAGGACGGAGGAGAGAGCATGCCTCGCCGAGGCCGCGGAGACCGCCGAGGAGGAGTAGCGCCCGGGGCGCCGCGCTCAGCGGCGCTTGCGCTTGCGCTTCTTGGATGAGGAGTGCGCCGGACGTTCGGGCGCCTCGGGCGCCGGCGTCTCCGGCGGCTCGGGGCGCTTCCTGCGCGGCTTGTCGACGCTGTCGCCGGCCGCGTCCTCCTTGCGCGCCATGCGCTCCTCGCGCAGCTCCTGCTGCGTCGGCCAGGGCTGCGCCTCGCCGGTGACCCACGCGGGCGGCAGGCCGGGGGGCCAGTAGCCGAGGAAGAGCGCGCCCAGCGCGATGAGCCAGAAGGCCTGCACGATCGGCAGCGACGCGCCCAGCGGGATGATGAACAGCCCGCCGACGATGATCCCCAGAACGCCCATGAAGCGCGTGAGCAGCCCGATGCGCATCGCGTTCAGCGCGATCAGGATGAACCCGCCGCCGAGGGCGAAGACGCCGAGCTGGCGCAGGATCCCGGCCGCCAGTGCGGTCGGCGGCAGCAGCGCGTCGCGGGCCGCGTCGGCGGTCGGCTGTGCCTGGCCTGCGAGCGCGTGCGACTCGACGATGATGCTGATCGCCAGCGAGAGCTCGGCGACGGCCACGAGCCCCGCGCCGGCGATCGCGAGGCCGACGGCGATCGTCGGCAGCTCCGGCTTGCGCCCCTTCGTCGAGCGGTACAGGTGCATCAGCGTGTAGCCCATCGCGAGCGCCGCGAGCGCGAGCAGGACCGAGACGACGACGATCGCGACCGCGTGCTCGTCGTAGAAGAGCGCCTGGCGGACCTTCAGCCCGATCGCGGGCGGATCGCTGGACAGCCGCTCGCGCAGCGCGTCGATGACGGGCACGGTCGGCTTGTCGCTGTAGACGATCGCGGCGGCCGCGCCGCTGCCGATCGTCAGGAGGCCGGCGGCGATCCCGGCGATGCCGGCCTGCTTGCGCCGTCGGGCCTCGTCGGCGAGCGTCTCGTCGGCGGTGGCAGGCACGGCGCAAGTGTATGTTGCGGTCGTGGAGATCCGTGACGTCATGACCGAGAGCGTCGTGACCGCGCAGCCCTCGGCCACGGTCCGCCAGGTCGCGGAGCTCATGCGGGAGCGCAACGTCGGCTCGGTCGTCCTCGTCGCCGAGGACGGCGCGCTGGAGGGCTTCGTCACCGACCGCGATCTCGCCCTCGGCGCGCTGACCGACGGGCGCGACTCCGCAGACAGCGTCGCCGACCACGGCTCGTCGCCGGTCGTCACGGCCGAGCCCGGCATGGACGTCGAGGAGGCCGCCGAGATCATGGTGCGCCACGGCATCCGCCGGCTGCCGATCCTCGACGGCGGCCGCCTGACCGGCATCGTCACGCTCGACGACCTCGCCGTGCGCACCGGCGACCTCGAGCTCGCCCACCACATGACGACGCAGATCACCCGCGCCGCGCTGCCGGGCTTCTACTTCCACGACCGGGGCGGGTGACGGCACCCCACCCGTGCCCGGCGTGCGGCAGCCCCGCGCTCGTCGCCTGGCTGACCGTCCCGGGCTCCGACCCTGCCCTGCCCGGCGACTACGAGCTCGCGCGCTGCGCGTCGTGCGGGACGGCGGTGACGCTGGCGCCCGCGCCGCCCGAGGCGCACGAGGCGGGCGCCTACGGCGGTGGCGCGCCGCGCGGCTCGAAGCTGGCGGCGCCGTTGTTGCAGGCGTTCACGCGGCGGCGGCTGGGGCTGCTGGCGCGCGGCGGCGTTGCGTCGGGCCGGCTGCTGGACGTCGGCGCGGGACGCGGGCGCTTCGTCGCCGAGGCGCGGCGGGCCGGCTGGGACGCCGATGGCATCGAGCCGTCGCTGCGCGGCGTCGAGGGTGCACGCGCGATCGGCGTGCAGCTGCAGCGCGCGGGCATCGACGACGCTGACGTCGCGGCGGGCTCGCTGGACGCCGTGTCGCTGTGGCACGTGCTCGAGCACCTCGACGAGCCGGGCCCGGCGCTGGGGCGAATCGCGGGCTGGCTGCGCCCCGGCGGGCTGCTGATCGTCGGCGTGCCGAACCTCGCCAGCGTGCAGGCCCGTGCCGGGGGCGCGCGCTGGTACCACCTCGACGTCCCGCGCCACCGCACGCACTTCACGGTCACCGGGCTGCACGCGCTGCTGCGCGCCCGCGGGTTCGAGCCGGTGTCGACGACGCACGTGCTGCTGGAGCACAACCCGTTCGGGCTGTGGCAGTCGGTGGTCAGCCGCGCGACCCGGACGCCGTCGTGGCTCTACCACGCCCTGAAGCGCAACGCCCCGGGGTTCGGGCGCGACGCGGTGGTGACCGCGGTCGCGCTGCCGCTCGTGCCGGTGGCTGTGGTGGCCGAGGCGGCGTTCGGGCTGGCGCGGCGGGGCGGGACGGTCGCGGTGGTGGCTCGGCGGGTTTGAGCCGCGCGGGCGCGTGCGAACGGCGGCGATGAGGGAGTGGGTTCGTTCGCCGATGGCGTCCCGGGGGCGGTGAGTGGCGAGTTGCGTGCGCCTACGGTCACCGACTCGCCGCTCACATCGGAGCGCGGCGCGGGCTTGCGCGGTGGTGGAGGGGTTCGCGGTCGGACGTGAGTAGCGGGTGCTATCGCAGGTGATAGCCGGTGCTACTCATGCTGGCGGCGCGGGTTGCGGGACGTCGCCCCGCGGCGCTCAGTCCCCCAGCGCCACCGCTGCCGCCACCACGTCCCCGTCGACCACGCGGCGAGCTCCCGGCACCAAAGCCGCCGCGGCATCCGCGGCAGCCACCACGTGCGCCGGCGAGTCGGGGCCCGTCACCAGCGCGACCGGCACCGCCAGCGCCCGCAGCTCGCGGCGCGACGGCGACCAGCTCGCCTGCCCGGCGTAGTCGGCGAAGAAGCCGCGCTGCCACGACGCCACGCGCGCCGCGTCGGCGCCCGCGGCGCGCGTCGACCCCAGCCACGCCCGCACCCCCGCCTGCGGCCCGCCCTCGCGCAGGGCCTCCTCCAGCAGCTCGCGCTGCGCCGCCAGCACCTCGGTCGCAGCCGGCACGTAGGCGAACAGCGGCAGGTCGGACAGCACCGCGCCGACGGCGACGTCCGGGCGGCGCACGAGCAACTCGAGCGCCACGAGCGCGCCGAAGCCGTCGCCGACGAGCACGGCGGGCAGCGCGTCCAGGCGCCCGAGCAGCGCGGCGGCGTCCTCGGCCTGCTCCTGGACGGTCGTCGCGGCGAAGGCCTCGGGCGCCCCGCTGCCCGCGTAGCCGCGCCGGTCGTAGGCGATCGCGCGAAAGCCGGCGCCGGCGAGCGCAGCGGCCGGCGCAGCCCACGCGGCGGCGTCCGACGCCAGCCCGTGGATCAGCAGCAGCGGCGGCCCGCTGCCGCGTTCCTCGTAGTGCAGCGCGACCCCCGCGCCCTCGATCTCCGGCATCGGTTCGAGGCTACTGTGCGCGCTCGCTACGATGCGTTCATGGAAGGTTTCGGAGGACTCTTCGGCGATCCCGAGGAGCTGTCGAAGAAGATGGCGGAATTCGCCGAGCAGATGCAGGCGCAGCAGGGCCTCGTCTGGGCTGACAACGCGATCAAGCTCGCGGTCGAGATGACCGTCGCGGCGATCAACCGCGTGAACATCCAGGGCACCGTCGATCAGCAGGCCGAGCAGATCCGCGCGGTCATGGCCACGGTCTTCCCCGACGCCGTCGCGCTCGTGCGCGAGGCGCGCAGCGGCCTGCAGTAGCCAGGCCTCAGGCCTCGGCAGCCCCCGCGGCGGCGGCCTTCTCGGCGTCGCGCTCGGCCTGCCCGAGCCGGATCGCCTCCTTGAACGAGCGGATCCGGAAGATCGCCACGAGCGCGACGAAGCCGACGGCGAGCGTCACCGCCGCGATGACGATCTGCTGGCCGACCGAGTAGGCGGCGACCGTCGCACCCGTCGCCGTGCCCGCGAAGACCTTCACGAGCAGCGCCTGCTGGACGCCGGCTCCGCCGGGCGTGAACGGCACGACGGCCGCGACCGCGTTGACGCCGAGCACGAGCAGCACGTTCTTCACCGAGCCGCCGACGTTGAAGGCCTCCAGCAGCATCCAGAACGCGAAGAAGCGAAACAGCCAGCCGGCGAACTGGACCGCGAACACCTCGCGCAGGTAGCGGCGGCGGTCCTGCAGGATCGTCAGGCCCTGGCGCACGCGCGCCCAGAACGCCTTCACGCGCTGCGACAGCACCGCGAACCCGACGAGCGAGGCGACCGCGAGGAACGTCAGCAGGAAGAGCGTGAAGCGCGGGTGCCCCGCGAGGAAGGACAGATCGAACGCGCCGAGGTCGGCGAAGTCCGGCGGCTTGGGAAACACGCCCTGGCTGAAGGCGAACGTCAGGATGAAGACCGCCATCACGGCGTCGAAGATCGCCTCGACGCAGATCGCGGCGCCGACCGCGGGATAGGTCGAGTTCGGGATCGACTGCTTGACGAGGAAGAGCTTGATGACGTCGCCGCCGCGCGCCGGGATGACGTTGTTGAAGCCGTAGGCGGCGATGTAGGCGCCCCAGACGCGGCGAAACGCGATCCGCTCGGTCGGGTACGCGGCGCGCAGCGTGTGGAAGAACGCCCGCGCGCGCAGCGTCAGATAGAGGACGAACGCGATCGCCCCGAGTGCCAGCGGACCCCACCCCACGCGCGAGAGGGAATCGAAGAACGAGCCGATGGCATCGAAGAACGATCCGATGGACGCCTGGACAAGCACTGCACTGCAGACTACGTGTGCTCACAGATTCGCCCGCTGCTGCCGATACCCGGGGCGACATGTCAGCGATCGCCACCCTCGCGCCGACCCGCGCAACGCGGATCCTCCCCCTCGATCGCCTCGGCGACGAGGCCCTCGCCGCCCGCGCGGCCGGCGGCAGCACCGAAGCCTTCAGCGTCCTCTGCGAGCGCTACCACGCCCCGCTGCTGGGCTACTGCCGCTCGATCCTCCTCAACGACGACGACGCCAACGACGCCACCCAGGCCGCGCTCGAGAACGCCCTGCGCGCCCTCCCCCGCCGCGACGCCGGTCGCGAGCTGCGCCCGTGGCTGTACCGGATCGCCCACAACGAGGCGATCAACATCGTCCGCCGCCGCGGTGCCACGACCGAGCTGACCGAGCTCGACGAGCCCTCCGTCCCCGGACCCGAGGTCGCCTCCGAGCACCGCGTCCGCCTCGCCCAGCTCGTCGACGACCTGCGCGGCCTGCCCGAGCGCCAGCGCGGCGCGCTCGTCATGCGCGAGCTCAGCGGCCTGAGCTACGACGAGATCGCCCTCGCGCTCGACGTCTCCAACGACGCCGCCCGCCGCGCCGTCTTCGACGCCCGCAGCGCCCTGCACGAGGCCGTCGACGGCCGCGCCACCGACTGCGTCAACGTCCGCCACTGCATCTCCGACGGCGACCGCCGCAGCCTGCGCGGCCGCCGCATCCGCGCCCACCTGCGCTCCTGCGACGACTGCGCGAGCTTCCAGCTGGCGATCGGCGCCCGCACCGCCGACCTGCACCTCCTCGGCCCCTGGCTGTCGGGCGCCGCGTTCACGAGCATGCTCGGCGGCGGCGTCGGCGGCGGCGCGCTCCTCGCCGCCGGCGGCGGCGGCGCGGCGACCGTCACCGTCGCGAGCTGGAGCAGCATGCCGGTCCTCCTCAAGGGCCTGACGGTCGCGGCCGTCGTCGCGACCACCGGCGGCGCCGCCGCCGAGATCAAGCACGTCGCCAAGCCCGACGCGCCCGCGCCCAAGACGCAGGCGGCGCGCCCCGCGACGCCGGCCACGTCGCCGACCGCGACCGCCACGGCGCCCAAGCGCGCCCGCGCCACCGCGACCTCCTCCGGCGGGCACGCCCGCGCGAACGCCAACTCGACGCGCGGCACCGTGCGCTCGGGCAGCCTCACCGGCACCGCCGTGACGCGCCGCGCCGCCGTCGTGACGCCCCAGCCCGCCGTCGCGACCCCCGCTCCGTCGCCCGCCGCGACGCAGCAGCAGCCGGCCGCGACGTCGACGCCGGTGGTCAAGAAGACCCCCGTGCAGGGCGTGAAGTCCAAGCTCACCGACCTGCGCCAGCAGGTCCTCGACGCCGTCTCCCAGGCGCAGGCGACTGCCGCGGTCGGCACCACCGGCGCGATCGACCTCGCGAGCAAGACGCTCGAGAGCACGCTCGGGCAACTGCTCCCGACGATCAACCGCCTCCTGGCGTCGGTCGGCATGAAGCTCCCCGAGTCCGTCTCGACGCCGGCTGCGCCCGCGACGCCGGCGACCTCCTCGCCGTCGCTGCCCAGCGGCGTGCTCGCGCCCGTCCAGCAGGTCCTCAGCGGGGTCGACGCCCTGCTCGGGAAGCTGTTCGGTCGCACCTCCGGCTGACCCTCGGGGTCGCCTCCGACGAGCGCCAACGCGCCAACTCGGAAACTTTCTCGAAGTACCCCATCACAAGCGGCGGCCGCTCACGTGGTACAGCCAGTCATCACACGAAAAGGCAACCCCGTCGCGAGGCGGGTGCGCAAAACCAGGGGCCTCACGAAGGCCGCCCAGTTGCCGAAGGGGGCAAATACATGTCGCACCACCGTCGTATCGTCGCCACCATGGCGACCCTCGCTGCGCTCGTGGCGGTTCCCGCCACCGCGTCAGCCACGTCGCACGACTCCGCCGCGAAGTCCGCCGGCGCCACCGTCCAGGTTCACGTCGACAAGGCCGAGCAGGCCGTCAAGCGCCTGAAGCGCGCCGTCAAGAACCACAAGCAGAGCGCCGCCAAGAAGGAGCTCAAGACCGCTCGCTCGCAGACTGCTGCTGCTGCTCGCGTCGCCCGCAAGATGGCGTACTCCGCCTCGTCGGACACGCAGGAGATCGCAGCCACGCAGTCGCTGGCCCTCGCCGGCACGCAGTACGACCAGCTCATCGAGACGATCACCGCGCTCGTCGACGAGATCAGCGGTCAGGTCCAGGCGCTCATCGCCCAGGCGATCTCGCCGAGCATCGCCGGCAAGCAGAACATCATCACGATGCTGACCGGCATGCTGAGCAAGGTCCCGGCTGAGGTTCAGCCGGTCCTGGCATCGCTCATCACGGCGCTGTCCGTCGGCGACGCGACCGAGGTCGTCAACCTCGACGACGCTGTCGACAGCGGCACGCTGCCCGGCAACATCAGCTCGATCGTCTCGTCCTGCCTCGCGATGGCGACGGATGCCATCGAGTCGGCGTTCAGCATGATCCAGGGCTTCCTGCCGATGCTTCCCGCGGTCGCTCAGGGCCCGCTCTCGACGATCCTCGACATGGTCAGCTCGACCGTCGGCACGATCATCCCGAGCGTCCTCAGCACGGTCACGGGCCTCATCGACTCGGTCCTCAGCTCGCTGCCCTTCGTCGGCGGCACCTCCGCGACCGGCGGCATCGCCGGCCTCGGCGGCCTGCTCGGCGGCATCCTCGGCGGCGCCACCGGCGCGACCGGCGGCATTGGCGGGATCGGCAACATGATCACGAACCTCCTCGGCGGCCTGTTCGGCGGCGGCACGGCTCCGGCCGGCGGCACGGCGACCCCGGCGGCCGGCGGCATCGGCGGCATCCTCAACAGCGTGACCGGCATGATCAGCGGTCTGCTGGGCGGGCTGCTCGGCGGCGTGGTTCCCTCCACATAAGCCACAACGGCGGGCCTTCGGGCAACTCGATGCGCTCCGTCACGGTGAAGCCGTGGCGGGCGTAGAACTCGACGTTGGTCTCCTTGGAGCACTCAAGGTAGGCCCCCATCGGTTCGGAATCGCAGCGCGACAGGACAGGACCCAGCAGGGCGGAGCCAATACCTCCGCCCTGCTGTTCTGGTTCTGTGCCGATGACCGACAGGTAGTAGTGCGGCGCCACCGGGTGGCGGCGCTCGATCTCCCGGACGGCGTGCGTCGAGCGCACGATCCGCGGCAGCAGCACGGGGAGCATCGGCAGCAGCATCAGCGACTGGCGCAGGTCCTCGCGCCAGCGCCCGGGCTTCGTCCACAGCGCCGCTGCGGTCAGCTCGGGCGTCGTGTAGATCAGCTCCTGGTCGGCGAGCTGGCGCAGGCGGATCGAGAAGAAGCGGCGCGCATGGGTCATCCGCCGCGCGTCGTTGGGGTAGAACCAGGCGGTCACCGGGTCGTCGTAGAAGGCACGGGCGAGCACCGCGGCAAGCGACCCGAAGTCGTCAGGGCGCGCGGTACGCACGCTCACGGACGTGCTGATGACCATCGTCCTGAGTCTAGGGCCGGCTCAGTCCAGCAGGTCGAGCACGCGCTCGATCGGGCGCGCCAGCAGTGCACGCTCGCCGCGGACCGCGATCGGCCGTTGCAGCAGCCGCGGGTGCTGCTCGATGAGCGCGATCAGCTCGTCGTCGGAAACGCCCGCGCCGTCCAGCAGCCCCAGCTCCTTGACGAGCGGCTCGCGCATCCGCAGCAGGTCGCGCGGGCCGAGCCCGGACTTGCGCAGCAGCTCGCGGATCGTCGCCTCGTCGATGCCGACGTCGTGGTAGGCGACGCCCTCGTAGGGCACGCCGCGCTCGGCCAGCAGCGCCTTGAGCTTGCGGCACGTCGAGCAGGTGGGCACCTCGTAGATCGTCAGCTCGGCCATCGGCGCGCAGTCTACGCTGGAAAGCCGACGATGCGGATCTACTACACTGGGACGCAGATTTCCTAGTCAGGCATTTCGGAAGGAGACCCACCCCAACATGGGCAAGACCATCGGTATCGACCTGGGCACCACCAACTCCTGCATGGCTGTGCTGGAGGGTGGCGAGCCCACCGTCATCGAGAACTCGGAGGGCGGTCGCACGACCCCCTCGGTCGTCGCCTTCGCGCAATCCGGCGAGCGCCTCGTCGGCACCGTCGCCAAGCGCCAGGCGGTCACCAACCCGCAGAACACCATCTTCTCCATCAAGCGCTTCATGGGCCGCAAGGAGGCCGAGGTGCGCGAGGAGGAGTCGATCGTCCCCTACAAGGTCGTCTCCGGTCCCAACGGCGACGCCCGCGTGGACGCCGGCGGCAAGCAGCACACCCCGCCGGAGATCAGCGCGATGATCCTCCAGAAGCTCAAGGCCGACGCCGAGGCCTACCTCGGCGACACCGTCGACAGCGCGGTCATCACCGTGCCCGCGTACTTCAACGACGACCAGCGCCAGGCGACCAAGGACGCCGGCAAGGTCGCCGGCCTCGACGTCAAGCGCATCATCAACGAGCCCACGGCCGCCGCGCTCGCCTACGGCCTCGACAAGGAGACCGACCAGACGATCCTCGTCTTCGACCTCGGCGGCGGCACGTTCGACGTGTCCGTGCTGGAGATCGGCGACGGCGTCTTCGAGGTCAAGTCGACCGCGGGTGACAACCACCTCGGCGGCGACAACTTCGACAAGGCGCTCGTCGACTGGCTCGCGACGGAGTTCAAGAAGGACCAGGGCATCGACCTCAAGAACGACCCGATGGCCCTCCAGCGCCTCTACGAGGCCGCCGAGAAGGCGAAGATCGAGCTGTCGACGGCGCAGGAGTCGCAGATCAACCTGCCGTTCATCACGGCCGACACCTCGGGCCCGAAGCACCTCGACGTGCGCCTCACGCGCGCCAAGCTCAACGAGCTGACCGACGCGCTGCTGCAGCGCGTCGTCGCGCCGGTGCGCCAGGCCCTCGACGACGCCAAGGACAAGGGCGCCGCGAAGATCGACCACGTCGTCCTCGTCGGCGGCATGACGCGCATGCCGGCCGTCCAGGAGAAGGTCAAGGAGCTCACGGGCAAGGAGCCGCACCGCGGCGTCAACCCCGACGAGGTCGTGGCCATCGGCGCGGCGATTCAGGCGGGCGTGCTCGCCGGGGACGTCAAGGACGTCCTGCTGCTCGACGTGACCCCGCTGACGCTGGGCATCGAGACCAAGGGCGGCGTCATGACGAAGCTCATCGAGCGCAACACGACGATCCCGACCCGCAAGGGCGAGGTCTTCTCGACCGCCGAGGACAACCAGCCCTCGGTCGAGATCCACGTCCTGCAGGGCGAGCGCGAGATGGCGAGCTACAACAAGTCGCTCGGCAAGTTCCAGCTCACCGGCATCCCGCCGGCGCCGCGCGGCATCCCGCAGATCGAGGTCGCGTTCGACATCGACGCCAACGGCATCCTCAACGTGTCCGCGAAGGACCTCGGCACCGGCAAGGAGCAGAAGATCGAGATCAAGTCGGGCTCCGGCCTGTCGGACGACGAGATCAAGAAGATGGTCTCCGACGCCGAGACGCACGCCGACGACGACCGCCGCCTGCGCGAGCTCGCCGAGGCGCGCAACGGCGCCGAGAACGCGGCCTACCAGGCCGAGCGCCAGCTCAAGGACCTCGAGGAGAACGTCGACGACGCCTCCAAGACCGAGATCGAGGGCCTGATCAAGGAGCTGCGCGAGTCGCTGGAGTCCGAGGACGCCGACGAGCTCAAGCGCAAGACCGAGGCGCTGCAGACCGCGTTCCACAAGGTCTCGGAGGCGATGTACGAGAAGGCCCGCGCCGCGGGCGACTCGTCCGCCAACGGGACCGCCGACGGCGGTGGCGGCGAGGCGTCCTCCGACGAGGAGGACGTCGTCGACGCCGAGGTCGTCGAGGACGACACGACCAGCACGCGCTAGCCCGTGACCACGGACGAGCACCGCACAGAGCAGCAGGCGCCGGGCGCGAGCCCGGCGCCGCCTGCGCCCGTGCCCGAGGAGGCTTCTGCGGAGGCCATGGCGGCTTCTGCGCCCGAGCCCGAGCCCGAGCTGACCGAGGCCGAGCTGCTCGCCCGCAGGGCCGCCGAGTACCTCGCGCTCGCCCAGCGCACGCAGGCCGACTTCGAGAACTACCGCAAGCGGACGGTGCGCGACCTGCGCGCCGCCGAGGCGCGCGGGATGGGCCGTGTCGCGCGAGAGCTGCTGCCTGCGATCGACAACCTCGAGCGCGCCGTCGCGGCGCTCGAGGCGTCCGACGACGAGCATCACCTCACCGACGGCATCCGCCTCGTCACGACGGAGCTGACCGCCGCGCTCGCGCGTGCGGGCATCGAGGGCTACGCCGCCAAGGGCGAGCGCTTCGATCCCGTCCGCCACGAGGCCGTCGCGCAGCACAAGATCGAGGGCACGGAGGCCGGCACGATCCTCGAGGTGCTGCAGCCGGGCTACCGCCTGCACGACTCGATCCTGCGTCCCGCGCGGGTGATCGTCGCCGGCTGAGGAGTCACATGGCCCAGGACCACTACAAGGTGCTCGGCGTCGGCCGCAAGGCGACCGCCGAGGAGATCAAGAAGTCCTACCGCAAGCTCGCGCGGCAGTACCACCCCGACAAGAACCCGGGCGACGCGAAGGCCGAGGCGCGCTTCAAGGAGATCTCGCTCGCGCACGACGTGCTCGGCGACCCCGAGAAGCGCAAGGAGTACGACCGCGCGCTCGCCAACCCGTTCTCGGGCACCGGCCGCGGCGGCGGTGGCGGGGCCGGCCAGCCCGGCTTCGACGCGGGCGGCTTCGGCGACATCCTCTCCGACCTCTTCGGCCAGGCCACCCGCGGCCGCGGCGGCGCCGGGTCCGCGCGCACCCGCGCCGAGCGCGGCCGCGACCTCGAGGCCGAGATCTCGATCGGCTTCGACCAGGCGATCAACGGCGCGCAGGTCCCGATCTCGGTGCCGACCTACGAGCGCTGCGCGACCTGCGCCGGCACCGGCGCCAAGCCCGGCACGTCGCCGATCGTCTGCCCGCGCTGCCAGGGCCGCGGCATCGAGTCCGAGGGCCAGGGCCTGTTCTCGATCTCCCAGCCCTGCTCGCGCTGCGGCGGCGCGGGGACCGTCATCGAGGACCCCTGCCCGACGTGCAAGGGCGCCGGACGCAACCGGACCGTCAAGCGCTACCGCGTCAACGTCCCCGCGGGCGTGCGCGAGGGCAGCCGCATCCGCCTCGCCGGCAAGGGCGAGCCGGGCCGCAACGGCGGCCCCGACGGCGACCTCTTCGTCGTCACCCACGTCCAGGACTCGCCGGTGTTCACCCGCAAGGGCGACAACGTCGAGGTCGAGGTCCCGCTGACGATCCCCGAGGCGCTGCGCGGCGCCGAGATCGAGGTGCCGACGCTCGACGGCCGCAAGACCCTGCGCGTGCCGGCCGGCACGCGCCCTGGCAGCGTCCAGCGCCTGCGCGGCGAGGGCCCCAGGCGTTTGGGCAAGGCCGGGCGCGGCGACATCCACTACCGCTTCGTCCTCGACCTCCCCGACAAGCTCACCGGCGAGCAGGAGGCGGCGGTCGACGACCTCGCCAAGGTCTTCAACGGCAACCCGCGCGCGAAGCTCTTCTCGACATGAGCACCCGGCGGCGTATCACGACTCGTGTGGAGGTCTCCTCCGACCGCGGCGTGTTCATGATCTCGGTCGCCGCCGAGCTCGCCGACATGCACCCGCAGACGCTGCGCATGTACGAGCAACGCGGGCTGATCGAGCCCAAGCGCTCGCCGAAGGGCACGCGCCTGTACTCGCACGAGGATGTCGAGAAGCTGCGCCGCATCCAGCAGATGACGGCCGAGCTGGGGTTGAACCTCGCGGGCGTCGAGAAGGTGCTCGAGCTCGAGGAGCAGCTGGAGCGCACGCGCCGCCGCGTCGCGGCGCTGGAGCGCCGCCGCGTGGAGCTCGAGGCGGAGATCTCCGCGTTGGAGGGGCGCCGCGAGGAGGTCCGCGCCGACATCGTCCGCTACGAGCAGACCGGCTCGGCGCTCGTGCGCGTGAAGGACGTCAAGCCCTTCACGATCCCGATCGAGCACCGCACGTAGCGAGGCGCGCGAGCGTCTGGCGCGGGTGGCTGACGGCCTGCCGCCAGGTGATCCGCAGCACGCGATGGCCGTTGGCCTCGAGGATCGCCTGCTTGTCGGCGTCGTCCTGGAGGGTGAGCGGGTCGCTGTGCCAGCGGCGGCTGTCGCACTCGATCACCAGGCGCTCCTGCGCCCAGAGCATGTCCGGCGAGATGGAGCGGCCGTCGAGGTGCAGCCACGCGTTGAGCTCGGGGCGCGGGATGCCGGCGCGATCGATGAGGTCGAGGACGACGTCCTCGTGGTCGCTGCGCGTGGGCGCGGGGCCGTCGGCGATGACGTCTCTCAGCTTCGCGGCGCCGCGGTGGCCGGGGTTGCGGTGCAGGACGTCGAGGAGCTGGCGAACGTTGACGCGCTGCTCGGCCTGGGCCTGGCGGAGGGTGCGTCGCAGGAGCTTGGGCGTGGTGGTTGCGGCGAGGTCGAGGCTCGTGCGGGCTGGGGAGGTGACGCGGACGTTGTCACGGGTCCAGGTGTCCTTTGGGTCCAGGCGGGAGCGGTGGACGCGGATGCCGGCGATGGCGCGGCCGCCGTCGCGCGGGACGGTGACGTCGGGATCGCGCCCGTCGTGTTGGAGCATTCCGAGGTGGACTGCGGCCGCGCGGTGGCTTAGGGCGGCGTCCGCGCCGCAAGCACGTACGGCGGCGATGAAGGAGGCGGTCTGCGTGAGGGCGTCGTGGCCGACGGCATAGACGCCGCGGTGGATGCGGTGCAGGTGGCCGCGGCGGAGCCGCGCCGTGATCGCGTCGCTGTCGAGCCCGCACGCCGCGAGCTGCCGCGTGGTCACGATCCCGTGCTGGCGGGCGGCCAGCCGAGCAACGAGCACATCGGACCGAGTGGGGAGTTTCGCGGTCTGAGACCGCGAAACTCCCCGTTCGCCGCTGGACATGCCGCGATCGTCCCGCCGCTCGCGTCACGGAACCACCCGCGTTTGCGACAACTCTGCACAAACGGCCGCACCACCGGCCCTTGAGGACCAAGATCTAAGCGAGCTACACTTAGATCCATGCAAGCCGACAGGTTCACGATCAAGACGCAGGAGGCCCTGCAGGCGGCGCTCGCCCTCGCCCCCGAGAAGCGCCACGCGCAGGTCACTCCCCTCCACCTTCTCGCCGCCCTCCTCGACCAGGAGGGTGGCCTCGTCGTGCCGGTCCTCGGCAAGATCGGCGTCGCGCCCGACGCGCTGCGCGCCGACGTCGACCGGGCCCTCGGCGAGCTTCCGACCCTCTCCAGCGCCGCCGAGCCGACCGCCGGCCCCGAGCTGCTCGCCGTGCTGCGCACCGCCGAGCGCGAGATGCGCGACCTCAAGGACGAGTACGTCTCCGTCGAGCACGTCCTGCTCGCGCTCACGAAGGACGACGGCGCCGCCGGCAGGGCGCTGCACGCCGCCGGCGCGACGCGCGAGCGCGTCCTGCAGGCGCTGTCGGAGGTGCGCGGCTCGCACCGCGTCACCGACCAGACGCCCGAGGAGAAGACGCAGGCGCTCGAGAAGTACGGCCGCGACCTCACCGAGGCCGCGCGCGACGGCGACCTCGACCCCGTCATCGGCCGCGACGACGAGATCCGCCGCGTCATCCAGGTCCTCAGCCGCCGCACGAAGAACAACCCCGTCCTGATCGGCGAGCCCGGCGTCGGCAAGACCGCGATCGTCGAGGGCCTCGCCCAGCGGATCGTCAACGGCGACGTGCCCGAGTCGCTGCGCGACCGGCGCGTCATCAGCCTCGACATCGGCTCCCTGCTGGCCGGCTCGAAGTACCGCGGCGAGTTCGAGGAGCGCCTCAAGGCGGTCCTCAAGGAGGTCTCCGACGAGCGCGGCCAGGTCGTGCTGTTCCTCGACGAGCTGCACACGATCGTCGGTGCCGGCGCCGCCGAGGGCGCCGTCGACGCCGCCAACCTGCTCAAGCCGATGCTCGCGCGCGGCGAGCTGCGCGCCGTCGGCGCCACGACGCTCGACGAGTACCGCAAGCACATCGAGAAGGACGCCGCGCTCGAGCGCCGCTTCCAGCCGGTCATGGTCGGCGAGCCCTCCGTCGAGGACACGATCGCGATCCTGCGCGGGCTGAAGGAGCGCTACGAGGTCCACCACGGCGTCCGCATCCAGGACTCCGCGACGATCGCCGCCGCGACCCTCAGCCACCGCTACATCGCCGACCGCTTCCTGCCCGACAAGGCGATCGACCTGATCGACGAGGCCGCCTCGCGCCTGCGCATCGAGATCGACTCGATGCCCGAGGAGATCGACGAGCTCGAGCGCCGCGCGATGCAGCTCGAGATCGAGCTCACCTCGCTGGCGAAGGAGTCCGACGAGGCATCGGAGAAGCGCCGCGAGGCGCTCGAGCGCGAGCTCGCCGAGCTGCGCGAGCGCAGCTCCGGCATGAAGGCGACCTGGCAGGCCGAGAAGGCGAAGATCACCGCCGTCAGCGACCTCAAGGAGCGCCTCGACAGCGCCCGCCACGACGCCGAGCGCGCCGAGCGCGAGGCCGACCTGCAGCGCGCCGCCG
The DNA here is from genome assembly GCA_963786575.1 of uncultured Actinomycetes bacterium. Taxonomy (GTDB): domain Bacteria; phylum Actinomycetota; class Thermoleophilia; order Solirubrobacterales; family Solirubrobacteraceae; genus CADCVQ01. The sequence continues at coordinate 224,418 of CAWAZH010000005.1, forward strand.
AGCTGCGCTACGGCGAGATCCCCGAGCTCGAGCGCAAGCTCGCCGAGGCCGAGGAGCGCTCCGACGGCAACGAGGGCTTCCTCAAGGAGGAGGTCACGCCGGAGGACGTCGCCGAGGTCGTCGCGCGCTGGACGCACATCCCCGTCAGCCGGATGCTGGAGGGCGAGGTCGAGAAGCTGATCCGCATGGAGGACCGCCTGCACCAGCGCGTCATCGGCCAGGACGAGGCCGTGACCGCGGTCGCCAACGCCCTGCGCCGCTCGCGCGCCGGGCTGTCGGATCCCGACCGGCCGATCGGCACGTTCCTGTTCCTCGGCCCCACCGGCGTCGGCAAGACCGAGCTCGCGCGCGCGCTGGCGGAGTTCATGTTCGACACCCAGGACGCGATGGTCCGCATCGACATGTCCGAGTACATGGAGAAGCACTCCGTCGCGCGGCTCGTCGGCGCGCCCCCTGGCTATGTCGGCTACGAGGAGGGCGGCCAGCTCACCGAGGCCGTCCGCCGCCGCCCCTACGGCGTCGTGCTGCTCGACGAGGTCGAGAAGGCCCACCCCGACGTCTTCAACGCGCTGCTGCAGGTCATGGACGACGGCCGCCTCACCGACGGCAAGGGCCGCACCGTGAGCTTCAAGAACGTCGTGCTGATCATGACCTCGAACATTCCGGACGGGCGCGCGGGCGCCGAGGGCCACTTCCGGCCCGAGTTCATCAACCGCCTCGACGACATCGTCGAGTTCGACGTCCTCGACCGCTCGCAGATCGGCGAGATCGTCGCCCTGCAGTCGCGGCGCGTCATCGACCGGCTGGCGGAGCGCGGCATCGCGCTCGAGCTGACGCCGGAGGCGCGCCAGCTGATCGGCGACCTCGGCTACGACCCCGTCTACGGCGCGCGGCCGCTGAAGCGCGTCATCCAGAAGCGGCTCGTCGACCCGCTCGCGCTCGCGCTGCTGCAGGGCGACTTCAGCGAGGGCGACACGGTCCGCGTCGACGCCGCCGACGGGCAGCTCGTGGTCGTCAAAGCGCCGGATGTCGATTTCGCCGGAGCCCGTTCGTCGTCAGAGTAGAAGCCGGGCCGGAGCCCGGAAGTCAGACGACGAGGAGACAGACGATGCGATTCATGATGTTCATGATCCCCGGCATCACCGACGAGGAGTACGAGGCCGGCCCGAGCGCCGAGAACGTCGCCGCGATGATGAAGTACAACGAGGAGCTGACGAAGGCCGGCGTGCTGCTCGCGATCGACGGCCTGGCGCCCGCCTCCAAGGGCGCCCGCGTCTCCTTCGCCGGCGGCAAGGCCAGCGTGACCGACGGCCCGTTCGCCGAGGCCAAGGAGCTCGTCGGCGGCTACTGGATCATCGACGTGCGCTCCAAGGAGGAGGCCGTCGAGTGGGCCTCGCGCTGCCCCGCCGAGGAGCGCGACATCATCGAGGTCCGCAAGGTCTACGAGATGGCGGACTTCCCGCCCGAGGTCCAGGAGGTCGCCGAGCTCTCGCAGGTCCCGCCCGAGCAGACGACCGCGGGCCAGTGATCGGCTGACGATCGACGCGCACCGCGCGATCGAGGCGGTCTGGCGGATCGAGTCCGCGAAGCTGATCGCCGGGCTCGCGCGGATCGTGCGCGACGTCGGGCTGGCCGAGGACCTCGCGCAGGACGCGCTGCTCGTCGCGCTGGAGAAGTGGCCGCAGTCGGGCGTCCCGGACAACCCGGGCGCCTGGCTGATGGCCACCGCCAAGCACCGCGCGATCGACCTGTTGCGCCGCGGCCAGACGCTCGAGCGCAAGCAGCAGGAGCTCGCCCGCGACCTCGAGCTCGAGCTCGACCGACCGGCCCCCGACCTCGACGCCGCGATCGACGACGAGGTCGGCGACGACCTGCTGAGCCTCGTCTTCACGACCTGCCACCCCGTGCTCTCGACCGAGGCCCGGATCGCGCTGACGCTGCGGATGCTCGGCGGCCTCACGACGCCCGAGATCGCGCGCGCGTTCCTCGTCGGCGAGCCGACCGTCGCCCAGCGGATCGTGCGGGCCAAGCGGACGCTGGCGGAGGCCAACGTGCCCTTCGAGGTTCCGGCCGGCGACGAGCTGCACGCCCGGCTGGCGTCGGTGCTGGAGGTCGTCTACCTCGTGTTCAACGAGGGCTACTCGGCGACCGCCGGCGACGACTGGATGCGCCCGACGCTCTGCAACGAGGCGCTGCGCCTGGGCCGGATCCTCGCCGGGCTGATGCCACACGAGCCCGAGGTCCACGGGCTCGTCGCGCTCATGGAGATCCAGGCGTCGCGCATGGGCGCGCGCACGGCGCCCGACGGCGCGCCGATCCTCCTGCTCGAGCAGGACCGCGCGCGCTGGGACCGGCTGCTGATCGGCCGCGGCCTGGCGGCGCTCGAGCGCGCCCAGGCGGCGGGCCCGTTCGGCACCTACGCCCTGCAGGCCGCGATCGCCTCCTGTCACGCGCGAGCGCGCACCGCCGACGAGACCGACTGGGTCCGCATCGCGGCGCTCTACGACGCGCTCGCGCAGCTCGCGCCCTCGCCGGTCGTCGAGCTCAACCGCGCGGTCGCGCTGACGATGGCGTTCGGCCCCGAGGCGGGCCTGGAGCTCGTCGACACGCTGCGCGACGACACGGCGCTGAAGGGCTACCACCTGCTGCCCAGCGTCCGCGGCGATCTGCTCGCGCGCCTGGGCCGCTACGACGAGGCGCATGCGGAGTTCTCGCGAGCGGCCGAGCTGACGCAGAACACCCGCGAGCGCGAGCTGCTGCTCGCGCGCGCCGCGGCGTGCGCGTGGCAGCGATGAGTTTCGGCGGGCCCGCCCGTCTAAGCCTGAAAGCATCCACGCACACACGATGACCAGGGGACGACCACGTTGAGACTCCGCTCCGCAGCCCGCTCGCTCGCCCAGCTCCCGGGCGGCCACCGCACGAAGTTCGCCGTCGTCGGCGTCTGGCTGATCGTCGCGGTCGCGATCGGGCCGCTGTCGGGCAAGTTCGAGGGCGTTCAGAAGAACGACCCCGTCGACTTCCTGCCCGGGAGCGCGGAGTCGGTCGAGGCGCTGCAGCTGCTCGAGGACTTCCCGGCCGGCGACGACGCCGACGCGATCACCGTCATCCGCCGGGCGGGCGGCCTGACCGCCGCCGACCGCCGCGCGATCGCCGAGCTGCGCGCCGCCGTGGAGGCCAAGCGCGTCAAGGACGTCGGCGCCACGAGCCGGCCGGTCTTCTCCAAGGATGGCAGCACCGCGCTGCTGAGCACCCCGATCACGGTCAAGGACGGCAGCAACGAGTCCGGCGAGCTGCTCGTCGACGCGACCGACGTCATCAAGGCCGAGCTCAAGGACCTGCCCGGCGGGCTGCAGGCGAAGGTCACCGGCCCGGCCGGCTTCTCCGCCGACGCGATCGCCGTCTTCGGCGACATCAACGGCACGCTGCTGTTCGCGACCGCGGGGCTGGTCCTGCTGCTGCTGGTGATCATCTACCGCAGCCCGATCTTCTGGATGATCCCGTTCTTCTCGGTGATCCTCGCCGAGGTCAGCTCGCGCGGGTTCGGCTACCTGCTCGCCGAGGCGGGGGTGACGATCAACGGCCAGTCGGGCGGCATCCTGCCGGTCCTCGTCTTCGGCGCGGGCACCGACTACGCACTCCTGATGGTCTCGCGCTACCGCGAGGAGCTGCGACGACATCAGGACAAGCACGACGCGATCCGCGTCACGCTGCGCCGCACCAGCCCGGTGATCTTCGCCTCCGGCGCCACCGTGATGGCCGCCCTGCTGACGCTGTCACTGGCCGAGGTCAACGGCACCGCCGGCCTGGGCCCGATCGGCGCGATGGGCATCGGCCTGGCGATGATCGCGATGCTCACGATGCTCCCGGCGCTGCTGACGATCTGCGGGCGCCGCGCCTTCTGGCCGCTGATCCCGCGCTACGGCAGCGAGGGGCCGGACGAGACGCACGGCGTCTGGCGCCGGATCGCCGAGTCCGTCGGCCGCGGGCCGCGCCGCTACCTCGTCGGCACGACCGCCGTGCTCGCCGTGCTCTGCCTCGGGCTCCTGCAGCTCAACGGCGACCTGACGAGCGGCAACAGCTTCCGCGGCGACGTCGACTCCGTCGAGGGCCAGGAGCTCGTCGCGCAGGCCTTCCCGGCCGGCTCCAACGCGCCGACCGAGGTGCTCGTCACCGACGCGAGCAAGGTCGGGGCAGTGCGCGCCGCGCTGGCGAAGGCGCCCGGCGTGGTCGAGGTCTCCGACCGCGTCGAGCGCGGCCCCGGCGCCGTCAAGCTCGAGGCGACGCTGAACCGGGACCCGCTCAGCACCGCCGGCTTCGACCTCGTCCCCGGCATCCGCGAGGCGGTCCACGCGGCCGGCGGCGAGGACGTGCTCGTCGGCGGCTCGACCGCGGCCGAGTACGACCTGCGCCAGTCGACCGCGCGCGACAACAAGGTGATCGTGCCGATCGCGCTCCTGGTCGTGTTCCTCATCCTGATGGCGCTGCTGCGCGCCGTGATCGCCCCGCTGGTGCTGATCGGGACCGTGATCCTGTCCTACGGGGCGGCGCTCGGGATCGGGACGTTCTTCTTCGAGAACGTCTTCGACTTCCCCGGCATCGACCCCGGGCTGCCGCTGTTCGCGTTCATCTTCCTGATCGCGCTGGGGATCGACTACAACATCTTCCTCATGGCGCGCGTGCGCGAGGAGGCGATCAAGCACGGCACCCGCCAGGGCGCGATCCGGGGCCTCGCGGTCACCGGCGCGGTCATCACCTCGGCCGGCATCGTGCTCGCCGGCACCTTCTCGGTGCTCGGGGTCCTGCCGCTCGTGTTCCTCACCGAGATCGGGTTCACGATCGCCGTCGGCGTGCTGATCGACACGCTCATCGTGCGCTCGCTGCTCGTGCCGGCGATCACGCTGGAGCTCGGCGACCGCGTCTGGTGGCCGTCGGCGCTGGCCCGCACCGCGGGCCGCTCGGCGCCGCGCGAGCCGCTCGCGCCGCAGCCGGTCTACGAGGCCGAGTAGCGCGCAGCTCACGACGACGGGCCGGTGAGATCCCAGACCGGCTCGTCGCCGGGCGCCGGCTCGTAGACGCAGAAGATCCCGGTGCGGATCTCGCCGCCGAGGCGGTGGCCGAGCGAGGCGTCGTGCTCGGAGACGCGCTTCAGCGCGGTGCCTGAACACTTGCGGCTCACTCTCAGCAACGAAGGACCGGTCCCGTGCCCCGGGCATGAGATCAGAAGTACCTCGCGGCGACATGTCGGTGCTGCCACGCTCATCCCGCTGGGTAGCGCTGGGGGCTGACCAGAGATCCCCACGCTGGTGACTTCACCGTTTGTTACCGTCGGGTGCCCGGTGAGCATCCTCGACGAACTGAGTGCGGGCATCCACGCCGCTGAGCGTGCGGTCGCGGCGCTGGGGCCGCGGCGGCGGCCCGGCTGGAGAGCGGCGTCGCGAGGTCACTCGTCTTCGACGGACCGGCCGCCAAGCGGTTTGAGGCCAACGCCGCCGACGCGACCGAGTCGCTGTTCGTGGCCCAGCGCACGCTCGAGGACGCGGCTGGCGCGATGATCCGTGAGGCCCACCGGATCCGGGCTGCCCAGCACGACCACGACCGCACACGCAGTCGACTCCTCGACCAGACCGCCGATCTGCGCCGTCAACTCGGACGGGTCCTCTCGTGACCGGCCGGATCGCAATGGTGCCGCCGACGCTGAGAAGCGGCGCGAAGCGATGTCAAACCGTCGCGAGCCACGCGCGTGACGTCGCCACCCACATAGCTGGCCTGCCTGAGCCCGAAGGCATGCCGGCGGACGCGAAGCACCAGTTACGCCAAGCGATCGCACAACTCGAGCGCAGTTCGGCCACCATCGATCGGCAGGCCGGGTGGCTGATCAACCGCGCAGCCCTCGGCATGTTCGCCGACGGCCCGTTCGATTCACCGATCCAACGGCTCACGGAACCTCCGCTGCTGACGCCGTGGGCGATGCCGTCGACGCCGAAGCCCTACAAGCCGCTGAAGATCCCCGACCCGAACGAGGACCCGATCGACCGGCTCTTCGGCCGCGACTACATCCTGCCTGAAGAGATCTCCGAGTACCTCGAAAACGGGCCAGGCCGGGAGATACTCCAGCTGCCGAAGTATCTCGGCCTACAGGCCGGGAAGGCCGCACGCGCCTTTCCGAAGCGCGTTCCCGGTGGCGGGCTGAAGGCCCACGAGGGACCAGGGCGTGGCCATACGCTCCAGCGGCACACCGGACAGATGCTCTCAGACATGCGCGCGCGGCTGAACGCGACGAAACTCAGGTCCGTGTCGAGCTTCGCGGACAAGCAACTCGCCGACGACGCAGTGTCTGCGGCGATCACATCGAACAAGTTCGCGATCGAACAGGGGCTCGCCAAGAAGGGTGTGGTCGAGCTGCGCCAAGAGTTCGACCGACCGGTCGGACGGCTTCTGCGTCGCGACGGCACCATCGTGGCGTCGCGGAAGATCGTCGTCGTTCTTGTGAAGGACAACTCCGAACTCGGCTATTACGTCAAGACGGCGTATCCCGTCCGATGAGCACGCCACCCGACGACTACCCAATGCATGAGTTCCAGCAGCTCATGGGCACTCGGTTTCACCAGGAGGCCTTCGACGACGAGATCAAGACGGTCGACGAGGCGCTCGACGACTTCCTCGGCGACGACCCTCGGCGCCCCCACATCCGAGCCGCCATCGTCGGCGGGCACCGGCTCCTCGCGGCCGACCTCGACGACGATCAGCTCGGCGATGTCCTTGAAGACATGGGCTTCATGTTCGTCCCCGAGCTCCTCGGCTACGACGGCCACAGGGGGTTCGTGGAGCACGTCCTCGCCCGGCTCGAACGCGCCCTCGACGACGCCGAGAAGGCCTGAGTGCCGCGCTCACACGTCCTCGTGCAGCTGGACCGCGCGCTCATCCCGGGCCGGTGAGATCCCACTCCGGCTCGTCGCCGGGGGCCGGCTCGTAGACGCAGAAGATCCCGGTGCGGATCTCGCCGCCGAGGCGGTGGCCGAGCGAGGCGTCGTGCTCGGAGACGCGCTTCAGCGCAGTGCGGATCGCGCGCGTCACGTTGACGCGGGCGCGCTCGGCGTCCGAGCCGGTCTTGCGGTCGCGGCCGCCGATGCCGACGGCGCCGGCCAGCTCGCGCGCGACGAACGCGAGCTCCTCGCGCGCGCTCGCGGCACGCTCGGGGTCGTTGAAGGCGTCGGCCTCGTCGATCTCCTCCTGCAGCTGCTCGACGCGCAGCCGGTAGGCCGCCTTGGCCTGGGAGTCGAGCACCGGGCCGGCATCGCCCTGCCCGTGCGCGCGGATCTCGATCCCGGCCGCGATCGCCATCGCCGGCGCGGTCCCGCCGCGCTGCGGGCCGGCGACGAGGTCGAGCGCGTGGAACTCGACGTGCGGCGCGGCGAGCAGGCGCGCGATGTGCGTGAGGCCCTTGGCGTCACGCAGCTGGATCTGGCGGCCGGGCGGGCCGATCGTCCAGATGTCGCCACGGCGGTGAAACGCCCACGGCCCGAGCACCGCGGCGCCGGCGCCCGCGGGGACCGCGGGGGCCGCGGCCGGTTCCGGCTGCTGCTCGGTCTCGGCGATGCCGACGTCCAGGCCGCTGAGCTGTAGGCGCCGGGCCGCCGCGCGGCTCTCCTCGCGCAGCACGCGCGCCCGGGCGAGCGAGCGCTCGTCGCCCGCGTGCTCGAGCACGCCGGCGAGCTCGAGGCGGATCGAGACGACCAGCGGCTCGGCGCCCCAGCGCCGCGCCATCGCGATCGCCTGCTCGAAATAGGCGATCGCGTCCTCGGTGCGGCCCGCGGTCGCGGCGGCGATGCCCGCGAAGCGCGCCACCGGCCCGAGGCAGATCGCCGCGCGGCCGGCGATCACCGCGCGGTCGGTGTAGGGCTCCAGCAGCTCGCCGAGCCGGCCGGTGCGCCGCACGTCGCCCAGCCGCGCGCCGGCGCGGACGAGCAGCGCGACGGTCGCCAGCCACTCGGCGTCGCGCGGGATCTCGGCGAGGCCGCCGGCGCAGAGCGACTCGAACGAGCGCCGCGCGTCGTCGGTGCGCCCGAGCATCGTCTGGGCGAAGGTCGCCGCCGCGCGCCAGACCGGCGCGGCGGGGTAGCGGCGGCCGAACTCGGCGAGGCTCTGCTCGATCTCCTGCAGGCGCCCCTGCGTCGTGCGCAGCGCGAAGAGCTGGACGGCGTAGAGCTGCGCCGCGTTCTGTGGCTGCGTGCCGCGGCCGACCTCGAAGGCCTCGTGGGCGAGGCGCTCGGCGTCCTGCAGGCGGCCCTCCAGCAGCGCCCGCGAGGCCTGGAACAGCGGGACGTACCAGAGGTGCAGCGGGTCGCGCAGCTCGGCGGCCAGGCGCGCGTGCACGGCGAGCTCGATGTCGGCCCCCACCCAGTCGCCGAGCTCCATCAGGCTCACCACGCGCCAGACGTGCCCGCGCAGGACGAGCTCGCGGTCGCGGACCTCCTCGCCGAGCGCGACGACGTCGCTTGCGATCTGCAGCCGCTCGGCGGAGTTCTCGGGCTCCCAGAGCGTGATGAAGCGCGCGCTGAGCGTCGACGCCAGCGTGCTGCGGTCGCCCAGCCGGCGCGCCATCGCGACCGCCTGGTCGCCGAGCTCGTCGCGCTCGCCCGCGCGGTCGGAGAAGTACAGCTCGGTCGCCAGGCGCCCCAGGACGCGGGCCGCCAGCGAGCTGTCGCCCGCGCCGAGCGCCTCGCGGGCCTCGCGCAGGAGCGTCACGAGCCCGTCGTCGACGCGCCCGAACTCGAAGCCGCCCATGCCCGCGCCGTAGCCGAGCGCCGCGCGCGCCAGGCGCTCGGGCGAGTCCAGGCGGCGGGCGAGGCCGGCGGCGCGCAGGAACGTGTCGCGCGCCTGGCGCGCCGCCCCGGCGCGGCTCTGCGCGGTGCCGAGCGCGAGCAGCAGGTCACAGCGGCGCGGGACGTCGGCGCGCTCCTGCAGCCCGTAGGCCTGCAGCGCGCGCTCGAAGTGGTCGGAGGCCTCCTCGTAGGCGACGAGCGACATCGCCCGCTCGCCGGCGCGGACCGAGTAGTCGATCGCCTTGGTGAGCTCGCCGGCGGTTGCGGCGACGAAGAAGTGGTGGGCGAGCTCGGCGACGTGCGGCTCGGGGTCGGCGGCGTAGAGCTCCTCCAGCGCGAGCCCGACGTCGCGGTGCAGCAACCCGCGTCGCTGCGGGCCGAGGTCGTCGTAGAGCGTCTCGCGGATGAGCCCGTGCGAGAACGCGTAGGCGCCCAGCGAGGCCGGACGCTCGGTGATCACGCCGCTGCCGACGGCCTCGCCCAGCGCGAGGTCGAGCTCGGCGGCGTCGAGCTCGCAGACGCGACGCAGGGTGTCGAGGCGGAACTCGCGCCCGATCACCGCCGCGGTCAGCAGGAGCATCCGGGTGCGGTCGGGCAGCGGGCTCGAGGCGGTGGCGGATCGTCTCGCGCACGCCGTCGGGGATCCGCACGTTGGCGACCTGGGCCGCGTCGTCGAGGCCGCCCTCGGCGCTCAGCAGCCGCACGACCTCGTCGATGAAGAACGGGTTGCCCTCGGTGGCGAGGTGGATCGCGCGCACGACGCGGTCGGGCGGGCGCCGGCCGGCGACGCGCTCGACGACCTCGCCGACATCGCGCTCGCGCAGGCCGCGCAGCGGCAGGCGCTGGCCGTGGCGGATGATCTCGCCGAGCGAGGTGGCGAGCTGCGGGTCCAGGCGCGCCTCGGCCTCGCGGTAGGTGCCGATGACGAGGATCGGGGTGTCGCGCAGGTGGACGGCGAGGAAGCCGAGCAGCAGCAGCGACGGGTGGTCGGCGCCGTGCAGGTCGTCGAGGATCAGCACGAGCGGCCCCTGCAGCGCGGCCGCGCGCAGCAGCGACGTGATCGCGTCGAAGAGCTGGAAGCGGGCGGCGTCGGAGTCGCCAGGGTCGGCGGCGGGGGCGGGCCCGCCCGCCGCGTCGGCGACGCCCTCCAGGCCCGGGATCAGGCGCGTCAGGCGACCGGCGGCCTCGGGGCCGAGCGCCTCCAGCGCCGGGACGATGTCGCGCTCGGCCGCCAGGCGGCGCACGATTCGCAGCCAGGGCCAGTAGGCGGGCGCGCCACCGCCGTCCCAGGCTCTGCCCCAGAGCACGCCCGCGCCGCGCGCGACGGCCTCGGCGCCGATCTCGTCGGCGAGCGCGGTCTTGCCCACGCCGGGGTCGCCGGCGACCATGAACAGGCCGCCGCGGCCGGCGAGCGCGCCCTCCAGACCGTTGCGCAGCTCGGTGAGCTCGCGTTCGCGCCCCACCAGGGTCCCCGTAGCGCTGGTCACGCTGCGGAGTTTAAGGCCGCCGGGTCAGCGGCTGCGGGTGAAGACCTCGACCGGCTTGCGGACCCACGGCGTCGTGCGCCTGCTGGTCGCGCGCTCGTAGCGGCGCACCGTGTCGAACTGCAGGATCCAGGTGCCGCGCTCGGGCGCGAACGGGAACAGGCGCCGCTTCTTCGTCCGGCGGATCACGCCGCAGGTGCCGCGGACGGTGCCCAGGCGAATCGTCCGGCGGACCTGGCCCGTGGACTGGCGGACGTAGTGCAGGAAGACCGAGGCGCGCGGCCGCGCGAGGCCGAAGCCGAAGACGCTGAAGCGCACGCGCAGCGTGCGCGGGTTGCCCGACCCCGGGGCGAAGTCGGCGAAGACCTTCGTCGAGCGGTAGCGCGTCGCGGCGGTGTTGACGCCGTCGGTCGCGCTGATGTTGTTGATCGACTCGCGCGTGCTGCCGGGCAGCTCGGGCGTCGGCGGCGTCTTGCGCTGGAAGTTGCCGTTGGCGTCGGCCTGGGCGGTGCCGATCGCCGTGTCCCCGCGCAGCACGGTGATCGTGCTCAGCGGGACGTAGCCACTGCCGTTGAGGACGACCTCCTGGGTCTCCTGGTAGCAGTTGGAGTCGGTCGTGAGCGTCGCCGCCGAGGCGGCCGGCGCGGCGACGAGGGCCGCGACCAGGGTGAGCATGAGAACGAGTGGCCGGGGCATGATGTCGTTCGACGGTAGCGGATCGCCGCACGCCGCTGCGCGAGTATCGGATACAACGCTGAGCACGCCACGCTCCGACCGCCGGGAGGCACCATGCCGACGTACCTCATGCTCTCGACCCTGACGTCCGAAGGGGTGCAGACGGTCAAGAACAACCCGCATCGCATCAAGGAGGTCAACAACGAGGTCGAGCAGCTCGGGGCGGTCGTCAAGGCGCAGTGGGGCACGCTCGGCCGCTTCGACTTCGTGAGCATCGTGGAGGCGCCCGACGAGGCGACGATGGCGCGCGTCTCGCTGGAGCTCAGCTCGCGCGGCACCGCGCACTACGAGACGCTGCCGGCGATCCCGATCGACGACTTCATCGCGGCGATCTGAGTTGGTCGCGGGCGGCCTGCGGCTCCCCCCGACGGTCCTCGTCGTCGGCGGCGGCGGGCGCGAGCACGCGATCGTGCGCGCGCTGCGGCGCTCCGCGGCGAGCCCGCGCGTGCTGTGCGCGCCGGGGAACCCCGGGATCGCCGAGGACGCCGAGATCGTCGACGTGGCGATCGACGACATCGCCGGGCTGGTCGCGGCCGCGGAGGGCTGCGACCTCGTCGTGGTGGGGCCGGAGGCGCCGTTGGTGGCCGGGCTCGTGGATCGGCTCGGTGAGCTGGGGATCCCGGCGTTCGGGCCGTCCGCGGCGGCCGCGCGACTGGAGGGATCCAAGACGTTCGCCAAGGAGGTCATGGAGGCGGCGGGCGTCCCGACCGCCGCCTGGAGCGCGGTCGACGACGTCGAGGCCGGGATGGCGGCGATCTCGTCGTATCCCGTGGTCTTGAAGTTCGACGGGCTGGCGGCGGGGAAGGGCGTCGTGATCGCCGAGGGCGAGGCGGTCGCGCGGGCGACGCTCGAGGACTTCCTCGTGGCGCGGCGCTTCGGCGAGGGACAGGTCGTCGTCGAGGAGTGCCTGGTGGGCGAGGAGCTGTCGCTGCTGGCGCTGTGCGACGGCGAGCGCGCCGTGGCGATGGCGCCGGCCCAGGACTACAAGCGCATCTTCGAGGGCGACGAGGGGCCGAACACGGGCGGGATGGGGTCCTACTCGCCCGTGGCGGGCGTCGATGCGGCGCGGGTGGTGCAGTTCGCGGCCGCGGTGCACCAGCCGATCGTCGATCTGCTGCGCGAGCGCGGGACCCCGTTTCACGGCGTCCTGTACGCCGGGATCATGCTGACCGCCGACGGTCCGAAGGTGCTCGAGTACAACGTCCGCTTCGGCGACCCCGAGACGCAGGCCGTGCTGCCGCGGATGCGCTCGGACATGCTGGAGCTCCTGACCGCGGCGGCGCTGCCGGGCGGTCTGGAGGGCGTGGAGCTCGAGTTCGACGACGGCTGGGCGGTGACGCTCGTGCTGGCGAGCGCGGGCTACCCGGTGTCGACGCGGACCGGCGACGTCATCTCCGGCCTGGAGGCAGTTCCCGACGAGATCGAGGTCACGCACGCCGGCACCGCGCGCGGCGACGACGGCGAGATCGTGACCGCCGGGGGGCGCGTGCTGAACGTCACCGCGCTGGGCGCCACCCCCCAGGCCGCGCGCGACGCCGCATATGCTGCGGCCGACAACATCGAATTCGCAGGCCGTCAGCTCCGCGCCGACATCGCCCTGCGCGCCGTGGAGAGGGTGGGCGAATGACCGAGCAGGCCGAGTCGGCCACCGGGCTGGAACTGGCAGTCGAGCTGGACGAGATCGGCGTCGACGCGCCGCTCGTCGGGATCATCATGGGCTCCAAGAGCGACATGGACGTCATGGACGGCGCCGCCGCCGTCCTGCGCGACGCCGGCATCCAGCACGAGGTGCGCGTGATGTCGGCCCATCGCCAGCCCGACCTCGTCGCCGAGTACTGCTCCGGCGCACGCATGCGCGGCCTGCGCGTGATCGTCGCCGGCGCCGGCCTGTCTGCCGCGCTACCGGGGGTCGCGGCCGCGCACACCGACCTGCCGGTCATCGGCGTGCCGCTGTCCAGCCGCCTGTCGGCGATGGGGGGCCTGGACGCGATCCTGTCGGTCGTGCAGATGCCGCCGGGCGTCCCGGTCGCGAGCGTCGGCCTGGACAACGCGAAGAACGCGGGGCACCTGGCGCTGCGGATCCTGCGCGCGTGATCGACCGCTACACACGTCCCGAAATCGGCGCGCTGTGGACCGACGAGGCGCGGATGGAGTCCTGGCGGCGCGTCGAGGTCGCCGCCTGCGAGGAGATGGACGGGCCGTCGGAGGCCGAGCTCGAGGCGATCCGGGCCGCGACGTTCACCGTCGACGCCGTCCAGGAGCGCGAGCGGATCACCGACCACGACGTAGCCGCCTTCGTCGACGTCCTCAGCGCGTCGGCGGGCGACGCCGGCCGCTGGATCCACTTCGGGCTGACGTCGAGCGACGTCCTGGACACCGCGACGGCGCTGCAGCTGCGGGCCGCCGGCGAGATCGTCCTGACCGGCGCGCGGGAGCTCGTCGGCGCGCTGTCCGAGCGCGCGCGCGAGCACGTCGACACCGTCTGCGTCGGGCGCACGCACGGCGTCCACGCCGAGCCGACAACGTTCGGCATCAAGCTCGCCGGCTTCGCGATGGAGGCCCAGCGCAACGTGGAGCGCCTGGAGCGCGCCTTCGCCCAGGTCTGCGTCGGCGCGATCTCGGGCGCCGTCGGCACCTACTCCGCGACCGCCCCGGACTTCGAGGAGCGCGTCCTGGCGCGGCTGGGCCTGGAGCGCGAGCCCGTCTCGACGCAGGTCGTCGCCCGCGACCGCCACGGCGAGCTGCTGCAGGCGATCGCGCTCGCCGGCGCCGGCCTGGAGCGCTTCGCCACCGAGATCCGCCACCTGCAGCGCACCGAGGTGCGCGAGGTCGAGGAGCCGTTTCGCACGGGCAAGCAGAAGGGCTCGAGCGCGATGCCGCACAAGCGCAACCCGATCACGACCGAGCGCATCACGGGCCTCGCGCGCGTGCTGCGCGGCAACGCGACCGCCGCCGTCGAGAACGTCGCGCTCTGGCACGAGCGCGACATCTCGCACTCCGGCGCCGAGCGCGTGATCCTGCCCGACTCGACGATCCTGCTCGACTACCTGCAGCACCTCGCGATCCGCGTCGTGCGCGGCATGGTCGTGCACGCCGACCGCATGCGCGAGAACCTCGACCTCACCCACGGCGCGCTCTTCAGCCAGCGCGTGCTGCTCGCGCTCGTCGCCGCCGGGATGAGCCGCGACGAGGCCTACCGCGTCGTGCAGGAGGCGGCCCAGCGGGCCTGGGACACGCGCACGCCGCTGCGCGAGCTGCTCGCCGAGCAGCCCGAGCTCGGGCTCGACCTCGACGAGGTCTTCGACCTCGGGACGTACACGCGCTACGCGGGCGAGATCGTGGGCCGGCTGCCGTAGGACGGGCGCCGGTCGGGCCCGGCAGCCGTCCGCCGGGCCCCACCGTGCGCTGTGGCGACCGTTACGACGTGATGCAGCGAAACGGACTGGGTGCCCCGAGCGCCGCGCTCGCGACGGTTGCGTCGTCGGCGACCGTCGTGTAGCCGCGGGTGATCGCGTTCGTGACGAGCGAGACCCCGTCGACGGTGACGTCGGCACTCATCTCTCCGCCGGCGAGGTCGATCCCGTCGAGCGTGCGGGCGGACAGCAGCACGTCCGGCGGCACGAGCCGGCGACCCGCCTGGCCGCAGGCGGCAGCGGCGTTCGCGTACGTCGCCGCCGCTCGCTGCGCGGTCTCGATGCAGCCGCCGCCGGCCAGGACGGTGCTGGCGGGGCAGCCGGTCGAGCCGGCGCCGGCAGCCGCCTGCGCCGCGGCGGTGGCCTGAGCGATGATGTCGGCTGCGTTGAGGCCGTCCACGCGATCGGCGTTGAGGCCGACGGCGACGGCGGTCGCGTTGGTGACGAACGGCGCCGACGTCGCGATCGGGGTCGTCAGGCTGTTGCCGACCTGGATGATGCCCGCGATCCGTCCGGCCTTGGCCTGGAAGTCGAACGCCTTGCCGTCTCGCAGGTTGTTGACTCGCAGACACGGGGTGCTGCGCTTCGGATCGCCGATCGCCGCGGTGTCGAGCGTCGATCGACACCCGTAGATCGCGCCGCCGCCCGCACCGGTGTTCGACTGGCGCGTACCGTAGACGTCCTTCCCCGTGCGGGCGATCACCTGCGTCTCGCGGGACGCGTTGCCCGACGACGGGTTGCGTACCCCCTCGCGCAGGTCGTCTCCGGTACCGGCGAGCGCGAGCGGCGCGCTGATCAGGACCGATGCCGTCAGCGCGGCAGCGATCATCGTGCGGTTGGACATGATGCCTCCTTGGGGATTGCCCTCGGGCGTTCGCAACACAGCCCGCGCACGGCCGTTGCGCCATCCACGGTCCGCCGGGGCGGGCGACGAGGCGGCCGACGACGGGCCGGGTGGCGAACGTCCGAGCGAGGGCTTGGAGTTCCGAGCGCCTACAGGCCGCGGCGGGCGATCATGTACGGCACGGTGCGCAGCAGGATCTTCATGTCCGACCACAGCGACCACCCCGCGACGTAGCGGTAGTCGAGCTTGATCATCTCGGGCAGCGGGACCCGCGAGGAGCCCATGATCTGCCAATGGCCCGTCATCCCCGACGTCAGGTGCAGTTGCCGGCGGTCGAGGCCCTTGATGCGAACGTCCTCGTCGCTGACGGGCGGGCGCGGTCCGACGAGGCTCATCTCGCCGCGCAGGATGCCGGCCTCGTGGAGCGCGCGCAGGTCGGACTTCAGCGCGTCGGCGTCGGGCACCATCGTGCGGAACTTCCAGATCTGGAACTCCTGGCCGCCGCGGCCGACGCGCGTCTGCCGGTAGATGGCGCCGGCGATGTCGAAGGAGCGCTTCACGAGCGCCGACGAGCGCGAGAGCCCGAAGTGCCGGACGCCGAGCAGCGTCAGACCGTCGATGTCGTCGACCTCGACCGACGATCCGACGACCTCCAAGACGCGCGGCAGCAGGCTCACGCGCGCACCGGTGGCCTTGGCCTCGCGGACGAACTCGAGCGTGATCTCAGCGCTCGCGTCGCTGGGCTCGATGATCACGCGGTGCACGTCGTGCTTCGCGATGAGGTGCTGCAGCCGCGCCATCGAATGCTCGTCCTGGCGCAGCTCGTCGAGGCGCATGCGAACCACGAGCAGCGCGGGTCGCACGCCACCGCTCAGCTCGCCGTCGAGGCGGCCGAAGGACGCGTCCGTCCCGACGAACAGGCAGCGCTCGACGGGCGCCATCCGCGACGACAGCGCCCGCGAGGCGCAGCGTGCGGCGAGGGTCAGGACGAGCAGCGCGCCCCAGAGCACGACGACCTGCGCCGGGCCGAGCGCGCCGACGATGAACTGGTGCTGCAGCACGAGCACCAGCAGCGCGTACAGCGTCGCGAGCTGGAACAGCTGCGGCACCTGGTCGAGCGTCGTCGGGCTCACGACGAGCTCGTCGCGGTCGTAGAGCCCCTGCTCTGACCGGCCAGGACGACGAGCGGCAGCGCCAGCAGCGCGATCGGCGTGAGCGCGTCATCGCCCAAGACGCCGACGCAGAGCAGCAGGGCGAGCGTCGCGGCGACCATGTCGGCGCAGGCCAGCGACCGGCGGTGGATGGCGTCGCGTCGCATGTCGCGCGACGCGGACAGGGCTCGTCGACCGGCGGGTCGGCGGCGATCGGCGGGAGCGTCCGGGGCGCCAGATCGTGGCTGTTGGTGAAGATCATGAAACCGTCCGTGGCGTCAGATGAGCGGGTCAGATCACGCTAGCCGCCCGGCGGCGCGACGGTCGGCGGCGCTGCGACTTTGTTCAGCTCTGACCGCTCGCGCGAACAACCCTCGACGCCACCCATGCGCCTGGCACCGCCGAGCCCGTTGCTAGCCTCAGCCCCGTGACCACCCTCGCCGATCTTCCGCTCGTCGCCTCCGGCAAGGTCCGCGAGCTCTACGACCTCGACGACCGTCTGCTGATGGTCGCCAGCGACCGGATCTCGACCTACGACGCCGTCCACCCGACGCCGATCCCGGACAAGGGCAAGGTCCTCGCGGGCCTGTCGGTGTTCTGGTTCGAGCTCACGGGCGAGACCGTCCCGCACCACCTCGTGTCCGTCACCGAGGGCGTGCCCGACGAGGTCCGCGGCCGCGGGCTGTCGGTCATGAAGCTCAAGATGCTGCCGGTCGAGTGCGTCGTGCGCGGGTACCTGACCGGCTCGGGCTGGAAGGACTACCAGGCCACCGGCGCCGTCGCCGGCATCACGCTGCCCGAGGGCCTGCGCGACTCCGAGAAGCTGCCCGAGCCGATCTTCACGCCCTCGACGAAGGCCGACGTCGGCCACGACGAGACGATCGACTTCGACCGCGCCGCCGAGATCGTCGGCGACCGCGCCGTCATGGAGCAGCTGCGCGACCTGTCGATCGCGCTGTACTCCACCGCCGCCGATCACGCCGCCTCGCGCGGTGTCATCCTCGCCGACACGAAGTTCGAGTTCGGGGTCGACATCAACGGCGTCCTGCGCGTCGGTGACGAGGTGCTGACGCCCGACTCGTCGCGCTTCTGGCCCGCCGACACCTACGAGGTCGGGCGCCCGCAGCCGAGCTTCGACAAGCAGTACGTCCGCGACTGGGCCGCGGGCACCGGCTGGGACAAGTCGCCGCCCGCACCGGCGATCCCCGACGACGTCGTCGCCGGCACGCGCCAGCGCTACATCGACGCCTACGAGCGGATCACCGGCCAGTCGTTCGACGCCTGGCTTCAGCGGGTCGCCCCGTGACCGTCCACGCGCGGGTCCTGGTGCGCCCCAAGGCCGGCATCCTCGACCCGCAGGGCGTGGCCGTCGAGCGCGCGCTGCCGGCGCTCGGCTTCCAGGGCGTCTCGGGCGTCCACGTCGGCCGGCTCATCGAGCTCGACATCGAGGACCCGAGCCAGCTCGAGGCCATGTGCGAGAAGCTGCTCGCCAACCCGTTGATCGAGGACTACGAGATCCTCGAAGCCCCGCAGACCTGACGTGAAGTTCGGGGTCATCCGCTTCCCCGGCTCGTGTGACGAGGTCGACGCCGTGCTCGCCTGCGAGCGGGTGCCCAACGCGTCGGCGCAGCTGCTCTGGCACGGCGACGCGGACCTGCACGGCGTCGACGCCGTCGTCGTCCCCGGCGGCTTCTCCTACGGCGACTACCTGCGCGTCGGCGCGATCGCCCGCTTCTCGCCGGTCATGGAGTCGGTGATCGCGTTCGCCAACGACGGCGGGCTCGTGCTGGGGATCTGCAACGGCTTCCAGGTGTTGTGCGAGGCGGGGCTGCTGCCGGGCGCGCTGCTGCCCAACGTCGAGCGGCGCTTCATCTGCCGCCAGGTCGACGTCGAGGTCGTGCAGTCCACGATGCCCTTCACCGCCGACTGCGCGACCGGCGAGCTGCTCTCGATCCCGGTGAAGCACACGACCGGCCGCTACTACGCGCCGGCGGAGGATCTGGAGCGCCTCGAGGCACACGGGCAGATCCTCCTCAGGTACGCCCACGACGGCAACCCCAACGGCTCCTCCAACGACATCGCGGGCGTGCGCAACGAGCTCGGCAACGTCTTCGGGCTCATGCCCCACCCCGAGCACGCCGTCGACCCGCTCACGGGCTCGATCGACGGGATGAAGATCTTCACCTCGATGGCCCATGCCCACGGTTGAGCCTGAGTGCGGCGCAGATCGTGGATGGCTCGGCTCCGTGAGTCGAGTCAGCGTGGCTCGGCCGAGCCCACGCAGGGCGGGGTCCTTCGGGGCGAGGCCGAGCCGCGCTGACGAAGGGTCACGGAGATGAGCCGCCGCGAGGTGCGCCGCACTCAGGCTGAGCAGGCGATCGCCCTCGGGCTGACGGCGGACGAGTTCGAGCTCATCCGGGCCGAGCTCGCGCCGCGGGAGCCCAACGAGGTCGAGCTCGCGGTCTTCTCGCTCATGTGGAGCGAGCACTGCGCCTACAAGCACTCCAAGAAGCTGCTTCGCACGTTGCCGACCGAGGGGCCGCGGCTCGCGCTGGGCCCGGGCGAGAACGCCGGTGCGGTCGACGTCGGCGACGGCTGGGTCGTCGCGTTCAAGGTCGAGTCGCACAACCACCCCTCGGCGGTCGAGCCGTTCCAGGGCGCGGCCACCGGCGTCGGCGGCATCCTGCGCGACATCTTCGCCATCGGCGCGCGCCCGATCGCGGTGCTCGACTCGCTGCGCTTCGGCGAGCCGACGTCGCCGCGCACGCAGTACCTGCTCGACCACGCGGTCGGCGGGATCGGCCACTACGGCAACTCGATCGGCGTCCCGACGATCGGCGGCGAGGTCTACTTCGAGGGCCCGTACGAGCAGAACTGCCTCGTCAACGCGATGGCGCTGGGACTCGCCCGCGGCGACGCCCTGATCCGTAGCGCCGCCACGGGCACCGGCAACGCGCTCGTGCTCTTCGGCGCCTCGACCGGCCGCGACGGGATCGGCGGCGCGTCGGTGCTGGCCTCGGCCGAGCTCGGCGAGGCCGACGCCGACAAGCGCCCGACCGTCCAGGTCGGCGACCCGTTCGCGGAGAAGAAGGTCATGGAGTGCTCGCTGGAGCTGCTCGAGCGCGGGCTGCTCGTCGCGCTGCAGGACCTCGGCGCGGCCGGCCTGTCGTCCTCGAGCGCCGAGATGGCCTCCAAGGGCGAGGTCGGGCTCGACATCGACGTCGCGCGCGTGCCGCTGCGCGAGCCCGGCATGGCGCCCTGGGAGATCATGGTCTCCGAATCCCAGGAGCGGATGCTCTGCGTCGTCGAGCCCGACAAGCTCGACGAGGTGCTCGCGGTGTGCGAGAAGTGGGAGGTCGGCGGCACGGCGATCGGCACGGTCACCGACACGCGCGCGCTGCGCGTCTTCGTCGGCGACGAGCTGGTCGGCGACATGCCGGTGCCCGCGCTCGTCGACGACTGCCCGCTCTACGACCTCTCGCCCGAGGCGCCCGACGGGCCGCTGTACCCCGCGCCGCTGCAGGTCCTCGGCGAGTCCGTCAGCGACCCGCGCGAGCTCCTGCTCGCGCTGCTGGCCTCGCCGAACATCGCCTCCCGGCTGCCGCTCTTTCAGCAGTACGACTCGATCGTCCAGTCGCGCACGGTCCGCCGGCCCGAGCAGGCCGATGCCGCCGTGCTCGCATTGCCCGCCGGCGGCGCGATCGCGGTCTCGATCGACGGCTCCGGCCGGCGCGTGGCCTGCGATCCCTACACCGGCACGATCGAGGCCGTGCTCGAGTGCACCGCCAACCTCGCCTGCGCCGGCGCCGAGCCGCTCGGGCTGACGAACTGCCTGAACTTCGGCAACCCCGAGAAGCCGCACATCGCCTGGCAGCTCACGGAGTCGATCCGCGGCCTCGCGGACGCCTGCCGCGCTCTGGACGTGCCCGTCGTCGGCGGCAACGTCTCGCTCTACAACGAGAGCGGCGGCGGCCCGATCTACCCCACGCCGGTCGTCGGCATGGTCGGCGAGCTGCCCGACCCTGCCCGCGCCGGGCGCTCGGGCTTCGCCCGCGCGGGCGACGCCGTCGGCTTCGCCGGTCCGTTTCGCCCGCGCCTGCCGGGCTCCGAGCTCGCCAAGCTGCGCGGCGAGGCGCTCCCGGTCGGCCTGGACGAGATCGACGTCGCCGCGCTGCGCGCCGCGCAGGAGGCGATCCGCGACGCCGTCCGCGCTGGCGAGCTGTCAAGCGCCCACGACGTCGCCGAGGGCGGCTTCCTCGTGGCGGTCGCCGAGTCCTGCCTCGCCGGCGGCCTCGGCGCGACGCTCGATCTCGGGCCGAGCGACGACCTCGAGCGGATCCTCTTCGGCGAGTCGCCGGGCTCCGGGTTCGTGGTGTCGGGTTCGGAGGAGGCGTTGCGCCGCCTCGGCGAGCGCGTCGGCCTCGACGTCTTCGGCACCGTCGGCGGCGACGCCCTCGACGTGACGAGCGGCGACGTCCGCGTCAGCGCGACGCTCGACGAGCTGCGCTCAGCGCACGCGGCGCTCGCGCCGTTGTTCCCCTAGCGCGCGCAACTTCGTGTCAATCCAGCGGCGCGGGGCGAAGACCCGGGGTTGCTGCGCCAGCATGGGTCGCACCGGCTATCCCCAGCGATAGCACTCGCTACTCATGCCCGACCACGACCCCCTCCATCACCTCGACGACGACGAGAGCGAAACTCGACGAACTCGACGACCTCGACCTCCCGGAAGACATCGCCCCGGAGCTGATCGAGCTCGACAAGATGCCGCGGAGCCTGTGGGAGCAAGCGCTTGCTCCGCTGCGCCCCCAACAGCGCGTCTGGGTCGCCCGGCAGGTGTCCGACGCGCGCCTGCGGGACGTCGCGATGGCGCTCGCGACCGAGCCCACGACGCTCGCGCGAGCGCTCATGCTCAACGGCGCGGCCAGCATCCTGCGGGAGCATGCGGGCTCGGAACACCCGAATACGGTTCGCCGCCGAACGCCTGGCTATCCTTGACGGGGTGACGACCCTCGATGAGCGCGAGGGCCCGCGAGACGAGTGTGGCGTGTTCGGGATCTTCGCCCCCGGACACGAGGTGTCCCGTCTGGCGTACTTCGCGCTGTACGCACTTCAGCACCGTGGGCAGGAGTCCGCCGGCATCGCCGCCGCGGACGTGGGCGGACACATCATGACCCTGCGCGACCTGGGGCTCGTCAACCAGGTCTTCGACGAGCAGAAGCTGCGCGCGCTCGGCGGCGACATGGCGGTCGGGCACGTCCGCTACTCGACGACCGGCTCCAACGGCTGGGACAACGCCCAGCCCGTGCACCGCTCCGACCGCCGCGAGCTGGCGCTCGGCCACAACGGCAACCTCATCAACGCCGTCGAGCTGCACTCCGAGCTGCGCGGCCGCGGCGTGAGCTTCCGCTCGACCTCGGACTCCGAGATCATCGCCGCGCTGCTGGCCTCGCACGAGGCCGAGCACATCGAGGACGCCGTCACCGAGATCCTGCCGCGCCTGCAGGGCGCCTTCTCGACCGTCCTGATGACGAAGGACACGCTCGTCGCCTTCCGCGACCCCGCCGGCCTGCGCCCGCTGGTGCTGGGCCGCATCGACGACCACTACTGCGTCGCCAGCGAGTCCTGCGCGCTGGACATCATCGGCGCCGAGCACGTCCGCGACGTGCGTCCCGGCGAGATGATCTGGATCGACGAGGCCGGCCTGCACACGCGCCAGATCGTCGAGGGCGCGCGCGAGGCGTTCTGCATCTTCGAGTACATCTACTTCGCCCGCCCGGACTCGCGCATGAACGGCGACGTCCTGCAGGCCGCGCGCGGCCGGATGGGCGAGATCCTCGCCCGCGAGGCGCCGTGCCCGGGCGGCGAGCTCGTCATCCCCGTCCCCGACTCGGGGGCGCCTGCGGCCCGCGGCTACGCCCGCGCGAGCGGCCTGCCCCAGGACGACGGGCTCATCAAGAACCGCTACGTCGGGCGCACCTTCATCGAGCCCGGCCAGGAGCTGCGCAAGCACGGCCTGCGGATGAAGTTCAACCCGCTGCCCGAGATCGTCGGCGGCAAGTCGCTGGTCGTCGTCGACGACTCGATCGTGCGCGGCAACACGACGCGCCAGATCGTCCAGATGCTGCGCGACGCCGGCGCGCGCGAGGTGCACATGCGCATCTCCGCGCCGCCGATCAAGCACCCCTGCCACTACGGCATCGACATGTCCACGCGCGAGGAGATGATCGCCCACGAGCGGACCGTCGAGGAGATCGCCGAGGAGCTCGGCTGCGACTCGCTCGCCTACCTCTCGCTGGCCGGCGTCTACGAGGCCGTCCGCGGCGATCGCGAGCGCCACTGCGACGCCTGCTTCAGCGGCCGCTACCCGCTTGCCGGGCACCGACGACGCCAACGGCAAGTACGCGCTCGAGCTCCCGCTCGTCAGGGCGTAGGGCAGCGTCGCCCGCCGCGGCGACACGAACAGGCCGCTGACGGAGATCTGCACAAGCGGCGGAGCGGTGCGCCACGAGCCAGCGCCGCGCGCCGAGGCTGAGCTTGAAGCGCATCCGGATCGTCCCCCGCGTGAGGCGCCCGGCGCGCCCGTAGGGCAGCCGTCGCGCCGCGGCGCCGGATGACAGCCGCCCGATGCCGCGCACGAGGCACGCGCGCGGACAGCGCAGCGTCACCTCGAGCGCGTGCCCGCGGCGCACCGCGCGGGCGCCGGTCCCGCCGTCGAGGTCGGCGCTGCGGGCGGCCGTCGCGGTCGACGGCGCGGGCGCGCGGGCGGGGGCATCGCCGGCGGTCGTGAACGCCCAGCGGTGCGTGAAGCGCTGCGACCCGACGCGCGCCGCGATCGCCGCCCGGTAGGTCGTCCCCGGCGCGAGGCGCTCGCGCGGGATCAGCTGCGCGCCGACCGGCAGGTAGCCCTCCAGGCCGGGCGTCTGGTTGTCGGCGACGGCCAGCGCGACCGGGCCGTCGGGACCCGCGAGCCTCGCGCGCGTCACCGTCGCGGCGTCGTGCACGTCGACGCCGGGCCCGTCGAAGAGGACGTACAGGTAGGGGCCGGTCGTCGCCCCCGGCGCGATCCCGACCAGCTCGCCGGGCGTGAAGGGCAGCTCGTCGGCGACCTCGCTCGTGCGCCAGCCGACGGCGCCGTGGGCGGGATAGGTGTAGGTGATGTTGCCCGCCGGCGGGTGGCGGGTGCGCGATGCGAGCGTCGTCGCGCAGCCGTAGCCCTCGCTCTCGGCGGCGCCCATCGCGTTCAGGCGCGGCGCGAGCAGCTGGTGCAGGTGGATCGGGGCGTGCTCGAACGGGTTCTGGTCGGGCGTCCACAGCGCGCCGCGGTACAGGACCGACGTCGAGCCGGCGGTCGCGCCCGCATCCGAGAAGCCCGGCGCGGCGGAGCGCTCGACGTGGGTCAGCACCCCGTTGAGCGCCCCGTAGTGGTTGTGCAGCAGGCAGCCCGACGACCACAGCGCGTTCTCCGTGATCCCCGACGGGATGCCGTTCGCCGCGCGCATCGCGTTGACGAAGCCGACGATCTCGCGGCCGGTCGTCGCGGCGGCGACCGCCGGCAGGACGAGCGCGAGGAGTGCGGCGAGGGCGAACAGGGCGGCGGGCGCGCGGCGACCGCGCCGCGGAGCTACTTGATCTGCGGGCCGTAGCCCCACTTCGGCATCGCCGACAGGCCTCCGACCTTCTCCGCCTTCTCCATGTCGCTGTTGCGGGCGCTCGTGGGGTAGGGCGGCCGCTTCCATGGATGCCAGCCGACCGTACCGTAGTGCTCTCTTAAATAGGCGGTTAGATTTCCGCGGTGCTCGGGACACGCGTAGCGGGCCGGTCCGTAGAGGCCGCGGCCGTGCCAGACGAGCCAGCGCTGGGGCATCGCGTCGAGGTACTGGCCCCAGACGATCTCGCGCACGGTCGACTCGAGGCTGATCTGCGTCAGCGGATCGGGCTGCGCATCGCAGAACTGACAGCGGAAGATGAGCCGTACGGACATCTCACGGTTCAGGTTACCCCCCGCCCGTAGCACCGAACACCTCACGCGGCACTGCAACGATTCTGCGGACGCCGCCGTGCTCGCCGCAGCGGCCGCTAAGGTCGGACGCCGTCATGGATCCCCACGCCGCGCTCCGCGAGTACTTCGGCTTCGACGCCTTCCGCCCCGGCCAGGAGCAGGCCGTCCGGGCGGCCGCCGGGCCACCCGCGCGCGACGTGCTCGTCGTCATGCCGACGGGCGCCGGCAAGTCGCTCTGCTACCAGCTCCCCGCGCTCATGCGCGACGACCTGACGCTCGTCGTCTCGCCGCTCGTCTCGCTGATGCGCGACCAGGTCGACGCGCTCGCCGTCGCGGCCCCCGGCCGCGCCGCGCTCGTCAACGCCCAGCAGGACGCCGCCGAGAACCGGCTCGCGCTCGAGCGCGCCGCCGCCGGCGACCTGCGCCTGCTCTACGTCGCCCCCGAGCGCTTCTCCTCGGCCCCCTTCCTCGAGGCGATGCGCGCGACGAAGATCGGCCTCTTCGTCGTCGACGAGGCGCACTGCGTGTCGCAGTGGGGCCACGACTTCCGCCCCGACTACTTCCGCCTTGCCGACGCCGCGCGCTGGCTGCAGGCCGAGGCGATCATCGCGTCGACGGCGACCGCGACGCCGCAGGTCGCAAACGACATCGCCACCCGCCTCGGCCTGCGCGACCCGGTGCGGGTCTCGACCGGCTTCGACCGGCCCAACCTCTCCTTCGGCGTCATCCCGTGCGCCTCGACGCAGGCCAAGCACCGCCACATCGGCGCGGCGCTGTCGACGCCCGGCGCGACGCCGGCGATCGTCTACGCGGGCACCCGCGCGGGCGCCGAGAAGCTCGCCGACCGCCTGTCGGCCTCGCTGGAGGGCGCCGTCGGCGTCTACCACGCGGGCCTCGGGCGCGACCAGCGCACCGAGGTCCAGCGGCGCTTCATGGACGGCCGCCTCGACGTCGTCGTCGCGACGAACGCGTTCGGGATGGGGATCGACAAGGCCGACGTGCGGACGGTCTGCCACGAGAGCGTCCCGGGCTCCGTCGAGGCCTACTACCAGGAGGCCGGCCGCGCGGGCCGCGACGGCGCCCCGGCGCGGGCGCTGCTGTTCGCCGAGGGGCGCGACAAGGGCCTGCACGTGTTCTTCATCCAGCGCGGCGAGATCGGCGACGACGCGGTCGCGACGATCGCGCGGCGGCTGGAGATGCGCGCCAACGACGGGCGCTACGACCTCGGCGCCGACGAGCTCGCGTCGGTCCTCGGGAGCGATCGCGACGGCGGCGACCAGGTCCGCGCCGTCATCGGCCACCTCGCGCGGGCCGGCGTGATCCGCCCCGCGCCGTCGTCGCCGGACCGCATCCGCGGCCGCATCGAGGGCCCGTTCGACTCCCGCGCGCGGGCGGCCTGCAAGCTGTCGGCGGGCGACGCGCAGCGCGCGCGCTGGAGCCAGTACCGCACGGTCTGGGCGTTCGTCGAGGGCTCGGCCTGCCGCCGCGAGACGATCCTGCGCCACTTCGGCGACCGCAGCACGCCGACGCCCGACCCCGGCGTGCCCTGCTGCGACGCCTGCGACTCCAGCTGGATGCCGCAAGCGCCGGCGCAGCGCTCGAAGGGCACGCGCGGTGCCGCCGCGACCCACGCCCCGGGCGACCTCGACGCCGCGATCGTGTCGGTCGTCGAGTCCGCCGAGCCCGCGGTCGGCCGCACGCGGACCGTGGAGATCCTGCGCGGCGGGCGCTCGAAGGCGCTCGTCAAGAGCGGCCACGACGGGCTGCCGGCGTACGGCACGTTCGACCATTTGACGGCGCAGCAGGTCCTCGGCCGCGTCGACGAGCTGATCGGCGAGGGGCGGCTGCGCTCGACCGGCGGCCACTATCCGAAGCTGCAGTCCGTGCCGGCCGCGCGCGCGGCGTGATGGCCGGTCAGCTGCGCGTCGGCGTCCTCGCCTCGGGCGCCGGGACGAACCTGCAGGCGCTGCTGGACAGCGTCCACGGCGAGGAGGCGCTCGTCGTCGCCGTCGCCTCCGACCGCGCCGACGCGCCCGCCCTGCGGCGCGCGCAGGACGCGGGCGTCGAGACCGCCGTCTTCGCGCTGACCGACTACGCCGACCGCCCCGCCCGCGACGGCGCGATCGCCGACTGGCTGGCCACGCACGACGTCGAGCTCGTCGTGCTCGCCGGCTACATGGCGCTGCTGACGAGCCCGCTGCTGGCCCGCTTCGCCGAGCGCGTCGTGAACATCCATCCCTCGCTGCTGCCCGCGTTTCCCGGCATCCGCGCGATCGAGCAGGCGCTCGACTACGGCGTGAAGGTCTTCGGCGTGACGGTCCACTTCGTCGACGACGACGGCGGCGTCGACACCGGTCCGGTGCTCGTGCAGCGCGCCGTCGAGCTGCCCGGCGCCGCCGCTCCCGAGGACGTGATGCAGCACCTGCGGCCGATCGAGCACGAGCTGCTGCCCGAGGCCGTGCGGCTCGTCGCGCGCGGCGCCGTGAGCCGCGACCCGGCCAATCCGCGGCGCATCGTCGTCGCGGACTGACCACTCGTCCAGTCGCACTTGCCGCGCGAGCGCGCGCACGCCATCATGGCGCCCGTGCCGCCGCGCGACGATCGCCCACGTTGACCTCGCGCACGCTGATCGCCGCCGTCGCGCTCGCCATGGCGCTCGTCGTCCCCGCCGCGCAGGCGATCGTCAAGAACGGCAGCGGCCACGGCGACAACTTCACGGGGACGAACACGCGCGACCTGCTGTTCGGCGCCCACGGCAGCGACACGCTCACCGGCCGCGCCGGCGACGACGTGCTGCTCGGCGACTTCGGCAACGACAAGCTCTTCGGCGGCACGGGCAACGACCGCCTGGAGGGCGGCTCGGGCAACGACAAGCTCGCCGGCGACGTCGGCGTCGACCAGCTCGACGGCGGAACCGGCAACGACAAGGTCGACGGCGGCCCCGACAACGACCGCATCGACGGCGGCGACGGCGACGACACGCTGCTCGGCGGCGACGGCGACGACTTCATCCTCGAGAAGGGCTTCGGCAACGAGGTGCTCGTCGACGGCGGCGCGGGCGACGACTACATCAACACCAACCGCGGCTCCGACCACCAGATCCTCGGCCGCGAGGGCGACGACATCCTGATCGGCGGCAACGGCGCCGACGAGCTCAACGGCGGCGGCGGCAAGGACACGATCGAGGGCAACCAGGGCTCCGACACGATCGACGGCGAGGGCGAAGACGACACGATCATCGGCGGCGAGGGCGCCGACATCCTGCGCGGCGGCGACGGCAACGACAAGATCTACACCGGCTTCGTCAATCCCAGCGAGGTCGACTGCGGCCCCGGGATCGACACCGTCTACGCGGGCTACGTCACGCTCGGCAAGCTCGAGCGCGGCACGCCGCAGGCCGTCCAGGACCCGGCCGTGCGCACGCCCTGGTCGTTCGCCAACTGCGAGGTCCTGATCCCGATCACGGTGCGCGACAACGCGCTGACCGAGCAGCGCGTCAACCCGCAGTTCACCGACTACCGCCCGCTCGAGGGCGCCGCGACGAACGCCGGCCTGCTGGGCGCGGGCGAGCCCGGCGCCGGCGCCGTCGCGCTCGTCAAGAACCGCAACACCGACCAGCCGCTGCGGCGCTTCGGCGCGGCGACGCAGGGCAACGACTCGCTCAGCGTGCGCAGCAACAACGGCCGCTCGCTGGCACCCGACGGCGGCCTCTACGGCCTCGGCGGCAACGACCGCCTCGAGGGCGACAGCACCGCCGACCGCCTCTACGGCGGCCCGGGCAACGACGGCCTCTTCGGGCGCGGCGGCTCGGACCTGCTCGTCGGCTCCGGCGGCAACGACACGATCGAGGGCGGCCGCGGCCAGGACCTGATCGACGGCGGGCCGGGCAACGACAGGCTCAACGGCGGCTTCGACAACGACACGATCACCGGCGGCAGCGGCAACGACCGCATCACGAGCGTCAGCGGCGGCAAGGACACGGTCGACTGCGGGTCGGGCATCGACACGGTCATCGCCGACCGCAGCGACGAGTTGCGCAACTGCGAGAAGCGCGGCTGACCGGTTCCAGGTCCGTCGCGGTCGTTATCCTCGCCGCATCGCCGAGCCGATCGAGACCCCGCCGTCCCTGACGGCTCCCGGAGGCGTGCAGGTCCGCCGCGCGCTGCTGTCGGTCTCCGACAAGCGCGGCATCGTCGACTTCGCCCGCGGCCTCGCGGACCTCGGCGTCGAGCTCGTGTCGACGGGCGGGACCGCGACCGAGCTGAGCGCCGCCGGGCTGACGGTCCGCTCCGTCGAGGACTTCACGGGCTTCCCGGAGATCATGGACGGCCGCGTCAAGACGCTGCACCCGCGCCTGTACGCGGGCCTGCTCGCCGTCCGCTCCGACCAGGCGCACATCGACGCCGCCGAGGAGCACGACATCGAGTTCGTCGACCTCGTC
Organism: uncultured Actinomycetes bacterium; assembly: GCA_963786575.1. Classification (GTDB taxonomy): domain Bacteria; phylum Actinomycetota; class Thermoleophilia; order Solirubrobacterales; family Solirubrobacteraceae; genus CADCVQ01. Next base: position 253,307 of record CAWAZH010000005.1, read on the forward strand.
TGCGTGAACCTCTATCCGTTCGAGCGCAGCGTCGCGCGCCGCCTGCCCGAGGCCGAGATCATCGAGAACATCGACATCGGCGGGCCGACGATGATCCGCGCGGCGGCCAAGAACCACGCCTTCGCGGCGGTCGTGACGAGCCCGCCGTCCTACGACGCCGTGCTCGACGAGCTGCGCTCCTCGGGCGGCCTGTTGTCGCTCACCACGCGCGAGTCGCTCGCCGCCGAGGCCTTCGCCTACACGGCCCGCTACGACACCGCCGTCGCGCGCTGGTTCGCCGAGAAGTCCGAGGACTTCCCGCCGCTGCACGTGCGCGCCTACGAGAAGGTCCTCGACCTCCCCTACGGCGAGAACCCACACCAGCGCGCTGCCTACTACACGCAGGTCGGCGCGCGCATGCACGTGCTGTCGATGGTCCAGCAGCACCACGGCAAGCAGCTGTCGTTCAACAACCTCATGGACCTCGACGCCGCCCGCAGCCTCGTGCGCGAGTTCGCCGAGCCCTGCTGCGTGATCGTCAAGCACAACAACCCCTGCGGCGTGGCACTCGGCGCCGACGCCGTCGACGCCTACGAGCGCGCCTACGCCACCGACCCGCTCAGCGCCTTCGGCGGCATCATCGCCTTCAACCGCCGCGTCGACGCCGCGACGGCGGAGCGGCTGGCCGAGCAGTTCGTCGAGGTCGTCTTCGCGCCCGCCTACGACGAGGACGCGATGGAGATCCTCACGCGCAAGCCGTCGATCCGGATCCTCGAGGACAACGAGCGCCGCTCGCCGCTCGTCGCCGAGCCCGACATCAAGCAGGTCATGGGCGGCCTGCTCGTCCAGGACCACGACATCGAGAACCTCGACCGGACGGAGATGGAGGTCGCGACGACGCGCCAGCCGACCGACGCCGAGTGGCGCGACCTCATGTTCGCCTGGCGCGTCTGCAAGCACGTGCGCTCCAACGCGATCGTCCTCGCGCGCGACCTGTCGACCGCCGGCATCGGCGCCGGGCAGATGAGCCGCGTTGACTCGGTGCGCCTGGCCGTCGACAAGTCGCGCGTCGAGTCGCTGCAGGGCGCGGTGCTCGCCTCCGACGCGTTCTTCCCCTTCAGCGACGGCCCCGAGATCGCCATCGGCGCCGGGATCACCGCGATCATCCAGCCGGGCGGGTCGCGCAACGACCCCGAGGTCCGCGAGGCCGCCGACAAGGCGGACGTCGCGATGGTCTTCACGAGCCGGCGGCACTTCCGCCACTAGTGGATCTGGCCGGAAGTTCTGCGAGGTTTTGCCGGATGCCCGGCCGTGATCTGACGGTCGCCGGCAAAACCCGCAGAACTTGCGGACGGGTCCACTAGCGCGGATGGGCGGCGTCGAGCGCTTCGCGTCCGGCGCCCCGTGGGAGCGCAGCTTCGGCTACAGCCGCGCCGTGCGGGCCGGCGACTTCGTCCTCGTCGCGGGCACGACGGCGGTCGACGAGGACGGCGTCGTGCGCTGCCCGGGCGACGCGGCGGGCCAGGTCGAGGTCGCGCTGGACGCCATCGCGGCGGCGCTGGAGCAGGCCGGAGCGACGCTCGAGCAGGTCGTGCAGACGCGGATGTACGTCACCGACATCAGCCGCTGCGACGAGATCGGCCGCGCCCACGGCGACCGCTTCGGGACGATCGCACCGGTGACGTCGATGGTCGAGGTGCAGGCCCTGATCGACCCGCGGATGCTCGTGGAGATCGAGGCCGTCGCGTACGTGGGCTGAGGTGGGCACATGGCGGGTAATGCGGGCCGTCATGGGACTCGATCGCCTGCGCCGCACCGCCGTCATCCTCGCCGCCGGACTCGTCCTCGGCGCCGGCCTCGGCGCCTGCGGCAGCCGCGAGAACGAGCGCGGCAACCCGGGCCAGGGCCCGCAGTCGCCCGGCGTCGACGTCGGCACGAACCCCGCGCAGTCCGCGCAGACCTCGACCACGAACACGTCGACGCTCGGTTCCTCGATCATCCCGGCGGAGAAGGGCAAGACGACCGGCGCCCCGGTCACCAAGCCCTAGCAGGGGTTTGGGCCGAGCGGCCGGATCCGTCCGGCCCGGGCCGCAGACTCCGGCGCCCGTGATCGTTGCCGTCGCCGCTTCCGCCGCTTCATCTTGATCGCCCTCCGGGCCTGGCAGGAGCGCGCGCTCGAGCGCATGGCGGCCTGGGACGAGGGCACGTTCCTGCTGTCCGCCGCGCCCGGCGCCGGCAAGACGATCCCGAGCCTCGTCTTCGCCCGCAGGCTGCTCGACGCCGGCGTCATCCGCCGCGTCCACGTGCTCTGCCCGACGACGCCGCTCACGCACCAGTGGGCCGAGGCCGCCGGTCGGCTCGGCGTCCAGCTGCAGCCCGACGCCGAGGAGCTGCGCCCGCCGCGCGACTTCCACGGCGTCGTCGCCACCTACGCCCGCGCCGCCTCGTCGGCAGCGCGCTGGGCCAAGCAGTGCGACCGCGACACGCTCGTGATCGCCGACGAGGCCCACCACCTCGGCGAGGAGCTCGCCTGGGGCGAGGGCTTCGCCCGCGCGTTCGGCGCGACCCGGCGATGGCTGCTGCTCTCCGGAACCCCCTTCCGGTCTGACCAGCGCGCGATCGCGGGCGTGCGCTACGAGGACGGCGTCGCGGTCCCCGACGTCAGCTACACGTACGCCGACGCCGTCCGCGACGGGATCTGCCGGCCGGTCGTGTTCATCCCCTACGACGGGACGCTCTCCTGGCAGTCGGGCGACGACGTCATCGAATCCTCGTTCGACACCGTCCTCAGCACGCGCGAAGCCGGCCGCCGCTACCGCACCGCGATCTCGACCGACCTGGCCGACGGCCTGCCGCGGATCCTGCGCGCCGCCGACGAGCGCCTCGACGAGGTCCGCGCGAGCGGCCACCGCGACGCCGGCGGGCTCGTCGTGACGGCCGACAGCGAGCACGCGCGGCGCGTCGCCGTCGTGCTCGCGCAGGTCACCGGCAAGGCACCGGTCGTCGTCCTGCACACCGACGCCCGCGCGGCCGCCAGGCTGCGTGCGTTCGGCCACGGGCGCGAGCGCTGGATCGTCGCGGTGAACATGGTCTCCGAGGGCGTCGACATCCCGCGGCTGCGCGTCGGCGTCTACGCGTCGGCGGCCAAGACGCCGCTGATCTTCCGCCAGATCGTCGGGCGCTTCGTCCGCACGCTCGCCGGCCGCGCGGCCGAGCACAGCTACCTCTTCCTGCCCGCCGACGGGCTGCTGCGCGCGCATGCCGCGGACGTCGAGACCGAGCTGCGCCACGTGCTCGCGCCGCCGAACGAGGCGGGCCTGGAGGAGCTCGACGAGCGCGAGGAGCGCCGGCGCAGCGAGCCCGCCGTGGCCGATGCGTTCGTCCCGCTCGACGCCGACGTCGCGCCGCAGCTGGCGCTGTTCGGCGGCGGCCCGCCCGCGCCGAAGGCCACGACGCGCGCCCCCGCCTTCGCCGGACCGCCCGCCGTCGCCGACGAGCCGGCCGAGCTGCCCGCCTTCAAGCGCCGCGCGCGGCTGCGCGAGAAGCGCACCGGGCTCGTCCGCGCGCTCGCGGGCATCGACGGGCGCTCGCACCGCGAGATCAACGCCTGGGTCAACGCGCAGACCGGGACCGCCGGCGTGCGCGACGCGTCGCTGGAGCAGCTCGAGCGCTCGATCGAGGTGCTGCTCGCCGAGCTCGACCGGCGCAGCCGCCGCCGCGCGGCGAGCTGACCGGGCAGGCCTGCGGCCATGGGCCGCCTGGGGCTCGAACCCAGAACCTAGGGGTTAAAAGCCCCTTGCTCTACCAGTTGAGCTAACGGCCCGGCGCATACCCCCAGGGGGAATCGAACCCCACTCTTCGAGATTGAAAGCCTCGCGTGCTAACCGGTACACCATGGGGGCAGGGCGGCGCATTCTATGGCGCCAACCACCCCGCCTCCCAATCGGCCGCGGCTCCTAGGGCTGCTTCTGCTGCTGCGCCTCGCGCGCCTGCTCGGCGGCGCGCTCGGCGCGGGCCCGCTGGCGGCGCTCGCGCGCCTGGCGCTGGCGCAGCAGCAGGCGGTCGCGGTCGCGCTTGTCGGCCTTCGCGACGGCGGTGCGGTACTCGGCGCGCACGCTGCGCGTGAGCTTCGTCGCCGGGTACCTGCGCAGCTGCGCGAGCAGGCTGTCGACGAGGCCGCGGTTGCCCGCGCGCACCGCCGCGCGCGCCCGGCGCGCCAGCCGGTTGGCGATGCGGGTGCGGACGGCCGTCCGCTCGGCCGAGGTCAGCGCGCTGAAGGTCTTCTCGGCCTCCGCGTAGCGATCGGCGTCGACGGCCTTGCGGGCGTCGCGGATCGTCGCCTTGCGGGTCGTGCCCGCGGGGGTCGCGACGCTTCCCGCCGGGACGGTCGTCGTCGCCGCCGACGGCACCGTGGCGGGCCGGAAGGGCCGCTCGTCGGCCTTGTCGTCGTCGCCGCCGCAGGCGCCGAGCGCCACGGCGCACGCGACGAGCACGGCCGCCGTCCTGCTGCGCCAGGGCGGGCCGGTCGGATCCTCGTTGTGTGCGGTGGCGGCGGTCATGTCTGATGCTCCTCCTTGAGCGCGAAACGTTAGACGGGCGACGGCCCATGCAGGTTTCCCTGCACGGGCCGCTCCCGGTCGTCCTGCGGGCCTTGGGGTGCCCGCCGGGCTGCTACGTGGTCGACCTACCGGTCAGCGCCACGAGCGTCGGTGAGCCGGCGACGTTGCTGGCGATCCGCAGCGTCGCGGCCTTGTTCTGGTTTGCGGGGGCGCGGGCGCGGAAGCGCACCGTGATGGCGCACGTCGCGCCCGGGGTCCTTGTCGTCCCGGCGCAGTTGTTCGCCGTGATCGAGAAGTTGTCCGCGTTCGTCCCGATGAGCGTCACCGCGCCCGCCGGGAAGACGAGGTTCCCCGTACCCGTGCTGCTCACGGTGAACGTGCGGCTCACGCCCAGGAGGCCGAGCAGGACCGAGTTGTTCCCGAAGTTCTGCGACGTCGGGTTGACCGCGATCCCCGGGGTCACGGCGATGCCGGTCCCGTTGAGCGTGACGTTCTGCTGGGTGCCGGCGACTCCGCCGGCGTTGTCGGTGAACCGCAGCGTCGCCGTCCTCGCCCCCGCCGCCGTCGGCGTGAACGTCACGTTGACGGTGCAGCTCGCGCCCGCGTTCAACGTGCCGGCGGCCGCCGGGCAGGTTCCGCCGGCGGCGCCGGCGGGCCGGGCGAAGTCACCCGGGTTCGTGCCCACGCGGGTGATGCTCGCGATCGCCAGCGGCGCGCCGCCGGTGTTCGTGAGCGTCACCAGCGATGCCGGGCTCGTCGAGCCGACGCCGCGAGCGGCGAAGTTCACCGTTCCCGGCGTGACCGATGCGCCCGGCACCGCGGCGATGCCCGTGCCGTTGAGCGTCACGTCCTGCGTGCTGCCCGCGACGCCGTTGTGGTTGTCGGTGAACCGCAGGATCGCGTTGCGCGCACCCGCGGCGGTCGGCGTGAACGTCACGGCGACCGTGCAGCTCGCGCCACCGGCGAGGCTGCCGGCGCCCGCCGGGCAGGACCCGCCCGAGCGGGCGTAGTCGTTCGGGGCGGCACCGACGCGGGTGATGCTCGCGATCGCCAGCGGCTGCGTGCCGTTGTTCGTGAGCGTCACCGTCTGCGCGGGGCTCGTCGTGCCGGTGTTGCGAGACGCGAACGTCAGCGTCGTCGGCGCGACCGCGGCCGAGGGCACGATCGACAGCGTCTGGTCGGCGAACTGCAGCTTCTCGATGTTGCGCACCGTGTCGATGCCGTCGGCCAGCGTGCCGCGAGCGTGGTTGATCGTCATCAGCGTCGAGTTGAAGTTCGGCGTGATGTCGTAGTCGGCCCGCGGCCCCGAGAAGACGGCCATGTCGGCAAAGGCTCCCGGTGCCGGGGTGATGATCTCGCGGACGATCCTGATGTTGTCGGGGCTGACCGTCCCGGCGAAGACCTGCGCCTGCAGCGCGCTCATGCTGTTGGCCGTCTGCGTCTGGCTCGCCGGGTTGGCGGGGTCGGTCCGCACGCTCAGGCGGGCGTTGAGCCAGCGGTCGCCGTCGATGATGTCGTTGCCGCCGCGGCCCTCGAGGATGTCCGCCCCGTTGCCGCCGAGCAGGATGTCGCCGCCGGTGAACGAGGTTGCGCCGCCGAGCACGCCGGCCTGCAGGCCGTCGATGAGGCCCGGCCGCGTGAGCTCGTGGTCGACCGCCATCGCGGCGGCGTCGGCGTCGGTGCCGCGGAGGATGTCGTTGTTGTCCCAGCCCGAGAGGCCCTCGATGTTGTCGAAGCGGTCGCGGATGTTGTCGATGTCGGGCGGCTGCAGGCCGGTGAAGAACATGTCGGCGTCCTGCGGGCCCGTGGTGCGGGCGTAGGTGACCCAGTCGAAGCCGATCTGGCCCTCCATGCGCTCCGTGCCGACGCCGGCGATGAGGACGTCGTCGCCGCCCTCGGAGTCGTAGTCGTCGTTGCCGCCGCCGCCGTCGATGACGTCGTCGCCGACGCGACCCTGCTGGAACGGGTCGCCGTGCTCGCCCTGGAGGAGGTCGGCCTGTCCGCCGCCCTCGATCCAGTCCGCGCCCGCGTCGCCGAAGACGGTGTCGAAGGAGTCGCCGGCGATGACGAAGTCGTCACCGGAGCCTGCGAACGTCTCCTTCGGATCGGCGCCCGCGACGACGAAGTCGTTGCCGGGGCCGGCGAGCAGCAGGTCGAAGCCGGGACCGGCGTTGATCGCGTCGCCGCCGGGCCCGCCCTTGATGTTGTCGTCGCCGAAGAGGTCGGTGATGATGTCGTTTCCGACGTCGCCGTTGATCGAGTCGACGCCGTCGCCACCCTCGATGCGGTCGTTGCCCTCGTCGCCCCAGAAGGTGTCGTCGCCCTCGGAGCCCTGCATCTTGTCGCCGACCGGCGTGCCGCCGAAGACGGTGTGCTCGGGGCCGGCGAAGCGGACGATGCCGTTGGCCTGCTTGTTGAGCAGCGTCGACTCGTCGTAGTCCGTCGTGAGCGGGTCGTCGGTGATGGCGCCGGCGCCGTTCGCGTTGATGTTCGCGAACTCGAACACGAAGTCCGGGCGCGAGAACACGTCGAAGGGCAGGTGCTTGGTGTCGGTCGTGCGGTTGATCAGCTCCGAGAAGGAGTTCTCCTCCAGCTGGGTCAGGAAGTTCAGACCGGCGTTGCGGTGCAGGTAGTAGAGGCGATCGCCGTCCTGCAGCTTCTCGAGCTGGACCTCGAAGACGAAGTTGAACGTCGAGCCCAGCAGGCCGCCGAAGACCATCTGCTTCTCCGCGAGGCCGCCGACCCAGAAGTCGACGTCGTCGACGCCGGTTGTCGTGACGCCGGCGGGCGTGTTCGCCCACGTGCCGGTGCCGTTGAGGAAGTCCAGGCGATCGGCCGGCGCTCCGGCCCCGCCGCTGACGATCAGCCCGGCCGCGGTGCGCTTGGCGGCGACCGTGTCCGCCGCGATGATCGACGGGTGACGGCCGTAGGCCGCGACGAAGTTCACGAGCGAGCCCTGGTTGCGCATCCCGAGCCTGAAGTCGTTCCAGTCCTCGTAGGGACGCAGGGCCGAGTTGGACGTCTGCGCGAAGAACGTCCGCCGGGCGGCGTTCAGCGACGGGACGCCGGTGTCACGGCCGCGCGCCAGGTTGACGGTCGCGAGGTCGAGCGGCAGGCCGACGAGGTTGTTGCGCAGTGCGCCGGTCACGAACTCGTCGATCTCGTTGGCGACCTGGCGGGTCATGCCGCGCACGACGCCGCCCGCTGCCTGCTCGGGCGTCAGCGTCGTCGCGCCGGGGCCGTCGTCGAAGGCCAGCGGGTTGAGGAACGCCGGGATCAGCCCGACGTCGTAGTCCGCGCCCGCGGGCGTCTTGCGTCCGACGGTCTCGGTCAGCATCGAGTGACCGAAGCGGTACACGACGTGGGCGAACTCGGCCACGATCGCGGGGTCGATGTCGGTGTCGTAGCCGGCGAACAGGTTGATCTGCGGCTGGACCTTGCGGGCGAACTCCTCGAAGACGAGATGCTGGTACTCCATCTCGGTCACGAAGCGCGCCGCCTGGAACAGGCGCTCGCCGTTCCAGGAGCCGTCGGGCAGCTGCCAGTCGGCGGGGTTCGGGCCGTCGGGCTCCTCGATCAGCGTCTTGATCTCGCCGACGCGCAGGTTGTGCTCGGCGTGGAAGACGTGGTGGACGGTCGTGAGGCCGATGTTCTCGTTGCCGCGGCCGTCACCGGTGATGAAGTGCTCGTTGAGCAGCTCGTTGTCGTAGAAGCCGAGTGCCGGCGTGTTGCTGGTGGCGGTGTCGCCGTCGGGGGTCAGCGGCCCGCGCGGGGTCGCCGGGTTGGTGTCGGTCTCGCCGAACGGCGCCGCGGAGTGCGCGATGTCGTCCAGGAAGGCGTGGCCGGTCCGCACCGCGGTGGTCGCGTCGACCGGCGAGCCGGGCGTGCCCGAGTTGAGCGTCAGCGGGCTCTCGTTCGTGACGATCTGCGCCATGCCGGCGGCGTTGGGGATGAACTTGCCGTACTGGTCGGTCAGGACCAGCGGGACGTTGAGCAGGTCCTGGTCGTCGAGCGCGATGCCGAGCATCGCCTGCGCCTGGGCCTTGATGTCGGTCCAGCGCGAGAGGCCGCCGACCGTCGGGCGGTCGAGCAGGCGGCCGTTCGAGACCGGCCTGTTGGCCCCGTTGAGCTCGTACTCGCGCAGGAAGACCTGGTGCGACGGGTGCGAGGTGTAGGTCTGGTTCTGGTCGACGAACGGGGTCGTCGTGTTCATGTGCTGCTGGATGTCGTCGGACGTGCCGAGCACGCCGTCGGGGCCCTTCTGGTTGTTCGCCCGCGAGACGACCATGAAGTTCGTCTCCGAGCCGGCCTCATACAGCGGGTCGTCCTCCTTCAGCGGGATGATGACCGTGCCCGACCCGCCCTTCGTGACGAGGTCGAGGCCGTGGTCGAAGAACTGGCCGAAGAGCGTGAACCACGAGTTGAAGGGCGCCGAGAGGCCGGCGTCGGGCGCGACGTTCGGGATGAAGTACGAGTCCTTCGGATCGAGCGGGTTGGCCGGCGGGATCGAGCCGGCGACGGTGCTCGCGGCCTGGACGGCGGCCGGGTTGAGGGCCGATGCGTCGACGATCAGGTTGGAGATCGTGCGCGGCTGCGAGTCCTGGACGATGCCCGCGGCGCCGGTCTTGTCGGCGTAGCTCGTGGGGCCGGCCGTCAGCGGGCCGGTGGGGCCGTCCGGATCGAAGGTGATCGGCTCGGCGCCGCGGAAGAAGGGGGTCAGCAGGCGCGGGAAGAGGCGGTCGGCGCTGCCGAAGCTCTCCTGGCCGGGAACGAGGTTGTTGTGGCGGCCGTTGACGGTTCTCAGGCCGTAGGGCAGCGTGACGTCTCCCACCTGGTCGGCTCCTGGACCGAGCAGCTGGCCGCCGGCGGCGTGCGCCTCGGCCTTCTTGATCTGCGCCAGGATGAAGTCGATGTCGGCCCCATCGGGCTCGACGGCGAAAGCGGCATTCGTGCCTCCGACCAGTGTTGCCGCGCAGATCAGCGCGGCAGCAGCAGCTCGTGCTGCGAAACGAAACGTCATGTTGTCCAGCCCCCTGTGTCAGCCGCAACGTTCGCGTTGCGATCGAAGCGAACATCCCAGCGGGAGGGGTGCCGTGCCTAGCGCAGAAGCCGACCAAGCGTGTGGCCTTTTTCGTAGCTTCGCTGCGCAAAGCTGCACGAAACCTGCCGAATTCCGTCGTGAAGATGGACTTTTGGAGGACCTTCGCGCGGGCTATTCGTCGGGGCCGAAGTCGGCGCGTTCTATGCTCCCGACCCCCGAGGGGCGGTTAGCTCAGCTGGTCAGAGCGCCTGCCTTACAAGCAGGAGGTCCGCGGTTCGAGCCCGCGACCGCCCATCAGCGCCGTTTGCGCCGACGGCCCAGGGGTAGGCGGAAGGTAGGCCGTTGGTGAGGCCCGACCCCTTGCCGCCGCAACGTCGGTGGCACGGTCCGGCCTCGAGGGCGACTGGATTCCCTCACGGCATCGCGCTGGATGCGCATGCGCAGCCGCCGGCCGTGACCCAACAGAAGGAGGTCCATCCATGCCCGAGACTGCGAAGCACCCCGACAACGACACCCCGACCGCCTCCGATCAGGACGTCAAGCGCATGGACAAGGACACGCCGTTCCACCCGGGTTCCTCAGCGACGCCGCAGTCGCCCCGCCCGGCGGAGGAGACGAGCTCCTAGTCCGTGTCTGATCTCGATGCCGGCGATGTTCTCGCCGGCGTCGGGTGCAAGGAGAGCCCGCTACAGCGGGCTTTCCGCGTTGAGGAGGACCGTGATTGCCATCACCGCGCGGGCGGCGGCGGCTCGGGCGCGGGCGGCTCGGGCGGGGGTGGTGGGACGGGCGCCGGCTCGGCGGCCGGCGGCGCCTCCGGCGCGGGCGGCGCGGGGGCGGGCGCGGCCGGTGCCGGCGCGACCGGTGTCTCGGGCTGCGCGGGAGCGGGCGGCTCGGGCGGCGGGGCCGGCTCGGCGGGACGGGTCGTGGTCGGCGCGGGGTCCGGCCGGCGCGCGGGCAGCGCGGGCGCGCGCGAGCTCGGCGGTCGCAGGACCGGCGCGGGCTCGGCGTGGTCGGCGTCCTCGTCCTCGACCTCGGAGCCGGCGTTCGGAGCCGGCGCGACCGCCCGCGGCGTCGCGACGTAGACGGGCCCGCCGCCGCCGCGGCTGGCGAGCCCCACCATCTCGGGCACGACCGCCTGCGGGACCTGGCCGTCGAGGAACGGCGCCGGGTCGACCGCGCAGCTCTGGCACGCCGCCGGCCCGCGGCGAACCTCGAAGTGCAGGTGCGACGCGGTCGCCGACCCGGTCGAACCGACGAGGCCGATGACGTCGCCGCGCGTGACGCGCGCGCCGATCCGCAACCCCGCGGCGACGGCGCTGAGGTGCGCGTAACACGTCGCGAGGTGGGGCCGGTGCTGGAGGCAGACGAAGTTCCCGTAGCCGCCGGACTCCCCGATCGACTCGAGCACCGCGACGGTGCCGGTGTCGGCGGCATGGATCGGCGTGCCGGTCGGGGCGAGCAGGTCGGTGCCGTTGTGCAGGTGCCCCGGGCGCGGGCAGCCGAAGTAGCCGCAGCCGGGGACGACGCCGTGGATCGGCGTGGCGAGCTCGCCGCGGCCGGGCAGCGGCAGCGTGCCGAGCAGCTTCCAGGCGCGGGCGCGCTCGACGACCATCGCCGCCGACAGGCGCCCGGCCGGGTCGGTGCCGTAGCGCGCGTCGGCGGCGCGGACGGCGCTCTCGTCGAGGTCGTGCGCCGCGGCGGCCTTCAGCTCGGCGGCGATCGCCATGACGACGTCGAAGTCGTCGTGGACCGACGGGTGGCGTTCGCTGCGGTTGGGGTACGCGGCGGGCCGCGCGACGCTGCGCGAGGCGTACTTGTGACGGCTCCACGCGCGCTCGTGCTCGAGGGCGTTCGGAGCCTTGCCGAAGCCGGTCTCCTGGTAGTGGACCGAGGCGACGAGCAGCCACGGCACGTCGAAGCGGCGCTTGGCGAGCTTGTAGAGCGCGAAGTACGGATGCGCGGCGAGCAGCCGCTTGCGCTCGCTGAGCGGCTTGCGCGCGCGCAGGATGTCGGCGGCGGTGACCGGGCCCTCGAGATCCTGGGAGAGCTGGTGCAGGAGGTCGGAGCCCCCGGCGAGCGGGTTGCTCGCCTTGGCCCGCTGGCTGCCGCTGGCGGCCAGCACGACGAGCAGGCAGACGGCCGCGAGCCCCGCGAGCAGCGGCGGCAGCAGTATCCGTCGGACCAGCAGGGCCGGCCGCAGGCGATCTCGCGTCATGACGCGTCCACTGGCCCGGGCTCTTCGACGCCCTATCGCTCACGCCTCCCGGCCGCAGGGCGCCGCCCATTACGCTGCCCGCGTGGTCGGCGTCCTCGTCCCCGTGCACGGCTTCGCGCCCTACCTCGCCGAGACGCTGGACTGCGTCCTGGGGCAGGAGCCCCCTCCGGGCGCGGTCGTGGTGGTCGACGACGCGTCGCCCCAGCCCCTCGCGCTGCACCCCGACCACGCCCCGCACTGCACGCTCGTCCGGCGCGAGCTGTGCGGCGGGCCGGCGGCGGCGCGGGCCAGCGGTTTCGCGGTGTTGGGGCCGCGCGTCGACCTCGTCGCGCTCTGCGACAGCGACGACGCCTGGGCGCCCGGCAAGCTCGCCACGCAGCTCGCGGCGCTCGAGCGGTTCCCCGACGCGGGGGTGTGCTTCGGCCGCGCGCTCGTCGTCGGCGCCGACGGGCGGCCGACGGGCGAGCGCTGGACGGAGCTGGCGCCCGGGCCCCATGGCGGTCCCGAGCTGGCCGCCCGGCTGTACGCCGCCAACCCGCTGCCGACCTCGAGCGTGATGCTGCGGCGGGCGGCGCTGGAGGCGGTCGGCGGGTTCGCGTCGCCGGTGCGCCTGGCCGAGGACTGGGACCTGTGGCTGCGCCTGGCGGGCGCCGGCTTCGAGTTCGTCTGTGAGCCCGGCGCGGTCGTGCGCTACCGCCGCCACCCGGGCGGGCTGACCGCCGACGTCGCCGCGCTCGCGCGCTGCCAGCTCGAGCTGCACCGCGCGCACGGCGGGCTCGTCGCGCCGGAGGTGCGCGAGCAGGCGCTGGCGGCGGACGCTGCGGCGCTGCAGTCGGCGTCGCGCGGCGGGCTGCGCACGCTCGTGCCCCGGCGCGACCCCTACCGCTGAGCGCGGCGGCGCAGCTTCGGCCGCGGCCGGTTGGGGATCAGGCGGCCGAGCTCGAAGGCCCAGACGGCGGGGCCGTCGAGCAGGCCGAGCAGCGCCTCGTCTCTGTTGCCGCGGGCCGCCGCTTTGAGCCCGTGGAATGTGCGCTTCGTGCTCCACCACGCGAGCCCCGGCCAGCGCCGGCGCGGCAGCGCGCCGGGCCAGCGTCTGGAGAGCCAGCCCGCGCCCGCGCCGTGGCGCGCGCGCTGGGCGAGCATGCGCGGGATCGTCGTGCGGTTGCGATGGACGACCGCGGCGCCGGGGCGGCGTTCGAGCTCCCAGCCGGCGGCGCGCAGGCGGAAGCAGAGGTCGGCGTCGCCGCCGGAGCGGACGGCGTCGTCGAAGCCGCCGACCTGCGCGAAGGCGATCCGTCGCACTGCGGCGTTGGCGGTCTGGGCGAACGGCCAGGCGTCGTCGGCGAGCGTGATCTCCTGGCTCATCGAGGACTTCAGGTAGGCGTAGCGGGAGGCCGCGCGTGTCGGTCGCGGGCTCCTCGTCGACCACGGCGCCGGCGAGCACGCCCGTCTGGTGCCCAGGGGCCTCCGCGAAGTAGCGGTCGAGCAGGTCGGACGGCGGCAGCACGTCGGCGTCGAGGAAGACGAGCCAGGGGGCGTGGCCGTGGCGAGGCGGCCGCGTTGCGCGCGAAGTACGAGGTCTGCTTGGCGCCGGCGCCGACGATCCGTACGGGCCCGCGCGTGGAGTCCAGCGCGCCGGGGCGGTTGTCGGCGATCGTGAGGGTGTCGCCGTCGCGCAGCGCGAGGCCGGCCAGACGCTCGGCGACGCGCGCGAGATCGTCGTCAGAGCCCTTGAAGGGCAGCACGACGTCGACGGCCGGACGCGGGCACACGCCGCGCAATCTACGGCCCGAGCCGGAGGCCGACCCCTCGCCTCCCGGTGTTGGCATACTTGCCGTCCCACCCTGGGGGCGTAGCTCAGTCGGTTAGAGCGCCGGCCTGTCACGCCGGAGGTCGCGGGTTCGAGTCCCGTCGCTCCCGCTCCCGCGGGGGGCCCGCAGGTCACGAGCAGGCGTCAGAAGCCGGCGCCGCGAGCGACCCATCCAGCATGGATCGCGAACCGCCTGCGAGATCCGGATGTGAGAACGTCAGACGGTGGCCGCCACGCGCGACCCACGCCAGGTGGGGCGACACGACGACGAGAAGCTGCGCCGCTTCCTCGCCGCTCGCACGGCGGGCGACGAGGCCGGCGCGCGCCGCTGGTGGGACGAGCTCGTCAGCGACAACTTCGACCGCGTCCGCGGCATGGTCGTCCTGCAGAGTCGCGGGCATCTCTCGGCCGACGAGCAGGACGACGCGTTGCAGCGCGCGCTCGTCAAGCTCTTCAACAACATGATCGCCACCTTCCGCGGCACGTCGATGGGCGAGTGGGTCGAGTCGACCCGGACGCTCGTGAAGTTCGCGTGCATCGACACCCAGCGCCGCGCCATGACGATCTCCACGCACGAGCGCTCGCTCGAACCGCGCGGCCGCGACGACGATGACGACGGCCGCTGGGACGTCGACGTGTACGCCGCGATCGAGCAGCAGCGTCGCGAGCAGGAGAGCGCGGAACAGGACGTCGAGCGCCTGCACGACGGCCAGGCCTTTCTGGACTGGGCCGTTCCGCGGCTCTCGGCAAAGCGCCGGGCCGTCATCGAGCTCGACCGCGCCGAGGTCCCAGTCGACGAGATCCAGGAGCGCCTGGGCGTCTCGCGCGACGTCGTCTACGCGTCGCGCTGCCGAGCGCTCAAGGACCTCGCCAAGCTGCGAGAGGAGTACGGATCATGACCGCCATCGAGCAGATCCTGGGTGAGTTCGTCGATGCCTGGAACGCCGGCCGGCGGCCCGACGTCGGTGCATACCTCGAGCGCGCGCCCGAATCCGAGCGCGACGAGCTCGCCGCGCAGCTGGCGACCTGGCTGCAGATCGCCCCCACCCCTGACTACGACGCGGCAACCCGCGCCGCGATCTCCGACGAGCCCGCGCTGCGTACAGCGATGGAGGCGGCCGCGACGTTGCGATCGCCCCTGTCGGTTCGCCTGCCCACGCTGCGCGAGCGGGCCGGCCTGGCCGTCAGCGATGTCGCCCGCCGGCTCGTGGCGGTCTTCGACCTCGATGACGAGCAGCGGGCCGCCGGCTATCTCGAGAAGATCGAGCGCGACGAGCTCGACCCGCGGCGCCTGTCGCGCCGGCTGCTCGACGGCCTCGCCGCGATCCTCGGCGCCGATCGCGACCAGCTCGGCGTGGGCCCGCCGGCGTTCGCCGGCGGCCAGGCGTTCTTCCGAGCCGAGGAGGACGCGGACCGGTGGATCGCGGAGGACATCGATGCGCTGTCGCGGGCGGCCCTGGCCCCGGCGCCGGCATCGAGCCCGATGGACGAGCTCGACCGGTTGTTCGTCGGCGGCCCTGACGCCTGAGCCGCGGCAGCTCAGCTAGATCCCGATCGCGGCAGCACCGCCGGCGAGCCGGTCGGCATCGCAGCCGGCCGACGCGGCCGCGGCGTCCACCGACGCCGAGCCACCCGCGACCGCTGCCAGCGCCGATCCTTCGAGCGCCGGCGACAGGCGCGGGAGCGACGCGGGTTCGATCGCCGCGATCGCGTCGACCACGACCTCGGGCGCGATCCAGTCCCACAGCGCCTCGTGCAGGCCGTCGGCGATCTCCTGCTTGAGCGCCGCGTAACGGCGCGTGAGCCCGAGCGAGTTGAGCCGGTACAGCGCGGCGATCGTGGAGATCCCGAAACGCGCCGCGATCAGCACGGCGTCCTCGAGCGACGGCTCGCCGTCGAGCCAGTCGCGGACTCCCTCGGCGGGCGCGAGCAGCTCCGCCGCGAACGCGTTCGCCTGAATCTCCCGCGAGTCCGTGGTCTTCCCGCCGATCGTCTCGACCGTCTCGACCGGCACGTCCGCGTCATGCCCGCAGCGCAGGTGGCCGACTTCATGCGCGAGCGTGAACCGCTGCCGCACCGCCGCCTGGGTGCCGTTGACCCACAGCACGGTCCGATCCCCGTCGCGCCAGCAGCAGCCCGCGATGCCCTGCGGGAGCGCGGCGATGACGACCGGAAGACCGAGGTCCCGCTCGACCACGGTCAGCACGCACCCGATCGGCGCGCCCGGATCGATCCCAAGGTGCGTCCGGGTGTCCCGTGCGCGCTTTGCGCCCGTGTTCGTGTCCTTGCTCGCCATCGACCTCAAACCTAAGGTGAACGACGGCCGCCCGTCAGATCCGGGGAGCCTGACGCGACCATCGCTCACTCATGCAGCTGATCGAACACCAGCTCGTCCACTCCGCCTCTGACCTGACCGGCTTCCTCGCCTGCCCCCGGCTGCCGTGGCTGAACCGAGGTGTCGCCGAGGGCCGGCGGTCGATCCCGCCGCAGGCGGTCGACGGCGACGGTGAGCTGTCGGCCCGCAAGGGCATCGAGCACGAACAACGCCACCTCGAGGTCCTGCGCGCGCAGGGCCTGAACATCGCCGAGATCTCCGTGCGCCATGGCGCCGAGGGGACGGCCGCGTCCGCGTCCGCGACCTCCGGCGCGATGCGCGACGGCGTCGACGTCGTCTACCAAGCGGTGTTCAGCGCCGGAGCCTGGCTCGGCCACGCCGATTTCCTCGTTCGCGTCGACGTGGCGTCGGAGCTCGGCGAGTGGTCCTACGTCGCCGTGGACACGAAGCTCGCGCGGTCGGTCAAGCCGTATTTCGTCGTGCAGCTCAGCCTCTACAGCGAGCTGCTGGGCGCCGAGCAGGGACGCGCGCCGGACTGGTTCGAGGTCGTCCTCGGCGACGGGCGCCACGAGCGGCTGCGCGCCCGCGACTTCGACGCCTACGTCCGCCGGCTTCGCGACCGCTACCTGCGTCACGTCGCGACCACCGCGGAGCCCTACCCGGAGCCGGTCGGGCACTGCTCGATCTGCCGCTGGCGCGACCCCTGCGCGGCGACCCGCCTGGCCGACGACCACCTCAGCCAGGTCGCCGGGATTCGTGGCGACCAGACGCTGAAGCTGCGCCACAGCGCCATCTCGACGATGGCGCAGCTCGGCGCGGCGCCACAGCGGCCACCGGCGCTTCGCATCGGCGCGGACACGTACGACCGCCTGCACGCCCAGGCTGCCCTCCAGGTACGCGGGCGCGAATACGGCACGCCGCGCTACGACGTCCTCGAGCCGGAGCCGCGCAAGGGGTTCGCGCTGCTGCCCGAGCCATCGCCGCACGACCTGTTCTTCGACATGGAGGGCGACCCCTACTACGACAGCACGAGCAACCTCGAGTACCTGTTCGGCGTCGAGTACCCGCAGGATGGCGCGTGGCGCTTCCGCGCGTTCTGGGGCTGCTCGCGCAAGCTCGAACGTGAGGCGTTCGAGCAGTTCGTCGACTGGGCGATCGCTCGCTGGCGGGCCAACCCGGACCTGCACATCTACCACTACGCCCACTACGAGCCGGTGGCGCTCAAGCGCCTCGCCGGACAGCACGGGACGCGCGAGCAGGAGGTCGACGAGCTGCTCAAGCACGGCGTGTTCGTCGACCTGTTCGCCGTCGTGCGTCATGCCGTCCGCATCTCGCGCCCGTCGTACTCGATCAAGGAGCTCGAGGCGTTCTACCGCGACGAGCAGCGCACGACCGCCGTCGGCGACGGTGGCGAATCGATCCGCGTGTTCGAGCAGTGGCTCGAGACCGGCGACCAAGCGCTGCTGGACGCGATCGAGGAGTACAACGCCGACGACTGCCGCTCCACGCGCGAGCTGCGCGACTGGCTGCTGGAGCGCCGCAGCGAGGCATGGAACCGGTTCGGCGAGGCGCACCGCTACGAGCCGCCCGATCCCTACGTTGTCGGCGAGGACGAGCAGGCGATCGACGACGAGACCCGCGTGCTCATCGAAGAGCTGCTCGACGGCGTCGGCGCCGAGCGCGACGATCGGACCGGCGAGCAGCAGGGCCGCTGGCTGCTCGCACAGCTCCTCGGCTACCACCGGCGCGAGCGGCGAGCGGCCTGGTGGCGCTTCTACGACCTCTGCGACAAGGATCACGAGCAGCTGCTGGAGGACCTCGAGGCCATCAGCGGCCTCGAGCCCGAGGGGGAGCCCCTCCAGCTGACGGCCCAGTCGACGGGCCAGTGGTTCTCCTTCCCGGCGCAGGAGTTCAAGTTCGACGCCGCGCCCGTCAAGGACCCGGCCACCCAGGACGACGCCGGGGAGGTCGTCCAGATCGACGCGGCCAACCGCCGCCTGCTGCTCAAGCGCACCCCGGCCGTCGCCGGCGCACCGCTGCCGCGCGCCGTGTTCCCGTTTCAGACGTTCCAGGACAAGGAGCACCGGCGCGCGCTGCGCGACCTCGCCGCGGTCGTCCTGCGCCACGGGCTCGACGGGGACGGCCCGGCGCTCGCCGCGCGCCGGCTGCTCTTGGGCGGCGCCCCGCGCGTGGACGGCGTCGCGCCCGGCGAGGCGCTCCACAGCGGCGAGCTGTCGCTGCCCGTGATGACCGACGTGATCGCACGCCTCGACCGCTCGCCGCTGTTCGTGCAGGGACCGCCCGGCTCGGGCAAGACGTACCGCGGCGCCCGCGTCATCGCCGAGCTGCTGCGCCGCGGCAAGCGCGTCGGGATCACCTCCAACTCGCACAAGGCGATCTGCAACCTGCTGGCCGACGTCGACGCGGCGACACACGAGGCCGGCGTCGAGGTCCGCGCGACGAAGCGCAGCTCGAGCGCCGAGCAGGACTACGTCTCGACGCTGCAGCCGGCCGCGTTTCAGAACGCCCGCAAGCCGGCGCAGTGCGAGGACCCGCAGCTCAACCTCGTCGCCGGAACGTCGTGGCTGTTCGTCCGCGAGGCGATGGTCGACGCGCTCGACTACCTGTTCGTCGACGAGGCCGGACAGCTCGCGCTGGCCAACATCGCGGCGATGACGCCGGCCGCACGCAACCTCGTGCTGCTCGGCGATCCGCAGCAGCTCGCGCAGGTCTCCCAGGCATCGCACCCCGACGGCGCCGGCGGCAGCGCACTGGAGCACCTGCTCGGCGAGCGCAGCACCGTCCACGCCTCGGACGGGCTGTTCCTCGAGCACTCCTGGCGCATGCACCCGGACATCTGCGCGTTCATCTCCGATCTCGCGTACGACAACCGGCTGGAGCCCGGGCCCGGTGCGCATCTGCGACGCGTCCAATCCAGCGGCCTGTCCGGCGCCGGGCTGCGCTTCATCCCCGTCGAGCACGAGGGCAACCGCCAGTCGTCGAGCCAGGAGGCCGCCCGCATCGCGACCGAGGTCGACGCCGTGCTGGCGGATGGCTGGGTCACCGACGACACCGGCACGCGCCGGCGACTGACGGCCGCGGATGTCCTGGTCGTCGCCGCCTACAACCACCAGGTGGCCTGCATCCGCGAGCAGCTGCGCGACGACGTCGCAGTCGGAACCGTCGACAGGTTCCAGGGCCAGGAGGCGCCGATCGTCTTCTACTCGCTCGCGACCAGCGCGCCGGAGCTCGCTCCCCGTGGCATCGACTTCCTCTTCAGCCGCAACCGGTTGAACGTCGCCATCTCGCGCGCGCAGTGCATCGCCGTCGTCGTCGGCAACCCGGCGCTGCTCGACGCCGAGTGCCGGACCGTCGAGCAGATGCGACTCGTCAACGGCGCGTGCAAGCTGGTCGAGCAGGCGACCTGGCTCTGATGGCGCGCTGTCCCTCGTCGATCGGTGATTCGATGTCGAGAAGCTGTGACCGGCTCCGCTCACAAGGTGAAGGGCCACGCCAGGCGCGGCCCACGACACCAGGAGACCACGATGCCGACCTACCTGCTGCTCAAGCACTACCGCGGCGGCCCCGAGCCGCACCGTCCCGTGCCCCCGATCGACCAGTGGGCCCCCGAGGACGTGGAGGCGCATATGGCCTTCCAGAATCACGTCAGCGAGCTGCTCGAGGAGCACGGTGAGTACGTCGACGCGCGGGCGCTCGCGCCGGCGCGCACCTGGGTGCGCTACGGCGGCCCGGACGCCGCCCCCGTCACCACCGACGGCCCGCATCCCGAGACCAGCGACCTGGTCGCCGGCTGGTGGATGATCGACGTCGATTCGCACGAGCGCGCGGTCGAGCTCGCGGCCTACGCCTCCTCCGAGCCCGGCCCGGGCGGGGAGCCGATGTACGAGTGGATCGACGTCCGGGAGGTCATGTGGGCGCGCGCTCGGACGACTGACGCGGCGTGAACGACGAGTCGACGCGACGGCTGGACGAGGACGCGCTGCGCGGGTTCGGGCGCGACCTCGTCCCGCGGGTGCTCGCGGGGCTGGTCCGGCGGGGCGAGGACTTCGATGCCGCCGAGGACGCGCTGCAGGAGGCGCTGCTGGAGGCGCTGCGGGTGTGGCCTACAGCCCCGCCGCGCGACCCGCGCGCGTGGCTGACCACGGTCGCGACCCGGCGGCTCGTCGACGCCCGCCGCAGCGAGGCCGCCCGTCAGCGCCGCGAGGAGGCGGGCGCCGGATGCCCGCAGCCGCTGCCCGCCGCCACGCAGGAGGGCGACGACACGCTCTTCCTGCTCTTCTGCTGCTGCCACCCGCAGCTCGCGCCCGCCTCCCAGGTGGCGCTGACCCTGCGCGCCGTCGGCGGCCTGACCACCCGCGAGATCGCCGACGCCTTCTACGTGCCGGAGGCGACGATGGCGCAGCGGATCAGCCGCGCCAAGCGCACCCTTGCCGGCCCGCCCGCCCGCCGGCTCGATCAGCCCGGCGACCTCGCCGTCGTGCTGCGCGTGCTCTACCTCATCTACACGGCCGGCCACGCGGGCCGGGTCGACCTGGCCGGCGAGGCGATCCGGCTTGCCCGCCAGCTCACCCTCGCCACCGAGGAACCGGAGGCGCGCGGGCTGCTCGCGCTGATGCTCCTCAACCACGCCCGCCTCCCGGCGCGAATCGACGCCGAGGGCCGGATCGTCACGCTCGACCGCCAGGACCGCGGGCTGTGGGACAAGCGCGAGATCGCCGCGGGCGTGCGCGTCCTGCAGTCGGCGCTGGCGATGCAGCGCCCCGGCCGCTACCAGGTCGAGGCCGCCATCGCCGCCCTGCACGACGACGCGGCAAGCGCCGAGGAGACCGACTGGCCGCAGGTCCTCGCCTGGTACGACGACCTCGTCGCCCTCACCGACGACCCGCTGCGCCAGGACCCCGCCGCGGTGCTCGGCCGCGCGGTCGCGGTCGGCCACGTCCTCGGCGCCGCCGCCGGGCTGCTCGAGACCGACCGTCTGCGCGCGGTGCTCGGCGACCGCCACACGTGGCACGCCGTCCGCGGCCACCTGCACGAGCTCAGCGGCGACCTGCCCGCCGCCGCCACGGCCTACGCGGAGGCCGCCCGCCGGGCCACGAACGTCGCCGAGCGCGACCACCTCGTCCGTCAGGCGGCCCGCGTGCGGGCCGCCGAGCATCCAGGAACAGGCGTCTCACCACGTTCGCGATCGGCCTGATGGCGGACCCGCGCATCCTCCACGCCCCACACGGGCAGGACCACCCCATGACCACAGACAGCAGCGACGAACGGTCCGTCACCGCCCCCGCCAACGAGATGGCCGCGACGGCCGACGAGATGGAGCGCAAGCTCGACGAGCTCGGCGATCACGTCGAGGCTGCCGCCAAGAAGGCGGGCGCCCACCGCGCGATCTCCAATCCGGACCCCGACGACGAGGCGGGCGACCGGCCTGACGTGGCGGGGACCGCCGACGAGCCGATCGAGGGCGCTGAGGGCGACGAGAAGCCGGCCGAAAGCTGACCCGCCTGCGGGCGCGCGCGGACGACCCCCGCCCCGTTCCCCCGATCGTGGCTAGGCTGGGACACGGTTGTGAATGACATGCTGACAGCAGCACGTCAGGCCGATGTGCGCGGGCCCGCTGCGGGTTCGGTGCTCGCTCCGCGTGCGCTCAATCGCGCCCTGCTCGAACGCCAGCTGCTGCTGACCCGGCGCGACCTGCCGGCGGCGGACGCGCTGGAGTACCTCGTCGGGCTGCAGGCGCAGAACCCGAACGGGCCGTACGTCGCGCTGTGGTCGCGGCTCACGGACTTCGAGCCCGACGAGCTGGCGGCGCTGGTCGGGGCACGCAAGGTCGTGCGCATCGCGCTGATGCGCTGGACGCTGCACCTCGTCACCGCCCGCGACTGCCTGGCGCTGCGCCCCGTGCTGCAGCCGGTCATGGAGCGCCGCATGCGATCGGGCTTCGGCCGCCAGCTCGCCGACGTGGATCTCGTGCGCCTCGTTGACCTCGGCCGCTCGCTCGTCGAGGAGGAGCCGCGCACGCTCGGGGACGTCGGCCATCTGCTGGCGGAGGAGTGGCCCGGCCACGAGCCGCGGGTGCTCGCCAACGCGCTGTCGGCGCTCACGCCGCTCGTCCACGTGACGCCCCGCGGGATCTGGGGCCGCAACGGCCGCGCGACGCAGACGACAGCGCAGCGCTGGCTCGGCCGCGCGCTGGAGCGGTCCACCGAGCCCGACGAGATGATCACCCGCTACCTCGCCGCCTTCGGCCCGGCGACGATCGCCGACATCCGCGCCTGGTCGGGCCTGACGTGCCTCGGCGACGTGGTCGAGCGCCTGCGACCGCAGCTGCGCAGCTTCCGCGACGAACAGGGACATGAGCTGCTCGACGTGCCCGACGGGCCGCTCCCGGACCCCGACACGCCGGCGCCGGTGCGCTACCTGCCCGAGGGCGACAACGCCATCCTCGGCCACGCCGAGCGCTCGCGTATCGACTGCGAGCCCGATCGCCGCCGCGCGCTGCCGCGGACGTTCCTCGTCGACGGCTTCATCGCCGGGACCTGGCGGCTGATCCACGCCCGCCGCATGGTCAGCCTCGAGGTCACGCCGTTCGCCGCGCTCGCGCGCGACGATCGCGTCGCGCTCGCCGAGGAGGGCCTGCGGCTGCTGAGCTTCCTCGTCGCGGGCTACGAGGACGACGTCCGCGTCAGCGTGCGCTTCATCGCAGACGACTGACGAACCGCACGCTGAAGCGCGCGCCGCCCAGGGGCGAGGCGCCGACCTCGATCGTCGCCCCGTGCTCGCGCACCTGCTGGGCGACGAGCGCCAACCCCAGGCCCGATCCCGGGACCTCGGACGAGGCGCCGTTGGCGCGGAAGAACGGCTCGAAGATCCGCTCTCGATCCTCCGACGCGACCCCCGGGCCGTCGTCCTCGACCACGAGCGTCGGCCCCGCCACGACGCTCACCGCCACGGTCCCGCCCGAGCGCCCGTGGCGGGCGGCGTTCTCGACGAGGTTGTCGGCCAGCAGCCGCAGCCCCGGCTCCCAGCCGCTCACGACGACCGCCTCCTCGGGCAGCTGCGACGACCACGTCACCTCCGGGTGGCGCGACGCCGCCGAATCGATGGAGGCGGCGACCAACTCCGCCAGGTCGACGTCTGCGTGCGCGACCGCCGCGGCGTCGCCGCGCGCGAGCGCCTGCAGCCCGTCGAGCAGGTCGACGAGCCGCCGGTGCTCCGCCAGCGCGTCGCTGACGAGCTCGGCCCGCTGCTGTGCCGAGATGTCGGGGTGGCGGTCGAGCGCCGACAGCGTCGCGAGCACGCTCGTCAGCGGCGTGCGCAGCTCGTGCCCGGCGTCGGCGGTGAAGCGGCGCGTCGCGGCGAGCGCGCGCTCGCGGTCGGCGGCCGAGCGCCCCAGGCGGGCGAGCATGTCGTTGAAGCTCGCGGCCAGCGAGCGCAGCTCGGCGGCGCCGTCGTCGCCGGGGACGCGCCGGTCGAGGTCCGACGTGCTCGCGATGTTCGCGGTCTCCGCGCGCAGGCGCCGCAGCGGGCGCAGCAGCACGTTGGCGACGAACCAGGCGCCGATCGCGGAGAGCAGCAGCGCGCCGATGCCGAACGCCGCCAGCCGCCGGTCGAGCTCGGACTGGCGGTTCTCCAGGCCCGACAGGCCGGTCGTCACCTCGAGGCGCGCGAGCCCGCCGAGGTCGGCCTTCTCCAGGCTCACGACGTAGGAGCGGTAGTGCCTGCCGCCGGCGGTGAAGGTCCGCAGGCCGTCGCGCGGCGCGGGTCGGGCGCCCGCCGGCGGCCTGCCGGCGTCCACGAGCACGCGGCGGCCGAGCAGCAGCCGCAGCGACGTCCCGGTCGCCGACAGGACCTGGTCCAGGCGCCGGTCGTTGCTGGGAAGCTCGCGCTCGACGGCCGCCAGCGCGGTCTCGCGCGAGAGCTCGGCCGTCGCCTTCAGGCGCTCGTCGAGCGCCGTGCGCTCGGAGCTGTCGACGTAGCGCGAGGTCACCACGCCGGCGCCGGCGAGCACCAGCGCGAGCACGAGCGTGATGCCGAGCGTGAGGCGACCGCGGAGGCTGCGCATCGCGCCTCAGGGTCGCAGGATGAAGCCGACGCCGCGAACGGTGTCCAGCACCCGCGGCTCGCCGTCGGCCTCGAGCTTGCGGCGCAGGTAGCCGACGAAGACGTCGGCGATGTTGGTCCCCGGGTCGAAGGTATAGCCCCAGACCTCCTCGTGCAGGCGCTCGCGCTCGAGCACCTCGCCGGGGTGGCGCAGGAACAGCGACAGCAGGTCGAACTCGCGCCGCGTCAGGCCCAGCTCGCGGTCGCCGCGCAGCGCCGCGCGCGAGCGCGGGTCCAGCGAGATGTCGCCGATGGCCAGGAGCGCGTCCGATGTCGTCGGCCGGCGGCGCAGCAGCGCCTGCAGGCGCGCCGTGACCTCCTCCAGCGCGAACGGCTTGACGACGTAGTCGTCGGCCCCCGCCTGCAGGCCGCGCACGCGGTCGTCGACCTCGTCGCGCGCCGACAGGACGCAGACCGGCACGTCGTCGCCGCTCGCGCGCAGGCGCTGCAGGACCTCGATGCCGTCGAGGTCGGGCATCGCGAGGTCGAGCAGGATCACCGCGGGCGCGACCGACTCGGCCGCCGCCAGCGCGGCGCGGCCGCCGGACGCCCGCACGACGCGAAAGCCCTCGAGCTCCAGGCCCGCGCCGACGGAGCGCCGGATCGCGGCGTCGTCGTCGACGAGCAGGACGAGCGGGCCCTCGGGCTCGGGCGCGTCGTCATCCACGCGACACGGACTCGCAGTCGCGGGCGACGACGTCGACGCTGTCGGCCGTCACGCGATCGCGCCCCGGGCCGCAGGTGATCGAGTCGCGCGCGCCGTCGCGAGCGCGGATGGTGTCGCGGCCGACGCCGCCGGCGACGATGTCGCCGCCGCCCGCGCCGGCGTCGATGCGGTCGTTGCCCGCGCCGCCGAGGAGCGTGTCTGCTCCGGCGCCGCCGCTGAGCGAATCGTTGCCGGCATCGCCCGCGAGCGTGTCGGCGCCGGGTCCGCCGTTGAGCTTGTCGTTGCCGGGGCCGCCGACGAGGCGGTCGTCGCCGCCCGCGCCGCGCAGCGTGTCGTCGCCCTCCAGGCCCTGGAGGTCGTCGGCGCCGCGACCGCCGGCGAGCTTGTCCGGGCCGGGCGTGCCGGTGAGCTGAACCGGCACCGGCTTGCCCTTCTTCGCCGACGCTGCGACGGCGCCGCCGGTGAGCGTGGCGAGCGTGAGGACGACGGCGACGAGCAGAGCGCAGCGGTGCATGACGCACACGATGACGCAGGCCCGCCTCCACGCGCCAGATCACACGGTTGTCTCATGGACTTCTCACCGCGCGTGAGGACTCCATGAGAGCGCTCACACGCGTGAGCGCTGGACGCGCACAGTAGGTGTCGGACACGTACGCGACACGAGGAGAACTGAAATCCATGAACCTGACGAAGCCGACCCAGGGCCGCAGCATCGCCTCCGTGATCGCCGCCGGTGCGATGCTCGCCGCCCCCGCCGCGGCGCTCGCCCACAAGCCCGGCGACCACGCCAACAAGGGCAAGACCAAGGCCCAGAAGAGCGCCGCCGCGTGCGCCAAGACCCACGACGTCGGCTTCTCGCTGCGCGGCACGCTCGTCAGCGTCACGGCCAACGATCCCGCCACGCCGGCCAACGAGGCCACCGTCACGCTGACGATCGCCTCCGCCAACCACCACGCCCGCCAGTCCGGCGACATCGCCGACCAGGACGCGACCCGCAGGGGCGTCCAGGTCCGCGGCGCGACGTTCACGGTCCCCGCGACCGACGCGTTCAACCTGCGCCTGCGCGGCTACGAGGGCACCGACACGCCGTCCGTCGGCGACGCGGTGAAGGTCAACGGCCGCATCGCCCGCACGAAGCGCCACTGCGCGCCGGCCGGCACGAGCACCGCCGACCGCTACGGCGCGATCGACGTCCGCCGGGTCACGCTGCGCGATCGCGACGCCGACTGACCCCCTTCTCTCATGCAGTTCTCACCCCCGGTGAGGACTGCATGAGAGCTGCTTCCGCCGCGCCCCTCCCCGGCGCACAGTGGTTGTCGGACCCCCACCCCGAGGAGGAGCACAGACATGAGGCTCACCAGGACCCAGCTCGTCGCAGCAGTCGCATCGGCCACGCTCGTCGTCCCGGCCGCTGCACTGGCCGCGACGATCGACGGCGGCCCGGGCAGCGAACGCCTGCGCGGCACGAACGTCGCGGACACGATCAACGGCAACGGCGGCAACGACCGCATCCAGGGTCGCGGCGGTCCCGACCGGCTCAACGGCGGCACCGGCAACGATCGCGTCTTCGGCGGCCTCGGCAACGACACGATCGCCGGCGTGCAGGGCAACGACCTGCTCAGCGGCGGCCCCGGCGACGACGCGATCAGCGGCGACGCCAACGCCACCGGCGACCTCACCTCCTTCGACCGCATCTACGGCGGCGCCGGCAACGACTCGATGAAGGGCGGCGACTCGCACGACCGCATGGCGGGCGGCTCGGGCAACGACGCGATCGCCGGCGAGAACGGCAACGACCGCATGTCCGGCGGCAGCGGCGACGACACCCAGGACGGCGGCGCCGGCAACGACGTCATCTTCGCCAACCGCGGCCAGGACACGTCGTCCGGCGGCGACGGCAACGACGTGCTGTGGGCGCTCGCGCGCGCCGACGTGGCGCCCGGCCCCGGCGTCGACCAGGTCGGCGACACGCTCGACGGCGGCAACGGCGACGACGTCTTCCGCACCCGCGACGGCGAGGTCGACCGCGTCACCTGCGGCGCCGGCAACGACACCGCGCTGCTCGACAACGTCGACGTGATCGCCGACGCGACCGCGGCGGCCCCGAACGGCTCCTGCGAGGTCGTCAAGCGCAAGGGCGCCAAGGCCAAGGACAGCAAGAGCGAGGACGTCCAGGAGGCGCCGAAGGAGGCGAACGTCACCAGCTGACGCACCGCAGTTGGCCATTCCTGGCGTTGTTCAGCCGGATTGAACGGCGTTCGCTCCCAGCTCACGCCCAAGAAGAGACGACAGGCAGGGACAAGCCACCCGAATCACCGAGGCTCCCGTCGTACTCCCGGAGCCTCATGCCTACCAGAAGAAAGGGCGCCTCTTCCCCGTGGCGCCCTTTCTTCTGTCTGCAGCCGGATCGGGGCGCGACGTGGTCGGAACAGGCCGCGCCCGCGACCCGGCTGAAGCGCTCTCGGCGTGAAGCTGCCCTAGGCGGCTGCGGCGAACACCGACAGCGGCGCCGTGACGTTCTTGAAGCTGCGCGGGCCGCGATCGGCGACCCGCAGCCCGGTGCCGGCCTCGAGCTGGTCGCGCGTCGCGACGCTCATGAGGATCTCGCCGGCGGTCGCCGAGTCGGCCAGGCGCGCGGCGACGTTCACCGTCGAGCCGTACCAGTCGCCGTCGCGCTGGACGGCCGGGCCCGAGTGCACGCCGATGCGCAGCGGCGGGCACCAGCCCTCCTCGGTCAGCTCGCGCGTGAGGCGCAGCGCGAACGTCACGACCCGCGCGGCGTCGCGCCCGTGGATCATCACGGCGTCGCCGAGCTGCTTGATGACCTCGCAGCCGAGCTCGTAGGCGGCGTGCGCGGCCGCGGACTGGAAGGCGATCGCGACGTCGGCGGCCTGCTCGTCTCCGACGCGCTCGGTGAACGCGGTGAAGCCGACGAGGTCGGCGAAGAGGAAGGTGTGTTCTGCGGCGGCGTCCATGCACTCAGGGCGTGACGAACGCATGAACGCTGTGCACTCGGCGGTATCGAGCAGTGAACGGCGCGGTCAGCGCCCGCCGCCGTCCTCGATCCGCCAGCGGCGCGGGCGCCGCGGATCGGGGCTGTAGGAGCAGAACGCGCCCGTGCGCACGGCGTCGCGCAGCTCGGCGCCGAGCTGCGGGTCATAGCCGGCGATGCGCTTGATCGCCGAGCGGATCGCCCGCGTGACGTTGACCCGCGCGCGCTCGGCGTGCGAGCCGCTCTCGCGGTCGCGGCCGCCCATGCCGACGGCAAGCTCGAGCTCGCGGGCGACGGCGTCGCGCTCGGCGCGCGCGGCCTCCGCGGCCGCGTCGTCGCCGTGGCGCTCGGCGTCGGCGACCGCCTCGTCCAGCGCGGCCACCCGCGCGCGGTAGGCGCGCTTGGCGGTGGCGTCCAGCGCCGGTCCCGTGCCGCCCTGCAGCCCGAAGCGGCCGCTGCGCTCCTGTCCGCCGGAGCGCGCTGCGCCGCCGCCGCCGGCGGTCCGGTCGAGCGCGGCGACGAGCTCCAGGCTGTGGACCTCGCGGCCGGGACGCGAGAGCAGGATCGCGAGCAGCCGCACGCCGCGCCCGTCGCTGATGTGCAGCGAGCCCTCGGCGCTCTCGATCATCCAGATGTCGCCGATCCGCCGCATCGTGGTGATCGGCTCCTCCGCCGACGTCACGGCGGCCGCGACGGCCGCGACGGCCGCGACGGGCTTGGGACCGCGCGCGTGGTCGGCGCCCAGCACCGCCGCCTCCTCGACGGCGATCCGGTCCAGGGCCGTGCGGGCGCCGTTGCGGGTCGCCGACTCGCGCGCGGCGTCGAGGTGCTCCAGCGCCTTGGCGGGGCGCCCCTCGACGCGCGCGAGGATCCCGAGCCACAGCTCGACCGGCCCGAGGAAGGCCGACGTCGGCAGCACGATGTTGCGCCCGGCGAACGGCGCGAGCTCGGCGTAGACGGCCGCCGCGCCGGCGCTCAGCCCGAGCGCCGACACCGTCTCGGTCAGCAGCGCCATCGCGCCGAGCCAGAGGTTGTCGCGCGGGAGCGCCGCGAAGCCGTCGGCGGCGAGGCGGTCGTACTCCAGCCGCGCCTCGGCCGCGCGGCCCGACGCCGCCAGCGAGGCCGCGAGGCCGGCGCGCCAGCAGGGCATCGCGGGCGCCCCGTCGGCGTAGGCGCGCACGTGCTCGACGATCGTCGCGATGCCCTGCTCCTGCCACATCAGCACGACGCGCTGGGAGGCGACCGTGATCGGGATCGTCGACGCCGACAGCTCGTGGGCGATCGCGGCGACCTCGCCCACGAGGCGATGGGCGTCTGCGAAGCGGCCCTCCAGCGACGCCCGCCGCGCCCGGTGCAGCGGGACGAACGCGGCGGCGCGGCGGTCGCGCGACTCGCGCGCGAGGCGCTCGAGCGTCTCGATCGCGATGTCGGCGGCGGCAAGGTCGTCGAGCTCGAGCAGCGTGTCGATGTGGCGGCTGCGGGCCGCGAGCGTCATGACCGACTCGCCCGCCCGGTCGCTCAGCGCGAACAGCGTCTGCAGCCAGCGCAGCCCCTGCTCGGTCGTGTCGGGCCCGAGCGTCGCCAGCTGCGCCGAGGACAGCGCGAAGGCGAGCGTCAGGTCGTCGCCCAGGCGCCGCGCGATGTCGATCGCCTCGCGGGCGAGCTTCGCCCGCCGCGGCGCGGCGTCGGACCAGTACAGCGCGACGGCGAGCGAGCCGAGCAGCCGGACGCGCAGCGGGCTGTCCTCGCGGCCGACGCGCTCCAGGCCCTCGACGAGCAGCGCGACGTGGCCCTCGTCGACGTAGCCGGGCGTGAGCGCGAACGGCGAGCTGCCCAGCGCCGCGCGCGCGAGGATGTCGTCGGCGCCGATCGCGCGCGCCGCGGCGACCGCGGACTCGAACGTCGCGCGTGCCGACGGCCGGCCGGAGCGCGACTCGGCGCTGCCGAGGCCGAGCAGCAGCGACGCGCGCCGCTCGATGTCCGGCGCGAGCATCTCCAGCGCCTCGAGCGCGCGCGTGAAGAGCTCCGCCGCCTGCTCGTAGGCGAGGTTGTCGAGCGCGCGCTGGGCGGCGCGCTCGGCGTAGTCGACGGCCTTGGCGAGGTCGCCGCGGGGCGCCGCCGACAGGAAGTGGTGGGCGAGCTCCGGCAGGTGGGCCTCGATCGCGCCGCGGTAGACGTGCTCGAGCGCCTCGCCGACCGCGCGATGGGCGGTCATGCGGACCGCCGCCGGCATGTCGGCGACGAGCGTCTCGATGATCAGCCCGTGCCCGAAGCGGTACTCGCCGAGCGTTCCCGGGACGACGACGACGAGGCCGAGCTCGGCGGCGGCGTCGAGCGCCGCCAGCACGCAGTCGCGGTCCAGCGACGACGCGCGCTCCAGGGCCGGAAGCTGGAAGCGGCGGCCGATGACGGCGGCGAAGCCGAGCGTCGCGAGCGCGTCGGGGCCCAGCGGCTCCAGGCGCCGGCGGATCGTCTCGCGCACCCCGTCGGGCAGCGGCAGCTCGCCGGGCGGGTCGTCGAGGCGGCCCTCGGCGAGCAGCAGCGCGAGGACCTCGCGCGTGAAGAAGGGGTTGCCCTCGGTCGCCGCGTGGACGGCGTCGACGAGCGTCGGCGCCGGGGCGGTCCCGCTCGTCAGCGCGATCAGCTCGCCGACGTCCTCGCGGGTGAGGCCGCCGAGCACGAGGCGCCGGCCGGCGCGGGCGATGTTCGCGAGCGCGGCCTGGGCGCCGGGCGTGCGGCGCGGCGTGCGCTCGTGCATCGTCACGACGAGCAGCACCGCCGCGTCGCGCAGCATCCGCGAGACGAAGTCCAGCGCCAGCAGCGAGCCCTCGTCGACGGCCTGCAGGTCGTCGATCAGGACGACGACCGGCTGCTGCGCGCTGCGCGCCCGCAGCAGCGCGACGAGCGCGTCGAAGAGCGAGAAGCGCGCGATGTCCGAGTTCTCGCCGGCGGCCTCGGGCTCGACCGGCCGCCGGGCGCCCGGCAGCCGCTCGGCGAGCTCGGGGGCCAGGCGCAGCAGCTCGTCCGCGCCGGAGCCCAGCTCGCGGCGCAGCACCGCGCCGTCGACGCCGTCGACGAGGCTGCGCACGACCTCGACCCAGGGCCAGTAGGCGGGCGCCGCGCGGCCCCAGCCGCGCGTCCAGATGATCCGCGCGCCGGCCGCCCGGGCGTGCTCGGAGAGCGCCGCCGCCAGGCGCGTCTTGCCGACGCCGGGATCGCCCAGGACGAGGTGCACGCCGCCGCGGCCGCGGCAGGCATCGCCCAGCGAGTCGACGAGCTCCTGCAGCTCGCGCACCCGTCCGACGAGCGGGCCGTCGCCCGCCACCTGTCCTACGGTCACATTCTCTGTCGGCAGCACGTCACTCCAAGCCCCTGGGACTCT
This sequence comes from uncultured Actinomycetes bacterium, assembly GCA_963786575.1. GTDB lineage: Bacteria > Actinomycetota > Thermoleophilia > Solirubrobacterales > Solirubrobacteraceae > CADCVQ01. The sequence continues at coordinate 284,408 of CAWAZH010000005.1, forward strand.
GACAGTAGCCGCTGGCGGCGACGACGTGCGGGCTCGGCGGGCTCACGCGCGCACCTCCCATTCGAGGGCTACACCGGGATCCGGTTCATAGACACAGGACGATCCCGTCCGCACCGCGCTCTGCAGCAGATGGCCGAGCTCCGGCTCGTGCTCGGCGATCCGCCCGATCGCCGACCGGATCGCGCGCGTGACGTTCAGCCGCGCGCGCTCGGAGTCCGCGCCGTTGGCGACGGCGGTCGCCGACAGCTCGGCGACGAGCGACGCCAGCGCGTCGCCGGCGCGCGCGATGCGCTCGGGGTCGTTGTAGCTGCGCGCCTCGTCGAGCTCCTCGCGCAGCTCGTCGGCGCGCGCGCGCTGCGCGCCGACGTCGGCGGCGGCGACCAGCTCGTCCCCGCCGCCGGCCAGCAGCAGCGCGGCGACCGGCGTGCCGGGGTTGGCCAGCAGGGCCGCGAGGTGGTGCAGGCCCTTGGCATCGGCGAGGACCGAGCTGCGGCGCTCGTAGTCCAGCCGCCAGACGTCCTGCTCGCGCCGCAGCGTCGCGCGCAGGGCGGGCGCGTCGGGGCGCGCGCCGCCGCGCCCGAGGCGCGCGCGCAGGTCGGCGGCGCGGGCGACCGCGTCCGCCATCGCGTGGCGCTCGGCATCCCCCTCGACGCGTTCGACGAGCGCGCGCGCGCGGGCGGCGTCGCCCGGCGCGTTGCGGCGCGCGAGCACCTCCGCCGCGTCGAGCGCGGTCTCGACGATCGCCGGCCGCGCGCCCATCCGCTCGGTCGCCGAGCGCGCGTTCTCGAGGTGCCCGAGGGCGCGCTCGGCCTCGCCGACGGTCATCGCCAGCAGCCCGAGGTAGCGCGCCACCGGCCCGAGATAGGCGGCGCCGAGCGCGACGACGTTGCGCCCGTCGTAGGGCACGAGCAGGTCGTAGAGGCGCTGCGCGCGCGGCCGGTCGTCGAGCAGCACGCACAGCTCGGCCAGCAGCGCCATCGCGACGAGCCACAGCGCGTCGCGCGGGATGTCGTCGAAGTCGTTGGCGGCGAGGTGCTCGAGCTCGCGGCGGGCCTCGTCCTCGCGGCCGAGCTCGGCCAGGACGAGGGCCAGCCCGCAGCGCCAGCGTCGCAGCGCCGGCAGGCGGTCCGCGTTCCTGCGCACGAGCGGCTCCAGATCGGCCTGGCGCCCGAGCGCGCGGCCGGCGACGAAGGCCTGCTCGTCGGCGATGATCGGCGCCATCGAGCCGGGGACGTCGCGCGCCTGCGCGGCGGCATCGGCGGTGAGGCGCTCGGCGGCGTCGAAGTCCCCGCGCCGGTACGCGCCGAGCGCGCGCAGCAGCGGGTCGTGCACGAGCATCCGCGGCTGGCCGAGCCGCCGCGCGGTCGTGAGGAACTGCTCGATCTCGTCGTCGGCGCGGCCGCGATCGTCGAGCTCGAGCAGCAGGCTGATGCGCCACAGCCGCACCTTCGCGGCCAGCTCGGCGTCGCTCGTGCGCTCGCACAGCTCGAGCGCCTCGGCCGAGATCGGCAGCCCGCGCGTCACCGCGTCGGGCGCCCAGACGGCGACGAAGCCCTGCGCCAGGGCGAACGCGAGCGTGCGGTCGGCGAGCGCGCGCTGCGCGGGCGAGCCGCGCGCGGCGTCGCCGGTGAAGATCGCGCGCGCGATCGCGAGCGCGTCGTCGACGAGCGCCTCGCGGCGCGCCTGCTGGGGCGACCAGTACAGGGCGAGCGCGAGCTGCACGCGCAGGCGGCAGCGCAGCGCATCGACCTGCGCCTGCTCGCCGGCGTCGGCGGCGACGACCGGGTCCAGGCGCGCGAGCGCCTCCTCGAGGATCGTCACGAGCTCGGGCTCCACGAGCCCGGGCGACAGCGATCCCATCGCGCTCGCGAGCGCCGCCCGCGCCAGGCGCTGGGGATCGTCCAGGCGCCGCGCATGCTCGGCCGCCGCCCGCAGGGCCCGCTGGGCCGCCTCGATCTCGCCCGCGCGCATGAGCGCCTCGCCGAGCCCATGCGCGAGCTCCGACGCCCGCACCTCGTCGGCGGGCAGCGACGCGGCGACGTCGATCGCGCGCTCGTACAGCCGCGCGGCCTCCGCGTAGGCGAAGCGGCCGAGCGCCTGCCCGGCCGCGCGGGCCGCGTAGTCGACGGCCCGCTCGGCCCCGCCGTCGGTTGCCGCGTAGAGGAAGTGGTCGGCGATGTCGGCCAGCCGCGACTCGGGGTCGTCGCGGTGCAGTTGCTCGAGCGTCTCGGCGGCGACGCGGTGCAGATGGGCGCGGCGGGTCGCGCCGAGGCTCTCCAGCAGCGTGTCGCGCATCAGCGTGTGCTGGAAGGCGAAGCGGCCGTGGTCGGCGACGGCGACGACGATCCCGGCGCGCAGCGGCGCGTCGAGGCGCTCGAGGACGTCGGCCTGCGAGGCGCCGAGCACACCGGCGAGCGTCGCCACGCGGAACTGGCCGCCGATCACCGCCCCGGCGCCGAGCGCCTCGATCGTCGCCTCGTCGAACGGCGCCAGGCGGCGGCGGATCGCGTCGCGCACGCCGTCTGGCAGCGGCAGCGGGCGGTCGAGCGCGCTCGCGTCGTGCAGGCGCCCCTGGCGGGCGAGCAGCTGCACGATCTCGTCGACGTACAGCGGGTTGCCGGCGCTCGCCTCGTGGACCGCCGACACGAGCTGCGGCGCGATGCCGTCCGGCTCGCCGGTGGCGAGTCCGCGCGCGCGTGCGGCCGCGAGCCGTCCGACGCCGTCGCGATCCAGACCCTTGAGCGGCAGCCGCGAGGCCGCGCGCGCGAGGCCGCCGAGCGGGGCGGCGAGCTCGTCGCGCGCGTGCGCCTCGACGTGGCGGTAGGCGGCGATCGCCAGCAGCCGCATGTCGGGCAGGGCGCGGGCGACGAACTCCAGCGCGTGCAGCGACGCGGCGTCGGCCCAGTGCAGGTCGTCGAGGACGATGACGAGCGGGCGGCGGTCGGAGGCGGCCGACAGCAGGCTCGCAAGCGTGTCGAAGAGCTGGAAGCGCGCCTGCTCGGAGTCCGGCGCCGCGGGCGCGCCGATCGTGTCGGCGAGCTCGGGCAGCAGGCTCGCCAGCACGGGCGCGCCGTCGCCGAGCAGCTCGCGCAGGGTCGGGTCGGCCTCGTTGCGGGCGATCGCGCGCACGATCTGCACCCAGGGCCAGTAGGCGGGCGCGCCGCCGCCGTCCCAGCACGTGCCCCAGGCCCAGCTCGCGCCGCGCGCGGACGCCCGCTCGACGAACGCCCGCGCCAGCGCGGTCTTGCCGATCCCCGGCTCGCCGGTCAGCACGACGAGCCGCCCGCGCCCGCCGAGCGCGTCCGTCAGCGCGGCATCGAGCTGCGCCAGCTCGTGCTCGCGGCCCACCAGCCCCGGACCGTGTCCGTCGCTCATCCGAACCCCACTCCCTGCATGTTCCTCCACGACCGGCCGGATCGGAGTCTGAGAAACGAACGAGGGCAGCTGGAGAAGGAGGCTTTGCGGCCGGGGCTGGCACACTCATGGATTCGCTTCCCGTCCGCACCCTTCGGAGAACCGCTTGCCCAAGAACAGCTTCGACGCCCTCGGCACGCTCAACGTCGGCGACCGCGAGGTCGGCATCTACCGTCTCGATGCGCTCCAGAGCGCGTTCGACGTGGCACGGCTGCCGTTCTCGCTGAAGGTCCTGCTCGAGAACCTGCTGCGGACCGAGGGCAACGGATCGGTGACGGCGGGCGACATCGAGGCGCTGGCGAGCTGGAACCCCGAGGACGAGCCGTCGAAGGAGATCGCCTTTACGCCCGCGCGCGTCGTCATGCAGGACTTCACCGGCGTGCCGGCGATCGTCGACCTCGCCGCGATGCGCGACGCGATGGCCGACATGGGCGGCGATCCGGCGATGATCAACCCGCTCGTCCCGGCCGAGCTCGTCATCGACCACTCCGTCCAGGTCGACGCCTACGGCACGCGCGCCGCGTTCACCCACAACGCCGAGCGCGAGTTCGACCGCAACCAGGAGCGCTACGCCTTCCTGCGCTGGGGCCAGGACGCCTTCGACAACTTCGCGGTCGTCCCGCCCGACACCGGGATCGTCCACCAGGTCAACCTCGAATATCTCTCGCGGGTCGTGTTCGTCGACGACGACGACGTGGCCTACCCCGACACGCTCGTCGGGACCGACTCGCACACGACGATGATCAACGGCCTGGGCGTGCTCGGCTGGGGCGTCGGCGGGATCGAGGCCGAGGCGGCGATGCTCGGCCAGCCGATGTCGATGCTGATCCCGCAGGTGCTCGGCTTCAAGCTGCGCGGCGAGCTGCCCGAGGGCGCGACCGCCACCGACCTCGTCCTGACCGTCACCGAGATGCTGCGCGAGCGCGGCGTCGTCGGCAAGTTCGTCGAGTTCTACGGCCAGGGCCTCGCCACGCTGCCGCTCGCCGACCGCGCGACGATCGGCAACATGAGCCCCGAGTTCGGCTCGACCTGCGCGATCTTCCCGATCGACGCCGAGACGATCCGCTACCTCGAGTTCTCCGGCCGCCCGCCGGAGGTCATCGAGCTCGTCGAGGCCTACGCGCGCGAGCAGGGCCTGTGGCACGACGAGACGTCGGTCGAGCCCGCCTACTCGGACACGATCGAGCTCGACCTCGGCGACGTCGTCCCGTCGCTGGCGGGGCCGCGGCGCCCGCAGGACCGCGTCGCGCTGAGCGAGGCGCAGGCCGCGTTCCGGATCGCGCTGAAGGACTTCCTGCCGCACGTCGACGACGGCTCCGACGACGACGGCGACGGCGGCGCGACGATCGAGTTCGACGCGCTCTCGTTCCCGGCATCGGACCCGCCGACCGGCGTCTACGCGGGCGCCCGCCGCCCGCCGGCGCACGCGACCGACGCCACGCACGCCGAGGAGATGGCGGCCGCGCGGATCGCCGAGCGCGAGGACACGCGCGTCCCGGTGACGCTGCGCGACGGCACGCAGACCGACCTCGACCACGGGCGCGTCGTGATCGCCGCGATCACGAGCTGCACGAACACCTCCAACCCGTCGGTCATGCTCGCCGCCGGGCTCGTCGCGCGCAACGCCGTCGCGCGCGGGCTGACGTCGAAGCCGTGGGTCAAGACGTCGCTGGCGCCGGGCTCGAAGGTCGTCACCGAGTACCTCGCGCAGGCCGGGCTCGACGAGCCGCTGGACGCGCTCGGCTTCAACCTCGTCGGCTACGGCTGCACGACCTGCATCGGCAACTCCGGCCCGCTGCCGCGCGAGATCTCCGAGGCCGTCGGCGAGCACGACCTCGCCGTCGTCTCGGTGCTGTCGGGCAACCGCAACTTCGAGGGCCGCATCAACCCCGACGTGAAGATGAACTACCTCGCGTCGCCGCCGCTCGTCGTCGCCTACGCCCTGGCGGGCTCGATGGACGCCGACATCGTCAACGACCCGATCGGCCAGGACCAGGAGGGCAACGACGTCTACCTGCGCGACCTCTGGCCGTCGGGCCGCGAGGTCGGCCTCGTCATCGAGCAGGCCGTGCGCTCGGAGATGTTCCGCTCCTCCTACGCGGGCGTCTTCACGGGCGACGAGCGCTGGAACTCGCTCGTCGTGCCGACCGGCGACCGCTTCGCGTGGGACGACTCGTCGACCTACGTGCACCTCCCGCCCTACTTCGACGGGATGCCGGCCGAGCCCGCGCCGGTCACCGACATCGAGAACGCGCGCGTGCTCGCGCTGCTGGGCGACTCGGTCACGACCGACCACATCTCCCCCGCGGGCGCGATCAAGCGCGACGGCCCGGCCGGGACCTACCTGCAGGAGCACGGCGTCGCGCCACGCGACTTCAACTCCTACGGCGCGCGGCGCGGCAACCACGAGGTCATGGTGCGCGGGACGTTCGCGAACATCCGGCTGCGCAACCAGCTCGCTGGGCGGGCGGGCCGGATTCCCGAGGGCGGCGTGACCCGCAAGCTGCCCGAGGACGTCGAGTTGTCGATCTACGACGCCGCGATGGCCTACATCGAGGAGGGCACGCCGCTGGTCGTCCTCGCCGGCAAGGAGTACGGCTCGGGCTCGTCGCGCGACTGGGCGGCGAAGGGCACGCGGCTGCTGGGCGTGCGCGCCGTGCTGGCGCAGTCCTTCGAGCGCATCCACCGCTCGAACCTCATCGGGATGGGCGTGCTGCCGCTGCAGCTGCCCGCCGCCGCCGGCGAGCTCGGGCTCACGGGCGAGGAGATCTTCACGATCACCGGCCTGGCCGAGCCGATGAACGCCGGCTCGCTGCCGACCGAGGTCACCGTCCGCGCCGGCGACCGCGTCTTCAACGCCCGCGTCCGGATCGACACGCCCAAGGAGGCGGACTACTTCCGCCACGGCGGGATCCTGCAGTACGTGCTGCGCCAGCTGCGCGACCGCTGAGCGCCGAGGGCTGAGCGCCGAGCGCGACGGGTGCCTAGCGCGAGTCGCGCTCGGGTAAGCACGCTCGGTGGCCACGAACGAGCGCTTCATGGCGGTGCCCCCCGCCGCCGTCTGGGCGGCGCTGGCCGACCCCGGCGGCTACGGCTACTGGGTCGTCGGGTCGAAGGTCATCCGTGACGCCGACCAGGACTGGCCCGCCCCCGGCTCGCGCTTTCACCACACGATCGGCTTCGGGCCGCTGAAGCTCAGCGACCACACCGAGTCGCTGGAGGCGCAGGCACCGCGGCTGTTGCGGCTGCGCACGAAGGGCCGGCCGCTCGGGACCGCGCAGGTGACGATGCGCATGACCCCCGACGCGGGCGGCACGCGCGTGCGCATGACCGAGAACGCGGACGGCCTGACGTCCCCACTCGCGCTGAACCCCGTCGTCCACCTGCTCACGAAGCTGCGCAACGCCGAGTCGCTGATGCGCCTCGAGGAGCTTGCGCTGCGCAGGTCGACGTGAGCTCGGTCTGGATCGAGACCGCGCCGTCGCAGCCGGCGTTCCCGCGCCTGGACGGCGACGTCCGCGCCGACGTCGCCGTGATCGGGGGCGGGATCGTCGGCGTCACCACGGCGCTGCTGCTCGCCGAGTCGGGCGCGTCGGTCGTGCTGCTGGAGGCCGACCGGCTGGGCCACGGTGTCACCGGTCATACGACCGCGAAGGTCTCCTCCCAGCACGGGCTGATCTACGCGCGGCTGCGTTCGCGCTTCGGCGCCGACGGGGCGCGCGTCTACGCGCAGGCCAACGAGCAGGCGCTCGCGTGGATCGCCGACCGCGTGCGGCGCCACGCGATCGACTGCGACTTCCGCCGCCGCTCCTCCTACGCCTACGTCACGTCCCCCTCCGCGCGCCGCGACGCCGAGCGCGAGGCGCGGGCGGCGATCGAGGCGGGGCTCCCGGCGCGCCTGGTCGACACGACGCCGCTGCCCTTCGCGGTCGAGGCCGCCGTGCGCTTCGAGGACCAGGCCGAGTTTCACGTGCACCGCTACCTCCTCGCGCTCGTCGCCGCCCTGACCGACGCCGGCTGCCGGATCTTCGAGGGCTCGCGCGCGGTCGACGTCGACACCGACGAGCAGTGCGCGGTCAAGACGGCCGGAGGGCGCGTCATCGCCGAGCGCGTCGTGGTCGCGTCGCACTATCCGTTCCTGGACCGCGCGCTGGCCTTCGCGCGCGTGCATCCGCAGCGCTCCTACGCGATCGTCTGCCGCATCGCGGGCAGCCCGCCGGAGGGCATGTTCATCAGCGCCGACGCGCCGACGAGATCCGTCCGCGCGGTGCCGCTCGACGGCGAGGAGCTGCTGCTCGTCGGCGGCGAGGGCCACCGCACCGGCACCGGCGGCGACACCGAGCGGCGCTACGGCCGCCTGGAGGCGTTCGCCCGCGAGCACTGGGACGTGCGCAGCGTCGAGTACCGCTGGTCGGCGCAGGACAACACGACCCTCGACGGCGTCCCCTACGTCGGCCGGCTCACGCCCTGGTCTGACCGGGTGCTGATGGCGACCGGCTTCGCGAAGTGGGGCATGACCGGCGGCACCGCGGCCGCGCAGCTGCTCGCCGATCTGCTGGGGGACCGCGAGAACGCGGGCGCCGCGATGTTCGATCCCTACCGCCTGACCGTCCGCGCCTCGGCCCCGCGGCTCGTGCGCGAGAACGTCGTCGCGGGGCTGCGCTTCGTCGGCGACCGGATCACGAAGCGCGGCTCGCGGCCGATCGAGGACCTGCAGCCCGGCGAGGGCGACATCGTCGGCCTCGACGGCGCGACCGTCGCCGGCTACCGCGACGACGACGGCACGCTCACCGCCGTCTCGCCGACCTGCACCCACCTGGGCTGTCGCGTCAACTGGAACAGCGCGGAGCGCAGCTGGGACTGCCCCTGCCACGGGTCGCGCTTCGCGCCGTCGGGCGAGGTGCTCCAGGGCCCCGCGGTGCACCGCCTCGAGCTCAAGCCGGTGGACTGACGATGGCGTCCTACGGCGAATGTCGCAGCGCGGACGTCGAGGCCGGCGCGCAGGCCTGCTTCGACGCGCTGACCGACTTCGAGCGCCTGCCCGAGTGGCAGGGGGCGGTCTGCGCCGTCGACGTCCTCGAGCGCGACGACCGGGGCCGGGGCACGGTCGTCGAGTACGAGATCGACGCGCGCTTCAAGAAGGTCCGCTACCGGCTGCGGCAGATCTACGACGAGCCCCGCCGCCTGGCCAGCGAGTACCTCGGCGGCGACTTCCGCGACTTCTGCGGCGAGTGGCGCTTGGAGCCCCTCGGCGAGTCGCGCACGCATGTTGAGCTCGACCTGCGCATCGACCCGGGGCGCTTCGTCCCCGGCGTCGTGCGGACGGCGATCTCCGACGCCGTCATGCGCCGCGCGCTGCGCGACCTGAAGACCCACGTCGAGGGCGGCAGATGAGCCTGCGCCATCCCGTCGAGCGCGGCGGCGCGGGGCGCGGCCCCTTCGAGCAGGTGGCCGAGCGCGCGTCCAACGTCGCCTCGTCACCGACGTTCTTCACGCTGTGCAGCGCGCTCGTCCTGGCGTGGGTGCTGTCCTACGCGCTCGGCTGGTCGTCGGACGCGCGCTTCTTCCTCGGCGACCTGCTCGGCGCGATCACGCTCCTGCTCGTGGCGCTGCTCAAGAACGCCGAGCGCCGCGCCGAGCATGCGGTCCAGTTCAAGCTCGACGCGATCGCGCGGGCGCTGCTTGCGACGCACCGCGGCAACGACGACCGCGCGATCGATGATCTCGAGCGCGCGATCGGCCGCCACGAGGACGTCTGACGGACGCGGTCGTTCAGATCTGCGCGAGGTCGGGCTCGCCGGCGACGGCGACGCGCTCGTTGGGGACACAGTGCGTCATGACGTGCCCGGAGACGTCGCGCGGGCCGTTTGAGCCGAGGTTGCGCAGCCGCTCCTGCTCCTCGTCGGTGAGCGTCTGCGTCGCCAGCGCAGCCAGGCCCGAGACCTCGTCGAGGGCGATGCCGATGCCCTCGCCGACGCGCGCGCCGAGCTCGTCCTCGCACATGTAGAAGTGCCAGAGCATCCGCTCCTGGATGCGCCGGTCGCACTGCGAGAGCGCATCGACGAGGTTGGCGACGAGGTCGTCGCGCTCCCACTGCTCGGAGAGCAGGTAGCGCTCGCCGGCCTGGGCGTAGTCGTTGGTGCGCTCGATGCGCTCGCGGGTCAGCCGGCCGGCGACCTGCGGCCCCTGCTCCGCGGGCCCGGAGCCGTCGGCCTCGCGCAGGCCACCGAGGATCGAGGGCTCGTAGTTGACGTGCGGGTTCTCGCCCGCGGCGTCGACGTAGTGCGCCATCTGCCCGTCGCGCTGGTTGGTGCGCACGCTGGCGTTCTTGGCCTGGTTGACGGGGAGCTGCAGGTAGTTCGGACCGACCCGGTAGCGCTGGGTGTCGCTGTAGGAGAACGTCCGGCCGACGAGCATCTTGTCGTCGGAGAAGTCCAGCCCGTCGACGAGGACGCCGGTGCCGAACGCGATCTGCTCGTTCTCGGCGAAGAAGTTCTCGGCGTTGCGGTCGAGGACCATCCGCCCGACCGGCCGCAGCGGGAAGAGCTCCTCGGGCCAGACCTTCGTGTCGTCGAGCGGGTCGAAGTCCAGCTCGGGGTGCTCGTCGTCGCTGATGATCTGGACGTTGAGCTCCCACTCGGGGAAGTCGCCGGCGGCGATCGCGTCGTGGAGGTCCTTCGTGTGCGATCCGTAGACCTCCGCCTGCACCTTCGCCGCGTCGGCCGCGGTGAACGACTTGACGCCCTGCTTGGGCAGCCAGTGGTACTTGACGAGCACCGTGTCGCCGGCCTCGTCGACCCACTTGTAGGTGTTGACCCCGAAGCCCTGCATGTGGCGGTAGCTGGCGGGGATGCCGCGCGGGCCGAAGACCAGCATGACCATGTGCATCGACTCCGGCGTCTGGCTGAAGAAGTCGAAGGCGCGGTTGGGCACGGACTGCTCGAACGTGACGGGGTCGGGCTTCTGGGAGTGGATGAAGTCCGGGAACTTGATCGCGTCGCGGATGAAGAAGACGCCGAGGTTGTTGCCGACGAGGTCCCAGTTGCCGTCCTCGGTGTAGAACTTCACCGCGAAGCCGCGCGGGTCGCGGACGGTCTCCGAGGAGTCGCGGCCACCGGCCACCGTGGAGAAGCGCAGGGCGACATCGGTGCGCTTGCCCTTCTCCTGCAGCAGCTTGGCGCGGGTGAACTTCGAGATCGGCTCGTCGCCGCAGGCGCCGTAGGCCTCGAAGTAGCCGAAGGCCGTGGTCCCGCGGGCGTGCACGACGCGCTCCGGGATCCGCTCGCGGTCGAAGTGGCTGATCTTCTCGAGGAACTGGTAGTTCTCGAGCGTCGCGGGGCCGCGCGAGCCGACCGTGCGCTGGTTCTGGTTGTCGCTGACCGGGTGTCCCTGGCGGTTGGTCAGCGCCTCGCGCTCGTCGCCCTCGGCAGGCCCGTGTGCCTCGTCGCTCATGCGTCTCCCTCTTCTCGTTCTGCTCGATCTGCGTGGCTCGTGATTGGAACCTATCAAGTTCTGGAGCCTCTCCAGGCTGGTGGCGATAGGATCGCCGGGTGCCCACCGGCGACACGACCGAGCAGCTGCGAGCGCACGGCCTGCGGGTGACGGCGCCGCGGATCGCGGTGCTGCGCGCCGTGTCCGAGCTGTCGGGTCACCCGGACGCCGAGCAGATCGCCGAGCGCGCGCGGACGCTGATCGGCAGCGTCTCGACGCAGTCGGTCTACGACAGCCTGAACACGCTCACCCGCGTCGGCGTGCTGCGGCGCATCGAGCCTGCGGGCAGCCCGGCGCGCTTCGAGACGCGCGTGGGCGACAACCATCATCACCGCGTCTGCCGCGCCTGCGGCAGCGTCGAGGACATCGACTGCGCGACCGGCGAGGCGCCCTGCCTGAGCGCCGGCCACAGCGATGGCTTCGTCGTCGACGAGGCCGAGGTGACGTTCTGGGGTCTCTGCGCGAACTGCCGGCCGGACTAGACCCGCGGCGATCGGCTTTCCCGGCTGAGGTCCGGCTCGGCGCTCTTGACCTCGGTCGGGTACGGCGGGCGCTTCCACGGATGCGGGCCGATCGTCCCGTAGTGCTCGCGCAGGTAGGCGACGAGGTCACCGCGATGGTCGGGGCAGGCGTAGCGCTTGGGCCCGTATGGCCCGCGGCCGTGCCAGATCAGCCATTTCTCGGGCATCGCGTCCTGAAACGTGCCGAAGGCAGCGTCGCGGACCGTCTTCTCGAGGCTCATCTGCGTGAGCGGGTCGGGCCGGCGGTCGCAGAACTGACAGCGGAAGATGAAGCTGGTGGGCGACATGGTGGCCCGCATTACCCGGCGGCGTGGCGCGCAAACGGTCGCGGCCGCGTGACGGCGTGGCCCGCGCTCAGGCGGCGCGGCAGGCGGCGCAGCGGCCGTGGACGACGGCCTCGATGCGCTCGCGCTCGAAGCCGCGGCGCGCGGCGGCGCGCTCCAGCGCATCGGTGTCCAGGTCGAACTCGAGATCCTCGATCGAGCCGCAGCTCGTGCAGACGAGGTGGTGGTGCTCGTCGGTGCGGGGGTCGTACAGCGTCGTGCCGGCGCGCTGCACCCGGCGCACCATGCCGAGCTCCTCGAGCAGCTCGAGCGTCGCGTAGATCGTCGGCAGCGAGACGTTGGGCAGCCGGTCGCCGACGGCGTCCAGCAGCTCGTCGGCGGTCACGTGGCGATCGAGCTCGAGCAACGCGCGGTGCACGACGACGCGCTGCGGGGTAACCCTCATACCACGCCCGCGCAGTGCTTCGGTCAGTTCCTTGCTCACGTTGCTCATCTTAGGGCATCCTTATTACAAGTCAAGTGCTATAGTACGCGAGTATGAACGCCCCCGCTGCCACCCTCCGCACCCGCTGGGACGCCGCTGACGAGCGCCAGCGCCTGCTGCAGGTCGTCCAGCCCGCGCTGATCGGCCTGATCGACGGCACGATCTCGACGCTCGCGCCGATCTTCGCGACGGCCTACATCGCCGGCTCGCACGCGGCGCTGCTCGTCGGCCTCGCGGCCGCGCTGGGCGCCGCGATCAGCATGGGGATGTCCGAGGGCCTCTCCGACGACGGCGAGATCACCGGCCGCGGCGCCGCCCTCTCGCGCGGCATGATCACCGGCATCGCGACGTTCGTCGGCGGCACCGCGCACGCACTTCCGTTCCTGATCGACGACATCGGCACGGCATTGACCGTCGCCTACGTCGTCGTGTCGATCGAGCTCGTCGTGATCGCCTGGGTGCGCAAGCGCTTCCTCGGCGTGGCGCTGCGCACGTCGCTGATCCAGGTCACGCTCGGCGGCGTCATCGTCGCGACCGTCGGCGTGCTCGTCGGTCACGCTTAGCGTCTGAGCCGCCGCCGCTCCCCACAACGACGCGCCGCCGACGGCGCGGAGACGATCGCCGACTTCCTCCGCGAGGAGACCAACGGCGGCCGGCTGCTGCTCGCCGCCACCGCGGCGGCGCTGCTGTGGGCGAACGTCGACCACGGCGCCTACCTCGCGTTCTGGGACGGCGACGCCGGCTTCGGCCCCGACTGGCTGCGCCTGCACCTGACCGTCGGCGACTGGGTCGCCGACGGCCTGCTGGCGCTCTTCTTCTTCATCGCCGGGCTGGAGGTCAAGCGCGAGATGCTCGTCGGCCAGCTCGCCGATCGCCGTGCCGCGACGCTCCCGTTCTTCGCGGCGGCCGGCGGCATGATCGTGCCCGCGCTCGTCGCGCTCGCGGTCTCCGGCGGGGCGGCCGCCGACGGCGGCGCCTGGGCGATCCCGGTCGCGACCGACATCGCGTTCGCGCTCGGCGTCCTCGCCCTCGTCGGCTCCGCGCTGCCCTCCGGCGTGCGGGTGCTGCTGCTTGTCGCTGGCGGTCATCGACGACCTCGCCGCGATCGCGCTGATCGCCGTCCTGTTCACGAGCGACCTCGCGCCGCTCTGGCTCGCGGGCGGCGCCGCCGCGTGTGCGCTGTTCTGGCTGGCGCTGCGCACGCGCGTGGACCCGGCCTGGCTGCTGTGGGCGATCGCGCGTCGTCGCGTGGGTGTGCATCCACGCCAGCGGCGTGCACGCGACGGTCACCGGCATCGTGCTCGGGCTGCTGACGCCGGTGCGCCCGCGCGCCGGCGAGGCGCAGGCGCCGAGCGCGCGCTTCGAGCACCGCCTGCACCCCGTCTCCGCGGGCCTCGTCGTGCCGGCGTTCGCGCTGGCGGCGGCCGGGATCCCGCTGGCTGCCGCCGGCGACGCGACCACGGACGCGATCGCGGTCGGCGTCTTCGCCGGCCTGCTGGTCGGCAAGTTCGCCGGCGTCATGGGCGGCGCCTGGATCTCGGTGCGCGCCGGCCTGGGCACGCTGCCGGCGCAGCTGCGCTGGAGCGACGTCGTCCCGGTCGCGATGCTGGCCGGCATCGGCTACACGGTCAGCCTGCTCGTCGTGCGCCTCTCGCTGCCCGCGGGCGCCGCGCAGGAGCGGGCCGCGCTGGCGGTGCTCGCGGCCTCGGCGCTGTCGGCCCTGCTTGCGCTCGCGCTGCTCCGAATCCGCGTGCGAGCGGCTCGCTAGCCTTGGCCGCCATGCCGCTGCCAGACGTCCTCCGCCAGCTCCTCACCGCCGCCGGCCCCTCGGGGTACGAGACGGCCCCCGCCGCCGTGTTCGCACAGGCCGGCCGCGCGTTCACCGACGACGTCGAGATCGACGTCATGGGCTCCGCCGTCGCGCGCGTTCGGGGCACGTCGCCGGACGCGCCGTTCCTCGCCGTCATCGGCCACATCGACGAGATCGGCCTGATCGTCACGCACATCGACGACAACGGCTTCCTGCGCTTCATCGGCGTCGGCGGCTGGGATCCGCAGATCCTCGTCGGCCAGCGCGTCGAGCTCATCACCCGCGACGGGACGGTCGCCGGCGTGGTCGGCCGCAAGCCGATCCACCTGCTGCGCGACGAGGCGCGCAAGAAGGTCGCCGAGCTGCGCGACCTGCACATCGACATCGGCGCGAAGGACGGCGACGAGGCGCGCGGGCTCGTGCGCATCGGCGACGTCGCGGTCATCTCCGGCGAGCCGCTGGAGCTGCGCAACGAGCGCGTCATCTCGCGCTCGATGGACAACCGCCTCGGCGCGTTCATCGCGCTGGAGTCGGCGCGGCTGGTCGCCGAGGCCGGTGGTGCCCCGGGCGACGTCGCCGCCGTCGGCGTCGTGCAGGAGGAGATCACGTTCGCCGGCGCGCGCACGTCGGCCTTCCGCCTGGAGCCCGACGTCGCGATCGTCGTCGACGTCACGCACGAGACCGGCGCCCCCGGGGTCGAGATCGGCGAGCTCGGCAAGCACGAGTTCGGCTCGGGGCCGATCATCGAGCGCGGCTCGGTCCTGAACCCCGTCGTCTACGAGCTGCTGCAGGCGGCCGCCGAGCGCGAGGAGATCCCCTTCACCGTGCAGGCGTCTGCGCGCTCGACGGGCACCGATGCCGACGCCGTCCACTTCTCGCGCGCCGGCATCCCGACCGGCGGCATCTCGGTCGCGCTGCGCTACATGCACTCGCCGGTCGAGATGGTGGAGCTCGACGACGTCCACGCCTGTGCCCGGCTGATCGCGGCGTTCGCGCAGTCGCTGACGGCCGCGAGCTCGTTCGCGCGCTAGCGCGGCCGGGGCGCGCGATGCTCCTGCTGTTCGACATCGACGGCACGCTGCTGCAGCGCGCCGCCGACGCCCACCGCGACGCGATCTACGAGGCGCTGCACGCCGTCCACGGCGTCACGGATCCGGTCCACCGCGCCGGCCACGAGGTCGCCGGGCGCACCGACATGGAGATCGTCCGCGGGCTGCTCATCGCCGCCGGCGTCTCGGCGCGGCGCATCGACGAGCGCGCCGACGACGTGCGGATCGCCGCCTGCGAGGCCTACGCGCGCCTGTGCCCGGAGGATCTCAGCGCGCACGTCACGCCCGGGATCTGCGAGCTGCTGGAGGCGCTCGCCGCGCGTGGCCGCGACCGGCTCGCGCTCGTGACCGGCAACTACGAGGCGATCGCGCGCGTGAAGCTGCGCGCCGCCGGCCTGGGCGGCTTCTTCCCCGGCGGGCAAGGGGGCTTCGGCTCCGACCACGAGCAGCGCGCCGAGCTGCCGCGGATCGCGCGCGGGCGCGCGGGCGACGGCACGCCGTGGCCGCGCGAGCGCACGGTCGTCATCGGCGACACGCCGCGCGACATCGCCTGCGCGCGCGCCGACGGCGTGCGCGTCATCGCCGTCGCGACGGGTCCCTACCCGGCCGAGGAGCTGACGGCCGCCGACGCCGTCGCCCGCGACGCACGTGAGCTCGGCGCGCTGCTCGACGCCCTCGTCTAGCTCGTCAGCCGGTGCGGCGCGAGGAAGCGCCAGGCGGTCCGCGCGGGATCGGCGCCGGCCGCGCGCAGCTCGTCCATCAGCTCGATGTGGCGGCCGCCCGCCAGGCGCAGGTGCTCGACCGCCGCGCCGCCGTCACAGCCGCGCCAGCGCTGCCGCGTCACGCCCGGCCGCGGGCGCGCGCTGACCGGCCCCGGCGAGCAGCCGTCCAGGCGCGCCCAGGCGGCGACGAAGGCCGGGATCGGGCCGTAGGGGACGAGCGGGTCGGCCGTGCCGTGCACCTCGAGCATCGAGATCGGCCGCGAGGGCCGGCAATCGCCGATCCCGCTGATCGCGGGCGCGAACAGGACGACGCCGGCGAAGCGCCCCGCGAAGCGGCAGGCGAGCAGCCGCGCCATCCCGCCGCCGTTGGAGATCCCCGTCAGGTAGATGCGCTTGGGGTCGATGCAGGCGGCGCGCCGGATCGCCGCCAGCGTGCGCGTGACGGCGTCGACGTCGTCGTCCAGGGCCCAGACGCCGTCCGACGTCGCCGACGGGTAGGCGACGACGAAGCCCGAGCGCCGCGCCTCCGGCGTCAGCCGCGTGGCCTGCTCCATCTCGGCGCCGCTGCCGCTGGCGAAATGCAGCGCGAGGACGAGCGGCGCGGGCCTGCCGCGAACCTTGGCGGGCACGCGCAGGATCGTGTTCAGCGCAGCGCCCGGGACCTTTGCCGGCGGCGTAGCGGCCGTGGCGGCGCAGGGGCTCGCGGGAGCGCTCGCGGGCGCGGGCGCCGCCGCCGTGGTGCTCGCCGCCGGCGCGGCGGGTGAGTCAGACGAGCCGCAGCCGGCGAGCGCCAGCACGGCGGAGGTCGCGGCGAGGGCGCCGGAGACACGCACGGCGCGAGTGTAGAACGGGCGTGCGGGCTACGCTGCAGCCATGAGCAACACGCAACGACTTCTCGCGATCGTGGCCGCCGTCATCGTGCTCGTCGGGGGCTTCGTCCTGCTCCAGCCGGGGGACGACGACGGCGGCGACGGCAGCACGGTCGCCACCGCCACGAACCCGATCGCCACGACCGACGCGCCCGCCGCGACGACGCCCGCACCCGCGGCCACGACGCCGGCGGCCGAGCCCGAGGCGCAGTTCACGCCGATCCGCGTCGGCGGCGGCAAGCCGGAGGGCGGCGTCAAGACGATCAAGGCCAAGAAGGGCGACCGCGTCCGCATCGAGGTCAGCTCGCCCGACACCACGAGCGAGGTCCACCTCCACGGCTACGACATCAAGCGCGACCTGAAGGCCGGCGGCAAGGTGCGCTTCTCGTTCACGGCCGACGCCGAGGGCATCTTCGAGATGGAGCTCGAGGACACCGCCGTGCAGATCGCGAAGATCGAGATCGGGCCGAGCTAGGCGGCGATCGAGCGGGCGGCCGCGCGCGCCTTGGGCGCCCACAGGCCGTCGGCGCCGACGTGCAGCTCGTCGGCCACGCGGCCGAGCTCCTCGCGCGCCGTCGCGTGGTCGATGTCGCAGACGACCGCGACCTCGCGCGTCGCCAGCGGCTCGCCGGCCCACTCGAGCACCCTGAGCACCGACTCCGGCGCCGGCCGGCGCTCGGTGCCCGGCACGAGGTTGGCGAGCACGACGTCGTAGGCGGCGAAGGGCTGGAAGCCGGGCACCGCGATGCGCACGCCGTCGGACCTGCGGACGATCTCGTAGGACGGGCAGGTGTAGCGCCGGCCGCCCGACCAGTTGGCCAGGCGCTCGTCGAGCACGCGCGCGGCGCAGATCGGCTCGCGGGCGGCGGCCATGTCCTCGCGCATCGCCTGCTCGACGGCGTCCTCGGCGCTCCAGCGCAGCACGTCGCCGGGATCGAGGCCCGCGTCGGCGGCCGCCCCGCGCACCGTCGATTCCTCGTCGAGCAGCTCGCCCTCCATGCAGCGCAGGCGAAACGCGCGCAGGATCGCGGCCTCGGCCGCGGGCGCGTGCAGTCGCGCGGCGACGATCGCGCGGCAGGCCGGCGCGGTGGCCGCCATCCGCGGGCGCAGCGACGTGTCGATCGGCATCCCGTGCTCGCGGGCGATCATGGCCAGGCCGCTGGAGAGCTTCGCGGGCGTGAGGCCCTTGTCGAGGTACTCCTGCGGGTCCTCGGCGAGGACGACCATCCGCGGGCGCCACTCGATCGCGTCGCCGTAGAGCCAGCGCAGCTTGCGGCGAAAGGGCTCGGCCGAGTAGGCCCAGGGGCAGCCGGGATCGGTGAACTCGTTGATGACGACGTCGGCGCTCATGTGCGGGTCAGGCGCTTGTAGGTGATCCGGTGCGGGCGATCGGCCTCGTCGCCGAGCAGCTCGCGGCGGTGCTCCTCGTAGGCCTCGAAGTTGCCCTCGAACCAGCGCACCTGCGAGTCGCCCTCGAAGGCGAGCACGTGCGTCGCGACGCGGTCGAGGAACCAGCGATCGTGGGAGATGACCACCGCGCAGCCGCCGAATGCCAGCAGCGCCTCTTCGAGCGCGCGCAGGGTGTCGACGTCGAGGTCGTTGGTCGGCTCGTCGAGCAGCAGGACGTTGCCGCCGGAGCGCAGGAGCTTGGCGAGGTGCAGGCGATTGCGCTCGCCGCCGGAGAGCGTGCCGACCTTCTTCTGCTGGCTGGAGCCCTTGAAGTTCCACGACGAGCAGTAGGCGCGCGAGTTCATCGTCTGGTCGCCGACCTTGATCGTGTCCATCCCCTCGGAGATCTCCTCCCAGACGGACTTGTCGTCGTCGAGCGCATCGCGCGACTGGTCGACGTAGGCGAGCTCGACGGTGTCGCCGACGCGCAGGACGCCGTCGTCGGGCTGCTCCTGGCCGGTGATCATCCGAAAGAGCGTCGTCTTGCCGGCGCCGTTGGGCCCGATCACGCCGACGATCCCGCCGCGCGGCAGCTTGAAGGTCAGGTCCTCGATCAGCAGGCGGTCGCCGAAGCCCTTGCGCAGCCCCTCGGCCTCGACGACGACGTCGCCCAGGCGCGGGCCGGCGGGGATGTGGATCTGGACCTGGTCGAGCTTGACGTTGCGGTCCTCGGCGAGCAGCGCCTCGTAGTTGTTCAGGCGCGCCTTGGCCTTCTTGCGCCGGCCCTTGGGGTTCTCGCGGACCCACTCGAGCTCCTGCTCGATCGTCTTCTGGCGGACCTTGTCGCCCTTCTCCTCCATCGCCAGGCGCTTCTGCTTCTGCTCCAGCCAGGAGGAGTAGTTGCCCTCGTAGGGCAGGCCGCGGCCGCGGTCGAGCTCCAGGATCCAGCCGGCGACGTTGTCGAGGAAGTAGCGATCGTGGGTGACCGCGACGATCGTGCCCTTGTACTCGGCGAGGTGGCGCTCCAGCCAGTCGACGGACTCGGCGTCGAGGTGGTTGGTGGGCTCGTCGAGCAGCAGCAGGTCGGGCTGGCGCAGCAGCAGGCGGCAGAGCGCGACGCGGCGGCGCTCGCCGCCGGAGAGCAGGGAGACCTCGGCGTCGCCGGGCGGGCAGCGCAGCGCGTCCATCGCGTACTCGATCGTCGTGTCGAGGTTCCAGGCGTCGGCGGCGTCGATCTGCTCCTGGAGGCGGGCGAACTCGTCGGCCGTCTCCTCGGAGTAGTTGGCGGCGAGCTCGTTGAAGCGCGTCAGCAGCGCCTTCGTCTCGGCGACCGCCTCCTCGACGTTGCCCTTGACGTCCTTGGTCTCGTCGAGATGGGGCTCCTGCTCGAGCAGGCCGACGGTCGCGTTGGGCGCGAGCATCGCGTCGCCGCGGTAGTCGGTCTCGATCCCGGCCATGATCTTCAGGACCGTGGACTTGCCCGCGCCGTTGTAGCCGAGCACGCCGATCTTGGCGCCCGGCATGAACGCGAGCGTCACGTCCTTGAGCACCGTCTTGTCGGGCGGATAGTCCTTCGACAGGCGGTGCATCGTGTACACGTACTGGGTCGACATCGCGACCCAGCCTAGCTCGTGGCTACTGCCGGTCCGGCAAGGCCTGCAGCGCCCAGGCGTTGCCGTCGGGGTCGCTGAAGAAGACGAACTCGCCCCAGGGCATGACCTGCACGTCGCTGACCTCGACGCCGCGGGCGGCCAGCTCGTCGTGTGCCGCGTGCGCGTCGGCGACCACCATCTGCATCCCGCGGACCGAGCCCGGCTCGGCATCCGTGAGCCCGAGGCCGATGCAGATCGAGCACGCCGAGCCGGGTGGCGTGAGCTGCACGAAGCGCAGCT
Source organism: uncultured Actinomycetes bacterium (assembly GCA_963786575.1). GTDB lineage: Bacteria > Actinomycetota > Thermoleophilia > Solirubrobacterales > Solirubrobacteraceae > CADCVQ01. The sequence goes on from CAWAZH010000005.1 coordinate 304,333, forward strand.
CCTCGCCGACGACGTGATCGATGTCGGCGACGAAGCCGAGCTGCTCGGTGTAGAAGGCCTTCGCGCGGTCGACGTCGGTGACGGGAATCGCGATGAGTTCGATCTTGTAGTCCATGGCGCCAGCCTAATTTCTATTTAGGCCAGCTTCTGTCCTTGATCTGCTTGATCCTCGGACCGATGAGTTCGAACCCACCCGGCGGTCTTAGCTCCCATGACTAGCCTTTCCCCGATGCCCGCACCCGCCATCTCGCTGCGCGGCGTCGTCAAGCACTACGGCGACATCGTCGCCGTCGACGGCCTCGATCTCGACGTCCCCACCGGCACCTGCGTCGGCCTGCTCGGGCCCAACGGCGCCGGCAAGTCGACGACGATGAAGATGCTCACCGCCCAGGCGATCGCCGACGCGGGCTCGATCGAGGTGCTCGGCCACGTGCTGCCCGGGCGACTCGAAGGTCGCGCGGGCGCAGATGGGCGTCGTGCCCCAGCTCGACAACCTCGACACGACGCTGACCGTCGAGCAGAACCTGCGCGTCTTCGCCCACCTCTACCGCCTCGGGCGCGCCGAGCGCGGGCCCGCGATCGAGCGCGCGCTGGAGATCGCGCACCTGACCGAGCGGCGCACGTCGAAGGTCAGCGAGCTGTCGGGCGGCATGCGCCGGCGGCTGCTGATCGCCCGCGCGCTCGTGCACCGGCCGCGGCTGCTGCTGCTCGACGAGCCGACCGTCGGCCTTGACCCGCAGGTGCGCCAGGAGCTGTGGGCGCTGATCGACGCGCTGCGCAGCGAGGGCACCTCGATCCTCATGTCGACGCACTACATCGAGGAGGCCCAGCGGCTCGCCGACAGCGTGACGATCATGTCCCATGGCAAGGCCGTCGCGATGGGCCGCCCGTCCGAGCTCGTGATGGAGCACGCCGGCCACGAGGTGCTGGAGGTCTACGGCCCGCCCGCGCGGCTGGCCGAGGTCGAGGAGGAGGCCGTCGCCGCGGGGATCCGCAAGCGGCGCACCGGGACGAGCATCGCGCTGATGGGCATCGAGGGCCGCAACGGCGACCTGCCCGAGGGCGTGCGCCGGCCGTCGAACCTCGAGGACGTCTTCGTGCTGCTGACCGGGGAGGAAGTCGCATGAGCCTGGGTAACGTCGTCCGGAGGTCCGAGCTTGCGAGGACCGGCGGACGAAACCCATATCCTCGTGCTCGGCTCGGCCGCCTCGAGGGTCCCGCGATCCGCGGCGTGCTCGTGCGCGAGTTCACGAACTTCACCTCCTACTGGCGCTCGACGACCTTCTCGTCGACGATCGACCCGACGATCTACCTGCTCGCGTTCGGCTTCGGCTTCGGGACGCTCGTCCAGCAGGTCGGCGGGCACGACTACGTCGACTTCGTCGGGACCGGCGTCGTCGCGACGGCGGTGCTCTTCTCGTCGGTCTTCCCGTCGATGTTCGGGACGTTCGTCAAGTACTCGTTCCAGCACACCTACGACGCGATCCTCGCCGCGCCCGTCGACACCGAGGAGCTCGTCACCGGCGAGGCGCTGTGGATGGCGTGTCGCGCCGGGACCTACGGCTGCGTCCCGCTGCTCGTCGCGATGGTCTTCGGCCTCGACCCGTCCTGGGGGATGCTGCTCGTCCCGCCGATCGCCTTCATCGCCGGCTTCGGCTGGTCGTGCTTCGGGATCATGATCGCCGGCCTCCTGAAGTCGATCGACAACTTCAACTACGTCACGAGCACGGTCATCACGCCGACGTTCCTCGTCGCGGGCACGTTCTTCCCGCTCTCCGGCCTGCCGCAGTGGGCGCAGATCGCGGGCAACTTCAACCCGCTGCACCACACCGTGGAGCTCGTTCGCCACGCCGCGTTCGGCTGGGACGTCGGCCCCGACCTGCTGCATCTCGGCGCGCTCGTGCTGTTCGCGATCGTCATGTGGCGGCTCGCGATCCGGGCGCTCAGCCGCAAGCTCGTGACGTAGCGAACAGCCGCCGGACGCTACCCTCGTGGGTTCATGCCGAACGTCCTGGACCTCGAACAGGCCTTGCTCCTGCTGGAGATCACGCCGCCCTTCGACAAGCGCGCCGTGCAGCTCGCACGCCGCCGGATGGCGAAGGTCTGGCACCCCGACATCGCCCCTCCGGGCAAGCAGTTCGAGCACGAGCGCCATCTCAAGGCGATCAACGAGGCGGCCGACCAGCTCGAGCGCCTGGCCGAGGGGATGCGCGGCGGGATGGTCTCGCGCAACGCGGTCAAGGTCAACGCCGCGGCGGCCCGCGCCGCCCGCGCCGAGGAGGGCCGGCGGGCCTACGAGGAGGCCGAGCGCCAGCGCGCGCAGGACACCGACCGCAGGACCCACGACCCCTTCGGCAGCCAGGTTCCCGACCACTCCGTGGTCCACCGCTACGCGCGCTGCGTCACCTACCCCGAGTGGGGCGTGGGCAGCGTCACGGGCATCTACTTCACCGGCGGCGGCGACGACATCCAGCAGTGGGCGCGCGTGCGCTTCCAGCCCGGCGTGCGCACCGTCCCGGCGGGCTCGCTGCAGTTCGTCGACTTCTCCAAGCCCGACGCCGGCGCCGACCGCGTCGAGCGCTTCGTGCTCGCCTCCCAGCACGCGACGCTCGAGGGCAACTTCGAGCTCGCCGCCCGGCGCCTCGTCTACGCCCGCGACGCCGAGCCGCGCAACACGACGGTCCTGCGGCTGCTGACGCTCGCCTTCTGGCAGGCCGGCAACCTCCCGGCGGCCGGGCGCGCCGTGCGCGACTGGGTCCGCGCCGATCCCGACCGCCCGACCGCGCACCGCTTCGCGGCGCGGATCTACGAGGACATGGGCGCGATCGACCTCGCCGCCGAGGCCGCCGAGCGCGCGGTCGACCGCGGGATCGAGGACGCCGACGCCTGGGAGCGCCTCGGCCGCCTGCGCCTGCGGCTGATGGACCGCGAGGGCGCGATCGCGGCGCTCGAGCAGGCGCGCCTGCTGGGCCCGTCGGTCGACGGGCTGCTCGACCTCGGGCTCGCGTTCCACCTCGCCGGCGACCTCGGCGCGGAGGTCACCGCCTGCGAGCAGGCGACGATGCTCGACGAGGAGAGCGGCGAGGCCTGGTCGCGGCTGGCCCACGCGCTCGCGCGGACCGACCGCGTCAGCGACGCGATCGACGCCTGCGACCGCGCGCTGCGTCTGCGCAACGACCCCGAGGTCGTCGCGCTGCTCGACCGGCTGCGCGCGGAGCTTCCGCGCGTGCTGCCGACCGCCCGAGCCGTCTAGACCGCCGCGAACGCCTCGCGCGCGGCGAGCCGGTGATGCACGCGCAGGCCCTTGAGCTGGGACTCGGCGCGGATGATGAGCTGGGCGATCTCCTCGGCGTCGAGGCGATCGTCGAACGGCGCGACCTCCATGAGCGAGTCCCACAGCGCGAGCTTGCCCTGGACGCCCGAGCGCAGGCCCTCGAACTCGAGGACGCGGCTGAGCGGCGAGTAACCCGTGAGCTGGTTGTTGGGCTTCAGCCGCGCGACCTTCTCGCCGACCTTCGCGGTGGCGGTCTTGATCGCCGAGCGGTCGACGTCGAGGCGGTCCATGATCTGCTCGAGCGAGCTGACGTCCTCCTCGATCTCGTCCGCGATGTGGGCGAGGAACTCCTCGTACTGGGTTCCCTCGTTGGACTCGTGCATCCGCCGCGCGAGGTCGCTGCCCATCTCGGCACCGGCGCGGTGGTCCTGGAGATAGGTCTCGAGGTAATCGGTCAAGGTCGTGGGCATCGGCAGAGCTCCTGTCCTCAGTGGGTCACGAGCGGGCTACCCCGTGATCCCGGGAGGCACGCCCAAGCTTTGGGTCCGGCGGGGCCGGTACGGTGCCGAACCAATGCGCCTCATCGTCGCCCGTTGCGAGGTCCGCTACAGCGGCCGCCTGAACGCCGTCCTGCCGCAGGCGCTGCGGCTGCTGATGCTCAAGGCCGACGGCTCCGTGCTCGTCCACGCCGACACCGGCGGCTACAAGCCGAGCAACTGGATGACGGCGCCGACGGTCATCGAGGAGGAGCCCGACCGGATCGTCGTGCGCAAGCGCGCGGGCCAGACCGAGGACCGCCTGGAGATCGAGATCGCCGAGGTCATCAGCGACGTAACGCACGATTTCGGCCCGCCCACCCCGGCTGCGGCGCTCGAGAAGGACGGCGTCGAGCGCGACCTGCAGGAGGCGCTGGCGGCCGCGCCCGCGTTCTGCGGCGAAGGCTTTCGCCTCGTCCGCCGCGAGTGGCCGACGGACATCGGCCCGGTCGACCTCATGTGCCGCGACGGCGAGGACGAGTGGATCGCCGTCGAGATCAAGCGCATCGGGACGATCGACGCCGTCGAGCAGCTCTCGCGCTACCTCGAGCGCATCCGCCTGGACCCCGCGATGGCGAGCTGCCGCGGCATCCTGGCGGCGCAGTCGATCAAGCCCCAGGCGCGCGTCCTGGCCCAGGCACGCGGGCTGGACTGCGTCGCGATCGACCTGGCGATCCTGCGCGGCGAGCGCGAGCCGGACCTGACGCTGTTCGGGTCGTAACCGGCGCGACTGTACCGGCGGTCCAGACACGCTGGCCCAAGCGCGCAAATCTCAGCGGATCCGCAAATTGGGACCTATCCTCGGCCGATGAACCGGCGCCCGCCCCAGATCGTCGCGTTCGGCGGGGGCGGGTTCTCGATGGAGGCGGGCAACCCGCTGCTCGACGAGTACGTGCTCGGGCTCACCGGCGTCGAGCGCCCGAAGGTCTGCTTCCTGCCCTCCGCCTCGGGCGACGCCGACCACTACATCGTGCGCTTCTACCGCGCCTTCTCGACCGCCCACTGCGAGCCGTCGCACGTCTCGCTCTTTCGCCGCGACAAGGGCGCGGGCCTCGGCGTCGACATCGCGACGCACCTGCTCGGCCAGGACCTCATCTACGTCGGCGGCGGCAGCGTCCTGTCGCTGCTCGGCGTCTGGCGCGCGCACGGCCTCGACGACGTCCTGCGCCAGTGCTGGGAGCAGGGCACCGTCCTGTGCGGGCTCAGTGCGGGCTCGCTGTGCTGGTTCGGCGAGGCCGTCACGGCGTTCCACGGCCCGCCCCAGCGCGTCGCCGGCCTGGGCCTGCTGCCCTACTCCAACTGCGTGCACTACGACGGCGAGCCCGGCCGCCGCGACGCCTACCACCGCTTCATGTCGGCCGGCATGGCGCCCGGCTACGCCGCCGGCGACGGCGCCGCGCTGCACTTCCGCGGCGAGTCGCTGGCGCGGGTCGTCTCCTCGCGGCCGGACGCCGCGGCGTACTGGGTCGAGGAGATCGGCGCGAGCGTCTCCGAGGTCGCGCTGCCGGTCTCCTGGCTCGGCGAGTCGCGCACGCTGAGCGCGGCCTGATCGCCCGATGCGCAAGACGATCTTCGCCATGGGCGGCGGCGGCTTCACGTCGGAGCCCCGCAACCCCGCGCTCGACGACTTCATCCTGTCGCTGGCTCGCCGCCGCGAGGCGCGGATCCTCTTCCTGCCGACCGCCAGCGGCGACCCCAACGCGCAGATCGCGGCCTTCCAGGCGACCTTCGGCAACCGCGCCTGCCGGGCCGAGCACCTGTCGCTCTTTCGCCTCGAGCACGAGCCCGACGACCTGCGCGAGCTGATCCTCGAGCAGGACATCGTCTACGTCGGCGGCGGCTCGATGCGCAACCTGCTGGCGATCTGGCGCGAGCACGGCCTCGACCACATCCTCCGCGAGGCCTGGGAGTCGGGCGTCGTGCTCGCCGGGCTGAGCGCCGGCGGGATGTGCTGGTTCGACCACGGGATCACGTGCTCGACCGGGCGCCCGGCGCCGGTCCGCGGGCTGGGCTTCCTCCCCGGCAGCCTCAGCGTCCACTACGACGGCGACCCCACGCGCCGGCCGGTCTTCCTCGACGCGATCGCACGCGGCCTGATGCCCGCCGGCTATGGCGCCGACGACGGCGCGGGCCTGCTGTTCGAGGACCGCGCGCTCGTGCGGATCGTCAGCTCGCGGCCGCAGGCGCGCGCCTACCGCGTCGAGCCGCGCGCCGACGCGCAGGTCGACGAGCGCGTGCTCGAGCCCGAGCTGCTCGACGGCGCGCGGCTGGGCGCGCTGCGCAGCGTGCCGACCGACATCCGCGAGTTCCGCGCCGAGCGCTACGGCACGCGCCGGCGCTGAACGCCGCTACTCGCCGGTCAGCGTCACGAGCAGCGAGCGCGCACCGCCATGGTCGCGGTGCTCGCAGAGGTAGATGCCCTGCCAGGTGCCGAGCGCCAGCCGCCCGCCGGCGATCGGCAGGCTCAGCGACGAGCCCATCAGCGCGGCCTTGATGTGCGCGGGCATGTCGTCGGGCCCCTCGAGCGTGTGCGTCCAGGCGAAGTCCTCGGGGACCGCGACGTTCATCCAGGTCTCGAAGTCGCGGCGCACGTCGGGTGACGCGTTCTCGTTGAGCGTCAGCGACGCCGACGTGTGACGGATGAAGATGTGGGCGAGGCCGACCTGCAGATCGCGCAGCTCCGGCAGCGCCTCGGTGATCTCGGCGGTGACGAGGTGAACGCCGCGCGGGCGCGGGCGCAGCGTGATCTCGCGCTGGGTCCAGGGCATCGCCGGCAGCGTACGCGACGGCCGCCGCGGGCACCGCAAGGTGTGATTTGGCACATGCCGGGTACGCTTGAATTTATGTCAATTCAGGCAGGGACTCACCAGATCGGACCCTCCAACGGGTCCTTGAAGATCAAGACGGGCCGCGAGGGTGCGGCCGCAAAGGCGGGTCACGACCTCGTTCTCGAGGCGACCTCATGGGACGGCACGGTCGAGATCGGCGACAACGCGTCGGTCACGCTCAACGTGGACCCCAACAGCATCGAGGTCGAGTCGGGCAGCGGCGGCGCCAAGCCGCTCGGCGACAAGGACAAGGCCGACATCAAGAAGAGCATCACGGGCAAGGTCCTGGGCTCTTCGCAGATCACCTTCAAGTCCAGCGACGTCAAGGCTGACAACGGCTCGATGAGCGTCCAGGGCGACCTCAGCGTCGCGGGCGGCAGCGACTCGATCAACATGCCGCTGACCGTCGGCGACGACGGCACCGTGACCGGCTCGATCAAGCTGAGCCAGAGCTCTTCGGCATCAAGCAGTTCAAGGCCCTCATGGGCGCGCTGAAGGTCTCCGACCAGGTCGAGGTCCAGATCGAGGCGAAGCTCCCCACCGGCTGAGCCGCCGCCTCTCCCACCGTAGGATCGCGGCGTGAGTCGCGATCCCACGGTGTTGTGGCGCCCGGGCGAGCAGTTCGCCGAGCGCACCAGGATGCGGGCGTACATGCGCTGGCTGGCCGCCGAGCGCGACGTCCGCGCGACGACCTACGACGAGCTCTGGCGCTGGTCGGTCGACGACCTCGAGGGCTTCTGGTCCTCGATCGCGGACTACTTCGAGGTCCGCTTCGACGAGCCCCCGCGCGCGGTGCTCGGCCGCCGCGCGATGCCCGGTGCCGAGTGGTTCGACGGCGCGACGCTCTCCTATCCCGAGCACATCCTGCGCGGCCGCGACCCCGATGCGGTCGCGATCCGCCACGCCTCCGAGCGGCGCGACCTCGATGAGCTGACGTGGGGCGAGCTGCGCACGCTCGCCGCCCGCATCCAGGCCGGGCTGCGCGCGCTCGGCGTGCAGCGCGGCGACCGCGTCGCCGCCTACATGCCGAACATCCCCGAGACGATCGCGGCCTTCCTCGCGGTCACCGGCCTCGGCGCGATCTGGTCGAGCTGCTCGCCCGACTTCGGCGCGCGCTCGGTCGTCGACCGCTTCGCGCAGATCGAGCCCAAGGTGCTGCTCGCCGTCGACGGCTACCGCTACGGCGGCCGCGACTACGACCGCCGCGCGGTCGTCGAGGAGATCCACGCCGAGGTCGGCGGCGCGCTCGTGATGCTCGGCTACCTCGGCGACGGCGGCTGGCAGGACGGCTTCCTCGGGGGAGCGGATTCCGAGCTCGAGCTCGTGCCGGTCCCGTTCGACCACCCGCTCTGGGTCCTGTACTCCAGCGGGACGACGGGGTTGCCGAAGGCGATCGTCCACGGCCACGGCGGGATCCTGCTCGAGCAGCTCAAGAAGCTGAACCTCCACCTCGACGCCCACGCGGACGACCGCGTCTTCTGGTTCACCACGACCGGCTGGATGATGTGGAACTTCCTCGTCGGCGTGCTGCTGACGCCGGCCTCGATCGTCCTCTACGACGGCAACCCCGGCACGCCGTCGATGGACCGCCTCTGGGAGCTCGCCGCCGACGCCGGCGTGACCTGCTTCGGCACCGGCGCCGCCTACATCGCCGGCTGCATGAAGGCCGGCGTGCGGCCCGCCGAGGGTCGCGACCTGTCGGCCCTGGAGAGCGTCGGCGCGACCGGCTCGCCGCTGTCGCCGGAGGGCTTTCGCTGGGTCTACGACGAGCTCGGCCCGGGCACCTGGCTGTTCTCGACGAGCGGCGGGACCGACGTCTGCACGGCGTTCGTCGGCGGCGTCCCGCTGGAGCCCGTCTACGAGGGCGAGCTGCAGGGCCGCTCGCTGGGCTGCGACGTGCAGGCCTTCGACGACGAGGGCCGCGCGCTCGTCGACGAGGTCGGCGAGCTCGTCATCACGCAGCCGATGCCGTCGATGCCGCTGTACTTCTGGGACGACCCCGGCGGCGAGCGCCTGCACGAGGCCTACTTCGACATGTACCCCGGCGTCTGGCGCCACGGCGACTGGATCGAGATCACGTCGCGCGGCACCGCGATCATCTACGGGCGCAGCGACTCGACGATCAACCGCGGCGGCGTGCGGATGGGGACGAGCGAGATCTACCGCGCGGTGCTCGCGCTCGACGAGATCGTCGACGCGCTCGTGGTCGACGTCCCGCGCGCGGGCGCGGAGAACTGGATGGCGCTCTTCGTCGTGCTGCGCGAGGGCGCCGAGCTCGACGACGACCTGCGCCGCGCGATCGCGCGGCGCGTGCGCGAGGACTGCTCGCCGCGGCACGTCCCCGACGACGTCTTCGAGGTCGCCGAGGTGCCGCGGACGCTGTCGGGCAAGGTGCTCGAGGTGCCGGTCAAGCGGATCCTGTCGGGCACGCCGCCCGAGCGCGCCGCGAGCCGCGACTCGCTCGCCAACCCGGCCGCGTTGGACTGGTTTTCGGAGTTTGCGCGGGCGCGCTCCTGACGCCGGCGATTCACGCTGGCCCGTGCGCTAGCGTGAGCCGGCCGATGAGCAAGACACGCGCGAAGAAGAAGCAGCGTCAGCGGACCCGGGCGGTCGCGCCGGTGGGCGCCGCGGCCGGCTCGGAGGCGGCGCGCGCGGCGCGCGCCCAGGAGCGCGCGACGGCCCGCGGCGACGTCGCGCCCGCGCCGCCGGCGCCCGCCGCCGCGCCGCGCCACGCCTCGCGCCTGGACGTCCGCGACGGGATCCCGCGCCCGGACGCGATCTGGGCCCCGTTTCCGCTGACGGAGATCGGCATGGCCGTCGGCATCGTGATGTTCTTCGGCGGCTTTGCCAGCGGCGGCTCGCGCGGCGCCTGGCTGCTGACGATCGGCGTCGCGGTCCTGTCGATCGTCGTCGCCGAGCTGTGCCTGCGCGAGCACTTCGGCGGGTTTCGCTCGCACAGCCTGCTGCTCGGGCTGCTGCCCGTGACGGCGCTGCACATGCTCGTCGTCGTGGCGATCACCGACGCCTGGCGCGGCCCGCTCGTGCTCGTCGCCGACCTCGCGCTCGCCGGCGGCCTGGCCTGGTGGCTGCGCGGCCGCTTCGCCGTCGCGCAGGACCGGGCGCGGCGGCGGGTCGCGGCGTAGGACTGAGCGGGAGCGGTCGATTCGACCCCGCGATCCGCGGGCGCCTCGGTCGTCGTGGCAGCTTTGCTGCGTGTGGCGCAGCAGATGCGCCACGACCGCTCGGAGGGCCCGGCGGGAAAGCCCTAGCGCTCGCCCGGGGTCTTCAGCGGATACAGCGAGACCGGGACCGACAGGTCCAGCGCGGTCTCGATGATCCGCGACTGCTCGGCGACGTGGGCGGCGGGGTAGCCCTCGCCGGTGCTGGCGCGCTCGGGACGCCCGATGTAGCCGAAGCGCAGGCGCTCGGGGAGGATCTGCATGAGGCGCGGGAACATGTGCGCGCGGGCGCCCATGTTGCGCGGCTCCTCCTGGACCCAGACGACCTCGGTGAGGTTCGGGTAGCTCTCGATGAGCTCGAGCAGGTGCGACTGCGGGAAGGGGTAGAGCAGCTCGACGCGGCCGATCGCGACCTCCTCGTTGCCCTGGCGCCTGGGGTGGCCGACGAGGTCGTAGTAGATCTTGCCGGTGCACAGCGCGAGGCGCGTGACCTTCTCGGCGGGCACGCGCGGCTCGCCGAGGACGGGGAAGAACTTCGTCTCGGAGAGATGCTCGATGCGGTTGGTCGCCTGCGGCAGGCGCAGCAGCGACTTCGGCGTCATGAGGATCAGCGGGCGCTGCTTGGCGACGCGCGCCTGGCGGCGCAGGAGGTGGAAGTACTGCGCCGGCGTCGTGACGTTCGCGACGCGCATGTTGCCCTCGCTGGCGAGCGTCAGGAAGCGCTCCAGCCGCGCCGAGGAGTGCTCCGGGCCCGAGCCCTCGTAGCCGTGCGGCAGCAGCAGCACGAGGCGTGAGGTCTGCCCCCACTTCGCCAGGCCGCTGGCGATGAACTGGTCGATGATCACCTGGGCGGCGTTGACGAAGTCGCCGAACTGCGCCTCCCAGAGCACGAGCGTCTCGGGCGCCTCGGAGCTGTAGCCGTACTCGAAGCCCAGGCAGGCGACCTCGCTGAGCGGCGAGTTGTGCAGCTCGAACGGGGCCAGCGCGCCCGGCAGCGACTGGATCGGGCAGATCGTCTGGCCCGTCTTGGCGTCGTGCAGGACCATGTGGCGCTGGGAGAACGTGCCGCGCTCGACGTCCTGGCCGGTGAGGCGGATCGGCGTCCCCTCGGTCAGCAGCGACGCGAAGGCCAGCGACTCGGCGTGCGCCCAGTCGATGCCGCCGTCGGGGCCGATCGCGTCGCGCCGGCGCTCGAGCTGCTTGACGAGCTTGGGGTGCACGGTGAAGCCCTCGGGAACGCGCAGCAGCTCGTCGTTGAGGGTCCGCAGGCGCTGGGAGCCGACGGCCGTCTTGACCTCCGGCGAGGGCGTGCGGTCGAGCTGGTACTCGCCCGTCGGCTGCTCGACGTGGCCGACCTCGGCCGCGCGCTTGATCTGGTCCTTGAGCTGGGAGTGCAGCCGTGACAGCTCGTCCCAGACCTCGGCCTTCTGCTGGTCGACCTCCTGCGCGGTCACGACGCCCTGGGCGACGAGCTGGTCGGCCCAGATGTCCGCCACGCGCTTGTGGTTCTTGATGCGCTGGTACATCTCCGGCTGCGTGTAGGCGGGCTCGTCGGCCTCGTTGTGGCCGAAGCGGCGGTAGCCGATGAGGTCGATCAGCACGTCGTGGCCGAACTCGCTGCGGAAGGCCCAGGCGAGGCGGACGGCGGCGAGGCACGCGGCGACGTCGTCGGCGTTGACGTGGATGATCGGCACGTCGAAGCCCTTGGCGATGTCCGAGGCCCAGCGGGTCGAGCGGGCGTCGTCGGGATCGGTCGTGAAGCCGACCTGGTTGTTCTGGACGAGGTGCAGCGTGCCGCCGACCGCGTAGCCGTCGAGGCCCTGGAGGTTGAGCGTCTCGGGGACGACGCCCTGTGCCGGCAGCGCGGCGTCGCCGTGCAGGACGATCGGCACGGCGGAGTCGGTGTCGCGGTGGGCGTGGGGGCCCTGGCGCGTCGTCTGGGCGGCGCGCGTGGCGCCCGTGACGACCGGGCCGACGAACTCCAGGTGCGAGGGGTTGGACTCGAGGTTGACGAGGATCGAGGAGCCGTCGGGCAGCTGGTAGGAGCCCTGCGCGCCGTGGTGGTACTTGACGTCGCCGGTCCCGCCCTGCGGGATCGTCGTGACCGCCTCGAGCGTCGATGCGCCCTCGAACTCGGCGAAGATCGTGTCGTAGGGGCGGCCGAGGTTGTGGGCGAGGACGTTGAGCCGGCCGCGGTGGGCCATGCCGAGCACGATCTCGCGCCCGCCGGCGAGGGCGGCGAGCTGGATCATCTCGTCGAGCATCGGGACCGTCATGTCCAGGCCCTCGATCGAGAACTGCTTCTGGCCGAGGTAGGCCTTGTGCATGAAGCGCTCGAGCGCGTCGACCTCGACGAGGCGCTTGAGCAGCGCCTTCTGCTCGTCGGGGCCGAGCGGCATCCGGTAGGCGCCCGATTCGATCTTCTGGCGCAGCCAGGTGCGCTGGCGGTGCGAGGCGATGTGCTCGATCTCGTAGGCGATCGTGCCCGTGTAGGTGTCGTGCAGGTGCGGGAGCGCGTCGGCGAGCGTCTCGCCGGGCACGTGCATGCGCAGGATCTTCGCCGGGATGCGGGCCATGATCTCGGGCGTCAGGCCGAGCGGCTCGGGGTCCAGCGCCGGGTCGCCCTCGGGCTCGCGGCCGAGCGGGTCCAGGCGGGCGGCGAGGTGGCCGTGCGTGCGGTGCGCCTTGACGATCGACGTCGCCGCCTGGACGGCCTGCATCATCGCCTCGACCTGCGCGTCGGTGACCGGCTCGGCGGCGGTGGCCTCGGCCGGGACGGCGGGCGCGGGCGCCGCCGGGACGGGGCCGAGCGACACGCCGAGCTGCGCGAAGAGCTGGTCGTAGAACTCGTGCTCGCCCTGCAGGTACTCCTCGACGACGGCGAGGAAGCGGCCCGACTCGGCGCCCTGGATGACGCGGTGGTCGTAGGTCGAGGTCATCGTCATGACCTTCTCGGCGCCGATCTGGTCGCCGATCGCGCCGATCCCGGGCGGGTAGCCGATCGCGCCGGTGGCGACGATCGTGCCCTGCCCGGGCATGAGCCGCGGGACCGAGGCGACGGTGCCGATGCCGCCGGGGTTCGTCAGCGAGATGTTGCCGCCGGTGAGGTCGTCGGCGGTCAGCGTGTTGTCGCGCGCGGCGGTGATGAGCGCGGCGAAGGCGTCGAGGAACTGCGGGAACGTCAGCCGCCCGGCGTCGCGGATGACCGGCACCATCAGCGTGCGCGAGCCGTCCTTCTTCTCGACGTCGACCGCGATGCCGAGGTTGACGGCGCCGTCGTCGATGCGGTGCGGCCTGCCGTCGATCTCGGCGAAGTGGTGCGCCATCGTCGGCATGACGTCGGTCGCCGCGCGGGCGATCGCGTAGGCGATCAGGTGCGTGAAGGAGACGCGATGGCCGGTCGCCTTGAGCTCGCGCCGGCGCGTGTCCATCGTCGTGACGGTGATCGTGCGAAACGAGGTCGCGGTCGGGACCTGCAGCGACTCGTCCATGTAGCGGGCGAGCATCGCGGCGCCGCCGCGCAGCGGGGTGGCGCCGGCGGGGAGGGAATCCGTCCCCGCCCGCCCGGGCACCGGCTTGGCGGCGAGCACGTCGGCCTTCGTGATCCGCCCGGCCGGGCCGCTGCCGTGGATGGCGGCGAGATCGACGCCCTCGGCGGCCGCGACGCGCCGGGCGACCGGCGAGGCGGGCGCGCCGTTGGTGGGCGCCGCGGCGGGCGTCGCCGGGGTTTCAGCGGCGGGCGCGACGGCCGACGCGGCGGCGCCGTTGCTGCTGCCCGGACGCATCCGCGCGATGACCTGCCCGACGGAGACGGTCTCGCCCGGCTCGGCGAGGATCTCGGTGATCGTGCCCGCGGTGGGGGCCGGCAGCTCCATGTCGACCTTGTCGGTCGAGACCTCGACGATCGTCTGGCCGTCCTGCACGCTGTCGCCCGCCTGGACGGCCCACTCGAGGATCGTCCCCTCGGTGACCGACTCGCCGCCCCCGGGGGTGACGATGTCGATGATCGCCGCCGCCTCGGGCTCCTCGGCGTCCTCGGCCCCATCGGGCTCGAGCGCCGCCGGCGCGCCGTTGGGCGCGATCTCGGCGAGCACGGCACCGACGGCGACCGTGTCGCCCACGGCGCCGTGGATCTTCACGAGGGTGCCGGCGACCGGCGCGGGGATCTCGGCGTCGACCTTGTCCGTGGAGACCTCGACGAGCGTCTCGTCGGCCGCGACGGCGTCGCCCTCCTGCTTGTGCCACTCGAGGATCGTCCCCTCGCGGACCGACTCGCCCATCGCGGGGAGGCTTACTTGAACTGTCGTGTTCACGGCCATGCCTGTCCGCTCACTCTAGCCCACCCCGAGGGACGGGCAGCGAGGTTGCACGCCCGCCCCCGGCGCCCGTTTGCCCCTGGAGGCAGGGGGATCTGACGCATGCACCATGGACATCGTTATCGACCATCACGCCGGCGTCTTGCGGGCTGCACGCGATCCGCCCGCCATATAACCGTCTGGTAATATGAACCGCATGACGGCGTACGCGGCGCTGGCCGAGCCTCACCGCCGGCAGATCCTCGATCTGCTGCGCGACGGCGAGCGCTCGGTCAACGACCTCACGACCCGTCTGCAGATCAGCCAGCCAGGCGTCTCCAAGCACCTGCGGGTGCTGCGCCAGGCCGGGCTGGTGGACGTGCGCCCCGACGGGCGCACCCGCTGGTACGGCCTGCGCGCCCAGCCGCTCGCCGAGGTCGACGCCTGGCTCGCGCCCTATCGCGAGCTCTGGTCGGGCCGGCTTGACGCCCTCGAACGACACCTGGAGGAGAACCCGCGATGAACGGACGCCTCGACACCGACGCCGACCGCCCGACCCTGCGCTTCGAGCGCCGCCTTCCGCATTCGGTCGAGCGGGTGTGGCGCGCGATCACTGAGCCCGAGGAGCTCGCCAACTGGTTTCCCGGCGTCCCGCACTTCACGCTGCGCCAAGGCGCCGAGTTCGTCGTCGAGGGCGACGCCGGCGGCTCGGGCCGCATCCTCGAGCTCGACCCGCCGCGCCTGCTCGCCTACGAGTGGAGCGGCGAGCTGCTGCGCTTCGAGCTCGCGCCCGACGGCGACGGCTGCCTGCTGCGCTTCAGCCACGTGCTCGGGGACCTGTCGGTCGGCGCCCAGACGGCGGCCGGCTGGGAGCTCTGCCTCGACCGCCTCGCCGCGCAGCTCGCGGACGCGCCGATCGGCCTGCCCGCGTCGATGGCACGGTGGCCCGAGCTGCACGAGCGCTACGCCGAGGAGTTCGGGCTCGATCCCGAGGTCGGGCGGCGCGCCTACGCCGAGCACCCGGCCGGCCGGGAGTAGATCCACGAGTCAGGCGGGAAACGGCCCGCCACGCAGCGGGCGGTCGACGATCGTCCGCTGCTCGTTGTCGCGCATGCGCGGCTCGTAGTGGGAGAAGAAGACCTTGCCGACGAGGTCGCGCCGGCTGCGCACGCCGGTCTTCTCGAAGACGCTCTTGAGGTGCTGCTGGACGGTGTGCGGCGAGACGACGAGGCGCTCGGCGATCTGCGCCGTGGAGTCGCCCTGCAGGACGAGCCGGGTCACGTCCTGCTCGCGCTCGGTCAGGCCGTAGGCGGCCATCAGCAGCGGCGAGATCCGCGCCGGGTGGGCGGGCTCGACGATCACGGCGACCCGGCGCGAGCCGGCGGCGACGAGCGACGCGCCGTGCAGGACGACCCACGTGCCCGAGCGCGAGAGCACCCGCGAGACCGCGATCTCGCCCGGGCTGCCGGGATGCTCGGCGGTCCGCAGGGCGCGGCCGGCGACGGCGAGCACCGACGACGGCAGCCGGCCGGCGTCCCAGTCGCCGTCGGGCAGCTCGCGCAGCCAGCGCTCGACGCCCGGCGTGACCGACTCGACGCTCCAGTCCTCGGTCAGCACGACGAGCCCGGGCGACTCCGGCCCCTCGGGGTCTGACGCCTCGCCGACGAGCAGCGCGCGCCGCGCGCCCTCGGCCAGCGGCGCGGCGAGCGAGCGCACGAACGCGATGTCGTCGCGATCGAACATCGCCTCGCCGGGCTCGCGGTAGAGCCCGAGCGCGCCCCACACCTCGCCGGTCGGCGTGCGCAGCGCCGCGATCAGCTCCTGGTCGCCGCCCATCGTCATGTTCTCGTGCCAGCGCGGGCTCGTGGACGGGTCGCCGCCCGTCGCCTCGTGCAGCGTCGAGATGCCGCTGGGCGAGCGCGCGACGTCGTTGAGCTGGTTGACGTCCTCCTCGTAGTACTCGGCGGCCATCCATTCCGGGGGCATCTCGAGCAGGCCCTCGTGGAAGTGGCTCGTGATCAGCAGCGACGCCGGATCCAGCGTGTACCAGCACGGCGTCCAGTAATGCGGGATCGTCGCGACGAGCACCTCGTTGGCCTCGCGCCAGAACGTCACGAGGTCGTCGCCGCGCGCGGCCAGGTCGGTGATCCGGTCCTTCGCGCGCTCCCTGGCATAGGCGCCCATGGGCCGATGGTAGGCGCACCAGCGGCGTGCGTGAACACCAGCTTTGTGGAATGTGCGGGCTCGCGCAGCGGGCGTAGCGTCGCCGAGCATGAGACCAGGAGCGCGAACGCCGGAGGAGCTCGAGACGCTGTTCGAGGACGCCTTCGTCGTCCGCGACGGCGCGGCGCTCGCGGAGCTGTTCGAGGACGGGGCCGTGCTCGTCACGGGCGGCGCCCCCGGCGAGGCCCGCGGCGGCGAGGCGATCGCGCGGACCGCGGCCGAGCTGTGGAGCGGCGACATCACGTACGTCGCCGACCCACAGCGCGTGCTGCAGGCGCGCGACACCGCGCTCGTCGTCGGCCCGGGCGGCGTCAGCGTCGTGCGGCGCGGCGCCGACGCGACGTGGCGCTACGCGATCTCGCTCCTGGCGCTCGACGAGGACACCACGACCGAACAGGAGCGGACATGACCGAGGACAGCACCCAGACGCTGGGACCGACGGCGGTCAAGGCGGACGAGGGCGAGGCGATCTGGTGGTTCGACTGCCTCGCCGTGATCAAGGCGACGGCGGCCGACACCGGCGGGAGGATGAGCATCGTGGAGGTCACCGAGGCGCCCGGCGCGGAGGCCCCGCTGCACGTGCACAAGCGCGACGACGAGGCCTTCTGGATCCTCGAGGGCGACGTGACGATCGAGGTCGGCGACACGACGATCGAGTGCCACGCGGGCGACTACGCGTTCGGCCCGCACGGGATCCCCCATCGCTACAGCGTCGGCGACGCGGGCTGCCGGATGCTCTTCATCCTGCTGCCCGGCGGCTTCGAGGACCTCGTGCGCGAGATGGGCCGGCCGGCGGAGTCGCGCACGCTGCCGCCGCCGTCGGAGCCGGACTTCGCCAACGTCGCGGCGGTCGCCGAGGCGCACGGCTGCGAGCTGCTCGGCTAGTGGGTCTGGCCGGAAGTTCTGCGAGGTTTTGCCGGATGCCCGGCCGTGATCTGACGGTCGACGGTGACCCGGCGTGCGTGCCGGTGGCACGTACCCGGTCGCCGGCGGCCGTCAGGCACGGATCGGGCGCCGGCAAAACCCGCAGAACTTGCGGACGGGTCCACTAGGAGCCCGCTACGCGTGGGTCGGCGCCGGCGTGGCGGCGGCGCCGGCGCGGCCGGCACGCCCCTGGCGCACGAACTCCAGCGAGCCGATGAACGGGCCGATCCCGCCGAGCACGGCGACGGCGACGGCCAGCCGCAGGTCGATGACGCGCAGGCGCAGCGCGGCGATGCAGGCCAGCGACATCGCGATCCAGCCGATGCCGTGGGCCATGCCGAAGACCATCTCGAGGCCGTGCAGGCCGGGGACGAGCCAGACGACGAGCAGCGTCGTGTAGATCGCCGAGTGGGTGAACGAGGCCCACTTCAGGCGCTCGAACGTCAGCAGCCGCGTCACAGGCCGGCCGCCAGCAGGCTCGCCATCCGGCGCAGCGGCTCGTCGGCCTCCTCGGGCCACTCCTCGACATCGGCCGGCCACCACGCGTAGGCGTCGTGCTCGTCGTCCATCGTGACCTCGGCGCCCGCGGGCAGCCAGGCGAGGCCGACGACCATGACGAGCTCGTGCGGCAGGCGCACGAGCGCCTCGACCGTCAGGCGCTCGGGCTCGACGCCCCACTCCTCCTGCAGCTCGCGCGTGAGCGTGTGCGCGGGGCTCTCGCCGAGGTCGACAGCGCCGCCGGCGCCGAGCGCCCAGCGCCCCGGCCAGGACGACAGCCAGGAGGCGCGGCGACCCGCCAGCCAGCGCCCGTCGGCGTCGCGCGTGACGGTCAGCGCGGCCATCGAGCGCGAGGCGTCGCCGTCGACGAGCCGCAGCGCCCAGCGCGTCGGCTGCAGCTCGAGCAGCAGCCGGTCGCCCTCCTCGGCGTGGGCGACGAGCCGGGCGGACAGCCCGTCGTGGCTCGGCGAGCCACGCTCGCGCAGCGCGGTGATCGCGGCGTCGGCGGCCTCGGCGTGGCGCTCGGACGGCTCGTAGTGCTCGTCGTGCCAGCGCGCGTGCACGAGCTCGGGCGGCCAGTGGCCGCGCGCGAGGATTGCCGGCGCCTTCATACGGCCAACGATAGATCCTGGCACGCGCTCCGGCGCGCGGCGTGGGAGACTGCGCGAGCAGCGCCGCAGCGCCTTCACCATGAACGAGCTCACCCGCGTGCCCCAGACGGTCGCTTCGCTGCGGAGCGCGACGCGTTGAAGGCGCTCGTCACGGGCGGCGCCGGCTTCATCGGCTCGCACGTCGTCGACCGCCTCCTCGCCGAGGGCCACGAGGCGCGCGTCTTCGACCTGCTGCCCTGGGCCTACGACGCGCGCGCGGGCTGCGAGGCCGTCGTCGGCGATCTGCTCGATCCCGACGTCCTGCGCAATGCGGCCGAGGGCTGCGACGTCATCGTCCACCTCGCCGCGGCGGCCGACGTCGGGCTCGTCGCCAAGGACCCGGCCGGCTCGGAGATGCTCAACGCCCGCGGCACGCTGAACGTCCTGCAGGCCGCGCGCGAGACCGGCGCCCGCGTCGTCTACGCCTCGACGATCTGGGTCTACTCCGACGTCGTCGAGTCCGAGGTCGACGAGGACTCCCAGCTCGCGCTGCCGTCGCACCTCTACACGGCGACGAAGCTCGCGGGCGAGATGTACTGCCGCGCCTACGAGCAGCTCTACGAGGTGCCGACCACGATCCTGCGCTTCGGAATCCCCTACGGCCCGCGCGCGCGCCCGGCCGCGGTGCTGCCGATCTTCGTCAACAAGGCGCTCGCCGGCGAGCCGCTGACGATCGCCGGCGACGGCATGCAGACGCGCCGCTTCGTCTACGTCGAGGACCTCGCCGACGGCGTCGTGAGCGCGCTCGCGCCGGAGGCGATCGGCCGCGTCTACAACCTCGTCAGCGACGAGGACACCTCGGTCGTCGACATCGCCGAGGCCGTGCGGGCCGCGGTCGGCGACATCGAGATCACCCACGTCGAGGGCCGCTCGGGCGACTTCGCGGGCGCCAGCGTCTCGGGCGAGCGCGCCGCGCGCGAGCTCGGCTGGCGCGCGCGCACGCCGTTCGCCGAGGGCGTCGAGCGCTACGTCGCGTGGCACCGCGAGCAGGCGGCGGAGGCGGCTGCGGTCGCGGCTGCGGCGGCGGTCCCCGCGCCCGTCGTCGTGACGCCCGCACCCGCCCCGCGGCGCGCCGAGCCGCGCCTGGGCCTCACGCTGCATCGCGTCGGCGGCGTGCTCGGCGGCATCGTCGCGCTGCTCGTCTACGCGTACGTCCTGAGCGCCGCCGGCCTGCCCGGCGATGACGAGCACAGCGTCCTCGTCATCTCCGCATTGGCGCTGCTCTCGACGGTCTCGATCGCCTCCACGCAGGGGCGGATCGCCGTGTGGACGATCGCGCTCGCCGCGGCCGTGCTGCTGATCCCGGCGCGAACGTCGGGCGCCCTGGACCTCTCGCCGCTGAGCCCCGGCCTGCTCGCGCTCGGCCTCGCCGGCGCGGGCTTCGCGCTGCTCGCCGTCAAGGACGGCCGGCGGCGCACGCTCGAGTTCTCGCTCGCCGAGCACGCCGAGCGCTGAGGCGCCCGTGCCGGCGTACGAGCAGTTCGCCATCGGCTTCGACGCGCGCGATCGCGCGCGGCTGCACGAGCTGTGGGACGGCGTCATCGACTCCGGGCGCTGGAGCGAGGGCGAGCTGACGAAGGGCTTCGAGGCGGCGTGGGCGGCGCACAACGGTCTCGGCGCGGTGGCGACGTCGAGCTGGACCGGCGGCGCGCTGGCCGCGCTGGAGTGGGCGGGCGCGCGCGGGCGCACCGTCGTCGTGCCCTCGAACACGTTCGCCGCGACGCCGCTGGCGGTGCGCGCGGCCGGCGCCACGCCGGTCTTCGGCGACTGCCGCCGCGACGACCTCTGCCTGTCGCTGTCGGAGGTCGAGCGGCTCATCGCCGCCCACGACCCGGCGGCCGTCTTCCTCGTCCACATCGGCGGCCACATCGCCTTCGACGCGCGCGGCGATCGCGCAGCTCTGCGGCGCGCACGACGTCAGGCTGATCGAGGACTGCGCGCACGCCCACGGCGCGGTCTGGAACGGCCGCCGCCCGGGGAGCTTCGGCGACGCGGGCATCTACTCGCTGTACGCCACGAAGACGATCTCCACCGGCGAGGGCGGCGTGCTCGTCTCGCGCCACGACGAGCTGCTGGACTTCGCGCGCTCCTATCGCAACTACGCCAAGCCCGGCTACGACCAGCCGGGGCTGAACTTCCGGATGAACGAGTTCACGGCGGCGCTCGGGCTCGTGCAGATCGAGCGCCTCGACGAGATCGTGGCCTGGAAGAACGAGATCGCCCGCACCGAGCTCGACCCGAAGTACCCCGCGCGCCTGGAGCTGCCCGACGGGATGACGTCGGGCCTCTACAAGTACATCGTGTTCGACTGGCTCGAGCGCTCGACCGGCCGCGTCTACGACGAGCCCTGCCACCGCATCTTCTCCACCGGCGACGACCTGCCCCACAGCGACTGGGTCGCCGCCAACCACTCCTGCGTGCCGCTCTACTACCGGCCGGGCGAGGAGTGAGTCAGACCGCGACCGCCCGCAGGCCGTGCGCCGCGAGCGCGTCGAGGATCCGCGGCAGCGCGGCCGCCGTGGTGCGCCACGAGCCCGGGGCCGAGTAGTGATCGGCGTCGTGCAGCAGCACGACGTCGCCGCCGCTGAGCGCGCGGGTGGCGTCGGCCGCGACCGAGCCGGCGGTCGCGCGGGCGCGCCAGTCGCGGCCCCAGGCCGACCACAGCAGCGGCGTCCAGCCGCGCCGGCGGGCCTCCATCAGCGCGGCCGGCGTGAAGACGCCGAACGGCGGGCGGTAGCGCTCAGGGTGCGTGCCGCCGATCTCGGCGACGAGCGCGGCGCAGCGGTCGAGGTCGGCGCGCAGCGCGCGCGGGCCGACGAGCGTCAGCAGCCGGTGGCGGTCGCCGTGGACCGCGAGCCGATGACCGGCGGCGACGACCTCGCGCACGACGCCGGGATCGCGGCGCACCTGCTCGCCGACCACGAAGAACGTCGCGCGCGCGCCCGCGTCGGCGAGCACGTCGAGGATCGCCGGCGTGCCCTGCCGGTGCGGCCCGTCGTCGAAGGTCAGCCCGACGGCGCCTGAGCCGAGGTCCAGGCGCCGCGCGATGCCGAGCACGTCGCACAGCAGCGGGACGTGCGCGGCCGGGGCGGGCGCCGCCCAGGCTGCCGCCAGTGCGCCCGCGCCGAGCGCGGCCCTCATCGACCCCGCCCGCCGATGCTGAGCGGCATCCTGCTCGCGCTCGCGGCCGCGGCCTGCTTCGAGTGCTCGTACGTCCTGCAGGCGCTCGAGGTGCGCGCGCTGCCGGCGATCGGGCGCCCCGGGCTCGGCGTGCTGCGGCGGCTGGCGGCGCGACCGCGCTGGGCGCTCGCGATCGCGCTCGGGCTCGCCGGCTTCGCGCTGCAGGTGCTGGCGCTGCGCCACGCGCCGGTGACGCTCGTGCAGCCGCTGCTGGCGGCCGGGCTGCTCGGCCTGCTCGCGTTCAGCGCGCTCGTGCTGCACGAGCCGGTCGGGCGCCGCGAGCTGGCGGCGGTCGCGGCGATCATCGCCGGGGTCACGGCGATCGCGCTGGCCGACCCTGCGCGCGGCGAGAGCACGGACGCCGTCGCCTTCGCCGTCGCGGCGGGGGTGCTCGGCGCGGTGGCGCTCGGCGCGTTCGCGCTGCGGCGCCCGGGCGTGGGCGTGCTGCTGGCGTCGGCGATCGCCGCCGACGCGCTCGCGGTGCTCGCCGCCGCGCAGGCGGCGCGGGCGCTGCCGGCGTTCCTGGAGACCGCCGCCTGGTGCGCGCTGGCGGGGGCGGGCGGCCTCGCGACGCTGGCGGCCGAGAGCGCCGTGCTGCAGCGGCGCGGGGCGTCGCGCGTGGCGCCGATCGTGCTGGGCGGGCAGGTCGCGGTGCCGGTCCTGCTCGCGCCCGTGCTGCTCGGCGAGAGCTGGAGCGCGGGCTCCGGGCTGCTCGTCGCGGGGCTCGCCGCGGTCGTCATCGGCGCTGCCGTGCTCGCCGCGTCACCGGGCGTCGGCCGGCTGGCGGTCGGTGAGGGCCAGGACGAGCCCGGCCGCGAGCGGCAGATCGGGGACGTCGGGGCCTGACGGCGGCGCGGCGAGCGCGTCGCGCAGCGCCGCCGCCAGCGCCGGGCGGTCGCGCGCGACGGCGACCATGCCGAGGCGCTCGTAGGCGCGGTTGTTGATGCGGATGTGGCCGCGCGCCCAGCCGTAGGAGATGACGCGCGCGCCGCACATGAGCGCTTCGAGCACGGTCAGCCCGGCGGTCGAGTGCACGAGCACGTCGGCAGCCGACAGCAGCGTGACCATCCGGTCGGTGAAGCCCCAGACCTGGACGCGGGCGTCGGCGGCGTAGGCCTCCTCGAGGCGCGCGCGGGCGCCGTCGTTGTGGCCGACGAGCACGATGACCGTGGCGGCGCCGGCGGCCAGCGCGTCGTCGGTCGCGCCGCGCAGGTCGCCGACGCCCCAGCCGCCGCCGCTGACGACGACGAGGCGGCCGTCGTCGTCGTCGGCGAGTCCGAGCTCGGCGCGGGCCTCGGCGCGCGGCGGCGGCGAGGTGAAGCGCAGGTCGGTGAGCCCGTGGACGGCCTCGATCCTTGCGCCGGGACCGGCGATCGCGCGCACCTCGGGCTCGGACTCGGGGTGCGTGACGAGGTGCAGGTCGACACCGCGGTGGGCCCAGTAGTGCAACGCCGCGAGGTCGGTGATCGCCGAGACGACCGGGACGCCGATCCGGCCGGCGGCGCGCATGCGCCCCAGCAGCTCGGTCGTGATCGGGTAGGTCGAGACGAGCACGTCGGCCGGGTTGGCGGCCAGGAACGCCTGCATCCGCCGGCGCGCGATCTGCTCGATGACGCGCGACCCGGCGCGCCGCATCGGGGCGAAGCGCGTGCCGAGGAAGTAGCCGGCGTCGAACGCGACATTGCCCGCGCGCGTCTCCAGCGACGACGCGCCGCCGATGATCGCCCGCGCGACCGGCCCGCCGATCTCGAGGAAGTCGACGACCTCGACGACCGCGCCCTGGTCGCGCAGCGAGGATGCGAGGACCTCGGCCGGCAGGTCGTGGCCGGCGCCGATCGAGGCGGTGAAGATCAGCACGCGCGCGGGCATGTTCGGACTATCGCGCAGATGCGGGTGGCGGCGAGGGTGGCGGCTTGGGGTGGCGGCGAGGGTGGCGATCGGTGGTGGCGAGGGCTTTCGGCGCGGGCGAACGGCGGCGATGAGGGAGTGGGCCCGTTCGCGGGCGGCGTCCCCGTGAGCCACCGGCGCCCGGGCGAGGGGGGCCGTGAAGCGAGGCCTGTCGACTTTCTGCTCGCATGGAGCAGAATGTCGACACCCCTCCCCGCTGGTGGCCAGCCGCCGAGCGGCGCTCCAGCTAGCCTCGCCCCGACATGCGCCGGCGCAAGCACTGGGGTTGGGGCTACGAGGACGACGCGTGGTCGCCGGACCAGCTGCGCGCCGCGGCGCCCGGGCTCGAGGAGCACCTGCGGATCGCCGGCGGCTCGGGTGGCGGCTCGGGTGGCGCCGAGGGTCCGGGCGCGGGCGAACGGCGGCGATGAGGGAGTGGGCCCGTTCGCGGGCGGCGTCCCGTGAGCCACCGGCGCCCGGGCGTGGGCGCCCGTGAAGCGAGGCCTGTCGACTTTCTGTGCGCATGGAGCAGAATGTCGACACCCCTCCCCGCTGGTGCGCGGCCGCCGAGCGGCGCTCCAGCTAGCCTCGCCCCGACATGCGCCGGCGCAAGCACTGGGGTTGGGGCTATGAGGACGACGCGTGGTCGCCGGATCAGCTGCGCGCCGCGGCGCCCGGGCTCGAGGAGCACCTGCGGATCGCCGGCGGCGACGTGCGCGAGCCGGTGGCGCTCGAGGACGTCGTGCTGCCCGAGCCGCGCGTCGCGCCGCCGGCGCACCTGAAGCAGATCTGCGCCGCCGACGCCCACGCTCGCGCGACGCACGCCTGGGGCAGCTCCTACTCCGACGTCGTCCGCGGCTTCCACGGGCAGTTCGACCACCCGCCCGACGTCGTCGCGCGGCCGCGCGGGGAGCGCGACGTCGAGGCGCTGCTGGAGTGGGCCGACGGCGCCAACGTCGCCGTCGTCCCCTACGGCGGCGGGACGAGCGTCAGCGGCGGCGTGCAGTGCGAGATCCCGGCCCGCTTCGACGGCGCGCTGTCGCTCGACCTCGGCGCGATGGACCGCGTGCTGCAGATCGACGAGGTCTCGCAGGCGGCGAGCATCCAGGCCGGCGCGACCGGGCCCGCGCTCGAGAAGCAGCTGCGCGCGCTGGACCTGACGCTGCGCTTCTACCCGCAGTCCTTCGAGCTCTCGACGCTCGGCGGCTGGATCGCCACCCGCGCCGGCGGGCACTTCGCGACCGCCGAGACGCACATCGACGACCTCGTCGAGTCCGTCCGCGCGGTCACGCCGGCGGGCGCGTGGCAGTCGCGGCGGCTGCCGGGCTCGGGCGCGGGCCCGTCGCCGGACCGGATGCTGCTCGGCTCGGAGGGGATCCTCGGCGTCATCACGGAGGCCTGGGTGCGGGTGCGCCCGCGGCCGCAGGCGCACTCGCTCGCGGCCGTGCGCTTCGCGACGTTCGCGGCGGGGATGGAGGCGCTGCGGGCGATCTCGCAGTCCGGCCTGCGGCCCTCCAACTGCCGCCTCATCGACGCCGAGGAGGCGCGCATGACCGGCGCCAGCGACGGCACGGCGGCGCTGCTCGTGCTCGGCTTCGAGGGCGCGTCGCAGGCGATCATGCCGGTCAGCGAGCTGCTGGACCGCGGCCTGCACCTCTGCGCCGAGGCCGGCGGCGAGTGGGACGAGGGCGCGCTGCGCCGCGGCGCGGGCGGCGGCGACAGCGTCGGCGCCTGGCGCACCGCGTTCTTCCGCGCGCCCTACCTGCGCGACGCCTTCGTCGCGATGGGGATCCTCTCGGAGACCTTCGAGACCGCGATCACGTGGGAGCGCTTCGGCGCGCTGCACGCCGCCGTGACGGCCGCGGCCCTGCAGGAGATCGGGCCCGCAGGGGCGGATCACCTGTCGCATCTCGCACGTCTATCCCGACGGGCCGGCGCCCTACTTCACCGTCCTCGCGCCGGCGCGCCGCGGCGAGGAGCTCGAGCAGTGGGCGCAGATCAAGGTCGCCGTCAGCGACGCGCTGCAGGCCGCCGGGGGCACGATCACCCACCACCACGCCGTCGGTCGCGACCACCGGCCGTGGTATGACCGCCAGCGCCCCGAGCCGTTCGCGGCCGCGCTGCGGGCCGCCAAGGCGGCCGTCGATCCGGCCGGGCTGCTGAACCCGGGCGTCTTGATCGACTGACGCGATTCTCGCTACGGTTTGCACCGATGACCGACACGTCGAAGGTCGCCAAGAACCTGCGCGCGTTTCAGATCGCGCTGAACTCGCACGATCGCGAGAACCCGACCCACACCGCACATGGGATCGGCCTGGCGCACTTCGACATGGAGCGCCTCGGCTTCGACGAGGGCGAGGAGGTCCTGCCCGGGATCACGATCCACGCCGACGGCGGCGTCACCGGCAACTTCCGCGTGCTCTGCGACGGCGACCACCTCGAGGAGAAGGAAGCCGAGGAGGCCGAGATCGTGGACGCCGTCGCGACGCAGTCGACGATGATCCCGGTCGGCGCACCGCGCGAAGACGACGCGCAGAACAGCGCTTGAGCACCCGCCTGTTCTACGTCCTCGCGGCGATCGCGGTCGTCTTCACGGTCGCCGGCGTGCTCGTGCTGCGCGGCGGCTCCGACGACGGCGACAACGGCCCGAGCTTCGGCGGCAAGGACGATCCCGTCCTCGACGCGAAGGTGCGCCGCCTGCAGTTCTACGACTGGGAGGCGAACGTCATCGGACCCGAGGGCCGCCCGGCGCCCGGCGATCCGAAGGTCACCGGCGGCCCGAACGCCGGCACCGCGGGCGCGATCTCGCTCTACGACGCCGTGCTGCGCGCGGCCAAGCGCCCGGCCGACCCGGAGGCCGACAACGGCCGCCCCGGCAGCGTCTTCTTCGCCCTCGACCGCGACCGCCGCCGCGTCGTCGGCGAGGCCGCGACGACGCGCCAGGCGGCGAGCGCGGCGGCGCCCGCGGGCGCGACGATCGCCGAGGTCAAGCCCGGCACCGCGATCGTCGGCGCCGAGGGATCGGCGTCGCGCTTCTACGTCCTCGACGACGACGTCGCGATCCGCGGCACCGAGATCCGCAACGCGCGCGAGGGCGACGACCAGGTCAGCGGCCGGCCGGTGACGCTCTTCGACTTCAGCGAGACCGGGCGCACGCTGTTCAAGCAGCTCACGGCGAAGCTCGCCGGCCGCGGCTCGCAGGCCTCGCTGGACCGCGTCGACGACGACCCGGCGCAGCACAACCAGCACTTCGCCGTCGTCTACGACGGCCAGCTCGTGACGACCCCGTTCATCGACTTCCGCTCAAGCCCCGACGGCCTCGACCCGAGCGCCGGGACGCAGCTCGCCGAGATCCTGCCCTAGCGCCTGGAGACGGCGTCGAGCTCGACGACGATGCCGTCGCCCTCGAAGCAGACGAGGCCGGCGATCTTCATCGCCTCCGCGCGCGGCAGCTCGTAGCTCCAGGCGGCGTCCTCGTGGCGCTCCCCGGCGGCGTGCACGTGCCAGTAGACCGCGGCGCCGATGTAGGGATCGACGGACGTCGTGTTGCTCGGCTGCAGGTGCCCGGCGACGACGTCGGTGCGCGGCAGGTAGGCGCGCACGGGCATGCTCGTCTCGAAGACGAGCGTCGGCCGCGCGCTCTCGGCGATCAGCTCGCCGCCGGCCGTGACGCGGACGGGCCGCGAGCTGACGTGGACGTCGACGTGGTGGTAGGGGTCGCGCAGGCTCGCGACGACCGGCTCGTCCTCGACCATCCAGCGGTCGGCGCGGTCGAAGGCGAGCGCCGCGTAGCCGCGCAGCCAGGAGGCGACGTCGAGCGGCTCCTCGTAGGCCCAGATCGCGTCCTCGCGCACGTCGTCGCCGGCGCGCAGCGTCCAGTAGGAGGCGTCGCCCTTGAAGGGGCAGTGCGTCGAGGTCTCGGTGCGCTCCATCAGCGCGGCGTCGAAGTCCTCCAGCGGCACGTAGGCGACCGGCCGGATGCCGGTCTCGTGCAGCAGGTGCGCGCGCGTCGTGTCGAGCACGACGGTGTCGCCGATGAACGCGCGCAGGCGGCGGCCGTCGGGCTCGAAGAGGATCCGGTGCGCGGGCGCCTCGATCGTGTAGTTCGTCGTCGCCGACGAGGCCTTGCCGGCGAGCGGCCCGCTGCCGCGGGTGAGGCTCATCGCGAGGACCCGCCGTCGGACTCGACGGACGCGACCGTCGAGCAACGACGCGCTGTCAAGCTGCCACCGCGTCGACCTTCAGCCGCCGCCCGAAGGCGCGGTCGAAGAGGTCGACCTCGCGCTGCGCGGCCCAGCGCTCGACGCTCGCCGCGCCGTCGGACTCGAGCTCCAGGCGGATCGTGCCGTTGTCGGCGGCGACGTGGGCGGCGCGGACGCTCTGGTCGCGGCTGCGCTCGAGGTCCTCGGCGAGGCGCAGGAGGATCGCGAGCCGGTCCAGGCGCTCCTGGTCGCCGTCCTCGGCCAGCGGCGAGAGCTCACCGAAGTCGGGCATGCCCTTGCGGTGGTAGCGCGCGGCCTGCGCGACGAGCGCGACCTCGCGCGGGCTGAAGCCCGCCAGGCCGGCGTTGAGGATGAGGTAGCGCGAGTGCTTGTGGTGGTCGTCGTAGTCCACGGACATGCCGATGTCGTGCAGGACGCAGGCGGAGAACAGTAGCTCCCGCTCCCAGCGGTCCCCCTCGTGCAGCCCGGCGGCCGCCAGCTCGTCGAAGAGGCCGAGCGCGAGGCGCGCGACGTGCTCGGTGTGAGCCGGGTCGACGTGGTAGCGCGCGGCGAGGTTGGCGACGCTCGCGCGGCGCACGTCGTCGAACAGCGGCGGGTCGCCGTCGAGCATCGAGTTGAAGAAGATCCCCTCGCGCAGGCCCGCCTCGGTGACCTCGATCGCCTCGAAGTCGCCGTGCTCGAGGACCGCCTGGACGACGAGCGCGCCGGCGAGGACGAGATCGGCGCGCGCGTACTTGATGCCCTTGATCGACGCCCGCTCGGAGGCCGGCATCGAGGCCATGCGATCGATCAGCTCGGCGAGCGCCTCGCGCGTGATCGCGTAGCCCTGGACGCCGGTCGAGGGGCGGCCGGCCTGAGCCTGGGCGGCGGCGGCGAGGTTGCGCATCGTGCCGCCGATGCCGATCAGCCGGCGGCCGCTGCGCGGCAGCCACGCGGCGTCGCGCTCGAGCGTCTCGGTGACGTGCGCGCGCAGGGCCTTGCGCGCCTTCTTGGGCGCCTCGTCGGGGTCGGGCAGGAAGTGCTCGGTCATCCGCACGGCGCCCAGCGGCCACGAGCCCAGCCGCCCCGGGTGGCGGCTGACGACCTCGGCGAGCTGCAGCGAGCCGCCGCCGAGGTCGAGCACGGCGCCATCGGCGAGCGTCGTGGAGTTCACCGCCGCGATGTAGCCGAACGTCGCCTCCTCCTCGCGCGACAGGACGCGCACCTCCAGGCCTGTCTTCGAGCGCACGCGCTCGAGGAACTCGGCCTGGTTGGTCGCGTCGCGGATCGCGCTCGTCGCGACGGCCTGGATGTCCTGGATGCCCATCGCCTGCAGGAAGTGCGAGAAGACCTCGGCCGCCTCCAGCGCGCGCTTGATCGGCTTGGCGCCGAGCTCGCCGGAGGCGTCCAGGCCGGCCCCGATGCGCACCGCGAGATAGATCTCGTCGGTGCGCTTCCACCAGCCGTCGGCCGCGGTGAACACGACCAGCCGGAAGGAGTTGGAGCCCATGTCGATGACGGCTGTCCGGCGCTCGGCCACAGTGGGCGTGAGCTTAGCCCCGGGGGCCGTCGGCCCCGCGTGGTCGTCAGGCGCCGCGGTCGAGCTTGCGGCTCTCGACGACGTCGGGCTTGGCACCGGCGTGGACCGGCACGAGCTCGGCGTCGAGGATCGCGCCGACCTTCGCGGCGTCGGCGTCGGCGCGCGCCTGGATCTCGGCGTCGGTGTACTGCCTCCAGCCGCGCTCCAGGCGCAGGAGGTCGTCGCCGACCGCGGCCAGCTGCCGGCGGCCGCTCTTCGTGATCCGCGCGGGCTCGCCCTTGCCGACGACGAACTGGTAGGCGAGCGCGAGCGACGAGCAGCCGCTGCAGCCCTCGTTCAGCGCGACCGCGACGTTCGCGGGCGTGACCTGGCTCGGGCTGCCCTGCACGATCACGACCTGGTAGGCGAGCGCGACCGAGCGGCACCCGTCGCAGGTCGAGTGGGCGTAGGCGTCGTTGGCCTCGTCGACGATGTCGGTGTCGTTCTCGCGCAGGCCGAGCGCGAGGTCGAAGACCGCCGGGTCGGCCGCCGTCGGCTCGGCCACGGCATGGTTGCCCCGGGCGGTCGTGAACGTCGCCCCGTAGGCGACGGCGCCGAGCGACAGCGCGGCGACGAGCGTGAGCAGGAGGAGCTTCAGTCTGAGCTTGGTCATGGTGTCGGTGGTGGGGTCGCAGGGACGGTTGCCGTCGGATCGACGGTCGGGTCGACGGCCGCCGGGTCGACGGCCGCGGGATCGGCGGGCGTCGTCTCGGCCGGCACGGTCGTGGCGGGCGTCGTGGTCGTGTCCGGCGCGGTCGACGTCGCGTCGGGCGCCGTCGTCTCGTCGGCGGGCGTCGGAGGCGGCCGGCTCGAGCTTCGTGAAGTCGTTGCCGTGCTCGCGCACGGTCGGCGCGCCGTGCAGCTCGCGCTCGCGCTCGGGGGTCAGCGCCGGGCGGCCGGTCGGCACGGCCTGGACGGCCCGCGCGGCGCTCGCGACGGTGCCCTTCTCGCCAGGCTGGATCGGCCGGTACTCGCCGTTGGGCCACCACGTGAAGGCGGCCAGCGCGAGGCCGCCCGTGAGCAGCACGAGCAGCCCGCCGCGGCGCACGGCGTCGCCCTCCGACCAGCGCAGCGCGCCGCCGACGATGCGCCGGCCGATGCGGCCCGAGGTCGCGGTCATGCCGGCGACGGGCAGGACCAGCGCGGTCATCTGCAGCCCGCTGGCCGCGGCGTTGACGCCCTTGCCGGCATCCAGCGCGGCCGAGAACTTGTTGGCCAGCACGCCCAGCGAGTCGTAGGCGGTGGCGACGACGCGCGGCGCGCTCAGCACCATCATCACGAGCGCGAAGAGCATCACCGGGATGAGCAGCACGATGTAGCTCGTCACCGCGACGCGGACCCAGGGCTTGAGCTCGGCCACGCGCGGATCGAGCTCGCGGCGGGGGATCAGGCTCGTGAGGATCGGCCGGACGCGGTTGAGGATGTCCGGGACGCCGGTGAGGTCGCTGACGATGTAGTAGCCGTCCAGCCGCAGCAACGGCATGAGCTGCTGGAGGATCGCGAAGTTCTGCAGCACGACGATCAGCAGCAGTGGCTCGAAGCCGGTGGCGGCGTAGAGGCCGGCCGTGGCGAGCGCGAAGATCGCGTTGAAGTAGATGCCGCCCATGTCGGTCCGCAGCCGCCCGGCCTTGCTGAGCCGGTAGGCGTCGGTGACGTCGCAGTAGAAGACCGGCCAGACGACGTAGACGCCGGCGCCCAGCACGCCCGGCCGGGCGCCGCCGTAGGCGCAGGCGGTCGCGTGGCCGCACTCGTGGAACGCGGTCGCGACGACGACCGCGCCGAAGAAGACGAGCAGCAGCCAGGGCTGGTAGACGGCCGCGCGGACGCCGGCGCCGATGCCGTGGATGCCGAAGACCCAGACGTCGAGCGCGATCAGGCCGGCGACGACCGCGACGACGACGGGCGGCAGGAAGAGCGGCCGCAAAAGCGTCGTGACGACGTTCGTGTAGCGCTCGGGCACGAGCGCGGTGCGGAACTTCAGCGCGAGCAGCTGCTCGGGCTTGTCGAGCTCCGGGCTCGAGCCGTCGGCCTCGGCGAGCACGCCCAGCGGGCGCAGCTTGCGCTCGACGAGGAACTCGACGTTGCCGGCGCTGACCTTGCGCCCGAACGCCTCGGTCACGCGGCGGGCGATCTCGGCGACGTCGCGCGTGCCGTCCGCCTGCTCGGCGACGAGGTGCAGCAGCAGCGTGAGCTGGATCGTCTGCCCGTCGCCGCGGCGGGCGATGAAGGGCGCCTCCTTGAAGCCCGAGCCCTCGTACT
The DNA here is from genome assembly GCA_963786575.1 of uncultured Actinomycetes bacterium. Lineage (GTDB taxonomy): Bacteria > Actinomycetota > Thermoleophilia > Solirubrobacterales > Solirubrobacteraceae > CADCVQ01. The sequence goes on from CAWAZH010000005.1 coordinate 335,847, forward strand.
CGCCGATGAGCTCGATGCCCTCGGCGAGCCGTGGCCGCTGGGCGTCCGCCGCCGGCGCCCGCCGCCGCGGTCGGGGAGTCGCGGGCGGCGGGGCCGTGGCGGTCGCTGGGGGAGGACTGGTCATGAGGAAGCACGCGGGGGCGGCCGTTGCGGCCGCCCCCGGTGAGGCGCGCGCTGCGGGGGAGTTGCGCCCGCGCCTAGTTGCTCTGGTCGATGTCGACCGTCTGCGTCGCCGTCGCCGTGGCGTTGGCGTTGTCGGAGAGGACGTTCGCCGCGACGGCGGCGTTGACCGGGGCGGCGAGGTTCGCGTTGATCAGCGACATCGCCTCGCGGTCGGGCAACTCCTCGGCGCCCTGCGCCTCGAGCTCCTCGGGCGACAGCTCCTCGAGCTCCATCTTGGGCGTCTCGTCAGCCATGAGTGGGTCCTTTCGTTCCGGGTTCGCGGGGGTCGGGCTACTGGCCGCCGAACTGGCTCTGGTCGATCGCGGCGTCCTGGGTGGCGTCGGCGATCGCGGTGGAGCCGTCGGACAGCACGTTGGCGGCGACGGCCGCGTTCACCGGGACGGCGATGTTGGCGTTGACGAGCGACATCGCCTCGCGGTCGGGCAGCTCCTCGGCGCCCTGCGCCTCGAGCTCCTCGGGCGACAGCTCCTCGATCTCCTTGTGGGTCTCGTCGGGCATGTCTGCCTCCTAGTTGCTCTGGTCGATGCTGGCTGACTGCGTCGCGGTCGCGGTCGCGTCCGAGTTGTCGCTGAGGACGTTCAGCGCGGCGGCCGCGTTGACCGGCGCCGCGACGTTCGCGCTGATGAGCGACATCGCCTCGCGATCGGGCAGCTGCTCGGCGCCCTGGGCCTCGAGCTCCTCGGGCGTGAGCGCCTCGAGGTCCTCCTTGCGGGTCTCGTCGGTCATGCGTTCTCCTTGGGTTCTCTGCACGACGCGGCTGTGGCTGCTGACGTGCGTGTGCGAGCCACCGGGCTCGCCGACGCTGGCAGCGACAGCGACGTTGACGTCGCCGACGACCGAGCCGTCGGAGTCGTGCAGGCGCTTGCGGATGGTGCGATGCAGCTTCACGCCGATAGAGGTGCCCGCCGGCGGTCTCACGACAAGCGCGGGCGCCCGTGTTTGAAAGCCCGCGCTGGCGGTGACTCACCCTTCACGCCCGCAAGACGGCGAATTTGCGCAAGACCAGCTCAGGGGAGGGCGTCAGCAGTGATTGACAGCGGCGTCAACGAACGGTGACGGAGACGAGATCCCCCAGACGGCGGGTGCCTCAGGACGAGACGGTGCGGCTCGCGCGCCAGCTCGCGGCGACGAGCGGGCCGAGCGAGGCACTGCGCGCGATCGCGATGCTGCGCCGGCGCCTGGACGAGCTCGAGGCCGAGCAGGTCGACGACGCCCTGAAGACCGGCTACTCCTGGCGCCTCATCGCCGAGGCGATCGGCATCTCACGCCAGGCGGCGCACCGCCGGCACGCGCCGCGCGTGGCGGCCGCGGCCAAGCTGCTCGAGGCGCAGTCGGTCGCCGGCAGCCGGCTCGTGATCGTCGGGCCGGTCCGCGCGGCGGTCGTGATGGCGCGCGAGGAGGCCGCCGCGGTGCGCAGCCGGCTCGTCGGCACCGAGCACCTGCTGACCGGGCTCGTGCGCGAGCGCAAGGGCGCGGCCGCCGACGCGCTGACGACGCTCGGCGTGACGCTCGACAAGGTCCGCCACTGCGCGCAGGCCAGCGCCGACCGCGCCCACGGCGACCCGGAGACCGAGGACCACAGCCCGCCGGCCTGGGCGACGCCCGCCCGGCTGCCGTTCTCGCGCCGCGGTCGCGAGGCGCTCGAGCAGGCGCTGCGCGAGGCGGTCCGCCTCGAGGACGACGCGCTCGACGTCGAGCACCTCCTGCTCGCGCTGCTGCGCGATCCCGGCTGCCGCGCGGTGGCGTGCCTGGAGCGGCTGAAGGTCACGCCGGCGATGGTCGAGGACGAGCTGCAGGCGCTCAGGCGCGCTCGATGATCTCGACGCGGTAGCCGTCGGGATCGCGCACGAAGCACAGCAGCGAGCCGCCCTCGCGGACGCGGTAGGGCGGCTTCTCGGGCTCGATGCCCTGGCCGGCCAGGTTCTCGAGCGCGCCCTCCATGTCGGAGACCGTGATCGCGATGTGGTTGTAGCCCGTGCCGAGCTCGTACTCGGAGACGCCGTGGTTGAACGTGAGCTCCAGGCGCGGGCCGTCGCCGGGCAGGCCCATGAAGACGTTGATCGCCTCGTCGCGGATCGGCTTGCGGCTGAGCTCCTCGAAGCCGAGGGCCTCGTAGAACGCGACCGAGCGGTCGATGTCGCCGATGCGATAGCAGGTGTGGATGAGCGCGGGAGCAGCCATATCCACACAGTACCCTGGGCTCCATGGTCATCGAACGCACCATGTCGGACGGGTTTCTGACGAACTCCTACCTCGTCGCGGCCGCCCCCGGCGGGCCCGGATTCCTGATCGATGCCGGCGGCTCGATCGAGGCCTTGTTCGAGGCCGCCGACCGCCACGACATCGAGGTGACGCACCTGCTGCTCACCCACCACCACGGCGATCACGTCAGCTCGCTGGACGACGTCAAGCGCCGCTACCCCGGCATCGTGGTGCTCGCGCACCCCGACGAGCCGGTCGAGGCCGAGCCCTGGGCGCCGCTGAGCATCGGCGGCCTCGACATCGGCGCGCTGCACACCCCCGGGCACACGAAGGGGATGCTGAACTTCGTGGTGACCGAGGGCGAGAAACGAGCCGTGTTCACCGGCGACACGCTCTTCAAGGGCTCGATCGGCGGCGTGCGCGCGCCGCTGAGCACGTCCTACGCGGACATCAAGGCGTCGATCATGGACCGGCTGATGAGCCTCGACCACGCGACCGAGGTGCACCCCGGCCACACCGAGCCGACGACGATCGGCGACGAGTGGGAGCACAACGCGTTCATCCGCGTCTGGCGCGGCGTCGATCCCGAGGGCGACGAGCAGGTGACCGTCAACGGCGAGCCGGCGACGCTCGTCGTGTGGGGCGACGACTACGACGGCGGGCACAAGGCCTGGGTGCGCTGGGCCGACGGCAGCGACGACATCGTCCCCGGCTCGCGGGTCGAGCGCGGGTAGCGCGGCAATGGCCAAGAAGGACGCGATCCCGACCTCGCGCCTGAGCCGCTCCTCGAAGGTCGGGAAGCTCGCGGCGACCCAGGCGGCAAAGCAGATGGGCACGCGCGCGACGAACATGGCGCGCACCGACGAGGGCAAGCAGCGCGCGCTCGCCAAGCGCCAGCTCGAGACCGCCGAGCAGATCGTCGCCGCCCTGGGGACGATGAAGGGCGCCGCGATGAAGCTCGGCCAGGTGATGTCGTTCCTCGACGTCGGCCTCGTGCCCGAGGAGTTCCGCGAGGAGTTCCAGGCGAAGCTCGCCGAGCTGCGCGACGCCGCCCCGAAGGTCGCCTTCAAGGACATGAAGAAGGTCATCGAGAGCGAGTACGGCGCGCGCATCGACGACGTCTTCGAGACCTTCGACCCGGTGCCGATCGCCGCCGCCTCGATCGGCCAGGTCTACCGCGCGCGCATCGACGACGGGCGCGACGTCGCGGTCAAGGTCCAGTACCCGGGCGTCGCGCAGGCGGTCCGCGCGGACATGCAGAACCTCGGGATCATCCTGTGGCTCATGAAGAGCGTCGCGCCGGGCCTGGACCCCAAGGCGATGGGCGACGAGATCCGCTCGCGCATCGACGAGGAGCTCGACTACGAGCTGGAGGCGCAGAACCAGCGCACGCTGGCGCGGATCTACCGCGGGCACCCGTTCATCGAGGTCCCCGAGGTCGTCACCTCGCTGTCGCACGAGAAGGTGATCGTCACCGAGTTCGTCAGCGGCCGCGGCTTCGAGGAGCTCAAGCAGCTTCCGCAGGCCGAGCGCGACCGCCTCGGCGAGATCATCTTCCGCTTCTACTTCGGCTGCATGTACCGCCACCACCAGTTCTCCGGCGACCCGCACCCCGGCAACTCGCTGCTGCTCGACGACGGGCGGATGGCGTTTTTGGACTTCGGCCTCTTCAAGCGCATTCCGGCGGCGGTCGCGGAGTTCGAGCTCGAGGTCGCGCGGCTGGGGATCGCCGGCGACGGCGCGTCGCTGATCGAGCACCTGCACGAGGGCGGCTTCATCGCCAAGCCGGAGCTCTACACGCCCGAGGGGATCCTGTCCCAGGTCCACGACATGACGTGGTGGTACGGCGTCGACCAGGAGGTCGCGCTGACGCCCGAGATCGCGACCGAGATCATGATCGAGATGTCCGACCCGCGGTCCTCGCACTTCGCGAAGATGCGCCACGAGACGCTGCCGCCCGACCACCTCTTCGGACGCCGCCTGGAGATGCTCACCCTGGCGGTCATGAGCCAGCTGCGCGCCCGCGGCAACTGGCACCGCATCGCGCGCGAGTGGATCTACGGCGACCCGCCGGTCACCGAGCTCGGCGAGGCGGAGGCCGAGTTCTACGCCGCGCACCCGCCCGCGGCGGTGCTGCGCGGCGCCGCGTAGGTGGCGCCGGGCGCGGCGCGCCTGCGCCTGGCGGCCTTGGGCGCGGCCGTCGGCGGGCTGTTCCTCGTGGTCGCGTTGACGGGCGGCATCTCGCCCGGGCGCGTGCGCGACGCGATCGACCCGCTCGGCGCCGCGGCCGTGCCGGCGTTCGTCGTCGTCTCGGCGCTGCTGACCTGCGCGCTGTTCCCGGGACCGCTGCTGGCCGCCGCCAGCGGGTTGCTGTTCGGCACGGCGCTCGGGACGCCGGTCTCGATCCTGTCGGCGACGCTCGGCGCCGTGCTCGCGTTCTCGATCGCCCGCTTCGTCGCCCACGACGCCGTCGAGGCGCTGGCCGGCCGGCGCCTGCGCGGCGTCCAGGCCTGGATCGAGCGCCGCGGCTTCTGGGCGGTGCTCTACGCCCGGATCGCCCCGGGCGTGCCGTACTCGCTGCTGAACTACGTCGCGGGCGTGACCCGCGTGCGGTTGAGCGCGTTCGCCGCGGCGACGGCGATCGGGGTCGCGCCACGGGCGTTCGCCTACACCGCGCTCGGCGGGTCGCTCGACGACCTGGGGTCCCCGGAGGCTGTGGTGGCGATCGTGCTGCTGGTGGGGATGGCGGTGGGGGGCGCGGTGGTGCTGCGGCGGGACGGCGCCCGCCCCTACAACTCCTGAATCTGAAACAGCGACGTCGAGCCCGGCACGCCGCTCGGCAGCCCCGCCGTGACCGCCACGCGCTGTCCGGCACGGCACCATCCGAGCTCCACGACCCGCCGGCAGGCGTCGGTGATCAGCTCCTCGGTGACGTTGTGGCGCTTGATGTGGGCCGCCTGCACGCCCCACATGAGCCCGCAGCGGCGCACCGTCTCGCGGCCGGGCGACAACGCGAAGATCGGCACCGCCGGGCGATGCGCGGAGACCAGGCGCGCCGAGCGGCCCGACAGCGTCGGGATCACGACGCCGTCGAGGTCGAGCTCGCGGGCGGCCATGCAGACGGCGTAGGCGACGGTGTAGGACGGGTCGCGCATCCCGCGGTGCACGCGGTGCTCGTTCCAGCGCGCGTAGGGGGCGGCGACCTCGGTCGCCTCGGCGATCGCGGCCATCATCGCGATCGTCTCGACCGGGTAGTGGCCGATCGCGGTCTCCTGGGAGAGCATCACGGCGTCGGTCCCGTCGAGGATCGCGTTGGCGACGTCGGCGACCTCGGCGCGCGTCGGGCGCGTGGAGGCGACCATCGAGTCGAGCATCTGCGTCGCGGTGATCGACGGGCGCGCGAGCCTGCCCGCGAGCGCGAGCAGGTTCTTCTGGACGATCGGGACACGCTCGATCGGCAGCTCGATGCCGAGGTCGCCGCGCGCGACCATGACGCAATCGGCCGCGCGGATGATGTCCTCGGCGGCGTCGACGGCCTGCGGCTTCTCGATCTTCGCGATCAGCGGCAGGCGCGTGTGCTCGCGCACGATCTCGATGTCCTGCACGCGGCGCACGAACGACAGCGCGACGAGGTCGACGCCGATGCGCTCGCCGTCGGCGAGGTGCTTGAGGTCCTCCTCGGGCACCGCCGCGAGCTGGTCCATCGGCCCGGGGACGTTGAGGCCCTGGCGCGACGCGACCGCGCCGCCGACCTCGACGTCGGCGTCGATCTCGCAGTCGCCGGCGCGTACGGCGCGCACGCGCAGGCGCACCGAGCCGTCGGCGAGGTACATGACGTCGCCCGCCGACAGCGCCGCGACGAGCTCGGGCCGCGCGACCGTCATCCGCCGCGCGGTGCCGAGGCCGTCCTCGCCGCACAGAAAGGTCACGACGTCGCCCGGCTTGAGCTCGGCGAAGTCGTCGACGAGCGCGCCGATGCGCAGCTTCGGGCCCGGCAGGTCCTGGAGGATCGCGACCGGCCGGCCGGCGCGCCCGGAGGCCTCGCGCACGCGCTGCGCCGTCGCGGCGTGCTGCTCGGCGTTGCCGTGGGAGAAGTTCAGCCGCGCGACGTCCATGCCGGCCTCGACCATCCGCACGAGGATCTCGGGGTCGTTGGACGCGGGACCGATCGTGGCGACGATCTTCGTGCGGCGAGTCACGGCGACCTACGGTAGTGGTCGCCGTGCCGCTTGCCGTTCTGTCACCGTGAACGAACATGAGCACGGAGACCGCGATCCTGGCCGCCGTGCGATCGATCCCGGCGGGCCGCGTCACGACCTACGGCGACCTCTGCCCCGGCGCCCCGCGCCGCGCCGGCGCCGTCCTCTCGCGGTGCGACGACCCCGACGTCCCCTGGCAGCGCGTCGTGCGCGCCGACGGGTCGCTCGCCAAGGGCGCGCGCCAGCGACGGCTGCTGGAGGCCGAGGCCGTGCCGTTTCGCGGCGAGCGCGTCGACATGCGCGCGGCCTGGGCGCCGCCGTCGGCCTAGGAGCCACCCCGTGGCCGCCCACGACGAGCACGCGCACGACCACCCGCACGACGACGACCATGGCCACCACCACGGTCACGGGCACGGCCACGGCGGGCACGGCCACAGCCACGGCCTCGTCGACCCCTCGATCAAGCGCTCGCGCGAGGGCCTGCGCGCGGTCGCACTGGCGCTCGCCGTGCTCAGCATCACCGCGGCGCTGCAGGTCGTCGTCTTCGTCGCCTCGGGCAGCGTCGCGCTGCTGGCCGACCTGATCCACAACGTCGGCGACGCGGCGACCGCGATCCCGCTCGGCATCGCGTTCCTGCTGCGCAGCGAGCTGGCCGAGCGGCGGGCCGGGCTGTTCGTCGTCCTGGCGATCTTCGTCAGCGCCTGCGTCGCCGGCTACGAGGCCGTGCTGCGGCTCATCGACCCGCAGCGCCCCGGCCACCTCGTCGCGCTCGCGCTCGCCGGCGCGGTCGGCTACGCCGGCAACATGCTCGCCGCGCAGATCCGCTCACGCGCGGGCAAGCGCCTGGACAGCCCCGCGCTCGTCGCCGACGGCAACCACGCGCGCGCCGACGCCTACGTCTCGCTCGCCGTCGTGGCGAGCGCGGCCGCGGTCGCCGCGGGCGCCCAGATCGCCGATCCGCTCATCGGCCTGGCGATCACGATCGTGATCCTGCGGATCACGGTGCAGAGCTGGCGCACGGTGCGCGACGGCCACGCGCACGCCCACTGACGCGCCAGCTCGTGTTTGTCGCCAATCGGCAGGTGGGACACTCACCCCGATGAGCAGCCTGATCACGGACGCGGCGTTGCTGGGAGAGGCCGAGCGGCTGGCCGCCGTGCGCCGCTACGCGATCCTCGACACCCCGCCCGACGGCGCGTTCGATCGCATCTGCGCGCTGGCGGCCCGCTTCTTCGACGTCCCGTTCGCCTCCGTCACGATCGTCGACGAGGAGCGCATCTGGTTCAAGGCCTGCCAGGGCCTCGACGCCGTGGAGATCCCGCGGCTTCCGGGCCTCTGCGCGTCGGCGGTCCTGCAGGACGAGCCCTACGTCGTCAACGACGCCCTCGCCGATCCCCGGACGGCGGGCAACCCGCTCGTCCACGGCGAGCTGGGCGTCCGCTTCTACGCCGCGGCGCCGATCACCACGAGCGACGGTCACCGGCTGGGCACCGTCAACGTGATCGGCACGACGCCGCGCGCGACGACCGAGCGCGAGATGCAGACGTTGCGCGAGCTGGCGGCCATCGTGATGGACGAGCTGGAGCTGCGCCTGGCGGCCCTGCGGGAGATCCGCCAGGAGCAGGAGCTTCGCCGGCAGGGGCTCGAGCAGCAGCGTCGCGCGGAGGAGCTCGCACGGGCGCTGCAGCGCAGCCTGTCGCCGCCCAGCCTTCCTCGCATCACGGGCCTCGACGTCGCCGTGCTCTACGAGCCGTTCGCCCCCGAGGACGTCGGTGGCGACTTCTACGACCACTTCCCGCTCGGTCCCCATCGCTCGGGCTTCTTCCTCGGCGACGTCTGCGGCAAGGGCGCCGAGGCGGCCGCGGTGACCTCGCTCGCGCGCTACACGATGCGCACCGCGGCGATGCTCAACGAGGGCCCCTGGGCGACGCTCGCCGACCTCAACGCGGCGCTGCTGATGGCCCACGGAGCGCGCCTGCAGACGTGCACCGCGGTCTACGGCGAGATCGACACGAGCAGCCGGACGGCAGCCGTCAGGGTCGCGGCCGCCGGGCATCCGCCGGCGCTCGTCGTCCGCGCGGACGGCAGCGTCGAGACCACCGCTGCGCACGGCACGATCCTCGGCGCCTTCAGCGATCCGGAGTTCCACACGTGCGCGGTGAGCCTCGCCCCCGGCGACGCGGTCGTCGTCTACAGCGACGGCATCCTGGACTTCGAGAACGGGCTTCCCGAGGTCGACGAGCAGCACATCGCCGGGCTGCTGGCGGGGACGCCGCATGCGAGCGCGCAGACGCTCGTCGACCGGGTGTGGCGCGCGGTGGGCGAGATGGGACGGCTGCGCGACGACGTCGCGATCATGGCGCTGCGCCGCAGCGCCTAGCCTAGGCCCGCACGAAGCGCCCGTCCTGCATGATCGTCGCGCCGTCGGCCGTCAGGCGGCCGCCCTGGCGCAGGTCGCAGATCAGGTCCCAGTGCAGCGCGGACTCGTTCTTGCCGCCGGTCTCCGGATAGGAGCGCCCGAGCGCGAGGTGGACGGTCCCGCCGATCTTCTCGTCGAACAGCGTCGCGCCGATCGGGCGGTCGATGCCGAAGTTCGTGCCGATGCCGATCTCGCCCAGGCGCCGCGCGCCGTCGTCGGTCGCCAGCGCGCGCTGGAGGTACTCCTCGCCGCGCTCGGCGGCCGCCGCGACGACGAGCCCGTCACGGAACTCGAGGTCGACGCCCGCCACGTCGATCCCGGCCGGCGACGACGGAACGCCGAAGCGGATGCGGCCGTTCGCGCTGTCCTCGTGCGGGCCCGTGAAGACCTCGCCGCTGGGCATGTTGCGCTTGCCGTCGGAGTTGACCCAGCTGCGGCCCTTGACGTTCAGCGTGACGTCGGTGCCGGGCGCCTCGATGTGCAGCTCCGTCGCGCCGCGCAGGCGCTCGATCAGCCCGTCCTGGAAGGCGTGCAGCGCGCGCCAGGAGGCGACCGGGTCGTCCTGGTCGAGAAACAGCGCGCGCTCGACGAAGGCCTCGAACTCGGCGATGTTCATGCCCGCCTGCTGGGCGCCGGCCTGCGTCGGCCACAGCGTCGAGCACCAGCGCCGCTTGAGCGCCTGCTCGCGCAGCGGCATCCGCGCGCGGGCCGCGCGGGCAAGACGGGTCGCGTCGATCCCCGCGAGCGCGCGCGTGTTCTCCGGCGCCTGGATCGCCAGCGACGCGTCCGCCTTCTTGGCCTCCGCCCAGGAGACCTCGGGGAAGCCGTCGACGTGGCGGTCGCGCGCGTGGCGGTGGAAGGCCGCCGTCGCGCCCGGCAGCTCGACGCGCAGCAGCGGCCAGGCGTCGCGCTCCATGATCGCCCGCTGGCACTCGAGCAGCAGCGGCTCGGCGAGCGTCGTGGAGCGCACGACGACCTCCTGGCCGGGCTCGACCTCCAGGCAGTAGCCGGTGAGCAGGTCGGCGAAGCGCGCCGCGTCGATCAAGCCTGCCAGCCCTCTTGCAGGGCGGCGAGCGGCTCGGCGGGGTCGGCCTTCAGCAGCGTGGCGAGCGAGCGGACGAGCTGCTCCTGCGGCTCGCGGGTTGCGCCCATGCCCATGACGCCGATCCGCCAGAGGTTGCCCGTGAGCGGGCCGAGGCCGCCGGAGATCTCGATGCCGTGGTCGAGCAGCAGCGACTTGCGGACCGCCGCCTCGTCGCAGTCGGCCGGCGGCGTGACCGCCAGCAGCGGGTGCAGCTGCTCGCCGTCGGGCGCCAGGCGCTCGCAGCCGAGCACGGCGAGCGCGTCGCGCAGCGCGTGGTGGGCGCGGCGGTGGCGCTCCCAGGTCGTCGGCAGCCACTCGTCGCCGACGACGATCCGCAGCGCCTCGCGCAGCCCGTAGACCATGTTGATCGGCGCGGTGTGGTGGTAGGCGCGCGCGGGCGGCGCGTCCTTTCCCGCGACGGCTGCGGGATCCCAGTATCCGAGCACCAGCGAGAGGTCGAAGTACCACGAGCGCCCCGGGCGCTCGCGCGCGGACAGCTTCGCCAGCGCGCGCGCGTTGGCCGTCAGCGGCGCGAGGCCGGGCGGGCAGTTCAGGCACTTCTGCGTCCCCGAGAAGGCGGCGTCGACGCCGGCCTCGTCGATGCGCAGCGGGTGGCCGCCGAGCGACGTGACGCAGTCCAGCAGGAAGAGCGCGTCGTGCTCGTGGCAGGCGTCGGCGAGTCCCTCCAGCGGCTGCGCGACGCCGGTCGACGTCTCGCCGTGCACGACGACCATCGCGTCCAGGCCCTCGGCCGCGGCGGCGACGAGCAGCTCGTTGTCGATCGCGCGGCCCCACTCGGCCTCGACGCGCACGACGTCGGCGCCCGCGCGCGCGAGCTCGTCGGCCATCCGCTCGCCGAAGAGGCCGTTGACGCCGCAGACGACGCGGTCGCCGGGGTCGACGAAGTTCGCGACCATCGCCTCCATGCCGGCGCTGCCGGTCCCGGAGATCGGCAGCGTCGCCTCGTTCGCGGTCTGGAAGGCCTCGCGCAGCAGCCCGATCGTCTCGGCCATGATCTCCGCGAAGGCCGGGTCCATGTGGCCGATCGTCGGCTGCGCGAGCGCCTGGAGCACGCGCTCGGGCACGGGGCTCGGGCCGGAGCCGAGCAGCAGGCGCCAGGGGATGGTGGCCGTCTCGGCCGGGGTCGTCGTCATGGGGCCTCCACGTCGGGAAAATGCGCGGCGAGGTGCTCGCGCAGCACGTCACGGATCCAGCGGCGCTCGTCGGCGCTGGCGATGCGGTAGCGCTGGAGAAGCTCCTTCTGGCCTTCGGTCGGCACGTCGTAGATGGTCCAGCGCTCGACCAGGCGCTCGAAGAGGAACTCGACGGCGCGCTGCCAGGAGTCGTCGGTCGTCCGGCGCTGGTCGTGCAGCGTGCTCGCGTACTTGCGGCGCGTCAGCGGCGACATCGACCCGCGCAGCGTCAGGATGTTGCCGTCGCTGTCGCGGTAGTCCGTCGTGCCCGCCGAGATCTTTCCAACTCCGCGATTTCGCTTCCCCATCTCGGTCTTCACCCTAGAGGACATATCGTCCGCGCCATGCCCGAATCGACTCGCCGGCGCGAGCTCGGCCGCGGCGAGCGCGTGCTGCCCGGGGTCTGGCGGCTGCGGCTGCCGCTGCCCTGGCCGGGCGTCCCGCACTGCAACGCGTGGGCCGTCGCGGCCGGCGACGGCGTCGTGCTCTTCGACTGCGGGCTGCACGAGCCGGGCTCGCTGGCGCAGCTCGAGCGGGCGATGGCGCAGGTCAACCTCAAGCTCGAGCACGTCCGGCTGCTCGTCTGCACGCATGCCCACTCAGACCACTACGGCCAGGCCGCCGACGTCGTCGACGCCAGCGGCTGCGAGCTGTGGATGCACCCCGACCACGCGCACATGCGCGCGGCGCTCGACGATCCCGACGCGCTGCTCGCGCGCCGCTTCGAGGTCGCGCGCCAGAGCGGGGTCCCGGTCGAGCCGCTGCGCGAGTGGTCGTCGAGCGCGCGCGATCGCGGCAACGGCATCGCCCGCTTCGTCGAGCCCGACCGCGAGCTCGTCGCGGGGGTGATTATCGACACCGACCTCGGCCCCTGGACCGTCTACGAGACGCCCGGCCACGCCCCCTCGCACGTCTGCATGCACCAGCCCGAGCACCGCGTGCTCGTGTCCGGCGACCACCTGCTGGGCCGCGTCTCGCTGTACTTCGACTACGGCTGGACGCCCGACCCCGTGGGCGAGTTCCTCTCGTCGCTGGACCTCGTCGAGGGCCTCGACGCGCGGCTGTGCCTCGCCGGCCACGCGCGCACCTTCACCGACGTCGGCGCCCACATCGAGGCCAACCGGGCGCTCGTCGCCCAGCGCCTGGAGCGCGTGCGCCGCGCGGTCGCCGAGCACGGCCCGATCACCGCCTACGACATCGTGCCGCTGCTGCACGGCGAGCAGCTCAGCCAGCTCACGGCGGGCTGGTGGCTGCCCGAGACGCTCTGCTACCTGACGCACCTCGAGGTGCTCGGCGAGGTCACGCGCGACGGCGGCGACCCGGAGCGCTGGGCGGGCGCGTGACTGCGACGACCGCAGGGCGAAACCGTCAATTCCCGAGCAGCCGCCCGACGAGCCCCAGCGCGCCGCCGGCGCGCAGCGCCAGCCGCAGCGCGCCGGCCGCCAGGCCTCCCAGCGCGTCCTCGTCCTGGGCGCGGTCGATGCCGTCGCCGAGGGCGTCGGTGAGCTCGTCGGCCGACACGCCGGGCGGGGGACCGCCGCCGAGCAGGCTGCGCAGCAGCTCCTCGCGGCTGATCCGAAGCCGGCAGGCCGTGCCGTCGAGGACCGCCAGCGCCACGCGCTGGGTGCGGTCGACCTGCGGGCGCGCCCGCGGCGCGCAGGGGTCGGCGACCGGCGTCGGCCCGTAGCTCGCGCCGCCGAGCAGCGCATAGGCGCCGACCAGCAGCGTCGCCGCCAGCGCCGCGCCCGGCACGAGCACCGCCAGCGGCGCCGCGGACATCAGCGGGCTGCCGTTGGTGGCCGGCTCCCCGCGCGGGCGCCCGCGGTCGCGGGCGGCGAGCAGCGCGACGGCGACCGCGCCGGCGGCCAGCAGCGCGATCAGCGCGGCGGCGATGAAGGAGCGCCGGAAGGCCTCGGTCGCGGCGCGGTCGAGCTCGTCGCGCAGGCCGGCCCGCAGCGCCGCGGCGCCGGGGTCGTCGATGCCCTCGAAGGCGGCGTCGACGTCGGGCAGCTCCTGGCTGCCGGCGCGCTTGAGCTGGCGGTCGAGCGCCCGCGCCAGCTCGATCTTGGACCCGAGCCCGAGCGGCGCGTCGAGCACGCGCGCCAGGCCCGCCCGCTCGCCGGGGCCGGCGACGCGCTCGAGGTCGGCGGTGAACAGCGGCGTCAGCACGAGCAGCCCGGCGACGATCCCGATGTGGCGCGCGGAGATCGTCCAGGCCGCGGGCCGCGCGACCGGCCCGTCGTCGCCGACGGTGGCGCCGATCAGCGTCGCGAGCGCCAGGCCGAGGCCGAGCCCGATCGCCAGCTGCGGCGCCAGCGTCCAGGCCGGGTGCGCGCCGGGCAGCAGGCCGAGCGCCGCCAGCCCGCCCGCCACGAGCAGGCAGCCCGCGAGCGCGGGCGCCAGGCCATGGCGGCCGCGGGCCCAGCGCCCGGCCGCGAGCGCGGCGAGCGGCATCGCGGTCACGGTCAGCGCGGCCTCGCCGGGCGAATGGCGCCAGCCCTCGATCAGCAGGATCACGAGCAGGAACAGCGCCGCCGACAGCGCCGCCGAGGCCAGCGCGAGCGCCACCAGCGGGGCGAACGCCGGCCGCGCGCCGAGTCCGCCGCCTCCGGAAGCCTCCTCCACGCGCGGCAGCCCCCGCAGGGCGAGCAGCGTCGCGAGCGCCACCGGCGCCTGCAGCGCGAACATCGCCTCCCACGAGAACGCCTCGGTGAGAAAGCCGCCGAGCGCCGGGCCGACGGCCGCGCCCAGCACCCCGGCCGCCGCCCACAGGGCGATCGCGCGCGAGCGGCCGTTGAGCGCGACGAGCAGCTCCAGCGCCGCGGCGACGACGACCGCGCCGACGATGCCCTGCGCGGTCCGCGCGGCGACGAGCACGCCGAGCGACGGCGCCGCCGCGCAGGCCAGCGAGGCCGCGGCGAACAGCACGATCGCGGCGGTGAACGCCCGCGCGGCGCGCCCGCGCGCCACCCGCGCCCCGGCCAGCGCGAGCAGCGCCAGCGCGAGGTTGAACGCGATCAGGACCCATGCGACGGCGTCGACCGTCGTGTCCAGCTCGCGCAGGATCGCCGGCAGCGCGAGCGTGACGACCGACGAGTCGGCCAGCACGAGGCCGACGGCGAGCGCGAGCAGCAGCGACGGCGCGAGGGATCGCCCGCGCGCCACGCCGCCCGTCCTACGCGGCGTCGGCGCCGGGCTCGATGTCGAGGCCCTCGACGAGCGCGGAGTGGCCGTTGACCTCGTAGCGGACGTCGACGGAGTCGTTCTGGCGGTAGGTGCCGACGCCGAAGGCGCCCAAGAACCAGCGCCAGAAGCCGAGCTTGCCCTCCTTGCGCAGCGCCGCCTGGAAGACGAGCGTGCGCCCGACGACCTCGTAGTCGGTCCCGGCGGCCTGCGGCACGCCGTTGACGTAGACGTCGAACGGGGCGTGGATGCCGGGCGGCAGCGGGACGACGGAGGGCACGGCCGCCATTATCGTCGGCCGCTGTCGTTGCAGCTGATGGGCCGCAGGGGGAGCGCGCGCGAGCGCGAATCCAGAGGAGCTTGCGCCGGATGATGCAATGCCCCCGCCGCGTGCTGTAGGAAGCACGCACCAGCAGTGCCACGTCGATGACCCCAGACCTGCCCTATCGCGTCCGCCGTTCCGATCGCGCCCGCCGCGTGCGCGTGAGCGTCGACGCCCGCGGCGAGGTCGAGGTCGTGCTGCCGCGGCGCAGCCCGGAGCGCGCCGCCGCGGCGGCGATCGTCGAGCTGCGGCCGTGGATCGACCGCCGGCTGGCCGAGGCCGGCGAGCTGCGAGCGCAGCTCGCCGCGCGCGGCAACGCCGTGCCCTACCTCGGCCGCGAGCTCGCGCTGCGCCACGAGCCCGGGCGCGCGCGCGTGCATCGCCGCGGCGACGAGCTGCTCGTCCCCGGCGACGAGCGCGCGCCCGCGGCGATCGAGCGCTGGTACCGGCGCGCCGCCGAGCGCGAGATCGCGCCGCGCCTGGACGCCGCGACCGCCGCGCTGGGCACGAGCTACTCGAAGCTCACGATCCGCAACCAGCGCACGCGCTGGGGCTCGTGCTCCGCGACCGGCGCGATGAGCTTCAACTGGCGGCTGCTGCTCGCTCCCGAGCCGGTTCTCGACTACGTCGTTTGGCACGAGGCCTGCCACCTGCGGGTGATGGACCATTCGACCACTTTCTGGTCGCTGGTGGCCCGCCATTGCGCCGACTACGAAGACCACCGGCGCTGGCTGCGGCGCCATGGCACTACATTGGTGCTCTAGTGGGTCTCATGGAGGGGAGAAGGCCGGTCATCGGTGCGGCCGCAGGGGTTGCTGCGGTCGTCGTGATCGTGCTCGTGGTGCTGCTCGCGGGCTCCAGCAGCTACACGGTCCACGCGCGCTTCGTCTCGGCGAGCCAGATCGTCAAGGGCAACGCCGTGAAGGTCAGCGGCCAGGCGGTCGGCTCGGTCGGCGAGATCAAGCTCACCGCCGACGGCCAGGCCGACGTGACGCTGAAGATCAAGGAGGACGGCTACTTCCCGCTGCGCCGCGGAACGCGGGCGATCATCCGCCAGACCTCGCTGTCGGGCGTCGCCAACCGCTACGTCGACCTCCAGCTCGGCGGCGCCGACGGCGCCGAGATCGCCGACGGCGGCAGGCTCGCGACCGACAGCACCGAGGCTGCCGTCGACCTCGACCAGATCTTCGACACGTTCGACCCGCCGGCCCGCGCCGGGACGCAGAAGTCGATCGAGTTCCTGCGCGACTTCCAGGCCGGCAACGAGGACGAGGCCAACGCCGCGCTGCGCTACCTCAACCCGGCGCTGTCGTCGACGAGCCGCCTGTTCGCCGAGGTCAACCGCAACACGCCCGACTTCAAGCGCTTCATCGTCGAGACCTCGAAGCTCGTCACCGACGTCTCGGCCCGTGACGACGTGCTGTCCGGGCTCGTCCGCAACCTCGCCGCGACGACGTCGGCGCTGACCTCCAACGGCCAGAGCCTCGCCGACGGCATCGGCCTGCTGCCCGACGTCATGCGCAAGTCCAACACGACGTTCGTCAACCTGCGCGCCTCGCTGGACGACCTCACGCCGCTCGTCGACGACGCCAAGCCGATCGTCCGCACGAAGCTGCGCCCGCTGCTCAACGAGCTGCGCCCCTTCGCCCGCGACGCCCAGCCCGCCGTCCGCGACCTGTCGGCGACCGTCCGCCGCAAGGGCGCCGACAACGACCTCGTCGAGCTGCTGCGCCGCCAGCCCGCGCTGGATGCGATCGCCACCCAGACGGCGCAGCGCAACGGCAAGGACCGCGCCGGCGCGCTGCCCGAGACGGTCAAGGCGCTCGACGGGATCACGCCGCAGCTCGCCTTCCTGCGGCCCTACTCGGGCGATCTCGTCGGCTGGTTCGACGACTTCTCGACGAGCGGCGCCTACGACGCGATGGGCAGCTTCTCGCGCGCCGCCCTGGAGCTCAACGGCTTCTCGCTCGGGCCGCTGCTGAACCTGCTGCCGGTGCCGCAGGACCTGCGCAACGCCTTGCTCAGCGCCGGCGTCAAGACCGGGCGCAACAACCGCTGCCCGGGCTCGATCGAGCGCCCCGCCAGCGACGGCTCCAACCCCTACAAGCCGTCGGCGGACTTCAACTGCGATTCGACCCAGACGCCGATCGGGCCATGAGGCGCACGCTCTTCATGACGCTGCTCGTCCTGGTCGCCGGCGCCACGACGACATTCGCCGTCACGGCCTCGGGCGCCGACGAGCGCGACACCTACACCGTCGTGCTCGACAACGCCTTCGGCCTGACGAGCGGCGCCGACCTGCGCTCCTCGGGCGTGAACGTCGGCAAGGTCAAGTCGCTCGACGTGCAGCGCTCGACCGCCCGCGCGCTGGCGAAGATCTCGATCGACAAGCCCGAGTTCGCGGGCTTTCGCAAGGACGTCTTCTGCGAGGTCAAGCCGCAGTCGCTGATCGGCGAGTACTACCTCGACTGCGACCCCGGCACGTCCTCCGAGCCGGCTCCCAAGACGATTCCGGTCAAGCAGACGGCGGGCACGATCCCGCCCGACCTCGTGCTCGACATCCTGCGCCGCCCGGCGCGCGAGCGCTTCGGCCTCATCCTCACCGAGCTCGGGATCGGCACGACGGCGCGCGGCGACGACCTGCAGACGACGATCCGCCGCGGCGTCCCGGCGCTGCGCGAGACCGACCGCGTGCTGAAGATCCTCGCCGACAACCGCGCGACGCTGCAGCGGCTGACCTCCGACGCCGACCGCGTGCTCGTCGACCTCGCCTCCAACCGCCGCGACGTCGGGCGCTTCGTGCGCACCGCCGGCGCCACGACGAACGCCTCCGCCCAGCGCCGCGCCGAGCTCGCGGCGAGCGTTCGCAAGCTGCCGGGCTTCCTGCGCGAGCTGCGCCCGACGCTCGCCGACCTCGGCACCGCCGCCGCGCGCCAGACGCCGGCGCTCGCCGACCTGCGCCGCGCCGCGCCGGACCTCACGACGCTGCTCAAGCGCCTGGGGCCGTTCGCGGAGTCGGCGCGGCCCGCCGTGCGCGGCCTCGGCAAGGCGTCGGACACCGGCGTCGAGGCCGTCCGCGAGGCGCGCTCGACGGTCGCCCAGCTGCGCGGCCTCGGGGCCAGCGCAACCGAGCCGATGCGCAACCTGCGCTTCGTCCTGGAGGACGTCGACGACCGTGGCCGCGCCGTCGAGCCCAACCGGCTCAGCCCCGGCAACGGCGCCGGCTTCACGGGCCTGGAAGCGTTCCTGCAGTACGCCTTCGTGCAGTCGCAGGCGATCAACATCTTCGACTCCAAGGGCTACCTGCTGAAGCTCGAGCTGCTCGTCAACGAGTGCACGCAGTACACGAACGCGCAGACCGCGATCACAGACAAGAAGCGGACCGAGGACTGCAAGCAGTGGCTCGGGCCCAACCAGCCGGGCGTCAACTCCGGCGTCGTCGCGCGCAAGGCGCCGGCGCGGTCGGAGAAGCAGAAGACGCCCAAGCGCGACAAGCCCGCCGAGACGCCGGCCGCCCCCGCCCCCGAGCAGCCGGCGGCGCCGGCCCCGCCCGCCGCCGCGCCGGCGAAGCCGAACCCCGCCAAGGACCTGCTCGACAAGGTCCTGCCGGGCGTCACCGACAAGCTCAAGGACAAGCTCACGCCGCCGCCCAAGCGCCAGCCGACCTCGGCCGACAGCGACCGCAACCTCCTCGACTACCTCCTCGGGCCATGAGGACCCGCCGCGCACCCTCGGTCGCAGGCAGGCCCGTCTTCGTCGGGGCAGTCACGACGCTCGTGATCGTCGTCGCGGTCCTGCTCGCCTACAACGCGAACAAGGGCCTGCCGTTCGTGCCGACGTTCGAGCTGAAGGTCGACACGCCCAACGCCGCGCGGCTGGTCGTCGGCAACGAGGTCCGCGAGGGCGGCTTCCGCATCGGCCAGGTCGCCTCGATCGACCCGGTGCCCGGCAGCAAGTCGGGCGCCCAGCTGACGCTGCGCCTCGACAAGTCGGCGACGCCGCTGCCGACCGACTCCAGCATCCGCATCCGCCCGCGCTCGGCGCTCGGGCTGAAGTTCGTCGAGGTCATCCGCGGCAAGTCCTCGCGCGAGCTGCCCGACGGCGGCACGATCACCGCCAGCTCGAGCGCGGTCGGGCCCGAGCTCGACGACTTCTTCTCGATCTTCGACGAGAAGACGCGCGCCGACGTCGACGCCAACCTCGACTATTTCGGCACCGCGTTCGCGGGCCGCGGCGAGGCGATCAACCGCACGCTGGCGTCGCTGCCCGAGCTCTTCGGCGACCTGCCGCCGGTGATGCGCACGCTCGCCAACCCCGACACGCAGCTGCGCCGGCTGCTGACCGAGACCGGCGACGTCGTGCGCGTCGTGGCCCCGCTGTCGGACACGTTCGCCGACGGCTTCACCGGGATGGCCGACACGTTCGGCGCGCTGTCGGAGGACCCGGGCGCGCTGCGCGACGCGATCGCCGCCACGCCGGCGACGCTCGACGAGGGCATCGCCTCGCTGCCCGACACGCGCCCCTTCCTCAGCCGCCTGGCCGGGATCTCCGACGAGGTCCGCGGCACGGCCCGCGAGCTGCGGCGCAGCCTGCCGCCGGTCAACCGCGCGCTCGCCGCCGGCACGCCCGTGCTGCGCCGCACGCCGGAGTTCACCGACGACCTCGAGGGCTCGCTGCGCGCGCTGCGCGACCTCTCCAAGTCGCCGACCACCGACATGACGCTCGCCGGCCTGACCGCGACGATGAAGACGCTGAACCCGACGCTGCGCTACGTCGGCCCGCACGTCACGGTCTGCAACTACTTCACCTACTGGTGGACGTTCCTCGCCGACCACATCTCCGACGAGGACGCGACCGGCACCGTCCAGCGCATCCAGGTCAAGGAGGCGCCGCTGCTGCAGCCCAACTCGATGGCGATGGTCGGCGCCGCCAGTCCTGCCAACGGCGGCAGCGTCGATCCCGTGCAGCATGCGGTCTTCGGCGACGCCGCGGCGCTGCACGACCAGATCTACAACGCGGCGATCGACAGCGCGGGCAACGCCGACTGCGAGTCGGGCCAGCGCGGCTACCCCACGCGCGTGGCCAACGGCTTCCCGGCCGACCTCAACATCGCGGTCGACTCGCGCTCGCCCGGCAACCAGGGCCCGACCTTCAAGGGCCGCCCGCGGGTCCCCGAGGGCCAGACGTTCTCCTCGCGCCCCAACGGCACGGCCCCGCAGGTGGAGCCGTGAGACGCCGCGGGCCCAGCGCATTCGCCGTCGGCGCCGCCCTGATCGCGCTCGCGCTCGTCGTGACCTACCTCGGCTTCCGCAAGGACGTCCCGTTCGTCAACAGCCCGTACACGATCAAGATCGCCGTCCGCGACACGAACGGCATCAATGCCCGCTCGCCGGTGCGGATCGCCGGCGTCGAGGTCGGCCGCGTCGAGAAGATCGAGCACACGCGCCCCGGCGCGCGCTCGGCGACGATCACGCTCGCGGTCCTCGACAAGGGCCGCCCCGTCTACGACGACGCGACCGCGAAGATCCGGCCGCGGATCTTCCTCGAGGGCAACTTCTTCGTCGACCTCTCCCCCGGCACGCCGTCGGCCGGCGAGATGGACGACGGCGACACGATCCCGGTCGCCCGCACCGCCAGCCCGGTCCAGTTCGCGCAGGTGCTCGGCGCGCTGAAGAGCGACACGCGCAACGACCTGCGCCAGGCCTTCATCGAGGTCGGCAAGGCCCAGGACGCCGGCGGCGCGAAGGCCTTCAGCGACTCGCTGAAGTACCAGCCCGCGTCCTACAAGTTCGCCGCGATCGTGTCCGAGGCGCTGCTGGGCAAGAACCCCGGCGACCTCGGCGACTTCGTCCGCGACAGCGCCGCGGTCGCCGCCGCGACCGAGGCGACCCCGGGCCGGCTGCGCTCGCTCGTCAACGACTTCAACACGACGGCCGGCGCGATCGCCGAGAACCAGGGCTCGCTGACGGTCGCCGTCGGCGAGCTGCCGCGGACGCTGCGGGCGGCGACGCCGGCATTGAACTCGCTGAACGCCGCCTTCCCCGACGTCCGCCGCTTCGCCGAGGGCGCGCGCCCCGGCGTGCGCTCGCTGGGGCCGACGGTCACCGCCACGCTGCCGCTCGTCAAGCAGCTGCGCGGCCTCGTGCGCGAGAGCGAGCTGCGCGGGCTGTCGCGCAACCTGCGCAGCGCGACGCCGCGCGCTCACGACGCTCGCGACGAGCGCGACCTCCGTGCTCGGCAAGCTGCGCTCGCTCGCCAGCTGCGCGACGAACGTCCTCGTCCCGACCGGCAACGACAAGATCGTCGACAAGGCCTTCCCGACGCACGGCCCCGTGTTCGAGGACCTCGCGAAGTTCCTGCCCGGCCTCGCCGGCGAGAGCCGCTCGTTCGACGCCAACGGCCCGTTCTTCAAGGTCCTCGGCACCGGCGGCGCCGAGACGCTCAACCTCGGCAACGGCCTCTTCGGCTCGACGCTGGACCCGGTCGTCGGCAACAACCCGCCGCCGGTGCGCAACCGCCCGCCGCTGCGCCCCGACGTGCCGTGCGAGACGCAGGACCCGCCGGACCTGCGCTCGATCCCGAAGGGCCCGCCGCAGGTCGCCGCCACCGCGAACGCCGCGAGCACCCGCCGCGAGGCGCGCGTGCAGGACGTCGCCGTCGAGATCATGCGCCGCGCGCTGAAGGCCCAGGGCAAGGAGACGAAGGTCCTGGACCGCTCGATCACGCTCGGCGAGATCCGCCAGCTCGCCTCGCGCAACGGCCTGACCAAGCAGCTCGACGCGGCGCTGAAGAGGACCGGGCGATGAGGCGCACGATCCAGAAGAACCTCGGCCCGTTCCTGGCGATCATCGGCCTCGTCGGGATCGCCGTCGTCGTCGGCGGCTACATCCTCAGCCAGCAGCGCCTGCGCTTCCCGCTCGTCCAGGACAAGCCGACGCGCATCAACGTCGAGCTCGACAACGCGCAGGCCGTCACGCCCGGCCAGGGCCAGACGGCGCAGGTCGCGGGCGTGCAGATCGGCGACATCGCCGAGGTCTCGCTGAAGGGCGGCCGCGCGATCGTCGGCCTGGACATCAAGCCCAAGTACGCCGACCTGATCCACCGCGACGCGACCGCGCTGCTGCGTCCGCGGACCGGCCTGAAGGACATGTACGTCCAGATCTTCCCCGGCAAGGACGGCCCGCCGGTGAAGGAGGGCTTCACGATCCCGGTGAAGAGCTCGCTCACCGACGTCGACCTCGACGAGATCCTCTCCACGCTCGACGCCCGCACGCGCGACTACGTGACGCTGCTGGCCAACGGCGCCGGCGAGGGCCTGCGCAACCGCGGCGACGACCTCGCGAGCGTGCTCAAGCGCTACGAGCCGACGGTCCGCGACCTCGGGCGCGTCAACCACGCGGTCGCCAACGAGCGCATCGCGCTGCGGCGCCTCGTGACGTCGCTGGCCGACGTCAACGGCGAGCTGGCCAAGAAGCCCGCCGAGCTCACGCGCCTCGTCGACACGGGCGCCACGACGCTGCGGGCGTTCGCCTCCGAGGACCGCAACCTCAGCGGTGCGGTCGCCGAGCTCGGGCCGACGCTGCAGCAGGCGACGAAGACGCTCGACGCGGTGGCGCCGTTCGCCGACGAGCTCGGGCCGACGACGAAGGCCCTGCTGCCGGCCGTCGACGAGCTCGAGAACGTCAACGCGGCCGTCAGCCCGTTCGCACGCGAGGCGACGCCGATCGTGCGGACGAAGATCCGCCCGTTCACGCGCAAGGCGCAGCCGCTCGCGCGCGACCTGGCGCCGGCGGCGCGCGGCCTGGCGCGCGCCTTCCCGGAGCTCGACCGCAACGCGAAGGTCCTCAACGACTTCACGAACATGCTCGGCCACAACCCGGGCGGCGCCGAGCCGCCCGAGAAGGCAGGCCGCGAGGAGGGCTACCTCTTCTGGCTGTCGTGGCTCAGCCACCAGACGTCGAACCTCCAGAGCATCGACGACGCCAACGGCCCGATGCGCCCGATCTTCCTCACCGGCACCTGCAGCACGTTCACGAGCCTCGTCAACGACCTGCCGGCCGCGGAGTTCGCGCTCGGCCTCTCGCCGCTGCTGGCGACCGTCTGCAGCAACCCGACGACGACGTCGCTGAGCACGAGCAAGTCGCTGAAGACGATCGGCAGCCTCGCGAAGAAGGTGGGCTCGCGATGAACACCTCGGCGCCGACCCCCGGCCGGATCTTCGTCATCAGCGCCTTCGCGCTGACCTGCTTCGGCCTGCTGCTGTTCCTCTGGCTCGCCTTCGGCGGCGCGATCCCGCTGAAGCCCGAGGGCTATCGCGTGAAGGTCGCCTTCACCGACGCGACGACGCTCGCCGACCAGGCCGACGTGCGCGTCGCCGGCGTCTCGGTCGGCAAGGTCGTCAAGAAGGAGCTGGCGCCGGGCGGCAACAGGACGCTGACGACGATCGAGCTGAAGAACCAGTACGCGCCGCTGAAGGCCGACGCCCGCGCGATCCTGCGCCAGAAGACGCTGCTCGGCGAGACCTACGTCGAGCTGACGACCGGCAGCGCCGGCGCGGCGGACCTCAAGGAGGGCGGGCGCCTGGACAACGGCCGCGTCAAGCAGGCCGTCGAGTTCGACGAGTTCCTGCAGGTCTTCGACAAGCCGACGCGCAAGGCATTTCAGCAGTGGCAGGCGAGCATCGCCAAGGCCGGCGTCGGCCGCGGCCGCGACCTCTCCGACGCGCTCGGCAACCTGCCGGTCTTCACCGAGAACGCGCAGAGCGTCGTCGACGTCCTCGACGACCGCCGCAGCGCGCTGCGCGACCTCGTCAAGAACGCCGGGCGCACGTTCGAGCAGGTCACGCGCGACGAGGGCGCGCTGTCGACGCTCGTGCAGCGCAACACCGAGCTGTTCGGCGAGCTGTCCGGGCAGCGCGACGCGCTCGCCTCCTCGATCCAGATCCTGCCGACCTTCCTCGACGAGTCCAAGCAGACGCTCGCGCGGCTGAAGACGTTCTCGGTCGACACCGAGCCGCTGATCCGCGACCTCGACCCGGCGCTCGACGACCTGCAGCCGACGCTCGTCGCGCTGCGCGGCCTGTCGCCCGACCTCGAGAACCTGTTCGACAACGTCGACCCGCTGATCACCGCCGGCGACAAGGGCCTGCCGGCGCTGTCGCGCGTCCTGCGCGGGCTGGACCCGACGCTCGCCTCGACCGGCCCGTTCCTGCAGCAGCTCAACCCGATCCTGCAGTACCTCGAGCTCAACCAGGCGAAGATCGCCGACTTCTTCGCGATCGGGCCGGCGACGCTCGGCGGGATCCGCTCGACCGTGCCCGGCAGCAAGAGCAACGGCCACGTCCTGCCGCAGATCATCCTCACCGGCGGCCAGTCGCTGCCCGCGCTGACGCGCTCAAAGGACAACCGCGGCAACGCCTACGTCCCGCCCAACGCCGCGCGCGACCCGAGCGCGCTGATCCTCCCGAGCTTCGACTGCAACAACTCCGGCGTGAAGGGCCCGACGAACACGCCCGGCTGCAGGGTCGCCGAGCCGTTGCCGTTCCAGGGCCGCAGCCAGCGCCTCCCGCAGGTCCGCCCTGCCGGCCCGGGCGGCGTGCCCGACGGCGGCTGAGCACCGCGACGGCATCGTGACGCGCGTCGGGGTCGTCGGCCACGTCGAGTGGGTGAGCTTCGCGGTCGTGCCGCGGGTGCCGCTGGCGGGCGAGATCGTCCACGCGCGCGAGCTGTTCTCCGAGCCCGCGGGCGGCGGCGCGGTCGCCGCGGTGCAGCTGCGCCGGCTCGCCGGCGAGGCGACGTTCTTCACGGCGATCGGCGCCGACGACGCGGCCCGCGACACGCTGTCGCGGCTGACCGACCACTACGGGCTGACCGTGCACGCGGCGCGCCGCGACGCCCCGCAGCGGCGCACGTTCACGTTCCTCGACGACGGCGGCGAGCGCACGATCACCGTGCTCGGCGAGCGGATCGTGCCGGCGGCCGGCGACGATCTGCCGTGGTCCTCGCTCGCCGACCTCGATGCGATCTACCTCACCGGCGGCGACGCCGGCGCCGTGCGGGCGGCACGCGCGGCGCGGGTGCTCGTCGCGACGCCGCGCGCGATGGCGGCGCTGGCCGCGTCGGGCGTCGAGCTCGACGTGCTGGTCGGCAGCGCGACCGATCCCGGCGAGGCCTATGAGCCCGGGATGCTCGACCCGCCGCCGCGGGTCGTCGTGCGCACGCGCAGCGGCGCCGGCGGCGAGTGGAGCGCCGCCGACGGGCGCTGCGGCACGTGGGAGGCGACCGCGCTGCCGGGCGAGCCGGTCGACGCCTACGGCTGCGGCGACTCGTTCGCCGCGGCGCTGGCCTATGGGCTCGGCGCCGGCATGGAGCTCGAGGAGGCGATCGGGCTGGCGGCGCGCTGCGGGGCTGCGTGCCTGTGCGGCCGCGGGCCGTATGCGGCGCAGCTCGAGCTGGCGTAGCGAGGCGGCGGTCAGCGCGATCTCCTTCGGGCTTGTCGAGATCTGTCAGCGCCCAGACCTGAAGCCCCTGCGAGCGCCCGCGGACCTCGAGCTCGCCGATGTCGATGACATCGCCGGGCTCGGTGGTCAGCGCACTTCGGGTCGACTCGGAGAGGAAGACCTGGTGCGGGGTTCCCTTTGTCATGCCCTCCAGGCGCGCGGCGGTGTTCGTGGTGTCGCCGATCGCCGTGTACTCCAGGCGCCGTTGGGACCCGACGTTGCCCGACATCACATAGCCGGTGTTCAGGCCCACGCCCATCGAGAACGCCTTGCCGTGGCCTTCGGCCGCGAGCCAGGCGTTGAAGCGTGCCAGCCGCTCGCCGGCCATCTCCCGCGCCGCGGCGACGGCACGATCGGCGTGGTCGGGCTGCTCCAGCGGCGCCCCGAAGACCGCCATGATGCCATCGCCCATGTAGGCGACGAGCGTGCCGCCGTTGTCGAGGATCGCGTCGCTCATCGACTCCAGGTAGGTGTTGAGCACGCCGATGACGACGTCCGGCGGCAGCGTCTCCGCGAACGCGGTGAAGCCGCGCAGGTCGCTGAACATCACGGTCACACGGCGGCTGACGCCGCCCAGCGCGCAGGTCGTCGCCCGCTTTCTCGAGCACCTCGTTGACGACGGCCTCGGGAACGAACCGGGCGAACGCGTCGCGCACGCGCTGGCGTTCGAGCGTGCCCAGCACGAGCGCGACGCCGAGCGTGCCGAACGTCGCCAGTCCCGAGCGCGCCGAGCGGGTGCACGACGGGCAGGATCAGACCGGCCCGGAACGCCGCCGCCGCAGTGGCGGCGTAGAGGCATGCCGCGAGCGCCGCGGTCGCAAGCATCGCGCGGGTGCCCAGTGCAGCGCGGCGAGCGGCGCGAGCAGCGAGGCGAGAGCGATGACGAGCACCGGCCATGCCTGCACCGGATTGCTTCAGCGGGCAGCCCGCGCAGCGCCGTGGAGATGGCGTTGGCCTGCACCTCAGCGCCGGGCATGACCTCGTAGTCGCTCGTCGGAACCGGAATGGACATCCTGCAGCCGCGGCGCTCCCGCGCCCACGACGACGACGCGATCCGCGGAACGCGGCGGGCGGGAACTGCCCGTCAAGCACGCGCGAGAACGAGTACGTCGGAACGCTTCCCGGCGGGCCGAGGTAGTCGATCCAGCCGTCCTCGCCGCCGAACGTCGCCGGATCGATCTGGCGGCCCGTCGCGAGCTCGGTCGCCACGACGGCGAAGCCCTCCAGGCCGTCGAAGGCGTAGAGGAAAGCGGCGCTGCACGCCGCCCTTGTCCTGATTGAGGATCGCGTTCCCCGAGCGGGCGCCGATCTGCGCCAGCACCTGTTCGCCGCCGAGGACGCGGCTGGCGCCCTGGGCGTCGACCTCCGTCGTGCCGAGGACGATGCGATCGGCGCGATCGACGGCCTCGATGAGGGCGTTGTCCTCGTCGACGTCGGTAAGGGCTCGGTGAACTGCACGTCGTAGGCGATGACCTCCGCCCCCGCCGCCTGAAGCCGGTCGATCACCTGGGCGTGCAGCGAGCGCTTGAACGGCCAGCGCAGGTTGAGCTCGTTGAA
Source organism: uncultured Actinomycetes bacterium (assembly GCA_963786575.1). Classification (GTDB taxonomy): domain Bacteria; phylum Actinomycetota; class Thermoleophilia; order Solirubrobacterales; family Solirubrobacteraceae; genus CADCVQ01. The sequence continues at coordinate 362,687 of CAWAZH010000005.1, forward strand.
CGTGACGTCGTCGACCGCTACCACCGCGACGTCGTCGGCGCCACGGTCGGGCCGGACCTCGAAGCGCGCGTCGATGGTGTCGAGCTCGAGGACGTCGAAGGCGTCGCCGAAGTACATGCCGATCCACAGAAGCGCTGCAGCGAGCGCAACGGCGACGGAGGCGAGCGGAGCGAAGCGGTTACGCGTTGCCCAGCGCACGGGCTAGCGAGGCGACGCCATCGCGTTACTTGGCCAGGTAGCGACCGCCGGCACGGACGACGACCGTCTTGCGCTTGCGGAAGTCCTCCACGGTCACGGTGCGCGCGTCACGCGGGTAAGCGTCCCGGCACACGAGTCTGGACGAGCCACCTGGTGCCTGACACGATCGCCGCGCTCCGGCGCCCGCGTGTGCGGAACGCGCCCTTCCCGTCACCCCACAGCTTTCGCGATCTCGGGCGCTTCTTGCCGGCTGCGGCGGCGCGGACTGTCCGGGTGCTCCCGCGACAGGGCGCCAGGGGCTCGACGAGCGTCAGCGTGGTCACGGGTCGCCTGCTACGTGACTGCGTCACCTGAAACTCGCCATCGAAGAACACCGCGCTCTCCAGGCCGCCGCCGGTACCCGCCGCGGTGAGACTCACCGTGCCACGGGTCGTATCGACGATCGATCCGACCGGAATCTGCACCCCCTCCCCCAACGTGATCGCCGAGCGCCCGGGCCGGCGAGCCGTCACCACTCCGCGCACGACCGACACGCTCACCGTCTTGCCGGTCACCGGGACGGGGACGGACACCTCGCAAGCCGTCAGCTGGTCCGCCGGATCCGCGAGATACTCGTCGCGCCCAGCGCCGCAGTCGACTACGTCCCCGGGGCCGGACACACCGGCGCGGGCATCGATTCGATCGGCGCCGGGACCCGCATCGATGTTGTCGGATGCGGAGCTTCTGAAGAGGCTGAACGTGTCGTTGCCAGTGCCGCCGATCCCCACCGTGACGGTCCCCGCAGGCAACCCGACGCCGATGGACTCGACGCGGCTGAAGCCGAATCGGTCATGCCCGCGCCACCGTTGGCCGTGCCCGATCCGACCAGCGACAAGAAGTCGTCGCCATCGTCGCCGAGCAGCGTGATCCGTGTGGGATCGCCCGGCACCGGCTCGTCACCGCCCAGGAGAACGTCGTCCTGCGGCCCCCCGCGCGCGGTCACCGGCACCGGCAGGCTCGTGGTTCTGAAGTTCCCGATGTTCACCTCGTCGCCACCGGCACCGGCGTCGATGCTGATCCTCGTGACGCCGGCTTCGTCGCATTGCACATAGTCGTTTGGGAAGTGGAGCCCGCGTTGAACGTGCATCCCGGTCCGGCCACGAGCTGGCCGCGCCCGGTGTTGTCGTCAACTCGGTACCCAGGGATCCCGGGAAAGTTAGGGGACGCCGGCAATGGTCCGTTGACGTTCAGCACTTCGCCGGCCGCCGATCCCTGCACCGTGAGAACGCCGCCCTGAACCTGGACCTGGATCGCCGCCGACGCCGAGGCCGGCAGCGCGCCGACGACGACGGCGGCGGTTAGGAGAAGGACGAGCTTGGTCACCGCGAGTTCTCCCGTCCGAGCGGACGTCGCGCACGGTGACCCGTCCGCGCGTCACCCGGGGTCAGCGTGCCGGCGCACGCGTCCTGCACGAGCCATTTCGTGCCCGACACGATCGGCAGCGGGCTTCCCCTGCGGCCGCAGTTCATCACCGCGTTCTCCTGTGGGAGGCTTCGAGCGTGACCGAACGCCTCCTCGACGGCAGCGCCGACGAGATCCTCGCGCGCATGGCGAACCCGGAAGATCCCGCCTCCGGCGGCGTGGCGGCCGCCTCTGCCTGCGCGATGGCCGCCGCTCTCGTGACGATGACCGCGCGCGCCTCCGTCGACGAGTGGACCGACGCCGCAGGCGTCGCCGCGCAGGCGCACCTGCTCCAGGGCCGCGCTCGCGCGCTCACGCAGACCGCATCTGAAACCTTCGCGGCCGCGAGGGGGGCGCTCAGACCCATCGGTGGGGCAGGCGCGGCGACGGCACTCGGGCCGGCGCTCGATGCGGCGGCTGACGTGCCGCTGCGGGTGTGCACCACGGCCGCCGACATCGGGGCGCTCGCCGCACTCGCGGCCGAGAACGCGAACGCCGACGTCGCGCTGACGCTGTGGTCGCCGCGGGACTTGCGCTCGCCGCGGCGCAGGGTGCCGCCCACCTCGTGGCGATCAACCTCACGGTCACCGACGAGGATCCCCGCCGCAAGGACGCCGAGCAGGCGGTGCTCGCCGCCCGCCACGCGTGTGCCATCGCGCTTGACAGCAGGCTGACCCGGAAGTGATACATCGCTCCAGCCGTCGCAGTGCTTCCACCAGCGGCGCGCTCGGCTGGTGCCCGGCGCGCTCCAGCGCGGCCTCCAGATCGGCCGTGACGGCCGCGCGCTCCTCGGCGCCGTCGAGAATGCGCTGCTCGATGTCCGACAGCGCGGCCCGCGCAGCGGGCATTGCCTTGGCCGCGGCGACCACCCACCGGGGGCGGGTGGCAGATAGAGACAGACAGCGCTCCGATGCGCTCCTGGGGAAGAAAGGGGTCGAACTCGCTCATGTCACACCAGACGGCGCGGGCACCGGGTTTCTTCCCTCGAGCTCTCGCGCAGCCTGCCCAGGCAGCGCGAGATCCGACTGGCGATCGTGCCGGCGGGCAGGTCCAAGGCCTCGCCGATCGTGACGATAGCTCTCGTCGCGCGTGAAGAAGCGATCGAGAACCTCCTGGCAGTTCTCGCTGAGCGTCCCGAGCGCCGCGCGGACGCTCAGGGCCTCGTCGAGGCGCTCGAGCGTGGCGTCCAGCTCGCACGGCCTCGAGCTGGGTGTCGGTGGGCTGCTCGCGGCTACCGGACCTGATTCGGTCGATCGCCAGCCGACGCGTGAGCTGGGCGATCCAGGGCCTGATCGCGGCGTCGTCACGCAGCCGCTCCAGCTGCTGGTAGGTGCGCGCGAACACCTCCTGGAAGACGTCCTCAGCGTCGCTCTCGGAGAACCTGAATCCCTGGCGCAGGATCGCCAGGACATACCGTGAGAAACGGTCGACCAGTTGCTCCCAGGTGGCCTGGTCGCCGGCGCGACAGCGGCCGACGAGGTCTTCGTCGCTGAGGCTGGCGATGAGTACGCGGCTGGTTGGCACGAGGTCCTGTCGTCGACGTCGTTGTCCCCCCAACGCCTGGGCGGCGTCGATCTTCCCGCGCTGAGCTTGTCATCGACGGTGTTGCGTGATCTTGCACACACACGTGGCCGCGGGGAAGATCGGGGCGACCTGCACCGTCTGGTGAGTATCGAGTCCACCTTCACCCGACGGAGGCAGCCATGACCGACGAGACCACCCCCACGAGCAGCGAGCAGAGCGACGACGTCGAGGCGCACCTCGCCCGCGTCAAGGCCCCCGCGCGGCCGGCCGAGGTTGAGGCGCATGCGATGCGGGGCAAGTCTCCCTCCCAGCTCCCCGAGGTCGAGGCGCACGTCAAGTGATCTCACGGCCCGACGACGCAGCCCAGCGAGGTCGAATCGCACGCCATGAAGTCCGGCCGCGCTCCGGCGCAGCCGGCCGAGGTCGCAGGCGCACGCCGCTCGCACGGCGCACGCCCCGGCACAGGCCGGCCGAGGTCGAGGCGCACGTCACCCGCGGGCGCGGCCACAGCGACGACGTCCCGTCGGGCGAGCAGTCCACGGAGCGCGAGAACGCTGGCGACGACGGTCCCGACGTCGAGGCGCACGCGGCGCGCACCGGCCACTGCCTCTCAGCCGTCGAGCAGGGTGTTCAGCGCCGCGAGCAGCCGTACGCCGGCCTCGCGGCGCTCGCCGTGCAGGGCATCCGAACCGTCCGGCGAGCGCGGCGACCACGTTGACATCGTCGCTGCCGTTTTCGAGCAACAGACCGTGCGGCGCGCCGGGCGGCTTCGCCGAGCGCGAGCGCAAGCGCGGCCTGATCGAGCGAACGCCGACGAGTAATTCGAGTTCCTGCAGACTCGATCGTCCGGTCTGGCCGCGATCAAGCACGGACAGCACGCCGAGCGTGTCTTCGTCGCTGCAGCAGCGGCGCGACCATCATCGCGCTGCGGCACGTACCCGGTCTGCTCGGCGACGTTGCGGGCAAAGCGCGGGTCGCGCGAGAGGTCATCGACGATCGTCGCCTCGCCGGTCTGCGCGACGACGCCGGCGATCCCATGCCCGAACGGGAAGCGCACGCCGATGAGCGACGCCTCACCTTCGCCGGCGACCGCTTCGAAGACGAAGTCGCCTCGCTCGTCGTCGAGCAACGCGATCGACGCAGCGCGCGCGAGAAAGATCCGCTGCGCCACCGCTGACGATCGAGCCGAGCATCTCAAGGCGCGCGCCCGCGGCGGCGAGTACCTGCCCAGCGAGCACAGCGATGAAGCGATCGGTGCTCACACGCGCGTCGCGGATCGACGTTGTTGCCGCGGTGAGATACAGCAGGCTCTTGAGCTCGAACGGCGTCAGGCCAGGGTGCTTGGCGAGGATCAGCGCGCACACGCCGGCGATGTGCGCGGTCGCGAACGAGTTGCCCGTCGAGCGTCGTGCTCTCGCCGCCGAGCCACGCGACGTCGAGATCGACGCCGCGAGCGAAGAACTCGACCGGCGGCCGCGGGTTGTAATGAAACTCAAGCGGGTCGGTAGGACTCATGGCTGCCGACGGAGATGACGGAGGCAGAAGCGCCACGGGAAGCTCACGACGGCCATGTTGTGGGCCGACGCGACGATCGTGGTGCGCTGGAAGTAGGCGCGGTCGGACAGCTCGCGCAACGTGTCGGTGAACTGGCGCTTGCGCGTCGACAGGCGAGAGATTGATGACGTCGAAGCCCTGCTCGACCGCCCATTGCAGAGCCGCGAGCAGGACCGCGCCGGTGCCCATGGCAGCCGGGCCCGAGCACGCGAACGCTGTGCAGCGCGCAGTCGGGCGCCAGCGAGCGGATGATCCCGGCGCAGGCCGTGCCGTGCCCAGCGACGTCGCCCTCCTCGTCGCGGGTGACACGCATACGCTCTTCATCGTCATGCGTGACGACCACCGCGCCGTCGACCGGACCGACGCGGGGATGATCGGTCTGGATGCCGCTATCGAGCACGCAGACGCGCACACCGCGGCCCGTCGAGCCGCCCCACGCCCACTCGCGCGTGACAGCGTGCGGCCAGCGCGAGGGCAGCATCCGCGCGACCGCGGCGGAGGCGCTCCACGCAGGAAACTCGCTAGGGGCGGTAGGCACGGCGCGGATCCTCGCTGATGCGCGGCCAGGCACGCCACCTCGTCGAGGTGCGAGCCGGACTTCCACTCTGTGTCGTTGCTCACGCTTGGGCGGCCGGAGGGAAGAGAGCGGCGGTGCATCGCCGTCTTGCGCATATCAGGCAGCCACACTCCCGCCGCCGCACCGAAAGGACACACCATGTCGCGCACCAAGAAGCTTCTGTCCGCCGCTCTCGCCGCGACCGCCGTCCTCAGCGCTGGCGTCGCCGCCGGTACACGCGTGTCACCACTGGCCGACGCGGAGGCCGCGATCGCGATCTCCGGAACCGTCACGAACAACCCCCAGGGGTACCGCGTCGGCAACGCGCCGCTGTACCTCTGGCGCCATAACGGCACCTCGTGGGTGAACCTCGGCCGCAAGGGCAGCTCCAACGCCAGTGGCGCGTTCACGATGTACAACATCCCCGACGGCTACTGGTACGCCGTGCAGGGGACCGCCACCTTCGGCGTGTGCCCGGCGGTCCGCCAGACGGTGTACTCGAGGTTCTCGGACAGCGTCTGGGCGGGCGGCGTCGCCCGCACAGCGAACGTGCGCATGGACTTCCGGGGCTGCGCCTGCTAGCTCGCTCGAACAATCTGTCCGCCACGGGCGGGACCTCGCGGTTGCGCCCTTTGCGCGCCGTCTCATTGAACCGCACGACGACCTACGCGCCCTCGCGCGCCGTGGGGATGTCGAGGGGAAGGCCTCACAGGTTCCGGCTCAGCAGCTACCGCAGCCGTGCGACGGGCTGGGCGCGGTTGAGGCGTGAGGTGGCGATCGCGTGCGCGGCGCGGGCGGTGTCGGCGTGCCCGGTGATGGCGGCGAGGAAGTCGTCGCGGCCGAGTGCTTGAAGTTCGGTGTCTTCCAGGGCGCGGACGGTGGCGGTGCGCGGCACGTCGCGTAGCAGCGCGATTTCTCCGAACGCATCGCCGGTGTGGTGCTCGCGGATGTGCTGGTCGTCGACGAGGACCTCGAGTCGATCCGCTGGCGACGATGTAGAAGTCGTCGCCGGGTTCGCCTTGTACGACGGCGTTTTGGCCGGCAGCGAGGTGCACCGGTCGTAGCGCGCCGGCGAGCCGCTCGAGCTCGGGTCCGCCGAGCGCGGCGAACATCGGCACATTCCGGACGAGGGCCAGGTCGGCCTCGGGGATCAGCGTGCCTGACTGCACTGTCAAGCGTTGCGCAGTGCGTGCCATCCGACGGCGACGAGCATGGGTAGGAAGAGGCCCGACGCGATCAGTGCGCCCCGGAGGCCAAGGAGTGTGATGAGCACCGGGGCGAGGATGGCGCCGAGTGCGACGGACGCGAGCATGAAGCTTTCGAGCACCCCGAAGACGCGTCCGAGGACCTCCTCGGGTGCGACACGTTGTAGCAACGTAAAGCCGCTGACGTCGATCAGTGTGTTTCCGACCCCGACGGCGGCCAGCGCGAGGACGGCGACCGCGGAGTTCTGGGGCCAGTCCGATCACCGCGATCGGTGCACCCCACAGGGCGCAGCCGATCGCGAAGCTCGGCGCCAGGCGCCTGCGGCCGACGAGTATCACCGCCACTGCGGCGCCCGCGACCGCGCCGACTCCGATCGCGGAGTTCAGTACGCCCGAGGCCGCTCTCACCGATGTCCGAGGAGGTCCAGGGCGACCGCGGCGAGCAGGACGCCGAGCAGGCCGTCGACCATCGTCTGTGCCGCCATGAAGCCGACGATCAGGCGCAGTGGCGCCGATCGTGCGACGGTGCGCGCGCCGGCCGACACGCGGCTTGAGAAGCGCTCCTGCTGCTGCTCGGCGTCTGTGCCTGGGGGAGCGCTGACAGTGATCCGCGCGACGAGCAGATACCGCGATCAGGAGTGGCGCCGGCGCCGGCAGCAATGACGAACTGCACGCTCGTCGCGGCCAGCAGCAGGCCGCCGAGCGCGGGGCCGAGGAAGATGCTCACGCTGTCGATCGAGCTCGACGCAACATTGGCCGCCGTCAGATCCTCGGGGTCTTGCGCGAGTTGCGGCAGCAGCGCCTGACGTGCCGGGTCGATCGCGCTCTGCACGATCCCGCCTACCGCAGAGCACAAAAGCACCACGACCAACGGCGCGCCGGCGAGGACGAGCAGCACCATGAGCGCCGAAGACGGGCACCCGCAGCAGGCCAGCGACAGACGATCACGCGAGTACGCGGGTAGCGATCGGCCAGGACCGAGGTGAAGGGGACGGCGACGGCGGCGGGCAGCAACGCCATCACCGTCTGCAGCGCCACGCCCTTCGGGGCCGGCGATCTGAAAGGAGTACACGGTCACCGCGACCGAACCCGCCCACATCGCGATCGACACGAGGCCATACGCGCTCAACAACAACCGCAGGTCGCGGCGACGAACGACCGACGGCGAACGCCCGCAGCGAACTGCGCAGCTGAGCGAGCACCTTCACCACACGCGCTCCGTCATGACCCCTGCACCGTCCACACGACAATCCCGTGCTCACGGCCTCGTACCGGGACCTCGCCGACCAGCTCAAGGTCCTCACACGCTGTGCGCAGCAACGCGCGGGTGCTCTCGCTGAGGATCACCTGGCGCCCGAGTTGTCTGGTCATCTCCTCCAGCCGCGCGGCGGTGTTCGTCGTGTCACCGAGTGCCGTGTACTCCAGCCTCCGCTCAGAACCGACGTTGCCGCTCATCACCGGACCGCTGTTAAGCCCGATACCCATGCAGGAAACCCGTCGCCGATGCCTTCGGCCAGCAGCTCGGCGTTGAAGACATCAAGCTCGGCGAAGCATGCGCCTGGCGGCACGTAGCGCCGCGTCGGCGTGGTCGTCGGCGGGAACCGGAGCGCCAAACACGGCCATGATCCCATCGCCCATATACGCAACGAGCGTTCCACCCTCGTCGAGGATCGCGCCGCTCATCCGCGTCAGATAGCGGTTGAGGACCTCGATGACCTGCTCAGGCTCCCGACGCTCACCAAAGAGAGGTAAACCCCCGCAGGTCACTGAACATCACGGTGCTCTCCCGGCACACCCCCCGAGCCGCGGCGACCCGCCGCCCGCCCGCTCGAGCGTCTGCGTCGACCACCGCCTCGGGAACAAAGCGACGAAACGAGTCGCGGATGCGCAGTCGCTCCACCGATCCCATCGTGTACCGACTGGCCGCCGCACCGGCAGCACTCAGCGCCCAGCGCGAACACCGGGGCCGCCACCGGAGCACGATCGCGCCGGCCTGGAAACGCGACCTGAGCAACCGACGAGATAGCCCAGCGACGGCGCTGCGATCGCCGAACAGCAGCGTGCTGCGGGCCCGGCGCCGACGCGCAAGCGCGGCCGGCAGCGAGCGCCATCACGAACGATCGAACCCGTAGCCGATCGAGATCGGGCACGCTTCGAAGCGGAAAGCCGCGGCGCGCGGTGGAGATCGCGTTGGCCTGAACCTCCGGGCCGGACATCAGGCCGTCGCCGCTCGTGGGGGTCGGATGGCACGTCCTGCAGACTTGGTGCGGAGGCGCCGATCACGACGGTGCGCGCCGCGAAACCGCGAATCGTCGCGCCGAGCACGCAGCGCCTGCGGAAAACGACACGGTCATGAACGTCCGCGGCGGCCCGTGATAATCGATCCACGGCGTCGTCGCCGCGCTGGCCGCGCCGGCCGACGGCCGCGCTCGGCGGTCACGGTCGCAACGGCGAAGCGAGTCAAGACCCTCGCGTGGCGTACGGCAGGCGGCGCAGCGACATCGCCCTCCTCAGGCGGCAGCCCACTGTGACCCGACGAGAGCGCCGATCTGCTCAAGCACGTCCGGCGCCGCCGAACACCGCTGACTCACCGCGACTGTTGGTCTCGGTCGTCGGCAAGCACCACGCGGCCATGATCGCTCGACGGCCTCGATCAGCGCAGAGTCCTCCTCCGGGCACGGTCTGCTCGGTGAACTGCACGTCATAGACAAGCACCCGGGCGCCAGCACGCGACAACGCCTTGACGAGATCGGCGTGGAACGAGCGCGGAAACGGCCACTGAACCTCAAGATCATCAAACGTACGGTCATCGACCGCGACGACGACGATGTCGTCGGGGGCGGGCTCGCTGCCACGGATCGAGAAGCGCGTGTCGACGCTGTCGCGCTCGAAGCCTCGCAACGCCCCAGTGGCCGCGGCACCGAGCCGACCACCGACCGCCAGCAGCGCGTGCCGACGAGCAGACGATCGGCGAGACCGAGGCGGTGAAACGACGTCACATCAGCGACTGGCGAAGTACTCGCGCCCGGCGCGGACGGTGACGACCTTCCCGGTGCGCAGGTTGCGGACGCTCACCACACCCTCGCGCACCAGGGTCAGTGTGCCGTTGCAGTAGTCAGACGTCCGCCACAGCGTCCCGCGCACCGACGCCGCACTGCTGCGCCCGCGGGTGCGATGCCCGCCGCTGCTCTTGCCCCACAGTACCCGCCGCGCCTTGCCGCGCGCCTCGCCCTTGGACCCCGCCTTCTCCGTCTGCGCTGCGCGTGCCACTGCGCGCGTGCCCGCCCGGCGCGAGGTCCGCGGACAGGAGGCGAAGTTGCCGAGCGCGAGGGTGGCCGACGTCTCCCCGGTCGCCGCCTGCGAGATGGTGAACCCTCCCTGGTAGAAGGTGCCGTTCAGCAGCGGCCCGCCCGCCGACCTCTCGGTGACGAGCGCAACGCGCCCCTTGCGCGCGTCGACAACCGTGCCGAACGGGATCTGCTGGCCGGCTTTGACCTCCGTGAACCTGCGGCTGCCGGGCACGCGCACGAGCACGCGGCCACTGGCCCGCAGGAGGTTCGCGGACGTGCGGAACACCGGCGGCGGGAGGTTGACCCCGGCCGCCGCTGCCGGGACCGTCGCGACGCGCAGGCGCGACGTGCCGCCGGACGTGCGCGTGTCGGCGGTTGCGGAGCGCGCGTTGGCCGTCAGGTCAAGCGTTGCGGCCTCGTCGCCGCGAAACGCGATGCTTCGCTGCACGCTGCCTCCGGCGGGAACGGTCCCGACATCGCAGAGCACGGACGTAGCATCCAGTCGACAGCCCGTCGGTAACCCGCCCACCTGACGCGGCTGCGCGGCGCCGACCGGGACAGCTCGTCCCGTGACGGCGAGCTCGAGGACCGTGCCGGTGGCGGCGGTGCCACCGGAGTTGCGCACCGTCGCGACGACGTCGAACGTCTTCCCCTCGACGGGCGGGTCGGGGTCCGCGCGGACGGTGGTGACGAGGTTGGGGGGAGTGCCGGGCAACGCCCGGCGCCCGGCGCCGCTGCGCCTACGCCGGCACCTGCGCCTCCGGGCCCGGGTCCGAGCGGCGCGCCACCAAGGAACGTGATGGTCTCGCAGGTCGAGTCGACGATGTCGAGCGTGTCCACGTCAGCCGTGTCGACACCGGGTCCGCACGACACCTGGTCCGCGCGTGTCGGGAGCACCGCCGGCTCCCACGCCGTGATGGTGTCGTTCCCGTCGCCCCCGAAGAGATTGTCCGATCCGCCTCCGCCGTTGATCAGGTCGTTGCCTGCGCCGCCGTCGATCACGTCATCGCCACCGGCGCCCGCAAGCTCGTTTGCACCGGCATTGCCCGTCAGCTGGTCCGCAGCGTCGCAACCGCTCACCTGGTCGATGCCGGCCCCGACGTTGTCGCCTTCGAGCGCGCTGCCGTCGTTGGCCAGGCCGTCGAGCGTGATGGTCACCCCCGCCAGCGGATTGGCCGAGTCGCAGTAGCCGACGACGTCTCTGCCCGCGCCCTCCTGGAAGGTGTCCGCGCCGGGTCCGCCCTGCATCTCGGTCCCGCCTGCGCCGCCGATCAGGAGGTCGTCACCGAGACCGCCGGTGAGACCGCTCGTTGCGCCCCCTGCTCCGCCGGTGAGCGTGTCGTTGCCGGCATCGCCCTGGGCGCTGACAGTCCGGTGGCTGCACCGAGCTGGTCAATGCCGTCGCCGCCGGATTGCTGAACGCTCACGGTGACACCGGTGAAAGCTGTCTGGTCGTTTCCGTCGCCGAGATTGAGCCGCACTCCTACGCCCGGGGGTCCGACCGCGGGAAGCGGACACGTGACGCTCGCACCACCGCCGGTGCAGTCGGGGGAGGTGTTCGTGAGCGGGACGTCGTCCTCGATGAGGATCGTCGTCGCGTTCTGCGTGACGCGAACGTTGTTGGTCTCTCCCGCGACAGCGGACACGACGACCTCGCTACTGGGCTGCCGGATGACCTGCGCGCCCATCGCCGCCGTCGGTCCCCCGAGAATGATCGACCCCGTGATCGCGGCGATGGCGAGGATGACACGGGCGGGCATACCGGCATAACGCCCGAAGTCTACCGATCTTCCCAACTCGCGTGCGCGTCGTCGACGGACCACCACCCGACGGCCACGGGGAAGATCCCGAGCCGCCGCGACGTTGAGGGATCATGGACGACGTGCGCGAGCTGAGCGAAGAGCGACTGGCGGAGCTGCTTGCGCTGCTGCGGCCGGCGCCGCTGGGCTGGGTCGAGGCGGCCGAAGCGCTGCCCGCGACGCTCGCCGACCTCGACGACGTCCTGGGCCGGTTGCATCGCGACGAGGACTTCCGATCGCGGTTTGAGGAGAACCCCGCGGAGGCGCTCGGAGCTGCTGGCCTGCCGGCGACCGCGACCGTCGTCGCGGCCGTTCGCACGCAGCTCCACAGCAGCGGGTGACTGACGCTCTGCGATTAACCCCACACGGCGGACGGCCGCAGGTAGGCTGATGATCCAAGAACCGGTGTGAGGGATGACATCCGAATTAACGTCACGAATGACGCTGCTTCAGCGGTGTCGCCGCGGTGACCAGGTCGCTTGGTCGATCATCGTTCGCTCACACGAGCGCTACGTCTACGCGGTCTGCGTTCGCGGCTACCAGTTGGATGAGACCGAGGCCGAAGAGGTCTTCCAGGAGACCTTTGCGCGCACGTGGAGCAACCTTGAGCGGATCGATGACGAAGCCGCCCTGCGCTCGTGGCTCGCCCAGGTCGCGCGGCGCCTGTGCATCGATCGGATCCGCGCTCGGCGGCGCGTGCAAACCAACGCCGACGCCGGGCTCACGGTCACCGATCCGGCCGACCGGCTTGCCGAGATCGACCTCGCGCTGGACATCCGCGATGCGCTCGACATGCTGCCAGAGGATTCGCGGGAGGTCATCGACCGCTTCTTCTGCCGCGACCAGTCCTACGCGCAGATCAGCCGCGACCTCGGCATTCCCGAAGGAACGGTCGCCAGCCGCATCTCCCGCTCGCTGACACGTCTGCGTCTGGCACTGGCCACCCACGCCCCGTGACGTTCGCGTTTCGCGAGTAGGTCAGCGTGGAGTGGGTCGAGGTCTTCGTGGTGTTCGTCATCTCCCACCTGGTTGGAGACTTCGTCCTGCAGACCGACTGGCAGGCTGTGAACAAGCACGGGGGGCTCGCGCGCGGCAACACCGTCGGCCGCTCGGCGCTGTTGTCACACGTGGCGACCTACACGCTCGCCTTCCTGCCGTGCTTCGTCTGGATGTTCGACGCGCTGTCGTGGGGCGTCCTCGCAGTCGCCGCCGGGATCGCGATACCGCATGTCCTGCAGGACGACGGCCGGCTGCTGGCGACCTACATGCGCCGGGTCAAGGGCGGCGATCCGAAGACTCTTCCGGTCGTCGCGCTCGGCCTCGATCAGACGCTGCACGCCGTGACGCTGATGGCGCTCGCGATCGTCACCGCCCCGGCCCGGTGAGCCGCCGCGAGCCGGTCGCCGTTCGCACGAACACCTGCCAGGCGTAGTAGGTCAGGAACGCCCGCTCGTCGGCGCGCATGCGGGCGGCGAAGCGGCGGATCGCGCGGACGTAGGCGGTCGAGTGGTTGTAGGCGAACAGCGCGCGGTCGATGTCTGCGGGCGCGCCCGCGGCGCGCAGGTAGTTGGCGGCGCCGAGGATCGCGTCGTGCGGGTCGTCGATGTCGCCGCCCATCCCGTACTGGCGCCAGGTCGAGGGCAGGAACTGCATCGGACCGCGGGCGCCGGACTCGCTGGCGCTGCGCACGCGCCCGAAGGCGGACTCGACGAAGTTCACCGAGGCGAGGATCGACCAGTGGATGCCGAAGCGCTTCTGTGCGGCGTCGTAGTCGCGCCGCAGCTGCGCCGCGGGCGCGGCGGGCGCGACCCGCACCGGCGGCAGGTTGCGCGTCGAGCGCGGGATCGCGGCGAGGAAGCGGCGGCCGCGGACGGTGTCGCGCGCCTCGCCGCGCACGGCGGCGGGCAGCCGCGCGATCGTCGCGTCGCCGAGCGCACGGCGGGCCGCCATGAAGCGCAGGAGCCGCTGGTGGTGCAGCGCGAGATAGGTGACGTCGCGCGGGACGGCCGCGGCCGGGTCCCAGGATTTCAGCGCCGCGCGCAGCCGCTGCGTCGTCGCGGTCAGCGTGGTTGCGAGCGTGGCGGGGTCGCGCGGGATCGCGACGCCCGGCTCGGGCAGCTGGTGCGCTGCGTCCGCCAGCGCGCCCGCGGGCTCCTGCGCGAGGGCGACCGCGACGCCGGTCGCGGCGGCGATTGCGAGCAGCACGGCGAGCAGGCGGCGCACCGGGCGCAGGCTAACCAGCTCGACGTCCCGCTGGAGACGGCCGCAGCTGATCCTGGGCTTCGCGCGCTGAGGGACGTCTAGGGTTGGCGCGTGCGCACGCGCCGAGCCTGGACGCTGCAGGGCGACGGTCCGATCGACGTCCGCCGCGACGATGGGGGCGTCCCGCACGTGCGGGCGACGACCGAGGCCGACGTGCTGCGCGGCCTCGGCCACTGCCACGGCGTCGACCGCGCGCTGCAGCTCGTCGTCACGCGGATCATCGGCCAGGGCCGCGCCGCGGAGATCCTCGACGGCGGCGACGAGATGGTGGCGCTCGACCGCTTCTTCCGGCGCATCGACCTCGCCGGCGGCGTGCAGGCGCAGATCGACGCGCTCGCGCCGCGCCACCGGGCGCTGCTGGAGGCCTATGCCGACGGCGTCAACCGCGCGCTGGAGGCCTCGCGGCCGTGGGAGCTGCGCCTGCTCAAGCACCGGCCGCAGCCCTGGGTCCCGGCCGACTGCGTGCTGATGGGGCGCCTGATCGGCTACGTCGGGCTTGCCCAGACGCAGGGCGAGGTCGAGCGCTGGATCGTGCAGATGCTCAGCGGCGGCCTGTCCGCCGCGACGCTCGACGAGCTCTTCGGCGGCCGCCTCGCGGGCTTCGACGAGACGCTGCTGGAGGGGCTTCGGGTCGAGGATCCGTTCGTGCCCGACAGCGTCCGCTGGCATCTCGCCGTGCCGGCCGCGGCCGCCTCCAACAACTGGGCGCTGGCGCCGTCGCGCACGCGCGACGGCGCGGCGATCTTCGCCAACGACCCCCACCTCGAGATCGGCCGGCTGCCGGCGGTCTGGTGCGAGGCGGTGCTCGACGGCCCGCGGGGCCGGGTCGCGGGCGCCTCGATGCCGGGCGTGCCGGCGATCCTCGTCGGGCGCAACGACGCCGTCGCCTGGGGCGTGACGTACGCCTACGCCGACGTCATCGACTCGTGGGTCGAGGACTGCCGCGACGGCTGCTTCCGGCGCGAGGGCGGCGGCGAGCAGCGCTGGGAGCGCTTCGACGTGCGCGAGGAGGTCATCGAGCGCAAGGGCGGCACGCCGCTGCGCCTGCGCTTCCACGAGAACCTGCACGGCACGCTCGGCGGCGACGCCGATGTCGCGGGCCGCTACCTCGCGACCCGCTGGGCCGGTCGCGACTGCGGCGCGGCCTCGCTGGCGGCGGCGCTCGACCTGCCGGGCGCGAGCAGCACCGAGGAGGCCGGCGAGCTGCTGAGCCGCCTGGAGTGGGCCTTCAACTGGGTCATGGCCGACCGCGACGGCGCGATCGCCTACCGCATGTCGGGCCGCATCCCGCGCCGGCGCGAGGGCGCGACGGGCCTGCTCCCGCTCGCCGGCTGGCGCCCCGCCGACGACTGGCAGGGCTTCCACGACCCCGCCGACCTGCCGCGGCGCGCCGACCCGCCCGAGGGCTTCATCGCGACCGCCAACGAGGACCTCAACCACCTCGGGGTCGCGCAGCCGATCACGATCGCGGGCGCGCCGTATCGGGCGCAGCGCCTGGAGGAGCTGCTGGGGGCCCGCAGCGACTGGACGATCGACGCGCTGCGCCACGTCCAGATGGACGCCGTCTCGCTGCAGGCGCGGCGCTTCATGGCCGTCCTGGTGCCGCTGCTGGACGGCGACGAGCGCTTCGTCGAGATCATCGCCTGGCAGGGCTCCTACGACGACGCGCACAGCGCGGCCTGGTTCGAGGCCTTCTACGGCGCGGCCGTCGACGCCGTCCTCACGTGGGCCTGCGGGGCCGAGGGCGCGCGGCACGTCATCGACGAGACCGACCTCGTCGCCAACTACTTCGGGCTGATCGACGAGGTGCTGCTCGGACCGGGCGACTCATGGCCGCGACCGCAGGGGCGCGACGAGGCCCTGCGCGCGCTCGCCGTGCAGGCGCTCGCGGCGACGCCGGCCGACCCGCCGCCGAAGACGATGATCATGCGCCACCTCGTGCTCGGCGGGCGCCTGCCCCGG
Source organism: uncultured Actinomycetes bacterium (assembly GCA_963786575.1). Classification (GTDB taxonomy): domain Bacteria; phylum Actinomycetota; class Thermoleophilia; order Solirubrobacterales; family Solirubrobacteraceae; genus CADCVQ01. The sequence continues at coordinate 378,477 of CAWAZH010000005.1, forward strand.
TGGCTGGGCTTCGACCACGGCCCCGTTCAACTGCGCGGTGGCCGGGCCACGGTGCACCAGAGCCAGCTCCTGCGAACCGGCGGCCGCGACGTCGCCGTCGGGCCCTCGTTTCGGCTGATCACCGACCTCGCCCAGAGCGTCGTCTGGACGGCGCTGCCGGGCGGTCCGTCGGATCGCCGCTTCTCGCGCTGGTACACGAGCGGCGTGCGCGGCTGGGTGCAGGGCCGGCTGAAGGCCGTGCGGATGGTCAGCTAGAAGCGCCGGGGCGACTCAGCTGCGGTCGTTGCGCAGCTTGTAGACCGACGGGCCGAGCGGCCCCGTGGAGTCCGGCACCGCGCCGGCCTTGCCCCAGGCGCCGCCGAAGCCGTACCACGGCTCGTCGACGGCGTTGACCAGCCCGTCGTCGCCCTTCTCCCACGGCGCCCAGCGCGTCCCGCGGTCACGCAGCTCGACTGAGCAGAGCCTCGTCGAACCCGCCAGGCAGAGCTCGTTGTCCTTCGTGCGCCGCGGGGCGGCCGTCGGGTAGGAGGCGTGGCTGTTGCGCGCGCTGTAGGCGACCGGGTGGGTGCGGTCGTCTCCGTGGCGCTCGACGGCGGTCCAGGCGACGCGCTGCGGCTCACCTCCGTGAGCGGCGTACTCGACCCGCCGCGGCGCGCCGTTGGCCAGACCGAGGACGACGTCGATGTTCTCCCAGTCGCCCTCGTGGCTGACCGGCACGACGCTCTTGCCGCCCTCGCGGAACGACAGGTACGGGACGCTGAAGCCGTAGAAGAACCAGTACGTGATGCGCAGCTCGTCGGCGGCCTTGCGCACGCCGATCTCGTAGAGCATCGGCGCGTCCGCACCCTCGCCACGGCGCTGCGGATCGGCGAGGTCGAGTGCGAAGCCGCGCTTGCGCTCCAGGCCGCGCACGCGGTCGCGCTCGAAGTACGGGCGCGTGAGCTCGGGCGCGAGGTAGCCGCCGACGGAGTAGCAGCCCTGGTCGCACCCGCGCCCGAGCCGCCTGGCCACGAGCTTCCCGCGCTCGGCGACCTCCTTCTCGTTGCCCTTGCGCGTGCGCCACGTCAGCCGCGAGGCCTTCAGGAACGAGTCCACGCGCAGCGGCTGGTACTCCTCCTTGGGGTGCAGCCAGACGACCGGCGCGTAGCGCTCCGCGAGCGCGCGCTGCTCGTCGACGCCGAGCGGGACCGCCGCGAGACCGGGCAGCGGAGCGGCCGCGCCGACCCGCTGGTCGCGGATGTCGCTGCCAAGCGTGAACGCGAGCGCCTGCGCCGCGACCGCCAGCAGCGCGACCGCCATGCCCGCGCTCGCGAACTGCAGCCAGCGGCTCTTGCGGTCGTTGCGCACGCGCTGCTTCTCGAGCGTCTGGGCGACGACGTGCGCCTCCTCGCTGGCGCTGCCGCGGGCGGCGAGGTCGACGCGGCCGCCCTGCTCGCCCCGCCACGTCCCGCGCGGCGTGACCGCGATGAGGCTGCACACGACGCACAGCGCGAAGCCCGCGCCGATCGCCATCAGGCCATAGCGCAGGACTCCGTCGGCGATGTCGGTGAACTCGTACTTCGTGTCGTCGAGCCAGATCGCCGCGAACAGCATCGCCAGCAACAGCGCGACCGCGGAGAAGCCGCCGAGGGCCGAGCCGCGAGCGTTCAGGCTCGAGGAGGAGGCGAGCTCCTGGTCGAAGGCGCGCTGCAGGCGCTCGAGGCGATCGTCGCCGTCGGCGACCGTGACCCTCCGCGGCGTCGGCATCGGCCCATGCTATGCGCGAGCGATGAGTTTCGGTGCATTGCCGGGTCTGAGGTTTGACCAGCATCCGAAGGAGGACTTCCCATGCAGATGCCGCCGATCGTCTCGCCGGAAGAATGGGCGGCTGCCCGCGAGGAGCTGCTGGCGGAGGAGAAGCAGCTGACGCGCGCCCGCGACGCGCTGGCGGCCAAGCGCCGCCGGATGCCGAGTGTGGCCGTCGAGAAGGACTACCGCTTCGAGGGGCCCGGCGGTGCTGCGGGTCTGCTCGACCTGTTCGAGGGGCGCCGGCAGCTGATCGTGTACCGCTTCTTCTTCGAGCCCGGCGTTTCCGGCTGGCCGGAGCGCGGATGCGGCGGCTGCTCGTTCCTGGCGGACCAGGTCGCCGACCTCGCCCACCTCAACGCCCGCGACACCACGCTGGCGTTCGTCTCGCGCGCGCCGCAGGCGGACATCGAGCGCTGGAAGGCGCGGATGGGCTGGGAGCAGATCCCGTGGTACACGCTCACCGACGACTTCGACGCCGACTTCGGCGTGGACGAGTGGCACGGCACCAACGCCTTCCTGCGCGACGGCGACGACGTCGTGCGCACGTACTTCGTCAACAACCGCGGCGACGAGGCGATGGGCAGCACGTGGAGCTACCTCGACCTGACCGCGCTCGGGCGCCAGGAGGAGTGGGAGGACTCGCCGGAGGGGTATCCGCAGACCGCGCCCTATCAGTGGTGGAACCTTCACGACGAGTACGGCAGCGCCGCGTGATCGCGACACCACTGCGTGGCGCGCTACGGCTTGGACCCGTTTATCGCGACTCCCGACCCGCGACCGCGACCGGGGCGCGACCACCAAAGCCGTCAAGGACCTTGGAGTGGTCGGCGACCATCTCCAAGGCCGCGGAACCTGGCGAAGAAGGTGACGGTCGAGTAGCTGCTGTCGCTCCGCGGCGATGGTGCCGCGAGCGCCTGCGAACGGCATCTCTGAGGAGGTGGGTCCGTTCGCCGGGGCGCGTCCTGCGGGTCTCGCCGCAAACCGCTAGCGACTTCCTTGCGGTACGCGCAAACGATTCGCCGCGTGCAAGTCCCGGTCCATGTAGCCGGCTGCCCCGCGACGGGACTCGTGGGTCTCCGAGCGAGCGAGCGGGCGACGCTCACGCTACGTGTGGCGGTCGCGTCGGTGAACTGGCTCCTCGTCATCGCTCGGACAGACCGCCGAGCCCTGAATGACGTGCTGGCTCGGACGATCACCGTCCGTCGTTGGTGACCGGCGATCAAGCGCCGCTCGCCGAGGCCCGCATCGGCCGCACGCGCCGCTCACGCCCCCAGCACGCGCCGCAGCCCGTCGAACGCGCCCTCGCCCGCCTCCAGCGCCACGAGCTCGCGGTTGACCTTCCCCCGGTAGACCTCGATCGAGCCGTCGCCCCGGACGTCGGCGCCCGCGCGGACGCGCGGGTTCAGCCGGCCCGGGCCCGACAGCTCGCCGCGGGCGGCGACCTGGGCGACCGGCTCGTACTCGCGGGCGAGGGCGCGCTGGGTCGTGCGGCGGGCCTCGGGGCCGAGCTCGCGCAGGCGCAGCTCGAGCAGGTCGACGGCGTCCGCGACCGTGGGGACGCGCTCGCGCGACACCCGCGGGCCGACGCGGATCGTGACCGTGTAGGGCATGCGGCCGCCGATCGTAGCCGCGGGGGCCACACGGGCCCGCGCGGGCGGCTACGCGGCGAGCGAGCCCGGCGTGATCGGGTGCTCGCGCGTCTCGAGCTCGACGACGAGGTCCGCGATCCCGGACGAGTAGGCCGTCTGGACGCGCCGCGAGATCGCGTGGAAGAGCCGGTTGGCCGCGACGTTCGTGCCCAGCAGCGAGGCCGTGAAGCGGCGGATGCCGAGCGTCTTGGCGACGTCGGCCAGCGCCAGGCCGATCGCCCGGCCGAGGCCCATGCCCTGCAGCGCGTCGCAGACCGTGATCGCGACCTCGGCCTCGTCGGGGCGGTCCGGATCGCGCACGAAGCGCCCGACGGCGGCGAGCTCGTCCGGATCGCTCTCCAGCACCGCGACGATCGCGACGTGGTCGTGGCCGTCGACCTCCGTGAAGCGGCGCAGCTCGTCCGCGCTGAGCCCGCTCCTGGCGCCGAGGAAGCGCTGCCGGCGCGACTGCGGCGACAGCGCGGCGACGCCGCGGGCGAGCAGCGCCTTGTCGGAGGGGGCGATGAAACGCAGGCGCACCCGCGTCCCGTTGGGCAGTTCATGGAGCATCGCCCCGACACGATGGCAGGCGCGGCCCCGCGCACAGGCCCGCTGTGCCCGATGTCACACCTGGGAAGAGCGGGCTAGCGCTTGTCGATCGGGACGTAGTCGCGCATGCGCTCGCCCGTGTAGATCTGGCGCGGACGCGAGATCTTCTGCTCGGAGTCCTCGACCATCTCGCGCCACTGGGCGATCCAGCCGCTCGTGCGCCCGATCGCGAACATCACCGGGAACATCGCCACCGGCAGGCCCATCGCCTGGTAGATGAGGCCCGAGTAGAAGTCGACGTTGGGGTAGAGCTTGCGCTCGATGAAGTAGTCGTCCTCGAGGGCGATCGACTCGAGCTCGAGCGCGATGTCCAGCATCGGGTTGCGCCCGACGACCTCGAAGACGTCCTCGGCGGCCTTCTTGATGATCCGCGCCCGCGGGTCGTAGTTCTTGTAGACGCGGTGGCCGAAGCCCATCAGGCGCTCCTTGCCCTCCTTCACGCCCTTCACGAAGTCCGGGATGTTCTCGCGGTCCTTGATGCGGTGCAGCATCCGCAGGACGGCCTCGTTGGCGCCGCCGTGCAGCGGGCCGTAGAGCGCGGCGATCCCGGCCGCGACGGCCGAGTAGGGGTCGGGCTTGGCCGAGCCGACCGAGCGCACGGCGCTCGTCGAGCAGTTCTGCTCGTGGTCGGCATGCAGGATGAAGAGGACGTCGAGCGCGCGTTCGAGCCGCGGATCGGGCTCGTACTTGAGCTCGGTCATCTTGTACATCATGTTCAGGAAGTTGCCCGAGTACGAGAGGTCGTTGTCCGGATAGACGTACGGCTGGCCCTGCGCGTGGCGGTAGGCGAACGCGGCCAGCGTCGGGATCTTGGAGATCATCCGGATCGTCTGGATGTCGCGGTTGGCCGGGTCGTCGATGTCGATGGCGTCCGGATAGAACGTCGACAGCGCGCCGGTCGCGCCGAGCAGCATCCCCATCGGGTGCGCGTCGTGGCGGAAGCCGCCGAGGAACTCCTTGACGTTCTCGTGCACGAACGTGTGGATCGTGATCTGGTGCTGCCACTCCTCCAGCTCGGCGGAGGTCGGCAACTCGCCGTAGACGAGCAGGTAGGCGACCTCGAGGTAGCTCGAGTCCGCCGCGAGCTGCTCGATCGGATAGCCGCGGTACTCGAGGACCCCGTTGGTCCCGTCGAGGTACGTGATCGACGACCGGCAGGCGGCCGTGTTCATGAAGGCCGGGTCGTACGTCATGAGGCCGAAGTCGTCCTCGGATGTGCGGATCGCGCGGAAGTCCAGCGCTCTTACGGTGCCGTCGACGATCGGGATCTCGTACGTGCGGCCCGTGCGGTTGTCGGTGACGCTGAGCGTGTCCTCGCTCGCGGGGCGGTCTGCACCGTTGCTCTCAGCGACCGTGCCGGAGCCGATGTCCTGTGTGTTCTTGGTACTCACGTCCTTCGATTATGCACCCCCGAACCCCGAAACAAGCGTCGGCGGGATGTGAAGTTTTTGCGCGCGGCGGTCAGTCGCGCTTCCAGCCGCCGCCGAAATAGCGGCTCAGGCGCCCGCCGCGGGTGTTCGCGCGGAAGGTCGGACCGCCCGCCGTGTCGCGCTCCGGGAGCCCCTCGACCCCCTCTGCGTCGAGCGTCAGCGTGACCCGCCGCTCGGCGATCCGGGCCACCTCGGGCGCGTCGACGAAGCGCTCGCCGGCCGGCGTCTCGATCACCAGCCCGTCGAAGATGTGCTCGGCCTCGTTCTCGAGGACCTGGCGGACGCTGCCGACGTCGAGGCCGTCGCGATCGACGACCGGGGTGCCCGGCTCGAGCACCTTGTAGCTGATCGCGTAGCCGTCGTCCTCGTCAGGCGGAGACATAGACGATGGCGATCATCGCCGCGGCGACGAAGAGCACGCTGACGGCCATGACGCCGCGCGTCTGGCCTGCGTCCGACGGAAAGTCCGGCTTCTTCATGCCGATGACGCTGATCGCCAGCGCGAACGCCACGAGCAGCGCGCCCGCGACGAAGAACGGCGCCTCGGACTTCTCGTGCTCGACCGCCTCGGCAGCGGCCAGGATCGTGCTCCAGATCATCGCGGCGCGACCTTATCGCACGGGACGGGCCGCCGGCCCGCCCTCGTAGCGGCTCTCGGTCGCCTCGACCTGCCCGTGGTAGTGGCTGCCGAGGTCGGGGTGGCCGTAGGGCCGCAGCGCGGGGGCGTCGAGCGTCATGAACGAGAGCTGGGCGATCGGCTTGCCGGCCCACAGCTTGATCGGCACGCGCGTGAGGTTCGTGATCTCGAGCGTCAGCGTGCCCTTCCAGCCGGGATCGACGAAGCCGGCGGTCGCGTGGACGATCAGCCCGAGGCGACCGAGGCTCGACTTGCCCTCGATGCGGGCGACGACGTCGTCGGGCAGCTCGACCCACTCCAGCGTGCGGCCGAGGCAGAACTCGCCCGGGTGCACGACGAACGGCTCCTCGTCGGTGATCGCGATCTGCTCGGTGAGATCCGTCGGCGGCTGGGCGAGGTCGATCGCCGCGGCGCGGTGGTTGTGGAAGACGCGGAAGGTGTTGCCGAGGCGCAGGTCGACGCTCGCCGGCTGCACCATCGCCGGGTCCCACGGGTCGATCCGGATCCGTCCCTCCTGCACGAAGCGCAGGATCGTGCCGTCGGAGAGGACGGAGGCGGGGGCGCTCATGCCCGCTGCACTCTAAAGGCGCGGGCGGCTAGCGCTCGACGCGGCGGCCGCGCGCGGCGACCACGGTGCGCGTGCGCAGCGGCGGCGCCAGCGCGGGCGCGCCGTGCGGGCCCCGCCGCGGCGGGCGCGGGAGCGCGGGCCGCGGGTGCGGGTGGCGCGGGCGCGGCTGCGGCTCGCGCGGCTTCTTCGTGCCGCCCTCGTCGTCCGTCGCGACCTCGGGCTCCGGCTCGGCGTGAATCGCCCACCAGACGATGTACAGCAGGCCGCAGATCGGGATCTTCAGGACGAACATCAGGAAGATGAACGTCATGCTCATTGGGGCCAACATACCCCTCGCGCACCGCTCGCGCACGAAATAGGCCCGCCAACGCGCCAGGCCGCAGCCGCAAATGACCCGTTCGGGCCATCCGGCCGCAGAGCCTGGCGATGACCACGCTGAGAATCCCCGCCGCGCTCGCCGGTCTCGCGCTGTCCGCCGCCGTGCTCACCGCCGGCGTCGCCGGCGCGGCCACGAAGACCGTGACGCTGAAGGACATCGCGTTCTCCCCCAAGAGCCTCACGGTCTCCAAGGGGTCGACGGTCACGTTCGCGTTCCGCGACGGCGACACGGTGCACAACGTCACGAGCACCGGCAGCAAGCGCTTCACCAGGATCGCCAACCGGACCACCGGCTCGAAGTCCCGGACGTTCACCCGGGCCGGCACCTACCGCTACCAGTGCACGCTCCACCCGGGAATGACCGGGCGGATCGTCGTTCGCTGATCAACCCCACCTCAGGAGAGCTCCCTTGTCCGATCATCTGAACCTCGACGTCCTCGATGCCGACGGCGCCATCCGCGATGCAGGCGAGGCCGCCGGCTTCGACCGCAACGCCTTCCTCAAGCGCGGCGCGATCGCCGGCGGCGGCCTGATCGCCGGCAGCGCGATGTTCGGCACGATCCTGTCGAGCGCGGAGGCCGCGATCTCCACGAAGAAGCGGTCCGCCAAGAACGACGTGAAGATCCTCAACTACGCGCTGACGCTCGAGTTCCTCGAGGCCGCGTTCTACAAGCAGGCCGTCGCCAACGCCGCCTACGGCGACAGCGCCGACCTCAAGAAGTTCGCCGAGACGGTGGCCGCCCACGAGAAGGCGCACGTGGACTTCCTCAAGAAGGCGCTCGGCTCCTCGGCGATCAAGTCGCCGACGTTCGACTTCGGCAACGCCGTCACCGACAAGGCGACGTTCGCCGCCACCGCGCAGGTCCTCGAGGACACGGGCGTCAGCGCCTACCTCGGCCAGGTCGGCAACGTGTTCCAGATCCCGGTGCTCAAGGCCGCCGGCACGATCGCCACGGTCGAGGCCCGCCACGCCGCCTGGATCCGCTTCATCAACGCCGCCACGCCGGCGCCGAACAGCTTCGACGTCGCGAAGTCCGAGAAGGCCATCCTCAAGGCCGTCACGGGCACCGGCTTCATCAAGTAGCCCGGTCCTGGGGGCGCGTTCCGGGTCGGGACGCGTCCTGGGTACAGCAGCCGGACAGGGTTGCTGCAGCAGCACGAGAGCGGGGCCCTCAGCGGAGGGCCCCGTTGTCGTTGGCGTGGGCGCTCACCCGCGCGGTGCCGTGAGTGGCGAGTTGTTTGCGCCCCGCGCTCGTAACTCGCCAGTCACGTCCCAGATGAGGGGTGTAGCAGGCGAGCGAACCCATCCCGTTATCGATGCCGTTCCCGCAGCCCGCAAGCTCAGCCGCGCAGCGCGACGGCGAGCGTCTCGAACGACGTGATCCGCTGCAGCTCGTCGACGCGCGCGACGATCTCGTCGGCGGTCAGGCGCGCGACGCGCTCGGTGCCGAACTCCTCGACGTTGAAGGACGCGACCGCGGTCCCGTAGGCCATCGCGAGCTTCAGGACGTCGGGCGTGACCTCCTCGTGCGCGGCGATGCAGCCGACGAAGCCGCCCGCGAACGAGTCGCCGGCGCCGGTCGGGTCGGCGACGAAGTCGACCGGGAAGGCCGGGACCCAGAAGGAGTCGTCGGACGTGACGAGCGCGGCCCCGTACTTGCCGAGCTTGACGACCATCGCCGTCGGGCCGTGCTCCATGATCTTGCGCGCGCCGGCGACGACCTCGCGCTCGCCCGTGAAGAGCTCGACCTCGGAGTCGTTGAGGATCACGCAGTCGACCTCGGCGATCGCGGCGACGAGCGCCTCGCGGGCGATGTTGATCCAGAGGTCCATCGAGTCCAGGGCGACGTAGCGCGCGCGCTCGCACTGGCGGCGGACGTTGAGCTGCAGCGCCGGGAGGATGTTGGCGAGGAACAGGACGTCGGCGTCCTTGGACGCCTGCGAGAGCTTGGGGTCGAACGTCTCGAAGACGTTGAGATCGGTCTCGAGCGTCTCGCGCGAGTTCATGTTCTCGCCGTAGACGCCGCTCCAGAAGAACGTCTTGCCGCCCTCGACGTGCTCGATGTCGTCGGTGTTGACGCCGCGCTCGCGCAGCACGGCGTACTCCTCCTCGCCGAAGTCGTCGCCGACCGGGCCGACCACGCGCACCTCGTCGAAGAACGACGCGGCCAGCGAGAAGTGGACGGCAGCGCCGCCGAGCATCCGCTCGCGGCCCCCGTGCGGCGTCTGCACGGCATCAAAGGCAATCGATCCGACGACAGTGAGGCTCATGCGGCGGGACCCTAACGGGAACTATCCTCGCGGTCTGATGCGCGCGATCCAGATGTCCGAGTACGGCGGGCCCGAGGTGCTCGAGCTCGTCGAGCTGCCGATCCCCGAGCCCGGCGACGGCGAGGTGCTCATCCGCGTCTCGCGGGCGGGCCTGAACTTCTCCGACACGCACCGCCGCACGAACACCTACCTCGCCAAGGACGAGCTGCCGCTCGTGCCCGGCTCGGAGGTCGCCGGGATCCGCGAGGACACCGGCGAGCGCGTCGTCGCGCTCAACGGCGACGGCGGCTACGCGGAGTACGCGACGGCGCCGGCGTCGCTGACGTTCCCGATCCCCGACGGCGTCAGCGACGAGACGGCGCTCGCGCTGGTGCTCCAGGGGCTGACGGCCTGGCACCTGTATCGCACCTGCGGGCGCGTGGCCGCCGGCGAGAGCGTCGTCGTGCACTCCGCGGCGGGCGGCGTCGGCTCGCTCGCCGTGCAGCTCGGGCGCCCGCTGGGCGCCGGGCGCGTGATCGCGACCGCCTCGACGGCCGACAAGCGCGAGCTCGCGCTCGAGCTCGGCGCCGACGTCGCGATCGACGGGGGCGCGGAGGGCCTGACCGAGCGGCTCGTCGAGGCCAACCTCGGCAACCCGGTCGACGTCGTCTTCGAGATGTCCGGCGGCGCGGTCTTCGACGCGTCGCTGCAGGCGCTGGCGCCGTTCGGGCGCCTGGTGACCTACGGGATCGCCTCGGGCGAGAACAACACCGTGCGCAGCGGCGACCTCATGCGCCGCTCGCGCGCCGTCGTCGGCTTCTGGCTCATGCACTGCATCGGGCGCCCGACGATGATCGACGAGGCGCTCGCCGACCTCTTCGAGCGCGTCGCGCGCGGCGAGCTGCGCGTCGTCACGGGGCCTGCCTACCCGCTGGAGCAGGCGGCCCAGGCGCAGACCGAGCTCGCCGCGCGCCGGACGATCGGGAAGGTGACGCTCGACCCCACCGCGTGAGAGTTTTCACACACGCCGCTCGGTGCATCGGATACGAATGGCCCGAGCCATGGGACGCAAGGAGTCACTGCCCGACCAGGACCTGATCGACCACGCGCTCGACGTCCTGCCGGATCTCGACCGGGTCCAGGAGCTGCTGGCGAAGGACCCCGGCAAGCAGCTCGGCGACGGGCTCGGCACCCCGGTCGACCTGGGGCTCGAGGGCCGCACCGGCGGCGAGGGCGACCCCTTCGGGCGCGACCAGACGATCGCGCTCGTCGGCGAGGCGGCGCGGCGCGGCGTCGCGAAGATCCAGAAGGACGGCGCGAAGGCCCAGCTCGACGACGCCGAGCGCCTCGGCCTCGAGGCCGTGGTCAGCGTCTACGGGCGGCCCGCGCTGCTCGTGGAGAACGGGCAGTTCCGCCCGCCCCAGCCGCCGTGGGAGAAGCTCGAACAGCACCGCGCCGCGATCGAGACGGCGCTGAAGAGCGTCGGGCGCATCGAGGTGACCAACCACCCGACGAGCGACTTCGTCGGCACCGGCTTCCTCGTCGCGCCCGATGTCGTCATGACCAACCGCCACGTCGCCAAGGAGTTCCTCGTCGGCCCGCCGGACTGGCCCTTCGAGGACGGCATGTCGGCGCGGATCGACTTCAACGAGGAGTTCCTCGCCGGCGAGCCGCGCGAGTTCGAGATCACCGGCGTGGTCGGCGTGAGCCAGGACGACGATCTCGCGCTCCTGCGGATCGACGTCTCCAAGGGCCCGGCCCCGGCCCCGCTGACGCTCGCGGCGGCGCCGACGGTGGCGGCGGGCAACGACGTGTACGTCATCGGCTACCCCGTCTACGACCTGCGCGAGGGCGTCAGCGCCGAGGCGCTGCACCGCGTCTTCTCCGACATCTACGGCATCAAGCGCCTGCAGCCGGGACAGGTGAAGTCCGTCGACGAGCCCGGCCGCCAGATCGTCCACGACTGCTCGACGCTCGGCGGCAACTCCGGGTCCTGCGTCATCGACCTCGCGAGCGGGACGGTCGTCGGGCTGCACCGCAAGGGGCTTTATCTGCAGGGCAACTTCGCGATCGCGCTGGCCCAGATCCAGCAGCACCCACTGATCAGGAAGGCTGAACTGCGGTTCGTCTAGGCGGCCGCGCGACCATCAAGGAGGAACCGCCATGGAAGCCTCGACAGCAGGACGAGCAGTGCCGCTCAGCGAGCTCACCGACCTCGACGTGGACGCACTCCCACTCGACGAGGCGCCGACGGAGGAGGGCAACGACAGCGCCGCCCATGCGGCCGACAACGGCGCGGTCAACGAGGCGCAGGCGCTGCTGGAGGAGGCCGCCGAGCAGGAGGCGCTGGATCCCGAGGGCCTCGACGAGGAGGGCGACGACGAGGAGGGCATCGGCCTCAGCATCAAGCGCCTGCGCATCCGCGTCGTGCGCGCCGCGCTGCTGGGCTACCGCCACAAGAACCAGATCCACTACACGCAGGCTCCGCGCCGCTGGGACGGGATCTCCAACCGCTGCCGCTCGCATCTGGGCCGCTATCCGCTGAACGCCGACTGCTCCTCGTACGTGACCTGGTGTCTGTGGGACGCCTTCGGCGGTCCCAACGCCGGCCCCGACGTCGTCAACGGGCAGTCCTGGAAGGCCGGCTACACCGGCTCGCTCAAGCAGCACGGCCGGCGCGTGTCGCTCGAGAACGCGATGCCCGGCGACCTCGTGCACTACGGCGGCGGGACGGGCGTGCACGTCACGATCATCGTGGGCAAGAACAAGGTCGTCTCGCACGGCCAGGAGTCGGGCCCGCACCTGATCGCCCCCAATTACCCGGGCAATGCGGGCATCACCGAGGTCCGCCGATACTTCGGCTGACGGTGTATCGCAGGCGGCTGGACGAACGATCCAGCCGCCCGGGGGGCGAAACCTACCCACGCCCCTCCCGAACCTACCCATGGTTGCCTGACCCACCCGAAAATCCTGCCGCGGGCTCGCGCCGCCGTCCGCCCGGCGCGATAAAAGCGCCATGTCCACCTCAGTTCGATCCCGCCCCGCTCCCACCGCCGGCCGCCGGTCGCAGGATGCGCCGCGACGGTGGATGGAGTCCGACGACGCAATGGCGCTGTGGCGCGAGTACCAGCGCAGCGGCTCGGCCCGCCTGCGCGACCGCCTCGTGCTCACCTACGCGCCGCTGGTGAAGTTCATCGTCTATCGCAAGATCGGCGAGCTGCCCGCCAGCTGCGAGGTCGACGACCTCGTCTCCGCCGGCCTCGAGGCGCTCATCAAGTCGCTGGACCGCTACGACCCCGCGAAGGGCGCCACGCTCGAGCAGTTCGTCTGGACGCGCATCCACGGCGCGGTCATCGACGAGCTGCGCCGCGGCGACTGGGCCCCGCGCTCGCTGCGCCGCTGGGAGCGCGACATGCGCCGCGTGCAGACCGAGTTCCGCTCCGTCCACGGCCGCACGCCCGACGACACCGAGCTCGCCGACGCGCTGAGCATGACGATGCCCGAGCTGCGCAACCGCCAGCGCGACCTCATCACCTCCGACGTGACCTCGCTGAACACGCTCGTGCTCGCCCACGACGGCGCGAGCGTCGAGCGCATCGACGTCCTCGCCAGCGACGACGAGGGCTCCGACCCCCTGCGCGAGGCCGCCAAGACCGAGGCCAAGGAGCACTTCCGCCGCGCCTTCGCCGCCCTCGGGCGCCGCGAGCGCGAGGTCGCCGTCCTGCTCTACGTCAAGAACCTCACGCTGCGCGAGATCGGCGAGGTCCTCGGGGTCTCCGAGAGCCGCGTCTGCCAGATCCACGGCGAGCTGAAGAAGTCGCTGCGCCGGGCGCTGGCAAACGACGCCGAGCTCCTGCGCGACGTCGCCTAGGGGCTGGTAGCACCGCTGCGCACGGCCCCGGCTCTCGCGAGCCGGGGCCGTTCGCGGTGTGCTGCTCAGCCGGTGATGGCGGAGAACGGCCCGGCCGTGCCGCCCTTGTTGGAGGTGACGTAGATCGTCGCCGGCCTCGTCGCCGGCGCCGCCCCGTTGCGGGCGCGCAGGTCGAACACGCCGCCCGCCTGCGGCGCCGCCGCCGCGGTGACCGTCGCGGTCGCGATCGCCGGGGCCGTCGGCGAGCCGACGCGCAGGCTGACCACCGCGCCGACGACCGATGCGCCGCCGGTGACCCGGAAGTCGCCGGCCTTCCACTTCGCCGTGCCGATCGTGACGGCGTCGCGCGGCTTGATCGCCGCGGTCTTCGCCGACTCGGCGCCCCAGCCCTTGGCGTTCTGGGCCGTGACGGTGAAGAAGTACTCCTTGGCGGCGGTCAGGCCGGTGATCGTGACGGCCTTGTCGGTCGACGGCGTCGGGTCTCCCACGGCGCCGGCGGCGTCGTAGGTCTGCACGCGGTAGCCGGTGATCGTGGCGTCGGTCGCGTCCCACGTCAGCGCGACCTGCTGGTCGCCGGCCGTCCCGGCCAGCCCCGTCGGCGCGTCGGGCACCGTCATCATCGGCGGCGGCGGCGGGTCGCCGGCCGGGGGATCGCCCGCGGGCGGGGTCGTGGTCTCGCCGGGCGGGTCGTAGACGCCGTCGAGCTGCGTGTGGTTGCCCGCGATGTCGAACGCCGCCGCGCTGAGCACGGTGTGCCCGGTGATCGCGATCGCGCCGTCGTACGGCTTGGCGTTGTCGGTCGGGGTGTCGCCGGTGATCGCCGGCGAGCCGTCGGTCGTGTAGTAGATCTGCCCGTTGCTCGTGAGCGTCACGGAGGTCGCGGGGACCGAGCCGGTCGCGCTGGGCGCCGGATCGGCGGTCAGCGTCGGGGGCGTCGTGTCGGGGGCGATCGGGAAGGCCTCGCTCATCCGCGGCCCGGCCAGCGAGCGGACCTCGACCGTGTAGGCCTCGGCCGCGCTGAGGCCGCCGATCGTCGCCCGCGTGGCGTTGGCCGAGGTGCGGCGGCCGACCGAGACCTGCTGGCCGGAGGCATCGGAGGACTTCTCGATGACGTCCACGCTGTAGCCGGTGACGGCCGCGGCCCCGGGCTGCGGGGTCGCCGCGGTCCAGTCGACCTGGATCGACGTCTTGTCGGCGGAGCGGATCGTCTTCGCGGTGCCGGTCGGCGCGCCCTGATCGGCGGGGCCGGCCGGGCAGCCGCCCATGCCGGGGCCGCCGAGCTCGCCGAGCTCGGCGATCGTGACGCCCTGGCGGTTGCCGGCGCTGTCGGTGACCTGCCACGTCAGCAGGCGCTCGCCGCCGCCGTTGGCGACGACCTGGGCCACGGAGGCCGAGTCGAAGTCATAGGTGGCCGTGAAGCTGTTGGTCGCGGCGTCGGTCTCCAGCCCGGAGCTGTAGCCGCCCTTGGGGGCCGGTGCCGGCGGGCCCGGCAGGGCGCGCACGTCGCGCTTGCCGATGAGCGGCACGAGCTCGGGGTTGACGATCCGCTGCTCGACGTTGCCGGCATTGATCGCGCGATCGAGGCGCCCGGTGACGATGACCCGGGTCGGGTTCGCGTCGGGGTCGTAGGCGAGCTTCTCGACGTACGCGTCCTGGACGACCGTGTCGCCGGCCGCGGTCGCGCCGAACCTGATCGTCGCCTTGTCGCCGGGCTGGATGTCCGGCGTGACCTTCATGGACGTGCCCGCGCCCCAGCACACGCCGCCGGGGTGGTTGATCTCGAAGGCGACGTCGCCACCGGAGACGACGCCCTGCGCCGCGCCGACCACGGTGCCGCCGCGGCTGATCTCCACGGTGGCGGTCTCGCCGGCGTGGTCGGCGAAGCCCTCGACCGTGACGAAGTCGCGGTTGGGGAAGACGAGGATGTTGTTCGGCGCCGCGGGGACGGCAGCGCCCGCGATCAGCGCGCTGCCGGATACGACGACGAGCGCGAGCAGCAACAGCAGCCCTGCACGACCTGCGCGCGTGCGCCTCGACGCGGTCGAGTGCCACTTGCGAACCCTGATAGCCATGCGATCCTCCTTGCCCCGACGGCGCGCCGTGCGCCAGCTGTCCTGTGTCCACTAGAAACTGGAGCACCGCGACCCCGGGCGCCAGAGGGGACCCCGACGACCTGCGGGGGGCTTCAGGCAGCAGGGCTGAGACGTTCGTCCGGCACGGTCCGGCACCGCGTTTCAGACGTATGTCGGAGAGCGCGTGCGACCGACGGAGGACGCGTCAATTCGCGGCGGCGTCCAGCTTGTAGGCCCAGGCGAGCGCCTCGGCGACCGCGCGGTAGAGCTCCTCGGGGACGTCGAGCCCGAGGTCGAGGCCCGCCAGCGCCTCGGCGAGCGCGGCGTCGTCGCGCACCGGCACGCCGGCCGCGCGCGCCTCGGCGACGATCCGCTCGGCGACCAGGCCGCGGCCTGTCGCCACGACGCGCGGCGCTGCGTCGGCGCCGGCGTCGTAGCGCAGCGCGGCGGCCCGCCGCTCGCGACGGGGATCAGGCATAGACGTCGAGCGGGTCGTGGCGGGGGCTGACGGTGACCTGCGCCGGGCGCCCGGTCAGCGCGCCGATCGCCTCGGCGAGCTCGGCGGCGTGGCGCTCGGCGAGCTCGAACGGCTCGCCGGCGCGGGCGCGGACGTTGACGCGCAGCGCGTCGGTGCCGGCCAGCGCGAGGTGCAGCTCCAGGCGCCCGAGCGTCGCCGACGCGTACGTCACGCGCAGCTCGTGCTGCTCGCGATCGCCGCCGGTCCCGCCCGCGTCGCGTTCGTCGACCGTGATCCGGGCGCTGGCGCCGCCGGGCAGCGGGACGGCGACGGCGACCGGGGGCGGCGGCGTGGCCGCGGCCGGGTCGGCGATCCGCAGGACGACGCGCTCGGGGGTCGTCTCGGCGACGATCAGGCGCAGGACGTCGCCGACCTGCACGCCGTCGGGCAGCTGGGCGGCGAGCGGCGTCCCGGCGAGCACGATGATCCCGCGCTGGCCGGCGCGCTCGGCGACGCTGGCGACGATCCGCATCCCCTCGCGCAGGACGAGGTCGGGCATGACGGAGCGCAGCAGGGCGGCCTCGACGCGCAGCATGTCCATGGCTCAAGGATGACGTGTCCGCGCCGATCACCTCCGCCATGGAGCGTGGTCTCTACATCGCTGCATCCGGAATGCTCGCCGAGCAGGCGCGCCAGGACCTGATCGCCCACGACCTCGCCAACGCGTCGACGCCGGGCTACAAGGCCGACCGCGTCTCGAGCAAGAGCTTCGGCGAGCTGCTGCTGTCCGACAACCGCAGCGGCGCCACGATCGGCGCCCTCGGGCTCGGCACCCAGATCGACCGCCAGGTCACCGACATGACCCCCGGGCCGCTGCGCGACACCGGCGAGCCGCTGGACTTCGCCGTCCAGGGCGAGGGCTTCTTCGCGGTCCGCACCGCCAACGGCGTGCGCTACACCCGCGACGGGCAGTTCTCGGCCTCGGCCAAGGGGACGCTCGTCACCGCCGACGGCAACGACGTGCTGGGCCCCGGCGGCGCCCCGATCCGCATCGGCGCGAACGGCACCGTCGCAGCCGCGGCGATCGGCGTCACGACGCTCGCCGGCCCCGCCCGCGAGGGCGACAACCTCTTCACCGGCACCGCCCGCGGCGCCGCCCCGGGCGCGGTCCGCGGCGGCGCGCTCGAGAGCAGCGGCGTCGACCCCGTGCACACGATGGTCGACATGCTCGGCTCGCTGCGCGCCTTCGAGGCCGGCCAGCGCGTCATCACGACGATCGACTCCACCCTCCAGAAGGCCGCCAACCAGGTAGGTGCCCTGTAATGCTCGAAGGACTCAAGGCAGCCGCCAGCGGCATGACCGCCCAGCAGCAGCGGATGGACGCGCTGTCCAACGACATCGCGAACGTCAACACGACCGGCTACAAGCACGAGCGCGTGGAGTTCAGCGACCTCGTCGCCAGCGCCCCCGGCGCGGGCGCGGCGCAGACGGTCGGCGCCGGCGCGGGCGTCGCCGTCACCGCGGCCGGCCGCTCGACCGGCCAGGGTGCGCTGCAGCGCACCGACCAGCCGCTCGACGTCGCCATCCAGGGCGACGGCTACCTCCAGGTCAAGCTCGCCGACGGCCGCACCGCGCTGACCCGCAACGGCTCGCTGCACGTCGACGCGCGCGGGCGCCTGACGACCTCCTCCGGCGCGCTGCTGCAGCCGCCCGTCACGCTGCCGGTCGGCGTCAGCGCCAAGGAGGTGGCGATCGCCCCGGACGGGACGCTCAGCGCCCAGGGCAAGCCGATCGGCCGCATGGCGCTCGTCAACGTCGTCGCGCCGCACAAGCTCACCGACGCCGGCGACGGCAACTACACGACGAACGCGCAGAGCGGCCCGCCGCGCGTCGCCGGCACCGACACGAAGCTCGCGCAGGGCGCGCTCGAGGCCTCCAACGTCGACATCGCCGACTCGATGGTCGACCTCATGGACGCGCAGCGCAGCTTCCAGCTCGCCAGCCAGGCCGTCCGCACGCAGGACCAGATGCTGTCGATCGCCAACGGGCTGAAGTCATGACCTCGATCTCCGAGCTGGCCCCGCTGCCCGCCGGCACGGTGCTGCCCGCCGACGTGCGGGCCGCCGGGCCGGACGCGCAGAAGGACTACAAGACCGCGCTCGCGTTCGAGCGCGTGCTCATCGGCCAGCTCACGAAGGCGATGCAGTCGACCGTCCCCGGCGAGGACGAGGGCGCGAGCGCCGCGACCAAGACCTACCGCGACATGCTGCCCGACACGATGGCCGACGCGCTGACCGCCGGCGGCGGCATCGGCCTGGCCGCCGACCTCGCCCGCTCGCTGAAGACCGGCGGGCAATGACCGTGGGCCATTCGACGCCGATCTCCGCCGACGTCCTCGAGCACCTCGACGCGCAGCTGGGCTCGGCACGCCGGCTGCTCGCGCAGATCCTGCGCCAGAGCGGCGCGATCCGCCGCCGCGACGTCGACGGCGTGCTGGCGACGATGACCGACATCCAGAGCGAGATGGCCTCGCGCGGGCGCCTCGAGAGCGAGCGCACCGAGCTGCTGTGGCGCGCCGGCAGCACGCTCGGCATCCCCGCCGAGGCGGTCACGCTCGCCGAGCTCGCGGGCCTGATGGGCGAGCACGACGGCAACGACGCGCGCATGCGCAGCGCCGAGCTGCGTGGCCTGCTGGGCGAGGTCGAGCGCGAGCACACGATCAACCGCGCGCTGATGCGCCAGGAGCTGTCCTTCCTCGAGCACCTCACGCGGATGCTCGGCGGCGGCACCGAGAACCCCGGCTACCGCCCGCCGGGCCGCAACCCGTCGCGCCCGAGCAACCGCACCGCACTGCACGTCCTGGATCTGGAGGCCTGACCCGTGCCCATCTCGACCTTCATGGGGCTGCACACCTCATTGCGCGGGCTGCTCGCCGAGCAGCGCGCGCTCGACGTCACCTCGCACAACATCGCCAACGCCAACACGGTCGGCTACTCGCGCCAGGAGGCGCAGCTGCAGGCCTCCGACGCGCTCGCGATGCCGACCGGCGACCGCCTCGGCACCGGCGTCGACGTCGTCGCCTACAAGCGCATCCGCGACAGCTTCCTCGACCTCCAGTACCGCGCCCAGAACATGCAGGTCGGCGCCGGCACGACGCGCGCCGACGCGCTCGACCAGGCCGAGCTGCGCCTCGCCGAGCCGGGCGACAACGGGATCGCGTCGCAGCTGGGCAGCTTCTGGAGCTCGTGGGCGGACCTCGCCAACGCGCCCGACAGCGGCGCCGCCAAGCAGGCGCTCGTCGAGGACGCGCGCACGCTCGTCAGCTCGATCAACGCGCTCGACCGCGGCCTGCAGACGGTCTCCACGCAGGCCGCCGAGGAGCTCACGTCGCTCACGGGCACGGGCGGCCAGCTGCAGCAGATCGGCCGCGAGATCGCGGGCCTCAACGGCGCGATCCGCGACGCCCAGCGCGTCGGCGGCGAGCCCAACGACCTGATGGACCGCCGCGACCTGCTGCTCGACCAGCTCTCGGGCCTGGCCCAGGTGTCGGTCGCCGACGACGGCGCCGGCTCGATCCGCGTCACGCTCGGCGGCGCCGGCTCGCCGCTCGTCGACGGCTCGACGCTCACCTGGCCGCCCCCGGCGATGACGAGCCCCGGCGGCAAGATCGGCGCGCTGACGGACCTCAGCTCGCCGACCGGCACGATCGCCTCCTATCGCGCGGACCTCGCGGCCGTCGCCCAGACGCTGACGACGCAGGTCAACGCCGTCTACAACCCCGCCGCGGGCGTCGACTTCTTCAGCTACGCCGCCGGGACCGCGACGCTCTCGATGAACCCCGCCGTGACCGCCACCAGCCTGCGCGCCGGCGCCGGCGCGGCGAGCGACAACAGCGCGGCGCGCGCGCTGTCGGAGCTGCGCGGCGTCAGCGGCGGCACCGACGACCTCTACTCGCGCCTCGTCACGCGGATCGGCACCGAGGTCGCCGACGCGCGCCGCGGCACGCTCAACGCGACGGCGCTCTCGGAGTCGATCGAGGACCGCCGCCAGAGCACGGCCGGCGTCTCGCTCGACGAGGAGATGACCAACCTCATCCGCTTCCAGCGCGGCTACCAGGCCGCGGCCCGCGCGATGTCGACGACCGACGCGATGCTCGACACGCTCATCAACCGCACCGGCCGGGTCGGGCTGTAGCCATGAGCGCGCCACGCATCACGAGCTCGATGATCTCGCGGGGGGTCCTCCAGGACCTCAACGACGTCGCGACCCGCGTGTCGGCGACGCAGCGCAAGATGGCGACGGGCAAGGAGCTCACGCGCCCCTCCGACGACCCCTACGCCGTCGGCCGCGCGCTCGGCCTGCGCAGCGACGTCGAGGGGCTCGTCCAGTACCAGCGCAACGCCGCCGACGCGCAGGCCTGGACGTCGGCGAGCGACACCGCGCTCGGCACGCTCACCGACATCGTCCAGCGCAGCCGCGAGCTGCTGCTGCGCGGCGCCAACGGCACCGCCTCGCCGAGCGAGAAGGCGCTGATCGCCGACGAGATCGACCAGCTCATCGAGGCCGCCAAGCAGGACGCCAACGTCGCCCAGAGCGGCCGCTCGCTGTTCGCCGGCACGGCCACGAACGTCAAGCCCTACGCGACCGGCTCGGACGTCTACGCCGGCGACACCGGCGACATCGTCCGCTCGATCGGGCCGGGCGTGGCGGTCGTCGTCAACGTCCACGCCGACGACATCCTGGGCAGCGGCGGCGCCGACGGCAAGATGATCAGCGTCCTGCGCGGCATCTCCGCGCACCTGCGCGGCGGCACGCCCGCCGACCAGGCCGCGCTGGGCGGCAGCGACATCGTCGCCGTCGATCGCTCGATCGACACCCTGCTGAGCGCGCGCGCCCAGGTCGGCGCCGTCGCCAACCGCCTCTCGGCCGCCGGCGACCGGCTGGCCGAGCTCGAGGAGGGCACGCGCGGACTGCTGTCCCAGACCGAGGACGCAGACATGGCCAAGACGCTGATCGACTACTCGATGCAGCAGTCCGTCTACCAGTCGGCGCTGAAGGCCGGCGCCGGCATCGTGCAAGCTTCGCTGCTGGACTTCCTGCGCTAACCGCCCCGAGGAGCCGACCCATATGTCCCTGACCGTAGAGAGCACCCGCTTCGGCACCCTCGAGATCGAGGCGGAGGCCGTGCTGTCGTTCCCGCGCGGGCTCATCGGCCTCGGCGGGTCGCGCTATGCGCTGCTGAGCACCGACGCCGACAGCCCGTTCTCCTGGCTGCACTCGATCGAGGACCCCGGCCTGGCGCTGCCGGTCACCCGTCCGGGCCAGTTCTTCCCCGGCTACGAGGTCGTCCTGTCCGACGCCGAGGCCGCCTCGCTGGGTCTCACCGGCGACGACGCACCGACCGACGTCTGGGTCACCGTGCGCGCGACCGAGCGCGTCGAGGACTTCACCGTGAACCTCCGCGCGCCGATCATCGTCATCCCGCGCGCCGGCGGCCCCGAGGCCTTTCAGGTGATCAACGACGCGCCCGACTGCGATGTCCGCGTGCCGCTGTTCGCGGCCGGCGACGCCGGCGCAAGCGCCAGCGCGGCCTAGCCGAGCACCGGCGCGGCCTGGCCGCAGCTACGCTTCCTCCCTCGCAGCAGACACCGGATCCAGGGAGGAACCGTGCTCAGCATCACGCGCCGCGTCGGCGAGCGCATCGTCATCGGCGACGACATCGTCCTGCACGTCCAGGAGGTCAGCGGCAGCACGGTGCGGATTGGCATCGAGGCGCCGAAGTCGACGCCCGTCTACCGCGAGGAGATCTGGGCCGCCGTCAAGGAGGAGAACGCCGCGGCCGCGCGCTCGGCCGCCGACCTGCCGAGCGGCCCGCTGACGCCGCCGGCACCCGACCGATAGTCCGAAAATCAACCGCGCGGCGCCCGAGCCTGCCTACGCGCTAACGCTCGCCGGAGCCCAGGTCGATGCAGTCACGTGGCCTGGCGGATCGACCTCACGATGAATGCCGTCATCGCGGCTGCCTACTTCGGCATCTTCGCGGTGATCTTCCGCGGCCTGAAGCGCTCCGGCCAGCTGCGCTCCAACCGCCTCGGCCTCGCCACCGCCGCGATCTTCTTCAGCTGCGGGATGGGCCACCTCCTGCACGTCGACCACCTGCTCGCGCCGTCCTTCGGCCTCGCCGAGGCCGAGCAGACGCGCGCCGGGATCGACTGGCACCTCGCGCTCTGGGACGCCGTCACGGCCGCCGTCGCCTACACCTACTGGCGCCTGCGCAAGAGCTACGACCGGCTGCTGCTCGGACCGGCGATCTTCGACGACCTCGCCCGCGGCTCGAGCGAGCGCGCGCTGCGCGCGGCCGAGCAGCTCTTTCGCACGTCCTTCGAGAACGCCCCGATCGGGATGGCGCTCGTCGACCTCGACGGGCGCTTCATGCGCGTCAACCGCTCGCTCTGCGAGATCGTCGGCTACGACGAGGCGGACCTGCTCGCGCGCACGTTCCAGGAGATCACGCACCCCGACGACCTCGCGACCGACCTCGAGCACATGCGCGCGCTGATCGCCGGCGAGACCCCCTCCTACGCGATGGAGAAGCGCTACATCCACCTGACGGGCCGCGACGCCTGGATCGAGCTGCACGTCTCGCTCGTGCGCGACGACGACGGCGAGCCCGTCCACCTCGTCGCCCAGATCCGCGACATCTCGTCGCAGAAGGCCGCCGAGGCGCACCTCGGCCGCTACCGCGCCGTCGTCGAGTTCGCCGAGGACGCGGTCGTGGCGACCGACCTCGACGGCTGCATCCTGACGTGGAACCGCGGCGCCGAGCGCCTCTTCGGCTACGCCTCCGAGGAGGCGGTGGGAGAGTCGATCGCGCTCCTGCAGCCCGCCGACCGGATCGGCGAGATCGACTCGATCAACGCCGAGATCGCCGCCGGGCGCACGGTCGAGCGCCTCGAGA
This sequence comes from uncultured Actinomycetes bacterium, assembly GCA_963786575.1. Taxonomy (GTDB): domain Bacteria; phylum Actinomycetota; class Thermoleophilia; order Solirubrobacterales; family Solirubrobacteraceae; genus CADCVQ01. The sequence continues at coordinate 401,123 of CAWAZH010000005.1, forward strand.
CGCGCCGGCGCCGGCGCGACGGCAGCCTCGTCGACGTGCAGATCACGGTGTCGCCGGTGCGCGACTCCGCGGAGCGCGTCGTCGGCGCGGCGACGATCGCGCGCGACGTCACGCAGGCCGTCCACGCCGAGCGCGCGCGCACCCTGCTCGAGCGCGACCTCGCCAAGGCCCACGACCGCTACGCGCACGTCCTGGCGGCGGCGACCGAGTGCGCGATCATCGGCACCGACGCCAAGGGCACCGTCACCGTCTTCAACACCGGCGCCGAGCGGATGCTCGGCTACCGCGCCCGCGACCTCGTCGGCCGCACGAAGCTCGTCGAGCTGCACGACGCCGGCGAGCTCGCCGAGCGCGCGCAGGCGCTCGGCATGGAGCCCGGCTTCGAGGTGCTCGCCGCGACCGCCCGCGACGGCGGCGCCGAGACGCGCGAGTGGACCTACGTGCGCAAGGACCAGAGCCAGGTCGTCGTGAGCGTCACGGTCACCGCCCAGCGCGAGCGCGGCACGATGACCGGCTTCCTCGCGATCGCGACCGACATCACCGACGTGCGCCGCGCCGAGCGCGCCCGGCGCGAGGCCGAGGAGCTCTTCCGCGGCGCCTTCGAGCACGCGCCGATCGGCGTCGCGCTCGTCGCCACCGACGGCCGCGACGCGGGCGCGATCGTCCGCGCCAACCACGCGCTCGCCGACCTCGTCGGCGGCGACCCGGAGGAGCTCGCCGGCCGCGACCTCGCCTCGCTCGCGCGCGCCGAGGACCGGGCCGAGCTGGCGGCGACGCTCGCGCGGCTGCTCGACGGCGCCGAGAGCGTGCACGGCGAGCAGCGGCTGATCGCCGCCGACGGGCACGACGTCTGGACGCTGCTGTCGGGCTCGCTCGTGCAGGGCTCCGAGGGCCGCGGCCGCCAGGCCGTCATCCAGGTGCTCGACATCTCCGAGCGCAAGACCTTCGAGGGGCGCCTGCAGCACCTCGCCGACCACGACGCGCTGACGGGGCTCGTCAACCGGCGGCGCTTCGAGCACGAGCTCGACCGCGCGCTGGCGCACTCCGAGCGCTACGGCAGCAGCGGCGCCGTCCTGCTGCTCGACCTCGACGGCTTCAAGTACATCAACGACGCGCTCGGCCACTCGGTCGGCGACGAGCTGATCATGCGCGTCGCCGGGATCATCCGCGGCACGCTGCGCGAGACCGACCTCGTCGCGCGCCTGGGCGGCGACGAGTTCGCGGCGATCCTGCCCGAGGCCGACGCCGAGACCGCCGCGCTCGTCGCCGAGAAGCTCCTGTCGGCGATCCGCCGCCAGGGCAGCGTGACGACGAGCGCCCAGCGCCAGGCGCGGGTGACGACCTCGATCGGCGTCGCGGTCTTCGACGGGACGCGCGGGCTGACCGGCGAGGACCTGCTCGTCGAGGCCGACATCGCGATGTACGACGCCAAGGACGCCGGGCGCGACGGCGTGAAGGTCTACCGCGACGAGGAGCGCAGCCGCGAGCGCATCAACGTCCGCGCGACGTGGCTGGAGCGCCTGCGCTCAGCCGTCGCCGACGACCGCTTCCGCCTCTTCGCCCAGCCGATCATGTCGCTCGACGAGACCGGCGTGCCCTGGCACGAGCTGCTGCTGCGCTACGAGGACGACAACGGCGACCTCGTCCCGCCGGGCGCGTTCCTGCCGATCGCCGAGCGCTTCGACCTCATCAACGAGATCGACCGCTGGGTGCTGCGCGAGGCCGTGCGGATGCTGCACGACGAGCACAGCGCCGGCCGCGACGTCGCGCTCGCCGTCAACCTCTCGGGCCGGACGATGAGCGATCCCGGCCTCGGCGAGTACCTCGAGTCGCTGCTCGCCGCGCAGCCGATCCAGCCCGGCCGCCTGGTCATCGAGGTCACCGAGACCGCGGCGATCGTGAACATCGATCGCGCGCGCCGCCTCGCGGAGCGCCTGCACGCGCTCGGCTGCCGCTTCGCGCTTGACGACTTCGGCGCCGGCTTCGCCTCCTTCTACTACCTCAAGCACCTCGCCTTCGACTACCTGAAGATCGACGGCGAGTTCGTCCGCCAGCTCGTCCACGACCCGACCGACCAGCTCGTCATCGAGGCCGTCGTGAACATCGCGCGCGGGCTGGGGACGCGCACGGTCGCGGAGTTCGTCGGCGACGAGCCGACCGTCGAGCTGCTGCGCCGGCTGGGCGTCGACTACGGCCAGGGCTACCACCTCGGGATGCCGCGGCCCGTCGGCGAGGTGCTGGACTCGGCGCGCCAGCAGACGCCCGGGTAGCACGCGAACGGCGTGCACACCACCCGGCGCTCCTGCGCCGGGTGGCGTGCGACGACGTCGTGACTAGCGGATGCGGACCGACTTGCTGCGCGACGCGGCGTTGACCACCGAGCTGCCGGCGTAGCGGACGCCGACCTGCAGGCGCGTCGTGCCGGTGCCGACCAGCGAGCGGCTGCGGATCGTGACCTTGGAGGAGTACACGCAGCGCGTGTTCTTGGCGATCAGCCGGAGCTTCGGCGCCGACTTGACGACGGTCTTGGCGCCGCGCTTGAGCGAGACCGCCACGCTTCCGGCGCAGGTGCTCTTCAGCGACACGCCGGCGGGGGCCTTGAGCTCACCGCTGATCGTGAACCGCAGCGGCAGCAGGGCGTCGCGGCCGGGGCTGACCTTGAGCGTCAGCGACTTCAGCGACTTCTTGCTGGCCGTGACGGTCTGGTCGATCGGGACGATCGGCGCGAGCAGCTGCGGCGTGACGATCGGAGCGGTCACGCCGCCACCGCCGCCCGTCACGGGGCCGGCGACGCCGATGCCGCTGACGGGAATGGCCTTGATTCCGGCCTCGTTCGTCGCGAGCTGCAGCGTCGCGTTGCGGATGCCTGCGGCCGTCGGCGTGAACATGACGTCCACGGTGCAGGTCGCGTTCGGCGCCATGTTCGCGCAGCCGGTCGGCGTCGCGCTGTAGTCGGGGGCGCCGGCGCCGGTGAACGTCGCGCTCGTGACGTTCAGCGGCGAGCCGCCCGAGTTGGTGATGGTGATCCGCTGCGGTGCCGTGCTGAGCCCGACGCTCTGGGAGCCGAACGACAGCCCCTGCTTGTCGGTCGTGATCGCCGCGAGCGTGCCCGAGCCCGTGAGCGCGATCGCGTGCGGCGTCCCACCCTCGTTGACGGTCAGCGTCGCGGTGCGGGCTGCGACGGCCGACGGCGTGAAGCGCACCGTGATGGTGCACGGCGGGTTCGCCGGCGTCGTGGGCGGGAGCGTCCGCGGCGCCGGGTCGATGGTCTTGGCCGCGCAGCCGTTGGAGATGAGCGCGAAGTCCGCGCTCCCGGTGATCGCCGCGTTCGTGAGGGTCAGCGGGCCGGCGCCGCCGTTGCGGACCGTGATGCTCTGCGTGATCGGATCGCCGACGTGGCCGAAGCCGAAGGTGCCGCCGGTCGAGAGGAACTGCGGCAGCGGCACGGCGTCGGCGAGCTGGCCGAGGACGATGAAGTCCGGCGTCTTGTGGGTGCCGCCGAAGTGGCCGACGACGTTGCCCGCGTTGTCGACGCGGTCGACGCGGAAGTAGTTGGCGATCTGCGGGGCGGGGTTGACCTGCGCCTCGCCGGTGACGACGGGGACGACGTTGTCGACGGGCTCGTCGACCGTCGGGTTGTCGACCACGACCGTGGCCTGCGTCGGATCGACGCCGTCCGGGGTGACCGTGACGTCGAACGTGTCGGTCGCCGTGTTGCCGGCCACGTCGGTGGAGGTGCAGCTGACGGTCGTCGGGCCGCCGGCCGGGAACACGTCGCCGGAGGCGGGGTTGCAGGTGAAGGTGGCGCTGCCGTCGACGATGTCGTCGGCGTTGACGGTGAACGTCACGGGGTAGCCGCCGACGGGGTCACCCGTGCCGGCCGTCGCGCTGGTCGGCAGCGTGATGTGCGGCGGGGTCGTGTCGGGCACCTCGACGTGGAAGAGCCGCGTCCCGGTGTTCGGCGGAATCGACTGGTCGGTCGAGGTGCAGGTCGTGTCCGTCGACTCCCCGGCCGGCAGGCGCGCCGGCGTCGGCGTGCAGGTCGCGGGGCGAACGCCGTCGACGTCGTCGAGCGCGGTCGGGCTGAAGGTGACTGCGACCGTGCCCGCGTTGTCCTGGGCGTTGGCGGCGGTGACGCCGAGCGAGATCGCCGGCGGGAGGCCGTCGACGCTCGCGAGCGTCGGGGTGAAGACGCTGCCCGTGACGGGTGTCGGCGTGTTGCCGTCGCCCAGGAAGCCGGCGGGAGCCGTCGTGCTGCGAAGGAAGTTGGGGCCGAGGGCGCTGCCCGCGGTCGACTGGAAGGTGGCGGGGGTGCACGCAGCGCCGCTGACCACCGGACCGCAGCCGACGTCGGTGCCGACATCGGTCTGGCCGTTGGTCGTCGCGACGAACTGGCCGTACGGCGTGGTGAACCGGTAGCGGTCGGCCGGGATGTCACGGGTGCGGACCCGCGTGCGGCCGAAGACCTCCTGGGTGCCGTCGAGACCGCCGAAGGTGGCCTCCTGGGCGAGGATGAGCGTGGCGCCGTTGGCGTCCGCGTTGGCGCTCCAGTAGAACATCTCGTCGGGGAAGGTCCCGGGGAAGGTGAACGGCCCGGCCGGCACGAGCCCGCAGGAGGGGTCGTTGAGGCACAGCTGCACCTTGGTGCCGAGTGCGTCCTGGTAGTACTCCGGGAAGAACCCGAAGCGCTCGACGATCGGGCCGATCGGCGACGTGCCGATGCCGGCGCCGACGGGCGCCTGCGCCTGCGCGGGCGCCGCGGCGACACCCGCGGCGAGAAGTGCGAGTCCGATCGCTCCGAGGCGCATGCGGCGGCCTCCGGTCGTCGAGCCGGCGCTCAGCTTCCTTGCTGCAATGTCCCTGCGTGGCACGACGGCCTCCTGGATCGGCTACATCTGACCGCCGGATCATCGGGCCGAAGGTCGGAGAATAGGAGGGCACAGCCTGCACGATCCCGTTGCGAGTTCTTGCAACGGCTGTGGCCCCCGACCCCGCTGACGGCAGGATCCGCGCGCTGAGGTCCCACCAATTCGGATGCCGACGCACCGGCCGCCGGGGCGGCGGATACGGTCGCCTGCGATGGCAGACGCGGCCGGGCCCTCGCCGGATGAGCCAGCGGCGCCCCGGCGCCGCCCCGATCCGCTGCTCGCGTTCTGCGTCGTCGCACTGCTGGCGTTCCCGTTCGCCGCCACCTGGGCGGCCGACCGCCAGCTGCGCGACAGTGACGCACCCGTCGCGGATGCGGGCTCCAAGGCGCTGCGCGACGTGCCCGCCTTCACTCCGGGCGGCAGGGTCGCCGCGGCGGTCGCCCGCGGGCAGCTGCTGACCCGGCCCGCCGCGATGCGCGCGGCCGTCGGCGACGCGGTCGCCGCGCTGTTCGCGCCCGGCGACCGGCGGACGGTGGAAGCGCTCATCGGCCGCGACGACATCGACGCTCGCACCCCGCGCTACCCCTATCGCTTCCCCGAGCTCGAGCCGTTGCTCGACCGCGCAGGGCTGCGCAGCCCGAGCCCGCGGCGCGTCCGTGCCGCCAGCGACCTCGGCGCCCTGCTCGTCCTCGACGCGGCGCTCTCCGAGGACTCCCAGAGCGCCCCCGCGCGCGTGGCGTTCGCCGTGCTCGACCGCGCACGGGCGCGCGGCGACTGCAGCGCGCAGCTCAACCTCGGCTTCCTGCTGATCGCCGACTCCGACGCGGGCGCCGCCGAGGACGAGCTGCGCAGGGCCGACCGCGTCTGCCGCGACGACCCGACGCCGCTGTGGATCCTCGGGCAGGTGCAGTCGCGCGACGCGCTGAGCCAGTCCGGCGCCGGCCACGGCGACCGCCCGGACGCGGTCTTCCGGCAGCTGCGCCGCCGGCTTCCCTCGTCACCCGCCGGCTGGTCGGGCGCCGGCGACAACGAGCTGCGGCTGGCCTACCGCGCCGGCGAGCGGCGCCTGTTCTCGGCGCGCCACCACTTCCTCCGGGCGCAGTCCCTCTACGAGCAGGCGATCGCGCTCGACGGCGACGACCCCGGGCTGCAGGCCGGCGCGGCGCGCGCCCTTGCCGGACTGGGCGGCTTCCGCCGCGCGGCCCTCGCCCAGCGCACGGCGCTCGCCGGGCAGGGCGACTCGGCCGACCTGCTGGCCCGCGACGTCGAGTACCTCGAGCGCGCGCAGGAGTTCCCGGACGCCGCGCGGGCGGCGGCCGGGCTGGCGAAGGCGCGCTTCGCCCGCGGGCCGGCGCTGTTCGCGCAGCGCGATGGGCTGCCCGAGGCCGTCATCGACGAGGACGCGCAGGGACCGCTGTCGTCCGGCGCCGGGCGGCTGCTGGAGGTGAGCATCACCTGGGCCCCGCGCCTCCCGTTCACCGACGGCGGCGGCGGGGGCAACGACGGCGCTCCTCCCCCCACCGCCGCCCCGGCCGGGACGGTGGTCAACGACTTCTCGTTCATCCCGCAGTTCCGCGCCGTCGACGGCGTCACGGGCACCGATCGCTGGTGCCCGTCCTGGTCGCGCCCGCGCGACCTCGTCCTGGCCCGACAGCCGGCCGCCGCCCTGCGCGCCCTGCCCGCGAGCTACGCCGACGTACGCAGCGCGACCGACGGCTGCGCGGGCGCCGCCGACGAGGACATCCCGACGCTCAGGGCGATCGCCCGCTTCGAGGCCGGCGGCGCCGCGCCGGCGGACGCGGCCGCGGCCGCGGCGCTGCACGACGACCGCCAGAACATGTGGCGCTTCGCCGGCGACTACCGCCGCGCCCGCGCGGCGACGGCCGCCTGGGCGAAGGTCGCGCCGCGCGATCCGACGCCGCTGCAGCGCGCGGGCGAGATCGCCTTTCTCGGCGAGGACCACGACGAGGCGGCGCGGCTGTTCGGGGTCTCCGCGCGGATGGCGCGGGCGCGGCCGGGCGAGCGGCCACTCGCCGAGGCGGAGGCGCTCGTCCGGCGCGGCACCGCGCTCGAGCTCGCGCGCCGCTACGCGGAGGCGCAGGACGCGCTCGCGGCCGCCGACGAGTCGGCGTCGCGAGTGGCGGCACAGACGACCGACAGCGGGACCCGCGGCCGCGCGGCCTTCCTCGCCTACACCGCGCGCGCCCAGTCCGGCGACACGTTCCTGCGCACGCGCAACTTCGCCGCCGCCACCGAGCAGTACGCCGCGGCCCGCGAGGAGGAGCCGGCGCTGCGCGCCTGCGACTGCACGCCCGACCGCCGGCCGGAGGCGCTCGACAACAACCTCGCGATCGCCGAGATCGCGCGCGGCGATCTCGCGGCGGCGCAGCGCGATGCCGCGCGCGCGCTGAAGGCCGACCCGCTGAGCCCGGTGTTCCTGCAGACGCTCGGCCTCGCGCAGGCCCGCGCAGGCCGGTTCGACGCGGCCGCGGAGTCCTACCGCGCCGCGATCCGCTCGGACCCGTCGGCCTATCCCGCCGCCAACGCCCTCGGCATCGTGCTTGCGCGCCGCACGCGCTACGCCGCCGCGGGTGACGCGTTTCGCACCGCGGTCTCCGCGGCGCCCGGCTACGCCGCCGGCTGGTTCAACCTCGGCGTCGCCCTCGAGCGGATCGGGCCTCGGCGCGCACTCAGCGCGCAGGGTGCTTTCGCGAAGGCGTTTCGCCTCGACGACGACCTGCGCACGCGCGAGCACGCGTTCATCAGCGACGACCGCCTGCGCTTCTCCAGCCTCGACCTGTCCAAGCCGCTGCCCGAGAACTGGAGCTACGCCGAGGCGCAGGACCGCGCGCCCGCCGCGGCCGCGGGCTTCGCGCTCGCGCTGCTGCTGGCGCTGCGCCTCAGCCGCAACCTCATGAGCGGCGGCGCCGGGGCGAACGCGAAGAAGTACCTCGACCTGCTGCGCGAGCGGCTGTCCCGGCTCATGGGGTTCACGCCCGCCGTCGTGGCCGTCGCGGCGACGCTCGCGGTGCTGCTGTGGCCGACGGTGCACTCGGATGCGAGCGGAGCGAGCGTCGTGCTGCTGCTGCTCGGCACGGCGGCGCTGATGACGATCGTGCTGCGCGCGCGGCGGACGGCCGCCCGCGCGCTGGGGGTCGACCTGCGCCAGCGCGGCTGGGCGCCGGGCGTGGTCGCGTCGATCGCGGCGACGCTCGCCGGCGCCGGCTGGGCGCCGCTCCCCGTCGCCGAGACCAGCCACGACGCGCGCGTCGTGCACTGGATCGGGCCGCTCGCCGCGGCGCTGATGGGGACCGCGTTGCTCGCGCTCGGGGCCTGGCTGGCGGTGCCGGCGACGACGGCGCTCGGCACCGTCGGCCTCGTCATGGCCGCGTCGCTGCTCGTGCCGATCAAGCCGCTGGACGGCGGCTTCCTCGGCGAGGGCGCGGTCGCGCTCGTGACCAACGTCCTGCTCGTCGCGGTCGGCGTGCTCCTCGTGCTCGGCGTCGCGTAGCGAGAGGTGTGGGACGTCGCCACCAAGGTGACCCGCGAAAGCGGCTGCGCCGGGCGATGCTGAATACACCCCCCCACCACGTCACCCAGGAGCAGCACGATGACCCGCCCCAACATCCGCACGTCCCTCTCCATCATCGCCCTCACCGCCGTCGCCGCCTCGGGCGCGTCGGCCGCCTCCGCCGCGACCATCGGTACCCCCGAGATCCTCGGCCCGGGCTCGCACATCCCGATCGACTTCGGCGGCTACAAGGAGCCGGCGAACAAGCAGCTCCCGAAGAACTACCGGATCGTCCGCGTCCACGCCGACGTCACCCGCGGTGAGAAGTCCTCGACCGTCCTGACGGCGCCCAAGGGCTTCCGCGCGGTGACGATCGGCTTCGGTGACGGCCACGAGATCGGCGGCGTCGTCGACGACAGCAACTACCCCGGCAAGCGCTCCGTGCGCGTGAAGCTGTTCGTCAACACGAACGAGATCGCCAAGGGCGAGACCGGCAGCGGCACGCTCTACCTGCTCGCGCGCCGCGCGTAGGAGCACGAGTCGGCGAGCGAGGGCCGGCGGGACACCCGCCGGCCCTCGTTTCAGCTGATCCGAGCCCGCAGCCGCTCGCTGATGACGACGTCGTAGGGGACCTGCTTGAGCTCCTGCACCGTCGCAAGCACGCCGCTTCCGCGGAGCCGGCGGACGATCGACTCCCAGGGCAGCGGCTCGGGATCGTCGTCGTCAGCGGGCAGCACGACGTGGCGCACGTCGTTCTCGACGTCGACCGAGGCCGACATCGGCGAACGCGCCCAAGCGGGTGACGGTCATGCCGCGATCGTCGCAGGCTCCCGTCGCCCGGCGCTACCCTCGGCTCGATGGCCCGCGCGATCGGCATCAACCACGTGGCGCTCGAGGTCGACGACATCGACGAGGCGCTGGACTGGTACGCGCGCTTCCTGCAGTTCGAGCTGCGCGGCAAGCGGGCGACGATGGCGTGGATCGACCTCGGCGACCAGTTCCTGGCCCTCAGCGCGCCGCGCACGCAGGGCGCCGACGACGGCCGCCACGTCGGCCTCGTCGTCGACGACAAGGAGGCCGCCCGCGCGGCGCTCGCCGAGGCCGGCGTCGACGTCGCCCCCAGCGGCGGGCTGCGCTTCACCGACCCCTGGGGCAACTCGATCGAGATCGTCGACTACCGCGACGTGCAGTTCACGAAGGCGCCGGCGATCCTCGCGGCGCTCGCGCCCGAGGGCCTCGAGAAGTCCGACGCCGCCCGCGAGGAGCTCGCGCGCAAGGGCCTGGGCGGCTGAGGACCTCACGGCTCGCTGAGAGCGGCGCGACGGAGTTGATGAAAGGACTAATTTGCCCCTCTTCCCCGGTCGCGCCCCGCGAGGCGTAATCTCGGACGCGCGACGTCACGACCCCGAAAGGACCCCGGCATGGCCACCACCGAGTCTCGTCCCAGCGGCCTCGCGAGCGCCGTGGAGACCGTCTACGTCGACCGCTTCTGCGACGGCATCATCGGCCCGAGCGCCGAGGTGCTCGGCACCGTCCGCGACGGCGGGACGATCGTGGCGAACACCGCGCCCGGCTGCTGGGGGCCGATGATCACGCCCGCGATCAAGGGCGGCCACGAGGTGACGCTGCCGGTCAACGTCGAGGGCGCCGAGGTCGGCGACGCGATCGCGATCCGGATCCGCTCGATCGACGTGACGTCGGTCGCGACCTCGTCGGGCAACGACCGCATGATCGAGGGCCGCTTCAACGGCGACCCGTACTGCGCCAAGGTCTGCGGCAACTGCGGCGCCGAGGACGAGGCGACCGTCGTGGAGGGGATCGGCGAGGACGCCGTCCGCTGCGCCGAGTGCGGCGCGCCGGCCGCGCCGTTCGCCTTCACCAACGGCTACACGATGGCCTTCGACGACGCCCGCCGGCTCGGCGTGACCGTCACCGGCGAGCAGGCCGAGACGTTCGCGCGCGACGCCGCCCACACGGCCGCGCTGCCGCCGAAGTCCGTCCAGAACCCGATCCTGCTCTTCGCGCCCTCGGACCTCGTCGGCGTCGTGGCACGGATGCGCCCGTTCATGGGCCAGCTCGGGACGATGCCGGCGATCGACCTGCCCGACTCCCACAACGCGGGCGACTTCGGCGCCTTCCTCGTCGGCGCGCCGCACAGCCGCGCGGTGACCGCCGAGCAGCTCGCCCATCGCACCGACGGCCACCTCGACATCGACGCCGTGCGCGCGGGCGCGATCCTCGTCTGCCCGGTGAAGGTCGCCGGCGGCGGCGTCTACCTCGGCGACATGCACGCGATGCAGGGCGACGGCGAGATCGCCGGGCACACCGCCGACGTCGCGGGCGTCGTGTCGCTGCAGGTCTCGGTGATCAAGGGCCTGGACATCGACGGGCCGCTGCTGTTCCCCGTCGGCGAGGACCTGCCCTTCCTCGCGCGACCGCTGACCGCGCAGGAGCGCGCCGAGGCCGAGGCGCTCGCGCAGCGCTACGGCGGCGGCGCCGTCGAGCAGAGCCTGCCGGTCTCCTTCGTCGGCACCGGGCCCGACCTCAACAGCGCTGTCGAGAACGGCCTCGGCCGCGCGGCGGCGGTGCTCGGCATGGAGGTGCCCGAGGTCTCAAACCGCGCGACGATCAGCGGCGCGATCGAGATCGGCCGCGCGCCGGGCGTCGTGCAGGTCACCCTGCGAGCGCCGCTGGAGGCGCTCGCCGCGCGCGGTCTGGACGGCCTCGCCTGCGAGCAGTACGGGGCGCCGGCGTAGGCGGCTACCCGCCCGCGACCGGCAGCACCAGCGCGACGGACTCGCCGTCGCGCAGGACATGCCCGCGGCCGACGACCTCGCCGCGGACCGCGACTGCGACGCCGGCGAGCGCCTCCGGCTCGCGCCCGAGCTCGGGCGCGAGCGCCGCGACGAGGTCGGCGACGGTCGCCCCGGCGGGCAGGGTGACGCTGCGCCGGCCCGGGCCCAGGCGCGCACCGAGGCGGACGTCGACGGTCACCGGGGGCTCGCTCACGACGCCCATCGTCGAGCAGCCCGCGGCGGCGGTCAACCGCGGTCGGCCGGGACGGGCCGGCCGATGAAGTACCCCTGCGCGTAGTCGACGCCGTACGCGCGCAGCAGCGCAAGCGTCGGCGCGTCCTCCACGCCCTCGGCGATCGTGTCCTTGCCGAAGCTGCGAGCGAGGGCGACGATCCCGCGGACCAGGCGCTGGTTGGCGAGGTTGCTCGGCAGGTCGCGGACGAAGTCGATGTCGATCTTCAGCGTCTGGACGGGCAGGCGCTTGAGGTAGGTGAGGCTGCCGTAGCCGGTCCCGAAGTCGTCGAGCGCGAGGCCGCAGCCGATCGCGCGCAGCCCGGTGGCGAACGCCTCGCCGGCCGCCGCGTTGCTCATGAGGGCGGTCTCGGTGAGCTCGAAGATGACGTTCGCGGGCGGCGCCCCGGCGGCGCGCATCTCGTAGGCGATGAGGTTCAGCAGGCGCAGGTCGCCGGTCGAGGCGGCGGACACGTTGATCTGCACGATCCTTCCTTCGGCCGCGTAGCGCATCGCCCGCCGGATGACCCAGCGGTCGATGTCGCCGACGAGCCCGAAGGTCTCGACCGCGGGCATGAACGCGCCGGCCGAGACGACCACGCCGTCGCGCGTGATCATCCGCAGCAGCAGCTCCTCGCGGGCGCGCGCCGCCGGCGAGCGGCAGGATCGACTGCGAGTAGAGCTCCAGGCGGTCCTCCTCGAGCGCCTCGCGGACGCGGCGCACCCAGTCGACGGCGTCGAGCTCGCGCTCGGCGCGCCGGCGCCGCTCGGTCTCCTCGTTGCCGTCGCGGAACACGATCACGAGGCCGCCGTCGCAGTCGGGCGTGATCGAGCAGTGGACGGGCAGGATCCGGCCGTCGCGACAGACGAAGCCGTCGGGTGCGGAGCGCACGGCGGGCGCGTGGCGGTGGATCCCGAGGCGCTCGTGGGCGTCCTGTCCGCGCAGCTCGTGCTCGCTGTAGCCGAGCATCTGCTCGGCGGCCGCGTTCATGCAGGTCAGGCAGCCGTCGGCGTCCAGCGCGACGAGGCCCTCGACGATCGACTCCATGATCACCGAGTGCAGCTGCTCGGAGCGCCGGCGCTCGGTGACGTCGAGGACGACGAAGCCGATCCCGATCAGCTCGCCGTCGTCGCGCACGGGATAGAACGTGTTCAGCCAGCTCCCGGTTCGGTTGGGCGCCGACGGCGACGGGCCGGCGAACTCCTGGGTGAGCTCGTCGTCGCCGGTCGCGACGAGGTGCTCGAGGACCGGCTGCACCTGCTCCCAGATCTGCGGGACGACGTCGGCGACCAGCCGCCCCGGGTGCTCGTCGACGGGCAGGCCGTTCATCGCAGCGAGCGCGGGGTTCACGCGGATGTAGCGCCAGTCGAGGCCGACGAACCCGAAGCCGAACGGCGCGCTGGATTGAAGTGTCTCGAGAAGCGACAGCGCCGCGAGGTCGGCGCCGGTCTTCGGCGTCGCCGACATACGGGGATCTTCGGCAGGGCGCGGCCGGTTCACCATGGGCCGATCGGCGGATCCTGCTGTGTCAACTGTGTCGCAGGCGACTGGCTTGTGAGCGTCCGCACGACCGTCCTACGCCGCAGTCGGGATCACACAAGAAGCCTCGTCGTCGCGGGCCGAAGGGGGGAGAGGGCGCCCGCACGAGTGTCGCGTTGTGAGTTTCGGTGTCAGGTGATGATGCGCAGCCTGCCACCGCGCGGATGCATGCTCCATGCGGCCACCTGGCGTGTTGGGGTGCGGGTAGCCACACCCCCGGGCCGCGGGGCGACCCTCTAGCCCATGCGGACGTAGCCGAGCGCGCTGCCGGCCTCGTGCACCCGGCGTGACACCTGGTCGGAGGAGTTGCCCTCGACCGTGGCGACGCTGCCGTCGGGCTGGACGCTCTCGACGACGCCGATGTGCTCGTCCCAGACGATGAGGTCGCCGGGGCGCGGGACGACGCCCGGCCCGTTGGGCACCGCGCGGCCGGCGCGCTGCGCCCAGGCGTAGAGGGCGTCGACGGAGCCGAAGCCCTGGCCCTGCTCGCCCAGCGGCATGCCCGCCTCGCGCGCCGCCCAGGAGGTGAAGTACGCGCACCAGGGCCCGACGCCGCTGCCCGCGGTCGCCTGGCGGTACTGGCCGATGCGCGCGGAGTCGTTGGAGCCGGGCGGCTGCTCGGCCTGGCCGACCTCGCCCTGGACCGCCGCCAGCACGGCGGCGCCCCCGCCGGTGGCGGGGACCGGCCCCGTGGCCGTCGGCGGCAGGCCGGCCGCGGCGTAGGTCCCACCCAGCGGGATGCTCGATCCGCCCATCGCCGCAGGCGTCGTCGCCGCCTGCAGCAGCTGGGCGAACGCCGCCGGCGCCGCGGCGCCGCCGGCGGGCGTCGCCTGCGGCGGCGGCGCCAGCCCGGCGTGGATCTCGGCGATCCGGACGAGGACGTCCTGCACGCTCATCGAGAGGACCGGCCTTCAAAGTCGCCGCCGAGCACGGTCGATCGATGACGCGCTGTCATGACTTAGGCGCGCGCCTTCAGGCGCTCGATCTCGCGCTCGAGCTCGGCGGCCTCCTTGGCCAGCTCGATGACCTGCTCGGCGAGCTGGTGGTTCTCGGCGATGACCTGCGGGGCGAGGTCGAGCACGTCCTGGACGTCCTCGGGCAGCGCGGCCGGGGCGGCCCGGTGCTCGCTGGCCGCGACGACGACCTCGAGGTGGCGGCAGCGCGCGCGCCAGCGCGTCATCTCGCGGTAGAGCTGCGTGCGCTGGTGCACCAGCGCGGTCCACTCGCGCGGCTCGCCGTGCTCGGGGCGCTCGAGCTCGGCGATCGTGACGGGGATCAGGCGCTTGCGGGCGACGATGATGCCCTGGCCGCTGCCGGCGACGCCGGTGAAGCCGGAGGGCTCGATGCGCAGGATGTCGAAGGCGCGGCCCCAGTGCGCCTGGATCCACCACGGGGACATCAGGACGTTGGGCCCGCCGACGTCGAAGGACTCGTCGTAGGCGGAGACGTTCATGCCGGTGCGCTCGTCGCTCCACTGCTCGTTGAAGACGGGCTGGGACATCGCGTCGCCGAGGAAGGTCGCGATCAGGATGCCGCCCTCGTCGAGCAGCCGGTGGCACTCCAGCAGCCAGCCCGACCAGTGGTCGGTGAGGTGCGTGAAGACCGAGCTCGCCCAGATCAGGTCCAGCGAGCCGTCGCCGAGCGGCAGGCCGGGCTCGGCGCCGCAGACGACGCCGCGCATCGGCGCGAGGTGCTCGTTGAGCCAGTCGATCGACTCCTCGTGGATGTCGCAGCCCCAGAACTCGTTGTGCGGTACGAGGTCGTGGAAGTGGCGCAGCGCGCGCCCGGCGCCGGAGCCGAAGTCCAGGACGCGCCTGCCCTCCCAGATCCAGTCGGCCGGCAGCAGCCGGTCGACGTCGCGGCGGATACCGGCGCCGATCGCCTCGAAGGTCTCCTCCCACGTGGCGAGCGGCAGCGCGCCGACGCGGTTGGCGAGCTCGAACGGGGGGACGGGCATCGGCGACGCGCCCGCGGGCGGCGTCGGGGCGAGAGCGGTCTGCGGGGTCACGAGGGGTTCCTCCATGGGGTCTGCGGGACGGCGGCTGACGTGCGGGTGTCGTGGAAGGTCAGGCAGCGGGCAAGGCGCTCGCGCTCGGAGCGCGGGACCTCGTAGCGGCCCTCGTCGCGAAGGTGCTCGAACTCGGCGAGCGCGTGGTAGGAGCCGCCCGGCGGCTGCGGCGTCGCGTGCGGGCGCTCGCCGCCGGCCAGGCGCGGCAGCCACGTCTCAAAGAGCTCGCGCTCGGCGGCCTGAACGCGCCCGTGCAGGAGCCCGCCGGTGTCCGACGGCAGGGCCGCGACGGAGCGCTGCTCGACGATCGGACCGGCGTCGAGGCCGACCGTGAGCTCGTGCAGGGTCGCGCCTGCCGGCGTGCCCTCCCAGAGCGCCCAGAAGACGGGGTACATGCCGCGGCCCCAGGGCAGCAGCCCCGGATGCAGGTTCCAGATCGCGCCGCCGTAGCGGGCGATCAGCGCGGCGTCGAGGATCAGCGGGAAGTGGACCGACAGCGCCGCGCGACCGGGCGCGAAGCCCGCGCCGTGCGGGTCGCCGGCGAAGACGTCGTGGCCGAGGCGGGCGGCCAGCGCGATCAGCTCGTCGTCGCGGGAGACGACCTGGCGCACGCTCGCGACCGGCGCGTGCTGCAGCGCCCAGGCGCCGAGCGTGCCGCCGACGAGCAGGTCGATGCTCATGCGGGCACCCAGGTCCCGGACGCCGGGACGCGGGCGAACTCGACGTCGAGGTACCAGCGGGCGTCGGTGCCGAGCACGTCTGGCGCGAGCTCCTCGGCGCCGCGGCGGGCGCCGAAGCGGACGGTGTCGTCGTCGACGCGGTCCTCGATCGACGTGCGCTCGGCGGTGTGCAGCAGCACGACGCGGTCCAGGTAGGCGATCTGCGCGCCGGTCTGCGCCATGCGCCGCCACATGTTCCAGTCGCCGGGCTCCTCCAGCAGCCAGCAGGCGGTGTCGTAGCGCATGTGCGCGAGGCGCGCGGAGTACAGGACCGCGCCGTGGCAGACGTGGCCGTGCGCGAGGACCTCCTGGCCGACGAGCTGCGGCGGGCCCGCGCGCTGCTCGCACAGCGCCTGCGCGTGGACGAGGTCGGCGCGCTGCTCGCGGGCGCAGGCGAGCAGGTCGGCGATGTGCGTCGCGGTGAACTCGTCGTCGTGGTCCAGCGGCGCGACGAAGGCGCCGCGGGCCTCGCCGAGGGCGTGGTTGGCTGGGCGCAGCCCGGTCGTCTCCCAGAACGACCACGGCTGCGCCGGATGGTTCGGGCGCTCGGGCAGCTCGAGGTAGCGGACGCGGTCGTCGCGCGCGGCGAGCGCCTCGACGGCGGCGCGCGCGGCGGGGTCCGGGCCGTCGGAGCAGACGAGCACCTCGACGTTGGGGTACGTGCCCTCGAGGATCGACGGGATCGTCCGCGCGACGAGCCGCTCGTGGCCCTTCCAGGTCGGGATCCGGACGGTGACGAGCGGTTCGGGGTCGGCGAACGGATCGCCCGCGCGGGCGAAGTCGTGATCGTCGGCGAGCGCGCGCAGCTCGTCGGCGAGCGCCTTGCCGCGGCGCGCCCGGGCGACGACGGCAACGGCGTCGGCGGGCGGCGCGGGTGCGCTGCGCCCGAGCGCCTCCAGGACGTCGTCGCCGCGTGTGACCGGGACCGTGCCGGCCATGTCGACGGGGCCGTCGACGATCAGGACGTCGGCGAAGTCGCCCTCGGGCGCGAGCGCGTCGCAGGCGTGGCCGGCGAGCGCGGCGACGAGGTCGAGGTCGGCGCCGCGGGCGTCGAGGCACAGGCAGGTCGGGGCGCCGAGCGGCGCGTGCGCGACGTAGCGCGCGAGCGCGCCGAGCCAGGTCTCGGGCCGGCGCCAGTCCGGCGACAGCCACAGCCGCAGGGCCGCGTCGGTGTTCAGCGGGGCGAGGTGCTCCAGGCCGTCGACGGCGACCTGCAGGGCGTCGCGGTCCAGGCCGCCGGGGACGAGCGCGGCGCGCGGCGCGACGCGCTCGAGTACCCAGCCGGCGCGGAAGCTCTCGCCGAAGTTCGCGCCGCCCAGCAGCTGCGCCCACTCGCGGCCGTGGCGGCGGAAGCCGTCGGCGGCGGCCGCCGCGACGGCGGGATCGCAGTCGGCGAGGACGATCATCGAGCAGAGCAGGCCGTTGGGCATCTCCAGCGGGGTCGCCGCGAAGTCGGGCAGGCCGCCGACGAGGCGGTCGAGCTCGCGGTCGGTCGGCAGCCCGCACGCGCCGTGCTCGACGAGCCAGCCCGGGTGCGGCGCGGGCAGGCGCGCGCGCAGGAGGTCGTCCAGCGGCTGGGCGGCGGCGCTCGGGCAGGCCAGCACGACGCGGCGCGCGGCGACGCGCGCGAGCTCGGCGACGAAGGGCGCGCGCTCGGCGGGCGCGACGTGCTCGAGCACGTCGAGGCACAGGACGGTGTCGAAGGCGGCGTCGGGGAACGGCAGCAGCGGCCCGGGCTCCAGGACGACCGCCACCATCGACGGCGCGGGCTCGCCGGGGAACGCGACGTCGGCGCCGGTGAACGGGACGTCGGGCGCGAGGCAGGCGAGGCCGTGCGGGCCGCAGCCGACGTCGAGGATCGAGCCGGCGTCGTCGAGCACGGCGGCCGCGGCGGGCACGTAGCGCGTGAGCCAGTTCAGCATGCGGCGGCCCTCGCGACGGCGGAGATGCGGTCGACGTGTTCGTCGCTCACGTGGTTGGCGAGCGGCAGCGAGATCGAGCGCGCGGCCAGCGCCTCGGTGACCTGCAGCGACACGGCGCGCTCGGCCGACGCGAAGGCGGGGTGCTCGTGCAGCGGCGGGTCGTGCAGCGTGCGCGCGTCGACCTCGCCGGCGACCGCGGCGGCCAGCACGCGCTCGCGCGCCACCGGGTCGGGCGCGAACGCCTGGAAGTACTGCCACGGCGAGCCGGCGCTGCCGCGCTGGTAGGTCAGGCCCGAGCCGGCGGCGGCGAGCGCGATCCGCGCGGCGAGCGCGCGGCGCCCGGCGAGGATCTCGTCGAAGTCGTCGAGCACCGCCAGGCCGGTGGCGGCGGCAAGCTCGGAGAGCTTGCCGTTGAAGCCGGGCTCATGGCTCGTGCGCGACGCCGACTCGAGGCCGAAGTTCGCGATCCGCGCGATCCGCGCCGCGACGTCGGGGTCGGGCGTCGTCACGGCGCCGCCCTCGCCGATCGCGAACGTCTTGGTCGCGTGGAAGGAGAAGACCTCGGTGTCGCCCTGGGCGCCGAGCGGCAGGCCGTCCTCGTCGACGGCGCCGAAGCCGGGCGCCGAGTCGACGAGCAGCGGCACGCCGTGCTGGGCGGCGACGACGCGCCAGGCCTGGCGCAGCTCGTTGGACGGTGCGGCGCCGAAGGGCGCGCAGGCGAGGATGCCCGCGACGCGCCCGGGACGCGCGCGCAGCACGGCGTCGATGCTGTCGGGGTCCAGGCCGAAGCCCTGCGGCTCGAGGTCGACGAAGAGCGGCTCGAAGCCGGCCCAGGCGATCGCGCCGGCGGTCGCGGTGAAGGTGTAGGACGGGCAGGCGATCAGGCGGCGCCGGCCGGCCGGCGCGCCGCACAGCGCGCGCAGCGCGGCCATGATCCCGGCGGTCGCGCTCGCGACGGGGACGCACAGCGCGCGGTGCGCCAGGCGCTGCTCGATGCGCGCGGCGAGCTCGACGGCGCAGGGCCCGCCGTTGGCGAAGTAGGAGGACTCCACCGAGCGCGCGAAGTGGGCCATGATCGCCTCGACGGGCGGCAGCTCGGGGCGCTGGAAGGGGATCCGGTCGGCGGCGATCGCCGCGGTCCCGCGGCGGACCCGGCGCTCGGGCCTACCTGTTGATGTGCGGAGGGAGGCACCCATCAGATGCCCCGGTTGATCGGCGTCCGCAGGCGAGACTTGAGGCGCTCTCGCGCGGGCGCTCAAGAACCCGCCGGCGAGGCCGACGACCGGAGCGTGACCCCCGCCCCGCTTGCTGTCGTGCCCGTGTACCTGCGCACGCCGGAGGACCTCGACGTCCTCCTGCGCTGCCTCGTCTCGCTGGCGCATACGGCCCCCGCGGCCGACGTGCTCGTCGTCGACGACTGCAGCCCCGCGGTCGAGCTCGTCGACCTGCTCGCGCAGGCGTCCGACGAGGTCGGCTTCGAGCTCGTCCGCAGGCCGTCCAACGGCGGCTTCGCGAAGACCGTCAACGTCGGCCTGCGCCGCGCGCTCGCCGAGGGTCGCGACGCCGTGCTCGTCAACGCCGACATCGAGTTCCACTCCGCCCGCTGGCTGGAGGCGATGCTCGCGCGCACGGGTACCGACGGCGCCCCCGCGGCCGTCGTCGGCGCGCGCCTGCTGTATCCCAACGGCCTGCTGCAGCACGCCGGCGTCTACTACTCGCTCCTGCACCGCGGCTTCGCCCACCGCTTCAACCTCGGCCCCGGCGACCTGCCCGAGGCGCTCGTGCCCTTCCGCTGCCCGGTCACCGGCGCGCTGCAGCTGATCCGCCACTCCTGCCTGGCCGAGATCGGCATCTACGACGAGGCCTTCCACATGGGCTGGGAGGACGTCGACTACTGCCTGCGCGTCTTCGCCGCCGGCCACGAGTGCGTCTACGAGCCGGCCGCCTGCGCGACGCACGCCGAGTCGCTGTTTCGCTCGCGTACCGCCAAGGGCCAGGAGGACTGGGAGCGCCGCTCGATCGAGGTCCTGCTCGCCAAGCACGCCGGTGCCGACCTGTCCGAGTTCGTCCCCTCCTACGCGTGATGAACATCCTGTTCGTCGGCATCGGGACGACCGCGCCGTGCTGGTATCGCTGCGCGCTGCCCGCCCGCGCGCTCGGCGCCGACTGGATCGGCGTCGCCGGCGACCCGACGGCCCTGACGATCCGCACCGGTCAGTGCAGCCGCGACATCGGCGGCATCGACGACCTCGCCGCCTACGACGTCGTCGTCCTGCAGCAGCCGCGCGGCCAGGCCTGGCTCAACGCGATCGCCGAGCTCCAGCGCCGCGGCACGCGCGTCCTGTTCGAGATCGACGACGACCTGCACGGCGCAGCCAAGGCCGCCTACCACGAGACCGCGGCCGCCTTCACCAAGCCGGCGCTGCGCGCGCTCGAGCTCTGCATGCGCGCCAGCGACGGCCTGATCTGCTCGACCGAGTACGTCGCCGCGCGCTACCGCTCCTTCAACAGCGAGACCTGGGTGTGCGAGAACGGCATCGACCTCGGCCGCTACGCGCTGACGCGCATCCCCCGCGAGACCGTGACGATCGGCTGGGCCGGCGGGACCGGGCACCGGCCGGCGATGGTGCCCTGGCTGCGCGAGCTGCTGCACGTGCTCGCCGTCCGGCCGGCGACGCGCTTCATGAGCGTCGGCGCCGAGGACTTCGCCTCGGCGCTGGCGGAGCGCTTCGGGCCGGCGCGCTGCGTCGGCCTGCCGTGGGGCCCGATCGAGACCTACCCGGCCGCGATGAGCTCCTTCGACATCGCGCTGGCCCCCGCCGCGCACACGCCCTTCTTCCGCGCCAAGAGCGACCTGCGCTGGCTGGAGGCCTCGGCGCTCGGCATCCCGATCGTCGCCGACCCGTGGCTGTACCGCTCGATCGAGGACGGCGTCACCGGTCTGCACGCGGCGACGCCGCAGCAGGCGCGCGAGGCGATCCTGGCGCTCGCCGACGACGAGGGGCTGCGCGAGCGCATCGGCTCCGCGGCCCGCGCATACGTCCGCGAGCACCGCTGCATCCAGGCCGTGGCGCCGCAGTGGCAGCGCGCGCTCGCCGGCGTGCAGAGCGCCGCGCAGGCCGCCTGAGCGCCGCTCAGGTCGTGACCGCGGCGGGCTGCTGCTGCTGCGCGCCGCCGCGCAGCCGCTGCAGCGCCGTCACGCCGCCGGTGCGCCGAGCGCGCGGGCCGTCGACCGCGGCGATCGCGCGGCGCGCCGCACGGTCGAGCGCGGGTAGCTCGGCCATCCGCGAGCTGCGCGGGTTCATCAGCACCGAGCCGACGGCGTCGAGGAAGCGCAGCTCGCCGCTGATCGCGAGGCGCAGGCTGACCGCGGTCGTGCCGCCCGCGTCGCGGACGGCGCGCTGCAGGGCGTTGACCTGCGCGAGCGCCTCGCGCGTGCGCCGCTGCGCGTGCACGAGCCCGGCGTGCGGGCGGATGCGCACGAGCTGCGTGCGCACGCCCTGGTCGTTGTCGACGAGCCGCGCGTGGATGTAGCGCGCGTCCTGCTCGGCGAGCGGGTGGTGCGTGGGTCCCGCGAGCACCATCGCGGCCGCCGTTCCGAAGAGCAGCAGCAGCGCGGTGGCGACGGTGAGGCGGATGATCGGCATCTCAGGGAGCGGAGCATGCCCGCAGCAGGGCACTTCGCATGCACGATCGGGTCCCCGCGGCCCGCAAGACTGCACGTTTGGGGGGTCTACATCGTCTGCAGCGCCTTGCGGATCCGCTTCGCCGAGACCTGGCCCTGCACGCCGAGGCCCTGGGCGAACTGGCTGACGCGCAGCTCCTGCAGCATCCAGGCGATCTCGCGGTCGGCGTCGGGCCGGCTGCGGAACTCGGCCTCGAGCTCGCGGATCGAGGAGAGCTTGTCGCGGTCGGCGGCGACGGCGTCGGGCAGCCGCTCCAGGCGCCGGGCGGCGGCGCGCAGGTAGCGCGTGATGTCCGCGAGGCGGTCGGCGCCGGCGGCGGTCACGAAGCCGGGATAGACGAGGCCGCCGAGCTGCGCGGCGACATCCAGGCGCGCGGGCTGCAGCGCGGGGTCGGCGCCGAGCGCGTCGATGCGCAGCCCGAGCTCGCGGGCGGCGTCGAGCACCTCGACGACCTGCGCCGCGACGGCGGCGGCCTTCGCGGGCAGCCGCGAGGCGACGTGCGCGCGCAGGGCGTCGAAGCCGTGCTCGCTCCAGGCCGGGCCGCCGACCTCGCCCACGAGCGCGTCGACCGCGGCGGCGAGCAGGTCGTCGAGTATGCCCTCGTGCGGCGCGCCGGCGAGCGTCAGCGCGGCGGCGGTGCCGAGGCCGCGCTGGACCGTGCGCAGCGGCGAGGGCACGGTCAGCAACAGCAGGCGGCGCGTGCCGGCGCGCATCGCGGCCTGCTGGGCGCCGGGCGTCTCGAGCGCGCGGACGCCGGCGGTCTCGCCCTCGTCGACGAGCGCGGGGTAGGCGCTCACGGCGCTGCCGGTGCCCGGCAGCGTGACCGTCCGCGGCAGGTCGCCCAGCGTCCAGGTGCGCAGCCCGGTGCGCTCCAGCGAGGCCGTCGCGGCCGCGAGCTCGGCGCGCAGCCGCGGGCGCACCTGCGCGCGCAGCGCGTCGAGGTCCTCGCCGGCGGCGACGATCGTGCCGGCGTCGTCCTCGACGCGGAACGTCACCCGCAGGTGCGCGGGCAGCTTCTGCGGATCGAAGGCGCCGGGTGCGACGCGCACGCCGCGCAGGTGCTCCAGCTCGCGCGCGACGGCGTCGCGCAGCGTCCCGCGGCGCGGCTGCAGGTGCTCGACGACCTCGGCGGCGACGTCGGGGATCGGCACGAGCGGGCGGCGCAGGTCCTTCGGCAGCGAGCGGATGAGCGCGGTGACGAGCTCGCGTCGCAGCCCCGGAACGAGCCAGTCGAAGCCGTCCGGGCGCAGGCTCGGCAGCGCTCGCAGCGGGACGTGGACGGTGACGCCGTCGTCCTCGCTGCCGGGCTCGAAGCGGTAGCTCAGCGCGAGCGTCTGCTCGCCCTGGCGCCAGGCGTCGGGCAGCGCGGCGGGGTCGAGCAGGTCGGCGGCGCCGGGCGCGAGCAGCTTCTCGCGCGTGAACGTCAGCAGGTCGGGATCGCTGCGGCGCGCCTGCTTCCACCAGCGGTCGAAATGCGCGGCGGAGACGACGCAGCCCGAGACGCGCGCGTCGTAGAAGGCGAAGATCTCCTCCTCGGTCGGCACGAGGTCGCGGCGGCGGACGCGGTGCTCGAGCTCGGCGAGCTCGTCGAGCAGGTGCTGGTTGCACTCGACGAAGCGGTGGTGCGGCGCCCACTCGCCCGCGACGAGCGCGTGGCGGATGAACAGCTCGCGCGAGAGCACCGGGTCGATCGGCCCGTAGGCGACGCGCCGGCCGGCGACGACCGGCAGGCCGTAGAGCGTCGCGCGCTCGGTGGCGACGACGCTGCCGCGCTTGCGGTCCCAGCGCGGCTCGGAGTACGTGCGCGTCAGCAGGTGGCCGGCGAGCGGCTCGATCCAGTCGGGCTGGACCTGCGCCGCGACCCGGCCGAAGAGCCGCGACGTCTCGACGAGCTCGGCGACCATGACCCAGGCCGGCTGCTTGCGGTGCAGCGCCGAGCCGGGCGCGATCGTGAAGCGCGCGCCGCGCGGGCCGAGGTACTCGCGGCGGCCGGCGTCGCGCAGCCCGACCTGCGACAGCAGGCCGGAGAGCAGCGCGACGTGGACGTCCTTCGGGTCGGCCGGCTGCTGGTTGATCGTGACGCCGACCGAGCGCGCCGCCTGGCGCAGCTGGCCGGCGAGGTCCTGCCATTCGCGCACGCGCATGTAGTGCAGGAACTCGGCGCGGCAGAGCTTGCGAAACGCGCTGCCCGACAGGTCGCGGCGCTGCTCGCGGATGTGGCGCCACAGGTTCAGGTAGCCGAGGAAGTCCGAGCGCTCGTCGGCGAAGCGCGCGTGCTGCTCGTCGGCGGCGGCGCGCTCCTCGGTCGGGCGCACGCGCGGGTCCTGGATCGAGAGCGCGGCGGCGATGACGATGACCTCGTCGCTGCAGCCCAGGCGGTCGGCCTCGAGGACCATCCGCCCCAGGCGCGGGTCGACCGGCAGCTGGGCGAGCTTGCGCCCGAGCGCGGTGAGGTGCGCGGGTGCGTCGCGGGTCTCGGGCTCGAGCGCGCCGAGCTCGTGCAGCAGCGCCTTGCCGTCGCGGATCTGGCGCGCGTCGGGCGGGTCGAGGAAGCCGAAGTCCTCGACCTCGCCGAGCCCCAGCGCCGCCATCTGCAGGATCACCGAGGCGAGGTTCGTCCGCAGGATCTCGGGGTCCGTGTAGGCCGGCCGCGCGGCGAAGTCCTCCTCGTCGTAGAGGCGGATGCAGATGCCGTCGGAGGTGCGCCCGCAGCGGCCCTTGCGCTGGTCGGCCGAGGCCTGCGAGATCGGCTCGATCGGCAGCCGCTGGACCTTCAGCCGCGTGCTGTATCGGCTGATCCGCGCCGTGCCGGGGTCGACGACCGAGCCGATGCCGGGGACGGTCAGCGAGGTCTCGGCGACGTTCGTGGCGAGCACGACCCGGCGCGCGACGTGGGCCTTGAAGACGCGCTGCTGCTCGGCGGGCGACAGGCGCGCGTAGAGCGGCAGGATCTCGACGTCGTCGCGCAGGCGGCCGCTGAGCGCCTCGGCGGCGTCGCGGATCTCGCGCTCGCCGCTGAGGAACACGAGCACGTCGCCGGGCCCGTCCTGCAGGAGCTCGTCGACGGCGTCGCCGATCGCGTCGACCGGGTCGCCGTCGTCGGGGACGGGGCGGTTGCGCACCTCGACCGGGTACGTGCGCCCGGAGACCTCGACGATCGGCGCGCCGCCGAAGTGGCGGCTGAAGCGCCCCGGGTCGATCGTGGCGCTCGTGATCACGAGCTTGAGGTCGGGCCGCTCGGGCAGCAGGCCCTTGAGGTAGCCGAGCAGGAAGTCGACGTTGAGGGAGCGCTCGTGGGCCTCGTCGACGATGATCGTGTCGTAGCGGCGCAGGCTGCGGTCGTTCTGGATCTCGGCGAGCAGCAGGCCGTCGGTGACGAGCCGCACGAGCGTGTCGTCGCGCGAGCGGTCGTCGAAGCGCACGGCGTAGCCGACCGCCTCGCCGAGCTCGACGCCGAGCTCCTCGGCGATCCGCACCGCGACCGTCCGCGCCGCGAGCCGGCGCGGCTGCGTGTGGCCGATCGCGCCGCGCACGCCGCGGCCGAGCTCGAGGCAGATCTTCGGCAGCTGGGTCGTCTTGCCCGAGCCCGTCTCGCCGGCGACGACGACGACCTGGTTCGAGCCGATCGCCGCGAGCAGGTCGTCGCGGCGGGCGCTGACGGGGAGCTGGTCGGGATAGCTGATCGCGGGGACCGCGGCGCGGCGGCGCTCGACGCGCTCCTGCGCGCGCGCGATCTCGGTCGCGACCTTCGCGAGCGGCGTCGCCGCCGTCACGGCAGGCGCGGTCCAGCCGCCGCCGGAGGCGGTGCTCGTCGCGGATCGTCAGGTCGTGGAGGCGCGCCTGCAGCTCGTCGGTCTGCCGGTCTCCCTCGCGCCCACCACGCCGCTCCGTCTGCTCGGACGACGTAGCCATGCCCACGCGAGCATAGGGCTGCGATCATCGACCCGGTGGGCGATGGGGTGCGAATCGACAAGTGGCTGTGGGCCTCGCGCCTGCTGAAGACCCGCTCGCTCGCGGCCGAGGCCGTCAAGGGCGGGCGCGTGGAGGTCAACGGCGCGCGCGTGAAACCGAGCCGCGAGGTCGGCCCCGGCGACGAGCTGCAGGTCACGATCGGCCAGGTCCGGCGGACCGTCGTGGTGCGCGGCGTCGCCGAGCGGCGGGGCCCGGCGAAGGAGGCGGTGCTCCTGTACGAGGAGACCGCCGACAGCATCGCGGCGCGCGAGCGCCAGCGCGAGCTGGCGCGCCTGGCGTCGCCACCGCCGGGGGCCGATCTTGGCGCGCGGCCGACCAAGCGCGACCGGCGGAGGCTGGACGCGACGCGGGGGCGCCGTTCGCGGTGACTCGCGCGGTTGGCGGCGCTGTCCGGCGCCTACGGCAGCGATAAGGGAGGAGTCGTGCCCGGGGCGCTCGGCGCGAGCGCGACTGGGAGTTCTGGGCCCTCACGGCCCACAACTCCCCGCCGCAGCCGCGAGTGGCGACGTACGTGCCCAGAGCGCAAGCAACTCGCCACTCACCACCGAAGCGAGCGCCACAGGCGACGACACCCTCCCTTATCGCTGCCGTACGCGCGACGAACCCAACCCAGCGCACCGAGCGAAGCGCCACAACGCCCACAACGCGAAACGGGCGGCCCCGAAGGGCCGCCCGCCGCGAAAGTCAGAGTCTGTGCGTGTCCTCTGACTAACGGAGCAGCGAAAGCACCGACTGCGGCGCCTGGTTGGCCTGCGCGAGCATGCTCGTGCCGGCCTGCTGCAGGATCTGGGACTTGGTGAACTTCACCATCTCCTCAGCCATGTCCACGTCGCGGATCCGCGACTCGGCCGAGATCAGGTTCTCCTGGTAGCTGCCCAGGTTGGCGAGACGGTGGTCGAGGCGGTTCTGCACCGAGCCGAAGTCGGCGCGCTTGGTGGAGACCTCCTGGATCGCCGCATCGATGTCGGACAGGGAGAGCGCGACGAACGCCGCGTCGCCCGCCGTCGTCGCGCTGGCGACGACCTCGGCCATACCCGTGCCGGCCGTGATGTCGCTCGTGGCGATGGTGATCGACTCGCTGTCGTTGGCGCCGACCTGCAGGGCCACCGAACCGGTCGCGTTCAGCAGCGACGTGCCGTTGAACTTGGTGTTGTTCTTGATGTCGCCAATCTCCGTCTGGAGCTGCTTGACCTCGTCACGGATGGCGGTCTTGTCGGTCGCGTTCAGCGTGTCGTTGCCGTACTGGACCCGCAGCTCGCGAACACGCTGGAGCATCGCGTGAACCTCGTTGAGGGCGCCCTCTCCCGTCTGCACGAGCGAGACGCCGTCCTGCGCGTTGCGCTGAGCCTGGGCGAGGCCGGTGATCTGGCCGCGCATCTTCTCGCTGATCGCGAGGCCGGCGGCGTCGTCCGACGCGCGGTTGATGCGGTAGCCGGAGCTCAGGCGCTCCATCGACTTGGCCATCTTGTCGGCGCTGCCGACGAGCTGACGGTGCGTGTTGAATGCTTCGACGTTCGTGTTGATGCGAAGGGACATGCGTTCATCTCCTTGATGACGTGGGATTGTTGGCGTCCCGAGGCGACTCCATGTCGCCTGCGATCAACGTCATCGGCCGGGCTGTGCCGGACTTGAGAAATCCGTCAGACGCGGGCGTCGAGGTGCCCGTCGGGCGCCGGGCCCGCGGGCGCCGGCGGCTCCGCGATCGGTGCGCGCGGGCGCTCGCGGCGCCCGTCCTCGCGCTCGCGGCGCTCGCCGTCGCGCGGCACGCGACGCACCGCGCCGACCGGCGCGGGGTGCTGCGAGACGGGTGCAAGCGGGTGGATCGGGTCCATCAGGCGCCGTCGGGCGAAGGCTCGGCCGCGGCCAGTGCGGCCGACAGCTCCGCGTAGCGGGCGCGGACCTCGGCGATGACGAGCTGGCGCGCGACCGCGACGGCGATCGCCCACAGCGCGAGGTAGCCGAGCAGGCCGCCCGCGAGGCCGCGCAGCATCGCGTCCTGCGTCGGGATCTGGGCGCTCAGCGCAAGGTAGGTGGCGAGCACGAGGCCGACGACGCCGCCCCAGCCCTTCGCGCGCCGCACGAGGCCGGCGTGGCGCGGGTGGTCGGCGACGCAGATGCCCGCCGGGACGGTGGTCGCCGGCGCGTCGTCGCCCTGCTTCTTCTTCTCCTTCTTCTCCTTCGCCATCAGATCCTCCCGTCGCGGCGCTCGCGGCGCTGGCGGTCGAAGACGAAGCGCACGATGCGCTCGCGGTCGGACTCCTGGATCTGCTCGAAGTGCACCGCGCGGAACTGCTCGTCGGACTCGCGCACGATGCGCGCGACGATCTCCAGCGGCGGCTCGAGCGGCGCGAGCCGCAGCTCGAGGCGGACCTCGTCGCCGGTCTTGAGCGCTGCCAGCCGCGAGACGACGGCGCCGGAGGCGCTGATGTTCACGACGGCCGCCGGGATCGGCGCGCCGGCCGGCACGGGCGTCGCGACGACCTCGAGAAAGGCGTCGACGCGCACGAACTCGCGGCGCTGGATCAGCTCGGAGTGGCCGGTCAGGAGCTCGAGCACCTCGCCGGCGGGCGCGTCGAGGACCTGCGCGTCGACGTGCAGGAGGCCGCGGTTGGTGGCGATGTCGAGCGTGATGTCGCGGCCGACGGTTGCCGGCGAGCGACTGCAGCGGGCGGACGAGCAGCATCGCGGTCGCGTGCTCGGCGTCCATCTCCACGACCGCCGGGAAGCTGCCGAGCTCCGGGAGGATCACGGTCGCATGCCGGCCGCGCTCGGTCACGGCAGGACGGAGGCGGCCAGGGCGGCCGGGTCGGCGGGCGCGATCGCGCCCGCGTCGTTGCAGAAGGAGATCGCGAGGCCGCGAGCGATGGCGGCGTCGACGACCGGGCCGGCGTGGTCGACCTCGTCGAGGTGGGTGAGCGCGATCGCGACCGGCTTCAGCGGCGCGAGGCCGTCGAGCAGGCGGCTGACCGCGGGCGCGCTGAGCGTCGCGGGGACCGTGACGTGGACCTCGCACGGGCCGATCCGCCGCAGGCGGCGGGCGAGCGCGCGGATCTCGGCCTCGGCGGCGGGCGAGACGGCGGGCGTGTCGACGACCGTCAGGACGTGCCCGATCGCGGCGGGGTCGGCGGCCGCCCCGTCGGAGAGGTCGACGAGGCGGACCTCGAGGTCGCTGCCGTGGACGTAGGCGTCGGCGAGCCGCGCGGCGCAGAGCGACTTGCCCGCGCCGCCGGAGCCGGCGAAGGCGATCGTGCGCGCGCCGGCGGCGACCGGCGGGCAGACCGGGATGCGCGCGGCGAGCGCGTCGCGGACGAGGTGCTTCAGCGCGCGGTTGGGCGCGAAGGGGACGCCGTGGGAGACGGTCGCGCCGACGATCTCGGCGGCCAGCGCGGGCGCGATCCCGGCGGCGACGAGCGCGCGCTCGTGGGCGGCGGCGGCGCCGGTGCGCGGGGCGGGCTCGGCGGTGGCGACCTCGGCAGGAGCGATGCGCTCGAGCTCGCGCCCGACCGGCTCCTCGGGCTCGGGCTCTGGCTCTGCGACCGGCGCGGGCGCGGCGAACGGCTCGGCCACCCCGTAGGCGACCGGCGCCTCGTGCTCCTCGACCTGCGCCTGCGCGGCCTGCAGCTGCTCGACGAACGGCGAGGCCACGCGCATGATCTCCTGGATCGCGGGCGAGACGGGCTCGACCTCGGGCTCGGACGCGAGCAGGCTCGGCGCCGGCGGGCCCTCGTCGTAGACGTTGACGCGCGGGGTCGCGCGGCGCGCGACGACCTCGACGCACTTCTTCTGGAAGAACCCGGCGACGCCGCCCTGCAGGCCCTCGCGCTGGCGCACGACCATCGCGTCGGCACCGAGCTCCTCGCGGATCTTGGGCAGCAGCTTTTCGAGGTCCGACCCGCGGTAGGTCCGCGGCTCATAGTCGGATGAGGTGTTTCGCCCTCCGTTCCTCTCAAGTTCGGAACTACCGGCGACGTTACTCATGCGTCAACGACTCCAATCGTCTCCACCCGGATACCGGGCACGATCTCGTTGTAGGAACAGACCGACAGCTGCGGGAGGCTCTGCTCGCAGAGGCGGCGAAGGTGGCGGCGCACGCGCGCCGAGCACAACAGGACGGGCCGGCGGCCGCGGGCGATCGCGGAATCCTGCTGGCCGGAGAGCGCGCGAACGAGCGCCTGCGCACGCGCCGGCTCCATCGCGAGGTACTCCCCGTCCGTCGTCACGGTTATGGCATCGGCAATTTCCTGCTCGACTTGAGGGTCGAGTGCAATTGCGCGCAGCGTCGACTCCGCGTCGACGTGCGGCGCGGTGATCGCGCGACCCAGCGCCTGGCGCGCGTATTCGGCCAGCAGGCCGGGGTCGCGGGTCACGCGCGCCTTGTCGCCGATCGCCTCGACGATCGCCCCGAGGTCGCGGATCGAGACGCCCTCGCGCAGCAGCGCCTGCAGCACGCGCTGGACCTCGCCGACGCTCAGCAGGTCGGGGACGACCTCCTCGACGACGGCCGCGTTGTGCTCCTTCAGGCGGTCCAGCAGCTGGCGCGTCTCCTGGCGCGTGAGCAGCTCGGCAGCCTGCTGGCGGATCGTCTCTGTGAGGTGGGTGACGATGACCGACTCGCCGTCGACGACGGTGTGGCCGAGCGCCTCGGCCTCGGCGGCGGCGTCGTCGGAGATCCAGACGGCGGGCAGGCCGAAGGCGGGCTCGACGGTCGGCACGCCCGGCAGCTCGCCGACGGCGTCGCCGGGATCCATCGCGAGGCGGTGGCCGGGCAGCAGCCGCGAGCGCGCGACCTCCGAGCCGCGGACCTTGATGACGTACTCGTGCGAGTCCAGCGCGATGTCGTCGTGGATGCGCACGGGCGAGATGACCATCCCCAGCTCGGTCGCGATCTGGCGGCGCACGACGCCGACGCGCGCCAGCAGCGAGCCGCCCGCGGCGTTGTCGGCGAGCGGCACGAGGCCGAAGCCGATCGCGAGCTCCAGCGGGTCGATCGCCAGCGCTCCGACGGCGGCGTCGCTCGGCGACGCCAGCTGCGGCTGCGGCGTGGTGCGCTCGATCTCGAGCGCCGCCGCGGCCTGAGCGCGCGTCGGGCGGTTGCGCGTCGCGCGGCCGATGAACAGCAGCGTGCCGCCGACGAGCAGGAACGGGATCTTCGGCAGCCCCGGGACGAGCGCCATCGCGCACATCGCGGTGCCCGCGACGAGCGGCGCCTTGGGCTGGTCGAAGATCTGGCCGGCGATGTCGTTGCCGAGGTCCTTCTCGGAGGCCGAGCGCGTGACGATGATGCCGGTCGCGACCGAGACGAGCAGCGCGGGGATCTGCGCGGCGAGGCCGTCGCCGACGGTCAGCAGCGAGAAGTGCGCGGCGGCGTCGCCGAACGGCATCCCCTGCTGGACGACGCCGACGATGATCCCGCCGACGAGGTTGATGAGGACGATCAGCACGGCCGCGATCGCGTCGCCCTTGACGAACTTCGAGGCGCCGTCCATCGCGCCGTAGAAGTCGGCCTCGCGGGAGACCTCGCTGCGGCGCTCGCGGGCCTGGTCCTCGGTGATCTGGCCGGAGTTGAGGTCGGCGTCGATCGCCATCTGCTTGCCCGGCATCGCGTCGAGCGTGAAGCGCGCGCCGACCTCGGCCACGCGCCCGGCGCCGTTGGTCACGACGACGAACTGGATGACGATCAGGACGAGGAAGATGATCAGGCCGACGACGACGTTGCCGCCGACGACGAAGTCGCCGAAGGCCTTGACGACGTGACCGGCGTCGCCCTCGAGCAGGATCAGCCGCGTGACCGAGATGTTGATCGCGAGGCGAAAGAGCGTCGTGAGCAGCAGCAGCGTCGGGAACGAGCTGAAGTCCAGCGCCTTCGTCGTGTACATCGTCGTCACGACGATCGCGAGCGCCGCGGCGATGTTCAGGGTGATCGCGATGTCCAGCAGGAATGGCGGCAGCGGCACCACCAGCATCGCGATGATCATCACGATGCCGCCCGCGGCGAGCAGGTCGGTGTGCTTGGTCAGCTTCTGGATGAGGGGGCTGTTCAGGTTCATGCGAGCGCCTCCGCCCGTCGTCCTGCGGTGCGGTAGACGAACGCGAGGACCTGGGCGACGGCGCCGAACAGCTCCTCGGGGATCTCGGTGCCGATCTCGACGCTCGCGTGCAGCGCGCGCGCCAGCGGCGGGTCGGGGATGACCGGGACGTCGTGCTCGGCGGCCAGCGCCTTGATGCGGGCCGCGACGATGTCCTGGCCCTTGGCGACGACGATCGGAGCCGGCGCGTCGCTGGAGTAGCGCAGCGCGACGGCGTAGTGGGTCGGGTTCGTGACGACGACGTCGGCGCCCGGGACGTCGGCCATCATGCGGGCGCGGGCGACCTGCATCTGGCGCCGGCGGATCGCGCTGCGGACCTCGGGGGAGACGGTCTGCTGCTTGAACTCCTGCTTGACCTCCTCCTTGTCCATCTTCATCTGCTTCTCGTGGCGGTAGCGCTGCCAGACGAGGTCGACGACGGCGATCAGCAGGTAGCCCATGCCCGCGCGCTGGGCGATCGTGAGGACCGTGCCGGCGCCGCGCTCGAGCAGCTCCTGGGGCCCGAGGCCGACGAGCGCGCCGAGCTCGTCGAGCTGCGGCCACAGCACCATCCCCGCGATCGCGCCGACGACGGCGAACTTCACCACCGTCTTCGCGGACTCGAAGACGAAGTGCATCCCGAACATGTTCTTGAAGCCCGAGAGCGGGTTGATGCGCTTGAAGTCGGGCTTCAGCGCCTGCGCGCTGGGCTTCCAGCCGACCTGCAGCACGCCCGTGACGCGTGCCGGCGATCACGCACACGAGGCCGATCGGCGCGGCGGCCAGCGCGGCGTCGAGCATCGTCGCGCCGAGGATCTTGCCGATGCCGCCGTGGTCGACGACGTCGGGCGTCGCGATCATCGACAGGCAGCGCAGCATCGCGTCGCGCATGTGACCCCAGGCCGCCGGGCCGAAGGAGCTGAGCGCCAGCAGCGAGGCGAGCAGCACGACGGCGCCGCCGAGGTCCTGGCTCTTGGCGACCTGGCCCTTGCGCCGCGCCTCTTCGCGCTTCTTGGGTGTCGCCTTCTCGGTCTTGTCCCCGCCGCTGTTGGCCACTTAGGCCATCCGGATCGATTGGAGGGCGGTGGCGACCGAGCGCTGCAGCTCGTCGGCCATCCAGCCGGCCGTGAACGGCAGCGAGACGCCGATGATCAGCACGCCGACGGTGACCTTCGCGGGGAAGCCGACGGCGAAGACGTTGAGCTGCGGGACGACGCGCGAGACGATCGCCGAAGGCGGCGTCGGTGATCACGATCGCGAGCACGACCGGCGCGGCGAGCTCGAGCGCCGAGAGGAACACCTGCACGAAGGCGGCCTGCGCGCCGCCGACGAGCGCCGGCAGCGAGGGCATCGCCAGCAGCGGCACGAGGTCGTAGGAGCGCGCGACGCCCTTGATGATCAGCTGGTCGCCGCCGATCGCGATCAGCACGAGGATCCCGACGAGCGTGTAGGCCTGGGTCAGGACGGCGCTCTGGTTGCCGGTGACGGGGTCCACGAGCGCGCCGTAGGAGAAGCCGATCAGCGTGTCGAGGAACGAGCCGGCGGTGCTGACCGCCGCGAACAGCGCCGCGAGCGCGAAGGCGTAGGCGAGGCCGACGAGGATCTCCTTGAGCATCAGCTCGACGAACTGCCCGACCTCCAGCGGCACCGCGTGCCCGGCGAGCGCGATCGGCGCGATGCCGACCGTCAGCGCGACCGCCAGCACGCTCTTGGCGCGCGGCGGGATCGAGCGCGAGGAGAACAGCGGCGCGAGCGCGAACAGCGGCCCGATCCGGCCGAGGACGAGCAGGAAGCCGGCGACCTGGTTCTCGCCGAACTGCTGCAGGAACTGGTTGAGGTTCATCGGCCCACCCGCGCCGGGATCGAGCCGTAGAGCTCGATCGTGAAGCTCTCGAGCTGGCCGAGCATCCAGGGGCCGAGCACGACGATCACCACGACCATCGCGAGGATCTTCGGGATGAACGAGAGCGTCATCTCCTGGATCTGCGTGACGGCCTGGAAGACGCTGACGATCAGGCCCACCACGAGCCCGGCCATCAGCAGCGGCATCGCGAGCTTCAGCGACAGCTCGAGCGTGCGCATCGTGAGGTCGACGACGGTGTCCTGATCCATCAGTGGAAGCTCTCGACCAGGGAGCGGGTGACGAGGTTCCAGCCGTCGACCAGGACGAACAGCAGGATCTTGAACGGCAGGGAGATGAAGACAGGAGGCAGCATCACCATGCCCATCGACATGAGCGTCGAGCTCACGACGATGTCGATGACGAGGAACGGCAGGAAGATCAGGAAGCCGATCTGAAACGCCGTCTTGAGCTCGGAGAGCGTGAAGGCCGGGATCAGGACGTGGGTCGGGATGTCCTTGCGCGTCTTGGGCCGGTCGAGCTTCGCGAGGCCGGCGAAGAGGGCGAGGTCGCTCTCACGCGTCTGGCGGAACATGAACTCGCGCAGCGGGCCCTGGGCGCGGTCGAGCGCCTGGACCTGCGTGATCTTGCCGGAGTTCAGCGGATCCCAGGCCTGCGTCTTCATGTCCTTCAGCGTCGGCTGCATGACGAACAGCGTCAGGAAGAACGCGATCCCGATGAGGACCTGGTTGGGCGGCGCGGTCGGCGTGCCGAGGCCCGAGCGGATGAAGCCCAGGACGATGATGATGCGCGTGAAGCCGGTGACCGTGAACAGCAGCGCCGGCAGCAGCGTGATGCCGCCGACGAGCAGCAGGATCTGGATCGCGTTCGTGCCCTCGTTGAGGTTGTTGACGTCGACGTTCATCCGCCGCGGACCGTCATCTGCTGGATGCGGCGGAAGAACTCGCGCAGGTTCGGCGGCGAGCCGGGCGCGGCGTTGAGCGGGGTGCCGGGGGCGCGGTCGTCGTCGTCACCGCCGTCGCCGTCGGCGAGGCCGTCGAGCAGGCCGAGATCGCGGGCCTCCTCCTCGCTGTAGACCCGCAGCGGCGTGACCGCGTTGTCGGCCGTGCCGACGAGCACGACCTCCGTGCCGGCGCGGACGAGGTGCAGCGAGCGGCCGGGGCCCAGCTGCAGCGTCGCGATCGTGGCCAGGCCGCCGCCGCTGGAGCGGCTGTCGCGGCTGGACTTGACCTGCTTGAGGATCCAGTGCAGCCCGAAGATGACGCCGATGACGACCGCCAGGCCGACGATCGTCCGGACGATCCCGCCGCCACCGCTGCTCGTGTGCTCGGCCGCCGGGGAGATGGGGTCGAGGTGCAGCGGCGTGTTCTCGCCGCTGGGCGTGGTGGTGGTCGCGGCGAGCGCAGCCGGCGCCGTGAGGAGCGCGCAGGCAACCGCCGCCACGATGGCGTGGAGGGATCTGCTGCAGTTCATCGAGGGGACTCCGAGGGAGAGTCGACCCGGTCATCGACCGGGTCGACCCATCCTTGAGTGGCCCGCTACGCCGCGATGCGGAAGCGGGTGACGAGGACGTCGAGCTCCTCGGCGCTGCGTGCGAGCAGCGCCGCCGAGCTGGCGATCTCCTGCGTCGAGGCGGTGGTCTCCTCCGTCGAGGCGGAGACCTCCTGGGTGGCCGCCGAGGCCTGCTCGGCGACGGCTGCGACCTCGCTGGTCGCGGTCAGGATCTGCTCGATCCGCGAGGTCATGTCGCTGACGTTCTCGCCGATCTTGATGAACGCGTCACGGGCGTGGACGACGACCCGGGCGCTCTCGTCGGTGCGCTTGGCGCCGTCCTCGACGATCTCCACGACGTGCGCGGTCTCGCCCTGGATCTCCTTGATCAGGCCGGCGATCGTCTTGGCCGCCGACTGCGACTCCTCGGCGAGCTTGCGGACCTCCTCGGCGACGACCGCGAAGCCGCGGCCCTGCTCGCCGGCGCGCGCCGCCTCGATGGCCGCGTTGAGCGCCAGGAGGTTGGTCTGATCGGCGATGCCGGTGATCGTGTCGACGATGCCGCCGATCTTCTCCGAGCGGCCCGAGAGCGAGGCCATCGCCTCGACGAGCGCGCCGGAGGACTCGCGCACCGCGGCGATCGCCTCGGTCGCCTCCTGGGCGGAGGCGACGCCCTGCTCGGCGGCGATGCGCGCCTCGCCGGCCGACGTCGCGGTCTCCTCGGTCGAGCGCTTGGCGGCGTCGACCATCTGCACCTGGCGCTCGGCGCCCGATGCGACGTCGCCGACAGCGCGCGCGATCTCGCCGATCGCGTTGCCGGTCTCGTCGGAGGTCAGCGCGACGCGCTGGGAGGCGTCGGACACCGACGACGAGGTCGTCGAGATCTGCTGGATCATCGTCGCCAGCTCGGCACGCGTCTCGTTGTAGAGCCCGAGGCCGCCCTGCGCCTTGAGCAGCATCGAGTTGAACGTGTCGCCGAGCGTGCCGATCGCGTGGCCGTTGGTGGCCTCGATCGAGGTCGTGACGGGGGTCGCGTCGACCGTGAGGTCGCCGTTGCGCAGGGCCGTCAGGCCCGTCGCGAGCGACACCAGGCAGTTCTTGTCGATCGACTCCATCTTGATGTCGAGGTCGGCGAGGATCGACTGGTCGCCGAGCTTGGAGCGCAGGTCCTCGCGGACGCTGTTGTAGAGCTCCAGGCCGCCCTGGGCCTTGACGAGCATCGAGTTGAACGTCTCGCCGAGCGAGCCGATCGGCGCGCCGGCGCCGGCGCCGGACTCCACGGGCGTCGTGGCGGGCTGCACGTCGACGGTCAGGTCGCCGGCCTGCATCGCCGTCAGGCCCACGCCGAGGTTCGTCAGGCAGACGCTGTCCAGGCTCTTCATGCGGACGTCGAGGTCGGCGAGCACCGAACGGTCGCCGAGCTTGGCGCGCAGGTCCTCGCGGACGGTGTTGTAGCCCTCCAGGCCGGACTGCGCCTTGCCGAGCATGCGGTTGAAGACGTCGACGAGCGCGTCGACGGTCGGGTCGCCGAAGTGCTCCAGCGGCGTGGTCGCGGGCTGCACGTCGACCGTGAGGTCGCCGCGCGTCATCGCGTCCAGCCCGGCGCCGAGGTTCGTGAGGCAATGGGCCTCCAGGCTCTCCAGGCGCTCGCGCAGCGCCTCCAGGCCCGCTTGATGCTGCTGGTCGGTCTGCGGTGCGGTGGGGGCGGCCTTGCGGGCCAAGAAAGACTTCACTGGGGACTCCTTGTCCGGTGCGTATGAGGGGGCCTGACGGTGATCGGCGCCGTCGCACCGATCTGAAGTGCGATGAATCGGGCGCGCCCGGGCGGTCGTTATCGATACACGCCGTTTCGCACGCAATCGCACAGGAGGACCGATGAGCCTTCCCGACGTCGTCTCACGAGAGCAGTGGCTGGCCGCCCGCAGGGCGCTGCTGGCCGAGGAGAAGGCGCTGACCCGGCGCCGCGACGAGCTCAACGCCCAGCGCCGCCGGCTGCCGATGGTCGAGATCGAGCAGGACTACGCCTTGCAGGGGCCGGCCGGCGAGGTCTCGCTGCTGGACCTCTTCGAGGGCCGCCTGCAGCTGATCGTCGGACACTTCATGTTCGAGCCCGACGCCGATGACGGCTGCCCGAGCTGCTCGGCCGGCTGCGACGAGGTCTCCCAGGGCCTGCTCGACCACCTGCACGCCCGCGACACGACGCTCGCCTACGTGTCGCGGGCGCCGCTCGCGAAGATCGAGGACTACAAGGCCCGCAAGGGCTGGACCTTCCCCTGGTACTCCTCCCACGGCAGCGACTTCAACTACGACTTCCACGTCACGATCGACAAGACGGTGGCGCCCGTGGAATACAACTACCGCAGCGCCGAGGAGCACGCGGCGGCCGGGGAGCGGGTGTTCGTCGACGACGAGCAGCCGTTCGAGATGCCGGGCACGAGTTCTTCCTGGCGACGGCGACCGCGTCTTCCACACGTACTCCAGCTACGCCCGCGGCGCCGAGATGACCGGCGGCTCCTACTACTTCCTGGACCTGACCGCGCTCGGGCGCCAGGAGGCCTGGGAGGAGCCCAAGGGGCGCGCGGCCGCGGCGCACGCGGCGCAGCCGGACTTCGCCGAGTAGCTGCGGGCTAGGCGAGCGGGCGGCGCGCGGTGCGGGCCGCGACCGTCGCGACGAGCAGCGCGAACGCTGCCAGCAGGGCGGCGACCAGGCCCGGCGGCGGCGTCGCGTCGGCGCCGGTCGCGGCGGGGAACGGGTTGTCGATCGGGACGACGGCCGGCCGGATCTGCGCGGCCTCGACGCTGATCGCGAGCGACTCGATCCCGCCCTGCGGGACGGTCAGCTCGGCGACGTAGGGGCCGGCCGGGAAGCCGGGCGTTCCCGGCCTGGCGGGACGGGCCGGGACCTTCGCGATCGCGCCGTCGACGCCGCGGGCGCTGACGAACACGCCGAAGCCGCGCACCCGCGCGTGCTCCATCGCCGCCGGGATCGGCAGCTGCGCGGCGCCGTCCAGCGTCCACGCGATCCGCACGCGCTCGCCCGGCGCCGCCGCTCGGACCTGCGCGGCGTTGTCCAGGCGCGCGTGCGTCTGCGGCTTGGCGGCCGCGGGCGCGGCTGCGAGGACCGTGCCGGCCAGCGTGGCGAGGGTGACGGCGCGGGCGCGGCGCATGACGCGCCGGTCACTGTATGTCGGGCAGGTGAAGGATTCAAACCCACGTGTCGATCGCGATTTTCGGTTGCGAAGCGGCGACGCGTGCCTTACGGTCAAGCGCACGATGATCTCCATGGCCACCATCACGTCCCAGCGCGCCCTCGGCGCCACGGTCCGGCCGTGGGAGCAGTTCGCACCGCGTTCGAACGACCCGGCCTTCGGCCTCTAGCGGGAGCTCATCCACATGGCTCCCGCGACGATCGCGGGAGCTGTGCCTCGTTCCAGGACCGGACGCGAGGCGCGGTGGGACCGCGATTCCATCATCAGCGCCATCCACGAGTGGGTGGCCACATACGGCGAGCCGCCGCGAGCGGCCGACTGGAACCCGTCCACGGCGAAGTGGGCCGGTCAGCTGTGGCGCGTCGAGCGCTACCGCGCCGGCCGCGCCGACGGGTCGCCCTGGCCCGCGCTGAACACGGCCAAGCGCCCGTTCGGCGGGTCGCTGACGGCGGCGATCCGGGCAGCGGGCCACGAGCCCGCGCGGCCGGGTCCGCGCCGCCGCGCCGACGTCGATCCCGCGCAGGCGCACCGGGCGGTCATCAGCCCGGAGGGTCGCGCGATGCTCGCGGCGGCGGCCGCTCAGACGCGCGCGGCCGAGCGGCGCGTCGAGGTTCTCGAGGCCAAGCTCGAGCGCGCGAGCACGACGCGCACGCGGGTCGCCCGCGACGACGCGGCGGTCGCCCGTGCCCAGCGCCGCGTCGCCGCCGCCGAGGCGAAGGCCGTCGCGACGGCCGGCTCGGCCCGCGAGCAGGTCGCCGAGGCGCGGATGGACACCGCCGAGGCGCGCACGGCGGCCAAGCGGATGGCGGCCAAGCTCGAGCGCGCGGAGGCGACGATCGCGACGCTGCGCGGCGAGCGCCGCGAGCAGCAGGCGCCGGCCCCGGCCGGCCCCGCCGTCATGGCGGCGGCGCTGCGCGACCTCGCCGCGGCGCGCCGGTCCAACAACCCGGAGCGGATGCAGGACGCGCTGCGGCGCGTCGCGCAGGCCGCCGCGGGCTGGAAGGAGCGGATCTGAGCCGCTACTGGCCGACGCGCTGCAGCGAGCGGGCGATGTCCAGCATCTGCTTGTTCGTGAGCTTCTGGGACAGCGTGTTGGAGACCCAGTAGACGGCGTTGGGGCGCTTCCAGGCGATCATCCGGATCCTGCGGCCGTCGAAGTAGCGGTCGTAGGTCCGGTTGCGCATGCGCACGCGATCGGTCGGGTTGTCGAGGATCGGCGGCGCCATCCAGTTCGTGCCCTGGACCCCGTAGTACTCGCCGCTCTCGCCCTGTGCGAGCACGATCCGGTAGGCGCGGTACTTGTGCCTGCCGCGGTCGAAGAGGTCGTAGGAGCGCGG
Source organism: uncultured Actinomycetes bacterium (assembly GCA_963786575.1). GTDB lineage: Bacteria > Actinomycetota > Thermoleophilia > Solirubrobacterales > Solirubrobacteraceae > CADCVQ01. The sequence goes on from CAWAZH010000005.1 coordinate 440,338, forward strand.
GCTGCCGGCGTAGCCGCCGGTGGCCAGGCGCGCCGAGGGGAAGTAGACGGGCAGCTCGGGGAGCTTGGCGGCGATGTCGATGACGCGCGTCTCGCCCTCGTCCTTGCGCGCCACGAGCCCGGGCGCGAGGGCGCCGCGCTTCTTGATCGTCTTGCCCTTCGACGATCCGCCGGCGCCGGCGCCGCTCTGGGTCGTTCCGCGGACCTCGAGGAAGCGCTGGACGGTCTGGGCCAGCGCCTGCTCGGAGATCTCGACGAACGTGCGGTCGGCCGAGTCCGTCGCCGGGAACGCGATCTCGGTCAGCGGCGTCTTGGAGGACTCGTAGGCGAGCTTGAGCAGGCGCAGGATCGCGGCGTCGTTGCTCTGGGCGATGTCGGTCTGCGTGTAGCGCCCGAAGATCTTCAGCAGCTCCTCGCGGTCGCCGAAGATCTTCCCGAGGCCGATCTGCTCCTTGGCCTGGCCGAGGAACTGCTGCTGGCGCTTGGCGCGGACGAAGTCGGAGTCCTCGTGGCGGAAGCGGACGTAGTCCAGCGAGTCCTGGCCGCAGAGCTTCTGGTAGCCGGCCTTGAGGTCGATCGTCGCGAAGTTCTCGCCGGGGCCGGTGTTGTCGTTGAAGTAGCGGCGGTCGACGTCGGCGTAGACGCAGTTGAGGCGGTTGACCGCCCGGGCGAAGCCGCCGAAGTTGATGTTCACGACGTGGTGGATGTCGATGTCCAGCAGGTCGCGCACGGTCCGCACCGCGAGGTTGGGGCCGCCGTCGCGGTAGGCCTCGTTGATCTTGTGGACGCCGTGGCCGGGGATCGCGACCTTCAGGTCGCGCGGGATCGACATGATCGCCGTCGCCTTCTTGTCGGGGTCCAGCCGCACGACGATGATCGTGTCCGAGCGCGGCGGGTTGCCCTTGCCGTCGCCGAAGCGGCGGTCGGAGCCGAGCAGCAGGATCGTCTGCGGCTTGCCGGCCGGGACGTCGTCGAGGACGCCCTGCACGCCGGGGATCGGCGTCGACCCCTCCTGCACGAACCCGAGGTCGTTGTGGACCTCGAGCAGCAGCGTGCTCGCCACGGCGGCGGCCGAGAACAGGACGATCAGGACGCCTCCGAGGATGAACTTCTTGACCATCCGCCGGGCGGGGCGCGGGGTGTCGTCGAACGGCAGGACGCTCACGCCGCGCACTCCGTGGCGCCGTGCAGAGCAGGGCGGAGCACGCCCCCTACAACACGGGCGGGCCTTCGAGTTGCGGTCGCGGCCCTACCTGCGGGCCGCCACGAAGACCTGCTCGGAGCTGCGGCCGATGGCGCCGTTGGGCTTCGTCGTGACCGCGGTCGCGATCAGCGTGATGCGCCCGCGGCGGCGCAGCGAGCTGCGCGTGCGCCTGTTCAGCGCGACGTACACGCGCTTGGGCCTGGTGCCGGAGAACGAGAACTTCGCCCGCCCCGCGCGCAGCTTGCGCTTGCCATAGGTGAGCGTCAGGACGCCCTTGCAGGCCCGGCCGTCGAAGCTCAGACAGCTCATCGAGACCGCGATCAGGCCGCGCCGGCTGGGCTTGACGCCGACCTGCAGGTTGACCTCGGCGCGGTGGCCGCGCGGCCTGGGCGCCGTCTCGGGCGCCAGCGCCGCCCCCGCCCGGGCGGTGTCGAGCACGGCGAGCGTGGTCGTGCCGTCGACCCCGAACCAGCGGGCGTTGATGCGCGTCTGGCCGGGGTGGTGGTCGGCCCACGTCGCGAGCAGGTCGCCGGCCGAGTCGATCGCGACGTCGGTCGTGTCGTTGGTGGCGTGCTCGACCGCCGCGGGGGTCAGCGTCACCGGCGCGCTGAACGCGCCGCCGTTGCGGCGGATGCCGATCTGCGCGACGCGGCGCCCGAAGAGGATGTCGACGAGGCTGAAGCGCTCCCAGCCGATCGCGAGGTCGCCGGCGCCGTCCATGTCCAGGCCGCCGGTCTCGAAGGCCATGTCGGCGTCGAGGTCGTCGCGGCTCGCTGCCTCCTGGGTCAGCGCCCCCGCGGGCGACAGGAGCGCGGCGAACAGGACGTTGTGGCGCCCGGAGCGCGGATCGACGCTTTGCACGTACGTGACGGCGCCGCTGCCGCGGTCCGACAGCGCCGCCCCGCGCAGGCCGGAGCCGCGCGGCGCGGAGACGATCGCGGGCACGCCCCAGGCGCCGCCGGCGGGACGCCGGCTGATCGACAGGCCGCGCGTGCCGTCGTAGGCGGCGATCGCGTCGCCGCCGGCGTTGGCGGCGACGAGGACGCGGTCGCCGCCGAAGGGGTTGCCCGTGGACTCCGGCAGCGGTTCGGGCGCGCCGAACGCGCCGCCCGCGGGGCGGGAGATCACGCGGCCCTGCTGGTCGCCGACGATCGCGGTGCCGGTCGCGCCGATCGCGGCGCTCGTGACGACGAAGCCCGCGGGTGCGACGCGCTGCGGCGGGCCGATCTCGGCGCCGGGCGCGCGGAACGCCGCGCCCGCGCCCTCGGCGTCCGACCAGGCGATCACGGCCGCGCCGCTGGAGCTCATCGCCAGGCGCGGATCGGCCACCTGGTAGTCGGCGCCCGTGTCGCGGGCCGGGCCGGCGAGCGCGATCGCCGGGCCGAACACGCCGCCGGCGCGGCGCAGCGCCGCCCAGACGCCGGTGGAGAGCGTTCGCGAGCCGCACGTCGAGCAGCCGCTGCCGGGCGCCGAGCGCACCGTCTCCCAGACGACGAGCGCGTCGCCGTGGTCGTCGATCGCGACCTGCGGCGAGGCCGCCGCGGGGGCGGCGGAGAGCACCGACGCCGGGACGAAGCCGCCGACGCGGTTGCCGGTCAGCGCCCGCACGCCGGCGGGGCCGGCCCAGGCGACCACGGCCTCGCCGAGCGCGTTGACGGCGGTGCGCGCGCCGCCGAGGAAGGGCGAGGGGAGCGCCACGGCCTGCGCCTGCGCCTGCGCGCCGCCGAGCAGCAGCGCCAGCGCAACGGCGGCGGGCAGTGCGCGCAGCAGGATCGATCGCATGCAACGTCAACCCCGCGCGGCCGCGAACGACGCGCGGGCTCGACGAACGTTCAGCCGGCTTCGCGCAGCGCGAGCGCCGTCGAGACCGACACGATCTCGGTCACGCGCAGGCCGAACTCCTCGTCGACGACGACGACCTCGCCGCGGGCGATCGGGCGGCCGTTGACGAGCAGGTCGACGGGCTCGCCGGCGAGGCGGTTGAGCGACACGATCGAGCCCGGGGCCAGCGCGAGCGTCTCGCCGATCGTCATGCTCGTGCGGCCGATCTCGACGGCGAGTTCGACGGGCACGTCGTGCAGGCGCTGAAGGTCGTCTTGCATGGGTTCTCCTATTGCACTGCGACGTCGGTGAACAGGACGTCTTCGACCTTCACGTCCGTCTTGGTGGTGATCGCGCGGATGATGCGCTTCTTCAGGCGCTCGCGGCCCTCGCGGTCGATCAGGTCCTTGTCGGCGCGGTCGGTGAGCGTGTCGGTGACGATGTCGCGGATGACCGCCTCCTGGGGCAGCGGGCCGAAGCCCTCCGGCGGCTTGGGCGCCTCCTTGTCCTTGGCGGCCTCCGCGATGCTGGTGTCCTTGTGCGAGATCACGAGGCCGACGCCGAGCTTGGCGAAGCGGCCCTCGGAGAGGTTCACGAGGAACTCCTTCGGCAGCACGTAGACCATCCCGTCGACCTTCGACTTGGCGACCGCCGCGGGCTTGGCGAGGACGAACTTGTAGACGCCGCCGAGCGTCAGCAGCAGCACGACGGGGATGACGATCTTGAGCTTCGAGGCCATGTCAGGGTCCGTTCGAGGAAGACGAGTTCAGGCGCACGAGCACGATCTCGACGCGTCTGTTGCGTGATCGGCCGAAGTCGTTGGAATTGGAGGCGATCGGTCGCTGGGCGGCGACGCCGGCCGCCTGCAGGCGCTTGGGCGCGACGCTGTGGCGGATGAAGAAGCGCACGACCTGCGTCGCGCGGGCGGTCGACAGCTCCCAGTTGGTCGGGAACTGCGCGCTGTGAATCGGGCGGCTGTCGGTGTGGCCCTCGACGACGATCGGGTGGCGCACCTCGGTGACGAGCAGCTGCGAGATCGCGCTCAGCAGGCCCGACGAGGCGGGCGCGAGGTGGGCGCTGCCGCTCTCGAACAGGACGTGGTCGGTGAGCAGGCGGATGACGAGGCCGCGGCGGACCACGTTGGTCTCGAGCTTGGCCTGCAGGCCGTGCTCCTTGGCATAGGCGTCGATCTTGCGCTTGAGCTCCTGGAAGTCCTCCTCCTCGTGCGTGGCCGTGTTCGTGCTCGCGGCGGCCGAGCGGCTTTCGCCGCGCTCGCTCGTGGAGGACTCCGTCTTGACGAGCGGCTGGATCGCCGGGAGCGGCGGCTCGGGCGACGCCTGGTCGGTCTTCTCGGTCGCGCCGGTGTGCTGGATCGAGGAGCCGCCGGTGACGATCTTGCCCGACAGCGCCTCCGACAGCGACTTGGACAGCAGCTCGAACTTCGTCGTGTTCACCGAGGAGATCGCGAACAGCACCATGAACAGCGTCATGAGCAGCGTGATCATGTCGGCGTAGGTCAGCAGCCAGCGCTCCTCGTTCTCGTGCTCGACGGCGTGGTGCGAGGACCGGCGCCGGCCACCGCGACGGGCGGACATCGGACTACGCCGCCGCGCGGTCGGCGGCCGGCTCAGGCGTGGCGTCGGCGCCGGCCGCGGCCGGCGCCGTCTTGGTCTCGCGCTGGTCGGGCGGGACGAACGTCAGGAGCTTGTCGGACAGGGTGCGCGGGTTGTCGCCGGCCTGGATGCCGAGGATCCCCTCGGTCGTGAGCATGCGGAACTCGCGCTCCTCGGAGGAGAGCTGCTTGAGGCGGTTGGCGGCCGGGAGGAAGACGACGTTCGCGATGCCGACGCCGAGCAGCGTCGCGATGAACGCGGCCGAGATCGCGGGGCCGAGCGTCTCGGGCGAGTCGAGGTTCTCGAGCACGTGCACGAGCCCGAAGACCGTGCCGATGATGCCCATCGTCGGCGCGAAGCCGCCGGCCTTCTCGAACGGCTGGGCGCCGGCCGCGTGGCGGCGGGCCATCGCCTCGACCTCGGAGTCGAGCACCTCGGCGACGATCTCGGGGTCGGTGCCGTCGACGACGAGCTGCAGGCCGCGGCGCATGAAGTCGTCCTCGACGGTCGCGAGCTGGTCGTCGAGCGCCAGCAGCCCGTCGCGGCGCGCCTTCTCGGCGAAGCCGACGAGCTCGCCGACGCGCTCGCGCGGGTTGAGGACCTCGGGGCCGAGGATCTTCATGTAGAGCTTCGGGATCGCCTTGATGCGGTCGAGGCTCGTGCCGACGATCGTCACGCCGAGCGTCCCGCCGAGGACGATCATCATCGCGGACGGGTTCAGGACGGCGAAGACGGGCGCGCCCTCCATGGTGGCGCCCATGAACAGGCCCCCCAAGGCGACGGCCCAGCCGATGGCGGAAGAGGCCTTCATGACCCCGCGTGATCGGTCGCCGCGGCGAGATCTTCAGTGCGGATGACCTGCAGCGCCGAGCGGCGCACGTCCGTCCGCCAGCGCAGGATCGCGCGGACGACGGCCTCGGGGCTCTCGCCGACGAGGATCCGCGCACCCGTTGCGAGGGTGACCACGGTGTCGGGGCAGGCCTCGATCGTGACGATCAGATCGGGGTTGAGGTGAAAGGGCTCCGCCGCGTGGGCGAGCCGGTGCAGGACGATCATGAGAGGTTCCTTCGCGAGGGGCGAATTTCGACGGCGCGAGCAGGGCGGCTCCCTCGATGCCGCCCTGCCGCGCCGACGCTTGGGGATTACCGCTTGAGGTTCACGAGGTCCTGGAGGATCTCGTCGGCCGTGCTGATGACTCGGCTGTTGGCCTGGAACCCGCGCTGTGCGGTGATCATGTTTGTGAACTCGGAGGCGAGGTCGACGTTGGACATCTCGACCGCGCCGGAGGCCGTGAGGCCGACGCCGCTGCCGTCGCCGGGGGTGCCGACCTGCTCGGTGCCGCTCGACGCGCTGGCGTTCCAGCGGTTCGCCGAGCCGCGCTCGAGGCCCGCCTCGTTGGCGAACGTCGCCAGCGAGAGGTAGCCCGCGACGACGCGCGCGCCACCGCCGGCCGGGTCGTAGGCGACCGAGCCGTCCTGGCCGATCGACACGTTGGCCGCGCCGTTGGGGACCTGGATGTAGGTGTCGGTGCCGCCCGCGCCCGCGGCCGTGCGGCCCATGACGTAGGCGCCGTCCTGGGTGACCAGGTAGCCCTGCTGGTTGCGGGTGAAGTTGCCGGCGCGGGTGTACTGGAAGTCGGTCGGGACGGTCGGCGGAGCGCCGCCGCCGACGCGGAACCAGCCGTCGCCCTGGATGGCGACGTCGAGCACGTTGCCCGTCGTCTGCAGGGCGCCGCCCTGCATCTGGTTGTCGATCGAGCCGAGCGAGACGCCGAGGCCGATCTGCTTGGCGTTCGCGCCGCCCTGCGAGCCGCTGGGAGCGGCGCCGCCGGACTGCAGCTGCGCGAGCGAGTCCTTGAAGGTCGTCCGGCTGGCCTTGAAGCCGATCGTGTTGACGTTGGCGATGTCGTTGGCGGTGACGTCGAGCATCGTCTGGTGGGACTTCAGGCCGCTGATCGCGGAGAACATGCTTCTCAGCATTGGATGGTTCCTTCCTTGGAGGGGGTCACGCGACCGCGGTCACGGACTGCGGGTCGATGCCGGCGGTGGCGCCGACGGTGAGCGAGGGGACTCCGGCTGACCACTCGACCTTGTCGACCACGCCAGTGGTCAACTCGCCGGTGGAGGGAGAGGGGTAGGTGACGCTGCGTCCGAGCAGCGCAACGGCGCGCGCGCCGCTCTGCTGGTTGATGAGCTCGGTGTTGGCGTTGGCCATGTTGGTCGTCTGCTCGAGCTGGGAGAACTGGGCCATCTGCCCGATGAAGTCGGTGTCGCTCGACGGGTTCATCGGGTCCTGGTTCTTGAGCTGGCCGACGAGGAGCTTGAGGAAGTCGTCCTTGCCCAGGGTGGGCGCGTGTGCCGTCTTGGCGGTCGTGCCGGTGGTGGCGCCGGGCTGGGTCGTGGACGGGACGGTTGGCATGCGGTCGGTGGCTCGCTTTCTCTTCGCGTCGTGCTCAGGCGAGGACGTCGACGAGCACGCCGTTGGGCAGCTCGAGCGTCGTCTCGGCGATCGGGGTCAGGTCGGCGGCGTCGGGTGAGGCGCCGTCGCGGCCGGGGTGCTGCGGGCGCCCGTGCTCGTCGCCGCGGCCGCGGGCGCTCGCGCGCTCGCCGGCGACGTCGATGTCCAGGCGCACGAGGTTCAGGCCCTGGTCGGCGAGCGAGCGCTGCAGGTCGTCGGCGGCGCGCTGGAGCGCGTGCGCCGCGGCGGGCGAGTCGGCGGTGACGGTCGCGCTGATGCCGGCCGGGCCGTGGCTCAGCATGATCTCGATCCCGCCGAGCTCGGCTGGGCGCAAGGCGATGCGCGCGTGGGTGACGCCGGCGGTCGAGGCGGAGCTGATCGTGAGGCGCACGGTCTCCGCGGCCTGCGCGAGGCGGATGCCGGCGCGCGGCTCGGCCGGGGCCTGCACGGGCGCGGCGGGCGGCGGCGCGGCAGCCTGGGCGACCGGGGCCTGCTGGGCGGCGGTCGGGGGCTGGGCGGGTGCGGCGGGGGCCGCGACGGGTGTGGCGGGCTGGGCGGCGGCGGGCGCCTCCTGCGGCGCCGCGGCGGCGGGGACGGCAGTTGTCGCGGGGGCCGCGACCGGCGCCGGGGCGGGCCGGTGGTCGGGCTCGCCGTCGTGGGCCTGGCCGTCGGGCGTCGTGCCGGGCGCAGTCTGCGGCGCCGGCGCCACGGCGGCGGGCGCCGGCTGCGCGGCCGCGGGCGCGGGCGCGGGCGCGGGCACGGGCTGCGCGGCCGGCTGCGAGGCGGCGGGGGTCGCCGGTGCCGCGACGGTCGCTGTCGCAACCGCGGACGCGGCGGCGACCTCGGCCGTCGCGGTGGGCACCGCGACCGGCGCGGGCGTGCCGTCGGTCGCGAGGATCGGGAGCTCGGGGGCGGCGTCCGGGGCCGTCTCGGCCGCGACGACGGGCGCGGCGGCCGCGGGTGCTGGCGCGGGCGCGGCCGGAGCGCTCGCGTCGCCGGCGACCGGCTGCGGCGCCGCCGGGACGGGCGCCGGGACCGGCGCCTCGTTCGCGACCGGCGCGGCGATCGGGACGAACGGCGCGATGACGGGCTGCGTGGGCGCGGGCGCGGGCGCGGGCGCGGCCGCGGGCGCGGGGACCGGCACGGCGGCGGTCGCGGCGGTCGCGGCCTGGTCGGCGGCGATCTCGGGCGTGGCGGGCACGGGCGACGCCGCGGGTGCCACGGGCGTCGCCGCCGCGCCCTCGCGGCCGTGGCATTCACGACCGCGATTGGCGCCCGGGCCCTGCGGGGCGAGCTCGCGATCGAGGTGCTGCTCGAAGGGGTTGGCGGTCGTCGGGGTGCGCGGGCCGCCGGCGCCGGGCTGGGCGGGCGGGCAGGCGCGGGTCGCGGGCGGGGCCGCGGCGGTCTGGCTCATGCGCCGGCTCCGCTCGCGTAGCCGAGCACCTTGCGGACGTAGGCCTGGGTCTCGGCGTACGGCGGGACGCCGCCGAAGCGCTCGACGGCGCCCGGGCCGGCGTTGTAGGCCGCCAGCGCCTTGGAGGCGTCGCCGCCGAAGCGGTCGAGCTGCTGGCGCAGGTACTTCGCGCCGCCCTCGATCGCCTGGGCCGGGTCGAGCGGGTTCGTGACGCCGAGCGACGCGGCCGTGCCGGGCATGAGCTGGGTCAGGCCCTGGGCGCCGGCGGGGCTCGTCGCGTTGGGGTCGAAGTTCGACTCGGCGCGGATCAGGCCGGTCAGCAGCGCGGGGTCGACGCCGTTGCGGGCCGCGGCCTCCGAGATCTCGGTGGCGAACGGCGTGGTGGCGCCGGCGGCGGCCGGGGTCGCCGCGGATGCGGGGGCCATCGCGGTGGCGAGCTGCGCGTTGAAGCTCGTGGAGGGCGTCGCGGTCGTGGGCGGCGCGACCGGCGCGAGGCGCAGCATCACGCTGAGCTCGCCGACGCGGGCGACGGCGTTGTCGATGCTCATGCGCTCGCGCTCCGGCGGTGCACGCTGAGTGCGACCTCGTCCATGATGGCGCTGTCGACGCGGGCGGCCTGCATCGCGTGCTCCTGGCGGCGGCGCTGCTCGAGACGGGTCAGCGCGCGGTGCTCGCGGGCGGCGTGGACGAGCGCGTCACGGCGGGCGTCGACCTCCGCCTCGCGGCGGTCGAGGTCCAGCGCGGCGGCCTGCTCGGCGCGCTGCGTGCGCTCGATGTAGGCCTGCATGGCGAGCAGGTCGGCGCCGCTGGCCTGCGCCGTGGCGCGCCGATCGGCGCGCGCCTGGGCGACGCGGTCGCCGGCGGCGCGCAGGGCCTCCTCGCCGCGCTGGTGGTGCGCGACGCTGGTCGAGAGCTCCTGGGAGGCGCGCTCCTCGGCGCGCTCACGCACGGCGCGGACGCGCTCGAGCCGGAACTTGAAGGGTCGGACGCTCATCGAGCCCGTGATCGGCGGGGAGGTGGCGATCTGAAGGTCAGATCGACAGGTGCAGCGGCGGCAGCGCGCTCGCGCCGGCGCGAGCCGCCGCCGGCGGCGGGAGCATCTCGACGGCCGAGCCGGAGACGATCTCGTCGACGAGCGCGCCGTTGCCCGCCAGCTCGCAGAGGGCCTCGTCGGCCTCGCGCGCGGTGCTCGGCTCGTCGGCGCGCTGGCGCAGGAACTCGTCGATCGCGGAGCGCTTGACGAGCGCCTCGTCGACGAGCGGGTCGGTCCCCGCCTGGTAGGCGCCGATCGAGATGAGGTCGGCCTTGTCGCGGTGCGCGGCCAGCAGCGCGCGCACGCGCCGGCCGGCCTCGCGAACGTGGCGCGAGGTGACCTCGCCCTCCAGGCGCGACACGCTGCCCAGGACGTCGATCGCCGGGTAGTGGCCGGCGTGCGCGAGCGCGCGGTCGAGGACGACGTGGCCGTCGAGGATCGAGCGCACCGCGTCGGCGATCGGCTCGTTGAAGTCGTCGCCGTCGACGAGCACGGTGTAGAGGCCGGTGATCGTGCCCTGCGGCGAGGTGCCGGTGCGCTCCAGCAGGCGGGGCAGCATCGCGAACACCGACGGCGTGTAGCCGCGCGTCGCGGGCGGCTCGCCGATCGCCAGCCCGACCTCGCGCTGGGCCATCGCCACGCGCGTGACGGAGTCCATCATCAGCATCACGTCGAGGCCCTGGGCACGGAAGTGCTCGGCGACGGTCGTCGCCGTGAAGGCGGCCTTGATGCGCAGCAGCGCGGGCTCGTCGGAGGTCGCCACGACGACGACGCTGCGCGACAGCGCGTCGCCGAGGTCGCGCTCGATGAACTCGCGCACCTCGCGGCCGCGCTCGCCGACGAGCGCGATGACGTTGACGTCGGCGGTGCACGAGCGCGCGATCATCCCCAGCAGCGAGGACTTGCCGACGCCCGAGCCGGCGAAGATCCCGAGGCGCTGGCCCTGGCCGCAGGGCACGAGCGCATCCAGCGCGCGCACGCCCAGCGAGACGCGCTCCTCGATCCGCGGGCGCTCGAGCGCCGCCGGCGGCGCGGCCTGCGTCGAGCGCGCGGTCGCGGGCAAGGGCAGGTCGAGGCCGTCGACGGGACGGCCGAGGCCGTCGATGACGCGGCCCAGCAGCTCGTCGCCGACCGGCACGCGCACGGGCCGGCCGGTGGCCGCGACGGTGTGGCCGGGGCCGATGCCGTGGATCTCGCCGAGCGGCATCAGCAGCGTCCGGCCGGCGCGGAAGCCGACGACCTCGGCCGGCACCGCGGGCCGCTTGCGGCCGGCGTCGATCGTGCAGACCTCGCCGACCTCGGCCTCCAGGCCGGTGGCCTCGACGATCAGCCCGATCAGGTCGTCGACGCGGCCGCGGCGCTCGTGCAGGTCGGCGTCGTGGACGCGCTCGGCGACGCGCTCGAAGAGCTCCATCTCAAACAGCGCCGAGCTCGGTCGCGACGACCGCGCGCACGGCGTCGAGCTTGCGCTCGATGCGGGCGTCGATCTCGCCCACGGACGTGCGCACGAGGGCGCCCCCACGCGCCACCCGCCGCTCGCCGTGGACCTCGAGGTGCGCCTCCGCGGCGCCGAGGCCCGCGGCGCGCACGAGCTCGACGTCGTCGGGGTGCACGCAGACGATGATGCGGTCGCCGTCGAGCAGGCCGCGCAGCGCGCCGCGCACGACGTCGACGACGCGCTCGGGCTCGACCTCCAGCGCCCCCGCGACGACCTTCTCGGCGATCGCGAGCGCCAGGCGGGCGGCGCGTCCCTCGGCCTCGTCGACCATCGCGTCGCGCAGCGCGTGCGCCGCGACGACGGCCTGGTCGAGCGCGGCCACGGCGGGCGCGAGCTCGGAGGCGGCGTCCTCGCGGCCCAGCCGCACGCCCTCGGCGCGGCCGTCCTGGACGGCCTGCGCGCGCAGCGCGCCGGCCTCGGCGTGGGCGGCGTCGATGATCGCGCGGGCGGCGATGACGGGGTCCTGCGACGGCGGCGGCGCGAGCTGCTCGAGCTCGCCGAGCGCGACCGGCCGCGCGGCCGGCTCAGAGCATGTCGTCATCGCCGCCCCTGCCGATGACGATCCCGCCCGCCTCCTCGAGGCGGCGCACGACGGCGACGATCCGGCCCTGGGCCTCCTCGACGACGACGCGCTTCTGCGCAGGCTGGTACTCCATCTCCTCGGCGAGCATCTCGCCGCCGCGCTCGGACATGTTCGAGAAGATCCGCTCCTGGACGTCGCGGCCGACGCCGCGCAGCGCGAGCGCGAGGTCCTTGGACTCGACCTCCTTGAGGATCAGCTGGATCGAGCGGTCGTCGAGCTTGATGATGTCCTCGAAGGTGAACAGGAGCATCCGCACCTGCTCGGCGAGCTCGGCGTCGACCTCGGCGAGCGAGTCGAGCACGTTGCGCTCGGTGCCGCGGTCGGCGTGGTTGAGGATCTCGGCGAGCGACTGCACGCCGCCGGCGACCGCGTAGTCCTGCGAGACGACGTTCGACAGCCGCTGGCGCAGGACGCTCTCGACGGCCTCGATGACGTCCGGCGAGGTCTCGCGCATCGTGCCGATCCGCATCGCGACCTGCGACTGCTCCTCGGGCTCGAGCAGCGCGAGCACCTGCGCGGCGAGGTCGGTGTGGAGGTTGGCGATCACGAGCGCGACCGTCTGCGGCGCCTCGTTGCGGATGAAGGCGTGGATCTGCTCGGGCGGCGTGCGGCGCAGGAACTCGAACGGGCGGCGCTCGATCGCGGCCGACAGGCGCCCGACGATCTGGCGCGCGCGGTCGGGACCGACAGCGCGCTCGAGGACCTCGCGGGCGTACTCGACGCCGCCCTCGGCCATGTAGGCCTGCGCGAGGCAGGTCTCGACGAGCTCGCCGATGACCTCCTGGCTGACCTCGACCGGGACCTGGTTGAGCTTGGCCATGTCCAGCGACAGGGCCTCGATCTCGTCCTCCTTGAGGTGCCCGAAGATCTCCGCGGCCCGGCTCGGGCCCAGGCTGACGAGCAGCACGGCCGCCTTCTGGCGGCCGCCCAGCTTCGAGCGCCGGCGGGGGGCGCCGACCTGTGTGCTCTCGGGGACGTCGATGCTCACGCTGCCGCGGTAGTCGGCCTGCCGCAACGCAGCTTGAGCGCGGCGCGAACACGCCGATTGCGCGGTGCCCCGCGGGGGCATCCCCCCGCGAGATGCGATCCCTGCGACCGACCGAACACGCGCCGCGCTCTCCGGCCGCGGGCTACGCGCCCGAGCACGAGCACCGCCCGCTCGCGGGCTACGGCGTGCTCTCCTCGATCTTCGGAGCGTCGTTCGTCGGCGGCCTCGTCGCGGCCCGCCGCGCGGGCAGGCAGCTGCCCGAGGACATCAGCATCAAGGACATCGTGCTGACGGGCATCGCGACGCAGAAGGTCAGCCGCCTGATAACCAAGGAGAAGGCGTCGAGCTTCGCGCGCGCGCCGTTCACGACCTACCAGGAGCCGACCGGCTACGGCGAGGTCGCCGAGGCGGCGCGCGGCGAGGGCCTGCGGCGCGCGGTCGGCGAGCTCGTCATCTGCCCCTACTGCCTCGCGCAGTGGATCGCCGCCGCGTTCACGATCGGGCACGTCGCGGCGCCGCGCCTCACGCGCCTGCTCGCGTCGATGTGGGCCGCGCACGCGCTCGCCGACGCCGCCCAGCTCGCCTACAGCGCAGCCGAGAAGCGCGCCTGATGGACGACATCGACGGGGACGGCCTGGACCCCGCGCGCAACCGCGACCTGGAGGGCCGCAGGAGCCATCCCTGGATCCGTCGCGCGCTGCTCGCGCTCATCGCGATCCCGGTCGCGCTCGGCGTGTCCGGCGCGCTCGGGCAGGAGACCGTCACGCGCTCGGCGGCGGGGCCGCAGGCGCAGCTGTCGCTCGATGCCCCCAAGACGCTGCGCGGCGGGCTGCTGTGGCGGGCGCGGATCAGCGTCCGGGCGCGGCGCACGATCAGGTTCCCGCGGCTCATCCTCGCGCGCGGCTACGCCAACGGGATGCAGGTCAACACGATCGAGCCCTCGCCCGCGAGCGAGGCCAGCCGCGGGCCCGATCTCGTCCTCAGCTACGACGAGCTGGGCCCGGGCGACGAGCTTGTCGTCTACCTCCAGTTCCAGGTGGACCCGACCACGAGCGGCCGCCAGGACGCGGCCGTCGCGCTCGACGACGAGACGACGCCGCTCGCGCGCGTCGAGCACACGATCACCGTCCTGCCCTAGAGCGAGGAGCCAGCCGTGGACATCGTCGCGCGCACCGTCGTGGTCTTCTTCTTCATCCTGATCGTCACGCGCGCGGTCGGCCGCCGCGAGCTCAGCTCGCTGGAGCCGTTCGACCTGATCCTGCTGATCGTCATCGGCGACCTCGTGCAGCAGGGCGTCACGCAGAGCGACTACTCGCTGACGGGGGCGATCCTCGTCGTCTCGACGATCGCGCTGCTGACGGTCTCGATGAGCTACCTGAGCTTCCGCTTCCGCCGGCTGCGGCCCGTGCTCGAGGGCGAGCCGCTCGTGCTCGTCGAGGGGGGCCGCCCGATCGAGCGCAACCTGCGCCGGGAGCGCATCACCATCGAGGAGCTGCAGGCGGCAGCGCGCGAGCAGCAGCTGCGGTCGCTCGACGAGGTTCACCTCGCGGTCCTGGAGACGAGCGGGCAGATCTCGTTCATCCCGTATTCGGACTGACTCACCCTCAAGCTGCCGCCTGACGGTGCCGATGGGTGAGACACGAGGCGGCCTCAGCAGCGCCGCCACCGGGACGAACACCACAAGGGGACTCACATGCAGCCGTCATCCGGCGAGCGCGATCGGCACGCGCCCGCACCCACACGCCTGGCCATCGCGAATCCATGGGCGATCGTGTCCGTGTGGCTCGTCGTCGTTGCGATCCTCGGCGTCGTCGGCCTCGGCATCGACGGCCGCCTGTCGGCCAGCGGCCTGCAGGTGTCCAACTCCGAGTCCGCCCAGGCGCGCGCGCTGATCGGCGGCAACTTCGGCGACTCGGCGACGGTTCCGGTCCTGCTGCGCGGCCCGCGCGCGGACGTCAAGAAGCAGGGCAAGGCCCTCGTCCACGCGCTCTCCCAGCGCGCCGGCGTGCGCGTGCTGAGCCCCTGGTCGGCGTCCTCCGGGCGCTCCGCCCTGCGACCGTCCTCCGACCGCGCGCTGCTGCTGCTGTCGGTCTCCGGCGACCGGGACCTCATCGAGCGCCGCAGCGAGGCCGCCCAGCGGCTCGTCGCCAAGCACACCTCCGCGCCCGTGAAGGCGACCGTCACCGGCATGCCGCTGCTCTCCACCGAGGGCACGCGCCTGTCGCTGTCGGCGATCCACCGCGCCGAGCTGATCGCCCTGCCGCTCCTGTTCATCGCCCTGCTGCTCGTCTTCCAGTCGCTCGCCGCCGCCGCGATCCCGGCCGCCTTCGGCGCCGCGACGATCGCCTCGTCGACCGGCGTCCTCGCGCTGCTCGCCGGCACGGTGCGCCTGGACGCGTTCGCGCTGGCGATCTCCTGCATGGTCGGGCTCGCGCTGGCCGTCGACTACTCGCTGCTGCTCGTCTCCCGCGTGCGTGAGGAGCTCGCCGACGGGCGCAACGGCGACATCCGCGCCGCCGTCGGCCGCGCCGCCGCGCCCACGATCCGAACCGTCGCCGTCGCCGCCGCCGCGATCGTCGTGGCGATGGCCGTCGCCGCCGGCGTCTCGCCCGGCACCGGCCTGCTCGCGGCCGCGATCGGCGTGAGCGTCGTCGCCGTCATCTCGGCCCTGACCGCGATGCTCGTCGTCCCCGCGCTGCTCGTCCTCGCCGGCTCCAGCCTCGGCCACGGCGCATCCTCGAGCGCGACGACCACCGGCCTGAGCGCGAGCATCGCCCACGCCGCCGCGCGCCGCCCGCAGCTCGGGCTGATCGCCGCCGCCGTGCTGCTGCTCGCCTGCATCCCCGTCCTCGGCCTGCACACCGGCGCGCCGACGGCCGAGTCGCTGCCGGCCGGCAGCGACGCCCGCGCCCAGTACGACTCCGTCGCCACGTCGATGGGCGCCGGCTGGACCGAGCCCTTCGAGATCGTCGCGGTGACCCGCAAGGGCGCCGTCACCACCGGCCCGCGCCTCACCGAGCTGGCCCGCGTGCAGCGCAAGATCGCCAAGGACCCGGCCGTGCGCGCCGTGCTCGGCCCGGGCGAGATCGCCGGCTCGGCCGCGAAGCTGCGCGACAGCGGACGCAAGGCGCTGGCCGCCAGCCAGGGCAAGCCGCAGGACGGCGGGCGCCTGCGCAAGGTCAACGCCGGGGTCAGCTCGGCCGCCGACGGCGCCGGCGCACTGCGCAGCTCGCTCGCCGGCGCGGGCGCCGCCGCGACCCGCGCCGCCGCCGGATCGCGCAGCCTCGAGAGCGGCGTCGGCGCGCTGAAGTCGGGTATCAACGGCGCCGGCAGCGGCGCCCGCCAGCTCGCCTCAAAGCTGCAGTCCGCCAAGAGCGGCGCGACCGACCTCGAGTCCGTCTCGGCGGCCGCCGGCAGCGGCGCCCGCAGCCTGCGCGAGGGCGCGCGGTCGCTCAGCAGCGGCCTCGGCACGATCGCCGGTGGCGCCCGCGAGCTGCAGAGCCGCCTCCAGGGCCGCATGGGCTCGCTGGACCGCGTGCGCTCCGGCGTCCGCGCCCAGCGCCGCCAGGCCGACGACGTCCTCGCCTCGGCCGAGCGGTCGATCCTTCCCACGAGCGCCGCCGCGATCCGCGCCCGCGACGCGCTCGCCAAGGCCCGCCAGGCGCTCGCCGCCGACGCCGGCGCCGCGCTCGACGAGCCCGTCCGCCAGGTCGGCATGGACGCCGAGTACGCCGGTCGGATCGCGACCGCGATCCCGGCGCGCGACGCGGCCAAGCTCGCGACCGCCGTCGGCAAGCTCGCCGACAGCGCGCAGGCGATCACCAAGCGCGTCCGCGAGCTCGGCGGCTCGGTCGGCGCGCTCACGCAGGGCAGCGGCGACCTCGCCCGCGTGCTCGACGAGCTCGACGGCGGCACCGGCAAGATCAGCAGCGCCGTCAGCGCGGTGGCCGCCGGCGTCGACGGCCTCGCCAGCGGCGTGCGCAACGGCGAGCAGCGCACCGGCCAGCTCGCCAGCGGCCTCGCCGACGCCAGCAGCGCGGTCAAGGGCCTCGGCTCCGGCTCGGGCGGCGAGTCCACCTCCAAGAAGGCGAGCGCCAGCTTCTTCGACTCCGGCTACTTCCTGCTCGCCGCGCTCGAGAGCGACGGCAACGAGCCGCTCGGCGTCAACGTCGACCGCGGCGGCCAGGGCGCGCGGATCGTCGTCGTCCCGCGCTACCCCGCCTCCGACCCGCGCACCCAGGCCCTCTACGAGCGCCTGCAGGCGATCTCCACCGATCTCGGCCGCGCGCTCGACGCCCAGGCCGCCGTCGGCGGGCCCGCCGCGATGGTCGCCGACTACGAGAACGTCGCCGCGGCTCGCCTGCCGATCATCGTGATCGTCCTGACGCTCGTCACCGCGCTGCTGCTCGGCTTCCTCCTGCGCTCGATCGTGGTGCCGGTCATCGGCGTCGTGCTCAACCTGCTCGCCGTCGGCGCGACGCTCGGCCTGCTGGCGCTGCTCTTCCAGGGCGACTCGCCGCTGCTCGGCGGCCCGGGCGAGATCGACGCCGTCGCCGTGACGGCGATCTTCGGGGTCGTCTTCGCGCTCTCGATCGACTACCAGGTGTTCATCCTCAGCCGCGTGCGCGAGGAGTGGCTGCGCCACGGCGACGAGGAGCGCGCGCTGGAGGTCGGGATCACGCGCACCGCGCGCGTCGTGACCGGCGCCGCGCTGAGCATGCTCGGCGTCTTCGTCGCCTTCGGCTTCTCGGACATCGCAAGCCTGCGCCAGTTCGGCGTCGGCCTCGCGCTCGCGGTGATCATCGACGCGACGCTCGTGCGGCTCGTCCTGCTGCCGGCCGCCGTGCGCTACGCCGGCGAGTGGGCCTGGTGGCGGCCGGACATGGGCTTCGAGTACGACGAGGAGCCGGTGCATCCGCACCCGCACCCGCACACCGCGCACGCCGAGCCGCCCGCCCCGGCCTATGCGGCCTTCGAGACGCCCGCGCTGGAGCCCGGCGGCCGCGAGTACTGACCTACTCGAGCGCGTGGGCGACCGCGCGTACGAGCGGGGCCACGTGCGGCTCGCCGCGGCGGACGATCTCGGCGACCGCGAGGCCGACGAGGACGTCGACGAGGTAGTGCTCGCCGAGGTAGACGACGGCGAAGCCGGCGGCCGCGACGTAGGTCCAGCCGATCGCGCCGAAGATCGGGCCGACCTCCGACAGGCCCATCGCGGTGATCGCCGCCGATGAGATGTGGTCGGAGGGCATCGAGCCCCAGGGGTTGCCCGGGCCCTCGCTGTTGTCCGGCGGCGCGATGCCGGTGACGTGGCAGACGACCGCGCGCACGATCCGCTCGACCTCGTCGTCCATGCGGTCGCCGTGCTCGGACGCCCACCACGGCGGCGCGGTCGGCAGGAGCCAGTAGAACGGCGTCGTGAGGTGGTAGGCGGCCGACAGGCGCCCGGCCGCGCGCGGGACGTAGCGCTCGTCGCGGATGAGCAGGTATCCGAGCAGCACGTGCGGGAGAAACCACGAGCCGTAGACGGCCGTGACCGCGACGTCGAAGGCCGACACCTCGCCCGGCGTGCGCAGCGCGCGCTGCAGGCGCTGGGTCGGCGTCACACCGGCGCCGAGGAAGCGGTCGACCTTGATCGGATAGTCGATCCGCACGCGCCGGCGCAGCTTCTCGGGGTGGTCGAAGGGCATCTCCCAGGTGACCTTGAAGAGCCACATGTAGGCGGCGCCGGCGGCGACGTAGCGGGTGCGGCTGCGCGGCGACGTCGCGGCGATCGCGGCGAGCGGCACGAGGCCCGCGATCGCGACGGTCGCGGGCGGCGGGAGCTCCAGGCGCTTGCGCAGCTGCGCCAGCACGACGCCCGCCGGCACCGCGGCGCCGGCCAGCACGCGCCAGCCGGTGCGCCCGGCGTGGCGGTCGGTGGCCACGCGCGGGCCGCGCCGCAGCTCCTGCAACCAGCGGACGGCAAGCGGGCGGCGGTCGGGTCCGCGGCGGCGGATGATCCGCGGGCGCTCGCCGGCGGGGTGCGCGCCGCCGGGGCGCGTGGCGACACGAAGCAGGGACGGGATCGGCACGACGCAGACCTTCCCGGCCCCTGCATGCGGCCAAACCTGGTACTCCTGTTCGCGGGTCAACGCACTGAGCTGGGAGTGACGCATGGCGACCGAGGCGAAGACGACCGCGCGCAAGCGCGCAACAGGTGCCGCGGCGGCGCGGTCCACCACGAACGGCGGCGACGTCCCGCCCGAGGACCCGGCCCTCGAGGAGCTGCTGCGCGTCCTCACCGAGGCGCGCGACGGGAACTTCTCGGTGCGCCTGCGCGCGCGCCGGCGCGACGTCATGGGCGAGGTCCAGCAGCGCACGAACGAGCTGATCGCGCTCAACGCGCGGATGGCGAAGGAGCTCGCGCGGGTCAGCCGGATCATCGGCCGCGAGGGCCGCATGACCGAGCGCGTCTCGCTCGGGACGGTCGACGGCGCCTGGAACGAGAGCGTCGAGTCGATCAACGCGATGATCGACGACCTCGTCCGCCCGACGACCGAGATCTCGCGCGTCATCCAGTCGGTCGCGCGCGGCGACCTGAGCCAGAAGATGGCGCTCACGATCGAGGGCCAGCCGGTCAAGGGCGAGTTCTCGGCGATCGGCACGACCGTCAACGAGATGGTCGACCAGCTCTCCTCCTTCGCCGACGAGGTCACGCGCGTCGCCCGCGAGGTCGGCACCGACGGCAAGCTCGGCGGCCAGGCGCAGGTGAAAGGTGTCAGCGGCACGTGGCGCGACCTCACCGAGAACGTCAACTCGATGGCGTCCAACCTCACCGACCAGGTGCGCCAGATCGCCGCCGTCACGACGGCCGTCGCCAACGGCGACCTCAGCCAGAAGATCACCGTCGACGCCCGCGGCGAGATCCTCGAGCTCAAGTCGACGATCAACACGATGGTCGACCAGCTCTCCTCCTTCGCCGACGAGGTCACGCGCGTCGCGCGCGAGGTCGGCACCGACGGCCAGCTCGGCGGCCAGGCCGAGGTCAAGGGCGTCAGCGGCACCTGGCGCGACCTCACCGAGAACGTGAACTTCATGGCGTCCAACCTCACCGACCAGGTGCGCCAGATCGCCGCCGTGACGACCGCCGTCGCCCGCGGCGACCTCACGCAGAAGGTGACCGTCGAGGCCAAGGGCGAGGTCGCCACGCTCGCCGAGACGATCAACTCGATGACCGACACGCTGCGCGTCTTCGCCGAGCAGGTGACGGGCGTCGCCCGCGAGGTCGGCACCGACGGCCAGCTCGGCGGGCAGGCGACGGTCGAGGGCGTCGCGGGCACCTGGCGCGACCTCACCGACAGCGTCAACGGCATGGCCTCCAACCTCACCGACCAGGTGCGCCAGATCGCGGTCGTGACGACCGCCGTCGCCAACGGCGACCTGTCGCAGAAGGTCACCGTCGAGGCCAAGGGCGAGGTCGCGACGCTCGCCGAGACGATCAACTCGATGACCGACCGCCTGCGCGTCTTCGCCGAGCAGGTGACCGGCGTCGCCCGCGAGGTGGGCACCGAGGGGATGCTCGGCGGCCAGGCCGAGGTCGAGGGCGTGTCGGGCACCTGGCGCGACCTGACCGACAGCGTGAACCTCATGGCCAACAACCTCACCGGCCAGGTCCGCAACATCGCCCAGGTCACGACCGCGGTCGCCAACGGCGACCTCGGCCAGAAGATCACGGTTGACGCGCGCGGCGAGATCCTCGAGCTCAAGTCGACGATCAACACGATGGTCGACCAGCTGAGCTCCTTCGCCGACGAGGTCACGCGCGTCGCGCGCGAGGTCGGCACCGAGGGCCGCCTCGGCGGTCAGGCCGAGGTGCAGGGCGTCAGCGGGACCTGGCGCGACCTGACGGAGTCGGTGAACTTCCTCGCCTCCAACCTCACCGACCAGGTGCGCAACATCGCCCAGGTCACGACGGCCGTCGCGACCGGCGACCTCAGCAAGAAGATCGACGTCGACGCCCAGGGCGAGATCGCCGAGCTCAAGGACACGATCAACACGATGGTCGACCAGCTCAACTCGTTCGCCGCCGAGGTCACCCGCGTCGCGCGCGAGGTCGGCACCGAGGGCAAGCTCGGCGGCCAGGCGACGGTCGAGGGCGTGTCCGGCACCTGGCGCGACCTGACGGAGTCCGTCAACCAGCTCGCCGACAACCTCACCGACCAGGTGCGCAACATCGCCCAGGTCACGACCGCGGTCGCGACCGGCGACCTCTCCAAGAAGATCACGGTCGACGCGCAGGGCGAGATCGCCGAGCTCAAGGACACGATCAACACGATGGTCGACCAGCTCAACTCCTTCGCCGCCGAGGTCACCCGCGTCGCGCGCGAGGTCGGCACCGAGGGCAAGCTCGGCGGCCAGGCGACGGTCGAGGGCGTCAGCGGCACCTGGCGCGGGCTGACCGACAACGTCAACCTGATGGCCGGCAACCTCACGAGCCAGGTGCGCGCGATCGCGCGCGTCACGACCGCGGTCGCCAACGGCGACCTCTCCAAGAAGATCGACATCGAGGCCCGCGGCGAGATCCTCGAGCTCTCCGAGACGATCAACACGATGGTCGACCAGCTGAGCTCGTTCGCCGACGAGGTCACGCGCGTCGCCCGCGAGGTCGGCACCGAGGGCCAGCTCGGCGGCCAGGCGGAGGTCAAGGGCGTCAGCGGGACCTGGCGCGACCTCACCGAGAACGTGAACTTCATGGCCGGCAACCTCACCGACCAGGTGCGCAACATCGCCCAGGTCGCGACCGCGGTCGCCAACGGCGACCTCAGCCAGAAGATCACCGTCGACGCCCGCGGCGAGATCCTCGAGCTCAAGAAGACGCTGAACACGATGGTCGACCAGCTCGGCTCGTTCGCCGACGAGGTGACGCGCGTCGCGCGCGAGGTCGGCACCGACGGCGTGCTCGGCGGCCAGGCCGAGGTCGAGGGCGTCAGCGGCACCTGGCGCGACCTGACCGAGAACGTCAACCAGCTCGCCGGCAACCTCACGACGCAGGTGCGCGCGATCGCCGAGGTCTCCAGCGCCGTGACGCAGGGCGACCTGACGCGCCAGATCGCTGTCGAGGCCCAGGGCGAGGTCGCCGAGCTCTCGGACACGATCAACCAGATGATCGGCAACCTGCGCGAGACGACGCAGAAGAACGCCGAGCAGGACTGGCTGAACACGAACCTCGCGCGGATCTCGGGCCTGATGCAGGGCCAGCGCGACCTCACGACGGTCTCGCGGCTGATCATGTCGGAGATCTCGCCGCTCGTCAGCGCCCAGCACGGCGCCTTCTTCCTCTCGCAGGCCGACAACGGCGAGGAGCCCGAGCTGCGCCTGATCGCCAGCTACGGCTACAAGCAGCGCAAGAGCGTCTCCAACCACTTCAAGGTCGGCGAGGCGCTCGTCGGGCAGGCGGCGCTGGAGGGCAAGAGCATCCTCATCTCCGAGGCCCCGCCGGACTACATCAAGGTCACCTCGGGCCTCGGCGAGGCGGCGCCGGTGAACATCGTCGTCATGCCGATCCTCTTCGAGGAGCAGGTGCTGGCGGTCGTCGAGCTGGCGTCGCTGCGCGCGTTCTCCGAGGTCAACCAGGCGTTCCTCGAGCAGCTCGGCGAGACGCTCGGCGTCGTCCTCAACGCGATCATCGCCAACCGCCGCACGGAGGAGCTGCTCGAGCAGTCCCAGTCGCTCGCCGAGGAGCTGCAGTCGCAGTCCGAGGAGCTGCAGAGCCAGCAGGAGGAGCTCAAGCGCTCCAACTCCGAGCTCGAGCAGCAGACCTCGTCGCTGCGGGCGTCCGAGGAGCTGCTGCAGACCCAGCAGGAGGAGCTCCAGCAGACCAACGAGGAGCTGCAGGAGAAGGCCGAGCTGCTGAGCCGCCAGAACCACGACATCGAGATCCAGAACGCCGCGATCGAGAACGCGCGCGCCGACCTCGAGGAGCAGGCCGCCCAGCTCTCGCTGAGCTCGAAGTACAAGTCCGAGTTCCTCGCGAACATGAGCCACGAGCTGCGCACGCCGCTCAACAGCCTGCTGATCCTCTCCAAGCTGCTCTCCGAGAACCCCGAGGAGAACCTCACCGACAAGCAGATCGAGTTCGCGACGACGATCCACACCGCCGGCGCCGACCTCCTGACGCTGATCTCCGACATCCTCGACCTCTCCAAGATCGAGGCGGGCAAGATGGAGATCACGCCCGGCCAGCTCGAGATCGAGTCGATCCGCGACTACGTCGAGCGGGCCTTCGGCTCGGTCGCCGGGCAGCGGGGCCTGGAGTTCGTCATCGACGTCGCGCCCGACGCGCCGGCGACGATCTTCACCGACGAGCAGCGCCTGCAGCAGGTCGTGCGCAACCTGCTCTCCAACGCGTTCAAGTTCACCGAGTCCGGCACCGTGCGCCTGGAGCTGGGCGCCGCCGAGGCACCTCACGAGCTGCGGGTCACCGTCCGCGACAGCGGGATCGGGATCGCCGAGGACAAGCTGCGGCTCATCTTCGAGGCCTTCCAGCAGGCCGACGGGACGACGAGCCGGCGCTTCGGCGGCACCGGCCTGGGGCTGACGATCAGCCGCGAGATCGCGCTCGCGCTCGGCGGCGAGCTGAGCGTCGAGAGCGAGCTCGGGGCGGGCAGCGCGTTCACGATGCAGCTGCCGACGTACACCGTCCCGGCGCCCGCGCCCGCTCCGGTCGCCGCGGTCGAGCCGGCACCGCCGGCCGCCGCCGACGCCCCGCCGCCCGACATCACCGACCTCGGCGAGATCGCATCGCCCGACGAGGACCCGCTCGCGCTGGCCGACGACCGCGCGCTGATCGCCGGCGGCGACCGCGTCGCGCTCGTCATCGACGACAATCCCGACGCTGCGACGCGGGCGCTCGTCCAGGCCCGCGAGCAGGGCTTCCGCGCGATCGTCGCGTCGCGCGGCAACATCGGCCTGACGCTCGCACACGAGCTGGCGCCCGACGTCATCCTGCTCGCCTTCCCCGTGCGCGGCGGGGCGGGCATCCTCGACCAGCTCAAGCACCACCCGCGCACGCGCCACATCCCCGTGCACATCATCGGCGACCCCGCCGCGCGCCACGACGTGCTGCGCGCCGGCGCCGCCGGCTTCGTCGCCGCGCCCGCCTACGCCGAGGAGCTGAAGGCCACGTTCGCCGCCGCCGCCGACTTCATCACCCGCGGCGTGCGCCACCTGCTCGTCGTCGACGACGACGACGCCGAGCGGATGAGCGTCGCGGAGCTCGTCGGCGCCGGCGACGACGTCGAGGTCACCGCGGTCGGCTCCAGCGAGGAGGCGCTCGCAGCGCTCGAGGAACGGCGCTTCGACTGCATCGTGCTCGACCTCAAGCTGCCGAAGATGACCGGCTTCGCGCTGCTCGACCACCTCAAGGGCGAGGAGCGCCACCGCGACACGCCGGTGATCATCCACACCGGGCGCCAGCTCACGCGCCGCGACGAGACGAGGCTGCGCCGCTATGCGGACTCGATCATCGTCAAGGACGCCAGCTCGCCCGAGCGCCTGCTCGACGAGACCGCGCTGTTCCTGCACCGCGCCGAGACCGAGCTGCCGCCCGACGCGCGCCGCGTGCTCGAGCAGCTGCACACGGCCGACGCCGTCCTGCAGGGCAAGCGCGTGCTGATCGTCGACGACGACGTGCGCAACGTGTTCGCGCTCACGAGCGCCCTGGAGGCGCGCGGCATGGTCGTGCGCTTCGCCGAGAACGGCCGCGAGGCGATCGAGACGCTCGACGGCGATCCCGCCGTCGACCTCGTCCTGATGGACGTGATGATGCCCGAGATGGACGGCCACGAGACGACGCTCGCGCTGCGCGCCGACGAGCGCTTCGCCGAGCTGCCGATCATCTCGCTGACCGCCAAGGCGATGAAGGGCGACCGCGAGAAGTCGATCGCCGCCGGGGCCTCGGACTACATCACCAAGCCCGTCGACATCGAACAGCTGATCTCGCTCATGCGGGTATGGCTGTACGGGTGAGTCCGGACCGCGACGCCGCCGCCGACGGCGATGCCCGCGAGCGCCTGGAGATGGATCTCCTGCTGGAGGCGATCCAGCGCCGCTACGGCTACGACTTCCGCGGCTACGCGCCGGCGTCGCTGCGCCGGCGGCTCTGGCACCGCGTCTACGGCGAGCAGCTGGAGACGCTGTCGGGGCTGCAGGAGCGCATCCTCCACGAGCCGGCCTGCATGGAGCGCCTGCTGCGCGACCTGTCGATCAACGTCACCGAGATGTTCCGCGACCCCGGCTTCTACCGCGCGCTGCGCGAGCGCGTCTTCCCGATCCTGCGGACGCACCCCTTCATCCGCATCTGGAACGCCGGCTGCTCGACCGGCGAGGAGAGCTACTCGCTGGCGATCGCGCTGCGCGAGGAGGGCCTGCTGGAGCGCACGCGCATCTACGCGACCGACATCGACGACACCGTGCTGCAGCGCGCCGGGGCCGGCTCGTTCCCGCTGGAGAAGATGCAGCGCTACACCGAGAACTACCTGCGCGCGGGCGGCACGGAGGCGTTCTCGTCCTACTACTCGACCGATGGCGAGAGCGCGCGCTTCGACCGGTCGCTCGTCGAGGGCATCGTGCTCGCGCAGCACAACCTCGTCACCGACGGCTCGTTCAACGAATTTCACCTGATCGTGTGCCGCAACGTCATGATCTACTTCGGATCGGCGCTTCAGGAGGACGTCCTGCAGCTCTTCGGCGACAGCATGACCCGCTTCGGCATCCTCGCCCTCGGGCGCAAGGAGTCGATCAGGCGCTCGCGCCACGCACAGGAGTACGAGCCGCTGGTCGAGGCCGAGAAGATCTTCCGGCGGCGGGTCTGATGGCGGTCGAGCTCGTCGCGATCGGCGCGTCGTGGGGTGGCCTGCGCGCCGTCGAGTGCGTGCTCGGGATGCTCCCGGCCGACTTCGGCGCGGCCGTCGTGATCGCCCAGCATCGCCAGGGCCAGACCGACGACGACGGGCGCCTCACGATGCTGCTCGATGCGCAGTGCGCGCTCGTCGTGCGCGAGGCCGAGGACAAGCAGGCGCTCGCACCCGGGACCGTGCTCGTCGCGCCCGCCGACTACCACCTGCTGGTCGAGAGCGATTCGGTCGCGCTGTCGGTCGACCCGCCGCACAACTTCAGCCGCCCCTCGATCGACATCCTGTTCGGGACGGCCGCCGACGCCTACGGCGAGCGGGCGGCCGGCGTCGTGCTGACGGGCTCCAACGCCGACGGCGCCGAGGGCCTCGCGCGGATCGCCGGCCGCGGCGGCCCCGCGATCGTCCAGGACCCGGGCACGGCGACGCGCCGCGAGATGCCCGACGCCGCGCTGGCGGCAACCCCCGGCGCGCAGGTCGTCGCGCTCGAGGACATCGGGCCGCTGCTGGCCTGGCTCGTGAGCGTGCCCGAGGAGCCGGACGCGTGACGCGCGACACGGCGATCCTGCTCGTCGACGACCACGACGAGAACCTGCTCGCGCTGGAGGCCGTGCTGGAGCCGCTGGGCTGCCGCCTGGTGAAGGCGCGCTCGGGCGAGCAGGCGCTGAAGGCGCTGCTGCAGGACGAGTTCGCGGTGATCCTGCTCGACGTCCAGATGCCGGGCCTCGACGGCTTCGAGACGGCCGAGCTGATCCGCGGGCGCGGGCGCACGCGGGCGGTCCCGATCATCTTCGTCACCGCGATCAGCAAGGAGCCCCACCACGTCTTCCGCGGCTACGGCACGGGCGCCGTGGACTACCTCTTCAAGCCCTACGAGGCCGTCGTGCTGCGCTCCAAGGTCGAGGTCTTCGTCGAGCTCTACGAGCGCGGCCGCGCGATCGCCGAGCGCGAGGAGCTGCTGCGCGCGACCTTCGAGGACGCGCCGATCGGCATGGCGCGGGCGAGCGCCGACGGGCGCCTGACGCACGTCAACCGCGCGCTCTGCGACACGGTCGGGCGCGCGCGCGGCGAGCTCGTCGGCCGCACGCTCGACGAGCTCGGGCCGCGCTCGCACGCGGGCCGCGACGACGCCCGGCGCGCGGAGCTGCTGGCCGGCGACAGCCGCCGCTACGAGGTCGAGCGCGCGCTGACGGGGCCGACGGGCGCGTCGATCCCGGTGCTCGTGAGCGCCTCGCTCGCGCCGTCGCTCAACGGCTCGGCGCCGGACCTGATCCTGCACCTGCAGGACCTGCGCGAGCGCCACCGCGCCGAGCGCGAGCACGAGCAGCTGATCCGCGCGCAGGCCGCGCGCGCGAGCGCCGAGGTGACGTCCGAGCGGCTGCGCGTCATGCAGTCGATCGCCGACGCCGCGCTGGCGGCCGAGGGCCTGGAGGAGCTGCTCGGCGAGCTGCTCGCGCGCCTGCTGGACGCGCTCGACGTCGACCGCGCGGCGATCGTGCTGATCGCCGACGGCGAGCGGATCGCAGCGCGCGCGGCGCCCGGCCTGGAGGTCGTCATCGAGCGCGACGCCGACGTCGTCGTCGACGGGGTCACGACGCGCGTCCTGCGCGAGCGCGCGCCGGTGGCGATCCGCGACGTCGCCCAGAGCGGGATCGACGCCGGCTCGCTGGGGCCGGCCGTCGGCTCGCTGCTGGCGGTCCCGCTGCTGGAGCGCGGGCGCGTGCTCGGCAGCGTCCACGTCGGCGCGCTGACGCCGCGCGACTTCGACGCCGAGACGGTCGACGTGCTGCGCCTGCTCGCCGACCGCGTCGGGCTGGCGATCGCCCGCACGCGGCTGTACGAGCGCGAGCGCCACATCGCCCAGGAGCTGCAGCACTCGCTGCTGCCCAAGCGCCTGCCGGCGATCCCGGGCGTCGCGCTCGCCGCGCGCTACCGGCCCGGCGACGACGGCGTCAGCGTCGGCGGCGACTGGTACGACGCCGTCGCGCTGCCGGGCGGGCGCGTCGCGATCGCGATCGGCGACGTCGTCGGGCGCGGCATCGGCGCCGCCACGACGATGGGCCAGATGCGCAGCGCGCTGCGGGCGATCCTCACGCAGGGCGACCACACCGGCGCGATGGCCGACCGCCTCAACCGCTTCACGATCGGCCTCGGCGTCGGCGAGGCGGTGATGACGACCGTGCTGCTGGCGATCTTCGAGCCGACGAGCGGGCGGCTGCGCTACACGAACGCCGGCCATCCGCCGGCGCTGCTCGTCGCCCCCGACGGCAGCGCGCATTACCTCGACGGCAAGCCGTCGGTGCCGATGGGCGTCCTCGAGGCGCCGCGCTATCCGGAGCACACCGTCGCGATCGAGCGCGGCTCGTCGCTCGTCCTCTACACCGACGGGCTGATCGAGGAGCCCAGCGAGGTGCTCGACATCGGCCTCGAGCGGCTGCTGGTCGCGGCGTCGCGGATCGAGCCCGACGTCGAGGCGCTCTGCGAGATCCTGCTCGAGGAGGGCCTGCCGCCGTCGACCCGCCACCCCGACGACGTGACGCTGCTCGTGCTGCGCGCGCAGGAGCTCCTCGGCGCGCTCGTCGAGCTCGAGGTCTCCGGCGAGCCGGGCGCGCTGAAGTCCACGCGCGACACCCTGCGCCTGTGGCTCAGCGAGACGAACGCCAGCCAGGACGAGTCAGACGACATCACGATGGCCTGCAACGAGGCCTGCGAGAACGTCGTCGAGCACGCCTACGGCCTCGGTGCCGATCCCTTCCAGGTCGTCTTCGAGCGCACCGGCGACGAGATCTGCATCTGCGTCCGCGACCGCGGCACCTGGCAGACGACGACCGGCCCCGAGCGCGGCCGCGGCCTGGAGCTCATGCGCCGCCTCATGGACGACGTCGACGTCCAGGCCACGCCGAGCGGGACGACGGTGCGCCTGCGCAAGGTGCTGGCGGAGGTCGCCGCGAGCGCGGTCGCGGGGCGCTAGGCGAACCGGGCTCCATCGCGCTTCAGAAGAAATTTTCGCCGCGAGCATGAGCGCCTATCCTCTGCCCGTGGGCGCCTTCGAGCTCAGCGAGCGGTGGTGCGGCTGGAGAGATCTCGACGTGATCTTCGTCGCCGCCCGCGCGGCCATCGAGGCCGGTCCGTTCGATCCGCCGCTCTGCGAGGTCATCTTCAACGAGGAGTTCGATCCGTTCACGGTCGACACGCTCGAGGAGGCGCGCGAGCACCTGCGGAGCAACCGCGTCCTGTCGATGGACATCATCCTCTCGCACGTCGACGAGGACGAGGCGCGCGTGACGCTCAACTACAGCCTCGACCGGCTCCAGCTCAACGGCCACGGCAGCGACTGGCAGCGCGCGCGGGCGGCCTACGACGCGGCGCATGCCCAGCTCGCCGGCCACTTCGGGATCACGACGTTCAAGCTCCCGACGCTGCCGCGCGACACCGTCGGCGAGACGCGCAAGCGCCTCGTGATCGAGGGACTCGAGGCGGCGCTCGAGGACGTCGACTCGAGCGAGGATCGCTGAGCCGGACCGGGCATGGCGTTCGCGCTCGACGCGCTCGAGCACCCGATCGTGCAGGCCCCGATGGGCGGCGGGCCGTCGACGCCGGCACTGGCCGCCGCGGTGTCCGGCGCGGGCGGGCTGGGGTTCCTCGCCGCCGGCTACAAGACCATCGAGGCCGTCCGTGGCGACCTCGATCAGCTGCGGTCGCTGGTGCCGGCCGGCGTCCCGTTCGGGCTGAACCTCTTCGCCCCGCCGGGGCATGGCGCCGGCGCTGCGGACGTCGCTGCGTACGCCGACGCGCTGCATCCCGAGGCTGAGCGCAGCGGCACGGTGCTGGGTGCGCCGCGCTGGGACGACGACCGCTACGGCGAGAAGCTCGACCTCGTCTGCGCCGAGCGCGTCGCGGTCGTCTCGTTCACGTTCGGGTGCCCGTCGGCAGACGACGTCAGGCGGCTGCGGGATGGCGGCGTGGCGGTCTGGGTGACCGTGACGACGGCCGACGAAGCGCGCGCGGCCTGCGCCACCGGTGTCGACGGGCTGATCGCGCAGGGCGTCGAGGCGGGCGGTCACCGCGGCGCGTTCGACGACGCGCGGCCGGGCGACATCGGGCTGCTCGCGCTGCTGCAACTCGTCCGAGAGGCCGTCGGGGACGCGACACCGCTCGTGGCGACCGGCGCGATCGCCACGGGGCGCGCCGTCGCAGCGGTACTCGCCGCGGGTGCCGCGGCCGCGCAACTCGGTACCGCGTTCATGCTCTGCCCCGAGGCGGCGACGTCGCCCGCGCATCGCGCCGCGATCGACGCCGGCGACGAGCGCACCGCGCTCACCCGCGCCTTCACCGGCCGCGCGGCGCGCGGCATCGTCAACCGCTTCCAGCGCGAGAACTCGCAGACCGCGCCCAGTGCCTATCCCGAGGTGCACCATCTGACCGCGCCGATCCGCGCCGCGGCCCGGCAGCGCGGCGACGCCGGAGGCTTCAACCTCTGGGCCGGCCAGGCCTACCCGCTCGCCGAATCGGTGCCGGCAGCCGAGCTGGTCGTCCAGCTCGCCGACGAGGCTCGAGCAGTCCTCGCCGACACCAGCGGGCGTTTCCCGGTCAGCTGAAGGCGAAGAGCGGGGGGAGCACGGCGACGACGGTCGCTGCCCAGAGGGCGAAGACGGGGAGGTAGGAGGTCTGCCAGCGCTCGACGCGGTGGAAGGCGATCCGTCCCGTGAGGAACCGCACCGAGAGCCAGGCGGCCCCGGCGAGGTTCACGAGCAGGACGAGGTTGAGGCCGAGCGCCGCCACGCGGTTCGGGGTGAACCCCAGGTCACCGATCCGGGCCACCATCGCGCCGAGCACCATCAGGTCGAGGATCAGGGCGCTGACGACAGCGAGCAGCTGGACGCGGTCCATCAGCCCGGCCGGCTGGGCCGGCTCCCGCGCGGACATCGCGTAGAGGACGAGCCCCAGCACGACCACCAGGAGGGCGTCGAAGACGCCGAGCAGCTCGCGGTCGAACGCGCCGCCGACCCCGGACACGGCGTAGGTGGCCGCGGCGACGGTCAGCATCACCGCGAACAGCGGGGTGAACAGCATGGTGAGCACCGGCGCCATGTTCTCGACCACGTGCTGCTTGGACTCCACGAGCCACGCCGCCACGACGACGGCACCGACCGCGCCCGACGGCAGCACCCACGCGACGACCTGCTCGACGTCGGCTCCGATCGGCTCGAAGATCAGCGCGGTGAGCCCGAGCAGCACCCCGCCACCGAGCGCGATCAGCGCGTAGTAGATGACCCACTCGCCGGTGAAGCGGACGAAGTCCATGCGCCGCTCGTGCGATCCGGACGTCGCGCCCATGTACGGGTAGGCGACCGCGAACCACAACACGACGGGCAGATAGAGCGCGACGAGCGGCTCGGTGGCCGAGTCCGCACCGTACGGGTAGAGGTTGACCACGAGCGCGAGGAGCACGAACGGCGTGGCCGCCAGCACCCAGCGCCGGGGGTCGAGCTGCCGGCGGCGGGCGAAGTACCCGGCGAGGAACGGCAGCACGAGCAGGCCGACGTTGCGCAGCAACCAGTCCGGTTCGTCGTCGGGGAAGTCAGCGGCGAGGCGCGCGACCTGGATCGCGGCGCCCGCAGCGACGGCGAAGACGAGCGCCTCCAACCACCTGCTCGACGGGCGCGCCGGCTCGTCCTCGTCGCTGAGGACGAGCTGCTTCCACAGCCGGCCCCTGTGCTCGCGGGCGAACTCTCGCGACAGGGCGTCGAGGTCCCCCATCCGCTTGACGGCAACGAGGAACGCCTCGTCGGCCGTGAGACCGGCCGCGTCCAGCTCGGCGATCTGGTCGCGCAGATGGGCGTCCAGCTCGTCGACGTCGCGGCCGTTGACGGCCGGGGCCCTCGCGACGTAGGCCCGCCACTCGGCGATCTGTGCCTCGACGCCGTCCATCACGCCTCACCGAGCGCCGCCGGCAGCCACCCGGGGCCGCGCCAGACGCCGCCCAGCGCCCGCGTCACGGCCACCCACTGCCGTTGCTGCTCGGCGAGGGCTGCTCGCCCGTCGTCGGTGATCGCGTAGTAGCGGCGGCGACGTCCCTCGGGCGGCGTCCGCCACTCCGTCGTCACGTACCCGAGCCGCAGGAGGCGATGCAGCAGCGGATAGAGCATCCCGTCGGTCCACTCCAGCTCGCCCCCGGAGAGCTCGCGCACCCGCTTGAGGATCGCGTAGCCGTAGCTCTCACCCTGCGCCAGGATCGCGAGCACGAGCGGCGTCGCCGAGGCCGCGACGAGGTCCTTGTTGATGTTCACGCACACGTCTCCATGGGTCGAAGCCATATGCATAGTACCACGAGGTATCAGCCCGGGGCCCGGCGCGCAGCCGGAGCGCCCCGCCGGCGAGGCGGGGCGCTGTGGCGGGCTGCTTTGGCGCGAAGCTACGCGGCGGGCGGCGCCTCCACGACGGCGATGTGGTTGCCGTCGGGGTCGCGCAGCATGAACAGCAGCGGGGCGCCGGGGACGCGCATGAGCTCGCCGTCGACGTCGAGGCCGTCGATCGCGCTCAGCCGGACATGCTCTGCCTCGACGTCCGTCGACTCCACGCCGATCGAGCCGCCGCCGGGCGTGGCGCCGCGCATCGGCGGGTTGAGGGCCAGCCGCGCGGCCGAGCCGGGCGGGGCCACCTCGAGCCAGCGGGCCTCGCCCTGCTCGCCGAACGACACGTCGGCGCGCACCTCGAAGCCGAGGGTGTCGGTGTAGAACGCAAGCGCCGCGTCCTGGTCGGAGACGACGAACATGGCGACGCCGATGTTCGTGATGGTGGTGGTGCTCGTGAGGTTGCTCATGCCCCCAAGACCCACCGCACGCCCGAAACTCATCGCAGGCGCCAGAATCCCTTCGATGCGCACGCTCACGCTCACGACGACCGTCCTCCTCCTCGTCCTCGCGGCGTCCGCGCGGGCCCAGGACACCACGATCACCGGCGGCCTGACGCCGAACACGGCGGGTGCCGGCACGAACGTCCACGTCGAGGTCGCCGGCACGGCGCCCGAGCTCGCGGGCTCGCTGCCGGAGTCCGTCGCACTCGGAGTCCAGCGCGGGTTCGCGCTCGACGTGCGCGCCGTCGCCGTGAGCTGCACGGGCGCGGCGCTGACGACCGGCGCCTGCCCGGCCAAGAGCGCCATCGGGACCGGGCAGGCGGTCGTGCAGGCCAGCGGCCTCCTCAACCAGGACATCCCCGCGACCCTCGACGTCTTCCTCGCCGACCCGGTCCAGGCGGGCGACGTCGCGAGCGCGGTCGTCCTGGTCAAGGCCGCAGGCCTCTCGCGCGCCGTGCGCACCCGCGTGCTGGCGCCGGCGACCGGCGCCGTCGGCTACGAGCTGCGCCTCGAGGGCATCGCGGCGGCCGTGCCGGCGATCCCCGGCGTGACCTTCGGGCTGCGCTCGCTGTCGCTCGACATCGGCGCGCGCCGCAGGGTCACGAAGACGACGACCAAGCGCGTCCGCGTGACCCGCGACGGACGCCGCGTCACGGTGCGCCGCAAGGTCAAGCGTCGTGTGACCTACAACCTGCTGCGCAACCCGAAGACCTGCAGCGGCAGCTGGGCGGTGCGACTGACCGTCCGCGTCGCGGCCGCCGACCGCGTGCGCAACATCGGCGTTCCCTGCGCGCCCGCCTGAGCATGGCCTACGACGAGGATCTCGCCGGCCGCGTCCGCGAGCTGATCGGCGGCGATCCCGACGTCAGCGAGACGTCGATGTTCGGCGGGCTGGCCTTCCTCGTGGCCGGCAACATGGCGGTCGCGGCCAGCGGCCAGGGCGGCCTGATGGTGCGCGTCGACCCCGCGCAGACCGACGATCTCGTCGAGGAGCCGCACGCCGAGCCGTTCGTGATGCGCGGGCGCGCGCTGCAGGGCTGGCTGCGGGTCGACACCGCCGGCGTCCTCACGACGGCGCAGCTCGAGCCGTGGGTCGCGCGCGGCGTCGGGTACGCGCGCTCGCTCGCGCCCAAGCGCTGAGGCGGCCTACTCCACCGCCTGCGCCACCGCACGCACGAACGGCGCCGCCAGCGGCTCGCAGCGCCGCACGGCCTCGGCCACGAGCAGCCCCACCACGACGTCGGCGACGTAGTGCTCGCCGAGGTAGACGACCGCGAACGAGGCCGCCGCGACGTAGGACCAGCCCAGCGCGCCGAACAGCGGGCCGACCTCGGCCAGCCCCATCGCCGTGATCGCCGCCGAGGAGATGTGGTCGGAGGGCATCGAGCCCCAGGGATTGCCGGGGACCTTGGAGCCCTCGCCCGGGGGCTCGCGGCCGAGCAGGTCGAAGACCACGATCCGGGCGACGCGCTCGATCTCGCCGTTCATCCGCCCGTCGCGCTCGGAGGCCCACCACGGCGGCGCCTCGGGCGCGAAGAAGTAGAACGGGCAGGTCAGGTGGTAGGCGGCCGACAGCCGCGCGCCCGCCCGCGGGACGTACTGCGGATGGGCCGCGAGCAGGTAGCCGAGCAGCAGCTGGGGGACGAACCACGACCCGTAGACGACCGTCACGACGCGGTCCAGCGCCGTGACCTCGCCGGGCTTGCGCAGCGCGCGCTGCAGCCGCAGCCCGGGCGGCACGCCGAGCCCGACGACGGTGTCGAAGCGGATCGGCTGGTCGACCCACAGCCGCCGGCGCAGCTTCTCGGGGTTGTCGTAGGGCAGCTCCCAGCCGAGCTTGAACAGGTGCATGTAGGCGGCGGCGACCCCGATGTAGCGGGTGCGCCCCTTCGGCAGCGCGATCGCCATGCCCAGCGGCGGCACGCAGCCCAGCGGCAGGATCACCGCCGGGTGCAGGCCCAGCCGCCGGCGCGCCGCGATCACGCCGACCGCGAGCGGCACGGAGGCCGCAGCGGCAACGCGCCAGCCACGCCGGGCGCCGTCGCCGCGAAGCCGGCGGTTGACGGCCGACGACGCGCCCTCGAGCAGGCGGTTCAGCGACGACGGGAGCCCATCGGGCCCCCGCCGGCGGTACGTGGCAGGCCGGGTCGGCATCGCCCCGGAGCCTGCCACACGGGCACTGCGGGCGGCCTACGCCAGCGCCTTGCCGACGGCGTCGAGGACGCGATCGGCCTTGAACGGCTTGACGACGAAGTCCTTCGCGCCGGCCTTGATGGCCTCCAGGACCTTGCTCTCCTGGCCCAGCGCGGAGCACATGATGACCCGCGCGCGGGGGTCCAGCGCGATGATCTCCTTGAGCGCGCTGAGGCCGTCCATCTCGGGCATCGTGATGTCGAGGGTCGTGAGCTCGGGCTGCAGCTCCTGGTAGCGGGCGATCGCCTCGACGCCGTTTGACGCCTCACCGATCACCTCGTGTCCGCCCCCGCTGAGGGCGTCGCTGACGACCTTGCGCATGAAGGCCGCGTCGTCGACGACAAGCACTCGTGCCATGTCGATCAGTCTCCTTTCCGTGGGGCGGTTTCAAACGCCACCGTGTCGATTCGGACGGCCCATTCATCGCCGTCGAGGGTCACGAGGCGCCCGGTACCGAAGCGCCGTCCGTTGACATACAGGTCGATCGGGTCCTCGAGCTCGCGATCGAGCTCGACGACCGCGCCGGGGGCGAGGTTCACCGCCCTGCGGATGGTCATGCTCACGCGGCCGAGCTCGGCCGCGATCCGCACGCCGACGTCGCCGAGCAGGTCGGCGGGCAGCGCGGGCTCGCGCGGCTCGCCGGCCGCGTCGAGGTCCTCCTCGCCGGTCGCGAACTCGGCGTCGAGGTCGTCCAGCGCGCGCGTCATCCGCACGACGAACGCGTGCGGGACGAGCTGCACGAGGCGGCAGTGCTGGCCGAGCACCTCGATCGAGACCGACACGACCGAGGTCGCGGAGTCGACGGCGGCGAGCGCCTCGGCGGCGACCGCGACGACGCGCGTCTCGGGCGCCGCGATCTCGACCTCCTGGCCGAGCACGGTGCTCATCGCCGCGGCGGCGGTGGCCATCATCTGGTTGGCGACCTCGCCGGCGGCCGACAGCTCGAGCTCGGACAGCTCGGCGTCGGCGTCGGCCGACGCCACGGCCGCGGCCGGGTCGGCGCCCATCATCGCGGCGGCCAGCGCGCGCACGGCGGGCAGCGGCATGAGGAAGAGGTTGCCGCCGCGCACGCCGTCGACGTAGGAGACGTCGGCGACGACCGCGGGCAGCGGCACGCCGGCGACCGGGTCGG
This sequence comes from uncultured Actinomycetes bacterium, assembly GCA_963786575.1. Taxonomy (GTDB): domain Bacteria; phylum Actinomycetota; class Thermoleophilia; order Solirubrobacterales; family Solirubrobacteraceae; genus CADCVQ01. The sequence continues at coordinate 476,022 of CAWAZH010000005.1, forward strand.
TGTCGCTGCCGACGACGACCGGCGGCGAGCACTCGACGGCGTCCGGGCAGTAGGCGGCCAGCGCGCCGGCGACGGCGGCGCCGGTCGACTCGCCGATGCGCAGCAGGGCCTCTTCGGGGGTCATGACTGCTCCTCCACGGATCCGAGGACGCCGACGGCGCGGTGACGGCCGTTGCGTCCGAGCTTGCAGCGGTGCAGCCCGACGGCGTCGGCGAACAGCGTCACCGCGCCCTCCTCGGCGTTGCCGTCGAGGCGCAGGACGTCGCCGGGGCGCAGGGCGAGCACGCGCTCGAGCGACATGTCGACGGAGCCGACCTCGGCGCGCAGCTGCACGACGACCTCGCCCATCGCCTCGCCGACGGCGGCGGCGGTGTCGGCGGTGATCTCGGCGGCGCCGGGGGTCGCGACCGGCGCCCGCAGGACCGGCTCGATCGCACGGTGCGGGATCAGCAGGACCATCGTCGACGAGGCCCGCCCGAGCTTGACCTCGAAGGTCATCGCGAGCGTCGGCTCGCTCAGCGGCGCCAGCTGCGCCGGCGCGCGCTCGGGCTCGATGTCGACGAGCCCGAAGCGCAGCTCGGCGATGTCGGCGAAGGAGATCGACAGCTCGTCGAGCAGCGTCTGGAAGATCCGCTTGGTCAGCGCGCGATCGACGTCGGTGAGCGGGCGCTCGGCCGGCCGGTCCATGCCCTGGCCGCCGAGCAGCCGCTCGAGCAGGCCGAGCAGCAGCGTCAGCTCGGCCGTGAGCAGGATCCGCCCGTCGAGCGGGGAGACGTCGACGATCCCGGAGACCGAGCGCTTGGGGACCTCGTCGAGCGCGTTGGCCCACGTGAGCTGCGCGGTGTCGATGAGCTCGACCGAGATCGGCGTGCGCAGCTCGGCCGACAGGCGCGTGGAGATGCTGCGGCAGAAGTTGTCGTGCGCGCGCTCGAGGCGGCGCTGCTGGTCGGTCGTGAACTTGCTCGGCCGCGTGAAGTCGATCCGGCGCACGCGCCGGCGGCGCGAGGTCGGGACCTGCGCGCCGGCGTCGGGCAGCTGCCCGTCGCGCGCGGCGGCCACGAGCGCGGCGACCTGGTCGTCGTTGAGGACGCCGGGGGCGGTCATCGCGAGGACCCGCCTTCCGGCTCTGCCACGACGACGGTCGAGCAATGGCGCGCAGTCATCGCGAAGACCCGCCTTCCGGCTCTGCCACGACGACGGTCGAGCAATGGCGCGCAGTCATCGCGAGGACCCGCCTTCCGGCTCTGCCACGACGACGGTCGAGCAATGGCGCGCAGTCATGCCGCCACCGCCACTCTGCCGAGCAGGACGCTCTCGGCACCGCCCGCCGAGCGCGCGGTGACGCGCACGTCGTCGAGGTAGACGCGGATCGTGCGGCCCTTGCCGCCGCCGGTCTCGGCCGCGACGATCGGGATGCGCACCTCGCGCAGCGCGGCGCGGACGGCCTCCTCGTTGCGGGCGCCGACCTGCATGCGGCCGGCGCCGCCGAACATCTGGGCGCCGCCGACGATCGCGGCGGTCAGGCACATGCGCCGCGCACCCGCCGCGAGCACGGCCTCCACCAGCGCCGGGACGCCGGTGTCGGCGAACGTGCCGGGCGGGCGGCTGCCCGCCTCTCCGGGGCCGGGCAGCATGACGTGCGCGAGCCCGGCGACACGCGCGCCCGTGTCGACGAGCGCCAGCCCGATGCACGAGCCGAGGCCGATCGAGACGAGCACGTCGCCGGGATCTGCGGATGTCGCGAGCTCACCCATGCGTACGGAGATCTCGGCCATCACCCGAGCCCGAGCTGGGCCAGCAGGCCGTCGACGCCGTCGGCGGTCGGCACGAGCAGGAACGACAGCGAGCACTCGTGGCCCTCGATGACGAGCGCCGAGTCGAGCATCAGCGCGGTGTCGCTGGCGCCCGCGCTCATCGCGAGGATCGAGCCCATGATCGCGCCGAGCATGTCGTCCACGCACTGCGGCGGGCCGAGCTCGAACTGCATCCCGGTCATGCTGCCCAGCGCGCCCAGGTAGGAGGCGCAGAGGATGTTGACGACCTCGCCGAGCGCGGACGCCGCCAGCTCGCTGTCGGTCTCGAGGCCGAGCAGGCCGCAGAGCGTGCGGGCGTCCTCCTCGGGGAAGAGCATCACGGCCGCGCCCTCGAGGTCGCCGGCGAGCTCGATCGCGACGCCGGTGACGACGAGGTCGGCCGGGCCGGTGGCGTCGATCGCGTCGGCCAGGGGCATCGCGGACGCGCTCGGCACGGCGACGTCGATCGGCATCCCCAGCAGCCCCGACAGCGACGTCGCCGCCGTCCCGGCGCCGATGTTCGCGAGCTCGCGGAGCGCGTCGAGCTCGATCTCGGTGTAGTTCGTCCTCACGGCGGTGGCTCCTTAGGCGGCGATGGAAGGCGCGTCGGGCGCCGTGGTTGTCAGGGCGTCGCAGTCGACGATCAGCGCGATCTGGCCGTCGGCGAGGACGGCGCCGCCCGAGAGCGCGGCGCGCTCGCTGACGGCGGCGGGCAGCGCGCGGGCGACGAGCTCGCGCTGGCCGATGAGCAGCTCGACGCCGAGCGCGATGTCGCGCTCGCCGGCGCGGACGACGACGGCGTGGTCCTGACCGGCGACGGGCGGATGGCCGACGGCCTCGCCGAGGTCGCACAGCGGCAGGACGCGCTCGCCCATGACGAGCATGCGCCGGCCGGCGACCGAGCGCACGGCGTGGTCGGCGAGCCGGATCGTGCGCTGGACGCGGTCCAGCGGGATCGCGAACGGCAGGCCGCCGGACTGGACCAGCAGCGCGCTCATGATCGCCAGGGTCAGCGGCAGGCGGATCTCGGCGACGGTGCCGCCGCTGGGCTGCGCCTGCAGGGTCGCCTCGCCGCCGAGGCCGCGGATCGCGGAGCGCACGGCGTCCATGCCGACGCCGCGGCCGGAGATGTCGGTCGCCGTGTCGGAGGTCGAGAAGCCGGCGGTGAAGAGCAGCTCGGCGGCGCGCGCGTGGTCGACGGAGGCGATCTCGGCCGTGGTGATCAGCCCGCGCTCGCAGGCCTTGCGCGCCACGCGCTCGGGGTCGATCCCGCGGCCGTCGTCGCGGACGGAGATGACGATGCTCGAGCCCGCGTGGCGGGCGGCGATCTCGATCGTGCCGGTCGGCGACTTGCCGGCGGCGATGCGCTCCTCGGCGGGCTCCAGGCCGTGGTCGAGCGCGTTGCGGACGAGGTGGACGATCGGGTCGCCGAGCGCGTCGATGACGGTGCGGTCGAGCTCGGTGTCCTGCCCGGTGAGCACGAGCTCGACCTGCTTGTCGAGCTTGGAGGAGAGGTCGCGGACGAGCCGCGGGAAGCGCAGGAAGACGGCCTCGACGGGGATCATCCGGACCTGCATGACCATCGCCTGCAGCGCCTGCGACGTGCGCGTCAGGTCCTGCATCGCGGCGACGAGCCCGGGCACCTGGGCGCCGGCGGCGATCGCCTCGACGTGGGTGCGGTAGACGACGAGCTCGCCCATCGCGTGCATGAGCGCGTCGAGGCGCTCGGCGTCGACGCGGACGGTGCTCGAGCGCTTGCGCGTGCCGCTCGTCGCAGCCGCGGGCGACGCGACGTCGGAGATCTGCACGACCTCGGCCTCGCGCGGCTCGGTGACCACGACGACGTCGGGAACGCCGACGACGTCGGCCACCTGCGCGAGCGCCTCCGTCACGACCGCCTCGGGCGCGTCGCTCACCACCCAGGCGTCGATCCGCCGGCCGGCGAAGGCGTCGACCTCGGACTCGCTCGGCGTCGAGTGCAGCAGCTCGCCGTGCTGGTCGAGCGCGTTGAGGACCATGAAGGCCCGCACGGCCGGCATCGGCGCCTCCTCGTCGAGCTGCACGCAGACGCGCAGCACGCGACGGCCGGCGGCCTGCTCGAAGAGGTCGGCCGGCGGTTCGCCGCCGCCCTGCTTGGCTGCGGCCTGCGACGGGGTGCGGGCGCGGATGAGGCTGTCGAGGCGCTCGAGCAGCGGCTCGGCGGCGAGCTTCTCGGCGCCGGTCTCGTCGATCGCCTCGACCGCGCCCTCGAGCGCGTCCAGGCAGGCGAGCACGACGTCGATGACCTTGCGCTCGAGCGCCCCGGTGCGCTGGCGCAGGAGCTCGAAGACGTCCTCCATCTTGTGCGTGAGCGCCGCGATCCCCGCGAAGCCCATCGTCGCGCTCATGCCCTTCAGCGAGTGCGCGATGCGGAAGATCTCGTCGATCGTCTCGCGGTCGTCGGGGCACTCCTCGATCCGCACGACGGCGAGGTTGAGGTGCTCGAGATGCTCGCGCGACTCGGCGAGGAACATCGGGAGGTACTCCTCGAGCTCCATCACGTCACCCGGCGGTAGACGAAGGGGTGGGCGATCTCGAGGCCGAGCCGCGCGGGGTCGGAGATGCGCTCGGTCGAGCCGACCATGAAGTAGCCGCCGGGCACGAGCGCCGCCGCGATCCGCGCGTGCAGGGCGTCCTTGACGTCGGGCGTGAAGTAGATGACGGTGTTGCGGCACAGCACGAGGTCGTAGACCTGCCGGGGCGGGCGCATCGTCAGGAGGTCGCCGGTCTCGAAGCGGCACAGCGCCCGCAGCCTGGGGTCGGCGTGCAGCATCCCGTCGTGCTCGCGAAACCAGCGCTCGAGCGCGGCGCTCGGCGCATCGCGGGCGTCGTCGGTGCTGAAGACGCCGGCGCGGGCGCGCTCGACCATCCGGCGGTCGATGTCGGTGCCGACGATCTCGACGCGGGCGCGCGGCAGGACCTCGGCGCAGGTCGCGGCGAGCGTGTAGGCCTCGGCGCCGTAGGAGCTGCCGGCGCTCCAGGCGCGCAGGCGCCCGCCGGCGGCGAACTCGGGCAGGACCTTCGTGCGCAGCAGCTCCCACTGCTCGGGGTTGCGCCACAGCTGCGAGACGTTGATCGTGACGCGGTCCAGGAAGGCCTCGAGCTCCGCCTTGGAGGACGTCAGGACGCCGAGGTACTCGGCGAGCTTCGTGGCCCCGCGGCGCTCGGCGAACGTGCGGATGCGGCGCTCCATCTGGGCGCGCTTGTACTGCGAGAGGTCGATCCCGCAGAGGCGGCGGACGCCGGTGCAGAACCCGGCGTACTCCTCGGCGCCGATGTCGACGGTGGTCATGCGCACTCCGATGCGATCGCTTGTGGAAGCTCGTGAAGGGCGAGCTCGCGGTCGGCGAGGTCGGCCTCGGACACCGCGCGCGGCATGCCGTAGACGCTGCAGGTCGACTCGGCCTCGACGAGGACGCGGCCGCCGGCGGCCTTGACCGCGCGGGCGCCGTCGAGGCCGTCCCGGCCCATGCCCGTGAGGACGACGAGCAGCAGGCGGCGGCCGAAGTGGCGCGCGGCGTCGACGATCGTCAGGTCCGCGCGCGGGCGCAGGCCGCCGATCGCATCCTCCTCGTCGCTGAGCTGGATGCGGCCGCCGGCGAGCAGGTGCATGTGGCTTCCGCCCGGCGCGATCAGGACCTCGTCGCGGCCGATGACGTCGCCGGTCGCGGCCTCGCGGACGTGCAGCGCGCTGGCCTTGTCCAGGCGCGCGGCGAGCGGCGCGGTGAAGCCCGGCGGCATGTGCTGCACGACGAGCGTGCCGGCGCCGAGCGGGCAGGGAAGCCGGGGCAGCAGCTCGGCGAGCGCGCGCGGGCCGCCGGTCGAGCAGGCGATCACGACCAGCGGCGAGCGGCGAGCGGCGGCGACGCCGCGCCCGTTGCCGTTGGCGTTCCCGTTGGCGTTGGCGATCGCGGGCGACGCGGCGGCGGCGGGCACCGCCGGGCGGGCGCGCCTGGAGGCGGCGGCCGCCGAGCGCGCCTTGAGGCCGATCTCGGCGAGGAAGTCACCGGGCGAGCTGCCGATCTGCGGCTTGACCGCGAGGTCGAAGGCGCCCTCGGCGAGCGCGTCGACGGCGCGGGCGCCGTGCGCCGGCGAGAACGCCGAGACGACGAGCACGACGGTCGGGAGGTCGGTGCTGCGCAGCGCGGTGAGGACGCCGATCCCGTCGCGGCCCGGCATCGCGAGGTCCAGCGAGAGGACGTCGGGCCGGTGCGCGTGGCAGAGGGCGAGCGCCGCGTCGCCGTCGGCGGCCTCGCCGACGACGTTCAGGCCCGCGGACTCCAGCGCCTGGCGCAGGAGCCGGCGCATGAAGCCGGAGTCGTCGGCGACGACGACGCGCGGCGCGGTTGAGGGGGTTGATGCCACAGCGAGGGGATCGCGGCGTCGAGGCTTCGCTACGCGGCCTTGGCGAGCGCGCCGGCGGCGACGGCGGAGGTCGCCTTGCCGGAGGTCGTCGCGCCGGGCTCGTCGGCGAAGATGCCGGCCGGGTCGAGCAGGACGACGAGGCGGTCGCCGACCTTGGCGATCGCCTGGATGCAGGCGGCGCCGGCGGCCGGGACCTCGTCGAGGTCCGCGCTCGTGAGCGTCAGGACCTCCTCGACGTCGCCGACGATGACGCCCGCCATGTGGTCGCCGCTCTCGACCATGACGATCTTGCTGGCGACTCCCGAGCAGTCCAGGCCCAGGCGCGAGGCGAGGTCGTAGACCGGGACGATCTTGCCGCGCAGGCTGATGACGCCCTTGACCCATGGCGTCTGCGAGGCGACGCCGCGCGGCTCCGTGTAGCGGATGATCTCCTGGACGTGCGTGATCGGCAGCGCGTACTCCTCCTCGCCGAGCGAGAAGACGACAAGCTGCATGGTGGAGTCGTTCGACATGATGCGATGTCCTTGGGCCGAGGGGCGGGCGAGAGGGCAGTCGAGTGATCGGCCGCGGGGGGCGTTGCTTGAGGCGCAGACGACGCGATTAGGCGTCGCGCATCCACGTGCGGATCTGCTGCGCGACGCGCTCGGGCTCGCGCTCGGCGAGCTCCTCGACCTGCATGCGCGCGGGGTCGTCGCTGCGCTCGGGCAGGCTCGACTGGCGCGGGCGATCGAGCGCCGCGAGCGTCGTCGGCGCCTCGATCTCGCGCAGCCAGTTGGGCTCGCGCATGAGCGACTCGCCCTCGCGCCTGCGCAGCTGGCGCGCGCTGAAGAACAGGAAGCCGAGCAGCCCCACGCCGGCGGCCGCGAACTTCGCGTAGCCGATCATGCCGCCCGCCGGGCCGGCGCCGGGGGCACCGGTCGCGGCCGGCTTGGCGAACGCGACCTGGCTGACGGCGAGCGTGTCGCCGCGCGTGGTGTCCAGGCCGGCCGCGACGGGGATCGCCTTCTGGATCGCGGCCAGGTCGGCCTTGGAGACGGACGTGTCGACGACGAGCGCGACGTTCATGCGGTTGACCGCGCCCGGCGCGACCTTGGTCCGCGTCACGAGCTTGTCGACGCCGAACTCCTTCGTCGTCGTGCTGCGGTTGTAGTTGGACTTGCCGCCCGCGGCCGCGCTCTGCGCGTAGCTCGGGATGTTCGAGGTCGCGCCCGAGGCACCTGACGAGCCCGAGCCGCCGGCGAGCTTCTCGCTCTCCGTCGTCTGCTTGATCGGGGTGCTCTGGCCGTACTTCAGCTCGTCCTTGGTCGCCTGGTCGGCGTTGACGTCGGCGCTGACCTTGACCTCGGCCTTGCCCGGGCCGACGGTGCGCAGCAGCAGGGCGTTGATGCCGGCCTCGACCTGGGACTCGTAGCGCGCCTGGACGGCCTGCTTGGAGACCGTGCCGCCGGCCGCGCCGGAGTCGCCGCGCGGCCACAGCAGCTCGCCGTTGCCGTCGGTGATCGAGACGTTGGCGGGCTTCAGGCCCTTGACGCTGGAGGAGACGAGCTGGGCGATGCCGCGCACGGCGCCGGGATCGAGGCCCGGCGGCCGAGCCCGACAGCAGGACGGCCGCGGTCGCGGGCGTCGAGCTCTCGGAGAACAGCTGGTCGTCGGCGAGCACGAGGCGCACCTGCACGCCGCTGACGCCCTGCACCTGCCCGATCGTCTTGGCGACCTGGCCCTCCAGCGCGCGCTGGTAGGTGACCTTCTGCTGGAAGTCGCTGGAGCCGATCTTCTGCTTGTCGAAGAGCTCGAAGCCGGGCTGGCTGCCCGAGCTGCCGTCGAGGCCGGCGCTGGCGAGCGCGATCCGCGCCTGCGCGGTCTGCGACTTCTGGACCGCGAGCGCGGTGCCGTTGTTGCGCAGCTCGTAGACGATGCCCTTGTCGTCGAGCGCGGCGGTCACCTTGCTCGTCTCGGCCGGGTCCAGGCCGGAGCTGATGAGCGCGTAGCTCGGGCGCCCGGCGATCTGCATGCCGAGGAAGATCAGCGCGATCAGCGCGACGGCGCAGCCGCCGAGCACGATGCGCCCGCGCGGGGTGAGGTTGGCGAGCAGGGCTCGGGAGGCGGTCGGCATTCGGTTGGTCCCCTAGATGGTGGAGTTCGCGGTCCGCGCCGTCAGATGGCCGTGTATCGCGGATGCAGGGTGCCGCGGGCCGAAGGTGGACAGTGCCAGCGGCACGGACGCCTTCGGTCCGTGGCGATCCTGCGCCGCGAGACGCGGGCAGCGGGCGGTGTCGGTCGTGGACTCCACCATCAAACCTGCGTGTGGAAGATGTCCTGGACGGCCTCGACGGCCTTCGTGCGGATCTGGCTGGCGAGCTGCATCCCGAGGCGCGCCTTCTCGACGGCCATCACGACCTCGCTGGGGTCGGCGGCGGTGCCGGCGGCGAGCTGCTGCGAGCCCGTCGCGGCGTCCGTCTGGAGCTTCTCGAGCGCGCCGATCTGGTCGGCGAGCACGCCGCCGAAGCCGGAGCCCGAGCCCGAGCCCGAGCCGCCGCCCGGAGTGCCGACCGGGATGCCGCCGTCGGTGCCGACGCCGCCGATCGACCACTCGCCGCCGCGGATCGCCATGGTCGGATCGATCGTCATCAGCGCAGGATGTCCAGCGTCTTGGCGAACATCTGCTTCGCCGTCTGCATGACCGTGACGTTGGCCTCGTAGCCGCGCGAGGCGCTGATCAGGTCGACCATCTCGGTGACCGGCTGCACGTTGGGCATCGAGACGTACCCGCGCGCGTCGGCGTCGGGGTGGCCGGGGTCGTAGACGAGCCGGTTGGGCGTGGCGTCCTGGGTGATGCCCGCGACGCGCACGCCGGCGCCGGCGCCGTTGCCCTTCAGCGCGCCGTCGAGCGTCGCGCCGAAGCCGTCGCCGGCCTGCTCGAGCGTGACGACCTTGCGGCGGTAGGGCTGGCCGTCGGCGCCGCGCGTGGTCTGGGCGTTGGCGAGGTTCTCGGCCGTCACGTCCATCCGCATGCGCTCGGCGCTGAGACCGGAGGCGGCCGTGTCGATCGCGTCGAAGAGGCTCATGCTCAGCGCACGCCCATCGCGGACTCGAGCACGTCGATGCGCCCGCGGGCGACCGAGACGAGCGCCTCGTACTCCAGCGCGTTGGAGGCCATCTTGGCCGACTCGACGTCGATGTCGACGCTGTTGCCGTCGGCGCGCATCGTGCCGCCCTGGACGGTCTCGGGGCTGAAGGCGACCTTCTGGACGTCGCTGCGACCGGCGTCCATCGCGGCGCTCAGCGCGCCGTGGAAGTCGACGTCCCGGCGCTGGTAGCCGGGGGTGTTGGCGTTGGCGATGTTGCCGGCGAGGGTCGCCTGCCGCATGCCCGCGCCTGCGACGGCGCGCTCGAGTCCTAGCTGGGTCGTATCGAAGAGGTTCACCTGGCTCCTTTCGGGCAAGCGGGGTAGTCGGCCGTCGGCTGGCGTCCTTGAGGCGCCGGCCGGGTCATCCCGACAGATCGACCCGCTCGCCGGCGCGGGCGGCGCTCGCGCCGGCTCCGCCGCCGTAGCCCTGCACGGCGACGCGCCCGCGGGCGACGTGCCCGAGCGAGCGGCGCAGCTCGCGCACCTGCGTGGAGATCAGCGCGGTCGTCGCCGTCTGCAGCGCCACCGCGCGCGTCAGCGCGTGACGCGCGGCGGCCGGCGGGCGGGCCGGCAGGCTCGCCAGCAGCTCGCGCCGTCGCTGATCGACGGCGGCGAGCTCCTCCCACGCGCCGTCGACGACGAGCTGGTGCTCGCGCTCGGTGAGCTCCAGCAGCGCGTCATAGGGATCGGTCACGCAGCCGCCGACTCGGTCGTGGCGCCGGCTGCGGCGTGCGCGAAGGCCTCGCGCAGCTCGCGCAGGAGGGCGTCGACGCGGTCGAGCTTCTCGGGATCGCGCTCGCACAGGCCCTCGGCGAGATGACGGCGGCAGAAGACGTAGATCCCGCTCAGGCGCGCGGCGATCTCGCCGGCCGACTCGTCGAGCGTGCACTGCAGCTCGTCGATGATCGCGGTCGCGCGCCCGAGGCGCTCTCCGACCTCGGCGATCCGGCCCTCGCGCATCGCGGCGGCCGCCTGCAGCAGGAAACGGTGGACGCCGTCGTAGAGCATGATCACGAGCTGCTCCGGAGGAGCGGTGAGGATCGCGCTCTCACGGTAGGAGGCGTGGGAAGTGGACGCGTAGGCGGTCATGGCCCTCTCGATGGTCGGCCGCCGCGAAGGGGCGGCGGCGGTTGCTCTGACACCGGGGTCATCGGCCGCGAGCGCCGCGGATTGAGGGGTTCTGAGCGCCTAGCCGAGCGCGGCGAGCTGCGAGGTGAGGTTCGCCTGGGCGGCCTGGGCGGCGGCGAGCGCCGACTCCATCGCGGAGAACTGGGCCCGCAGGCGCTTCTCCTTGTCGGCCAGCCGGACGTCCATCCGGGCCATGCCGTCGGCGAGCGTCTTGCGGGTCGCCTCCTCGCTCGTCAGGCGGGCCGTGACGGGCGAGTCGGCGGTCGCCCCGATCGCGGCCGTCATGCGGTCGCCGAACGCCTGCAGGCGCGTCTTGAGCGCGTCCTTGTCGCCGGCGAGCGCGGCCGTCAGCTTCGTGTCGTCGACCGTCAGGTGCCCGGAGATCGCGTCGGCGGAGAACTTCGCGGTGCCGCTGGCGGCGCCGGTCGAGATGCCGAGGTCCGACAGGTCCCCGATCGACGAGCGCATCGACGTGAGCAGGCCGCTGAGCATCGTGTCGCCGTTGAACAGGCCCTTGACGGCGTCGGTGCTCGACGTCGCGCCGGCGATCGGCTTCTCGGCGAGCTTGGCCCGGATGAGGTCGACCGTCGTGTTGTAGGCGGTGACGAAGGCCTTCACCTTGGCCTTCACGCCGTCGCTGTCGACGCCCGGGTCGCTGGCGGCGACGCTGACCGGCTCGGCGGTCGTCGCCTTCAGCGTGAGCTCGACGCCGAGGACGGCGTCGGTGATGACGTTGGAGGCCGACGTGCGCGGACTGCCGTCGATCGTGTAGGCGGCATCGGCTCCGGCGCGGGCGTAGACGGGATCCTCGGCGAGCAGCGGCGTCGCGCCGACGGTGAAGGCGCCGGCGGCGCCCGTCGCGCGGCTCGTCAGGACGAGCTTGCCGCCGGCGACGACGGCCGACACGGGCGCGTCGGCGCGCGCGTTGATCGCGCCGGCGACGGTCGCCGCGTCGCTGTCGGGATCGACGGCGAGCGTGAAGGCGCCGATCGAGATGCTCTGCGCGGTCGCGCTGGAGGTGTAGGCGAAGGCGTGCTGGGCGGTCGTCGCGAGCTGGGTGACCTCGAGCGAGTGCGTGCCCGGCGCGGCCGAGCCGAGCGCCCGCGCGCCGACGCGCGCGGCGTCGCTGGAGGTCAGCGTCTGCGTGTCGGTCCAGGTCGTCGTGCTGCGCAGCGCCGCGGCGGCGTCGCGCACCGTCGCGAGCTTCGCGGCGAGGTCGCGCAGCTGCGTCTGGCGCGACTGCGCCTGCGTGTCCTTCAGCGCCATCCGCGTACGCGGCTGCTGCTCGACGCTCATCAGCTGCGTGATGATCGACTCGGTGTCCAGTCCCGACGCCAGGCCGCTGAGCGCGAGCGGGCTCATGGCCGGACTCCCTGCCCGGGCGCGCCGCACGCAAGCTCGAGCACGCGCGCCGGGCTCAGCCGCGAGAGCACGATCCCGTCGGCGTCGCAGAGCAGGGCGCTGACGCGCTCGCGATCGGGCACGAGCGAGAAGCGCAGCTCGCAGCCGGACTCGTAGAGCTCACGGGCGACCTCGCCCGCGACGCGGATCGCGAGGAGCGCCTCCAGCGAGGGGGCGTCGGCATGCTCCTCCCGCGGCTCTCCGCCGTACGGGCGCGACGACGAGACGTCCTGGCGCATCAGGCTCCTCCTGGAAATGGTCGCCGCCGCCTCATCCATGAGCCGACGGTGCTGCTTGCTCGCAGTGGTCGGCCGCGGCGGCCGGACCTTGAGCGGCGTGCTCAGCCGGCGTCGGCGAGCTGGCGCTGGGCGAGGAAGGCGAACAGGCGCCGCGCCTCGACGATCTCCTCGCGCGGCGACGAGCGCCGCGTCAGCGCGCGCGTGGCGGTCTCGCCGAAGCGCTCGAGCGCCAGGTGGCGCTCCAGCAGCGACGCGCCGCCGAGCTCGGCCGCGCGCGCGAGCGCGGCCGTCGCCTCGTGGAGCATCTCGTAGTTCGCCGTCGCGGCCGCCGACGACAGCGCCGCCAGCCAGCGCTCGCCCGCGGCGAGGCCCTCGGACTCGACGAAGAAGCCGGCGCGCAGCTCGCCGTAGAGGCCGCGCCAGCTCAGGTCGGCGAGCTGCGCGCCATGCGTGTCGACGAGCGCGGCGAGCGCGGGCAGCGAGCGCCGCGGCGGCTCGGTCGGCGCGATCGCGGGCCGGCCGCGCTCGACGAGCAGGCGGCGGATCTCGGTGCTGGCGAAGCGGCGGTGGCCGCCGGCGGTGCGGGTCGCGCGCAGGCGGCCGTCGTCGGCCCAGCGGCGCGCGGTCGTCGTGGAGATGCCGAGCGCCAGCGCGGCCTGCCCGAGGCTCATCGTCGAGACCGCGGCCGCCGGAGCGCCGGTGGCATCGGGCGCGGGCGCGGCGGTGTCCGCGGGCGGCGGGTCGGCGGGCCGCGTGGCCTCCAGCAGCGCCGTCCACGAGCGCCCGGAGCGGACGAGCTCCAGCGCGGCGCCGGCCGACAGCGGCGGCGCGAACAGCTCGCCCTGCGCGCGGTCCAGGCCGAGCGAGCGCAGCAGCCGCAGCTGGCCCTCGGTCTCGACCTTGGCGGCGGTCATCGGGAGCCCGAGCGAGTGGCCCATGCCGATCATCGCCCCGACGAGCCGCGCGTCGCGCGATCCCTGGGCGAGCTCGGTGAGAAACGACGAGTCGACCTTCAGCGCGTCGAACGGCAGCTGGCGGATCGCCGCCAGCGAGGAGTAGCCGGTGCCGAAGCGGTCCAGCGTGATCCGCACGCCGACGCTGCGCAGGTCGTCGAGCTGGGCGCTGGCGATCTGGCCTTCGCCCGTGAACATCGTCTCGGCGATCTCCAGGACGAGCTGCTCGGGCTGCAGGCCGCTCTCCTGCAGCGCCCGCGACACGGCGCTGGCGAGGCCGGGAGCGGCGAAGTGGCGGGCGGAGATGTTGACGTGGACGGCCGGCGGCGGGCCGTCGAGCGCGAGCGTCCAGTCGGCCAGCTCGCGGCAGGCGATCGAGAGGATCTCGCCGCCGAGCGGGACGGCGAGGCCGCTCGTCTCGGCGGCGTCGAAGAACTGCGTCGGCGCGAGCAGCCCGTGCTCGGGGTGCTGCCAGCGCACGAGCGCCTCGACGGCGACGACCGCGCCGTCGCGCAGGTCGATGATCGGCTGGTAGTGCAGGCGCAGCTCGCCGTCGGTGAGCGCGCGGCGCAGCCCCTGCTCGATCTCGGCCGCGTGGACGAGCCGGCGGCGCATGCCCTGCGTGGCCAGCTCGCAGCGCGCGCCGCCGCGCTCGCGGGCGCGGATCGCGGCCGCGCCGGCCGTGCGCAGCAGCTCGGAGACGGTGCCCGCGCCGCACTCGCTGAGCACGACGCCGACGCTCGCGCTGAGCGTCAGCTCGCGCCCGCCGGCGAGCATCGGCTCGCTCAGCGCCGCGACGATGCGGTCGGCGATCGCGGTCGCCTCGCCGTCGCCGGCGACGCCGGGGATGAGCACGCCGAAGTGGTCGCCGCCGAGGCGCCCCGCGGATGCCTCCGGCGGCAGCGCGTTGCGGATGCGGGTGGCCGCGCCGATCAGCACCTCGTCGCCCGTGCGGTGCCCGAAGCCGTCGTTGAGCTTGCCGAAGCCGTCGAGGTCGACGTACAGCACGGTCGCGTCGTGCTGGCCGCGGCGCGCGCGCTCCAGGCCCTCCTCGAGGCGGTTCTCGAAGAGCGGGCGGTTCGCGAGGCCGGTGAGCGGATCGTGCAGGCCCAGGCGCGTGATCTCCTGGTCGGCGCGCCAGCGCGCGGTGGCGGTGCCGACGACGTTCGCGATCGACTGCGCGAAGCCGACGTCGACGGCGGTCAGCGCGTCGGGGTCGGCGCCGGCGATCGCGAGCATGCCGCTGACGGTCCCGCGCTCGCTGTGCAGCGTCACGGCGAGCAGGCAGCGCATCCCGCGGACGAACGGCAGCTCGGCCAGCTCGTCGAGCTGGCTGCCGGTGAGCATCAGCGAGCCGGAGGCGCCGATCACGCGCGCCAGCAGGATCGCCTGCGACTCGCCGGCGGGCTCGCCGTGGCCGCTGAGCGCGCCCATGCCGATCGCGGCCTCGCAGCGCAGCCCGCCCTCGGGCCCGAGCGCGATCGCGACGCCGCGGTCGACCGCGAGCCCGTCGACGAGCGTCGCGAGGCCGGCGGTGGCGAGGTCGGCGGGGTCCAGGCCCGACAGCGCGCTCTGGCCGAGCGAGACGACGAGCGCCTGGCGGGCGACGCCCTCGGCGCGCTCCTGCTCGATGAGCTTGTTGGCGGTGATGTCGCGGATGAAGCCCGTGTAGGTCGGCGTCGAGCCGTCCATCTGCGTGATCGCGAGCTCGACGGGGAAGATCGAGCCGTCGGCGCGCATGGCCTCGATCTCGATGCGCTGGTCGAGGATCCGCGGGGCGCCGCCGTCCAGCAGCCGGCTCAGGCCGCGCCGGTGCGACGCGCGCAGCGGCGGCGGGACGATCAGCTCGGCCATCTCGGAGCCGACGGCGTCGGCGCGTGCGTACCCGAACATCCGCTCCGCGGCGGGGTTGAACTCGAGGACCGTCCCGTGGCCGTCGATCGAGATGATCGCGTCGAGTGACGACCGCAGCACGGCGGCGTCGACGCGTGCTGAGGGGATGAACACGTCTGGCGGCACCATAGGGCCCCTCGGCCGCACACCCGCCGAACTTGAGCGCCTTTGCACGGGGCAGACGGTCTGGCGCTGCAGCCTCGTACACGCGTCCCCGGCGCGACCGCCGGCGATGCGGACGCTTGTACGAGGGCGGGCGTGGGACGATCGACGCGTGCCCGGCCACCCGCCACCGCTCGCCGGTCCCGCCGAGCCGCTGGGCAAGCTGCAGCGCGGCCTCGGGTCGGGCTACCTGTGGGCGCTGGACGCCGACCGCGCGATCGCGCACGCGCTGCTGCTGCATTGCATCTTCAACGACCCCCGCTGGGACCGCCAGGTCGACGCGCGCGTCGAGTACTACGCCACGCTCGCGCTCGACGTCGCGCTCGACGTCGGGGCGCTCGAGCTGTGGCTGCAGCGCGGCGACGACGACCTCGAGACGACGCACGACGTCCTCGCGGTGCTCGGCCGCATGGCGATCCGCGGCCACCCCGAGGCCCGCCGCGTCCTGCGCGACTACGTCGGCTTCGGCCGCTTCTGGGACCGCGCGATCGAGCTGCTGATCGACGACTACGACGCGCTGCGCGTCAGCGTCCCGTGGCCCGAGGTCGTCGCCGGTCTCGACGCCGTGCTCGTCGGGCGCTTTGCGTCGGAGGCCGCGCTCGCCGAGGCGCTCGCCGGCGTCGACGCAAGCGCGCGCCCGTGGACGCTGTGGTCCGTCGAGAACCCGAAGATCGCCTGGGCCCTGTCCTTCGACCACGGCGCCGGCGAGGACCCGGCGCCCAAGCGCGCGGCGCGGCCGCGGCGCTCGCAGCCCAAGCCGCGCGAGCTGAGCACCGTCGACCTGCTGGCGATCGGCGAGGGCTCGCGCTGGACGCAGGTCGCCGAGGAGCTCGCGACGCGCACGAGCGGCGAGGACGTGCGCCGCCTGCTCGCGGCCGCCGACGACCCCGAGCTGCCGATGCGGCGCGCGGCGATCCTCGCGCTCGGCCGTCAGGGCCGCCGCGAGCTGCTGGAGATCGCCCAGGCGAACACGAGCGCCGCCGAGCGCGGCGCGCTGCAGGGCGCGATCGCGCTCGCGCTGGAGGCGATGCCGCCCGACCAGACGCGCTCGCTCGCGCACGACTGGCTGACGTCGTCGGACTGGGCGCGGCGGCGCAAGGCGGCGGGGATCCTCGCCACCTGGGCCGAGGGCGACGATCTCGAGCACGCGCGGCGCGCGCTCGCGCGCGAGCTGGAGCTCGGCCTGGAGGGCGACATCTACGTCGTCTGCTCGCTCGCCGAGGCGCTCGGGCGCTACTGCGGCCACGGCCCGTTCGACGAGCTGCTGACCGCCTACGAGCAGATCCCCTACTCCTACGGGCGGCGCTTCGTGGTGTCGGCGCTGGCGAGCACCGACCCGACCTTCGCGGGCGATGTCGCCGTCGATTGCCTGTGGGACTGCGAGCCCGAGACGCGCCGCCTCGCGGCGGGCCACGTCGACCGCCGGATCCGCCTGGCGGCACAGCGCCTGGACGAGCTCGCGCGCGACGACGCGCAGGCGCCGTCGGTGCGCCACAGCGCCGCAACGGAGTAGGCGCCACCGCCGTCTAAGCTAGACGTGTGACCACCTTCGCCGACCTCGGCCTTTCAGACAGCACGCTCCAAGCCCTCAAGGACGTCGGGTATGAGCAGCCCAGCCCGATCCAGGAGCAGGCGATCCCGCCGATGCTCCAGGGCCGGGACGTCATCGGCCAGGCCCAGACCGGCTCCGGCAAGACCGCTGCCTTCGGGCTGCCGATCATCGAGTACGTCGACCCGACCGAGCCCGAGGTGCAGGCGCTCGTCCTCACGCCGACGCGTGAGCTGTGCATCCAGGTGACGCAGGCGATCCGCGCCTACGCCCAGCGCAAGGGCGCCGACGTCGTCGCCGTCTTCGGCGGCGCGCCGATCCGCACCCAGCAGGCGCAGCTGAAGGCCGGCGGCCACATCGTCGTCGGCACGGTCGGCCGCGTGCTCGACCTCATCAACCGCCGCTCGCTCGTGCTCGACTCGTGCCGCTTCGTCGTCCTCGACGAGGCCGACGAGATGCTCGACCTCGGCTTCCTCGAGGACGTCGAGAAGATCCTGCGCCTCACGCCCAACAGCCGCCAGACGGCGCTGTTCAGCGCGACGATGCCGCCGCCGATCCGCTCGCTCGCCGACAACTACCTCTACGACCCCGAGCACGTCAAGGTCCAGTCCGCGACGCTCACGGTCGACTCGGTCGAGCAGTTCCAGGTCGACGTCAAGACCGCCGACAAGGCTGACAAGCTCGTCGAGGTGCTCGAGGCCGAGAAGCCCGACCAGGCGATCGTCTTCGCGCGCACGAAGATCCGCACCGACCAGCTCTACAAGAAGATGAAGGACCGCGGCTTCAACGTGAAGGCACTGCACGGCGACATGACGCAGGGCTCGCGCGACGGCGTCATGCTCGGCTTCAAGGGCGGGCGCGTGCCGATCCTCGTCGCCACCGACGTCGCCGCCCGCGGCCTCGACATCTCGACCGTCACGCACGTCATCAACTACGACGTGCCGCGCTCGCCCGACGTCTACGTGCACCGCATCGGGCGCACCGGCCGGGTCGGCCGCGCGGGCCGCGCGATCACGTTCGTCGAGCCCAAGCAGGAGAAGGAGTTGCTCGCGATCGAGGCCCACGTCGGCACCGCGATCTCGCAGTGGACGCCGGGCGCGCAGACCGCGTCGCCGCCGAAGATCGCCGAGAAGCCCAAGCGCCACACCAAGCCGCAGCTCAAGCACAACGGCGACGAGCCCTACGCCAAGCTGATCGTCAGCGGCGGGCGCTCGGCGGGCATCGAGGTCGCCGACCTCGTCGGCGCCGTGACGCGCGCCGGGGGCGTCGACGGCGAGGCCGTCCGCAACGTCAAGGTGCTCGAGCACTTCGCCTTCCTGTCGGTTCCCGCGGCCGATGCGGAGCGCATCGCGGCGGCCGTCGACGGCGAGCGCGTGCGCGGGCGGCGCATCCGCGTGGAGCCGACGAAGGTGTAACGTCGCCCGCAGGTCGGAGCTTGCGACGACCGAAGGGCGAAACCGGCCATCCCGCAACTCGGGGGGCGCATCCGCGTTACCCTTGAAACGTGGCCTTGCTGTTGAGAGACCGTGAGGCGGCCAACGGGGCCGCCACTCCGCCGCCCAACGACGGCGCGTCCGCGGTCGTTCCCGACTTCGCCTGCGAGGCCTGCGGCGCCGGGATGCTCGCCGGCCAGGACTGGTGCCTGGAGTGCGGCACCGCCGCCCGCGGCCGCCTCGGCGCCCGCCCCGGCTGGCGCGCCGCCTTCACCGTCGTCGGCGTCACGCTGCTGCTCGTCTTCGGCGCCGGCATCGCCGGCTACGCCGCCCTGACGAGCGACGCCGAGCGCACGGCCGCCGCGCCCACGTCCGGCGACGGCAACCCGATCGTCGCCCAGACGCCGGGCGCCACCGGCGTCCCCGGCGTCGACGGCCCGGCGGCCACGACGATCACCCCCGGCGAGACCGGCCCCGGCACCACGCCGCCGCCCGTGTCCCAGGGCACGCCGCTGCCCGGCCAGATCCCCGGCGCCGGCGTCCAGACCCCGGCGCCCTCCTCGGGCACCAAGCTTCCGGTCATCCCGCCCCCGAGCCAGGTCGCGCCGCCGAGCAACCAGGCGGTCACGCCGCCGGCGGCCACGAGCCCGCCCGCGGGCGCCGGCACGACCTCACCCTCGACGGGCGCAGGCACCGGCTCCGCGGCGAAGCCCGCGGCGGTCGCGCCGCAGGTCATCGACCTGAAGGCCGGGTCGGCGAAGACCTACGACCCCGCCAAGCGCGTCGGGGCCGAGATCGGGGGCGAGAACAACGCCGTCGACGGCAAGCCCGACACCGTCTGGGACGTCACCGTGCCCGCCGACGGCAACCCGATCGGCGTCGGCCTCTACGTCGACCTCGGCTCGCCCTACGCGCTGCAGTCGCTGCGGATCGCGACGAACACGCCCGGCTTCACGGTCGAGCTGTACGGCGCCGTCGACGCCAAGGAGATCCCGGCCGACGTCCTCGACAAGCGCTGGCAGCACCTGACCGACGTCAAGGCCGTCGCCGACGACTCGCCGATCGCGCTGAAGGGCAAGGGCCAGGCCGACAAGTTCCAGCTGCTGCTCGTCTACGTGACGGCCGCCGCCGAGTCCACCGATCCGCGTGCGGCGATCGGCGAGCTCACGGTCCGCGGCGCGCCGTAGCCGCGCCCCACTCCGTAAGCTTCGGGCCATGTCTGCTGCCGCATTGAGGACCACCGAGGGCGTCATCGTCCTGGAGCTGTTCGACAAGGACGCGCCCGAGACCGTCGCGAACTTCAAGAAGCTCGCAACCGAGGGCTTCTACGACGGCCTGACCTTCCACCGGATCATCAAGGACTTCATGGTCCAGGCCGGCTGCCCGCGCGGCAACGGCACCGGTGGCCCGGGCTACGAGTTCGACGACGAGATCAACGACCACAAGATCGTGCGCGGCACGCTCGCGATGGCCAACGCCGGGCCGAACACCAACGGCTCGCAGTTCTTCATCGTCACCGCCGACGAGACGCCGTGGCTCGACGGCAAGCACACGGTCTTCGGCCAGGTGACCGGGGGCGAGGACGTCCTGGAGCGCCTCAACGGCGTGCCGACGGCCGGCGCCGACAAGCCCCTCACGCCGGTCCTGATCTCGAAGATCGAGTTCGGGGACTAAGCGCCCTGAGCCTCGTCCAGGCAATCGTCCTGGGCATCGTCCAGGGACTCACCGAGTTCCTGCCGATCTCGAGCAGCGGCCACCTGCGCATCGTCCCCGCGTTCGTCGGCTGGGAGGATCCGGGCGCCGCGTTCACCGCCGTCATCCAGCTCGGGACGATGGCGGCCGTCCTGCTGTACTTCCGCCAGGACCTCGCGCGGATCGCCAGGGCCTGGCTGCGCTCGCTGCGCGACCCCGCCGAGCGCGGCTCGCTCGACGCGCGCCTGGGCTGGTACCTGATCCTCGCGACGGTCCCGATCGTGGTCCTCGGCTTCGCGTTCAAGGACCAGATCGAGAACGGGGCCCGCGACCTCTACCTCATCGGCTCGATGCTGATCGTCTTCGGCGTCGTCCTGCTCGTCGCCGAGAAGCTGTCGCGGCGCGACCGCGACGTCACGACGCTCACCCGCCGCGACGCGATCGTGATCGGGTTCGCCCAGGCGCTGGCGCTGGTCCCCGGCGTGTCGCGATCGGGCGCGACGATCTCGGCCGGGCTGCTGCTGGGCTTCGACCGCGTGTCGGCCGCCCGCTTCTCGTTCCTGCTGTCGATCCCGGCGGTCGTGCTCAGCGGGCTCTACGAGCTCAAGGACGTCGTCAACGGCAGCGCCGAGGGCGCCGTCGGCCTCGGCCCGACCGCCGTCGCGACGGTGCTCGCGTTCATCACCGGCTATGCCTCGATCGCCCTCCTGCTGCGCTTTCTGACGACGCACACGACCGCCGTCTTCGTCGGCTACCGCGTCGTCCTCGGGGCCGCCGTGCTCGCGCTGGCCGCCGGCGGGGCGATCGCGTAGCGACACAACGGTAGGGTTTGACAGCACGTCAGCCCGGAAGGAGACACCGAACATGGCCAGCGTCGACATCACGGCAGCGGAGCGCGCCAACGGCCACGGGGCCGGCGCCGAGATCCCCGTCGAGAACCCCGCCACCGGCGAGGTCATCGCGCACGTCCCGGACCTCTCCGCCGAGGCCGTGGCCGCGCTCGCGTCCAACGGGCGCGCCGCCCAGCCGGGCTGGCAGGCGATGGGCTTCGACGGCCGCAGGCGCGTCATCCGCCGGATGCAGAAGTGGATCATGGACAACGCCGACCGCGTCGTCGCGACGATCGTCTCCGAGACCGGCAAGACGTACGAGGACGCCTACATGGCGGAGATCAACTACGTCGGCGGCGCGATCGACTTCTGGGCGAAGAACGCCGAGTCCTTCCTCGAGGACGAGCGCATCCACGCGAGCACGCTCGCGGTCAAGGGCAAGAAGATGGTCGTCCGCTACGAGCCGCTGGGCCTGATCGGCGTCATCGGGCCCTGGAACTACCCGCTGACGAACTCCTTCGGCGACTGCATCCCCGCGATGCTCGCGGGCAACAGCGTGATCCTCAAGCCGTCGGAGGTCACGCCGCTGACGTCGCTGCTGCTCGCCGAGGGCCTCGCCGAGAGCGGTCTGCCCGACGGCGTCTTCCAGGTCGCGACCGGCCGCGGCGCGACCGGCGCGGCGCTCGTCGACGAGGTCGACATGATCATGTTCACCGGCTCCACGGCGACCGGCAAGAAGGTCATGGAGCGCGCGGCGCAGACGCTCACGCCCGTCGCACTGGAGCTCGGCGGCAAGGACCCGATGATCGTCCTCTCCGACGCCGACCTCGAGCGCGCCGCCAACCTCGCCGTCTACTACTCGATGCTCAACGCCGGCCAGACCTGCATCTCGATCGAGCGCGTCTACGTCGAGGAGCCCGTCTACGACGAGTTCGTCTCCAAGGTCGTCAGCAAGGTCGGCGCCCTGCGCCAGGGCGCGTCGACCGGCCCTGCGACCGCCGAGGTCGGCGCGATGACGTTCCCCAAGCAGCTCGAGATCGTCGAGGAGCACGTGCGCGACGCCCTCGCCAAGGGCGCACGGGCGCTGACCGGCGGCAAGCGCCGTCCCGGCAAGGGCATGTTCTACGAGCCGACCGTGCTCGTCGACGTCGACCACACGATGAAGGCGATGACCGACGAGACCTTCGGCCCGACGCTCCCGATCATGAAGGTCGCCGACGCCGAGGAGGCGCTCACGCTCGCCAACGACTCGCCCTACGGGCTCGGCGGCGCCGTCTTCAGCGGCGACCGCGCGCGCGGCGAGCAGATCGCGCGGCGCATGCAGGCCGGCGCGGTGTGCGTCAACGACGCGCTGCTGAACTACGTCGCGGTCGAGCTGCCGATGGGCGGCTGGAAGGCCTCCGGCCTCGGCACGCGCCACGGCGCCGGCGGGATCCGCAAGTTCACCAAGCAGCAGGCGCTGTTCATCAGCCGCCTGCACCTCAAGCGCGACCCGTACGGCTTCCCCTACAACGCGAGGGTCTCGAAGGTCCTCTTCAAGGGCCTGCGGCTCATCTACGGCCGCGGCCGTCGCCGCTGAGCCGGCAGCAGCACAGCTGAGCGAGCCCCCGTGGCAGCGATCGCGCTCGCGCTGGGCTCCTCCCTGCTCTGGGGCCTGGCCGACTTCCTCGGCGGCCTGAAGAGCCGCACGTTCCCGGTCGCGGTCGTGCTCGCGTCGATGTACCTGTCCGCGCTCGCGGTCATGGCGATCTTCGTCGCCGCGCGCGGCGAGGGCCCGCCGTCGACCGAGGCCGTCGCGGCCGCGTCGGGCGCCGGCCTGCTGGGGATCCTCGGCCTGACCGCGTTCTACCGCGCGCTGGCGATCGGGACGATGAGCATCGTCGCGCCGATCGCCGCGACCGGCGTCGCGCTGCCGGTGCTCGTCGGGATCGCCACGGGCGACGACCCGGGGCTCGTGCGCTCGCTCGGCCTCGCCGCGGCGGTCGTCGGGATCGTGCTCGCCTCGCGCGAGGACGACGGCGGTCCCGCCGACGCCCGCCAGCAGCGCATCAGCGTGATCCTGGCGGTGCTCGCCGGGCTCGGCTTCGGCTCCTACTTCGTGCTCGCGGAGATCGGCTCGCGCGGCGACGTCGCCTGGACGCTGATGCTGTCGCGGCTGTCGGCGGCGCCGTTCGTCCTCGGCTTCGCGCTGCTGGCGGTGCGCCGCCGCGGCCGGCCCCGGCCGAGGCCGCGCCAGCTCGCCGTCCTGGGCGCGATCGGGCTCATCGACCTCGCAGCCAACGGCGCCTACAACTACGCGACGACGATCGGCGAGCTGTCGACGGTCGCCGTCGCCAGCTCGCTGTATCCCGTGATGACGGTCTTCATGGCGGCGCTCGTGCTCGGGGAGCGGGTGCGCGGGATCCAGCGGCTGGGGGTCGTCGTGGCGCTGGGCGGCGTCGTGCTGATCGCGGCCGGCGGGTAGGCCTTAAGTCCAATGTCAGGTCCCCCTGACATTGCTAGGTTCCTGCGGTGCGCCTCCCTGCCGCAGCGCTGACGCTGGCCTTCGCGGCGCTGGGCGCGCCCGCCGCGCAGGCGACCGACTTCCCCGTGACCTTCCCGCTCGGGATCGAGTCCGAGCCGTACATGGCGCCCAACGGGTTCGTCCTCAACGCGCCCGGCGACACGGTGACCTTCGGCGGCGGGGACTTCAGCAACCACCCGCTGGCCTGGACCTACGGCGAGTTCACGACCGAGAGCGGCGGCCTGGCGCCGCGCACCTACACCTTCAACAAGCCCGGGACGTTCCCGTTCGCCTGCACGCTGCACCCCGACATGTTCGGCGCCGTACGCCTGCCGGGCAACCTGCTGCCGGTCGCGGACTTCACGGTCGCGCCCGCGACGACCCTCACCGGCACCGCGGTGACGTTCGACGCCCGCGGCGTGGCCGACCCCGACGGCGGCGCGATCCCCCGCTACGAGTGGGACCTCGACGGCAACGGATCCTTCGAGACGGCGGGCCCGAGCGCCGTCGTGACGACCGCGTACACGGCGCCCGGCACGTTCCAGGCCGGCCTGCGCGTCGTCGACGACAGCCACGAGACCTCCGCCGCGGCGTCGCACGAGGTCGTCGTCGGGGCCCGCCCCGGACAGCCCGCCGCCGGAGCGGGCGGGGCAGGCGGGGCGGGCGCCGGCGGTGCCGGCGGCGTCCTCGACAAGCGCGCCCCCACGGCCCGGCTGACCGCGACGAGCACCCGCACGATCAGGGCCGTCGCCGGCGTCGCGAAGATCGGCCTGCGCCTCGACGAGGCCGCCACCGTCTCGTCGGTCCTGCGCCGCGGCACGAGCCGGGCGGTGCTCGGCCGCAGCGGCGCGAGGAAGCTCGCGACCGGCGTGGGGAGCGTTCGCGTGAAGCTGACGCAGGCCGGCATGCGCGCGGTCAAGCGCGGCCGGCGCACGCGGCTGACGCTCGCCGTCACCACGCGCGACGCGGCGGGCAACACGCGCACCGTGCGGCGCAGCCTCGTGCTCACACGGTAGCCGCGGACCGCAAGAGCGGCTGTTCGAAACTCCGGCCGCGGCAGTCCACTTGCTGGTACGGTGACGCCCGGTATTAGGGACACCTTACAAGTATCGGCAGGCTTGCCGACAGGAGGAGGAGCCATGAGACGCACCAATGCGGCACTGCTTGCAGCCGCGCTGATGACCGGCATGGGCCTGGCATCTGCCGGACCCGCGCTCGCGATCGGACTCGACGACACGTTCGGCATCGGCGGCATCAGCCTGACGCCGACCGACCCCGCCGCCGGCAGCGAGCGCTACCAGGCGCTGGCCGCGGCACCAGGCGGCGGCAGCTACCAGAGCGGCTTCACGAACGTGGCCGGCGGCCCGGACCGGGCGATCATCGTCTCGCGCCTCGACGCCAACGGCGTGCTCGTCCCGAGCTTCGGCCCCGCCGGCGCCGACGGCGACGGCGTCGTCACGCTCAACCTCAACGCCGGACCGTTCACCAACGGCGCCGGGCTGCCACTGCCCAACGGCGCGCAGGAGAACTCGCGCGGCCTCGCAGTCCAGGCCGACGGCAAGGTCGTCGTCGCGGCGCAGTCCGACACGCCGCAGACGCTCGGCAAGCCCGACAACCGCGACCGCGACATCTACGTCTTCCGCCTCAACACCGACGGCACGCTCGACACGACGTTCAACGCGGGCGCCGCCGCCCCCGACGTCGCGGGCATCCTGCGCGTCGACCTCAGCGACGGGCTCGTCCCCGGCGCCGCCGCGGGCGCGGCGCTGAACACCGACAACGTCTACGGCGTGCGCATCCAGCCCGACGGCAAGATCATCGTCGAGGGCACGAAGGGCACCGACACGAGCGAGCCGGCGCGGACCGTGCGCCCGTGGGCGGTTCTGCGGATCAACACCAACGGCACGCTCGACACCGCCGGCTGGAACGCCGCGGCGGTCGGCGGCGACGCCGGCGTCGCGCTGTCGCCGACGGCGACGACCAACACCGGCACCGCGCCCGCCGACCTCAACGAGCGCCAGCCGCTGATCCAGCCCGACGGCAAGGTCGTCGCGGCCGGCTACACCGGTGGCGCGGTGCCCTACCTCGCGCGCTTCAACACCAACGGCACGCTCGACACGACGTTCGGCGTCGGCGGCATGACGGCGCGCACCGAGGGGATCAAGGTCGGCTTCTCGGCCGAGTGCTATGAGGCCGTCCTGACCGACGGCCACTACGTCATGGTCGGCTACGGCAACCGCTCCGCGGGAGCCGCGGCGGGCGACGTCGACGCGCTGATCTACCGCTTCAACGCCAACGGCACGTTCGACACGACCTGGGGCGCGCCGGGCAACAACGGCCTGACGACCTACAACCGCGCCGGCGGCCAGGACCGCTTCCGCGAGCTCGCCGTCCTGCCCGACGGCCGGCTCGTCGCGACCGGGCTGTCGAGCTCGACGTCGGTCGCCGCCGGCGAGCTGGTCGACGGCCTGATGGCGGTCCTGAAGCCGGACGGGACGTTCGACACGAGCGTCGGCGCCGGCGGGGCGTTCCCGATCGACCTCGGCGGCAACAGCGACACGCTGCTCGGGTCGGCCGTCGTCAGCAACGGGACGAAGGTCGTCGCTGCGGGCGCGAAGTCCTTCGCGCCGGTCGCGGCGTCGGTCGACGACACGCCGGCGGTCATCCGCCTGGACCTCACGCCTGCGGTCTCGGGCCCGGCCGGCGCGCCGGGAGCGCCCGGCATCACGACGGTGGTCCCGTTCCCGGTCCCCGTCCCGGCCCCCACCACGGGGACGGCGGCGCCGACAGCGGCCACGAAGGCCGCCACCGTGTCGGTGAGCTGCAAGCGCGTGGGCTCCAAGCGCAAGAGCATCCGCTGCACGACGAAGACGTCGGCGACGACCGCGTCCGGACCGGTCCGGATCACGCTCAAGAAGTCCGGCAAGACGGTCGGCAGCGGTAGCGCGTCGGTGAAGAAGGGCGCCGCGACGGTCAACGTGAAGGGCACGGCCAAGGCCGGGAAGTACTCCGTGACCGCGACGTTCCCGACGACCACCTCCAAGCGCCAGACGCTCAGCAGGACGATCACGATCAGGTAGGCCACCAGCCCCGTCCGCGTCGCGGCCTGCGGGCCGCGGCGCGGACGCGGTCGCCCTGTCACCGTGTCGGGCGATGGCCCCCGTCGCCGCCGCCGACCTGCAGTTCGCGCCGCTGCAGCTGCTGCCCGCGCTCGTCGTCGCGGTCATGTACGCGCTGCGCGCGCGGAGCCTCGCCGCACAGGGCCGCCCGCTTCCCGGCCGCCGGCAGGCCTGCTTCTACTCGGGGGTCGCGGTCATCGTCCTGACGCTCAGCTCGCCGCTCGGCGGCCTGGACACCGACCTGTTCGCGGCCCACATGGCCGAGCACCTGCTGATGGCGGACATCGGCGCGCTGCTGATCGTGCTCGGGCTGACCGGGCCGCTGCTGGCGCCGCTGCTGCGCACGAGCGGGCTCGGCTGGCTGCGCCACCTCGCCCATCCGGTGCCGGCGTTCGGGCTGTGGGCGGCCGACCTGCTGTTCTGGCACCTCGTCGGCCCGCACGAGGCGGCGGTGCGCAACGACGCCGTGCACGCGCTGCAGCACATGCTGTTCGTCGGCCTCGGGATCAACATGTGGATGGCGCTGCTGGGGCCGCTGCCCAAGCCGGTCTGGTTCGGCAACCTCGGCAAGCTGGGCTACATCGTCGCCGTGCGCCTGACGACGACGGTGCTCGCGAACGTCTTCGTCTGGACCGACCGCGCCTACTTCGACGTCTACCGCCCGGGCGAGCGCGCGCACGACATCTCGGCGCAGTCCGACCAGGTGATCGCGGGCGGGATCATGATGGTCGAGGGGTCGATCCTCACGATCTGCCTCTTCGGCTGGCTGTTCCTGCGCAGCGCGCGCGAGGGCGAGGAGCGCCAGGAGCTGCTCGAGCTCGCCGCCGCGGGCGGCTTCGCGCTCGACGAGCGGCGGGCGGCGCGGGCGGTCGCCGCGGGTCGCGGCGCCGAGCTGCGGCGGCGGATCGAGGACGAGCAATCGATCCACTAACGTCATCGGGCATGTCCATGCTCAAGAAGCTCACCGACTACGCCAAGTCGCCGGCCGCCAAGGCCCAGGCCCAGGAGCTCGCCGACAAGGCGAAGCAGTTCGCGAACGACCCCAAGCGCAAGGAGGAGTTCGAGAACGTCAAGCGCAAGCTCAACGAGAAGCTCGGCAAGGACGACGGCGCGCCCAAGCCCGCCGCCGAGACGCCCGGCGCCGCCGCCCCGGCTGCGGACGCCGCCGCCCCGAAGCCCGACGCCGAGGCCGGCGGGACCAAGCCCGTCGCCTGACGCCCGCCGTCAGCCGCCGAGCGTGAGCGCCCGCGCGCGCTCGGCGAGCGCGACGACGCCGTCCCCGAAGCCCTTCAGCCAGGGGTCGTCGGTGCTGCCGCTGATCGCCCGGCGGTAGTTGCCCTCCATGAAGACGGCCGCCTTCCACAGCGCGAGCGTGCGATACCAGCGCAGGTCGGTCATCGCGCGCCCGCTGCCCTCCTCGTAGCGCGCGACGAGCTCGTCGCGCGTCGGGAAGCCCTCGCGGCGCGTGATGCCGCCGAACTCGAACAGGACCGGCAGCGGCGGGTCGTCGTGCTGGACCCAGAGCGCGAGCAGGTAGCCGAGGTCGGCCAGCGGGTCGCCGATCGTCGCCATCTCCCAGTCGAAGATCGCGACGAGCCGCGCGGGCGGCTGCGCGGTCATCATCGTGTTGCCGAGGCGGTAGTCGCCGTGCACGACGGTCGCCGGGCCCGAGCGCGGCAGGTGCTCGGCCAGCCAGGCCCCGGTGTCCTCGACGGCCTCGATCTCGCGCGTCTTGAGCTGCGTCCAGAGCCCGCCGAAGCGGCGCAGCTGGCGCTCGAGGTAGCCATCGGGGTCGTGCGAGAAGTCCCGCAGGCCGTGCGCGCGCCAGTCGACGGCGTGGACCTCGACGAGCCCGTCGATCAGCTCCTCGCCCAGCCGGCGGTGCTGCTCGGGCGTGTCGAGCGCGGGCGGCAGCTCGTCGGTCACCACGACGCCGGCGACGTACTCCATGACGTAGAACGGCGCGCCGATGACCGCCTCGTCGTCGCCGACCGCCAGGACGCGCGGCACCCGCGCCCCGGTCGGCGCGAGCGCCTGCAGCAGCCGCGCCTCGCGCAGGACGTCGTGGGCGCTGGGCGGCAGTGGGCCGCGCGGCGGGCGGCGCAGCACGAGCTCGGCGTCGCCGCTGCGCAGCAGGTAGGTGACGTTCGAGTGGCCGTTGCCGATCGGGGCGGCGCGCAGCTCGTCGTCGCCCGCGAGCCCGTGCTCGGCGAGGAACGCGCGCAGCGGCTCGAGCACCAGCAGCGGTTCGCGCTCGTTGCCGGCGGCGGCGGCGTGCGTCGCAACGATGTCGTCGGGTGCGGTGCGGCTCATGGGATTTGCCCTGGGTAGGCTGCCAGCTCCGCAACCTTCGTCTGATCGTGCGGGTTATCCCCTCTGTGCGCCGACTTCTTCCCATCGCCCTGCTGCTGTCCCTGCTCTTCGCCGCGCCCGCGAGCGCGTCGAAGACCCAGACGCTGACCTTCGAGGCCCCGCGCGATCTGCTGAACCCCGCGATCCGGCCCGCTGCGCTGCAGGAGATGGAGACCCTCGGCGTGCATTCGCTGCGCGTCATCCTGACGTGGTCGGCGGTCGCGCCCGAGCCGAACTCCGCGACACGCCCGAACTTCGAGCCGACCGATCCCGCCGCCTACGACTGGGGCGAGTACGACCCGCTCATGCAGGCCGCGAAGGACCGCAACTGGCCGGTGCTGCTGACGATCAGCGGCCCGGTGCCGAAGTGGGCGACGAAGGACAAGCTCGACAACCTCACGCGCCCGCAGGCCAACGCGTTCGCGGCCTTCGTGACCGCCGTCGGGCGCAAGTACGGCGACCAGGTCGACACCTGGGCGATCTGGAACGAGCCCAACCAGCCGCAGTTCCTGCGCCCGCAGTTCGGCAACGGCGGCAAGGCGATCTCGCCGTCGATCTACCGCGGGCTCTTCAAGGCCGGCCTGCGCGGCCTGACCAAGGCCGGGCAGGGCACCGAGCGGATCCTGATCGGCGAGACCTCCCCGCGCGGGACCGGCCGCGTCGTCGCACCGCTGGCCTTCCTGCGCGGCGCGCTGTGCCTCAACAGCTCCTACAAGAAGCGCAAGAGCTGCGGCGGGCTGAACGCCAGCGGCTACGCCCACCACGCCTACACGACGCGCCAGGGCCCGTTCTTCAAGCCGGCCAACCCCGACGACGTCACGATCGGCGTCCTGTCGCGGCTGACGAAGGCCCTGGACCGCGCCCGCGCCGCCGGCGCGCTGACCAAGCGCCTGCCGATCTACCTCACCGAGTTCGGCATCCAGTCGACGCCCGACACGCAGAGCGGCGTGTCGCTCGCCAAGCAGGTCGAGTACCGCGCGATCGCCGAGCGGATCGCCTACAACAACCCGCGCGTCAACGCCTTCTCGCAGTACCTCCTGCGCGACAGCGATCCGACCGGGCCCAAGCAGTACGGCGGCTTCGAGTCCGGCCTGCGCTTCGCCGACGGCCGGCCGAAGCCCTCGCTGCCCGCGTTCCGCCTGCCGCTGGCCGTCGAGCGCAAGGGCTCGAAGGTGACGGTCTGGGGCCTCGTGCGCCCGCAGACCGGGGCCGCGACGCCGGTGACGATCGTCTACGCCGACCGCGGCTCGTCGCAGTTCAAGACCTTGCGCACGGTCACCCCCGACGCCCGCGGCTACTACTCCTTCAGCGCCGGCTTCAAGGCGGGGCGGCGCTGGAACGTGCGCTGGACGAGCTTCTCCGGGACGCCGGTCGGGTCCTACGAGCGCTGAGCGTCTCTCTGCGGCCTGCGGTTCTGCGGGCGCTGGCGAACGGCAGCGATAAGGGAGGCGTCAGGGCCGGGTGCGCGCCGCTCGGACGCCGCGCTTTCCGGGGGGGTGTGTCGAATAACTGTCGCTATGCGTGCATCATTCGACACACCCCCCTCGCGCCACCGGCAAACGAGCCCGTTCCCTCATCGCCGCCGTTCGCGCACGCCGGGGCCCCCGCAGAGCCGCGGAGCTCGGGCCCCTACCCCGGCCGCCGGGCGATCAGCATGAAGGTGTGGCCGAGCCAGCGCATGCCGGGGGCGGACCCGAAGCGGTCCAGGGCGCCGACGGCGCGCTGCGCGCGCACGGGCAGGCGGCGCCACGAGTAGCTGACGGCGTGCAGCTCGGGCTCCAGCCCGGCGGCACGCGCCGACGCGGCCAGGCGCCGGGGCGACAGCGGGATGTCGTCGGGCGTCCCGTGCACGCGCACGCCGAGGCCGGCGCGGTTGGCGACCGCCAGCGCGGCGCCGACGGGGTAGAAGACGTTGGGCTCGATCGCGACGAGCGCGCCGCCGGGGCGCAGCAGCCGCCGCGCCTCGGCGAGGCAGGGCTCCAGCGGGCCGGCGTAGGCGACGTGGTGCAGGACGAGCCGGTGCAGCACGACGTCGAAGGACTCGTCGGCGAGCATGTCGAGCTGGCCCGCGGCGCCCGGCAGCCCCTCGTCGGCCTCGCCCGTCTCGACGGCATTCGCAGCCCGCGCCGGGTCGACGTCGGTCGCGACGAGCCGCCACTGCGGCCGCGGCAGCAGGTGGCGGCCCGGGTGCCAGCCGCAGCCGACCGACAGCGCGTCGCCGCCGGCGAGGCCGAGGTGGCGGTCCAGCAGCTCGCGCTCGCGGCGCTTGCCGCGCTCGTACTGCTCGGCCAGCGTCGCCGGATCGGTGTGCCGGTCGAGCAGGTTCTCGGGCGTGTAGATCTCGCTCATGCGATGCCGGCCCTAGGCTAGCTGGCGTGTCGCGCTGGGCTCCAGACAACGTCTACGGGACGGCCAAGCCCGGGCTGCGCGCCCGCGCGGCGGCGGTCGCCAGCGGCCGCGCGCGCGAGCGCCGCCACGAGCGCCTCTTCGGGCTCACCGGCGCGACGGCGCAGACGCGGATCCTCGACATCGGCTGCGGGCGCCTGGGGCTGCGCCGCCACGCGCCCGACCACGACATCACCGGCGTCGACCTCTCGCCGCGGCCCGACTACCCGGGCCCGTTCGTGCAGGCCGACGTGCTCGAGGGCCTGCCGTTCGAGGACGGCGCCTTCGAGCTGGCCTACTGCAGCAGCGTCATCGAGCACGTCGCGCCCGCGCGAGCGCGCCGCCTTCGCCGCCGAGCTGCGCCGGGTCGCGCGCGGCTGGTACGTCCAGACGCCGGCCTACTCGTTCCCGGTCGAGCCGCACGCGCTGCTGCCGTTCGCGCACTGGCTGCCGCACGCGCTGCGGCGGCCCTACTGGCGCCTCGGCGTCGCCGGCGACTGGGAGGCGATCGAGCTGCTGCGCCGCGGCGAGATGGAGGCGCTGTTCGGCCCGCCGCGGGCCGAGCGCCTGGGCCCGCTCGTCAAGAGCTGGGTCAGCGTGCGCCCGATCGCCTAGATTCCCGGGATGGCTCAGCAGCTGTGGTTCCTGCGCCACGGGGAGGCCGAGCCGCACGGCGCGCGGCCGGACCCCGAGCGCCGCCTGACCCCTCGCGGCGAGGAGCAGTCGCGCGCGGCCGGCCGGGCGCTGGCCGCGCTGGAGCTCAACTTCCAGCTCGTGCTCACGAGCCCGCGCGTGCGCGCGCTGGACACCGCGCGCCTGGCGTGCGAGGTGCTCGGCACCGAGCCGGTCGTCGAGGAGGCGCTCTCCAGCGGCTTCGACGTCCACGACGCGCTCGAGCTGGCGGCCGCCGCGGGCGAGGACAAGCGCGTGCTGTTCGTCGGCCACAACCCGGACTTCGTGCAGGTCGTCGGCGATCTCACCGGCGCGACGATCGAGCTGAAGAAGGGCGGCATCGCGGCGGTCCGGGTCCACGGGCACCGCGGCGAGCTGATCGTGCTGCTGCGCCCGCGCGAGATCGCGCGGATCGGATGAGGCCGCTCACTTCAGCAGGCGCGACAGCCGCCGGTCCTTGAGGACCTTGCCGCCCGTCTGCTCCTGCGGGCAGTAACACATGACGTAGTCCTCGTAGTGGACGGCCTCGATCGTCGTGCCACAGCGCGGGCAGGGCTCGCCCGCCTTGCGGTGGACGAGCAGCGGCAGCGGCAGCTTGTCGGGGATCGGCAGCGTCACGACGCGCTCGTAGTGCTCCAGCGCCCCGTCGAGCACCGTCACGATCGCGTCGCGCAGCACGGCCGCCTCCTCGTCGGTGAGGTCGTTGCCGCGCTTGAACGGCGACAGGCGCGCGGTCCACAGGATCTCGTCGACCCAGGAGCGCCCGATGCCCGCGATGACGCGCTGGTCGCGCAGCAGCGTGTGCAGCGGGCGCGGCGCCTTCAGCAGCGCGCGCAGGTCCTCGGGCGGGTCGGGCCAGGCCTCGGGCCCGAGCGTCTTGAGCATCTCGTCGTCCTCGAGCTCGGCGGCGCGCAGGAGCTTGACCCAGGCCGCCTGCTTGGTGCCGAACTCGCGCAGGCGCAGCTCGCGGCCGTCGGATATCCGCAGCAGCAGCCGCGAGGTGCGGTCGCGCGGGCCGGCGCGCTTGTCGAAGAGCTGCAGGCGCCCGGCGCTCATGAGATGCACGAGCAGCACGAGCTCGCCGGTGACCTCGACGACGAGCTGCTTGCCGCGGCGGCCGACGCCGGCGATCGCACGGCCCTCGAGCGCCGACAGCGGCGGATCGAACGTCTTCAGCGCGTTGATCCCGGGCGCCTGCGCGGACTCGATCGTCGCGCCGCGCAGCGCGGCGTCGAGACGGCGCGCCGTGATCTCGACCTCGGGCAGCTCGGGCATGCCGGAAAGGCTACGCGCCGTGCGAAGCCGCGGCGCGCTACTTCGGGGCGCGCAGGCTGACCGCGCGCTTGGCGGTGAAGGCCGCCCCCGCCCGCGGTTTGACGCTGATCTGCACCGTGACCGAAAGCCTCCCCGCGCGCTTGAGCGCGCGCCGCGCGGTCGCGCTCAGCGACAGCGTGAACGCGACCCGGCGGCCACCGACCGACGTGCGCCTGAAGGCCGCCACGCTCGTGCTGCCCGTGCGCCTGGTCGTCGTCAGCTTCCGGCGGGCGACGAGACCGCGGACGTCCAGCAGCGAGCCGGCGCGGGCGACGTTCAACGACCCGCGCACGACGTTGCCGCGCTGGATCGCGGAGACCGACACGGCACCGCCCGCGGGCGCGGTCGAGGCGGCCGGCGACGGTGGTGGCGGCGGCGGTGGCTGCGATGCGCCGGTGGGCGGCGCGGCGCTGCCGACGACGTTGATCGTCCCCGCGGGGATCGTCACGGTCGTGCTGCCGGCGCCCGCATCCCAGCGGTTGAACGTCGTGCCGTCGCCGGAGGCGTCCCTTGCGACGAAGCTCGCCGCCGGGTCCTGGGCGAGCGCCGGCGCGGCCAGGGCGAGCGCGGCCAGGGCGAGCGCGGCGGCGAGCGCCGCGCAGTGCCGGCCGCTCCCGATCGGGCTCAGTACCGGGCCTTCCCGACGAGCGTGATCTGCACCGTCTTGGCGCTCACGGGTCCCTTCCCCGTGAAGGTGATGTTCGTCCCGCTGATGCGCCGGTAGCGCCCGCTGCCGCCGGTGAGCGTCGCGGTCCCCTTGTAGGAGGACGTGTCGCCGTCGACCGTCACCCGCGCCGTGGCACGGCCCGTGACGCGGCCGGCGGCGTTCGTGACGGTGAACGTCGAGGTCACGCGCGCCTCCTTCAGCGCCGAGCGCAGGACCATCGTCGCCGCGCCGAACGGCGCCCCGCGCAGCGTGCCGCGCTTGATGTCCGACAGGTCACCGGTCTTCGCGGTGCGCGTGAACTGCCCCGTCGCGCTGAGCGACCGCAGCTTCGTGGCGGCCCCGTCGGCGATCGGCGCGACCGCGAGCAGCGTGGCCGGCAGGGCGACGGCGCAGGCGACGGCGCGGCGGGAGATCGGCGTGCTCATGCGGCCACGTTAGGCGGTGTTGTCGCTTGGCGTCAAGCGTGCTTCTAGGCGCACGCGGCGCTCGGCGTCGGTCGTCAGCGGACAGGTGAAGCACGTGTCGCTGTCCTCGGCGCGCCAGATGAGACAGCAGCTGCGGCGGTTGCGCGTCGGCTCGGCGATGCCCGCGTGCTCGAGCACGCGGAAGCCGGCGCCGACGGCAAGCGGCCCGCCGCCGCCGACCATCGCCTGCGCGCCCAGGGCCCAGGCGCGCTCTCGCATCCCGGCGACCTCGCCGAGCCACAGGAAGGCGCCGCCGAGGCGGTCGCCGGCGCTGCGCCACAGCGCCGTCAGCGGACGGCCCGTGGCGGCGGCGATCGCCTCCAGCAGCGGTGCCAGATGCGCCTCGAGCTCGGCGTGCAGGCGCGCGATCAGGGCGGCGTCGTCCGCCTGCGGGTCCCCGTAGGCGCCCCCCGTGAAGGCGACGCCGGTGATCGTCGTGTCGCCCGCGGCGAGCTCGAGCCAGACGCGGTCGTGGTCCATCGCCGGCACGCGCGCGCCGAAGAGCAGCGTCCCGACGGCGCGCAGCGCGAGCGCCCAGGCGTAGCCCTCGGCCAGCAGCGTGCCGCCGATGTCGGGGCGCCCGGTTGCGAGTCTGCGCCGTCGCGCGCTCGAGCAGCTCGTAGAGCGCCGGCCCGCCGCCGGCGACCGCCGTCGCCGGGAGCCAGTCCGCCGGCGCCTCGACGCGCGTCGCGAGCACGTCGTGCCCGCCGAAGTGCGCGCGCGCAGCGTCCAGCGCATCTTCCAGAGGTTGCAAAGGCCACTTGTTTTGGGACGGCAAGATTGGTTAGGGTAGCCGAACACATGAGGCGCCATGAGACACGGATCGTCATGCGAGGGCTGCTTCTGGCCGCCCTTGCGCTCGGCTCGCTCACCGCCCTGCCGGCCGCCGCGAGCGCGACCGTCGTGCCCAACGTCTGCCAGTACAGCTTCGACGGCTTCTACCGCGAGATCCCGATCGGCATGGCCGGGACACCGGCGATCAACGCCGCGCCCCCGCGCTACCCCGTCGCGGGCGGCTCGGTCGTCAACCCCGGCCAGACCGTCACGCTCGACAGCGTCCCGGGCCAGCCGCTCGACGTCGCGCTGCCGGAGAACCTCCAGCGCTTCGGCTATCAGGCCGGCCTGCTCTCCCCCGGGTCCAACGTCCTCAACGTGAAGGTGTGGGTCGCGATCCGGGCGACGAACACCGTCGAGGGCGTGCAGATCCTCGGCCCGCTGGCGGTGACGGCGAGCACGACGATCGAGACGTCGACCGGCGACAACACCGGGACGTTCGTCAGCGCCACGCCCTTCTCCTACGCCAAGCCCGACCTGCCGCAGACGACCTGGACGGCGACCGGCGGCGAGGTCGTCTTCAGCCAGGCCGAGGGCGGCACGCTCGGCTCGCTGCCGGTCGGCAACGCCGACGCCCTGCGCCCGCTCGCGGGCAGCGTCGTCATCCAGGCGGTCATCAACGCCAACCTGAGCTTCTTCATGGACTGCCGCCCCGGCAGCGTGCCGGTCATCAACCCCGTCGACGGCGCCGGGCCGAACTTCGTCGAGAACACGCCGCCGCCGATCGACGCCTCGATCACCGGGGCGAACAACAGCTCCTGCATCAGCAACCAGGGACGGCTGGCGACCGGGCCCGCCGCCAACCTGCCGGCCGGGGTGTCGCGCGAGATCGACGCGATCGGCGTCCGGCTGTCCTCGGCGGGCAATCCCGCGGAGATCGCGCTCGGCGCGAGCTACACCGTCGCCGCCGGGAACGCGGAGATCACGCTGCCCGGCGACACGGTCGCGACGCTCGGGCGCCAGGTCGACGGCGTGACGCAGCTCGTGACCGCCAAGAGCTATCCGCTCGATCTGTGGGTGACGCTCGCCGCGACGAACACGGTCGAGGGAACGCAGACGGTTCGCGCGACCGGGACCTACGCGTTCCCGCCGGGCATGAACACCCCCGACGGCACGCCGGGCACGCCGGTCGTCGCCACGCTCGTCCTGCCGTCGACGACCTGGACGCCGGCGGGCGCCGGCACGATCCGGGTCGCGGCCGGCCAGCCGGGCTCGATGGCGCCGATCTCCGTGAGCGGCAACTCGGCCGCCGACCCGCTCGGGCCGGTCGCGACCACGCCGTACTCGGTCGCGCCGTTCGGCAGCATCGTGCTGCGGGCGGGAACCGACATCAACCCGGTCACGCTCGACTGCATGCCGGCGGCGATCGCCGTCACCGACCCGCCGGCGGCGCCGTTCTCGAACCTCGGCACGACCGGCGCCGCCGGCCGCTACTCGATCAGCGCGAACCCGCGCCCGGACGCGCTGGCGACGACGCGGGTGCTCGCGCCGCCGCCCCCGGTCGCCGACGTACCGGCCGCGGTCGCGCCGCCGCCCCCGCCGCCGCCGGCAGCCGCGCTCCCGCTTCCCCGGCCCACGGCGACGACGGCCTCGTCGGGCCCCGGCAAGTTCGGCTTCACGAAGCTCAAGAACAACAAGGGCAGGATCCGGGTCGTCGTCAGCTGCGCGGCCTCCAAGACGACCTGCGCCGGGACCCTGCAGGTGCGCACCTCCGCCAAGCAGCGGCTGACCAAGCGCGCGAAGGCGAAGCTCGTCACGATCGCCCGCGACACGCGCTACACCGTCAACGCGGGCAAGCTCAAGACGATCACGCTCACGCTCAGCGCGGACGCGCGCAGGCTGCTGCGCAGCCGCAGGTCGGTGAAGGTCAAGGCCGTGCTGAAGCCGAGCCGCGGCGCGCAGGTCACGCGCACCCTCAACCTGAGCCGCTGACGACGTGGCCGCGGTCGCGCCGACGTCCGTGACCGCCGCGGGTCGGCCGCGCGCCTCGCTGCTCGCCGACCTGCAGGGTGGCCGCCGGCGGGCGGCCGTGACGTTCGCGGGCCAGGGCGGCGACGCGCTCGCCGAGCTGTCGACGCTCGTCGCCCAGCGGCCCGGCCTGCGCGACGGCCTGGCCGTCGCGTCGGCGGTGCTGGCCGAGGCCGCCGGCTCGCCCGCGGGGCAGGCCGGCGGGCGCTTTCGCCATGGGGTCGACCTCGCCGCCTGGGCGCAGGACCCGGAGGGCGCGCCGCCGGCCGCGTACCTGCGTTCGGCGGCCGTCTCCTACCCGCTGATCCTCGTCGCGCAGGCGCTGCTGTGGCGCGCCGTCTGGGAGGACGGGCTCGGCGACGCCGCGCGGGCGGGCTCGATCGTCGCGGTGGCCGGGCACTCGCAGGGCCTGCTCGCCGCGCTGCTGGTCTCCGAGGCCGGGGCGGGCGGGATCGACGACGCGCTGCTGGCGCGCTACGTGCGCCTGGCGTGGACCGTCGGGACGCACGCCGCGCTGCGCGCCACCGGCGACGGCGCCCCGCTCGTGGCGGTCAGCGGCCTGCGGCGCGCGCGGCTGCAGGCGCAGATCGAGGCGGTCAACGCCGAGCTGGCCGGCGACGCGCGGGCGTCGGTGGCGCTCGTCAACACGCCGCGGCGGATCGTCGTCGGCGGGCCGCCGGCGACGCTCGCGCTGCTGCGCGCGCGGCTGGCGACGCAGGCGCGCGAGGAGGCCGAGCAGCGCCGGCGCGGGCAGCGCGGCGGCGCCCCGCTGCAGTTTGGCTGGACGCCGCTGACGGTCGACGTCGCGTTCCACACGCCCGGGCTGCGCGAGCCCTGCGCGCTGCTGCGCGCCCAGCTCGCCGCCGACCCCGGCGCGCTGCCCGACCCGGCCGCGCTGGCGCTCCCCGTCCTGGCGCCCGGCGACGGGCGCGACCTGCGCGCGGACGGCGACCTCGCGACGGCGATCGCCACGAGCCAGCTCGTCGCAACAGTGCGCTGGGACGTGGTCTCGCAGCGGCTCGCCGCGACCGGCGCCGACTGGGTGCTGGACTTCGGCCCCGGCCTCGACGTCGCCGCGCTGACGGCCGAGAACCTGCGCGGGCACGGCGCGCGCACGCTCGCGCTCGCCTCGCCCGAGGGGCGCCGGCGGCTGACCTCGCCGGGCGCGTCGCCGGCCGGGCCGGACGTGCGCTACGCCGCCTTCGCCCCCGGCGTCGTGGAGCTGCCGGACGGGCGCCGGCACCTCGACAACCGCTACGCGCGCCACACCGGCCGCCCGCCGGTGATCCTCGCCGGGATGACGCCGACGACGAGCGACGCCCCGATCGTCGCGGCGGCCGCCAACGCCGGTTACGGCGCCGAGCTGGCCGGCGGCGGCCAGCCCGACCGCTGGACCTTCGAGCGCCGCATCGCCGAGCTGCGCGAGCTGCTGGAGCCCGGCCGCGAGGTCGCCTTCAACACGCTGCTGCTCGACCGCCGGCTGTGGGAGCTGCACGTCGGGCGCGAGCAGCTCGTCGTGCAGGCCCGGCGGGCGGGCGCGCCGCTGTGCGGGCTGACGGTCTCGGCCGGCATCCCGGACGTCGAGGACGCCCTCGCGCTGCTCGACGAGCTCGCCGCCGCGGGCCTGCACCTCAACGCCTTCAAGCCGGGGACCGCCGAGCAGGTGCGCCAGGTGCTGGCGATCGCCGACGCCGCGCCGCAGCACACGATCGCCGTCCACCTCGAGGGCGGCCGCGGCGGCGGCCACCACTCCTGGGAGGAGCTCGACGAGCTGCTGCTGGACACCTACCACGAGCTGCGCCGGCGCGAGAACGTCCTGCTCTGCGCCGGCGGCGGGATCGGCGACCCGGCGCGAGCGGCCGAGCTGCTCGACGGGACGTGGTCGCTGGCCCACGACGAGCCGGCGATGCCCGTCGACGCGGTGCTCGTCGGGACCGCCGCGATGGCCTGCCTGGAGGCGGCGGCGTCGCCGGCGGTCAAGCGCGCGCTCGTGGCGGCCGGCGGCAGCGCCGACTGGGTCGCGCGCGGTGCCACCGCCGGCGGCGTGACCTCGGCGCGCAGCAACCTCAACGCCGACATCCACCTGCTCGACAACGCCGCGGCGCGCGCCGCGCACCTGCTCGAGCAGGTCGCCGGCGACCCCGCGGCGGTCGCCGCGCGCCGCGCGGAGATCGTCGCGGCGCTCGCGCCGACGGCCAAGCCCTACCTCGGCGACATCGAGGCGCTGAGCTACCGCGAGCTGCTCGCGCGCTTCGCGCAGCACTGCGCGACCGGCCGCCACGGGCGCTACGACGACGGCGCCTGGGGCCATCCGAGCTGGCGCGCGCGGGCGCTTGAGCTCTACCGCCGCTTCGGCGCGCGGCTGCATCCCGCCGACGCGGGACCCGTGGCGCTGGCGGTGACGGTCGACGCCGACCTCGACGATCCGGCCGCAGCGCTGGGCGCCTTCTGCGCCGCGTTCCCCGCCGCGGCGACGACGCTGCTGCACCCCGCCGACGCGCAGTTCGTGCTCGAGGTCTGCGACCGCCCGGGCAAGCCGGTCCCGTTCGTCCCGGTCCTCGACGGCGAGGTGCGGCGCTGGTTCATGGCCGACGCGCTCTGGCAGGCGCAGGACGAACGCCTCGGTGCCGGCGGCGTGTTCGTCATCCCCGGGCCACGCTCGGTCGCCGGCATCACGCGTGCCGACGAGCCGATCGGCGAGCTGCTCGCGCGCTTCGAGGGCGCGGCGATCGTGCGCGCGCTCGCGGCCGGCGGTGCGGTCTGCGCCCGCGACCGCCTCGCCGACCCGGGCCCGGCGCCCGAGCCGCTGGCCAGCGCGATCGCCGGGCACGGCGGGCCGGTCGCGGCGCTCTGCGCGGCGCCGTCGCTGCTCGTCGCGGAGGCCGGCGGCGAGCTGCGCGCGCGACCCAACCCGCTGTGGCGGGTCGTCGTGCCCGGCGACGAGGTGCGCGCCGTCCGCGGCGAGGGCGCGGCGCTGGCGCGCGTCGAGGTGCTGCCGGCGGGGACGTCGGGCGAGCGCCTGGAGGTCGCGGCCGACGGCGAGGACGTCGTCGTCACCGTGCGGATGCCGGCCCTCGACGGCCCGCCCGCGCAGCTCGTCACGCGCTGGCGCCCGGCCGGCGCGGGCGCCTTCAGCGCCGTCGGCGGCGACGCCGGCGCGATCGCGTTCGCGCGCGAGGTGCTCGGCGCCGACCCCGCCCTGACGCCGGCCCACCCGCTCGACCCCGTGCACGCCGCCTGGGTCCTGCCCGACGAGCTGGCCGCGGCGCACCGCGCCGCCACCGGCGCGACCCACGACGGGGTCGCGCTCGACCTCGCGCTGGCGCTCGCCTGGCCGGCGCTCGCGGGGCTGCTGTCGAGCACGCCGTTCGCCGCGCGCCTGGCGCAGCTCGTGCACGCCGGGCACGCGGTCGTCCCCGGCGCCGCGTGGCCGCCGCGGCCCGGCGAGCGCGGCAGCGTGCAGGCGCACGTCGACGCGACTCGACGACCCCGACGGCGCGCCGACCCGCCTCGGCTGCCGCGCCGTCCTGCGCGGCGACCGGGGCGAGCTCGCGACCGTCGAGGCGGTCTTCCTCACGCTCGGCGGCGCGGCGGTCACCGATCGCGCCCGCCACCGGCGCGAGACCGTCGACGTCGTGCTCGCGCCGGACGCGGCCGAGGCGCGGTGGCTGGGCGCGCAGCCGTGGCTGGCGGGGGCGGCGATCGCCGGCGGCGACCGGCTGGTGGCGGAGTGCGTGACCGACGAGCCGCGCGGCGCCGGCGCGACCTGGAGCGCCCGCGGGTCGCTGCGGCGCGAGGGCGAGGTGGTCGCAGCGATCGACTGGCGGGCGCCGGCGCAGCCCGGACGTGAGCACCCGCTGCTCGCGGCGGTCGCGCGCCTCGGAGCGGGCGGCCCGGCACGCCACCCGCGCCCGCGCGTCCCGCTCGCCGAGGCGTTCGACAGCGCCCCGCCGGCGATGGACGCCTTCGCGCGCATCGGCGGCGACCACAACCCGCTGCACCGCTGCGTGCTGGCGGCGCGGCTGGGCGGCCTGCAGCGCCCGATCGTGCACGGCGCGTGGACGGCCGCGCGTGCCTCGGCGTTCGTCGTCGACGCGCTCTGCGACGGCGACGCGAGCGCGCTGCGCCGCTGGCGGATCGGCTTCGTCGCGCCGGTCGCGCTGGGCGCGGCGCTCGAGCTGCGCGCCGAGCGCGTCGCGCTGCAGGACGGCCTCGAGCTCGTCGCGGTGACGGTGCTCGCCGACGGCGAGCCGGCGGCGACCGGCGAGGCGCACGTCGTCCCGGCACGGACGGTGCTCGTGTTCTGCGGCCAGGGCGTTCAGCACCGCGGCATGGGCGCCGACGGCCGCGCCCGCTCGCGCGCCGCGCGCGAGGTCTGGGAGCGCGCCGACGCCCATACCCGCGCGCGCCTGGGCTTCTCGCTGCTGGACGTCGTCGAGCGCAACCCGCCGGAGCTGCGGCTCGCCGACGGGCGCCTGCTGCGCCACCCCGGCGGCGTGCTGCACCGCACCGAGCTGACGCAGCCCGCGCTCGTGGCGCTGCACGCCGCGCAGCTCGCCGAGCTGCGCGAGGCCGGCGCGCTCGGCGACGACGTGCGCGCGGCGGGCCACAGCGTCGGCGAGTTCTCGGCGCTCGTCGCGCTCGGCGTGCTCGACCTCGAGAGCGCGCTCGAGCTCGTCCACGCCCGCGGCGCGCTGATGCAGGCGCGGGTCGCGCGCGGCGCGGACGGCGCGTCGGAGTACGCGATGGCGGTCGTCGACCCGTCGGTCGCGGGCGTGGCGCTCGACGAGCTCGGCGAGCTGGAGGTCGTCAACCACAACGCGCTTGGATGCCAGTACGCGGTCGCCGGCACGCGCGCGGCCGTCGAGGCGCTCACGCGGCGCCTCGGGCGCGGCGCGGTGCGCGTGCTGGGCGGCATCGACGTCCCGTTTCACTCGACCCTGCTGGCGCCCGCCGTGGCGCCGCTGCGCGCCGAGCTCGAGCGGCTCGTCGGGGTCGTCGACGAGCACCGACTGACCGGGCGCTGGGTGCCGAACGTCACCGGCCGCCCGTACGCGCCCGACCCCGAGGCGAGCGGGCGCGAGCAGCTCATCGACCTGCTCGCGCGCCAGGTCGCCGCGCCCGTGCTGTGGGTGCAGACGCAGCAGGCGCTCGTCGCGCCCGGCATCGGCGCGCGGCGGATCGTCGAGCTCGGGCCGGCCGGTGCGCCGGTGCTGACGGGGCTCATGCGCACGACGCTGGCGGGGATCGAGCTGACCGGGGCGGCCCCGGAGCTGCTGCACGTCGAGAGCGACCGCGAGGCGGTCTTCAGGCTCCAGGCGGCGCCGGTCGCGATCGACGCGGCG
Organism: uncultured Actinomycetes bacterium; assembly: GCA_963786575.1. Lineage (GTDB taxonomy): Bacteria > Actinomycetota > Thermoleophilia > Solirubrobacterales > Solirubrobacteraceae > CADCVQ01. The sequence goes on from CAWAZH010000005.1 coordinate 518,249, forward strand.
GCGGCGGCGCCCGCGCCAGCTGTCGCGGCGCCCGCCGCGACGACGACGACCGACCGACCGCTCGACGCCGGCACCGCGCTGCGACTCGTGCTCGCCGCGCAGGCGCGCGTGCGCCCCGAGCAGCTCGACGACGACGAGCCGCTCGACGACCTCTTCCAGGGCGCGTCGTCGCGCCGCAACCAGGTGCTGCTCGACCTCGGCCGCGAGTTCGGGCTCTCCGGCGCCGAGGGGGTGCCGCAGCAGCCGGTCGGCGAGCTCGTGCGGGTGCTGCGCGAGCAGGGGACGACGTACCGCTTCCCCGGCCCCTACCTGCGCGACACCGTCGCCGCCGGGCTCACGCGTGCGCTCGGGCGCTCGGGCCTCACGCGCGCCGACGCCGCCGCGCACCTGGCGAGCGCCTGGGGGCTCGGGCCCGGCCTCGCCGACCACGTGCTCGCCGTGCTCGCGCTCGAGACGCGGCCCGGGCCGTCGGCCCGCGGCGGCGTCCTCGGGCGGCTGGCGGACGAGCCCGCGACGACGCCGGCCGCCGGCCGCGAGCTGGTCGACCGCGCCGCCGCGCTGGCCGGCGGCGCGCTCGGGATCGCGCTCGCGCCCGCCGCGCCGCAGGCCGCGCCCGAAGCGGTCGTCGCCGAGGCGGCGCCGCCCGAGCCCGAGCTCAGCGCGCCACCCGCGCCCGACCCCGAGCGCGAGCGGCTCGCGCTGCTGGACGCCGAGCTGGGCGCCGGCCGCGCCCGCGAGATCGCGCCGCGCTTCGACGCGCGCCGGCACGTCTGCTTCGCGTCCGCGTGGGCGAGCGCGCGCTGGGACCTCGTCGGCGCCTGGCACGACGGCCTGCGCGGCGAGCTCGACGACACCACGCTGCGCCGCGTCGCCGCGCACGGCGCCGAGCCCGCCATCGCGCAGACCGCGCGGTTTCTCGCCGGCCGCTGCGACGGCGCGCTCGCCGCGGCGCTCGGCGCCGTGGCAGACGGACGCGCGACGCCCGCGCTGCCGCCCGGCCTGCGTCCCACCGGCGACGGCGGCACGGTCGGCGAGCCGGCGCGCCCGCTCGACCTGCTCGGCGGCCTGCCGCCCGAGCTGCACGACGCGCTGACGACGCAGCCCGACCTGCGCGGCGAGACCGCGCTCGTCAGCGGCGCGAGCCCCGGCTCGATCGCCGCCGAGCTCGTGCGCCGCCTGCTGCGCGGCGGCGCGACCGTCGTCGTCGCGACCTCGACCGACACGCCCGCGCGCCGGCGCTGGTACCGCGAGCTGTACCGGCTGTCGGCCGGCCCCGGCGCCGAGCTGCACGTCCTGCCGGCCAACCTCGCCGCGTTCGCCGACGTCGACGCGCTCGCCGCCTGGCTGCAGCGCGGCCGCGCGCTGCGCCCGACGATCGTCGCCCCCTTCGCCGCGCTGCCGACCGCCGGCGACGCCGCCGCCGCGGGAGCCGGCAGCGAGCTTGCGCTGCGCCTGCAGCTGCTCGGCGTGCAGCGGCTCATCGGTGCCGTCGCAGCGGCCGCCCCCGAGGGCGCGCCGACTCCGGCGATCCTGCTGGCGCTGTCGCCCAACCACGGGGGCTTCGGCGGCGACGGCGCCTACGGCGAGACGAAGGCGGCGCTCGAGGTGCTGCTCGCGCGCTGGCACAGCGAGCAGTCCGGCTGGGGCGGGCGCGTGCGGATCCTCGCGCCGCGCATCGGCTGGGTGCGCGGCACGGGGCTGATGGCCGCGAGCGACGCGGTCGCCGGGCTGGTGGAGGAGCGCCTCGGCGTGCGCACGTTCTCGGCCGCCGAGATGGGCTGGCTGCTGGCCGCGCTCGCCGGGCCGGGCGCGCTGCGCGACCGCGCGGCGCAGGCGCCGGTGCGGCTCGATCTCAGCGGCGGCCTCGGCGCGATCGGCGACCTGCACGCGGCGGTCGCGCCGCTCGCCGCCGAGCTGCGCGAGCGCGCGGCGACGGCCCGCCGGCATGTCGAGCTCGACGACGCGCCCGCGCCGGAGCCCGCGATCGAGGCCCTGCCGGGCACCGACACCGACACCGCGAAGCCCGTCGCGGCGCCCTTCGCCGATTCGCCCCTCGACCCGTCAGAGCTCGTCGTGATCGTCGGCGGCGGCGAGCTCGGGCCCGGCGGCACCGGCGCGACCCGCTTCGACCTCGAGCTCGACGGCGCGCCCTCGCCGGCGTCGATCGGCGAGCTGGCCTGGCTCTGCGGCCTCGTCGCCTACGAGCGCGACGGCTACCGCGGGCGCTGGGTCGACACAGCGGGCGGCGGCGAGGTGGCGGAGTCCGAGCTGGCCGCCCGCTACGGCGCCGCGGTCGCGCAGCGGATCGGGGTGCGCCCGCTGCAATCCGACGCGACGGTCGACGCCGCCGGCCTGGAGGTGCTCGCGCCGGTGGCGCTGCCCGCCGACCTGCGCATCGCGGTCGACGACGAGGAGCGCGCGCGGACGTTCGCCGCCGCCGATCCCGAGCACGCGCTCGTGCGCTGCGACGAGGCCGCGGGAACCTGGCACGTGCTGCTGCGGGCGGGCGCGCAGATCCGCGTGCCGCGCAGCGTCGCGCACTCGCGCCGCGTCGCCGGCCAGCTCCCGGAGGGACTGGACCTCGCGCGCTTCGGCATCCCCGCCGACCTGCTCGCGACGGCGGACCGGATGGCGCTCGTCAACCTCGCCTGCACGGTCGAGGCGTTCGCCGACGCGGGCCTGACGCCGGAGGAGCTGCTGGCCGAGGTCCATCCCGCGCTCGTCGCCAACACGCAGGGCTGCGGGATGGGCGGGATGGCGTCGCTGCGGCGGCTGCTGCTCGACCACCTGCTCGACGCCGAGCGCCTGCCCGACCGCCTGCAGGAGTCGCTGGGCAACGTCGTCGCCGCGCACGCCGTGCAGTCGTTCGTCGGCTCCTACGGGCCGATGGTGCACCCCGTCGCCGCCTGCGCGACGGCCGCGATCTCGCTCGAGGAGGCGCACGACAAGATCCGCGCGGGCAAGGCGCTCGCGGTCCTCGCGGGCGGCTTCGACGACCTCACGCCCGAGGGCCTCGTCGGCTTCGGCGACATGGGCGCGACCGCCTCCAGCGACGAGCTCGACGCGCTCGGGATCGCGCCGCACGAGGCCTCGCGCGCCAACGACGTGCGCCGTCGCGGCTTCGTCGAGGCGCAGGGCGGCGGCGCGCTGCTCGTCGTGCGCGGCGACGTCGCGCTCGCGCTCGGGCTGCCGGTGCGCGGGGTGCTCGCCTACGCGGGCAGCTTCGCCGACGGCGTGCAGGCGTCGATCCCGGCGCCGGGGATGGGCGTCCTGGCGGCCGCGCTCGGGGGCGCCGGCTCGCCGCTGGCGCGGGCGCTCGCGCGCCACGGCTGCAGCGCCGACGACATCGCGGTCGTCTCCAAGCACGACACCTCGACGCAGCTCAACGACCCCAACGAGGCCGACCTGCACGAGCGCATCCAGTCCGCGCTCGGGCGCACGCCCGGCAACCCGCTGCTCGTCGTCTCCCAGAAGACGGTCACCGGTCACGCCAAGGGCGGCGCCGCGGCCTGGCAGGTCGACGGGATGCTGCGGATGATGGAGACCGGCCTCGTGCCCGGAAACCGCAACCTCGAGTGCGCCGACCCGCTGCTGCGCGACGGCCCGTTCCTGACGCTCGGCGATCGCCCGCTGCGCCTCGCCGAGCCGCTGCGCGCGGGCCTGATCACGAGCCTCGGCTTCGGGCACGTCTCGGCGCTGCTGGCGCTCGTGCATCCCGGCGCGTTCCTCGCGACGGTCCCCGCCGGGCAGCGCGAGGACTACCTGCGGCGCGCCGGCCGGCGCCGCGCCGAGGGCGTCCAACAGCGGCTGCGCACGCGCCTGGGCCGCCCCGCCGCCGTGCGCCGCGGCGACCGCCGGCTGGGCAGCGACGACCCGGCCGCCGCGCGCGAGGCCGAGGCGGCGATGCTCACCGACCCCGCGTCGCGCCTGCGCGCAGCAGGCTCCTACGGCCCGCCACCCGCGCCGTGACGACGCTCGCCGTCGGCCTGGATCTCGTCACGACGACGTCCTTCGCCGAGCAGCTCGCCGACCCCGCGTCGGCGTTCGTCGACGCCACCTTCACCGCCCGCGAGCAGCGCGACGCGCGCGCGCCGGAGGCGATCCGCGTCCAGCGGCTGGCTGCCCGCTACGCCGCCAAGGAGGCGTTCCTGAAGGCCTGGTCGGGCGCGCGCGCGGGGCGCGAGCCGCAGCTCGCGGCCGTCGACCTGCGCGAGATCGAGCTCGTCGACGACGGGCACGGACGACCGGCGCTCGCGCTGCACGGCGCCGTCGCGGCCGCGCTGGGAGAGCTCGCCGCCGAGCTGGGCGAGCAGGAGCCGCTGCGCGCGCACGTGTCGCTCAGCCACGACCCCCCGACCGCCGCGGCGGTCGTCGTGCTCAGCGCCGCGGGCGGGCGCTGACCGGCCGCGGCGCCAGCAGCGCCGCCAGCCCGCGCTCGTCGAAGCCGTTCAGGCCGTCGGGCCACAGCGCCGCGTAGGGCTCCTCGGCGTGCACCCCGCAGCGGGCGGTGCCGAAGTGCCGGCGCAGGTAGTCCACGAGCTCGGCGCGGTGCTCGGGACAGGCGTAGCGCTTGGACCCCAGCGGGCCGCCGGCGGTCCAGATCAGCCAGCCGCCGGGCTGGGCGTCGCGGAACTCGCCGACCGTGCGGTCGCGCAGCTGGCCCAGCAGCGTGCGTTGCGTCGCGTCGTCGGGCCGTGCGTCGCAATGCTCACACCGGAAGACCACCTTGACCGCCATGCTCCTGCCCCTCGCTCGGATCCCGTTTGTTAGGGCACCCTAACACGCATCGTCAGGCAATCCTGTCGTCAGCCCCAGGTGCGCTTGGGCACGTCCAGGCGCAGGCGCCAGAGCGCGAAGCTCAGGAGCACGACGGCGAGCGTCACCATCGCCGCGAGCGGCAGCACGACGTCGCCGACGCCCTGGCCGTCGAGGATCGTCTCGCGGTAGCCCTCCATCGCCCAGTTGACGGGCGAGATCGGCGCCAGCGGCTGGACCCAGTCGGGCAGCTCGCGCACGGGCACGAGCGCGCCGCCGAGGCCGCCGAGCAGCATCGTCCCGAGGTTCGTCACCGCGTTGAGCTGCTGGACGGTGCTCAGCGCGGCCGCCGCGGCGAGCCCCGCGCTCAGCACCATCGTCGCGAACGCGAGCGCGAGCAGGACCACCGCGAGCCACTGGCCGTTGACCTTGAAGCCGAGCGCGACCGCGCCGAAGCCGAACAGGACGACGTGCTGCAGGACGAGCAGCAGCGCCGGGACGGTGAGCTTGCCCGCCAGCAGCGCGGGGCCGCCGACGCCCGCGGCGCGCAGCCGCGGCCAGGTGCGCCAGCCGTGCTCGCGGAAGATCGCGAAGCCGACGATCGCGACCGAGAAGAACCCGAACAGGCACGCCATCCCGGGCGCGGTGTGCATCGACCCGGGCGTGTCGTCGTAGCCCTCGAACAGCAGGACGTGGCCGAGCGACTGGCTCAGCAGCGCCATCAGCACGATCGGCATCCCGATCAGCAGCACGAGCGGGACGGGGTCGTGGCGCAGGACCCGCAGCTCGTTGCGCACGACGGCGCGGAAGGGGCTCACGGCGCGGGCACCGTCGCGGGCTCGACGGTCGTGCGGCCGGTGAGCGCGAGGTAGACGGTCTCCAGCGACGGCCGCTCGGGCTCGGTCTCGCGCAGGCGCTGCTCGCGCAGCTCGCGCATGCGCTCGGGCGTGGCGTACTGCGCGACGAGCTCGCCGATCGACCCGCGCGCGATGACGCGCCCGCGCTCGAGCAGCGCGATGTCGGCATCCAGGCGCTCGATCTCGGGCAGGTAGTGCGTCGTGTAGACGACCGCGGTGCCCTCGCCGGCGAGGTCGCGGACGGCCTGCAGGATGTGCTCGCGCGTCGACGGGTCGGCGCCCGCCGTCGGCTCGTCGAAGATCACCAGGCGCGGGCGGTTGACGAGCGCGATCGCGGCGTGCAGCCGGCGCTGCTCGCCGCCCGACAGCCGTCCCGCCGGGCGCGTCGCGAGCTCGGCCAGCGCGAACGGCTCCAGCAGCTCGGCGGCGCGCTCGCGCGCGGCGCGCACGCCGAGCCCGTGCAGCTCCCCGAACGCGCGCAGGTTGGCCGTGACCGTGAGCTGCGGATAGACGCCGATCTCCTGCGGCGCGACCCCGACCTGGCGGCGCACCGAGCCGCGCCCGCCGGGGTCGGCGCCGAGCACGCGCACGGTGCCCTCGTCGGGTCGCGTCAGCCCGGCCGCGAGCGAGACGAGCGTGCTCTTGCCCGCGCCGTTGGGGCCGAGCAGGCCGAGCACGCGCCCCGCGGCGACATCGAGGTCGACGCCGTCCAGCGCCGGCCGCTCGCCGCCGCGCCGGTAGCGCTTGACGACGCCGCGCAGTTCCAGGACGGCGCTCACCGCGTCACCGCTCGCCGCCGGCTCGCCAGGCGCTCGAAGTCGGCCCGCTCGCAGACCATGAACGCCGCGCGCTTGTCGGGCAGGTCGATCTCGGCCTGCTTGCGGAAGCCGAGGAAGGCCAGCAGCGAGAGGAAGTTCTCGTTGCGCACGTCGGGCTCGCCGACGATGCGCAGCACGCCGGGGCGCCTGAAGAGCATCCGCACGACGGCGCGGCCGAGCGCGACGCTGTAGCGGCCGAGGTGCTCCTCGTCGCCGATCAGCACGTGCGCGCCGAGGTCGCCCGGCAGCACCGGCGCGTGCGCCCCGAGCACGTCGCGGTGGGGGTCGTAGACCTCGAGGTAGCCGACCGGCAGGTCGTCGACGAAGCCGAGGAAGGGGCTGCGCGCCGGGTCCTCGACCTGGCGGACGAGGTAGTCGCCGATCCAGTCGCGCGGCCAGTCCATGTCCCAGAACTCCACGACGTGCGGGCGGCGCATCCACTCCCAGAGGAGGTCGGTGTCGTGCTCGGGGACGACCGGCCGCGCCCACAGCCGGCGGTCGAGCGCCGGCTCGTGCTCGGCGTAGGCCGTCAGCTCGCTCAGCAGCGGCGGCGGGGTCCCGGAGATCACCGGACCGCCTCGTGCGCGGGCGCGAGCGGGTTGTCGATCCAGCCCGAGGCCGACGCGACCGGGCGCTGCGCGTCGTCGGCGTAGCCGCGGCCGAGGATCCGCACGCGGTTGAGGCAGAGCTTCACGAACGCCGGGGCCTCGACGTCGTAGAGCGCGAAGCGCGAGCCGAGCTCGTCCTCGAAGCGCTCGTGGTAGGCCGCGACGGCGCGCTCGGCGGCGGCCCAGAAGTCGCGCTCGGGGTAGCCCATCCGCTCCTCGAGGATCTCGGCGAGGTAGCGGTGCACGCAGACGAGCAGCCCGGACTGGATCCACTGCGCGAGCAGCGCCGCCTCGACGCCCTCGCCGAGCGCGGCGCGCACGTCGGCGGGCATGTCGTCGAGCTCGGGCAGCGGGTCGGAGCTGATCATCGCGTCGTCGACGAAGTCCTTGACGACGAGCCGCACCGGGACGTCGTCGCGCAGCACGACGAGGCAGTTCTGCGCGTGCGGCGAGAACGTCGCGCCGAAGCGGTAGAGCACGTGCAGCAGCGGCGGCAGCGTGACCTCGTGCAGCCGCCGCACCCAGGCCTCGGGATCGAGGCCGCTGCGGGCGATCAACAGCTCGGCGAACGAGACGCCGGCGCGGTCGCGGTGGATCAGCGCGGCCATCGTGATCGCCCGCTCGCCGGGGCGCAGCCGGCCCTCGACGGACTCGCGCCAGATCGCGCCGAGCATCTCGGTGTGCTGGTAGGGCACGTCCGCGATCGCCTCGAAGGCGGAGTGCGCGACGCTGACGCTCGCGACCTCGCCGAGCAGGACGAGGCCCATCTCCTGCAGGTAGGGGTCGGCGGCGCAGCGGCCGCCGAGCCAGGCGGTCAGCGCCGGGGCCGCGAGCGTCCGCGCGCGCGGCAGCCCGCGGTAGACGGAGGTGTTGAGGATCGACAGCGCGAGCTTGAGCTGGCGGCGCTCGGGATGGGCGGCGTCGGCGACCGTGCGGATCGACTGGCCGGGCAGGTAGCGCTGCCCGAGGGCACCGAGCCAGACGAGCTCGCCGCGGGCGATCGCGCCGGCGTGCAGCGCGACGACGCGGTGCTCCCACTGCCACGGGTGGACCGGCAGGTAGATCGCGCTGTCGGGGTCCAGGCCGCCGTCGGCGGCCCGCGACCGCAGCAGCTCCCAGTCCTCCTCGCCGACCTGCTCGCGCATGACCGTCGCCTGGTCGAGGCCGTCCAGCGCGCGCCGCTCGGCGAGCGCCGGCGCGGCCGCCAGCCACTCCAGCGCCAGCGGCGCGCCCGCCTCCGGCGCGTAGGCGAGCAGGTCGCCGGCGCCGAAGCCGACGCGGCCCTTGCTCGCGACGATCCACGGGTGCCCGCGCAGCTCGCACTCCAGCGCGGCCGCGTCGAGGTCCAGCAGCTCGGCGGCCGGCCGCGCGCGGGCGGCACCGAGCACGTCGGCGAGCGCGGTCATCGCGACCTCGTGCACGAGCCCGGCCGCCGTCGACGGGTCGGCGCCGACCGCGGGCGCGCCGAGCGCGACGACGTCGGCGGCGTCGGGCAGCGCGACCTCGGCGCCGTCGAGCTGCGCGCGCAGCGACGCGGGCTCGACGCGCCAGTCGCCGAGCGGGCGGCGGTGGCCCGCGTAGCGCAGGACCAGGCGCGGGCCGAGCGCGAGCTCGAACGCCCGCCGGCCGTCGGCGAGCTCCTCAAAGCGCGGCGCGAGCACGTCCTCGTAGGCGAGCTCGGTGAGCAGCTTGCCGACGAGCTCGCGGTTGACCTGCTCCCAGCGCTCGCGCGTCAGCGCGCCGACGAGCGCGCCGGTCATGCCGCCTGCACGCCGGCGCCGCCGCCCGCGCCGCGCCGGCCGGCGCGCCGAAGGACTGAAACACGTTGCGCTCGCGGACGGGGTAGCGCTCGCGCCCGCAGAGCGCGTTGACGATCACGGCGTTGCGATGCGCACCGAGGCCGAGGTCGGGCGCGCCGACGCCGTGCGTGTGCAGCTCGGCGTTCTGGACGAAGAGGGCGCGGCCCCCGGCGCCGTCGCGCAGGCGGACGCGGTAGTCGGCCTCGATGACCGGGCGCCCGCGCTCGTCGAGCACGGCGAGCTCGGCCAGCGCCGGGATCGGCACCGGCGCCTCGCGGTGGCCGGTGCCGAGCACGAGCACGTCGGTCTCGTGCGTGAACGTCACGTCCTCGTCGCGGTGGCGCAGCACGAGCGCCAGCGCGCCGCCGGCGCTGCGCCCGAGCTCGACGAGCTCGCAGCGCGCGGCATAGCCGGCGTCGGGCTCGGCGCCGTCGACGCTGCGGCGGTACAGCGCGTCGAAGATCCGCTCGCTCGTGCCCGCCGAGATCCCCTTGTAGAGCAGGTCCTGGCCGGCGCGCAGCGCGTCGCGGCGCTCGGCGCTGAGGCCGTGGAAGTGGGCGGTGTACTCGGGCGAGAAGTGCTCGAGGCCGAGCTTTGAGTACTCCATCGGCAGGAAGCCGGCGCTGCGCGTGAACCAGTCCAGGCGCGCGCCCGGCGCGTGCTCGAGCACGTCGGCGACGACCTCGGCCGCGCTCTGGCCCGAGCCGATCACCGTCACGCGCGCGGCGCCCAGCGTGCGCTCGCGCAGCGGGCCGTAGTCCGCGGTGTGCAGGACGTCCTCGCCGAGCAGCGCCCGCGCGCAGTCGGGGACCGCCGGGACGCTGCCGACGCCGAGCACGACCGCCCGCGCGCGGTGCTCGCTGCCGTCCTCGACGCGCACCGTCCAGCCGCCGGCGGGCGCCGGCTGGATCTCCGCCACGCGCGCGCCGAATACGCAGCTCTCCAGGCGCTCGGCGGCCCAGCGGTAGTAGGCGTCGAACTCGCGCCGCAGGACGTGCAGGCGCTCGTAGAAGTAGAAGCGGTACAGGCGCCCCTGGGCGTGCAGGTAGCTCAGGAACGAGTACGGGCTCGCCGGGTCGGCGAGCGTCACGAGGTCGGCGAGGAACGGCACCTGCACCTCGGCGTCGTCGAGCATCAGCCCGGGGTGCCAGGCGAAGGCGGGCCTGGCGTCGAGGAACAGCGCGTCGAGCTCGCCGACGGGATCGAGCAGCGCCGCGAGGCCGAGGTTGAACGGCCCGATGCCGACGCCGACGACGTCGTGCTGGGCGCTCATGCCGCCGCGACCCGGCTCGCCTGGGTCCAGCAGATCAGCGCCGCGCCCCGGCCGTCGATGTCGAGCGTCGCGAGCTGCTCGCCGCCGAGCGAGCGGCAGAACGCGAGCATGCGCACGTTGCGCACGTCGGGCTCGCAGACGATCCGGTCGATGCCGAACTGCCCGAGCAGGAACGACACGAGGTGGCGCACGAGCCGCTGCGCGGCGCCGCTGCCCAGCAGCTCGGGTGGCCCCACGAGCAGGTGAAAGCCGCGGTCGCCGGGCCGCGCGTCGTAGTGGCGCGCGAGCGGGTCGTCGGCGACGACGTAGGTCTCGACGTACGCGAACGGCCGCCCCTCCTCGCTCGCGATCCAGCAGTCCAGGTGGGCCAGGCGCGTCTGCCTGCGCAGGTAGTCGCGCACGCCCTGCAGCGGTCCTGCGAGCTCCCACCAGGGCGCGACGTGGGGCTCCTGCATCCAGCCGTGGACGAGATCGACGTCAGCGCCGACGTCCAGCGGCCGGAATGCGATCTGGGTCACGTCGGAACGCCGTGCAGGGGGTTGAGGATCTTCACGTAGGCCGACTGCTCGGCGATGTCGCCGGCGAGCTCGTCCATGTCGTGCATGCGCGTCGTGAGGTTGCCCTTGCAGGGCCACGTCGCGTCGTCGAGCAGCCGGTCCAGCAGCGACGCCGGGTAGCGGCCGCCGCGCTCGCGCTCGGCCTCCAGCAGCGCCTTGAGGTCGCCGAGCAGCGCCGTCTCGTCGATCGCGCCGGCGACGCCGAGCGCGTTGATGACGCCCAGCGCGTTGTTGAGGAACGGGTAGTAGACGAGCCGCTGGTCGGCCAGCGCCTCGGGGAAGACCGACTCGCTCTGCTCGCCGGCCTCGGGCACGATCGCGGTGATGTCGTCGTGCGCGGACTGGCGGTGGAAGTAGCCCTGGCTGTCGCGGTAGACGCCGCGCGCGGGCCAGCCCTCCTCGAGCTCGACGAGCACGTTCTGCTGGTGGGGCTCCATGCACAGGCCGAGGTCGAGGTACAGCCGCACGAGCGGGACGAGCACGACCTCGCCGTAGCGCTTGAACCACTCGCGCGCGACGTCGTCCTGCTCGCGTCCCTCGCGCGCGGCGATCGCGGCGACGATCTGGCCGAGCCGGCTGGCGCCGCCGTAGGGGTGGTCCTGGCAGAGCGTCGTGACCGAGCTGACGTCCTCCTGCGGCCCGCCCTTCCAGCGGTTGTCGCGCAGGAGCACCGACAGCCCGTCGATGACCTGGCCGCCGTGGCGCACGGTGAGGTAGGCGGGGTCCTGCAGCATCGCGAAGTCGGGCGCGATCTCGGCGGCCCGCTCGCCGATCTCGGTCTGCGCCAGGCGCGCGGCATCGACGCCGCGGCGCAGCTCCTTGTGGGGCAGCACGCGCAGCGAGTTCGTCACGCGCACGTGCAGCGAGAACTTCAGCTGCCAGGGCCAGTCGGCGTTGTAGACCGTGCGCACCGACGTCGTCGGCGTGACCGGGCTGCCGAACGGGCCCAGGTCGACGATCTGGCCGTCCTGCACGAGCGCCGCGACGACCTTGTCGTGCTCGAGCAGGTGCGCGATCTCCCACGGGTGCGCGGGGATCAGGACGCGCTCGCCGAGACCCTCGAGGGCGGCGTCGAGGGCGGCGCCGTCGACGGCCGGGTCGTCGCGCAGCAGTCGCTCGGCGAGCTCGGTCGCGGGCGTGCCGGTGGCGCTGTCGTGCTCGACGATGCTCGGGTCGACCGCGAGCCAGTGCAGCTGGAAGCGGGCCGCCGTCTCGGGCGCGTGGGCGAGCATCTGCGCGTCGCTCATCTCGGTGCGGCTCTTGGGCGTCGGGTGCAGCACGTGGCCGAGCAGCAGCGCCTGCTCGCTGTCGATGAAGCTCAGCGGGCCGGGCCCGAAGAGATCGTCGATCTCGCCGTCGCGCGCTTCCAGGAACGCGCTGACGTTCTTGATGCTCGCGCGCATCCGGTACAGCACGGCGGTCGGGTCGGGGCCGCGCATGCCCGCGGCGGTGATGTCGTCGCCCAGGCCCGTGTCGCCGAGCTGGTCGACGAGCATGCCGGCGACGGTGTCCAGCGACACGGCGACGGGGTTGCCGCCGGCGACCGCGATCTGGACCGGCATCCGGAAGCGGTGGCGGTGCGTCGGCGAGAGATGCGTGATCCCGACGAGCAGCATCGCGCGCAGGTCCTCGAACGGCATCGCGGCGAGATGCGTGTCGCCCGGCTGCGCGAGGTCGGGGACGTCGCCCGCCGGCACCGGGCGCCATTCGCCCCCCTCCCGCATGTAGCAGTTGAGCATCGTCTCGGTGGCTGCCAGGACGGCCGCGTCGTGCGCGCGGGAGGTCGTGGTCTCGGGTGTCGTCTCGGAAGGCTCAGTCATGGTGCGTCCCATGCTAGATAGAGGCCGCCCGCAGCTCCCGGCCGGTGTCGGCGACGAGGTCGAGCAGCGCGCGCACGTCGGCCTCGCGCGCGAGCGGGTTGACGAGCGTCAGCTTCAGCGCCACGCGCCCATCCAGGCGCGTGCGGCCGACGATCGCCGCCCCCGATCGCAGCAGCGCGCGCTGCGCCGCGACGTTGACGGCGTCCAGCAACCCGTCGCGCAGCCGCTCGCCGGCGGGGTTCCAGCGAAACACGACCGTGACCGTGGAGGGCTCGGCGAGCAGCTCGAGCGCGTCGTGGTCCTCGACCGCGCGCGCCCCCGCGGCGGCGAGCTCGACGAGCTGCTCGACCATCGCCGCCATCTGCCGGCGGCCGGTGCTGCGCAGGCCGACGAGGATCTTCAGCGCGTCGAAGCGCCGCGACGTGTCCAGCGAGCGGCCGACGAGGTTCAGCACGCCGCCGGCTTCGTCGCCGGCGCGGTGCAGGTAGTCGCTGTGGTGGTTGACGGCGTCGAGCAGCGCGACGTCGCGGACGAGCAGCGCGCTGGCGCCGATCGGCATGAACCAGAGCTTGTGCAGGTCGGCGGTGATCGAGTCGGCCTGCTCGATGCCGTCCAGCAGCGGCGCCAGGCGCGGCGACAGCGCGAGCGCCGAGCCGACCGCGGCGTCGACGTGCAGCCAGGCGCCCGCGGATCGCGCGCGCTCGGCGAGCGCTGCGAGCGGGTCGATCGCGCCGAGGTCGGTCGTGCCGGCGGTCGCGACGATCGCGATCGCCTCGAGGCCCGCGTAGGCGGTCGCGGCCAGCGTCTCGTCGAGCTTGCCGACGTCCATGCGCCCGCGGGCGTCGGTGGCGACGCCGATCACCGCGCCGGCGCCGAGGCCGAGCACCGCGGCCGCGCGGCGCACGCTGTCGTGGGCGGCGGCCGAGGCGACGATCCGCCAGCGCCCGTGCGCGGCCGGCAGGCCGTCGCCGGGCAGGTGTCCGGCGACCCGTCCGCAGGCGCGCTCGCGGGCGAGCAGCAGCCCGAGGAGGTTGGAGGCGGTGCCGCCGCTCGTCAGCACGCCCGAGCCACCCGGCAGGCCGAGCGTCGCCGCCAGCCAGCGCACGAGGTGGTCCTCCACGAGCGTCGCGGCGGGCGCCTGGTCGAAGGAGTCCAGCGACTGGTTCGTCGCGCCGATCGCGAGCTCGGCGGCGGCGGCCGACAGGAGCGTCGGGCACTGCAGGTGCGCGGCGCAGCGCGGGTCGGAGAGCTGGACGCCGTGGGCGAGCACCTCGTCGCGCAGCTCGGCGAGCAGCTCGCCGAGCTCGACGCCCTCCTCCGGGCAGGGGTCGATCGCCGCGATCGCGGCCGCCAGCGCGGCCGGATCGGCGCCCGACCAGGGCCGCTCCTGCGCCCGCGCGCCGGCGACCGCGTCGACCACAGCGAGCGCGGCGGCGCGCAGCTGGGCGTGCGACTCGGCGCCGGCCGTCAGGAAGCCCGGCGGGGCGGCGACCGCCGTCACGTCGCCCGCCATGCGCTCCACACCGCCTTGCCGAACGCGTCCGCGACGCGGTCGACGTGGGCCGGCTGCACGATCAGCGGCGGCAGGAAGCGGACGACGGCGCCCTCGCGGCCGCCGATCTCGACGAGCACGCCGAGGTCGAGCATCGCCCGCTGCACGGCGCCGGCGAGGGCGCCGTCGGGGACGGGGAGGCCGTCGGCGTCGCTGCGGTCCGGGTCGACGAGCTCGACGCCGACCATCAGCCCGCGGCCACGGACGTCGGCGACGACCGGCAGGCCGTCGGTCTGCTCGCGCAGCGCGTCGCGCAGGCGCTCGCCCATCGCCGCCGCGTGCTCGGCGAGGCCGTGGTCGACGATGTGGCGGATCGTCGCCGCACCGGCGGCGAGGCCGAGCTGGTTGCCGCGGAAGGTCCCCGCGTGCGCGCCCGGCTCCCAGCCGTCGAGCTCGGCGCGGTAGACGATCACCGCCAGCGGCTGGCCGCCGCCGATCGCCTTGGACAGGACGAGCACGTCGGGATCCAGCTCGATCGCGTCCGAGCCCCACAGCGCGCCCGTGCGCCCGAGGCCGGTCTGGACCTCGTCGGCGACGAGCACGGCCCCCGCCGCGGTCGCCGCGGCGCGAACGGCGCGCGCGAACGGCGCCGGCGCGGGGTGCACGCCGCCCTCGCCCTGGACAGGCTCGAGCAGGATCGCCGCCGGCGGCAGGATCCCGCTGTGCGTGTCGGTCAGCGCCCAGCGCAGCGTGCGCGCACAGAGCTCGGCGCCGCGCTCGCCGCCCGCGCCGAACGGGCAGCGGTAGGAGCTCGGGAACGGCAGGTGCGTGACGCCCGCGCCGAGCTCGCCGAGCGCGGACTTGGGCGCGTGCGCGCCCGACAGCGCCAGCGCGCCCTGCGTCATGCCGTGGTAGGCGCCGCCGAAGGCGATCGCGCCGCCACGTCCGGTCGCGGTGCGGGCGAGCTTGACCGCGGCCTCGACGGCGTCGGCGCCGGTCGGGCCGCAGAACTGGATCCGGCCCCCGCGCAGCGACGGCGGCAGCACCTCGAAGAGCGTCTCGGTGAACTCGTCGCGCAGCGGCGTCGCGAGGTCGAGCGTCGTCATCGGCACGCCGGAGTCGATCGCCGCCCGCAGCGCGCCGACGACCGCCGGATGGCGGTGGCCGAGGGCCAGCGCGCCGGCGCCGGCGAGGCAGTCGAGGTAGTCGCGCCCGGTGCTGTCGCGGACGGTGACGCCGTCGCCGTCGGCGAGGACGATCGGCAGGCGGCGCGAGTACGTGCGAGCGGACGACTCGCGGCGGCGCTGGCGCGCCAGGAGGAGGTCGTCCGCGGGCGGCTCAGCGGAGTGCGCCGGCATCGTCACGGCCGCAAAGCCTACCTCAAGCAGGCAGTCAGGGGGGCTTTACGCCAGAGGCGTTTGCCCGCCGTCAGGCGGCCGGGCGGACGATCAGGCCGCTGGCGGCCTTGTCGGCGATGACCTGCTCGGAGGCGCCCTTGCCGGAGCCGATCTTCACCTTGATCTGGCCCGCGGCGGGCTGCACCGCGAGCACCGCGAGCTTGGCGCCGGGGACGAAGCCCTCGTCGTAGTACCAGTGCAGGAGGTCGCCGTCGTGCTCGACGAGGCGCATGACCTCGCAGCTGTCGCCCTCCGACAGGTCCGAGAGCGCCAGCAGGCCCTTGTTCTCGACGCGCTCGTCCTCGGGCGAGACCGGCCAGCCGTGCGGGCAGCGGTCCGGGAAGCCGAGGCGCTCGTTCATGCGCTCGATCATGTCGGGCGTGAAGGAGTCGCCGAGCGCATCGGCGTGCTCGTGCGCGCCGGCCGGGCTGTAGCCGAGGAAATCGGTCAGGAAGCGCTCGATGATGCGGTGGTTGCGCACGACCAGCTCGGCGCGCGCCTTGCCTTCGGCGGTGAACGCCAGCTCGCGCCCGCGACCGCGCTTGAGCAGCCCCTCGTTGCCGAGCCGCTTGAGCATCTCGCCGACGGCCGCGCGCGAGACGCCGAGCATCTCCGCGACGCGCGCCGCGTTGGCCGGCGAGCCCTTCGCGGGCTGGTATTCCCCGATCGGCGAAACGAGGAAGTAGATCGCCTCGAGGTAGTCCTCGACCGAGTGCCCATGAGCGTGCGCCATCGGCGCGGATGATAGTCCGCGTACCCAGCCCGTCGCCTGAATATGGCGTCAAGCGGGGGCCATAAAGCGTGTTAGGGTCTCCTTACAGAAGGCTACAGGGGTTGGCGCGGATTTGCCATGGGGGCGCCTGCCGAACTTCGGGGTTCAGAGGGGGAGCATCGACGCGATGAGACCGCACGTCCGCATCCAGGTCACGCTCGCCGCAGGGCTGCTGGCGCTCGTGCTCGCGGCGCCCGCGGGCGCGAGCGTCGTG
Source organism: uncultured Actinomycetes bacterium (assembly GCA_963786575.1). Lineage (GTDB taxonomy): Bacteria > Actinomycetota > Thermoleophilia > Solirubrobacterales > Solirubrobacteraceae > CADCVQ01. The sequence continues at coordinate 534,611 of CAWAZH010000005.1, forward strand.
ACCGCGACCAACGCCTGCCTGTACAGCTTCAGCAACGAGTACCGCAACCAGCTCGTGACGCTCGGCGGCTCCGGGTCGCCGGTCGGCGCCCCCGCCGGCACGGTCGCGACGCTCTCGGGCGCGTCGATCTCCGCGACGCTGCCGCCGTCGCTGCCCCAGCAGGGCTACGCGCTGGGCATCTTCGCCCCCGGCTTCAACGCGATCCCCTCGCAGGTCTGGATCGCGATCGCCGCCACCAACGCCGAGCCCGCAACGCAGGTCTTCACGCTCAACGTCACGACCTCGACGACGATCGAGGTCGACGGCGCGGGCGCCTTCGTCTCCGGAACCCCGATCGTCGTCACGATCCCGATCCCCGACTCGCAGTGGACCGTCACCGGCGCCGGCCCGGTCGTCTTCTCGCAGGCCGCGGGCGGGACGCTGCCGCCGCTGCCCGTCGGCCCCTCCGACGCCGTCGTGCCGGTCTCCGGCAGCATCGTCGTCAAGCCGCAGCTGGGGACCCTGCGCTTCGTGCTGGACTGCCAGACGGGCACGACGGCATCCCCGTTTCAGAGCTTCACCGCCGGCCCCGCCGAGCCGTTCGCGACGCTCGAGTCCGACTCCCCGCTCGCGCCGGTCGTCGCGCCCGTCCTGAAGATCCCGCCGCGCTCGAAGCCGAGCGTCGCGTCGACGCGGGCGAAGATCGCCGGCGGCCGCGCGCCCGTCGTGATCGCCTGCACGAAGGGCCGCAGCTCGTGCACCGGGCGCCTGACGCTGAAGTCGGCCGCGCCCGTGCGCGTCGGCGGGCGCACGCGCGTCCTGCTGCTCGCGCCGGGCGTGAACTACAGCGTGCCACCCGGCCAGCGGCGAACGCTGAAGGTCAGGATCAGCGCCGGTGCGCGCACGCTCCTGCGCGCGCGCAGGACGCTGAAGGCGCGGGCGACGCTGCTCCCGGCGGCGGGCCTGATCGTCAAGCGCAACCTCACCGTCGCACGATGAGCGCGCGCCGGCCGGTCCTCCTGCTGCTCGCCGCCGCGGTCGCCATGGCGCTGGCGGCCGCGCCCGCGCAGGCGGCACCCAAGCGCGTCGTCGCGCTCGACTGGGACGTCGTCGAGAACCTCGTCGCGCTCGGCGTCACGCCCGTCGGCGCGGCCGACCTCGGCGACTACCGCACCTACGTCGCGATCCGGATCCCGGGCGCGATCACCGACGTCGGCACCCGCCAGGAGCCGAGCATCGAGCGGATCGCCAAGCTCAAGCCCGACCTCATCGTGCTGCCCGACAACCGCGTCGGGCGCAACCTCGCGACGCTCAAGAAGATCGCGAAGGTCCTCGTCACGCACCCCTACGACGGCGACCACTTCGCCGCGATGCAGCGCGACTTCCGCGCGCTCGGCCGCGCGGTCGGCAAGCCGGCCCGCGCCGACGCGGTGCTGCGCGACATGAACGCGACCTTCACGAGCCTGCGCAAGCGCCTGAAGCGCGCGCACCGCGCCGGGGTCCGCGTGACGGTCGCGACGCCCGGCGGCACGCCGAGCTCGCCCGCACTGCGCCTCTTCACGAGCAACTCGTCCGCGTCGGCGGTGCTCGGGAAGCTCGGGCTGCGCAACGCGTGGACGGCGGCACCGGCGCGCTTCGGCTTCTCGACCGTCGGCGTCGAGGCGCTGCGCAGGGTCCAGACGGGCTGGCTGGCGTTCGTCTACCCCGCGCCGTTCGTGTCCCAGATCAAGCGCTTCACGGCGCAGGGCTCCTACAAGCGCCTGGAGATGGTCCGCAAGAAGCGCGTACGCAACCTCGGCGGCAACACCTGGCTGTTCGGCGGGCCGCTGTCGTCGAAGGTTCTCGCCCAGCGCCTGACTGAGACCCTCACGTAGCGACCCGATGACCCGGCGCGCCGTCCTGTTCGCGCTCGCCGGGCTCGGGCTCCTGCTGGTCGCGCTCGCCGCCGACGTCGCCCAGGGCGCCGGCGGCCTGTCGCTGCACACGGTGCTCGACTCGATCCTGCACGACCGCGGGTCGCTGGAGAGCGCGCTCGTGCGCGACGTGCGGCTGCCGCGGGCGGCGTCGGGGATCGTCGCCGGCGGCGCGCTCGCCGCCGCCGCCGTCCTGCTGATCGCCGTCACGCGCAACCCGCTCGCCGAGCCGGCGACGCTCGGGCTCAGCGCCGGCGGCACGCTCGCGGTGACGATCGCCGCCGCCTACGCGCCGATCGCCCCCGGCGCCCCGACGATCGCCGTCGCCTTCGTCGGCGTCGTCTTCGGCGCGCTGCTGATCGGTGCCATCGCCGCGGCGGCGGGCGCGTCGCCGGTGCGGATCGTGCTCGCGGGGATGGCGATCAGCCTCGCGCTGGCAGCCGTCACCGCCGCGATCCAGCTGCTGAAGGAGACCGAGACCAGCGGCCTGTTTCTCTGGGGCGCGGGCAGCCTGCTGCAGGCCGGCTGGGAGCAGGTGCGCGCCGGCGCGCTGATCGGGGTGGTCGTGCTCGCCGGCTGCTTCGCGCTGGCGCGGGCGCTCGACGTCGCGGCGCTGGGCGAGAGCACGGCGCGGGCGCTGGGCCTGCGCAGCGGCGCGACGCGGCTGCTGTCGGTCGTCGCGGCGACGCTGCTGACGGCGGTCGCCGTCGGCGTCGCCGGGCCGATCGCGTTCGTCGGCGTGCTGTCGGCCGCGGTCGCCCGCGCGGCGCGCCCGCGCGGGCACGCCGCGCAGCTCGCGGTCGCGGTGCCGTGGGGCGCGGCGATCGTCGTCGGCGCCGACGTCGTGGGGCGGCTGATGTTCGGCCTCGACGAGGAGACGCCGGCGGGCGTGATCTGCGCGCTCGTCGGCGCGCCCGTGCTGATCGTCGCCGCCAAGCGCCTGCGCGACTCGGGGGCGCCGGTCGTCGACGCCGCCGCGAGCTCGGCGCGCTGGCGCCCGCGCCTCGTGGCGGTCGCCGTCGTGCTCGCGTTCGCGGCGGCGCTGGCGAGCCTCTGCGTCGGCGAGCTGTCGGCCGGCCCGCGCGAGATCGTGCGTTCGATCTTCGGGACCGGCCAGGGCCTCGGCGATCTCGTGCTCGACCTGCGCGCCCCGCGGCTGTGCGTCGCGCTGCTGGCGGGTGCCTGCCTGGCGGCGTCGGGCGTCGTGCTGCAGGCGGGCGTGCGCAACGCGTTCGCAGGGCCTGAGCTCGTCGGCGTCACGAGCGGCGCGTCGGTGGCGGCCTTCGTCGTGCTGCTCGCGCTGCCGGCCGCGCCGCTGGGCGTGCTGCCCTTCGCGGCCTTCGGCGGCGGCGTCGCGGCGATGGGGCTCGTGCTCGTCCTGGCGGGTGCGGGGAGGGGATCGCCGCAGCGCCTGGCGCTCGTCGGCCTGGCGGTCAGCGCGGCCTGCCTGGCGGTCACGACGCTGCTGATCCTCAACGCCGAGCCGGCGGCCTCGGTGGCCGTGACCTGGCTGGCGGGCTCGACCTACGCCCAGAGCTGGAGCGAGCTGCGGCTGCTCGCGATCCCGGCGGTCGTGCTGCTGCCGCTCGCCGCGCTGGCGGTTCGCCGCCTCGACCTCCTGATGCTCGACGACGACCTCGGCACGGCGCTCGGGCTGCGCGTCGGCCGCGCCCGGGTGGGCCTGCTGGCGCTCGGCGCGGCGCTGGCGGCGATCGCCGTCGCGGTGACGGGCGCGATCGCGTTCGTCGGGCTGCTGGCCCCGCACGCGGCGCGCCTCGTCGCCGGCGGCAACCACCGGCGCCTGCTGCCGGTCGCGATGCTCGTCGGCGCGACGCTGCTGGCGACCGCCGACGCGCTGGGGCGGATCCTCTTCCCGCCGACCGAGGTCCCGTCCGGCCTCGTCGTCGCGCTGATCGGCGCGCCCTACCTCACGTGGATGATGTGGCGGGGGCGGCTGGCTGCCGCGTAGCGCGCGCGGCGCGGTCGAGCGGGATGCACAGCGGCGCGCCGCTGACCGGGTCCTCGACGACCTCGGCGCGGAGGTTGAGCACGTCGAAGACGAGCTCGGCGTCGACGATCTCGCTCGGCGGGCCGGCCGCGTAGATCACGCCGTCGCGCATCGTCACGAGCTCGTGCGCGTAGCGGCAGGCCTGGTTGAGGTCGTGCAGGACGAGCGCGATCGTGCGGCCGTCGCGCTCGTTGAGATCGGCGAGCAGGTCGAGCACCTCGAGCTGGTGGGCGAGGTCGAGGTAGGTCGTCGGCTCGTCGAGCAGCAGGATCCGCGTGTCCTGCGCGAGCACCATCGCAATCCAGACGCGCTGGCGCTGGCCGCCGGAGAGCTGGTCCAGCGGGCGGTCGCGCAAGTCGGCGGTGGCGGTCGATTCAAGCGCCCATGCGATCCGCTCGCGGTCGTGGTGGGACTGCGCGCGGCCGAGGCGCTGGTGTGGGTAGCGCCCGCGCGAGACGAGGTCGCCGACGGTCAGTCCCTCGGGCGCGATCGGCGACTGCGGCAGGAAGCCGACCCGGCGCGCCACCTCACGGGTCGCCAGCGACGCGATCGCGGTGCCGTCGAGCAGGACGGCGCCCGACTGCGGCGCGATCAGCCGCGCGAGCGCGCGCAGCAGCGTCGACTTGCCGCTCGCGTTGGCGCCGACGATCGCCGTGATCCGTCCCTCGAGGAGCACGAAGTCCAGCCCGCGCAGCACCTCGTGCCTGCCGTAGGAGAACGAGAGCGAGTCGGCTTGCAACGTCACGTAAGGCGACCCTAACAGCCCTGGCGGGGTCGCGGACCGGGGTGCCGCCCGGCGACCTGGCAACATGGCGCACGTGATCGGCGCCGGCGCCTCAGCCCCCGACTTCGAGCTGCCCGACCAGGACGGCGCGTCCGTCCGCCTCTCGTCGCTGCGCGGCCGCGCGATCGTCCTCTACTTCTACCCCAAGGCCGACACGCCGGGCTGCACGACGCAGGCCTGCTCGATCCGCGACCGCGCCGGCGAGTACGCGGCGACCGGCGTCAAGGTCATCGGCGTCTCGCCCGATGCCGTCGGCAAGGTCAAGCGCTTCCACGACAAGAAGGACCTGAACTTCACGCTGCTCGCCGACGCCGACCACGCCGTCTGCGACGACTACGGCGTCTGGGTCGAGAAGTCGATGTACGGCAAGAAGTACATGGGCGCCCAGCGCGCGACCTTCATCCTCGACCGCGGCGGCATCATCCGCCACGTCATCCCCAAGGCCTCGCCGAAGACGCACGACGACGAGGTCCTCAAGGCGATCTCGGACCTCGGGCTGGCCCCGGGATAATCGACGCGAACTGCCCGCGGCTCGGGCACATGCGCGCGAGCGCGCAGTCGTCGCAGGCCGGGCGCTGGGAGTGGCAGGTGCGGCGGCCGTGGCGCAGGAGGTTGACGTGGAACTCGAGCTCGGCGCCGGGCGGCGTGAGGTCGACCATCGCGTCGTGCAGCTCCTCGAACGGCGCCTTCGGGCGCAACAGGCCCAGGCGCGTCCCGACGCGCGAGACGTGCGTGTCGACCGGCACGTCGCGCAGGCCGTAGGCGAACAGCAGCACGCAGGCGGCGGTCTTGCGACCGACGCCCGGCAGCGCGCAGAGGTAGCGCTGGGACTCCTCGACGGGCGCGTCGCGCATCCACTCGAGGTCGAGCTCGTCGCCGATCGCCTGCAGGATCGCCTGGATGCGGACCGACTTGACCTTCGAGATGCCGCCGGGGCGGATCGCCTCCTCGATCTCCTCGACGGGCGCGTCGCGGACGGCCTCCCAGCTCGGGAAGCGCTCGCGCAGGCGCAGGAACGCGACGTCGCGGTTGCGGTCGTTCGTCGACTGCGACAGGACGGTGAGGACGAGCTCGGCGAGCGGGTCGCCGTGGGGCGGCTGGACGGGGACGCCGTAGACCTGCGCCAGGCGCGCGCGGAGGCGGGCGACGCGGGTGCGGGCCGGCACGCGCCAGTCGACCCGGCTCGTGGTCACTCCAGCGCGGGTGGGCGGGCCGGCATCTCGCACGTGGTCACTCCAGCGCGCCCCAGCGTTCGCACGCGGCGGCGGCCTGGGCGGCGGCCTCGGGCAGCGCGGCCGCGAGCGCCGGCGGGTAGAAGTCGGTCATCCCGAGGTGGGCGAGCAGGACGCCGAGGAAGACGTCGCCGGCGCCGACGGTGCTCAGCACCTGCGCCGGCCGCCCGCCGACGTCGAAGCGCAGCCCCTTGCCGCGCAGGATCGCGCCGCGCGCGCCGAGCGTCACGATCGCGTGCTGCGCGCCGGCCGCCAGCAGCGACGCGGCCGCCGCCTCGGCCTCGCTCTCGCCGGTCATCAGCCGCGCCTCCTCCTCGTTGCACTTCACGAGGAACGCGCCCGGCACGCACGCGCCCGCGGCGGCGCCGGCTCGACCGGGGTTCTCGTGCCAGCGCCCGAGGCGCAGGCTCGCGTCGAAGACGATCGGGCGCCCGAGCTTCAGCGCGCGCTCGCGGGCGGCCGTGGTGATCTCGGCGGCCTGCGGCGTGGTGAGCGTGTTGGAGGTGAAGAAGAGCGCGTCGCAGGCGTCGACGGCGTCGAGCAGCTGCCCGTCGAGCGCCTGCACCATCGCCGCGATGCCGTCGCCGTAGAGCTCGTAGGAGGGCTCGCCGTGCTCGTCGACGGTGACGAACGCCAGCGCCGTCCGCGGGCCCTCGGCGAGCGCGAACCAGCGCAGGTCGATGCCCTCGGCGCCGAGGCGGTCGCGCAGCCAGGCGCCCCAGCGGTCGTCGCCGGCGCCGCCGGCCAGCACGACGTCGGCGCCCGCGCGCGCCGCGGCCACCGCGACGTTGGCCGTCACGCCGCCGGCGTAGGGCACGAAGGCGTCGGCCTGATGCAGCGACGTGACCGGGCGCTGGCAGATGAGATCGACGATGGCCTCGCCGACGCAGAGTGTTCGCACGGGCGCAGGCTATCTTCCGCGGCCGTGCCGGCAGTCAGCGAGGAGACGATCGAGCTCGACGACCAGCCCGTCTTCCTGCGCCGGGCCGGCGACGACGCGGTCCCGATCGTCTATCTGCACGGCATCGGGACAAGCTCGTTCGACTGGCTCGAGCCGCTGGCGCTGGGCGGCGGGATCGCGGTCGACCTGCCCGGCTTCGGGCGCAGCGGCAAGCGCGGCGACCTCGACTACTCGCTCGCCGGCCACGTCGCGTTCCTCGACCGCCTGCTCGACCACCTCGCGCTCGACCGCGTGCGCCTGTGCCTGCACGACTGGGGCGCGGCCGTCGGCCTGAGCTGGGCGATCGCGCATCCCGAGCGCGTGCAGCGACTCGTCGTGGCCAACGGCATCCCGCTGCTGGCCGGATTCAAGTGGCGCGGGCCGGCGCGGCTCGTGCGCGTGCCGCTGGTCGGGCCGATCGCGGTGGGGGCCGCGACGAAGCCGATCCTGCGGCGGCTGTCGCGGCGCGCGTCGGCGGGCGACGAGCCGCTGCCGGCGCCGTTTCTCGCGAACGTCTCGGAGGGCTTCGACCTCGGCACCGAGCGCGCCCTGCTGAAGCTCCTGCGCAGCGCGTCGCCCGACTCGCTCGCGGCGGCCGGCGCCGGCCTCGGCGCGATCGACGCGCCGGCGCTCGTCCTCTGGGGCGCGCAGGACCCCTGGATCCCGGCCCGCTTCGGCGCCGGCTACGCCGCGACGCTCGGCGACGCGACGCTCGAGGTCGTCGAGGACGCCGGTCACTGGCCCTGGATCGACAAGCCCGAGCTCGGCGCCCGGATCGTCGAGCACCTGCGGGGCTGAGCCCATGCTGCGAGGGTTGGCGCCGTGAGCCGGCGCCTCCCGAGCCCGTGGGTCGTGGCCGCGCTCGGCGCCGTCGCCTACCTGCTGGCCGACCCGCCGAGCGCCGACCTCGCCGCGCAGGAGTACCGCGCCGGGCTCGTGCACGGCCTGCTCCCGGGGATCTGGGACAACGGCTGGTACGCGGGCCACCACACGCCGGCCTACAGCGTCCTGTTCCCGTCGCTGGGCGCCGCGCTCGGCGTGCGGCTGGCGGGCGCGCTGGCGGCGGTCGCGGCGGCGGCGCTGTTCGCGCGCCTCGCGCAGACGCGCTGGGCGCCGGGACCGGCGCGGGCGGCCGGGCTGTGGTTCGCGCTGGCGACCGTCGCGACGCTCATGACCGGGCGGCTGACGTTCCTGCTCGGGATCGCGATCGCGCTCGGCGCGCTGCTGGCGCTCGCGCGCCCCGCGGCGGCGGCTGCGCTCGCCGTCCTGACGACGCTCGCGAGCCCCGTCGCGGGCCTGTTCCTCGCGCTGGCCGCGGTCGCCTGGGGCCTCGCGACGCCGGCGCGGCGCGGCACGGCGGCGCTCGTCGCCGCCGCCGCGCTGGGGCCCGCGGTCGCCCTGGCCGCGCTGTTTCCCGAGGGCGGCAGCGAGCCCTTCGTCGCCTCGGCCTTCTGGCCCGCGCTGGCGGGCACCGTCCTCGTCGGCGCGCTGTTGCCCGCGCGCGAGCGGGCGCTGCGGATCGGCGCCGGGCTCTACGCGCTGGGCGCCGTCGCCGCGTTCGCGTTCGCCACGCCGCTGGGCGGCAACGTCACCCGCCTGGGCGCGCTCGTCGCCGGGCCCGTCGTGCTCGGCGCGCTCGGCGGCCGCCTGCGGCCCGCGCTGCTGGTCGCGCTCGCGCTGCCGCTGGCCTACTGGCCGCTGTACCCGGCCGTCCGCGACGTCGCCCGCGCGGCGGGCGACCCGTCGACCGCGGCCGCCTACCACACGCCGCTCGTGCGCTACCTCGCAAGCCGGCCGGGGGCCTTCCGCGTCGAGATCCCGTTCACCGAGAACCACTGGGAGGCCGCGCACGTCGCGCCGCAGGTCGCGCTCGCGCGCGGCTGGGAGCGCCAGCTCGACCGCCGCTACGGCGCGCTCTTCTACGACGGGACGCTCGACGCGGCGACCTACCGCGCCTGGCTCGACGAGCACGCCGTCGCCTACGTCGCCCTGCCCGACGTGCCGCTGGACTATGCCGCCCGCGACGAGGCGCGGCTCGTGCAGCGCGGACTGCCCTACCTGCACCAGGTCTGGCACGACGCGCACTGGCGCGTGTTCGCCGTCCGCGACCCGGCGCCGCTGGTGGCGGGCGCGGCGCGCGGGCCGATCGCGCTGAGCGACGGCGGCTTCGAGCTGCGCGCGCGGCGGACCGGCAGCGCGCTCGTGCGCGTCCGCCACACGCGCTGGTGGCGCGTCACCGAGGGGCGCGCGTGCGTCGAGCGCGGGCCGCGCGGGATGACGCGCCTGCGCGTCCTGGCGCCGGGGACGGTACGGGTGCAGGCGCGCCTGAGCGGGTCCGCCTGCCGGCGGTGACAGGGCGGCAACACCGTCGCGCCCGAGCCGCCCTAGCGTCGATCGCCGATGGCCCTCGTCCGCACCGCCCCCTGGCTGCTGGCGGCGGGGCTGGCTCTCGCCTGGCTGGCGTTCGGGCCCGCGACGCCCGACCTCGCCGCCGCGGTCTACCGCGCCGGGCTGTTCCAGCGCGAGGGCTTCACGCTCTTCAACGCCAACTGGTACGGCGGCCATCACACGCCCGCCTACTCGATCCTCTTCCCGCCGCTGGGCGCGCTGCTGGGCGCCCGCGTCGCGGGCGCGCTGGCGGCGGTCGCCTCGGCGGTGCTGTTCGAGCGGATCGCGCGCCGGCACTTCGGCGAGCGCGCGCGCTGGGGCGCGCTGTGGTTCGGCGCCGGGACGGTCGCCGACCTGCTGATCGGCCGGATGACGTTCGTCCTCGGCGTGGCGCTCGGCCTCGCCGCCGTCTTCGCGCTGCAGCGCGGACACCGGCGCAGCGGCCTGGCGCTCGGCGTCGCCTGCACGCTGGCGAGCCCGGTCGCCGGGCTGTTTCTCGCGATGGCGGGCTTCGCGCACTGGTTGGCGACGCAGCGGCGCGAGCGCGTCGGTCTGTGGCTGGCGGCGCTCGCGCTCGCGCCGGCGGTGGTGCTCTCGGTCCTGTTCCCGGAGGGCGGCAGCCAGCCGTTTCACGCCAACACGCTGGCGGCGATCGTCGCCTGCTGCGGGCTGCTGCTGTGGCTGCTGCCGCGCGAGGAGCGCATGCTGCGCACCGGCGCGGTGGTCTACCTCGCCTCGGCGCTCGCGGCGTTCGTGATCGCCTCGCCGATGGGCGACAACGCCAGCCGCCTCGGCGTCGCGTTCGCCGGGCCGCTGCTGCTGTGCGCCGCGCTCGCGCCGGGCGTGCTCGAGCGGCGCCGCCGCCAGGTGCTGGCGGTGGCGGTCGGGATGCTCGCCTGGCAGGTGTGGGCACCGGTGCGCGAGACGCTCAAGGGGGCCTTCGACCCCTCCGCGCAGGCGGCCTACTACGCGCCGCTCGTGAGCTTCGTCGATGCGCGCTCGCAGGGCGCCGTGCGCGTCGAGGTGCCGTTCACGCGGCTGCACTGGGAGTCGGTCTACGTCGCGCGCAGCATCCCGCTGGCGCGCGGCTGGGTCACGCAGCTCGACCGCAAGTACAACGCGCTCTTTCGTACCGGCGACCGGCCGCTGAGCCCGGCGCGCTACCGGGCCTGGCTGGATCGCGAGGGCGTGCGCTACGTCGCGCTGCCCGACGTCGCCCTGGATCCGACCGGCCGCGGCGAGGCCAAGCTCATCCGTGCCGGCGCGCCGTTCCTGCGCGAGGTCTTCCGCGACCGCCACTGGCGCATCTACGAGGTGCTCGGGACGCCGGGCCTCGCCGACGGCGTCGGCGAGGTCGCCCGCATCGCCCCGCAGTCGTTCACCCTGCGCGTCCCGCGGCCGGGCTTCACGCTCGTGCGGGTGCGCTTCACGCCGTACTGGCGGGTCTCCGGCGGCCGCGGCTGCGTCATGCGCGGGCAGGGCGGCTGGACCCTCGTCTACGCGCTGAGCACCGGCGCGCTGCGCGTCGACGCGTCCTTCGATCCGCGCCGCCTGCTCGACCGCGACGCCCGCTGCGCACGCACGCCGACCGCGATCGCAGGCCGATCGTGAACGTTCGTCACGCCGTTGTGAACGCCGGTTACAAGTGGCCGATAGGATGGCCCTCGTCCTATGACCGCCCGCCTCAGCTCGTTCCAGGCGCGCCTCTTGCCCCATGGTCCTCTCGACGTGGTGCGCCAGGTGCTGCTGTTCATGGCCGCCTACCAGATCTACCGGCTGACGCGCGGCTTCGTGAACCATCCCGACGCGGCGACGGTGGCCTTCCAGAACGCGCGCGATCTCATCGGCGTCGAGCGCACGCTGAACATCTTCATCGAGCCCTCGCTGCAGACGTTCGCCGCCGGCCAGCAGTGGCTGCTGGACGGCTCGGCCTGGATGTACATCAACGCGCAGACCTCGATCACGCTCGGCGCCCTGGCCTGGCTGTACCTGTTTCGTAACCCGAGCTTCTACTTCGTGCGCAACATGTTCCTCGTCGCCTTCGCCGTCGCCTGCGTCGGGTACGCGATCTTCCCGACGGCGCCGCCGCGCTTCTTCCCGGAGTGGGGGTTCTTCGACGCCGTCTCGGACTTCACCGGCGTGCCGCAGGACAGCGTGACGATCGGCAAGCTCTTCAACCCCTATGCGGCCGTGCCGTCGATGCACGTCGGCTTCGCGCTCATGATCAGCATCCCGCTCGCGCGCCTCGTGCGCTGGCGTGCGCTGAAGGTCTTCTGGTCGATCTATCCGCTGCTCGTCGTCTTCGTCATCGTCGTGACCGCCAACCACTTCATCGCCGACGCCGTGCTGGGCGCCTGCGCCGCCGGCATCGGCGCCCTCGCCGCGACCGGCATGGCGCGGCTGCGACCGGACGTCTGGCGCTTCCGGCCCCCGCCGCGCGGCGACGCGGCGCCCGCGCCCCGCACCGACGTCGTGCCGGCAACGACTTGATGTCTGCCGGGACACAGGAGACGCCGCAGCCGACCGACGCCGCGCCGCCCAGCCCCGGTGAGCGCTCGCGCATTCCGCGGCCGCGGCCGAACTCGCCGGCGGCGCGCCGCCTGGAGGCCCTGCGCGACAAGCTCGTCGCCTCGCGCCTGACGCCCAACCAGATCTCGATGGCCGGCTTCGTGCTCAACGTCGTCGCCGCGCTGCTCGTCTGGCAGCACGAGTTCTTCATCGGCGGCGTCGTGTTCATCATCGGGTCGATCTGCGACACGCTCGACGGCGGCTACTCGCGGATGTCGGGCAAGGGCACGCCGTTCGGCGCCTTCCTGGACTCCACGCTGGACCGCATCGTCGAGGGCTTCGTCCTCACCGCGATCGCGGTGACGTTCACCCAGGACGGCGACGAGCTGGCGGTCGCGGCCGTCGTCGTGGCGGTCATGGCGTCGCTCGTCGTCTCCTACACGCGGGCGCGGGCCGAGGCGCTGGGCGTCGAGTGCAAGGTCGGCATCGCCGACCGCCTCGTGCGCGTCATCATCCTGTCGGCGGGGCTCGTCTTCGCCGCTCTCGGGGCGCTGGCGCCGGCCGTCTACGTGCTCGCGGCCCTGACGAGCTTCACCGTCGTGCAGCGGATCCTCCACGTCAAGCGCCAGCTGACGCAGCCGGTCTCCGTGTAACGAGCAATTGGTCACGGGGTGTAAGCCCCGGAACGGTCTTACGAAGGGAAACCATCAGCACAATGAGCCCCACCAACGGCAACGGCGCACACTCCACGAACGGCGCATCGCGCTATCAGGCAGACAAGGTGCGCGTCGCCATCGTCGGCGTCGGCAACTGCGCGAACGCGTTCGTGCAGGGCGTCCACTACTACCGCGACGCCGACCCGACCCAGGACGTGCCCGGCCTCATGCACGTCGACCTCGGCGGCTACCACATCTCCGACATCGAGTTCACGGCGGCCTTCGACATCGACAAGGAGAAGGTCGGCAAGGACCTCGGCACCGCGATCTGGTCGGGCCAGAACGACACGATCAAGTTCGCGAAGGTCCCCAAGAAGCTCGACGTCCCCGTCTACCGCGGCATGACGCACGACGGCCTCGGCAAGTACCTCAAGCAGAAGATCGAGAAGGCCCCCGGCGAGACCGCCGACATCGTCCAGATCCTCAAGGACACGCACACCGACGTCGTCGTCTCCTACCTGCCGGTCGGCTCCGAGGACGCGACGAAGTGGTACGTCGAGCAGGTGCTCGAGGCCGGCTGTGGCTTCGTCAACTGCATCCCGGTCTTCATCGCCCGCGAGGACTACTGGAACAAGCGCTTCAAGAAGGCCGGCCTGCCGGTCGTCGGCGACGACATCAAGTCCCAGGTCGGGGCGACGATCGTGCACCGCAACCTCGCGCGCCTGTTCCACGACCGCGGCGTGAAGCTCATGCGCACGTCGCAGCTGAACGTCGGCGGCAACATGGACTTCTTCAACATGCTCGAGCGCGAGCGCCTGGAGTCCAAGAAGATCTCCAAGACGAACGCCGTCACGTCGATCATGGGCCACGACCTGCCGCCCGGAGACGTCCACGTCGGTCCCTCGGACTACGTGCCGTGGCTGACCGACCGCAAGTGGGCGCACATCCGCCTGGAGGGCAACGCCTTCGGCGACGTGCCGCTGACGGCCGAGCTCAAGCTCGAGGTCTGGGACTCGCCCAACAGCGCCGGGATCGTCATCGACGCCGTGCGCTGCTGCAAGCTCGCCCTCAACCACGGGCTCTCCGGCCAGCTCGACGGCCCGTCCTCGTACCTCATGAAGTCGCCGATGAACCAGCGCCCCGACGACGTGGCGCACGCCGACACGGAGAAGTTCATCGCGAAGTACACGCGCAAGCCGGGCACCGAGCCCAAGGGCCGCAAGGCCCCGTCCAAGAAGAAGGCGGCCTCGGGCTCCTGAGCGCCGTTCGCCGGTCGCCGGGGCCTGCGCCCCGGCGTCCGCGCGCGAGGCTGCGCGTAGGATTGCCGCCATGAGCACGGATGACGCCGGCGCCCAGGCGGCGCCCACGACCCCCGACCCCGCCCCGGCCGCGCCGCCCGCGCGCACGCTCGCGTCGCTGGTCCTCGACGCCGCCGCCGCCAACCGCGGCACGGCGATGCGCTATGCCAGCGGCGATGGCTGGAAGAAGATCTCCTACCCCGCGCTGGGCGAGGGCGCCCGCCAGCTCGCCAAGGGCCTGATCGCCCTCGGCGTCAAGCCCGGCGAGCGCGTCGCGATCCTCTCCAACACGCGCCCGGAGTGGACGCTGGCCGACTTCGGCGCGCTCTGCGCGGGCGCCGTCGTCGTCCCGGTCTACCAGACCAACTCGCCGGAGGAGTGCCAGTACGTGCTCGAGCACTCCGGCGCGACGACGATCTTCTGCGAGGACGAGGCGCAGCTCGTCAAGCTGCGCGAGATCCGCGACGACGTGCCGGCGCTGCGCCACGTGATCGCCTTCGACGGCGACGCCGAGGACGCCCTCACGATGTCGGCGCTGCGCGAGCGCGGCGAGGACGTCGCCGACGAGACGCTCGACGAGCGGATCGCCGGGATCGGGGCCGACGACCTCGCGACGATCGTCTACACGTCGGGCACGACCGGCCCGCCGAAGGGCTGCATGCTGACGCACGCCAACCTGCGCTCGGTCGTCGACATGGTCAGGGAGCGCCTGGAGCCCACGCCGGGCGAGAACGTCATCTACATCTTCCTGCCGCTCGCCCACGTCCTCACGCGCCTCGTGCAGGTGTTCGGCGTCGCCGAGGGCTTCGAGATGGCCTACTGGCGCCGCGATCCGAAGAAGATCGTCGCGGACGTCGCGATCACGAAGCCGACCTACCTGCCGTCGGTCCCGCGGATCTTCGAGAAGATCCACACGGCGGCGACGTCGCGCGTGGGAGAGGCCGGCGGGGCGAAGGTCAAGGTCTTCGACTGGGCCTTCAAGGTCGGGCGCAAGGTCCGCGCACGCGAGCGCGAGGGGCGCCCGCTGGGCCGCCTGCTGGAGACGCAGTACAAGATCGCCGACGCGCTCGTGCTCAACAAGGTCCGGGCGCTCTTCGGCGGGCGCATCGAGCTCGCCCTGACCGGCGCCGCGCCGATCGACGAGGAGATCCTCACGTTCTTCCACGCCGCCGGGGTCTGGGTGCTGGAGGGCTACGGCATGACCGAGACGTCGGCCGTCGTGACGCTCAACTCGATCCCCGAGCACGAGGTCGGCACGGTCGGGCGGCCGCTGCCCGGCACCGACGTGCGGATCGCCGACGACGGCGAGATCATGCTGCGCGGGCCGCAGATCTTCACCGGCTACTACAACGACGAGACGTCCACGGCGGCGACGATCAAGGACGGCTGGCTGCACTCCGGCGACCTCGGCGAGATCACCCCCGGCGGCTACCTGAAGATCACCGGCCGCAAGAAGGACCTCATCATCACCTCCAGCGGCAAGAACGTCTCGCCCGCGAACCTCGAGGCCGCGCTGACGCAGTCGCGCTGGATCTCGCAGGCCGTCGTCTTCGGCGACCGCCGCCAGTACCTCACCGCGGTCCTCACGCTCGACGCCGACGAGGCCGCGGCGCTCGCGGAGAAGCTCGGCGTCGACGGCAGCGACCTCGCCGCGCTCAGCGCCGACCCCAAGGTTCGCGCCGAGCTGCAGGCGGCCGTCGACGCGACGAACAAGCGCTTTGCCCGCATCGAGCAGATCAAGCGCTTCGCGATCCTCGAGCGCGACCTCTCGCAGGAGCACGAGGAGCTCACGCCGACGCTGAAGGTCAAGCGCAACGTCGTCTACGAGCGCTACGCGGACGTCTTCAAGAGCCTGTACGACGCCTGAAAGCAGGCCCGCGGCGGCCCCTCCGTATCCTCAGGGCGTGCCCCTCGCACGCCTCGCGATCGCCCACGTCACGCCCCACCCCTGGGACGGCGGCCGCCACGAGATCACGACCTACGTCGAGCGCGTGACCGCCGAGCTGGCGGCCCGCGGGCACCAGGTGCTGATCGTGGCGCCCTCGCGCTCGCAGGAGGCCGTGCGCGACACGCGCGCCGCGCTGCGGGCCGCGCGCGAGGACCCGGCCTCGCTGCTGCCCGAGCCCGGCGCGCCCCCGCGCGTGCTGGCCGTCGGCGACGCGCTGCCCGACCTGCCCGGCGCCGGGCGGCGGGCGCCGGCGCTGCCGGTCGACGTCTCGCGGACGATCGAGGACCTCCTGAAGATCGTCCCGCTGGACGTCTGCCACGTCCACGAGCCGTTCGCCCCGTCGACCTCCAGCGCGGCGCTGCGCCACTCGCGCGCCCTGAACGTCGGCACCTTCCACGCGCCGACCGAGCGCCTGCTGTCGACCCAGGTCGCCCGCAAGGTCGTCCAGCTCGTGCTCGGCCGCCTCGACGCACGCACCGCGAGCTTCGCCACGACCTGCGACCTCATGCAGCGCTTCTTTCCCGCCGACTACCGCGTCCTGCTGCCGGGCGCCGACCCGCCGGCGCCGCGCGTGCGGGGCGACCGCGTCCGGATCGGCTTCGTCGACGACGAGGAGCGCGCCGCGCTGCGGCTGTTCCTGCGCGCCCTGCGCCGCCTGGAGCCCGACAACGACTGGGAGGCGACGGTCATCTCCGCCCGTGGCCCGTCGAGCAGCACGCCGCTGCGCCCGGACCTCGAGGAGCGCGTGCGCTACGTCACGCCCGACGAGCTCGCCGAGGACGAGGGCCACGCCGGCTTCGACATCCTCGTCGCCGCCTCCGACGGCGCCGCCCCCGCGCCGACGCTGCTGCTGCGCGCGATGAACGCCGGCGTCGTGCCGCTCGCCTCGCGCCTGCCGGTCTACGAGGAGGCGCTCGAAGAGGGCGACCGCGGGCTGCTCTTCGAGCCGCGCGACCTCGACACGCTCGCCGCCCAGCTCGCCCGCCTCGTCGACGACCCGGCGCTGCGCGAGCGCCTCGCCGCCGCCGCCGCGCCGCTGCGCGAGCTGCTGACCTGGGAGCGCGTCGCCGACGAGCTCGAGGACGTCTACGGCGGCCTCGTCGCGCGCCGCCACCCGCTCGGCGGCAACCCGCAGCTCGCCGCGCGCCTGCGCAGCCGGCCGAGGATCGACGTCGACCTGCACATGCACACCGACCACTCGCACGACTGCGCGACGCCGGTCGAGGTGCTGCTGGCGACCGCCCGCGAGCAGGGCCTGGGAGCGATCGCGGTCACCGACCACAACGTCGTCTCCGGCGCCATCGAGGCGCGCGAGAAGGCCGCCGAGTTCGGGGTGAAGATCATCGTCGCCGAGGAGGTCAAGACCGCCGATCAGGGCGAGGTCATCGGCCTGTTCATCGAGGAGCAGATCCCGCGCGGCATGTCGCTGGCCGAGACGATCGCCGAGATCAAGCGCCAGGGCGGCCTCGTCTACGTGCCGCACCCCTTCGACCGCATGCACGCCGTCCCCGACTACGAGCACCTGCTCGGGATCGTCGACGACATCGACGCGATCGAGGTCTACAACCCGCGCGTGGCGATCGGCTCCTTCAACGAGGAGGCCGAGCGCTTCGCCGCCAAGTACCGGATCCTCGCCGGCGCCGGCTCGGACTCGCACGTCGCCCAGGGCCTGGGCTCGGTGCGCGTGCGGATGGCCGACTTCGACGGGCCCGAGGAGTTCCTCGAGGCGCTGCGCGACGCCGAGATCACGACAAAGCCCTCGTCGCTGCTCTACGTGCAGGCGCTGAAGTTCCTCGAGACGAAGGCGACGCCCCCCGCGGCGCGGGCCGCGCGCCGCGAGCGGCGCGTGCGGCGGGCGACGCGCAAGTCGTGATGCACGCGCAGGGTCGGCCCTCGCGCCCGTCGAAACCACGGCCAGCCATGCCTGCGACCGACGACGAGATCCGCGAGAAGTACCTCGAGCGAGCCATTCGCGAGCTCAACACCTTCACGCGCGAGCTGCAGGCCTGCCCGCACTGCCCGCGCGGACATCTCATGCCGGTCCTGGGCTCCGGCCACCCGCAGGCCGACATCATGCTGCTCAAGCACGCCCCGATGCCGCCGGAGATCGAGGAGGGCGTCGCCTTCTACGGCCGCGCCGGCACGGCGCTGATGAAGGCCTTCAAGCGCCTGTCGATCGATCCGCTCGCCGTCTACGGGACGCTCTGCGTGAAGTGCCCGGTCAGCGACACCTCGCTCGCCGACCCTGCCTGCATCGGCCGGCTCGTCGAGGAGATCGCGATCGTGCAGCCGAAGATCGTCGTCGTGATGGGCGAGGAGCCGCTGGCGATCCTCAACGAGCTCGGCCTGCCGCTCTCGCGCGAGGTGCTCGCCGAGCCGGGCGAGCTGCAGCGCCTGACGCCGTCGATCGAGGCGCTGTACGTGCCGAACATCGACGAGGCGCTCGACGAGGAGACCGCCAAGCGGGCGTTCTGGTCGGCCTTCAGGGTGCTCGGCGAGTGGTACG
Source organism: uncultured Actinomycetes bacterium (assembly GCA_963786575.1). Lineage (GTDB taxonomy): Bacteria > Actinomycetota > Thermoleophilia > Solirubrobacterales > Solirubrobacteraceae > CADCVQ01. The sequence continues at coordinate 552,771 of CAWAZH010000005.1, forward strand.
CCGACCTGCCCCCGTACTGACCCGCTCGCGGCGCCGCCGCCCCGGCCCGGGGACGCTCGCGGTCGTCGCGCCGCTCGTCGCGCTGGCCTACTTCCTCGCCGCCCCCGCACTGCCGGCGCTCGCGGTGGGCGACACGACGACGATCGTCGCCGGCGGCGTGGGGCTGCTGATGGTCGCCGCCAGCACGCTGGCGATCGTGCCGGCGGCGGAGACGCTCTTCGGCCCGCTGCTGATCGCGCTCGGGGCCGGGCTGCTGGCGGGCGCGCTGAACGCCGAGGGCGCGGCCGGCGTCGGCGCGGGCGCGAACGTCCCCGAGGCGCTGCTGGCGGGCGCCGTCGGGCTGCTGTTCGCGCGCTGGCTGGCGACGCCGGTGATCGCCGTCGCGGTGCCGATCTTCGTCGGGGCGATCGACATCTGGTCGGTCGCCAGCGGGCCGTCGTCGCAGCTGTTCGACAACGGCACCGACATCGTCGACCCGCTGAGCTTCGACCTGCCCGCCTGGGGCCAGATGGGCAGCGCCGGGCACCTCGGCCTGTCCGACGCGCTGTTTGCATCGATGTTCGCCGGCTGGGCCTGGCGCTACGGCTTCCGCCGCGCGGCGACGATCGCCGGCGTGACGCTCGGCCTGCTCGCCTCGCTGGCGCTGAGCCTCGTGCTCGACCAGGCGATCCCGGCGCTGCCGCTGATCGCGGCCGGCTACCTGCTGCCCAACCTCGACCGCATCCCGGCGCTGCTGCGCCACTGACGTCAGCTCTGCGGCGCCCGCCAGGCCTCCAGCAGCTTCACGCGCGTGCCGGTCCGCAGGACCGCGTTGGAGTAGATCCGCGCCGCGACCGACACGAGCACGAGCGTGCTCGCGAGCAGGACCGCGGCCGCGCCGACGACCTGCGTGAACGGCATCTCGCCCGCGATCAGGCGCACCGGCGCGATCATCGGCGCCGTCGGTGGGACGAACGACAGCACGGTCGCGAGCGTGCCGCCGGGGTCGTCGATCGCCGCGAACGAGAGCAGGTAGGAGCCGACGAGGACGATCGTCAGCGGCCCGGTCGTGTTCTGGATGTCCTCCTGGCGCGAGACGAGCGCGCCGGCCACGGCGAACAGGCACGAGAAGAAGGCGTAGCCGAGGACGAACCAGGCGAGCACGACCCCGAGCGCCACGACGGCGTCGCCGCCGAGGTCGAGCGCACCTGTCGCCAAGGCGAGCAGCGTTCCAACGGTCCCGATCAGCAGGAGCTGGCCGAGACCGACGACGCCGATGCCGAGGATCTTGCCGGCGAGCAGCTCGCGCGGGCGGATCGTCGCGAGCAGCACCTCGACGATCCGCGAGGTCTTCTCCTCGACGACCCCGGAGGCGACCCAGAACCCGTACGTGATCAGCTGGACGTACAGGATCAGGACGGCGACGAACGCGAGCGACTGCTGCTGGTCGGCGTGCGCGTCGACGGCCTCGAGCGAGCGCACCGGCAGGGGCGGGGGCTGCTGCGCACGCTGGCGCACGATGCGCGCACCCTCCTGGAGGGCGACGCCGAGCGCGTCGTCGAGCTGCTTGCGCGCCACGATCGCGTCGGCGGCGCGCGTGACGCCGGCGTCGGCGTCGCCGGCGCGCACCACGCGCCGGACGGCGGCGTCGTCCGCGACGCGGACGATCTCGATCCGCGCGTCGAGCGGGCGCGCCGCAGGTTGCGCCGCGCGCGCCAGCCGCTCGGCCTGCGGGCCGGCGACGGCGACCTTGTGCGTGTCGGTCCCGCCGAGGCCGATCGCAGCAGGTAGGACGGTGATCGCCGCGAGGATCACGAGCGTCACGAGCGTCGAGATCAGCAGCGAGCGCTCGCGCAGGCGCTCGACGATCTCGCGCCGGGCGACGAGCGCCGTGACGGTCCGCGGCCTCACGCCGCGATCACCCCGCGAAACAGCTCGGCGAGCGTCGGCTCCTCGCGCGCGAAGTGCTGGACGCGGCCGGCGGCGCGGGCGGCGTCGAGCAGCTGCTGCTCGTCGGCGCCCTCCAGCACGACGAGCACGCCGCGCGTGTCAGAGGAGATCTCGCGGGTGCCGGGGACGCCCTGCAGCCAGCCCGGCGCAGCGCCATCGACGATGACGCGCCAGGCACCGCGGCCGCCGCGGGCGCGCAGCTCGGCGACCGTCCCGGATGCGACGAGGCGCCCGTCCTTGATGATCGCGACGCTGTCGCAGACGCGCTCGACGAGCTCGAGCTGGTGGCTGGAGAAGAGCACCGGGACGCCGGCCGCGGAGCGCTCGCGCAGGACCTCGCTCATGACGTCGACGCCGATCGGGTCCAGGCCCGAGAACGGCTCGTCGAGGATCAGCACCGCCGGCTCGTGGACGAGCGCCGCGGCGAGCTGCACCCGCTGCTGGTTGCCCAGCGACAGCGCCTCGACGCGGTCGCCGGAGCGCTCGCCCAGCCCCATCCGCTCGAGCCAGAGGGCCGCCGCCGCGGCCGCGTCCGCGCGCTGCAGGCCGTGCAGCCGGGCGAGGTACGCGAGCTGGTCGGCGGCGCGCATCTTCGGGTACAGGCCGCGCTCCTCGGGCATGTAGCCGAAGCGCGCGCGGGTGGCGGCGTCGATCGGCCGGCCCTCCCAGCGGACCTCACCGGCGTCGGCGGCGAGCACCCCGAGCACGATCCGCATCGCGGTCGTCTTGCCGGCCCCGTTGGGCCCGACGAACCCGCAGATGCTTCCATCGGGGACCGAGAGGGTGAGATCGTCGAGAGCCACCACCTCCCCGTAGCGGCGGCTCAGAGCGTCCAGCTCGAGCACTGCGGGGGACCTACCCGACTGCGGCCAACCTGAACGTCGCCTACGGCACGAGGATGATCTTGCCGAGCTTGCCGCCGGCGGCGAAGTGCTCGTACGCGGCCGCGACGTCGTCGAGCGCGAACGTCTGGGCGACCGGCACGCGCACGGCGCCGCGCTCGAACAGGGGCAGCACCTCGCGCTCCAGGGCGCGCGCCGTCGCGGCCTTCTCCTCCAGCGGTCGCGAGCGCAGCGCCGAGGACATGATGCGCCCGCGCTTGGCCATCAGCACGGCGAGGTTCAGCTCGCCCTTCGCGCCGCCCGCGATGCCGATCACGACGATCCGCCCCAGCGTGTTCAGCGCCTTGACGTTCGCGCCGAGGTTGGGCGCGCCGACGAGCTCGAGCACGACGTCGAAGGGGCCGTGCTCCTCGAAGCCCTCGGGGTCGACGACCTCATCGGCGCCGAGCGCGGCGACCGCGTCGCGGGCGTCGGGGTTGCGAACCGTCGCGGTGACGTGCGCGCCGATCGCGTGGGCGAGCTGGACGGCCGACGTGCCGACGCCGCCGGCGGCACCGTGGACGAGCAGCCGCTCGCCGGGCCGCAGCCCGGCCTGGGTGAAGAGCGCGTCGTGGGCGGTCGTGAAGACCTCCGGCAGGCCGCCGGCGTCGGGGAAGTCGACGGCGTCGGGGACCGCCATGAGCTGGCGCTCGTGGACCGTCGCGAGCTCCGCCTGGCCGCCGCCGCCGACGATCCCCATGACGCGGTCGCCCTCGGCGAAGCGGCTCGCACCCGGCCCGAGCGCGGCGACCTCGCCGGCGAGCTCGAGGCCGGGGATGTCCTGCGGGCTGCCGGGCGGGGCGGGGTAGCGGCCCCGCTTCTGCAGCATGTCGGCGCCGTTGATCCCGGCGCCGCGGACGCGCACGAGAACCTGGCCGGCTCCCGGCTCGGGATCGGGGTGCTCCTCGACGAGGACCTCGCCGTCGCGGATCGTGGCGGCACGCACGGGGGCGAGTCTAAGCGTCTTGCGCCGGGGATTGCCTCGTGACGTAAGCTGGACGCGTGTCGACGCCAGCGGAGGCCTACCGGCTGACCGGCATCTCGCCGAAGGCGTACGAGCACCCTGCCGACCGGGCTGCGACGGCGGCGCTGGCCTCGATCCCGATGCTCGACCTCGTCGTGCGCAAGCTCATCGAGTTCGGCTACGAGCGCGCGCTGCGCCAGACCTACCTCGGCGCGTCGGTGCGCCTCGGCACCGATCAGCTGCCGGACATCTGGACGCGCTACCAGCACGTGCTCGGCGTGCTCGACATCTCCGAGAGCTACGACCTGTACATGACCGCCGAGCCGATCGCCAACGCGATGGCGATCGGGGCCGGCAAGCCGATCCTCGTGCTCAACAGCGGCACGGTCGCGCTGCTCGGCGACGACGAGCTCGAGGCCGTCATCGCGCACGAGGTCGGGCACATCGCCTCCGACCACGTCCTCTACCGCACGGCGCTGCAGATCCTCCTGCGGCTCACCGGCCAGCGCCTGCCGATGGCCGCCGGCCTGCCGCTGCTGGCCGTCCAGCACGCGCTGCTGGAGTGGTCGCGCGCGACCGAGCTGACCTGCGACCGCGCCGCGGCGATCGTCACCCGCGACCCGCGCGTCGTCTGCAAGATGCTCATGACGATGTCGGCGGGCGCGAAGGCCGAGGACCTCAACCTCGACGCCTTCATGCGCCAGGCGATGGAGTACACCGAGAGCGGCGAGGGCCTGGACCGCCTGCAGCGCCTGCTCACCGACATGCGCCAGACGCATTCGCTGCCGGTCAAGCGCGTGCACGAGCTGCTCGCCTGGGTGCGCGACGGCGAGTACGACCGCATCGTCGGCGGCGAGTACGTCCGGCGCGGGCAGGAGCGCCCGGCGCGCGAGGAGGCCGCCGACGCCGCCGCGCACTACTCCGACCGCTTCAAGGACCTCTTCAGCGAGGCCGGCACCCACGTCAACAGCGCCGGGCAGCAGCTCTCGGACTGGCTGAAGAGCCTCCAGGACAAGAACAAGCCCGGCAAGGGCGAGCCCGACAGCGAGTAGTGGACCTCACCGCGGCTGAGATCCGCGTCCTGGGCTGCCTCCTGGAGAAGCAGCGCACGACGCCCGACACCTACCCGCTGACGCTCAACGCGCTGCGCTCGGCCTGCAACCAGTCGACGAACCGCGACCCGGTCGTCGCCTACGACGAGTCGACGATCCGCGACTCGATCACGCGCCTGAACCGCCGCCGCTGGGCGCGGCTGTCAAGCGGCGCCGGCAGCCGCACCTCGAAGTACCGCCACCTGCTCGACGAGTCGCTCACGAGCGCCCCCGACGAGCTCGCGGTGCTCTGCGTGCTGATGCTGCGCGGCCCGCAGACGCCGGGGGAGCTCAAGGGCCGGACCGAGCGCCTGCACCCGTTCGCCGACCTCGCGGCCGTGCACGACACGCTCGCCGGCCTGATCGCGCGCGAGCTCGTCTCACAGCTGCCGCGGCGGCCGGGGCAGAAGGAGGAGCGCTACGCGCACCGCCTCAGCGACGACGACGCGCCCGAGCCGGCGGGGGTCGCCGCCGACGTGCCGGTGCCCGCGGTCGCCGCGCCGGTCGTGCGCGCGCCCGGGCGGCCGATGCCGGTCGCGCCCGAGCGCGAGCACGTCGAGCTGCCGCTCGCCGATCGCGTCGCGCGCCTGGAGGCCGAGGTCGTGCAGCTGCGCGCGGAGCTACGCGCGCTGCGGGGGCGCTGAGCGGCGCCGCTGCTCGGCGGCGGTCCGCGCCTGCGGCTGCGGCTGGTCCCGCCCCGTCTCGGCCCGGCGCTCGGACGAGCGCCGCCGCTGCTTGCGGCGGTCGAGGACGTGGGGCAGCACAGCCGCCAGCACCCCGGCCGCGATCGCGACCGGCAGCGTCTGCAGACCGAGTGCGGTTCCGGCGAGCGCAGCGAGCGCGCCGATCAGCACGGCCAGCGTGACCCACCATCCCGCGCCGCCGGTGCGGAACGTCGATGCCCGTTCAGCCACGGGCAGGCTTGCGAAAGACCATCTCTGCGTCGATGCCCAGGGCCGCCGCGAACGAAACCGTGGCCGAGTTGATATCGCATCCGATATCAAGTCGCTACGCTTCCCGCCATGTCCGTGCTCGGCGAGCATCTGCGCACCGCACGCCGGCGCCACGGCGTCTCGCAGCGGTCGCTCGCGCGCCGGGCCGGCACGACGCAGACCGCGATAAGCCGCATCGAGTCCGGCCTGCAGTCGCCGAGCTTCGACCGGTTCACCGCGCTGCTGCTCGCGCTCGGCGAGCGTCCCGTGCTGACCGTCGAGGCACTGGAGCTCGACGTCGATCCCGCCGCCCTGGCCCACGGCCGGCGACTGACGCCGGCGGAGCGGCTGGCCGAGTCGGCGTCCTGGAATCTCGTCGCGACACGGCTCGAGATCGAGGGCGCGCGGGCGCGCGCACGGGGACGGCGATGAGCGACGATCGCGGTCCGGATGCTGCGCTGGACCTGCGCGAGCTGCTCGCGACCCTGCACCGCCATGACGTCGACTACACCGTCATCGGCGGCGTCGCCGTCCAGGTCCACGGGCACCGGCGCACGACGAAGGACCTCGACGTCATCGCGGCACCCGGCCGCGCAAACCTCGAGCGCCTGGCTCGCGCGCTCGCCGAGCTCGACGCGCGCCCCCGCGATCTGCCCGGCAGCGCGCCGACCGCGGACCACCTCGAGAAGGCGCCGATCGTCCCGCCGCTGACCACTCGCCACGGAGAGCTGCAGATCCTGCGCGACGTGCCCGGCGCTCCGCCCTACCGCGACCTGCGCGCGCACGCGCTCGTCGTCGACTTCGACGGGATCACGCTCGCCATCGCCGGCCTCGACGACCTCATCGCGATGAAGCGGGCAAGCGGCCGCCCGGCGGACGAGCGCGACATCGCGGCGCTCACAGCGCTGCTGGATCCGTGAGCCGCGGCGGCGCTCAGACGTCTCGTCCGACGACGTCACGATCCCGGTGGAGTAGCCTCGTCACATGAGCGCGATTCCAGGTGAGCCGCTGAAGCAGAAGCCGCACGAGGTGACGCTGAAGGACGGGCGCAAGCTGAAGGTCAAGCTTCCCGGGATGCCGGAGCGGATCAAGCCGTCGGGCACCGAGGAGCGCGCCCCCGCCGAGCCGCCGCGCGACAACCCCGCGCCGCTGCACAACCCCAACCACGGCTTCTAGCCTAGGCGGCGCGTTCCAGCAGCGCCACGCACTCGATGTGCGGCGTCTGCGGGAACATGTCGACCGGCACGACGCGCCGCAGCGCGTAGCCGGCCTCGACGAGCTGCGCGGCGTTGGGCGCGAGCGTCGTCGGGTTGCAGGAGATGTAGACGATCCGGCGCGGCGCGGTCTCGATGATGCGCCGCACGATCTTCTGCGACAGGCCCGCGCGCGGCGGGTCGAGCAGGCAGACGTCCGGGCGCCCGGCCTCCTCGGCGAGCTCGCGCAGCGCGAGGCGCACGTCGCCGGCGAAGAACTTCGCGTTGCCGATCCCGTTGCGGCGGGCGTTGGAGATCGCGTCGGCGACGGCCTCCTCGACGATCTCCAGGCCCCAGACCTCGCCCGCGCGGGCGGCCATGCTCAGCCCGACGGTGCCGATCCCGCAGAAGAGGTCGTAGACGCGCTCCCAGCCTTTGAGGTCGGCGAGCTCGGCGGCGACCGCGTAGAGGCGCTCGGCCATCTCGGTGTTCGTCTGAAAGAACGCCAGCGGGGAGATCGAGAAGCGCAGGCCCGAGAGCTCCTCCTGCAGCTTGCGCGCGCCGGCGACGACCTCGGTCTTGCCGCCGGCGGTCGTCTCCGCCAGGGCGTCGGTGCGCGTCCACATGAGGCCCTCGCAGTCGACCGCCTCGGCGAGGCTGAGCTTGTCGATCTCGCCGGGCCCCGTGACGAGCCGCACCTGGATCTCGCCGGTCCGACGGCCCTCGCGGATGACGAGGTTGCGCAGCATGCCCGTGTGGGTGCGGCGGTCCATCGCCTCCAGGCCCTGCGCGCGACACCAGGCCACGACCTGGTCGCGCACGGCGTTGGAGCGCTCGGAGGCCAGCAGGCAGTCCGCGATCGGCACGATCTCGTGCCAGGAGCCGGGCGCGTGGAAGCCGCAGACGAGCTCGCCCGCGTCGTCGGTGCCGAACGAGTACTCGAGCTTGTTGCGGTAGCGCCACTGCTCGACGGCCGGGACGATGTCGTCGAGGACGAAGCCCTCGAGGCGCCCGATCCGCGTCAGCGCGTCGCCGACCTGCTCCTGCTTGACGGCGAGCTGGCGCTCGTAGGGCAGCACCTGCCACGGCGCGCCGGGGTGGTCGGCGAGCGGCGCGATGCGGTCGGGGCCGGGCTCGAGGACCTCGAGCGTGCGCGCCTCCGCATAGCCGCGCTTGCGCTTGGTGACCTCCGCGCGCACGAGGTCGCCGGGCACGGCGCCCGACACGAAGACGACGTAGCCGCGGCCGCCGTCGTCGCCGGCCTCCAGCCGCGCGATGCCGTTGCCGCCGTAGGCGAGCGACTCGACGCGCAGGTCGAGGGTCGCGCCGCGCTCGGGACGGATGAAGGTGCTCGCTTCCACCCCACCAGCATGGCAGGGCGCTCAGCGCAGCCGCTTCTCGATCGCGCCGAGGATCGACTTGCGGTTGGCGTTGCGGCGCTCGTGATCGCGGACCTTGCGCAGCTCTGCGGGCGACAGCTCGGCGAGCCGGCCCTTCACCTGCGCGGCGGTCAGCTCGTCGTAGCCGCTGATCGGGAACTGCGAGCCCAGCCCGGCGGCGCGGCGAGCGCGGTCGACGGCACGCAGCGCGCGGTCGGTGCCCGGGGCGTGGCGGGCGGCGGCCGCGACGCGACCCACGCGCGCCCGCGCGACCCGCTTCGTCGACGACGCCGAGCGCTCCACGAGGCCCTCGAGGTCGGCGATCGCGTCCTGCGTCTGCAGGCGCCCGATCTGGATGAGGTTGGCGACGAGCTCCTCGGCGTCGTCGCGCGTCATCCGGCCGCGCTTGACCGCCTCGTCGACGGTCTCCTGCAGGCGGTCGGCGGTGATGACCATCCCGCGGGCGAGCACGTCGCGCAGCATCGCGATGCCGGCGTGCAGCGGCGTCCTCGGTGGCCTGCGGATCGGACGGCGGGGCCTGCTTCGGGGGGACCTTGGCCTTGGCGGCGGCCGGCTTGCGCGGCTTCGGCTTCGGCTTCGGCTTGCCGGCCGAGGCCTTGCGAGCGGGCGAACCTGACTTCTTGGGCTGCGGCACCGGCGGCCTCCTGGAGCGTCGACCTTCCCGTCGGCGAGGCTAGCGCAGCAGGAGTTCGAGCAGGGCCTTCTGCGCGTGACGGCGGTTCTCGGCCTGGTCCCAGATGCGCTGGCGCGGCCCGTACAGGACCTCCTCGGTGATCTCCTCGCCCGGATGCGCGGGCAGGCAGTGCAGCGCGATCGCGCCCGGGGCGGCGAGGTCCAGCAGCGCGTCGTCGATGCGATACGGGGCGAGCGCGAGGCGGCGCTCGTCGGCGGTCTCCTCGTCGCCCATGCTGACCCAGACGTCGGCGTAGACGGCGTGCGCGCCGGCGACGGCCTCGGCCGGGTCGGTCGTCAGCGTCGCGCCCGGCGCGTCGGTGAGGGTGTACCCCTCCGGCGACGCGACGGCGACCTCGACGCCCGCGATCGCGCCCACGAGCGCCAGCGAGCGCGCGACGTTGTTGCCGTCGCCGACGTAGGCGAGCTTCAGGTCCTCCAGGCGGCCGAACTCCTCGCGCAGCGTCATGAGGTCGGCGAGCGCCTGGCAGGGGTGGTGGCCGGCCGTGAGCATGTTGAAGACCGGCACGGTCGCGTGCTCGGCGAGCTCCTCGATCAGCGCGTCGGGCCCCGTGCGCAGGCCGATCGCCGACATGTGGCGCGAGAGGATCCGCGCGGTGTCCTTCACCGACTCGCCGCGGGCGAGGTGCAGCTCGTCGCGGCGCAGCACGACGGGCTGGCCGCCGAGCTCGAAGATCCCCGCCTCGAACGACAGCCGCGTGCGCGTGGAGTGCTTCTCGAAGATCAGCGCGACGCTGCGGCCCTCCAGCGCGCGCGAGGACAGCGGGGCGGCCTTCAGCGCGTCGGCGCGGTCGAGCAGCGCGATCAGCTCGTCGCGATCGAGCTCGGCACCGGTGAGCAGGTGACGCGTCAAGCCGGGCAGTCTATGACGCGATGCGCGTTTTGACCTGGAACCTCTTCCACGGCCGCGCGGTGCCGCCCGCCGGCCGCGACCTGCAGGCCGAGTTCGCCGCCGCGCTGGCGGGCTGGGAGTGGGACGTCGCGCTGCTGCAGGAGGTCCCGCCCTGGTGGGCGCCGGCGCTCGCGCGCGCCTGCGCGGCGCATGCGCGCACGGCGCTGACCTCGCGCAACGAGCTGCCCGCGCTGCGCCGCGCGCTCGCAGTTCGAGCGCCCGACATCATCAGGTCCGGCGGCGGCGGGGCGAACGTCATCCTCGTGCGGGCGGCGTTCGCGACGATCGCCGATCACCGCCGCGTGCTGCTGCGCCGCCGGCCCGAGCGCCGCGTCTGCCACGCGGTGGCACTCGCGGGCGGGCCGTGGTGCGCGAACCTCCACGCGCAGGTGCACTCGGCCGCGCGCGCCCGGGCGGACATCGAGCAGGCCGCCGCCGCGACGCTCGCCTGGGCGCACGGCGGCCCGGCGCTGCTCGGCGGCGACTTCAACGTCCGCGACCCCGAGGTGCCGGGGTTCGAGCACCTCGGCGGGCGCGGCGTCGACCACGTCTTCGGCCATCTGCTCGCTGCCGCCGGCCCCGTGCGCGCCCTCGACCGGGGCCCGCTGTCCGACCACGCCCCGCTCGTCGTGGAGGTTGTTGCGCGCGGGCACGCCGCGGCGGACTAATCTCGCCAGCGGCACTGCCCCGCCCGAACCCCCAGGAGGACCCATGTCCCGCCGGATCATCATCGCGCTGTCCTGTGGCGCCCTCGCGCTCGCCGGCGCGTTCGTCGCCGGCTGCGGCGGCGACGACAACGAGGCCTCGACCGCCACGACCGTCACCCCGACGACGCCCGCCGGCGCCGCCGAGAGCGGCACCGTCAACGTCCTCATGCAGAACAACAAGTTCGCCCCCGAGAAGATCACGGTCAAGGTCGGCCAGAAGGTCCACTGGGTCAACAACGACAGCTACGAGCACAACGTCACCGCGACCAAGGGCGACGACTTCCAGTCCGACAACGTCAAGGGCGGCGGGACCTTCGACTACACGGCCAAGAAGGCGGGGACGATCGACTACGTCTGCACGATCCACTCCGGGCAGAACGGGCAGATCAGGGTCACGAGCGGCTCGTAGCGGCGGTCAGGATCCCGGCCGCAGGCCGAAGCCGCGCATGAGCAGCAGCGCGCGCTCGCCCAGCGAGCCGGGCTTGGGCAGGACGCCGAGCTGGATCGCGGCGTCGTAGAGATCGAAGAACGCCCGGACGCGCCACAGGCGCGTCCGGGACTCGTCGAGCTCGCAGTACAGGACGGCGTGCACGGACACCGCGCGGCCGGTCGGCGGGAAGCTCTCGAGCTCGCCGGTGTGCGTGCCCTGCAGGCGCACCGGCGCGGCGACGAAGCGCCCGTCGGTGAGACGTTCGCCGGCGGACTGCATGCGCGCGTCGGGCGCCGCCGCTCGCAGCCGCGCGGCGTGCTCGGTCAGCGCGCCCGGGCCGTGCAGCGCGCCCTTGAAGGTCAGCGGGTCCTCGTAGTGCAGGTCGGGCGCGCAGGTGGCGGCGAGCTCGGCGCCGAGGTCGGCCGCCGACCATGCCGCGATGAAGCGCTCGAGGAGCGCGTCGGCGCCGGTCATCGCGAGCGGCCGGCTTCCGGTTCCCCACTGGCGAGCGTCGAGCAATGACTCGATGTCACTCGGCGAACTCCGGCATGCCCTCGACGGGCGAGCTCGGGCGCGCGTGCGTGCGCCGCGGGATCCGGCCCGCGCCGCGCGCGAGCGCACCGGCGAGCACGGCGTGGCGGATCGCGTGGGCCATCGCGACGGGGTCGGTCGCGCGCGAGATCGCGCTCGCGCAGAGCACGGCGTCGCAGCCGAGCTCGATCGCCAGGGCGGCGTCGGAGGCCGTCCCGACGCCGGCGTCGAGGATCACCGGCACGCCCGCCTGCTCGACGATGAGCGCGAGGTTGGCGGGGTTCGCGATGCCCTGGCCGCTGCCGATCGGCGAGCCCAGCGGCATGACGGCGGCGCAGCCGACGTCCTCCAGGCGGCGGGCGAGGATCGGGTCGTCGTTCGTGTAGGGCAGCACGACGAAGCCGTCGTCGACGAGCTGCTCGGCGGCGACGAGCAGCTCGGGCGCGTCGGGCAGCAGCGTGCGCTCGTCGCCGATCACCTCGAGCTTGACCCAGTCGGTCTGGAGGGCCTCGCGCGCGAGCTGCGCCGTGCGCACGGCGTCGCGGGCGGTGAAGCAGCCGGCGGTGTTGGGCAGCACGTCGATGCCGCGGGCGGCGATGACGTCCAGCAGCGAGCCGTCGGTGCCGGGCTCGACGCGCCGCATCGCGACCGTCACGAGCTCGGTCTCGGAGGCGTCGATCGCGTCGCCCAGCGTGGCCATGCGGGTGAAGCCGCCGGTGCCGAGGATCAGGCGGGAGCCGAAGCTGCGGCCGGCGATGACGAGCGGGGCGATCACGCGATCAACCCCCCTGCGTCGCGGTGACGATCTCGACGTGGGCGCCGTCGTCGAGCGTCTGCGTCGGCCAGGCGCCGCGGCGGGCGACCTCGGAGTCGACGGCGACGGCGATGCCGGCGCGGTCGGGATCGATGTCGATCGCCACGAGCAGGTCGCGGATCGTCGGCTGCGCGCCCGGGTCGACGGCCTTGCCGTTGACGAAGATCACGCCGTCGCCCCCTCGCGTGCGCGGGTGAAGCGGCCGGGCGCGAACGGCGCCGGGGCGCGCTCGCCGTCGAGGACGCCGGCGACGATGTCCGCGCTGGCCGGCGCCAGGAGGATCCCGTTGCGGTGGTGGCCCGTCGCCCAGACAAGCCCTTCCACGGTCTCGTCGCGGCCGAGCAGCGGGGCGTTGTCGGGCGTCGCGGGGCGCAGGCCGGCGGCGCTCTCCTCGACGACGAGCTCGTGGATGCCGGGCACGAGCTCGCCGGCATCGCGCAGCAGCTCGTAGAGGCCGCCGGCGGTCACGGTCGTGTCGAAGCCGCGCTCCTCCATCGTCGCGCCGAGGACGTAGCGGCCGTCGCCGCGCGGGACGAGGTAGCCGCCCTCGAAGCGCACGATGCGCTCGAGCAGGCCCGGGCCGGCGGGGTCGCGCAGGCGGATGATCTGGCCCTTGACGGGCCGCAGCGCGACGCTCGGCAGCCCCGCGATCGCGCCGCTCCAGACGCCCGCCGCGACGACGACCTGCCCGCAGGCGACGACCTCGCCGCCGGCGAGCTGGACGCCGGCGATGCGTCCGCGGTCGTCGATTCGCGATCGCCTCGACGCTGGCGCCGGTGCGCAGCGTGGCGCCGGCGCGGCGGGCGGCCTCGGCGAGCGCGAGCACGAGCGCGCGCGGGTCGGCGGCGTGGTCGCCGGGCACCGCGAGCGCGAGGCGCACCGTCGGCGCGAGCGCGGGCTCCAGCCGCCGTGCCGCGCTGGGCAGCACGCGCTGCACCTCCAGGCCGAGCTCGATTCGCAGCGCGAGCTCGCGCTCGAGCGCCGCGGCCTCGTCGGCGTCGCGGGCGACGACGAGCGCGCCGCAGCGGCGCAGGCCGGGGTCGGCGCCCGAGGCCGCCTGCAGCTCCTCGGCGAATGCCGGCCAGGCGCGCGCGCTGCGCAGCCCGAGCTCCAGCAGCGCCAGCTCGCCGGGGTCGGCCTCGGTGACGGGCGCGAGCATCCCGGCGGCGACGTGCGACGTCCCGGCGCCGAGCGCGCCGCGCTCGAGCACGCAGACGGCGTGCCCGCGCTGGGCAGCCCGCCAGGCGACGGCGAGCCCGATGGCACCGCCGCCGATGACGACGACGTTCGCTGCTGTTGCGTCCTGCGGCATGACACCTCGCTTCGCCGGCATGACCCGGATCAGCTGTTGACGGTCGGCGTGACGCCCTCTCAGCCCACGATCGCGGGCTCCCGTTAGACGACCAATCCTAGCGCCCGCGCCCGCCGCCCCGCGGGCGTTGCGACAATGGCCGTCGTGTCCGATCTCGACGACCGTCGCGCCCGCCTGCAGCGGGCCGTGCTCTACCTCGTCTGCTCCGCCCGGCCCGGCGGCCGCGCGCTCGCCGACGTCCTCGCGCCCGCGCTCGCGGGCGGTGTCGACATCGTCCAGCTGCGCGACAAGACGGCGACCGACGACGAGCTGCTGGCGGCCGCCGCGACCGCGCGCTCGCTCTGCGACGAGGCCGGCGCCCTGCTGATCCTCAACGACCGGCCCGACCTCGTCGCGGCCGCGGGCGCCGACGGCTGCCACGTCGGCCAGGACGACATGGGCGTCGCCGCCGCACGCGCGCTGGCGGGACCGCAGGCGCTCGTCGGCCGCTCGACGCATGCGCCCGCCGACATCGCCGCGGCCGGCGACGCCGACTACATCGGCGTCGGCCCCGTGCACACGACGCCGACGAAGCCCGGGCGGCCGGCCGTCGGCCTGGAGCTCGTGCGCCACGCGGCCGCGCACGCAACCGTCCCGTTCTTCGCGATCGGCGGCATCGACGCGACGAACATCGACAGCGTCCTCGCCGCGGGCGCGACGCGGATCGCCGTCGTGCGCGCGATCGCCGACGCGGCCGACCCGCGCGCGGCCGCCGCGGAGCTGCGCGCGGCCCTGGATCGGGAGCTCGCCCATGGGCGCGCGTAGCCGCAAGCGCGGGCGCCGCGACGGCGCACCGCCCTCCGAGCCGTCACCACCGTCCGCGCCCGAGCCGGCCGCCGACGAGCAGCTGCGCCGCGGCTACGCCCGCGGCCGCGCCCGCGACGACCAGATCCGCGCCGACCTCGAGCCGCTCGCGCCCGGCGAGCGCCCCGGCGTCGTGACGTTCGCCGCCGGCGTCGCGTTCGTCTTCGCAGCGGGCAACGTCATCACGGCGCTGACCGGCAACGACATCGCGGGCGCGTCCGGCGACCCGGTCGTCACGACCGCCGTCACGACCGCGCTGCTGCTGATGGCCGGGATCGGGATGTGGCTGCGCCAGTACTGGGCCGTGCTCGGCTTCCAGACGATCCTCGGGCTGCAGATCGTCTTCCTCTCGCTGTACCTCATCGGGGTCCAGAAGTGGTGGCAGGGGCTCGTCTGCCTCGTCGCGATCGGCCTGATGGGCTGGCTGTTCTGGAAGCTCGTGCGGCCGATGGCGCGACTCCAGATGCCTGCGCGGCCGACTCGCTAGGGTCCGGGCAATGGCCGAATCCTCCTATGACTGCATCGTCATCGGCTCCGGGCCGGGCGGCTACGTCGCCGCCATCCGCGCCGCCCAGCTGGGCATGCGCACCGCCGTCGTGGAGTCCGATCGCATCGGCGGGCGCTGCCTGAACTACGCCTGCATCCCCGCGAAGGCCGTGCTGCGCGTCGCCGACGTCCTGACCGAGATCCGCGGCGCCGGCGACTTCGGCATCACCGTCGGCGCCCCCGAGATCGACTTCACGGCCGTCTCCGCGCGCCGCGCGAAGGTCGTCAAGACGCTCACCGGCGGCGTCGCCGGCCTCATGAAGAAGAACGCGATCGACGTCATCGAGGGCCACGGCTCGGTCACCGACGACGGCAACGTCAAGGTCGGCGGCAACTTCGACGGGACCGAGATCGCGGCGACGACCGTCATCCTCGCGACCGGCTCGGTGCCCAAGCCGCTGCCCGGAACGCAGTTCGGCGGCCGCGTCATCGGCACCGAGGAGGCCTGGGCGCTGGAGGAGCTGCCGGGGACGCTCGCGGTCGTCGGCGCCGGCGCCTCGGGCACCGAGATCGCCTCCGCCTACGCGCGCCTGGGCAGCGACGTCACGCTCTACGAGGGCCTGGACCGCGTCCTGCCGACCGAGGACGCCGACATCTCGAAGATCGCCGAGCGCGGCTTCAAGAAGCAGGGGATCACGGTGCGCACCGGCGTCTTCGTCGAGAACGTCGAGACCGCCGGCGACGGCGTGACGTTCACCGTCGCGGGCGAGGCATCGCAGGCCGACTGGCTCGTCATCGCCGCCGGTCGCGCGCCCGATGTCGAGGGGCTCGGCCTCGAGGAGGCGGGGATCGCGCTCACCGACGGCGGGCTGATCGCCGTCGACGGCGCGCTGCGCACCTCGCTGGCGGGCGTCTACGCGATCGGCGACCTCGTCCCCGGCCCCGCGCTCGCGCACAAGGCCTCCGACGAGGGCATCATCGCCGCCGAGGACGCGGCCGGCCTCGAGACGCACGCGATCGACTACATCGACATCCCGCGGGCGACCTTCTGCTACCCGAACGTCGGCAGCTTCGGCCTCACCGAGCAGCAGGCGATCGACGCCGGCCACGACGTCGTCGTCGGCAAGCTGCAGTTCGGTGCCGTCGGCGCGGGCACGGTCTACGGCGACCGCAGCGGCCTCGTGAAGATCATCGGCGACCGCACCTACGGCGAGCTGCTCGGCGGCCACATCGTCGGCACGCGCGCGACCGAGCTGATCCAGGAGCTCGTCAACGTGCGCGCGCTGGAGGGCGGCTTCGCCGAGGTCGCCCGCATCGTGCACGGCCACCCGACGCTGTCGGAGGCGGTCATGGAGGCCGCTCGCGACGCCGACGGCTGGCTCATCCACGGCTGACGTTTGAAGCAACGATCGCGGCGCGGCTACGGTTGAGGTCGTGGAGCTCGACGCGCCCTCCCGGCCCGCCTTCTACTTCGACCTCGCGAGCCCGGAGGCGTACCTCCTCGCCGAGCGCATCATCTGCCGGCTGCCGGCCGCCGAATGGATCCCGATCGCGGCCTCGCGGCTGACCGGCGCCGACACGCTGGAGGGCTTTCGCTGCCAGACCGACCGCGAGGCGTTCTTCGACCGCATCGAGCACGCCGCGCTGCGCCGCGGCCTGCAGCCCGTGCGCTGGCCCGACCCGTTCCCGTGCGACACGGCGTTCGCGATGCGCGCCGCGACCTACGCGCGCCAGATCGGCCGCGCGGTCGCCTTCTCGCTCGCCGCCTTCCGCCAGGCCTTCGCGGCCGGCCGCGACCTCGGCGCGCCCGAGAGCGTCCTGATCGCCGGGGCCGCCTGCGAGATGCATCCGCGCGCGATCCTCAAGGGCGCGTCGCTGCAGTCGATCGCGACCGCGCTCCAGGACGCGACCGCGCTCGCCGAGCAGCGCGGCGTCCGCGACGTGCCCGCGCTGTGGCTTCCCGACGGCCGCGTCTTCCACGGCGAGGACGCGCTCGACGGCGTCGCGCGCGCGCTCACGGCGTAGACGCAGCGCACCGGCACCCGCGGCGAGCTACGTTTCGCGGCATGAGGAGGGCAAATCGCAGCTACCGGCTGCTGCACACGCGGTCCAGCCGCCGTCCGGCGGCGCTGGACCCGACGCGCATCGACCATCTCGAGGTCGTCGAGGTCGCGTCGGGCGAGGTCGTGCTGTTCTGGGACCTCCCGGCGCAGGACGCCGCCCGCCGGGCGCGCAGGCTGCGCGAGGACCTCGCCGGCCTCGGCGAGGAGGAGTTCCTCGCCCGCTGGGGCGAGAGCTAGTCCTTGCGGCCGCTGAGCGCCAGGCCGGCGCCGAGGCCGATCATCACGATGCCGCCGGTCCCGCCGATCGCCTCCAGGCGCCGCGGCGAGCCGACGAGCCACGACCGCGCGACGCCGGCCAGCAGCGCCCACATGCTGTCGCACACGAGCGCGATGAGGCAGAAGATCGCGCCGAGCGTCAGCAGCTGCAGCGCCACCGAGCCCGACGAGCGGTCGACGAACTGCGGCAGGATCGCCATGAAGAACACGATCACCTTCGGGTTGAGGATCCCGACGACGAAGGCGTCGCCGAGGATCCGCCGCACGAGCTTGCGCTCGACCGGCGCGTCGAGCGCCGCCGCCAGCGTGCGGCGGTGGCGGAAGGTCTGCACGCCGAGGTAGACGAGGTACGCCGCGCCGACGAGCTTGATGGCGGTGAAGACGTGGATCGACTCCTGCACGAGCGCGCCGACGCCGAGCGCGACCGCGATCACCTGGACGTAGACGCCGGCAGCGTTGCCGACCACCGTCGCGAGGCCGGCGCGCGGGCCGAGCGTCAGCGAGCGGGTGACGACGAACAGCACGCTCGGGCCGGGCACGAGGATCAGCACGACGGCGATGAGGACGAACGCGAGGAGGTGCTCGGTGGGCAGCACGGCGGCGAGCGTACCCGGTCCTACAGCGCCGCGAGCGCCTCGCGCGCCGCCCGCTCGCCGGCGCGGATCGCACCGTCCATGTAGCCGTTCCAGTAGCCCGCGGTCTCCGTTCCGGCCCAGTGGATCCGGCCGACCGGCTCGCGCAGGGCGCTGCCGTAGGTCGTCAGGACGCCGGGCGGCGCGAACGCGACGGGGCAGCCGCGCGAGTAGGGCTCGGCGGCCCAATCGGCCTCGAGGTAGTCGATCGCATCCAGCGCGCGCGGGCCGAACGCACGGGCGAGGCTGCCGAGCGCCGCGCGCTTGCGCTCCTCGGCCGGCATGCGCGAGAAGCTGCGCGCCTCGTCGCCGCCGACGAAGCCGAGCAGCACGCCGGGGCTTCCGGAGCGCGGTGAGCTGTCGAAGGTCACGTTGCAGGGGCCGACGTCGGAGATCGACGTGCCGTTGAGCCCGTCGCCGCGCCAGAACGGGCGCTCGTAGACGGCCTGGACCTTGACGAGGTGGCCCTGGGGCAGGCGCTGCGTCAGGCCATCGCGCAGCGCCGGCATCGCCGGCTCGTACTGGATCCGGCCGGCGAGCGCGGGCGCCAGCGCCACGATCACCCGGCGCGCGCGGTTGACGTAGCGGTCGGAGATCACGTCGACGTACCCGCTCTGCGCCACGATCCGCCGGACCGGCGTGTTGCGCACGACGCGCCGGGCGAGGGTCTTCGCAAGGCGCTCGGCGATCTGCTGCGTGCCGCCGTCGATGCGGTCCTGCTGGGCGCCGTTGCGGGTGCTGAAGTTGCGCTCGAAGGTGCCGGGCGTGCGCTCGTCGCCCGAGGCGGCGATGAAGAACAGGGCGAACAGCAGCGAGATCTCGCGCGGGTCGGCACCGAAGATCGGGCGCGTGGCGGCCGTCGCGACGTTCGCGAAGGCGCGCCCGCCGGTCGAGTTGCGCCGGATCCAGTCGCCGAGCGACTGCGCGTCGAGCGCCGCCGCGTCCGGCGTCGTGTGCGGCGCGTCGACGGGGACCTTCAGCGCCATCGAGTCCAGCCGCGGCACGATCAGCAGCAGGTCGGCCAGCAGCGCCGGGTCGGGCGGCGCCATGCCGGTCGGCCCAGCCGCGTCGTAGGTCGTGCGCCGGCCGGCTGCGTAGTAGACGCTCTTGCCGACGTCGTACGCGGGGAAGGTCTCGATCCCGAGCTCGTCGACGAGCGCGTGGATGTGGTTCTGCGTCGGGCCGATGAACTCGGCGCCGAGGTCGACGACCTCGCCGCCGGCGATCGTCTTGTCGAACATCCGCCCGCCGACGCGCTCGCGCGCCTCGAGCACCGCCACCGAGTGCCCGGCGCGCGCGACCTCGCGCGCCGCGATCAGGCCCGACAGGCCGGCGCCGACGACCACCACGTCCTCGCGGCGGCGCGTGCGCCGCCGCGGGTTCGGGCGCTTGGCCGCCTCGGCCGCGCCGCCCCCCGCGGCAGCGGCGGCAGCGGCGGCCGCCCCGGCGGCGACGAGCCGGCGCCGCGTGATGCGCTGCTCGGTCAGAGCAGCTCCGCCGGATAGGGCAGCAGCGCGCAGAGCGCGCGCCAGACGTCGGTCGCGCTGCAGGGCACGAGCGCGACGTCGTCGGCCTCGTCCTCGCCGGGAACCGGCGTGCACAGCAGCAGTCCCGCCGGGCCTCCGTCGGACGCCGGCGCGATCACGACGACCTCCCCGCGCGCATCGTCGCGGGCAGCAGGAACCGCGGCCGCCGCGTCACGCCGGCGCAGAACGCGGCAGCCATGAAGACGAGGAAGACGAACGCGCCGCCGAAGCCGAGGATCTGCGCCACCGGCCCGTCGCCGCCGGTGGTGACGAGCACCGCGAACGACACGATGATCCCGTCCATCGCGATGATCGCGCAGGGGCCGAAGGCCTGGTAGCTCTCGAGCGACCCGTACCACCGCGGCGGCACGTGGGTGATCACCGTGTGCGGCACCGTTCCGCGCCACATCCCGATCGCCCTCGGCGTGGCGATCACCGCGAGCGGGACGATGACGACGAGCACGAGCGCGCCCACGAACCCGGCGTCCGGGAACACGGTCGCGAGGGCGAGCGTCAGCGCGGCGACGATCGCGACCACGACGGCCACCCGGCCGGGACGGAACCGGCCCGGTTCGGCGGGTGCCCACAGCGACCTCATTTCACGAGCCCGCCAACGAATCCGACGACCTTCTTGCCGCCCTCGACGACCTTCTTGCCGCCATCGGCGACGACCCCCGAAACCGGCTTGATGAACGGGTCGTACGCCTTGCCGACGACGTAGTCCCCCACGAACGCGCCGCCCGTGATCAGCACCGGGCAGGTGGCCGCGCCGAGTCCGAACGACGCCGCGGCCGCCGTCCCGCAGGCCGCGCCCCCCAGCGCGGCTCCGCCGGCGCTGCCGGCCGCCTGCGCCGCCGCCTTCTCCGCGGCCTCGGGGACGCCGCGCCCCTCGCTGATCCCCTCGCTGAACGTCAGCGCCTCGCCGAGGCCGGGAATCCTCTTCGTGAGCGGGTTCTTGCGCAGCCCCTTGGGGAGGTGTCCCGCCGGATCCAGCCGGTCCAGCAGACGGGTCGCCTTCTCGAGATCTCGGACCTCCATGCCGAACGTGTGACTGGCGAGCTTCTGCAGGTCCTTCGCCGACTTGAACCTGCGGCGCACCCAGGCGTTCTCGTCCCAGTACCGCTGCGCCCACTTCAGCTTCCGCGTCCTGCCCAGCTCCGTGCGGGTGTCCGTGAGCCACTCACGGCCCTCCTTGCGAATCGTGTTCAGCAGGCCGGCGGCATCCCATCCGTTGGGGTCCTTGAGATCGGCGAGGAACCTCCTCCAGCTCGTGCCGAGCCCCTTCTTCAGCCGCCGCAGATCCGCTGCGATTCCCCTGCCGCCTCCGCCGTCATCCAGCGCGACCGCGAGGGCGGCGCGCCGGACGATCTCGCGCGCCGCGCGGTCGGTCGTCGCCTGCGCCGCCCCGAGGTCGCACCCCGCCTCCGAGAGCACCACCCGCGCGCTCGTCGCGAGCTCGGGCGGCAGACCGGCGGTCGGCACCCCACGGACGGCGGCCGCGGCGCCCCCGAGATCCTCGGCGATCGCCTCCAGGCGGCCCGCCGCGCGGATCATCACCGGGGGATCGAACCGGACGCCACTCATCGCGCCCTCGACGCCGCCGTGCGACGCGCGGCCTCTGCCTCGCGCTCGCGTCGGTCGCGCTCGTCGGCATCCCATCGATGCTGGGCGCGTCGCAGCTCGCCCGCGCCGCGCCCGAGCTGCCCGGCGAGGCGCTGCAGGCTCGCGGCGGTGTGGTCGACGCTCTGCGCCGCCGTGCGCAACGTCCCGTTGAGGGCTGTTCGACCGCGCGCCTCGAAGGCGTGCGCGGGAAGCGCGTGCACGATCAGGCCGTCGACGCCGTCGAGCCTGCCCGCGATCTCGAGGATCGCCCGCGCAGCGGCCTCCATCGCGGCGGGATCGCCTTCGGGACGGACTGCCATCCCGCGCGATCCTAGATCAGCACCGCGAGCGACTACGCTAGTCGCGGATGGCAGAGCACGTCGCGGACACCGCCAAGGACGCCGGGCTCCCGGAGCCGGACGTCGCGCGCGAGTGGCTGTCGACGATGACCCTGATCCGCCGCTTCGAGGAGCGCGCCGGCGAGATGTACGCCAAGGCCAAGGTCGGCGGCTTCCTGCACCTAGCGATCGGCGAGGAGGCGACGATCGTCGGCTCCGCCCGCGCGCTGCGCGACCGGGACTACCTCATCTCGACGTACCGCTCGCACGGGCACACGCTCGCCCGCGGCAGCGACCCCAACCGCGTCATGGCCGAGCTCTTCGGCCGCGTCGACGGGCTCTGCAAGGGCCGTGGCGGGTCGATGCACATGTTCGACCTCGAGAACCGCTTCATGGGCGGCTACGGGATCGTCGGCGGCAACCTCCCGATCGCGGCCGGCTTCGGGCTGGCGTCCGACTACCTCGGCCTCGACGAGGCGACGCTGTGCCAGTTCGGCGACGGCGCCTCCAACCAGGGCACGTTCGGCGAGACGATGAACCTCGCCGCGCTCTGGAAGCTGCCGGTCGTCTTCATGATCACGAACAACCAGTTCGGGATGGGGACGTCGCTGGAGCGCCACTCGGCGATGACCGACCTGCTGCGCAAGGGCGAGGGCTTCGGCGTGCCCGGGATGCGCTGCGACGGGATGGACGTCGCCGACACCCACCGGGTGACGAGCGAGGCGCTGGCGATCGCCCGCGACGAGCGCCGCCCGGTGCTCGTCGAGGCCCTGACCTACCGCTTCCGCGGCCACTCGATGGCCGACCCCGAGGAGTACCGCACGAAGGAGCAGGTCGACGAGTGGCGCAAGCGCGACCCGCTCGTCGTCTTCGGCGACCAGCTCGTCGCGGCCGGCATCCTCGACGACGAGGCGCGCGAGCAGATCGACCGCGACGCGATCGCGCGCGTCGACGCCGCCGTCGCCTTCGCCGACGCCTCGCCGCACCCGGGGCCCAACGCGCTCTACGACGACATCTACGTCCTCGGCGACCAGGTGCGCGGCTGGTACTCCGTCGACGAGCGCACGCCGACGCCCCACCGCGGCGAGGACGAGCGCGGGATGGACAGCGCCGACCTGCCCCGCTCCGAGCACGAGGGCGGCGTTCCGCGGCCCACCGACGACGCCCAGCGAGACCGCGACTGATGGCCGTCATGCGCTATCGCGAGGCGCTCAACGCCGCGCTGCGCGAGGAGATGGCGCGCGACCCGAACGTCATGCTCATGGGCGAGGACATCGGCGTCTTCAACGGGGCCTTCAAGGTGACCGCCGGCCTGCTCGACGAGTTCGGCGAGAAGCGCGTGCGCGACACGCCGATCTCCGAGAACACGATCGTCGGCATGGGCGTCGGCGCGGCGATGACCGGCCTGCGGCCCGTCGTCGAGCTGATGACGATCAACTTCTCGCTGCTGGCGATGGACCAGATCGTCAACCACGCGGCGACGATCCACTACATGTTCGGCGGGCAGGTGAAGGTGCCGCTCGTCGTGCGCATGCCGCAGGGCGCCGGCCACCAGCTCGGCCCGACGCACTCGCACTCCTGGGAGGCGCTCTACCTCCACGTCCCCGGCCTGCTCGTCGCGGTCCCGACGACCGCCGCCGACGCCAAGGGCCTGCTGAAGGCCGCGATCCGCGACGACAACCCGGTCATCTTCATCGAGCACGAGTACCTCTACGGCCAGCGCGGCGAGGTGCCCGACGACGAGGACCACGTCGTCAACTTCGGCGAGGCCGCGATCCGCCGCGAGGGCACCGACGTGACGATCGTCGGCATCTCGCGGATGGCGCTCACCGCTGCCCGCGCCGCCAAGACGCTGAGCGACACGCACGGGATCGAATGCGAGGTCATCGATCCGCGCACGCTGCGCCCCCTGGATCTCGACACGATCCTCGCGTCCGTGCGCAAGACGAACCACTGCGTGATCGTGGAGGAGGGCTGGCCGCACGGCGGCGTCGGCGCGAACCTCGCCGCGCTCATCCAGGAGCAGGCCTTCGACGACCTCGACGCGCCGGTGCAGCGCGTCACCGGCGCCGACGTCCCGATGCCCTACTCCAAGCCGCTGGAGCAGATCGCGTTCCCGCACGAGCAGCAGATCATCGACGCCGTCCTGCACTCCGTCGGGGAGCGATAGTGGCCGCCGCCGAGATCGTCATGCCGCGCCTGTCGGACTCGATGGAGGAGGGGACGATCCTCAAGTGGCTGAAGGCCGACGGCGACGCGGTCGCCCGCGGCGAGCCGCTCGCCGAGATCGAGACCGACAAGGCGACGCTGACCTACGAGTCCGACGCGGGCGGCGTGCTGACGATCGTCGCCCCCGCGGGCGAGACGCTGCCGATCGGCTCGGTCATCGCGCGGCTGGATGCGGACGGTGACGGCGGCGGCGCAGCCGCTTCGGCGGCGCCCCCGGCGGCGACGGCCGCGCCCGCTGTGTCGACGCCCCCGCCGGCGCCCGCTGCGGCGCCCGAGCCCGCGGTCACACCGCCAGCGCCCACGCCCACCGCCGGCGGGCGCGTGAAGGCCTCGCCGATCGCCCGCCGGATCGCCCGCGAGCGCGGCCTCGACCTGCACGCGATCGCCGGGTCGGGCCCCGGCGGGCGGATCGTCAAGGCCGACGTCGAGCACGCCGAGCCGGGCGCCGCCGCGCCGGCGCCGCCACCGCCCGCGCCCGAGACCGCCGCGCCGGAGCCCGAGGCCACCCCCGCACCCGCCGCGGCGCCAGCGCCAGCGCCGCCGCCGCCCGCGGCGACCGGCACCGGCACCGGCAAGGGCGAGGTCACCGTCCAGGAGCTCACCCGCACGCAGCAGCTGATCGCCCGCCGCATGGCCGAGTCCAAGGCGACCGTCCCCGAGTTCACGCTGACGAGCGAGATCGACATGGAGGCCTGCGTCGCCCTGCGCGCCGAGCTGAAGGCGCTCGGCGGCGAGGTCCCCTCCTACAACGACATGGTCGTCAAGGCCTGCGCGCTCGCGCTGCGCGAGTTCCCGCGGGCCAACGGCAGCTACCGCGACGGCCGCTTCGAGCTGCACGGCCGCGTGAACGTCGGCGTCGCCGTCGCGGCGCCCGACGCGCTCGTCGTGCCGACGGTCTTCGACGCCGACCGCAAGTCGCTGCGCGAGATCGCCCGCGAGACGCGCGCGCTCGCCGAGCGCGTCCGCGCCGGCACCGTCACGCCACCCGAGCTCAGCGGCGGGACCTTCACGGTCTCGAACCTCGGGATGTTCGGCGTCACCGTCTTCACGGCCGTCATCAACCCGCCGCAGGCCGCGATCCTCGCCGTCGGCGCGCTCGCCCCGCGCGCGGTCGTCCGCGACGGCGCGCTCGTCGCCCGCAACACGATGGGCGTCACGCTCGCCTGCGACCACCGCATCCTCTACGGCGCCGACGCCGCGCAGTTCCTCGCCCGCATCCGCGAGCTGCTCGAGCAGCCGCTCGCGCTCGCGTTCTGAGGGCCGCCTAGCGCTGGCCGAGCTTGTCGAGCGTGCCGCCGAGGCCGTTCGTCGTGCGCTGCAGCAGGACGGCCACGAGGTCGAGCACCTTCTGGACGGCAGCGCTGACGGGCGGCCCGAGCGGCGCGGTCGCGTCGCTGAGGGCCTTGCCGGTGCTGTGCGCCGCCGAGCTGAGGTCCTCGCCGGCGCGACGGACGCCATCGCCGGTCGTCGCCTTGTGCTGGGCGACCGCCGGCGCCGGTGTCACGACCGGCTGCTGGAAGGTGGCTGGTAGGGGGCGCGCGGCGGCGGGCCGGCTGACGACGCGTGCGTCGGTGCCCTTACCGGCCTTTGCGGCGACGCCGGCCGGCGGCGTCGCGGCGCGGCGGGGCCGGGGCGCTGCGGCCTCGCGCAGCACGACAGGCGTACGGTCGGCGACCGCTGCGGCGCGGGCGGCCGTGGTGTGCGCGGGCTCGGTCGCACCGAAGATCAGTGTGGTCGCCGGCTTGGACTCGCCCATGCCGGCCGACCAGCCGCCGAAGGCGATGACGACGCTGACGGTGAACAGCGAGAGCGCGGCTGCGGCGACGAGCGACACCGAGACGCCGATGGATGCGAACAGAGCGCGTGTACTGCCCATTAGCCGGTGTATCGGCAAGCGGACGAATTACCTGAAGCCCCCGCGCGGATTCCACGAGGCGTTGGACTCGCGGTTGGGATCGCGCGTGATCTGCGGCGGCGACTGCGAGGTCTCGACGATCAGGCACAGCCAGCGTTTCGGGTCGGGCCCGGGGATGCACGTGCGGTACAGATCGGTGTCGACCTGCAGCGTCGTGGCGGAGTCGGAGTGCGTGCGCGCGAACAGGTCGCCGTGGGACTCGAGCCAGCGCGCGACGGCGACCTGGTGGCGCTCGAAGGCCGCGTGCTCGTCGGCGATCGCGGGCCGGTGGGCGATCCCGAAGCCGACGAAGGCGAGCGCGACGGCGGCCAGCGCGGCGGTGCCCGCGTAGTTGTCGGCGACGACCTTCGGCAGGTCCGGGCGCCGGCGGCGCAGCGCGACCCCGCCCAGCCCGCCGATCAGCGCCACGGCGATGATGTTCAGGCAGCCCGCAAGCAGCAGCGCCGCCAGCAGGCCGGTCCGATCGCCGGTCAGCGGCAGCCAGTGCAGCAGCGGCATCTCGAGCAGCGTCACGAGCACGAACGCCGGCCAGAGCTGCGCCCCGCGCAGCTTCCATCGCAGACGGCGCAGGCCTCTGCCCTTCTCGTGCGCGCCGGCCGCCATGCAGGTCAGCCTACGTACCTTGTACCCTCGGCCATGACGGTCGGCATTTCGCGCGGAGATCCCGCAGACGTGCCGAAGAGGTGAGGAGGAGATCCCTCCTCGACCGCCCGAAGAGAAAGGCGACGATGGCGACCAGTAGCACGGACGTTCCGAGCGGTCCCAGGACCACCGCCCAAGAGACCCCGCCGACGCACCTGACACCCGATGACCGGGTCGGCCTACTGCGCGCGATGCTCTCCATGCGCGCGATCGAGCAGCGCGCGATGAACCTCTACCGGCAGGGCAAGGTGCCCGGCTCCTTCTACGACGGCTTCGGCCAGGAGGCGGTGTCGGTCGGTGCAACCTGGGCGATGGCGGCGGCCGACCGCCTGTGCGTCCTGCACCGCGACCTCGGCGCGCACATCGTGCGCGGCGTGCAGCCCTCCACGATCCTCAGCCAGTACATGGGCCGCGACGCCGGCGTCACGAGCGGGCGCGACGGCAACGTGCACTTCGGCGACTACCGCACCGGCTGCGTCGGGATGGTCTCGATGCTGCCCGACATGATGCTCGTCGCCGCCGGCATGGCGATGGCCTTCAAGCTGCGCGGCGAGGCCCGCTGCGCGCTGACGTGGTTCGGCGACGGCTCGACCTCGCGCGGCGACTTCCACGAGGCGATGAACTGGGCCGGCGTGCAGAACCTGCCGGTCATCTTCGTCCTCGAGAACAACCAGTTCGCCTACTCGACGCCGATCGACCAGCAGTTCGCGGTCAACCCGGTGCAGCGCGCGGCCGGCTATGGCTTCCCGGGCGTCAGCGTCGACGGCAACGACGCCGAGGCGGTCTTCGAGGCCACCCGCGCGGCGCGCGAGCGCGCGATCGCCGGCGGCGGCCCGACGCTGATCGAGGCCGTCACGATGCGGATGCACGGCCACGGTGCGCACGACGACATGAAGTACGTGCCCAAGGCGCTCGTGGACGAGTGGCGCAAGCGCGACCCGATCGACCGCCAGAGCGCGCGCGTCGCGCAGCTCGGCGCCGACGTCGACGCGCTGAAGGCCGAGGTCCTCGCCGAGGTCGAGGAGGCGACGAAGATCGCGCTCGCCGGGCGCGATGCCCGACCCGGCGACGGTGACCGACGGCCTCTTTCACCCGCGCGAGGCCGACGAGATCCTGCTCGAGGACGGCGAGGCGCCGTGGAGCGGCTTCAAGGGGTCCTCGCGATGACCGAGATGACCTACCTGCGCGCGATCTCCGACGGCCTGCGCACGGAGATGCGCGACGACGGGCGCGTCCTGCTGATGGGCGAGGACATCGGCGTCTACGGCGGCGCCTTCAAGGTGACCGACGGCTTCATCGAGGAGTTCGGCGCCGACCGCGTCATGGACACCCCGCTGGCCGAGTCGGGGATCGTCGGCACCGCCGTCGGCGCCGCGGTCGTCGGCCTGCGCCCGGTCTGCGAGATGCAGTTCGCCGACTTCGTCTCCTGCGGCTTCGACCAGATCATCAACGTCGCCGGCAAGATGCTCTACCGCCAGGGCCTGCCGGTGAACATCACCGTCCGCCTGCCCAGCGGCGGCGGCTTCTCCGGCGGCCCGTTTCACTCGCAGAACCCGGAGGCCTGGTTCATGCACTCGCCGGGCCTGAAGGTCGTCGCGCCGAGCACGCCCGAGGACGCCAAGGGCCTGATCATCGCCGCGATCCGCGACCCCAATCCGGTCATCTACATGGAGCACAAGAACCTCTACCGCCGGGTGAAGGGCGAGGTTCCCGAGGGCTCCTACGAGACGCCGTTCGCGGCCCGCGTCGCGCGCGAGGGCAGCGACCTCGTCGTCATCACCTACGGCGCGATGGTCCACACGGCGCTGGAGGCGACGCAGGACCTCGAGGGCGCGTCGATCATGGTGCTCGATCTGCGCTCGCTGGTCCCGCTCGACGAGGCCGCGATCCTCGCCGCCGTCCACGAGTGCTCGAAGGTCGTCATCGTCGACGAGGCCAACCAGACCTGCGCCGCCGGCGCCCAGGTCGCCGCGCTGATCGCCGAGCACGCCTTCGAGGACCTCGACGGCCCGGTCGTGCGCGTCGCCTCGCCGGACATCCCGATCCCCTTCTCGCCGCCGCTCGAAGCCGCGGTGCTGCCATCCGTCGATCGCGTGAGGGAGGCCTGCCGTCAGCTCCTCGAGTATTGATCCCGCGACCGTCGTCGACGTCACGATGCCCCAGATGGGCGTCTCCGTCGCCGAGGGCACGCTCATCGAATGGCGCAAGCAGCGCGGCGACTGGGTGCAGGCCGACGAGACGATCTGCGAGGTCTCGACGGACAAGATCGACACCGAGATCCCGTCGCCCGCGACCGGCCGGCTGGTCGAGATCCTCGTCGCCGTCGGCGTGACGGTCGAGGTCGGCGTGACGCTGGCGCGGATCGCCACCGACGCCCGCCCCGGCGAGCCCCACAGCGCCGAGGACGACCCCGGCCCGCCGCCCGCGGCGGCCGCGCCTGCCGCGACCCCGGCCCCGGCGCGCCGCCCGTCGCCCGCGCCCGCGACAACCCCCGCCGCCGCCAAGCGCCCCGGCGCCGCCCGGCGCTACTCGCCCGTCGTGCAGCGGATCGCCGACGAGCACGACGTCGACCTCGACGAGATCGAGGGCACCGGCCGCGAGGGCCGCGTGCGCAAGCAGGACGTCCTCGCCTACGTCGCGGCCAACGGCGGCGCGCAGCAGGCCCCGGGAGCCGAGAACGAGCCGCCGATGCACATCGAGAGCCCCTACCGGCGCGGCGCCGGCGGCTCCTCGAGCGGTCCCTACACGCCGCCCGAGGGGCGCCCGCTCTCGCGCATGCGCCAGCAGATCGGCGAGCACATGAAGCGCTCGCAGGAGACCGCGGCGACCTGCACGACGTGGATCGAGGTCGACGTCTCGCGGATCGAGCTCGCCCGCAAGCAGCTGAGCATCACCGCGCTGCCGCTGATCGCCCGCTGCACGATCGGCGCGCTTGTCGACTTCCCGCTGCTGAACGCCTGGCTGGAGGGCGACGTCCACACCGTCCACGAGCAGGTCAACCTCGGGATCGCCGTCGCGCTGGGCGAGGACGGGCTGATCGTCCCGGTCGTGCGCGGGGCGCAGGACCTCAGCCCCGAGGGCCTCTCGCGCCGCATCCGCGACCTCGCCCGGCGCGCCCGCGCTCGTCAGCTGAACCCCGACGACGTCCGCGGCGCGACGTTCACGATCACCAACCCGGGCCAGTTCGGCTCGATGATGGCGACGCCGGTCATCAGCCAGCCGCAGGTCGCGATCCTCGACGTCGAGGCGATCATCAAGCGCCCCGTCGTCGTCACCGACGCCTTCGGCGAGGACGCGATCGCGATCCGGCCGATGGTCATCCTCGGCCTCTCCTGGGACCACCGTGCGCTCGACGGCGCGCTGGCGGCCCGCTTCCTGGCGAACATCAAGAAGCGCGTGGAGAGCTACGAGGCCTGAGCTGCGCGGTGGGCCTGCGCGCCCACCGCCAAGCCGGCGGGAGGGAGGAGAGATGGCCGGCTTGGCGGGGGGATCGAGCGCGGGGTGTGCCAGACCATGGTGCACCGCCACGATCCAGAAGTCAAAGACGCGTTCGCGACCGCATTCATAAGCCCTGACGATGAAAGCGGGCCGAACCGG
This sequence comes from uncultured Actinomycetes bacterium, assembly GCA_963786575.1. Classification (GTDB taxonomy): domain Bacteria; phylum Actinomycetota; class Thermoleophilia; order Solirubrobacterales; family Solirubrobacteraceae; genus CADCVQ01. The sequence continues at coordinate 582,689 of CAWAZH010000005.1, forward strand.
GGGCCTGCGCGGGGAGGGCCGACGCGGCAGCACCCGCCAGGCCGATGGAAACGGGAGGAGAACATCGGCCTGGCGGGGCGCGCGAGTGCGTTGGCCCGATCATGGTCACCCGATGTCACCCAGATGTCCAATACCGGTCACGACCCAAACTCATAAGCTGCACGCATGGAACTACGGCAGCTGCGCTACCTCGTCGCGCTCGCCGACGAGCGCCACTTCACGCGCGCGGCCGAGCGCGAGCACATCGCCCAGCCCGCGCTGTCGCAGCAGATCCGCCGCCTCGAGGCCGAGGTCGGCCTGACGCTCGTCGAGCGCACGACCCGCCGCGTGGCGATGACCCACGCCGGCGAGCTGCTCGTCGCGCGGGCGCGGCGGATGCTCGCCGAGCTCGAGGCCGCGCAGGCCGAGCTCTCGAGCCTCGCCGGCGTCCAGGCCGGGCGCCTGTCGGTGGGCGCGCTGCACACGATGGGCCCGGTCGACCTCTCGCTGCTGCTGGCGTCCTTCCACCGCACGCACCCGGCGATCGAGCTCACGGTGCGCGAGCAATCCAGCGAGGAGCTCGCCGAGATGCTGCGCGTCGACGAGGTCGACCTCGCGTTCCTCTCGGTGACCGAGCGCGTCCAGAGCCGCGGCCTCACGCTGCAGCGGCTCGTCGTCGAGGAGCTCGTCGCGGTCCTGCCGACGGCGCACCCGCTCGCCGAGCGCCCGAGCGTGCGGCTGGCCGAGCTCTCCGAGGAGCCGTTCATCAGCTTCCGCAAGGGCTCGCGGCTGCGCGAGCTGCTCGACAGCGCCGCCGCCGAGGCCGGCTTCGAGCCGCGCATCGCGCTGGAGTCCAACGAGAGCCGGCGGATCCGCAGCCTCGTCTCGAGCTCGCTCGGCGTGGCGATCCTGCCGCGCTCGGACGCGACCGGCGCGGGCTCGCCGGTGGCGGTCACGGCGCTCGTCGAGCCCTCGCTGTCGCGCGACGTCACGCTCGCCGCGCGCACCGAGCGGCGCCTGTCGCCGGCCGCCCTGGCCTTTCGCGACCTCACGCTGGCGAGCTTTGCGCAGGCATCAGGAATCATGGACGCATGACATCCGACGCCCTCTGGGTCTGCCAGCTCGGGACGGTGGAGTACCGCGAGGCGCTCGACCTCCAGGAGCGCGTGCGCACCGCGCGCCAGGCCGAGGCGATCCCCGACGTGCTGCTGCTGCTCGAGCACCCGCCCGTCTACACGCGCGGGCGGCGCTCGGACCCGACCGAGCTGCCGATGGGCGAGGCCTGGTACGTCGCGCAGGGGATCGACGTCGTCGACACCGTCCGCGGCGGCCGCGTGACCTACCACGGCCCCGGCCAGCTCGTCGGCTATCCGATCATGCGCATCGATGACGTGATCGCCTACCTGCGCACGATGGAGCGCGCGATCGTCGCCACCCTCGGCAATGCCGGCGTCCCCGCGCGCGCACGCCCCGAGGACGGCCCCGACTTCACGGGCGTCTGGGCCGGCGAGCGCAAGATCGCGTCGATCGGCGTCCACGTCGCGCGCGGCGTCACGACCCACGGCTTCGCGATCAACGTGCAGAACGACCTGCAGCCGTTCTCGTGGGTCGTCCCCTGCGGCCTTGACGGCGTCCAGATGACGTCGGTGATCAAGGAGACCGGCGCCTCCGGCGAGACGCTCCCGCTGGCGGCCGTGCGCGCCGAGACGGCACGCTGCTTCGCCGCGGCCTTCGGGCGCAGCACGCTCGCGATCGATGCCGCCGAGCTGGACGCGGCCGTCGCCGCGGCCGCGGTACCCGAATGAGCCGTCTGCGCGAGGCCGTCCGCGTTCGCGCCGCGACCGCGCGCCACCGCGGCCACGCCGTCGAATGCCCGCTGTGCGCCAACGGCTTCGACCGCTTCAAGAACGACTGGAACCGCCCCAACGCGCTCTGCTGGCGCTGCGGCTCGCACGAGCGCCACCGCGCGCAGTGGCTGCTGCTCGAGCGCCGCCCGGAGCTGCTGCGCGCAGCGGGCTCGCTGCTGCACTTCTCGCCCGAGTGGTGCCTGCGCCGGCGCCTGAGCGCGCGCCCCGGCCTGCGCTACGTCACGACCGACCTCGATCGCACGCAGGACGCCGACCTGCGCCTCGACGTCACCGCGATCGACCTGCCCGACGGCGCCTTCGACGCGATCTTCTGCTCGCACGTGCTCGAGCACGTCCCCGACGACGCCGCGGCGATGGCCGAGCTGTGCCGCGTCACGGCGCCCGGCGGCTTCACGCTCGTGATGGTGCCGCTCGCGATGGACCGCGCCGCCACCTACGAGGACGCGAGCATCACCGATCCCGCCGACCGCGAGCGCGAGTTCCTGCAGTCCGACCACGTCCGCCTCTACGCGCCCGACATCGCCGACCGCCTGCGCGCCGCCGGCTTCGTCGTCGAGATCGCCGACCTGCACGCCGAGCTCGGCCCCGCGATCGCCGCCCGCCACGGGCTGCTGGCGTCGGACCTGATCTTCCTCTGCCGGCCCGGCTGAGCGGCTACCCTCGATAGAGCGATGGCGATCGACGAACGCAGGCATTCCACCCGCTCGCGCTCCAACCCCGGCGGGATGGACGTGCTCAAGATCCTGGGCCCCGACGTGCGCCCGCTGCGCGAGCGCAAGCCGCCCTGGTTCAAGGTCCCCGCCCCCGGCGGCGAGCGCTACCGCGAGCTGACGAAGCTCATCAAGGACGAGAACCTCCACACCGTCTGCCAGGAGGCCGCCTGCCCGAACGTCGGCGAGTGCTGGGAGCGCGGCACGGCGACGTTCATGATCCTCGGCGACACCTGCACCCGGCGCTGCGGCTTCTGCAACGTCCGCACCGGCAAGCCGACCTGGAACGACCCGCTCGAGCCCGCCCGCGTCGCGCGCTCGATCGCGAAGATGGGTCTGCGCCACGCGGTCATCACGTCGGTCGACCGCGACGACCTGCCCGACTACGGCGCCTCGGCCTTCGTCGGCGTCATCCGCCAGGTCCGCCGTCAGGCGCCGCGCTGCAAGGTCGAGGTGCTGACGCCCGACTTCCGCGGCCAGGAGATGCCGCTGGCGAAGGTCATCGCCGAGCGCCCCGACGTCTTCAACCACAACGTCGAGGTCGTCCCGCGGCTGTATCCCGTCGCCCGCCGCGGCTCGCGCTTCGAGCGCTCCTGCCGCGTCCTGCGCAACGCCAAGGAGATGGGCGGCGACGAGGTCACGACGAAGTCGGGGCTGATGGTCGGGCTCGGCGAGACGCACGACGAGATGGTCGAGACGTTCGCGATCCTGCGCGAGCACGGCGTCCAGGTGCTCACCGTCGGCCAGTACCTGCGCCCGACCGAGCGCCACCTGCCGGTCGTCCGCTACTGGCACCCCGACGAGTTCAAGGCGCTCGAGGTGGCCGCCTACGAGCTCGGCTTCGATCACATCGCCGCCGGCCCGCTCGTGCGCTCCAGCTACCACGCAGACCAGCACATCCCGCAGGACGAGCCCGGCAGCGGGCCGCTCGCGGCAGCGGCTCCTTGACTTCAGATACCGACGGTATGACAATACTCCCGGTACGCACAACGGGGAGGGACGTCGATGTCGTCGAAGGTGAAGCTCTACATGTTCCCGGGGTCAAACGCCGTCTACACCGCACGGCTGATGCTCGAGCACAAGGGCATCGAGTACAAGGCGGTGAAGCTGCTGGCCGGACCGCACGCGTTCATCCTGCTCGGCAAGGGCTTCCCGACGATGGCCGTCCCGGCGCTGAAGGCCGACGGCATGCGCGTCCAGGGCACGCGCTGGATCGCCCGCGCGCTCGACGACCTGGAGCCCGCACGGCCGCTGTTTCCCGCCGACCCTGAGCTGCGCGCCGCCGTCGAGGAGGCCGAGCGCTGGGGCGAGGGCCTGCAGAACGCGACGCGCCGCATCTTCTACTGCATGGCGCGCCGCGACCACGGCGCGTTTCGCAGCCTCATGACCGCCGAGCGCGGCCCGATCGGCCGCGCGCTGGTGCGGATCTCGACGCCGCTCGTCATCCGCCTCGCCACGGGCGTGCACCGCGCGACCGACGAGCACGGCCGCGAGGACCTCGAGCTGCTGCCCCGGCGCCTGGACGAGATCGACGCGTGGATCGAGGAGGGCCTGCTCAACGGGCCCGAGCTCAACGCCGCCGACTTCCAGATCGCCGTCAACGTGTCGGCGATCATGCTCTCCGACGACCTGCGCCCCTACGTCGAGGGTCGCCCGGCGGAGGCCCTGGCGCGGCGCGTCGCTCCCGACTACCAGGGCCACATCGCCGCCGTCCTGCCGTACGAATGGCTCGAGCCGCTGCGCTCGGCCGGCCGCCAGGCGGCCCCCGCCACGGCATGAGCACGACGCGGCTCACGCGCAGCGAGCGCTCGGCCCTCACGCGGCGCGAGCTGCTCGAGGCCGCCGAGCGCCGCTTCTTCGCCGAGGGCTACCACGGCACGACGCTCGACGACATCGCCGACGACGCCGGCTACACGAAGGGCGCGGTCTACTCGACGTTCGCCAGCAAGGCCGGCCTCTTCCTCGCGTTCTTCGAGGAGATCGCCGAGCGACGCGTGCGCGAGGTACGCGAGCTCTTCGCCGCACATGAGCGCAGCGAGGACGGCCTCGCCGCGCTCGCGCTGGCGCCGGTCGACGAGACCAACTCGCGCTTCCTCGTGCTCGCGATCGAGTTCTGGGTCCACGCCGCGCACGACCCGGCGCTGCTCGAGGAGTTCTCCGCGCGCTACCGGCGCCTGCGCGAGAGCCTCGCCGACTTCGCGCCCGACCGCAGCCCGCTCGGGCGCGATCGCTGGGCGGTCGTCACGCTGGCGCTGTCCAACGGGCTCGCACTCGAGCGACTGATCGATCCCGCCGGCGTCCCGGATGACCTCATGGGCGCCGTCCAGGCGCAGCTCGCGCACCCGCCGGCCGCCTGATTCCGCCGGTGTCGCCCGCGCGGGCGGGGTAGGGTGCCGCGCGAGGCCGCGTGTTCCCGCTCAAGGACAACATCCCGACCGACCGCACGCCGGTGATCACGATCGCGCTGATCGTGATCAACGTGTTCGTCTACTTCGTCCTGCAGAAGGGCGGCATCCTCAGCGGGCCCGCCGACTCCGGCGTCGTCGACTACGGCGCGATCCCCTACGAGCTCACGCACCTCGACCAGCACTGCGCGGTCATCCAGGGCGGAGCCGCGATCGGCTGCGGCGACATCCCCGTCGATCAGCCGCCGACGCTCCTGACGATCTTCACCGCGATGTTCATGCACGGCAGCATCCTGCACCTCGGCGGCAACATGCTGTTCCTCTGGATCTTCGGCAACAACGTCGAGGACGCGATGGGGCCGGTCAAGTACATCGTCTTCTACCTCCTCGGCGGCATCGCGGCGCTGCTCGGCCAGGTCCTCATCGACCCCAACGCGGCGGTCCCGACGATCGGCGCCTCGGGCGCGATCGCCGCGGTGCTCGGCGGCTACATCCTGCTCTATCCCAGGGCTCGGATCGTCACCGTCATCTTCATCATCTTCTTCTTCACGATCATCGAGCTGCCGGCGATGATCGTGCTCGGGCTGTGGTTCATCCAGCAGGTCGCGTTCGGCTACTTCGACCTCAGCCAGCCGGCCGGCGGAGGCGGAGGCGTCGCCTACTTCGCCCACATCGGCGGCTTCCTCTTCGGCCTGGCTGCGATCAAGCTCTTCGCCAGCCGCACGAAGGACTACACGATCCCGCCGAAGTACCCCGTCTATTGATGGGCCCGCGCGCCGCCATCCTCGGCGCGGCGCTCCTCTTCATCGCGATCCTGGCCACGCTGACGGTCTATGTCACGGTCACCACCGGCGTGAGCGTGCTGACGCTCGTCTCGCTCGTCGTCCTGGGCATGTTCGCGTTCGGGATCGTCGGCGCCCTGCTGCAGCCGCCGCCGGAGGATTGATGCGCTACGTTCCGAGGCGTGACCGTCTCGCCGGATCGCAAGCCCGTGGTCGTCGCCGATCTCGAGGAGGCGATCGCGGTCGTGCGGCGCGGCGGGCTGCGCCTGACGTCGTCGCGGCGCCTCGTCCTGGAGGCGCTGCTCACCGCGCGTGAGCCGATCTCGGCGGAGGAGATCGCCGACGGCCTCGGCGGCCGGATGACGCAGTCGGACATCGCCTCGGTCTATCGCAACCTCGAGACGCTCGGCGAGCTCGGCCTCGTGCGCCACTTCCACGCGGGCCACGGCCCCGGGCGCTACGTGCTCACCGGCTTCGGCGACCGCGAGTACCTCGCCTGCGAGTCCTGCGGCGCGCTGCAGTCCGTCGAGCCGGCGGCGCTGGACGGCGTGCGCGACGCCGTCCGCGACCTCTCCGGCTTCGAGGCCCGCTTCTCGCACTTCCCGATCGTCGGCCTCTGCCCGCGCTGCGCGAAGCAGCGCGAGAGCTAGCGGCCCGCGGCCGCCACGAGGCCCGCCGCGCGCCGGCGCCCGGTGATCCCGGTGGCGATGAAGACGGCCGCGAAGATGGTCGCCGCGACGAGCACGATCGTCGGCCCCGACTGGATGTCGAGGTGGTAGCTGAGGTTCATCCCCACGAAGCCGCAGACCGCGCCGATCCCGGTGGCGAGCTGCAGCATCCGCGCGAAGGAGTTGGTCAGCATCCGCGCGATCGCCGCCGGGATGACGAGCACCGCGGCGATCAGCGTGACGCCGAGCACCTGCATCGTGGCGAGGATCGAGCAGGCGAGCACGACCGTCAGCATCGCGTCCATGCGCGCCGTGTTGACGCCCGCGACGTCGGCGACCTCGGGGTCGAACGTCGTGAACAGCAGCGCGCGGTAGCGCAGGAAGATCAGCGCGCCGGCGAGCATGCTGACGACGAGGATCGCGATGACGTCGTCGGTCCCGACGCCGAGGATGCTCCCGAAGAGCGCTGCGTCGAAGTTCGTGCCGTGGCGCCCGAAGAGCGCGAACAGCGCCAGGCCGAGCGCGAACGAGGCGGTCGTGATGACGCCGATCGCCGCGTCGGAGCCGATGATCCGGCGCCGCGTGACGCCGTTGACCATCAGCGCGGAGGCGACACCCCAGACGCCCGCTCCGAGCAGGAAGTTCACGCCCAGCAGTGCGCTCGCCGCGAAGCCGCCGAAGATCGCGTGCGAGAGGCCGTGGCCGATGTAGCTCATGCCCTTCAGCACGACGTAGACGCCGATCGCGCCGCACAGCGCACCGGCGATCGTCGCGACGATCAGCCCGTTGCGGAAGAACTCGAAGTCGAACGGGCGCAGCAGCTCGTCGATCACGAGTGCGTCTCCGCGTGGTCGTGGGCGTGGTCGTGATCGTGATCGGCGTGGTGCGGCGCGTGGTGGCGGAAGTTGTCGACGACGACCGGCATGCCGCCGTGGACGAGCACCTCCATGCTTGCCCCGTAGGTGCGCTCGAGGACGTCCTCGGTCAGCACGTGGTGGGGGACGCCGTCGCCGATCACGCGCCGGTTGAGGCACACGACGCGCGGCAGGTGGGCCGCGATCCCGTTGAGGTCGTGCGTCGTGAGCACGATCGCCAGGCCCCGCGCATGCAGGTCGTCGAGCAGGTGCAGCAGCTCGTGGCGCAGGCGGACGTCGACGCCCGACGTCGGCTCGTCCATGAGCAGCAGCTCGGGCTCGCCGAGCAGCGCCCGGGCGATGAAGACGCGCTGCTGCTGGCCGCCCGAGAGCTCGCGGATGTGACGGTCGGCGAGCTCGCCGATGTCCAGCCGCGCGAGCACCGCGGCGACCTCGGCGCGCTCCGCCCGACTGGACCACGGCAGCCGGCGGCTGCCGCCCACGCGCGCCATCAGGACGCATTCGCGCACGGTCACCGGGAAGCTCCAGTTGATCGTCTCCACCTGCGGGACGTAGGCCATCCGCAGGCCGTCGCGGCGCATCACGCGCCCGTGGGCGGGCTGGACGCTGCCGGCGATCACGCGCAGCGCGGTCGTCTTGCCGGCGCCCGAGGGCCCGACGATCCCGACGAACTGGCCCTCGCCGACGGCGAGGTCGATGTTCTCCAGGACCGCCTCGGCCCCGTAGCCGTAGGTGACGTCCGCGAGCTCGACGAGCGTCGTCATTGCGGGTAGCTCGCCGTGTCCGGTGCGACGTTGCCGGGCTTGAACGCCTTCAGCGCCGCGGCGTCGCCGCCCATCGCCTCGGTCATCGTCACGTAGTCGAAGTGCATGAGGCCCATCCACGAGTGCTCGGGATCGCCCGGCTTGCCGGGCAGGTCGTCGTCGCGCAGGACGTCGACGTACTTCACGCCGGCCTCCTTGCCGATCTGCGCGAGCACGGGGCTGGGGAAGACCTCCGAGCCGAAGATCGCGGGAACCTTCTCGGCGCGGATCTGGTCGATCAGGCGCGCGACCTCCTTGGCGGTCGGCTCCTCGAAATCCGACACCTGGATCGCGCCGATGATGTCCCAGCCGTAGTCGCGCCCGAAGTAGGCGTAGGCATCGTGGTAGGTCAGCAGCCGGCGCTTGGCGCGCGGGATGGTGGCGAACGAGCGCCGCATCGCGATGTCGAAGCTGCCGACCTTCGTCTTGAAGCGGTCGTAGTTGGCGGCGAAGTAGGCGGCGTCGCCGGGGTCGCGCTCGGAGAGGTCGTCGCGGATGATCTGCGCGTACTTCAGCGCGTACTTCGGGTCCGTCCAGAGGTGCGGGTTGGGTTTGCCGCCGGACTTCGGGAACGAGAAGTCGTAGGCGTAGTCCCGCGGAGCGATCGACTTCGTCCCGAGGTCGACGATCTGCGCACCGTCCTTGAGGTTCTGCGCGGCGAGGTCCTTCGTCGGCTCCTCGAGCTTGAGGCCGTTGACGTAGAGCACGTCGATCTGCGAGAGCAGCTCGGCGTCGCTGGGCTTGGGCTCGAACGTGTGCGAGTTCGTGCCCTCGGGGACGATGCCGGTGATCTTCACGCGGTTGCCGCCGATGTTCGCCGCAATGCTCGTGATCGGCGCGACGGTCGTCGCGACCTGCAGCCGCCCGTCGTCGCTCGCCGCGCCGCCGTCGCTGCCGCAGCCCGCGAACGCCGTCGCTGCCGCCACGGCGACGAGGACCAGCGCACGGTGGCGAGCGGGCATGTTGCCAACCTAACGTCATTGTGACTGTGTCGCAATAGCGGCTCGGTCAATCTGTTGAGCGACCCACTGGCGCCCGCACCCGATCGGGCCTACCCTGTCGGAATGCCGGTCCGCTATTGGTTTCGCTGCGACGTCTGCGGCTGCCTCCCCGACGAGGAGACGCGCAGCAGCATCGGCGCATCGACGCGGGAGGACCTCTTCGGCGAGCTCATCGAGGCGATGCCCGGCAAGTGGCTGGTCTGGCACGCCGGCGGGCTGCTGGGCCCGCGCCGCTACGCCTGCCCCGACCACCGCCGCGCCCTGCTGAAGAACATCCGCTTCCACTACGCCTACTGCGGCGAGCAATGGGTCTGGAAGCGCCCGCCCTACCCGCAGCGCTGGCCGCCGGACGGGCTCACCGACCTGCCCGACGGGACGCTCGTCATCCCCGACACCCTGTTGCCCGGCCCGGACGTCGGCGAGCAGCCTCAGTCCTGAGGCTTGCGACTGAGGCGCTTGCGCGTCTCGGCGACGGTGTCCCGCGGCAGCTCGGGGAGCTTGAACGTCGTGATGCCATACGCGAGCGCGAGCTCGACCTGCGCTGCGTAGTAGGCCTGGCGGGCGCGCTCCCAGTCGCTGCCGGCGCCGTTGAGCTGCAGCCAGCGACCGTTGAACGCGAACGTGACGCTCGCCTCGTCCTCGACGGCGTGGGCGATCCAGATGTCGATCGAGAGCGGCTCCTCCCCGGCGCGAATCAGCGTTTCGAGGGCCTCGAGGCTCGCGAGCACCGACGTGTCGTCATCCCACTCGACGGTGATCTCGCACAGCGGCGGATCGAGCGGGCCGGCGGCGACGGCGGCGTGCGCCGCCTTCAGGATCACGTCGACGTCCGACCACCCGTTCCAGCGCTCGCTGAGCCCGAAACTCTCCATGCGGCTGAGCATACGTCGCGGCACACGGCGTGCCTAGCACCGCGGCGGCGGTCAGCCGGCGGCGAGCTGCGCGGCCGCCACGGCCACCTGGCCGTAGGCGATCTGACCGTCGTTGGGCGGCAGCAGCCGCGGCGTCAGCACGCGGAGGCCGGAGGCCTCGAGCGCGTCCGCGGTGAGGCGCAGCAGCAGGCGGTTCTGGAAGACGCCGCCCGACAGGACCGCGGTGTCGAGGCTCGCCCGCTCGGCCGCGATGACCAGGGCCTCGGCGGTCGCCTGCGCGATCGTCTGGTGAAAGCGCGCGGAGATCGTCGCCACCGGCACCCCGGCGCCGATGTCGGCGAGGATCGCCATCACCGTCGGCCGCGGGTTGAGCACGATCATCTCCTTGGCCTCCATCGGGAACGGGTAGGGCTCGCCGCCGGCGGGATCGGCGAGCGCCTCGAACTCGATCGCGGCCTGGCCCTCGTAGGTGACCTCCAGGCGCACCCCGCAGATCGCCGCGACCGCGTCGAAGAGGCGGCCGGCGCTCGACGTCGTCGGCGACCCCATGCCGGTCATCGACATGCGCGCGACCATGTTCCAGCGGTTCTGCTCGATGCCGTCGAACGCGGGCGGCAGCGGCGCGCGCATCTGCGTGAGCCAGCTGCAGGCCATCCTCCACGGCTCGGCGATCGCGCGCTCGCCGCCGGGCATCTTCGCCGTGACGAGGCGCCCGACGCGCTCGTACCCGGCCAGGCCGCCGACGAGCAGCTCGCCGCCCCAGATCGTGCCGTCGGTGCCGTAGCCGGTGCCGTCGTAGATCGCCCCGACGGCGGGCCCGGTCTCGCCGTGCTCGGCGAGCGTCGCGGCGAGGTGGGCGTGGTGGTGCTGGACGCCGAGCAGCACGAGCCCGCCCTCCTCGCGCTCCTGGGCGTAGCGCGTCGAGAGGTAGTCGGGGTGCAGGTCGTGGGCGACGACCTCGGGCGTGACCTCGAAGAGGCGCTCGAAGTGCGCGACGCCGTCGCGCAGCGACTGCAGCGTCTCGTAGTTCTTGATGTCGCCGATGTGGTGGCTGGGCCAGGCGCGCGTGTCCGACGCCAGGCAGAACGCGTTCTTCTGCTCGGCGCCGGCTCCCAGCAGCGGGCGCGGGCAGGCGACCGGGAGCGGGAGGCTCGCCGGGACGTAGCCGCGCGAGCGGCGCAGCATCAGCGGAGTGCCGCGGACGGCGCGCGCGACGGAGTCGTCGGTGCGGGTCGCGATCGGCCGGTCGTGGACGAGGAAGCGGTCGGCGATCGCCTCCAGGCGGACGAGGTCCTCGTCGAGGAAGACGATCGGCTCGTCGGAGACGTTGCCGCTCGTCAGCACGAGCGGGACGCCGGTGTCGCTTGCGAGCAGGTGATGCAGCGGCGTGTAGGGCAGCATCACCCCGAGCTCGGGGACGCCGGGCGCGACCGACGCCGCGAGCTTCGCGTCCGCCTTGCGCGCGGCGAGCACGATCGGCCGCTCACGGGAGACCAGCAGCGTCTCCTCCCCGGGGCCGAGCTCGACGAGCTCGCGGGCGGCGTCGAGGTCGGCGACGAGCAGCGCGAACGGGCGGCCCTCGCGGCGCTTGCGGGCGCGCAGCGCGGCGACCGCCTCCTCGCTGTCGGCGCGGCAGGCGAGGTGGTAGCCGCCGAGCCCCTTGATCGCGAGGATCCTGCCAGTCGAGCAGGTCGTCGGCGGCGGCGCGCACGGCGTCCTCGACCTCGATGCGGGCGCCGCCGCGCTCGAGCAGGCGCGCGCTCGGCCCGCAGACCGGGCAGGCGTTGGGCTGCGCGTGGAAGCGGCGGTCGAGCGGGTCGTCGTACTCGGCCTGGCAGGCCGCGCACATCTCGAAGCCGGCCATCGTCGTCTGCGGCCGGTCGTAGGGGATGCCCAGGACGATCGTGAAGCGCGGGCCGCAGTTGGTGCAGTTGAGAAACGGGTAGCGGTGGCGGCGATCGGCGGGGTCGGCGAGCTCGGCCAGGCACTCGTCGCAGGTCGCGGAGTCCGGCGTGACCGGCGCGGTGGCGCGCGCCGCCGCGCTCGCTGGCGACGATCGCGAAGCCGGGCTGGCCGGTCGCGGGGACGTCCTCGACCGTCACGCCGCCGACGTCGGCCAGCGGCGGCGCGTCGGAGCTCAGCCGCTCGACGAAGGCCGCGACGGCCTCGGGCGCGCCCTCGGCCTCGACGAGCACGCCGCGCTCGTCGTTGAGGACCCAGCCCGCGATGCCGAGCTCGTCGGCGAGCCGGTAGACGAAGGGCCGGTAGCCCACGCCCTGCACGGTGCCGTCGACGCGGGCGCGGACGCGCCTCGCGGTGCCCTGCGTCTGCTCTGTCACGTCGCCGCTTCGGGACCGGCGAGCTCGACGAGCTCGCGCAGCACGTGGTAGCCGCTGGCGTGCGCTTCCTGGATGCGCGGGATGTTCTCCGAGCGGCTGATGAAGACGTGGTCGGCGAGGTCGTTCGCAGCGACGTTGCCGCCGTCGTAGCCGACGAAGGCCATCGTGACCATCCCGCGCTTGCGGCCCTCGCGCAGCGCCTCGAGGATGCTCAGCGAGTTGCCGCTCGTCGACAGCGCGAGCAGGACGTCGCCCTTGCGGCCGTAGGCGATCACCTGGCGCAGGAAGATCGCGTCGGTGCCGATGTCGTTGGCGACGGCGGTGATGATGCCGGTGTCCTCGGTGAGGTCCAGCGCCCGCCGTGCCGGCCCGCCGAACATCGGCGTGCGGAAGTCGGCGACGACGTCCATCGCGTCGGTCGCCGAGCCGCCGTTGCCCAGCGCGATCAGGCGCCCGCCGCCGTCGAGGCTCTCGCGCAGGACGCCCGCGGCCTGCACGAGCGCGTCGCTGTACTCGGTCAGCGTCTGCGTGCGCAGGGCGGTGATCTCCTCGGCCTTGAGCAGGATCGACTGGCGCACGTCGGAGAGGATCCCGTCGAGGTCGGTCTCCTGCTGGCCGAGGAACGGATAGAGGAAGCTCGAGGCGCCGGAGTCGTGGACCGGGCGCGCGGCGCGGCCTTCGAGCAGGCCGCGCTGGTCGAGGAAGATGTGCACGTGCTCCCACAGCGTGTGGTAGAGCGTCTCCGCGATCTCCTGGCGGATCAGCGGGTCGGCGATCGTGCCGAGGTCGAACTCCCATTCGGCGCCGGAGCCGCGCGTGAAGGCGATCGTCAGGCAGCCGCGCTCGCGCGCCGCGGCCAGCGCGGCGAGGATGTCGGGCTCGCCGCCGAAGGCCATCGCGATGTCCTCGGCCTCGGCCTCGAGCGCGACCTGCGGCGCGATCTGGCCGCCCTCGCCCGCCAGTCCGAGCGCCGGCAGCGCGCGCTTGCCGACGATCACCGGGTGGACGAACTCGACCGCGACGTGGCGGGCGTCGGAGCGGTCGGCCGGCGACGCCCCGAAGGCGACGAGCCGTCCCTCGCGCGCGAAGCGCTCGGCCATCTTGTGGCAGAGCCGTGCGAGGCGCTCGGCCTCGGCCGTGAAGAAGCGCGCGTTGGAGTCGCTGCGCTCGCGCAGCAGTGCCTCGACCCGCTCGGCGCCGATGTCCGTGGTCCGTTTCATCTCGATCGCCTCGGTGTCAGCCGGCCCACCGAGCGACTGTGTCACGCGGTGGCGTGCTCGTGATCGTGATCGTGGTGGTCGTGATCGTGACCGTGGTCGTGCGCGTGGTCATGCGCGCGCTCGGCGGCGATGCGCGCCGGGAGCGCCTTCAGCCAGGCGCGGAACTCGTCGATCCCCTCGCCGGTCTTCGCGCTTGTGCGCAGGACCGTCGCGTGGGGGTTGACCTGGAGGATGTTCGCCTCGAGGCGGTCGACGTCGAAGTCGAGGTACTGCAGCAAGTCGGTCTTGTTGATGACGACCATCTCGCAGGCACGGAACATCAGCGGGTACTTCAGCGGCTTGTCCTCGCCCTCGGTCACGGAGCAGACCATGATCCGCGAGTCCTCGCCGATGCGGAACTCGGCCGGGCAGACGAGGTTGCCGACGTTCTCGACGATCAGGACGTCCATCTCGTCGAGCGGCACCGCGGGCAGCGCCGAGCGGACCATGTTCGCGTCGAGGTGACATTCGCCGCCGAAGCCGTTGTCGGTGTTCAGCTGCACGACGGGGATGTGCAGGACCGACAGGCGATCGGCGTCGAAGCTGCCCTGGACGTCACCCTCGAGGACGCCGACGCGCAGGCCCTCCTCGGCGATGCCGTTCAGACCCGCTTCCAGCAGCGTCGTCTTGCCGGCGCCGGGGGCGCTCATGAGGTTGACGACGGTCACGTTCTCGCGATCGAAGTCGCTCCGGTTGGCGGAGGCGATGGTGTTGTTGGCGTCGAGCGCGTCCTCGATGACCCTCACCTTGGTGCGGTGCATGCAGCGTCCTCCTCGTCCTCGACCTCGATCGATTCCACCATGAATTCCTCACCCGTCGCGACCTCGACATTGCCGGGGCCGCAGGTCCCGCAGATGAACGCCGGGATCTCGATCTCCCACTCGTTGCTGCACGTCTTGCAGCGCAGAACGGCGGGCACGTCGATGATCTCCAGCGTAGCGCCCTCCACCTCGGTGTCCTTGCCGACGATCGCGAGGTAGAACTCGAGCGTGTCCTTGACGACCTGGCGCAGGCGGCCGATGCGCAGCGTCACGTGCGTGACCCTGCGACCGTGCGCGTGCTTGCGGACCGTCGCGACGACCGCGCTGGAGAGGTCGAACTCGTGCATGAGCGCTCTCGCTAGGTCTCGTCGACCGCGTAGGCCGCGTCCGTCGTGAGCTCCTTGGCGGTCTCGAGGACGAGCGAGACGGCACGCCCGACGGCCTCCTCGACCACCGCGCTGAGCCCGACGCCCATCTCCTCGACCGTCTCGGGCTCGCAGGCCACGATGACGACCTTGCCCGGCCAGCCGCCCGTGACCTTGATGAAGCGCAGGACGGTCTCGGGATCCATCGCGTGGGGGTTGAGGACCTCGCCGTCCTCGACCGACCCGCTGGCGACGTCGTCCTCGTCGACCTCCATGACGTACAGCGTGCCGGGAGCGCCACCCTGGCGGCTGACGTCGATCATCAGCAGCGCGTCGTAGCCGTACATGACCTGGTAGGCGAGATCCAGCCCGCCGGTACCGAAGTCGATGACCGCCACGCCGTCGGGAAGCTCCTCGGCCTCCAGGCGCCGCGCGACCTCGCTGCCGAAGCCGTCGTCGCGCTGCCAGGCGTTGCCGATCCCCGCGATCAGGATCTGCTTGGGCCGGTTGGAAACGTCGGGCTCCTGCAGGTTCAGCGGCGCGTCCGGTGCCGGCGGCCGCCACGTGTCACGTGGCGGCTCGGTGGTCTCGCGGTCTCGTTCCTCGCTCACGGCAGTACCTCGACCTCTTCGGAAAAGAAGAACAGAAAGCGGCCGCTCTCGCCGAGGATCTCCTGCATCGGGTCGTCGTCGACGGTGACCCCGAGGTGCAGGCGCTCGTCGACGCGCATGAACAGCCGGTGGATCGTCGCCGTGCGACCGTCGAGCATCTTGTCGTAGACGTCGGCGTCGAGCGGCGGGTGCAGGACGACCTTCTGGCCGCGCTTGTAGGTGACGCCCTCGAAGGTCACCTCGCGCTCGCCCGGGGGATCCTCGAGGCGCACGCGCCCGTGGAGGTCCATGAGCTGCTGCGGCGTGGTGGCGTCGGCGCGCGCGAGCATCTCGCGCACCTTCGGGTCCTGCGCGGAGATCTCCTCGCGCTCCTGGTCTGAGAGCGCCTGGATGTGCAGGACGAGCGCCTCCTCGATCTCGGTGCCGTCGAAGAAGTCGTTGACGCTCTCCGGGGCGATCTCGGGGTGCTCGGGCAGCATGATCGTCGGCCCCAGCAGCGCATCGTCGTTGGGCGTGGCGAGCACCGGCCAGGTGTTGACCTGGCAGCAGCCGGCGACGCCGTCGTCACCGCGCTCCAGCGGCGAGACGAACGTGTCGTTCTCGACGCGCAGCAGCAGGTGCGTGGAGAGCATGCTCTTCAGCAGGGCGTCCTTGCGGTCGCCCGTCGCCTCCTCGTCGGTGAGCGGCGTCGTGTTCTCGACCTGCAGCGTCACGCGGCCGCGCCCGTCGGGCAGGCGGTCGACGATCAGCTCCGCGACGCCCTCGAGGTCGTCGTAGTCGAAGGACACCTTGTTCGGCGCCGCGCCGACCTGCACGCGCCGCTCGACGGCCCGGTGCTGCTCGCCCGACGGCTGCAGGAAGCGCACCTCGCCGGTGACGAGCGCGTCGGCGCTGCCGACGATGCCCTGGATCTGCATGCGCTCGAAGGCGTGCGTCTCGTTGCGCGCGTAGTCGGCCGGATAGACGATCCCGAACGGCGTCGGGGTCGCGTTCTTCGTCGCGCCCGGCGTGTACGGGTACAGCGCGTAGCCCTCGAACAGCAGCGAGTCGACGAGCCGCTCGAGATGCGACTTCGTCGACGTGACGCTCACGTTCGACGGGTTCTCCGGCGTGATCTCCTCGATCTTGCTCATCCCACGGCTCCCTCGGGGTCGTCGGACGGCACGCGCCCGAGCATGTCCAGCACGCAGGCGTCCATGCTGTGGAGGCCACGATCGCGCTTGTAGTGCTTGAGCTCCGTCAGCGTGTCGTCGTGCAGCAGCACGAACCCCGACTCGCCGTGATGGTGCTTGATCATCGCCTGCCAGATCGAGACCGGCAAGCGGTACTGCGCCGACGTGCTCCAGGGCAGGTGGACGACCTGCACCGAGCGGTTGGGTCCCTCGTACAGGACCCGGCCGGTGAAGTGGAAGCTCAGCGGCACCTCGCCGTCGGGCAGCGCCGAGATGTAGCGCGACGCGGTGACCTCGAGGTCGGCGGTGCAGGGCACCTCCAGGCCGAAGGTGATCGCGCCCGTGAACGAGTGCACGAGCGCCGTCGCGTGACACCACAGGAAGCTGCGCGTCGTCGAGGGCCAGCGCTCCGGCGAGCCGAACAGCTCGTAGAGCTCCTCGCGCGTGTCGGCGTCGTAGTCGCGCCGCGCGGGATCGAAGTTGATCTGCGCCGCCAGCGTGATCGCGTAGATCGGCCGGTCGGAGGGCTCGGAGACGCCGAGCTCGAAGCGCAGCGTCGGCTGGGCCGCGAACGGCTCGTGCGCCGCGCCGAGGATCTCGAACGTGACCTCGGGGCCCTTGTCGCGGATCAGGTTCGGCGCGGGATTGATTGGGGGCCGCTTGTCTGTCATGCAACTCCCGCCTTGTGGCGTACGTAGGTGAAGAACTTGGGCACCGCATTGGCGATCGCGTCGCCGCCGGAGATGCCCTCCCAGGTCGACTTGATCAGCCCGACGAGGCGATAGCACTCGTCGATCGGGACGATCGCGTGCTGATGCTCGCCCGACATGCGGTTGACGACGAGCGCCTCGCCGTCGGCCTCGAGATCGTTGAGGATCGGGTTGAGCTCGACGAGCTTCTCC
>CAWAZH010000006.1:0-107741 GCA_963786575.1 uncultured Actinomycetes bacterium
CGGACTTGATGTCGGCGTCGAGCTCGAACTCGCCGCGCGCGAGCATGATCGCCGTCCCGTGGTCGCCGATGCGGCCGGAGACGAGGATCTTGTCGCCCGGCTTCAGCGAGGACGGCGACAGGGTCGTGCGGTCGTCGAGGACGCCGAGGCCCGTCGTGCAGATGTACATCTGATCGCAGGCGCCGCGCTCGACGACCTTCGTGTCGCCGGCGACGATCGGCACGCCGGCCGTCTTGGCGGCGACGGCGATCGCGGCGACCTGCTCCTTGAGGATGTCGGCCGGCAGGCCCTCCTCGAGGATCAGCGAGAGCGTCAGCGCGATCGGCTTGGCGCCCGCCATCGCCAGGTCGTTGACCGTGCCGTTGACGGCCAGGTCGCCGATCGTGCCGCCCGGGAAGGTGATCGGGTTGACGACGAACGAGTCGGTCGTCATCGCGACGTTGCCGCCGAGCACCGGGACGTTGCCGGCGTCGGCCATCGCCTCGAGCGTCTCGTTGGCGAACGCCGGCACGAGCAGGCCCTCGATCAGGCTCTGCGTCGCCTTGCCGCCGGCCCCGTGGGCCATCGTGATCTGCGTGTCGCGGAACTTCGACCGCTTGGCGCGTGCGGTCTCGATGATGCTGAGCACCTTCTGCTCGCGCTCTGAGACCGCGGACTGGACGCACCTAGACGACCTCGCGCTCGCGGGCGAAGCGCCCGTAGTTGTAGTAGGCGGCACAGGCGCCCTCGCTCGACACCATGCAGGTGCCGATCGGGCGCTCGGGCGTGCAGCCGGAGCCGAATACCTTGCACTCCCACGGCTTGATGACGCCCTTGAGGACCTCGCCGCACTGGCAGGCCTTGGGGTCCGCCACGCGGATGCCGGGAACGCTGTAGGTGATCTCGGCGTCGAAGTCGGCGTAGGCCTCGGACAGCTTCAGGCCACTCTGGGAGATGAAGCCCATCCCGCGCCACTCAAAGTGCGGGCGCAGCTCGAAGACCTCGGACATGACCTGCAGCGCGCGCGGGTTGCCCTCCCACGGCACGACGCGGGCGTACTGGTTCTCGACCTCGCAGCGTCCCTCTTTGATCTGCGTGAGGATCATGTGGATCGCGTGCAGCACGTCGAGCGGCTCGAAGCCGGCGACCGCGATCGGCTTGCCGTACTCGCGCGGGATGAACTCGAACGGCCGCACGCCCACGACGGTCGAGACGTGGCCTGGGCCGATGAAGCCGTCCAGGCGCAGGTCGGGCGAATCGAGCAGCGCGCGCAGCGGCGGCACGATCGTCACGTGGTTGCACATGCAGAAGAAGTTCTTCAGGCCCTCGGCCTTGGCGCGCTTGAGCGTCAGCGCCGTCGAGGGGGCGGTCGTCTCGAAGCCGATCGCCATGAAGATCACGGGGCGCTCGGGGTTGGCCTTGGCGATCCGCAGCGCGTCGAGCGGCGAGTAGACCATCCGGATGTCGGCGCCCTCGGCCTTGGCGTCGAGCAGCGTGCCCGCGGAGCCCGGGACGCGCAGCATGTCGCCGAAGCACGTGAAGATCACGTCGGGCTGGTGGGCGAGGGCGATCGCGTCGTCGACGCGGCCCATCGGGATGACGCACACCGGGCAGCCGGGCCCGTGCACGAGCTCGACGTTCTGCGGGAGGAGATCGTCGATCCCGTACTTGTAGATCGAGTGGGTGTGCCCGCCGCACACCTCCATGAACTTGTAGTGGCGCCCGGGCTCCACGAGTCCCAGGATCTCTCCCGCGAGCACCTCGCCAAGGGCAGGGTCGCGGAACTCGTCGACGTACTTCATGCAGGGGTCTCCTCGGTCAGCCTTGCGATCGCCGTGCCGGCGTGGACAAGGAGTCGGTCCCCCGGCGCCACCGGGGCGACTAGGTCTATTTCGACCGTCTCCGATTTCCCATCGTCATCCGCGCACAGCGCGAGGCCTCGCTCTTCGTCGAGGCGCATGACGGTCAAGGGGAGGGCGACGTCGCCGCACGTGATGCAGCCCGTCGTGTAGTCACAGGTCGGTGCCAGCGCAGAGGCTGCGTCAGCGATGAGGCGGCTCATTCGATGATGCTCGCCTTCAGCTCTTCGAGTTCGTTCTCGTAGTCCTCGCCCATGCTCTCGAGCATGCGGCGGGTTTCGAGCGCTTCCGTCTCGTCGACCTTCGACATCGCGAAGCCGACGTGGATGAGGACCCAGTCGCCCGGGCCCACGCCGATGCCGTCCTCGTCGAGGAGGCCGATGTTGACGTTGCGTTGCACGCCAGCCACATCGACCTTTGCGAGACGGTTCGTCTCATCGACCACTTCAAGGATCTGGCCGGGAATTGCAAGGCACATATTGCTTCCTCAAGCCCCCGTTTCAAGTCCAGCAGGTCAGCCCGAAATCCGAGCAGGGGGCAGTCGTATCACTCGCGCATGCACAGCGCTAGATGTGTAGATCACCTTGTGCCCGCGCTCGCGCCCGTGGTACCAACGGACGGTCCGGACGTTTGTGCTGCCTCGACCGGGAAAGGGAGGAAACGACCGCGTGTCTAAAGGCCGATCGGTGACGCAGGACCCCATTGAGCAGGCGCTTGAGAAGCTTGGATCGTTGGGTTTGCCCGTAAACGACATCGGGGAGCGTGCCGCCGGCCTAGTCGGCCAACTCGGCTCCTTCGACCTCTTCGAGATCGTCGACCAGCTCGGGGCGATCGACCCCACCCAGCTCGACATCGGAGAGATCCTTGGAGAGCTCAAGGCGAAGGTCGACGATCTCGACCCCGCCCTGAAGGTTCCCGTCATGCTCGCCGCCGGCTTTGTCGGCGCCCGGGTGGTGAGGTGGATTGTCCGTTAGCCCGAACGCGCCGGACACCGGCGCTTCTCTTACCCGCGCGCGTGAGGAGACGACGCGGGATGTGGTCGGCGTCCGCGAGGACGTGCTGACCACGGCGGCAGCTGCCGTCGGCTTCGTCGCCGGCGCAGGAGGGGTCGGCGCAGCACTCGGCCTCCCGCTGCGGGCAGTCGGTCTTGGACGTCGGACACCATCGTTGAAAGGGAACCGCATGCGGAACAGGAAGCTCAACGCGCAGCTCGCGCCGGCGATGTACTCGCTCGCAGCGACGAACGCGCAGCTGCTCGGCCTCGTCGGGCACCGCCGCCCCGTTCTGGCACTCGCCAAGTTCGGAATCGCCGCTGCCGGCGTCGCCTATCTGACTGCCGACGAGGCGCAGCGCAAGCAGATCGTCGAGCAGGCGACCGCCCTCATCGAGCAGGGTGGCAACGCACTCGCAAGCACGGGCCTGCTGGACAAGGTCTTCAAGTAGGCCGGACCGTGCTGCACCCGCGTGCTCCGGAGCCCCGGAGCACGCGGTCTGACGGGCTCAGCCGGCTTCGGCCTTCACCTTGTGGATGCGGCCCTTGGCCTCCGACAGCCGCCCGCCGCTGCGCCCGTGGCGCACCGCGATGGCCTCGGACATGATCGACACGGCGGTCTCGCGCGCCGCCGTTGCGCCGAGGTCCAGTCCGACTGGCGCGCTGATGCGCGTCAGCTCGTCCTCGCTGACGCCCAGGCCCAGCAGGCGCTCGCGGCGCTCCTTCTGCGCGCGCGTGGAGCCCATCGCGCCGATGTAGGGCGCCTCCGAGCGCAGCGCGATCAGCAGCGCGGCGTCGTCGAGCTTGGGATCGTGCGTCAGCACGACGAGGTAGGTCGCCTTGTCGACGGCGCCGAGCTGCTCGAAGGCCTTCTCGGGCCAGCCGGCGATGACGTCGATCGCGTCTGGGAAACGCTCCTTGGTCGCGAAGCGCTGGCGCGGGTCGACGACGTACGGCCGCCAGCCGGCGACGCGGGCGAGCGAGCAGAGGTGGGCGGCGTACTCGACGGCGCCGAAGATGACGAGCCGGGGGTCCGGGTGGGTGACGTCGACGAACAGCTCGCCGCGCACCTCCGAGGCCTCCTTCCACATCAGCTCCTCGGCGTCGGAGCGGCCCTGGGCGTCGAGCTCGGGGTCGCCGAGCGTGCCCTCGGTGCTGCCGTCCATGCGCACGAGCAGCTTCTCGCCGGCGTGGTCGCCGCTGATGACGGTGACGAGGGCGGCGCGGCCGTCCTCGCGCGCGATCGCCGCGAAGTCCTCCTGGACGCTCACGGGTCGAACCGCTCGACGAGCACGTCGATCTCGCCGCCGCAGGGCAGCCCGACGTCCCAGGCCTCCTCGTCGGCGATGCCGAACGTCAGCAGCTGGGGCTTGCCATCCCCGATCACGGTCTCGGCGATCTCCACGACGGCACCCTCCACGCAGCCGCCCGAGACCATGCCCGAGATCTCGCCGCGGTCGTTGATCGCCATCTTCGATCCGGGTGGCCGCGGTGCGGAGCGGCGAACGCCCACGACGGTGGCGAGGGCCACCTGGGCGCCGTCCGCGACCCACCGGTCGACGTCCTTGATCACGTCCTTCATCGCATCCTCCCTTTCAGGTGTCGACTGAAGTGTTGCCCGAAACCCGCGGAGCGCTGACAACCCGGCGCGGGGACGCTCGGCGCCGTGGGCCGGGGCGCGCTGGGCGCACCCGGCCGGCGCACGAGCGCTACGCCTTGGCGATGTTCGCGGTGAACTGCTTGACGAGCTGCGTCAGCACGGCCACGACCGTGCCCTCGCCCATCGACGCCGCCTTGCCGGAGACGTTGGCGATCGCGTTGATCGAGCCGCTGCTGCCGCCGACCGAGATCGTCACGTCGCCCGCGGCGTTGCTCTGGCCGCCGGCTTCCTTCATCTGCGCCTTGATCTTGGCGGTCTTGCCGCCGGCGTCCGCCGACTCGATCGTCACCGGTCCGGTGAACTTCATGCCCATCGAGCCCATCTTGACCTCGATCTCGGCCTTGACCGACGTAGGGCTGTCGGCTGAGACGACACGCGCGCCAGGGACGCACGGGACCAGCTTGTTGAGGTCGGAGACGATGGTCCAGGCGTGGTCCGAATTGGGGACCGAAAACGACTCGTTCAACGTTGGCATACGGCGGCCTCTCCTCTGTGGGTGCTGAATGGGTGCTGCTGCGGGCGTGGTTCGACGGCACGGGCACTGTGAGAGTGCACGCGATCATTCGTCGCCATACAATGGATCGATGGCTATTCAACCAGGTGCCCACAAACTTGGGCCGGACAACGCCACTCTCCGAGTGAAGACGACCCGCAGCGGGGCTGCGGCCGCAGCTGGCCACGATCTCGACATCGAGGTCCAGTCGTGGGAGGCGACGCTCGACACGGGCGACTCGCCCAGCCTGCAGCTCACCGCCGACGCCACGTCGCTGCACGTCGTCGAGGGCAAGGGCGGCATGAAGGCGCTCACCGACGACGACAAGGAGGACATCCGCAAGACGGTCGACAAGGACGTCCTGAAGAAGAAGGGGATCTCGTTCAGCTCGTCGAGCGTCGAGCAGAGTGGGGACGGACTGGCCGTCAAGGGGGACCTCGAGATCGCCGGTAAGTCGGCGCCGATCGAGTTCAACCTCAGCGTCGGCGACGACGGCGCGCTCAGCGGGAGCGCGACGCTGTCCCAGAAGGACTTCGGCATCAAGCCCTACTCGGCGCTGTTCGGCGCCCTCAAGGTCAACAACGATGTCGAGATCGTCGTGGATGGCAAGGTCCCGGCGGCCTGAGGGCTCTACGATGGACTGATGGTCGTGATCGTCGCCCATATCGCAGGCATCCCACTGGAGGAAACCCTGGCGATGGCCGTGCCCGTCCTGGGCGCAGCGTCGGCGGCGATCATCGCGACCCTGCGGTCGCACCGCCGCAAGCTCTTCAAGCGCAAATGATCGCGCCGCCGACGACACCGACCTGAGACTCAGGTCGGGCCATCGGCGGCGTTGATCAGACGCTGGCCGCGAGGCCGGCACGGCCGCTGTTCAGTCGCGGTACGTGGTCTGCGCGTCGAGCGAGCCCTCGAGCCCGCCCGGCAGCTCGAGTGCGCCGCCGTGTGCGTAGAGCGCGATCTCCTCGATCCGCTTGCCCGACAGCGGGTCGCGACCGGCGTAGAAGCGCGAGCCGTCCCATGAGAGCGACTGCGGCGACGTGCCGAGCATGCCGCTGGCGAGGATCTGCGACTTCTCCTTGATCTTGCCGCAGGTCCTGCGCACGGCGTTCTCCGTCCCGCCGGCGCCGCCACTGGTGACGTAGCCGTGGCCCTCGCCGAAGCGGTCGAGGTCCTGCGCGACGACCTTGGTGTCCGACGCCGGGATGCCGAGCTCGTCGCTGACGATCTGGGCCAGCTTTCCTTCCTGGCCGCCTCCGTCACTGCTGAGGCTCAGAACGCACTTCCCGGTCGGATGCACGCGCAGATAGACCGCGCGGTAGGCATTAGCCATGGACAGCTCCTCTCTTATGTGCCTGCAGCATCACAGTCACGCTCCTCTCCAAAGGATCGAGTGGCCACCCGGTGGCCACTGAACTAGCGGGCTTACGACATACCGGCTGGGCCGCGCCCGCAAAGGACGGCACCCCCGGGGTCGGTGAACAAGTCGGATTCACGGCGTGATGTTGCCCTTGTAGGCGCCGTAGCCGCTGGGCATGCCGACGTGCGCCTCGGTGGTGCCGGCGATGCCCCACGTCTCCTCCTCCTCCTCCATGTCCAGCGACGGAATCCGCCAGCTGGCCAGAAGCGGGTCCTCGTCGCGCTCGGCCGCGATCGCGTCCGCGACCTCGTTGAGCGCCTTGAGGCTGTGGCCGCTGACGAGGGCGTCGCAGTACGGAAGCGCCGCCACGAGTCCGCCCGCGCGCGGCGCGAAGTCCTTTGCCACGACGCGCGGGTTGACCCACACGATGCGGTACGCGAGGCGCGCCAGGCGCTGCATCTCGCGGCCCACGAGCTCGGGGTCGCCGCGCTCCCAGCCGTCGGACAGGATGACGATGACCGAGCCGCGCGCCATCCCGCGGCGACCGTAGCGGTCGTTGAAGGTCTTCAGCGCGTCGCCGATGCGCGTGCCGCTGGACCAGTCCGGCGCGGCCTCCGTGGCGCGGCGGATCGCGCGCTGCGGGTTGCGGCCGGAGAGCTGGCGCGTCAGCCGCGTCAGGCGCGTGGCGAAGACGAACGCCTCCGAATAGGGGCCGGTCGCGCGGGCGGCGTGCAGGAACTGCAGGTACGCGCGGGCGTAGGGCTCCATCGAGCCGGAGATGTCGCAGAGCATCACCAGGCGCCGCGGGTGCACGCGGCGGCGCTTGCGCGACAGGATGATCGGGTCGCCGCCGGTGTGCAGGCTCTTGCGCAGCGTGCGGCGCATGTCCATGTGCTCGCCGCGGCGCCCGCGCTTCTTGCGGCGCGTGCGGCGGATCGGCGTCGCGAGCTGCAGACGGACCATGAGCTTGTAGAGCGCCGCCAGCTCGGCGGCGTCGAGGGCGGAGAAGTTCTTCTGCTGGATGATCTCGTCGTCGCTGGCCTCGGCGATCGGCATGAGGACTTCCCTGGCGTCCTCGTCCTCCTCCTCCTCTTCGTCCTCGTCCTCGCCCGCGTTCAGGCTCGCCGCGTCCTGGCCGCCCTCCTGCTCCTCGGGCTCCTTGGCGTCCTCGTCGTCCTCGTTCTCCTCCGGCTCCTCGCTGTCCAGCGAGTCCTTCGGCGGCGCCGCCTCGAGCTCGACCTCGAGGTTGGCATTGGGCTTGGCGCCCTTGCCGAAGACCTCGGCGAAGACGCGGTTGAACGTCGAGACCTGCTGAAAGCCCGTGACGAAGATCGCCCGGGCCACGCAGTACAGGCGCCGGCGCGAGACCGGCTTGGTCAGCAGCAGCGACCGCGAGAACTGCTCCGACATCCCGGGCGTGACCGGCACGCCGGCGGCGTGCAGTCGCTGGCTGAACGCCGCCGCGAGATCGGGCAGGGGCAACTCGAAGGGGACGACCTTGAAGTCGGGAACCTCTGCTGTGTCCTCGGGACTCACTGCTAGCGCCCCTGGATCATCTCTTCCAGGCCGGAGGTGCGGATGACCTCCTGGTCCTCGCTGTACTTCAGCACCGAGCCGAGCGTCCGGTCGGCGGTGTCGACGTCGAGGTGCTTGACGCCGAGCAGGTCCAGCGCCGACACCCAGTCGATCGCCTCGGCGATGCCGGGCGGCTTCTGGATGTCGCTCTCGCGCATGCGCGACACGGCGTCGGCGACCTGGACGACGAGCTTGGCGTCGGCGCCCTTGACGCGGCGGCGGATGATGTCGATCTCGCGCTGCGGATCGGGGTAGTCGATCCACTGGTAGAGGCAGCGGCGCTTGACGGCGTCGTGCAGGTCGCGCGTGCGGTTGGACGTCAGGATCACGATCGGCGGGTGCGTCGCCGTGATCGTGCCGATCTCGGGGATCGTCACCGTCGCCTCGGCGAGCAGCTCGAGCAGGAAGGCCTCGAAGTCGTCGTCGGCGCGGTCGAGCTCGTCGATCAGCAGGACGGCGGGGCGCGGGCCCTTGTGCTCGAGCGCCTGCAGCAGCGGCCGGCGGATGAGGAAGTCGGGGCCGAAGAGCTCGTCCTCGCCGATGTCCGTGCCCTTGGAGTCCGCCATGCGGATGCTCAGCAGCTGGCGCGGATAGTTCCACTCGTACAGCGACTCGGAGGAGTCGATGCCCTCGTAGCACTGCAGGCGGATCAGCGGCGTGTCGAGGACCTGCGCGAGCGCCTTGGCGAGCTCGGTCTTGCCGACGCCGGCCTCGCCCTCGAGCAGGAGCGGCTGCGGCAGGCGGAGCGCGAGAAAGGCGGATGTCGCCAGGCCCTCGTCGGCGAGGTAGTCGACCTCGCCGAGCAACTGCCCGAGCTCGTCGACGCTCGGGACGATGCGGCGCATCTCCTCTTCGAGCTCATCGCTGCGCTGGAGCCGGCTCATACGTGGACCTCCGAAAAGCCCGCGGCGGCCAGGACGGCCTCGTAGTCCGCGGGCGTGTCGACATCAAGTGGGATGGGCCCGGGAATCCGGACCTCGGTGACCTCGGCGGCGCGCTCGTCGAGCAGGCGCCAGACGCCCTTGTCGCCGTGCAGGTCCGCCAGCGCTGCGAAGACGCTGCGATCGAACGCGAGGGGATGCCCGCGGCCGTCGTCGTAGCGGCAGACCGCCAGTGGCGCGTCGCCTCGCCCGTCCAGCAGGGCCTGAACGGTGGCCGGCGTCACACCGGGTTGATCTCCGAGCATCAAGACGAGCACCTCGCAACGTGGGTCGACCGCGCCGAGCGCGGCCGCGATCGACGATGAGCAGCCCGATCCGTAGGCATAGTTGACGACCACCTCGGCGCCGGTGAAGTCGACGCGCTCGCGGACGTCCGCGGCGGCACCCCCGATCGGCACGATCAGCTGGTCGAAGCCGCACTCCCGTGCGGTCTGCAGTGTGTGGTCCAGCAGCGTGCGGTCGCCGTAGGGCAGCAGCTGCTTCGGGCGCCCGAGGCGCTTGGACCCACCGGCACCGAGCACGAGCCCGGTGACGAACGCGTCAGCCCGCGACGACGGCATTCATGTGCTCCTGCTGGAACTTCTCCTTGCAGCCCTCGCAGCAGAAGTAGACGGTCTCGCCCTCGTGCTCGAGGTGCGGCGTCGACGGCTCGGCCGCGACCGTCATCCCGCAGATCGGGTCGACGGCGAAGACCGGCGGGGCAGCAGTGGTGGTCGCGCCCCGCAGCGGCGGCTCCCAGTCGCCACCGCGACGCGTCTGGATGACGCGCGCGAGGATCGACAGCGCGATCTCGGCCGGCGTGCGGGCGTCGATCGCGAGGCCCGCGGGGCACTCGAGGCGCTCGAGGTGCTCGTCGGAGACACCGTCTGCGCGCAGCTCCTCGATCAGCGCCGCGCCCCGCCTCGGGCTCGCGACGAGACCGACGTAGGGGATGCCGGCTTCGAGCGCGCGACGCAGCGCGTCGAGCTCGCCCTTGCCGTGCGCGGCGACGACGACCGCGAGGTCGCCCTCCTGCAGATCGGGCGCCGTGTCGTACGCGGCCACGACGTCGAGGCCGAGCTCCGGGCCCGAGCGCTCGAGGGCGCCCGCGATCGGGGTCGAGCCGACGATGTGGACGCGGGGGGCGGGCAGCACGGGCTCGACGAAGACCTCGATGGCCCCGCCGGAGAGACACGTGTTCTGCACCGTCACCGCACCGTCCTCCTTGATCTCCTGCTCGCCGTCGGCGTCGTCGCCGGCCGTCGGCAG
Source organism: uncultured Actinomycetes bacterium (assembly GCA_963786575.1). GTDB lineage: Bacteria > Actinomycetota > Thermoleophilia > Solirubrobacterales > Solirubrobacteraceae > CADCVQ01. The sequence goes on from CAWAZH010000006.1 coordinate 10,107, forward strand.
GATGCGGATGAGCAGCGGCTCTCCGCTCTTCATCGCCTTCATCGCATAGAGCCTGACGCTGTGCTCCGCGCAGACGCCTCCGACGAAGCCGTCGATCGACCCGTCACTGAGAACGAGCGCGACGTTCCCCGCCCGCGCGCTCGTCGGGCGCTGGGCGCGGACGACGGTCGCGGTCGCGAAGGCCGCGCCCTGCGCGGCGAGCTCTTCAGCTCGCCGCGCCAGCGCGTCACTTCTCACTGAATCGGCTGTGCGTTCCCGTTCATCGCGGCCCACACGCGGCTGGGGAACATGGGGATGTCCATGTGCTTGATTCCCTTGGCGTGGTAGAGCGCGTCGATGACGGCGTTGGCGATGCACGGAGGCGAGCCCACGCAGGGCGACTCGCCGACGCCCTTGGCGCCGATCGGGTGGTGCGGGCAGGGCGTGACCGTCTCGCCGAGCTCGAACCCGTGCTCCGGGCACTCGAGCGCCGTCGGCAGGAGGTAGTCCATGAACGAGGCGTTCAGGCAGTTGCCCTGCTCGTCGAACGAGAGGACCTCCATGAGCGCCTGGCCGATGCCCTCCACCAGACCGCCGTGGATCTGGCCCTCGACGACGAGCGGGTTGATCCGGACGCCACAGTCATCCACCGCGATGAAGCGGCGCATGTGGACCTTGCCGGTGCCCGGGTCGATGTCGACGACCGCGAGGTACGCGCCGAAGGGGTACGTCAGGTTCGGCGGGTCGTACACGGCGTTGGCGTCCAGCCCGCCCTCGAGGCCCTCGGGCAGCGGGTTGGGGCCGTAGGCGTACTCGGCGATCGACTCGATCGACTGGCCACGCTCCGGGTCGCCCTTGACGTACCAGCGGCCCTTCTCCCACGCGAGGTCCTCCGCGCGGGTCTCGAGCATGAGCGCCGCGAACTGGCGAGCCTTGTCGCGCACCTTGCGCGACACGACCGCGACGGCTCCGCCGGAGACCGGCGTCGAGCGGCTGCCGTACGTGCCGAGGCCGTAGGGCGTCTTGTCGGTGTCGCCGTGGCGGACCATGATGTCGTTGGGGGAGATGCCGAGCTCCTCGGCGACGATCTGGGCGAACGTCGTCTCGTGGCCCTGCCCCTGCGTCTGCGCGGAGATGGAGACGACCGCGCGACCCGACGGGTGGACCCGCAGCTCGGCGCCGTCGTTCATCGCCAGGCCGAGGATGTCCATGTGGCGACGCGGACCCGCGCCGACGCCCTCGGTGAAGAAGGCGCAGCCGATGCCCATCATCTCGCCCTTGGCGAGCTTCTCCTGCTGCTCGCGCCGCAGGCCCTCGTAGTCCGCCATCTCCATGGCGAGCTTCATGGCCTTGTGGTAATCGCCGGAGTCGTACGTCCAGCCCGTGACCGTCTCGTACGGGAACTGCTCCGGGCGGATGAAGCTGCGCATGCGCAGCTCGACCGGATCGACGTTCATCTCCATGGCGAGTGCGTCCACCATGCGCTCGACGAGGTACACGGCCTCCGTGATCCGGAAGGAGCAGCGGTAGGCGACGCCACCCGGCGCCTTGTTCGTGTACACGGCCTTGACCTGGCAGTGCGCCGCGTCGAGGTCGTACGAGCCCGTGACGATGTGGAAGAAGCCGGCCGGGAACTTCGTCGGCTGAGCGGTCGAGTCGAATGCGCCGTGGTCGGCGATCGTGTCGACGCGCAGGCCGGTGATGCGGCCGCCCTTCGCGCACATCTGGGCGTGGTTGCAGTAGTCACGCGCGAACCCCGTGGTCGCCAGGTTCTCCGAGCGATCCTCCATCCACTTGACCGGCGCGCCGGCGACGATCGAACCGGCGATCGCGCAGACGTACCCGGGGTAGACCGGCACCTTGTTGCCGAAGCCGCCGCCGATGTCGTTGCAGAGGATGCGGATGTTCTGCTCGGGCAGACCCGCCACCTGCGCGTACACCGTGCGGTGTGCGTGCGGCGCCTGGTTGCCGTTGTAGATGTTCAGCTGACCGGTCGCCGGGTTCATGTCGGCGACCATGCCGCACGTCTCCATCGGACAGGGGTGACAACGCGCGTGCATGATGTCGCGCGTGACGACCGTGTCGGCCTCCGCGAAGACGCGGTCGGTGCTGGCCCTGTCGCCGGCCTCCCACGTGGGGCTCGCGAGGTTGTCGGTCTGGCCGACCTTGTCGTCGCGAATCAGCGGCGCGTCGGGATCCAGCGCCTTGCGGCAGTTGACGATCGCCGGCAGCACCTCGTACTCGACGTCGATCAGCTGCAGCGCGTCCTGCGCGGCGTAGGCGTCGGTCGCGATGACGAACGCGACCTCCTGGAGGTGGAAGCGGACCTTGTCGCCCGCGAGCACGGCCTGCGTGTCGTAGGAGATCGTCGGCATCCAGGCCAGACCCAGCGTCTCGAGGTCCTTCGCGATGACGACCGCGGCGACCTTCGGGTGCGCCAGCGCAGCGGACGTGTCGATCGACACGATCTTCGCGTGGGCGTACGGGGAGCGCAGCAGCGCGCCGTGCACCATGCCGGGAAGGCGGACGTCGTCGCAGTAGTTGCCCAGGCCGCGGATGAAGCGCGCGTCCTCCTTGCGCTTCATGTGGCCGAAGCCGATCGGCGCGTCGGTGATCTGCCCGAATGCGTCGCCGTTCGCGTGACCGACCCAGCCGGGGTGCTTGCCGGGTGCAGACTCAGTGGTAGCCATGAATTAGCTCCTCCCCGCGTGCTCGGCCTCATACGCGGCCGACCAGCGGATTGCCTTGACGATGTTGTCGTAGCCCGTGCAGCGGCACAGGTTGCCCGAGATGCCGTCGCGGATCTCGTGGTCGGTCATCTGGGTCGGATTCGGGTGCTTGTCGATGAGCCAGCGCGCTGTGCTCATCATGCCCGGGGTGCAGAAGCCGCACTGCAGAGCGTGCATCTCGTGGAACGCCATCTGGATCGAGGACAGCGATCCGTCCGGGTTCGCCATGCCCTCGACGGTCACGATCTCGTGACCTTCGGCCATCGCGGCCAGCGTGGTGCACGACTTCACGGGCTCACCGTCGAACAGGACGATGCAGATGCCGCAGTTGGACGTGTCGCAGCCCCAGTGGGTGCCGTGGAGTTCCGCGTACTCGCGGATGTAGTGCACGAGGAGCAGGCGCGGCTCGATGTCGTGCGAGTACGCCTGACCGTTGATCGTCATGGAAACAAGCATGTGTGAACCTCCTAGCGCAGGGCCGTCGCCGCGGCGCGGCTGAGGGCGCGAGTGGAAAGGACGCCCGCAACGGCACGCTTGTAGTCAGCGGTCCCGCGCCCGTCGCTGTTCGGCGAGCAGTCGGCCGAGGCCATCTGGCCCGCCTGGGCGAAGAGATCCTCCGACGGCGCCTGGCCGACGAGCATCTGCTCCGCGCGACCGATGTGCATCGTCGTCGGGCCGACGGCGCTGCATGCCAGACCGGCGGCGGCGATCTTGCCGCCCTCGATGGCGAGGAAGGCCGACGCGGCCACGATCGCGAAGTCGCCGGCGCGGCGCTCGACCTTCTCGTGGGCGCTGCCGTGACCGTTGTGGATCGGGAAGCGGACCTCGGTGAGCATCTCGGTGGCGCCGACGGCCGTCATGTACGGGCCGAGGTGGAACTCCTCCATGCCGACGAGGCGCTCCTCGCCGCCGGGGCCGCGCAGAACGGCGACGCCCTTGAGCGCCGTGACGACGCCGGAGAGGTCCTCGGCCGGGTCGGCCTGGCAGACGGAGCCGCCGAGCGTGCCGCGGTTGCGGACGACGGGATCGGCGAGGACCGTCTCGGCCTCCCTGAAGATGCTGGGGAAGGTCTGCTCGAGCAGATCGGAGTCGAGCATGTCGCGGTGGCGCGTCATGGCGCCGATCCGAATCTCGTTGCCTTCCTTGCGGATGTAGTTGAGCTCCGGCTCGAGCGGGTTGATGTCGATGACGTGGCCCGGGTTGGCGAGCCGCAGCTTCATCATCGGGATCAGGCTGTGGCCGCCGGCAAGAATTCGGGCGTTGCCGCCGAGTGCCTCCAGCTGCGCGATGGCATCGTCCACGCTTGTCGCCCGTGAGTAATCACAGGGTGCGGGGGTCTGCATTGCCAAGGTGTGACGCTCCTCTCCTCCAAAGGGGTACTGGCCGGGCAGTATGCACGCTACGATGGCCCGGTCAATGCTCATGAAGCGATTGCTTAATTGACGCTGTCGCAGCTCCGCACATTCGTGACCGTCGCCAGGATGGGCTCTGTCAAGGCGGCCGCGCGGGCCCTGAACGTCAGCGAACCCGCGGTCTCCGGGGCCGTCGGAGCACTGCGCCGGGAGTTCGGCGACGACCTCTATACACGTACCGGTGGCATCGTCGAGCTGACCGCGGGAGGGCGCCAACTTGCCCGGGCGGCGGGTGAGATCCTCGGGCTCGCCGACGACACCCAGCGCAGCGTGCGCGAGACCCAGCCGACCGTCCGCGTGGCGGCCACGCCGCCGTTCGCGGAGTTCGCCGCCGGCCCGCTGCTGCACGCGTTCAAGCACGAGCACCGCCACATCGAGGTCGAGCTGCAGGTCGCGCGGCGGCGCGAGCTCGCCCACCTGCTGGCGGACCGGCGCATCGACATCGTGCTCGGCCCGCCGGTGGCGTCGACGCCGACGGGCCCGGAGATCGAGGCCGAGCCGTTCCTGCGCTACGGCCTCGTCGTCGTGGCGGCGCCGCGGCACACGCTCGCCGGCTCGCGCGGGGTCGCGCCGGCCGCGCTCGTCGGCACCCCGTGGCTGCTCGGCCCGTTCGAGTCCGACTCCGACACCGACACCGGGGCGTTCCTCGCCCGCCAGTCGATCGCCGGCGCGCGGACGCGCGCCTATCCGAACTTCGCTGCCGCGCTGGCGCAGACGGCGGCCGGCCGCGGCGTGACGCTCGCGGTCGCGCACACGATCCGCGACGAGCTCGACCGCGGCGCGCTCGTGGAGCTCGACGTGCGGGGGACGCCGATCACGGGCCTGTGGTACGTCAGCGCGCTGCCGCCCGAGCACCGCACGCCGAGCGTCGACGCGCTGCGGGATTTCGTCAGCACGCCGGAGGCGGCCAAGGCGATGCTGGCCCGCGCCGGCGGGGTTCCCGCGGAGCGCTTCGTCCACATGGGACGCTGGAGCTGAGCGCTCGGCGCTGCCGCGGGTCCTGCGTGAGGCAGGGGACGCGGCGGCCTTAGGCCGCGTCGCCCTCGTCCTTGAGGCGCTGCAGCTCCTTGAAGGTGCTGCTCGCGTTGTGGTCCTCGTTCTCGCAGTAGCGCGGCGGCGGGCCGGTGCGGCCGTTGGGGGCCGTCTTGGGACCCTCGACGGCCAGGTCGTTGCAGCCGGGGTAGAGGCAGACCTCGCGCTCGGTCTGCGGCTCCTCGTCGGTCTCGGTGGTGCTCATGTAGCGGGTCCTCCTCGGTTGCTCTCTGTGCGGTGCTCTCCCCGCACAGCGAACCTAGCAATCGCATTTGCGCTCTCCGCGCCAGGTTCGGCGGGAGGCGAACAGCAGGCCGACAGCAGGAGAGCCCGGCCGCTGGCCGGGCTCTCCGAGATGCTGGCGTGTCCGGCCGGTCTACTTCTCCCAGGGACGATTGCCCTTGGCGGAGAGGCGTCCCGCGGCCGGCGGCGGCGGCGGCTCGGCCGGAGCCGACTGCTGCGCTGCCGGGGGCGGAGCCGAGGGGGCGGGGGCGGGCTCGGGCGCCCGCTCCTCGACCTTGGCACCCGTCGCGTCGCGCGTGCGCGCGCCCGGCGTGGCCGCGACCTCGTACTGGCGCGGCGAGTCCTTGCCGACGACCGGCGACTTCGGACGCGCACGAGGGTCTCCACCCGGACGCGGGTAGAGCATGCTCGCTGCCGTCGTCGAGTACTTCGGGTCGCGCACGGCCGGGCCCTTGGTGTGCGCGGCGCCGATCGGCGCCCCGCGTCCGAGTCCGGCGAGGATGCCGACGCCACGCGTGTAGACGGCGCCGGTGTTGACGACCTTCCCGGACTTGCCGACGCGCTGCAGGAACTTCTGGCCCTCACCCGGGAACAGCGACTCGACGAGGCCCGCGGAGTCGGGGCCCGCCTTCTTGAGCAGCAGGTTCTCGAGCAGGTTGCGGCCGGCGACGAGGTTGCTGTTGATGGCATCCACGACACCGTTGACCGGCGAGCTCTTGGCGACGATCTCGCCGACCTTGACGAGAACGATGTCCAGGCCCGCGTTGATCTTGAACAGCTCCAGGATCGTGGCGATCAGGTAGAGCGCGAGCGCTCCGATGATCAGCGCGACCAGGAGGATGATGAGTGCGACTTGAATCTCCACAAGCTCCCCCTAGTAGTCCGGGAGGGCGACGTTGAGCGAGCCCCCGTAGTTGGCGACCGAGCCGACGATCTGGCTGATGTAGTTCTGCGTCGTGAGCAGGATCACGACGGCATCGAGGTCCTGCGAGGCGGCGGTGGCGACACCGGCGATCGCATCGATGCGGGGCGGAATGCTCTTCGCAGCGCCGAGGACGCCCCTGAGCAGGCCGACCAGGACGGGAATGACGGCGATCAGAACGATCACCATGAGCCACAGGGCACCGTCAGCCATGTCAGCCTCCCGTCGCCTTGCGGACGACGAGCGCGGCCTTGGCGGCGATCCCCGGCAGCGTGGCGTTGATGGTGTTCAGCGGGCCGTTGATGTCCGCGACGAGCTTGGACAGCGGCCGCAGGTGCTGCGACTCCACCGTCGCCAGCATGCCGCCGAGATCGCCCAGGCCGTTGGAGATGATCGTCAGGCGGCGGCGCACCTGGTTGAGGCCGACCGCGAGGATGACGACCAGCAGCACCGGCTCGAGCACGCTCGCGATGATCATGAAGTCAGTGCTCACAGGGTCTCACCTGCCCCGATGTAGCCGTCGGTGAGAGCGTTCATGTAGCCGTCCTGAATGATGGCTTCCTCGATGATGAGGTTCAGCACCGGCGGCGTCGCGCCGAGCTTCGGGATGTTGGCCGTGTACGAGGCCACGATGGGCGCGGTCGCCAGCAGCGTGGCGACGCTTCCCTGGATGTCCTTGACGAGGCTCAGAAGGAGCATCAGAAGGATGATCACGACGACGAGGACGACCATGCCCATACCGAGCACGACCTGCCAGACCGCGTGTGTGTCGAAGGCTGCGATGGCGCTCACGTGGACACCGCCTTCCGCGGTGTCTCGGTGACGCTCGCCCGGCTCAGATCAGCGGGCGCAAGGCTGCTGATGGTCAAGTTGTGACGCTCCTCTCCCCAGGGGTACGACCGGTCAGTATGCACGCGGCGGCAGTTCCGTCAATCCAAATGAAGCGATCGCTTAACCGCGCTACGGCAATCAGCGCGTGGATCATATCCTCTCGCGTGCCGGCGCAACCACGAAATGTGGTGGACCGGTCTGGCTCGCGGCGAGAGCCCGCCGTGGAGCTTCGCTACGGTGGCCCGTACCTAGGCAGGCTGCAAAGGGAGAGATGAGCGGCGAACTGTTGACACACCTCGATGAGCACGGCCGGGCACGCATGGTGGACGTGGGCGCCAAGCCCGCGACCCTACGCATCGCGGTCGCTCGCGCGGTCGTGCGCATGACGCCCGCAGACGGCTGCTGCGGTTGCCGCCGGAGACGCCCCCAAGGGCGATGTCGTGTCGACGGCCCGCCTGGCCGCGATCCAGGCGGCGAAGCGCACCGACGAGTGGATCCCGCTCGCGCACACCCTGCCGCTGGACTCCGTCGACGTCGAGGTCGACGTCGATCCCGGCGCCGGCACGGTGATCCTCACGGCCACCGCGCGCGTAACCGCCCGTACGGGCGTCGAGATGGAGGCGATGGTGGCAGCCGCAGCGGGCGCGTTGTGCGTCTACGACATGGTCAAGGGGATCGAGCGGGGCGTGGTCGTCGACCGCGTGGAGCTGCTTGAGAAGAGCGGCGGACGATCGGGTACATGGAGGCGTGATGACCAAGACTGAGCTTGAACCGCTGCGTGACGGACACGGCCGGCGCATCCGCGACGTGCGGGTGTCGGTCACCGACCGCTGCAACTTCCGCTGTCAGTACTGCATGCCCGCCGAGGGCCTGCCCTGGCTCGAGCGCAACGAGGTCCTCAGCTTCGAGGAGATGGAGCGCCTCGTGACGCTGCTCGCCTCGATGGGCGTCCACGACATCCGCCTGACCGGCGGCGAGCCGCTCGTGCGCCGCGACTTCCCGCGCCTGGCCGCCATGCTCGCCGCGGTGCCGGGCGTCGAGGACCTGAGCGTCACGACCAACGGCTTCCTGCTCGAGCGCGACGCTGCGGCGCTCGTGGAGGCCGGCATCAACCGCTTCAACGTGTCGGTCGACTCCCTGCAGCGCGACCGCTTCTTCGAGATGACGCGCCGCGACTCGCTTCCGCGCGTGCTGCGCGGGCTGGAGGTGCTGGCCTCCTTCCCCGACGCGCATCCGATCAAGATCAACGCGGTCGGCCTGCGCGACTTCACCGAGACCGAGATCATCCCGATGGCCGAGTTCGCGCGCACGCACCCCTACGAGGTGCGCTTCATCGAGTTCATGCCGCTCGACGCCGACCACGAGTGGGACCGCAGCCGCGTCCTCACGGGCGACGAGATCCGCGCCGCGATCCACGCCGTCTACCCGCTCGAGGCCGAGCCGCGCGAGCCCAGCGCAACCGCGCGCGTGTACCGGTTCGCCGACGGTCGGGGCAAGATCGGCTTCATCAACCCGGTGTCCGAGCCCTTCTGCGGCGACTGCGACCGGATCCGCATCACCGCCGAGGGCAAGCTGCGCACCTGCCTGTTCAGCCTGCACGAGTACGACCTGCGCAGCGCGTTGCGCGACGGCACCTCCGACGCCGGCCTGCGCCAGATGATCCGCGACGCGGTCTGGAAGAAGGAGCTCAAGCACCACGTCAACGACCCGGGCTTCGTCCAGCCGACGCGCACGATGTCGCAGATCGGCGGCTGACCGCTCCGCGTCAGCGGGGCTGCGTGCTGACGACGGAGGCGGCGATGCCGTTGAACGTCTGCTCGACGCTCGAGAGCGTGTCCGCCGGCACCGCCTGGAAGACGAGCTGGAGCATCACGTCGCGCTTGAACAGGAAGTAGTGGACGTGCGCGCCCCGCGTGCCGTTCGCCGTCTCGTACGTGTAGCGGTAGCGCAGTCCCGGCAGCCCGCTGACCGAGACCTCCTCGGGGCTGGACAGCTGCGTCGCTCGGCGGTCGGCGGCGACGAGCTCGTCGGTGAAGCCCCGCACGACGGGCAGCTTGCGCTCGGTGACGTCCGTGATCTGGGACTTCGACACCCGCAGCGACAGCGAGGTCGCGGGGGACAGCGCAGCGACGAGCAGGACCTGCGCGTCGCGCGAGCGCAACCGCGTCCAGGTCGCTGGATAGCTCAGCGAGATCCCGATCTGAGGCTCTGAGAACCGCGACGGAGGCGGAACGGTGGTGGCGGCCTTGCGCTCGGTCCCCGAGGGGATGATGCTGCGCCCGACGGCCGCACCGATCACAAGCGCAAGGATGGCCGCCGCTCCCGCGGCGACCATCCATTTGCGATTCACGATTACACGACGAACATGAGGTCCGGCCGGCGGGCCGGACCCCGTGTCCTCAGCGCGCCAAGGGCCGCTGGCCGCTGGTCGTGCTCCTGCGGGTCATTTACCGACTGCGACCTTCCTGAGCGTCCTGGCCATGTGCAGGATCCGGACTGCCGAGTCGTTGACCTGGTCGACGCCGTGCTCGAGGCTCGTCGTCTGAGCCCGGACCACGTCGACCCCTGCTGCTGCCTTGATGGCCTGATCGGCAATCCGGGCGGCCATGGTCAGGATGATCGCCACGATGATGACGACCACCACGATGATGGCGAACGCCAGCGCCATGCCGATGTACCAGTCACTGTAGGTCGAAGCGATCATCGCTTACACCCCGATCCGCTCACCGCGAGCGCACAGTCGATGCTGTTCGTGTGCTTGGTGATGTTGTTGGTGTTGCGGCCGTCCTGACCCACGTTGCGGTCAATGCCGACGAAGTCCTTCGCCACCGCATTGAGGGTTCCGTCGATGGTGGTCGCAAGCCCGACGATCGTCGCCACGGCCCTGTCAATCGAGTTGACACGGTCGAGGATCGAGTTGCCGCTGCTCAGGATGCCCCGAGCACTGGCGTTGATCGTCTTCGTGGAGCTGTCGATGCCATCCACCGAGCTACCGATCGACTTCACGTGCTTGTTGATCGAGTCGGCGCTGCTGAAGATCGAGTCGACCGTCGATCCGATTTCCAGCACGGTGCCATTGATCTCGCCGGCAACCTCGTTGATGTTGCCAACCTTCCCGAGGATCGACTTGAGCTTCGGGTCGATCCCCTTGTTGGCCGTCGTCAGCGTGGTTGCGAGGTGACCGGACAGCGGCGCAGCCGCTGCCCGGATCTTCACGGTCGCATCCGCGATCGTCTTCGCCTGCCGGATGAACGCACCCTCGTCACCGATCTCGATGACGTTGGGCTTGATCACCGCGACAGAGCGGTCAATCGAGCGGGCTGCCAGGAGCGTTCCGGTGAGGAACAGCACCGAGAGCAGAGCCCACGCGATCAACACGACGAGCACTACCGGCGACATGCCTCGTGCTCCGCTGAGAATGTCACGCATGGGTTCTCAGCACTTCCCGGTGTTGCCCGCAGTCAGCGCGAGCGCCTGGATCGCGACGGACTTGCAGATGCTCGTGAGGTGAGCCTCGGCGTCCGACAGACCCTTGTTGATCTTGTTGGTGTCAGACAGGATTCCCGTGGCCGACGTGTTGATCGTGCCCACGAGGGCCGGAACGGCACCGACACCCTGGCTCGAGGCGGACTCGGCGTTGTGCAGGACCTGGTTGATGGTCCTGACGCGGCCGTTGACCGTCACGAGGACGCCCGACGTGTCCACGAGGGACGAGTCGATCGTCTTCAGCGTGCTGGTCGTGCCCTTCAGCGAGTCGGACGTGTCGACGAGCGAATTGGAGATCGTCGTCAACGTGCCCGAGGTGTCCACCAGTGAGCTCGACGTGCTGAGCAGTGAGCTCGAGGTGTTGCCCAGAGCCGCGTTGATCCGGCTCGCGGAGCCGTCGATCGACGTCAGCGAGTTGAGGATCGAGACGCCCTGGCCGGGAATCGGCTTCAGCGCCTTGTCGATCGCGACGAGGTTGCCGTTGATCGTCTTGACGTAGCTCGGCAGCGGATCTGCGTCGCCGCCGACCTCGGTCAGGGTCGAGTCAGTGGTGGCCAGCGCGTCGTCGATCGAGTTCAGCGCGCTCGTGATGCCGGAGAGGAAGCCGATGACCACCACGACCACGAGGATCAGGATGGTTCCGAAGATCCATGTCCAGCGGACGTCAGTTGCGATGCGGTTCATGGGTTCTTCCCCTGGCAGTCACCGGCGTTGGCCGGCTTGGCGATCGTGTTGGCGTTGACGTCGATGCAGCCGCCGGTGTCCAGAATGGCGTCCGAGTCGCCGAGGATGTCCCCGGAGTCGACCTTGATGCCCTTGGCGGCCTGGTCAGTCGCGGTCAGGCCCGTGACGATCGTCGCCGCATCGTTGTCGATGATGCGAGCGATGCCGAGGATGCCTGCGCCCGGACCGGCCGTGGTGTTGATCGTCTTGGCCGTGCCGTTGATCTTGCCGGCGGTCGACTGGATGCTGTTCGCAACGTCGTCGATCTGCTTCGCCGTGCCGTTGATCGTGCCGGCGGTGGAGTTGATCTTGCCCGCCGTCCCGTTGATCGTCGTGGCACTCGTGTTGATCGTGCCTGCGGTCGAGAGGATGGTGCTCGCGAGGCTGTCGATCGAGCCAGCGGACTTGTTGATCGACTTCGCCGTGCGGTCGATCTTGGTGAGGACGCCGTTCAGCGGGGTGGCGGTCTTCAGGATCGACTGAGCGGTCTTGTTCGTGGCGACGAGCTGCCGGATCGCGTCGGTCGACTGGTTGATGCCGATGCCGGTGTCGCGGATGTTCTTGGCCTTCTTGTCGATCGAACGAGCGGTGTTGACCGTCTCGGCGAGCAGACCTGCCGCGATCGTGACCGAAGCCGCGACCAGGACCAAGATGATGATGTTGACGCCCTGCACGCCGCCTGCGGCGCCGGTTGCCCGGCCTCCGCCGCTGCTGCTGCCGCCGCCGCCTGACCTGGCAGCCTGCTGTGGGCTACGCGGCTTCCGTTTTAGCGCCGGCACGGAACGCTCCGCCGGTATGGCGCCGATGCGCCTGACCCTCTAAGCACTGTGGCTCCCCTCTGTTTTCGCCCCTGCCCGCCCACGACGCGAACGCCCCGTGCGGTCAGTTGCTCGCTCCCTAATAGTCCCGGCCGCGGGTCCCGGTACGTCTCCCTCTGCCCCGACCCAGCCGATGTCTGCGCGCGACACTAGTACAGACACGGCCGGGATGTCCAGTGGTCGCACCCCCCTGGAGCCCGTGGGCTCCCCCGGCGGGTCGAAGGGTAGCGGTTTTGCAGGCATGTTTAGGTGCGTGTTAAGAGTTTTCGCGGATTTCGCGCGGAATGGCCGTAGCGGGGGCGTACGACCTGGAGTAGCTTGATCGCGTGCCCGTCGATTCCGATCTCGCGCGCGTCGTCCTGCCGAAGAACTTCCTGCGCCCGTGCCTGCTGCTGCTGCTGCACGAGGCGCCCGCGCACGGCTACGAGCTGCGCGAGCGCCTGCGCCCGCTGGGCTTCAACCGCGACGACCCGGGGCGCCTGTACCGGGCGCTGCGCGCGCTGGAGGGCGCCAAGCTCGTGCGCTCGGCCTGGCACTCGTCGTCGGGCGGGCCCGACCGCCGCACGTACGAGCTCACGCGCGCGGGCGAGGAGCGGCTGGTCGAGGCGGCCGAGGAGCTCAAGGCGATGTACACGATCCTCGACACGTTCCTGTGCCGCTGCGGCGACAGCGGGGCCGTCGATGAGCCGGCCCGCGCGGCACGCCGGGCGGGCTGACGCGCACGCGCGCGCGAGGCGGGTGCGCATGAACCGCATCCGCTGGCTGCTGCTCGCGACCGCCGTACCGCTCGTCGTCATCCTGGCGGTGCTCGTGGTGGCGGCGATCACCGGGGGCGGCGGCTGAGAGCCGCGTGTATCGTCCACGCCGTCGACTGGCCAGTCAGCCAAAGGAGCGCGCCGTGGACCTCAACGACACTCCCGAGCAGGCCCGCTACCGGACCAAGGTCCGCGCCTGGCTCGAGGAGCACGCGGCCGAGGCGCCGGCCGAGCAGGGCGACGAGGCCGCCTACATCGCGGCGCGCAGGGCGTGGCAGGGCCGGCTCGCCGCGGCCGGGCTGGCGGGCGTCGCCTGGCCCGCGGAGCTCGGCGGCCAGGGGCTGGGAGCGGTCGAGCAGGTCATCGTCAACCAGGAGATCGCCACGGCGGGCGTGCCCGGCGTGCTCGACGTGATCGGCGTCGGGATGCTCGGTCCGACGATCATCGCCCACGGCAGCGACGAGCAGAAGAACCGCTACCTCGGGCCGATGCTGCACGGCGACGAGGTCTGGTGCCAGCTGTTCTCCGAACCGGCCGCCGGCTCCGACCTCGCCGCGGTCCAGGCGCGCGCCGTCGCGCAGGAGGACGGCAGCTGGCGCCTGTCCGGGCAGAAGGTCTGGACGACCAACGCGCACTTCGCCTCCTACGGCCTGCTGCTCGCGCGCACCGATGCCGACGTGCCCAAGCACAAGGGGCTGACGATGTTCATCGTCCCGATGGACGCGCCGGGCGTGACGATCCGCGGCCTGCGCCAGATCTCCGGCGAGGCGGAGTTCAACGAGGTCTTCTTCGACGACGTGCGCCTGGAGGCCGACGCCGTCTGCGGGCCGCTCGGCGGCGGCTGGGGCACGGCCCTGACGACGCTCATGTTCGAGCGCCTCACGATCGGCCTGGGCTCCGAGGGTCTCGGCTACCGCCCCGAGCGCTACGCGCGCGCCATCGCAGGCGACGAGCACGCGCGCCAGGATCCCGAGGCGCGCCGGCGCCTCGGCGAGCTGGCGGTCGAGCTGCTGGCCGTGAAGTTCACCGGCTACCGGATGCTCAGCGCGCTGCAGCAGGGTCAGATCCCGGGGCCCGAGGCGGGGCTCGCGAAGATCACCACCGTGCGCTCGGCGATCGAGGCGGGCGAGCTGATCGCCGACGTGCTCGGCCCCGACGCGCTCGACGAGGACAGCGAGTGGGCGTACATGATCTCGTTCCTGCCGGGCCTGAAGTCCGCCGGCGGGACGGAGGAGATCCTGCGCAACACGGTCGGCGAGCGCGTCCTCGGGCTGCCGCCGGAGCCGCGGCTGGACAAGGGCATCCCGTTCTCCGAGCTGCGCGCGAAGGAGCGCGCTGCGGTGACGTCATGAACCTGGAGCTGACCGACGAGCAGACGTTCCTGCGCGAGGCCGCCCGCGACGCGCTCTCGCGCGTGAAGACGATCGCGCTCGCGCGCGAGGCGCTGGAGGACCCGTCACAGCTGCCCGACCTGTGGCCGACCGCGCGCGAGGCGGGCTGGTCGGGGCTGCTCGTCGGCGAGGAGCGCGGCGGCGCGGGCCTCAGCGCATTCGAGGCGATGCTCGTGATGACCGAGGCCGGCCGCGTCCTGGCGGGCGTGCCGCTGCTCGGCCACCTGCCCGCGTCGGCGCTGCTCGACGACGCCGCCGACGAGCGCACCGCCGCGGTCGCCGAGGGCGAGCTGCGCGCGTGCTTCGTCGCCGCGCGGCCACCTGGCGACCTGGGCGGCGGCTGGACCGTCGAGGCACGCGCGGGATCGGTGCGGGCGGACGCGCCGGTGCTGGGCGACGACGGGGTTCTCAGCGGGACGGTCGCGTGGGTGCCGGATGCGCCCGGGGCCGACCTACTCGTCGTCGCGGCGACGCGGGGGGTGCACGGGGAGCCCGTGGCGGTCGCCGTGGACGCCGGTGCCGACGGCGTGAGCGTCGAGGCGGTCACCCGCTACGACGCGACGCGGGCGCTCGGGCACGTGACGTTCGACGGCGCGGCCGCCACGGTGCTCGAGGGCGCCGGCGGCGAGGGCCTCGAGCGCGCGTGGTTCCTGGCCCAGGCGCTGCTCGCGGCCGAGTCGCTCGGCGCGGTCGAGACCGCGCTCGAGCTGTCGGTCGCCTACGCGAAGGAGCGCTTCACGTTCGGGCGCGCGATCGGCTCCTACCAGGCCGTCAAGCACGGGCTCGTCGAGGTGCTGCGCCTGCGCGAGAACACGTATGCGCTGCTGCTCTACGCGGGCTGGGCCTACGTCGACAGCCGCGACGAGTTCGCGCTCGCGGCGAGCGCGGCGCGCAGCGCCGGCGGCCACGCGCTCGACGTCGCGAGCCGCACGATGATCTCGGTCCACGGCGGCATCGGCGCGACCTGGGAGCACGACGCGCCGCTGTTCTTCCGCCGCGCCCAGCTCTCGCGCCGGCTGCTCGGCGGCGCCGGCGAGGCCGCCGATCGCGTGGCGGGCGAGCTCATGAGCGCCGTCTGACGGCGATTACACTCCGTCGCGAGGGGCCATAGCTCAGCTGGGAGAGCGCCTGCTTTGCAAGCAGGAGGTCACCGGTTCGATCCCGGTTGGCTCCACTGACACGAACCGCGGGAGCGTCTCGCGGGCGTGGACGTCGACGAAGCCGTCGTGGCCGGGGACCCGGCCGGCCGCCGGCTCAGCCGCGGAGCGCCCCGACGACCGCGCGCACGTCGGCGGCGAATGCGGTCCGCATCTCGTGCCGTGCCTCGTCGCCACGGGCGCGCAGGATCGCCGACGGGTGCGAGGTCGCCATCACGACCTCGGCGAGCTCGGAGTCGATCGGGTGCCCGCGCGCCTCGCCGAGCTTGAAGCCCGGGCCCAGCAGCGCCTGGCCGGCGGTCGCGCCGAGCAGCAGCAGCCCCCGCGGACGCACGACGTCGAGCTCGGCGCGCAGCCACGGGTTGCAGGCCCGCACCTGCGCGCGCGTCGGCTTCTGGTGGATGCGGCGCTTGCCGCGTTCTTCGAATGCGAAGTGCTTGACGGCGTTCGTGATGTAGACGTCGGCGCGCGCGATGCCCGCGGCCTGGAGGGCGCGATCGAGCTCGCGGCCGGCCGGACCGACGAACACGTGCCCGGCGCGGTCCTCCTGGTCGCCGGGGCTCTCGCCGACGAGCATCAGCTGCGCGCGGCGCTTGCCCTCCCCGAAGACGACCTGCGTCGCCCGCGCGTAGCGGTCGCAGGCGCGGCAGCCGGCGGCCGCCTTCGCGAGCGCGGTCCGCGAGCGGCGCTCGGGGAGGTGGGGCGTCGCGTCGGCAACGCCCACGTCAGCGCCGGGCGATCGCCAGCCCGGCGACGACCGCCACCGCGACGACGGCGCCGATCACGAGCCGCATCGTCGCCGGATCCTCGGCAGCCGCTCGCGCGCGCCGCTTCGTGTCGTCGAGCTTCGCCCTCGACCGGGCCTTGACGTCGGTCTTGGCGGCGAGCGCCTCGACGGTCTCGCCGAGCTCCTCGCGCGTGCGCTCGATCTCCTCGCGGATCTCGTCGGGCCCGCGCTCGTGCGGGTCCTGCCCGCCGTGCCCGTTTACTGCCTGCCCGCCTGCGCGCGTTCCTTGGCCCACTGGACATCCTCCTTCACGGTCTCGACGGTCTGCTCGGGAATCGGTGGCGCGGATTCCTGCACCTGCCGCTTGCCGCTGAGTGCCAGGACGCCGGCGAGCGCGCCGTAGGCGGCGGCGACGATCAGGGCCGCCAGCCACGCATCGACCGCGGTCGCAAGCGCGAGGACGACGCACGCCGTGAAGACGGCGAAGGCGAAGAAGCCGAACAGCCCGGCGGCGCCGAACATGCCCACGCCGAGCCCTACCTTCTTGCCCTTCTCGGTGAGCTCGGCCTTGGCCAGCTCGACCTCCTGGCGCGCGAGCGTCTTCGTCTGCTCGGTGAGCTGCTTGACGAGCTCCGCGACAGAGGCGTCAGCGGCGGTGTTGCCGTTGCCCTCTCGCATCGTGCCTCCTGGGTTGCTGTCGATCGTCGTTCCCGACGCGGATACCCGCGGCGGCGCGGGCCCACGCCTGTCATGGCGGGCGGACGGGTATGCCGCGTGGCTGAGGTCGATCAACCCGCCGAGGAGGCGCTTCATGAGCAACGAGACGACGGAGGACGGCGAGCGCCGCGGCGCGCCGCCGCACGACGACGAGGCCGACGAGCCGCTCGGGCCGGCGACGCCCGACGACGAGACGCCGCTCGGCGACACCCCTGAGGTCCACGACGAGATCAGCCCTCACGACCTGCCGCCGGACAACCCCGGCCGCGAGGAGGCCGAGCGCCTGGCCGGCGGCGAGGACGGGACCACCAAGGGCAATATCTGAAGCTCAGCTGGAGCTCTTCTTGCCGCCCTTGCGTCCGGCGGCGGCCTTCTGCGCCTTCGTCCCTCCCTGGCTGGAGTCCGTGTTGCGCTTCCCGTTGCCGGACGCCTTGCCGCCCTTCTTCGAGGAGTCCGGGTCGTTCGCGATCGCTGCGGCGCGCGACTTGCTCATCCCCTTCTTGCGCAGCCCCTCGTACTGCTTGTCGTCCTTGATGCTCGAACCGTGGTCCTTGGCCATGACGCTCCTCCTCGCTCGATGAACAGGCTCGCGGCTACGCCGGGCGGCGGCCGCGCACGATCACGATCTCCTCGTCGTAGGTGCCGGCCGGCAGCAGCCCGTCGGCCCACAACTGCTCGGCGCGCTCGGTCAGGATCGGCCCGAGCGGGCCGCGGTGGCGGAAGACGACGCGGGGCTCCAGGCCGTGCTCGGCGAGCAGCGCCTCGGTGCGGCCGGTGCCGCAGACCGACGAGTGCAGCACGAGCAGCGAGCCGCCCGGGGTCAGGTGCGACGGCGCCGTCGCGCAGATCGGGTCCAGCAGCGCGCGCCCGTCGCGGCCGGCATCCCAGGCGCGCTCGGGCCCGGCGTCGGGGAGCTCGTCGGCGGCCGCCGGCAGGTAGGGCGGGTTGGCGACGACGAGGTCGAAGCGCTCTCCGTCGACCGCCGCGAACAGGTCGCCGCAGCGCGCGCGCACGCGCACGCCGTTGACCAGCGCGTTGAGCCGGACCGAGAACAGCGCGCGCTGCGAGACGTCCACTGCGGTCACCGCGGCCCCGCGTAGGGCGGCGGCCACGCCGACCGCGCCGCTGCCGGTGCAGAGGTCGAGCACGCGCGCGCCGGGAGCGAGCGTGTGCTGACGGACGGCCTGGACGAGCATCCAGGTGTCACTTCGGGGTTGAAAAACGCCGGGGACGGTGATGACGCGCATGCGACCGCTGCCTTTCCCGCTGCGGCGACCCGACGAAACGTCATGGACATCCGAGCCCTCCGCACCCGCTTCCGCGACGCGACCCCGCTGACCGTGGGCATCGAAGAGGAGCTGATGCTGCTCGACGCCGAGACGCTCGAACTCGCGCCGCGGGCGCCCGAGCTCCTCCGCGCACTCGACGGCGACCCGCACATCAAGCTCGAGCTCCCGGCCGCTCAGCTGGAACTGCTCAGCTCGCCTCGCGCAACCGTCGCCGACGCGGTCGGCGACCTGCGCGCCGCGCGCGCCGACCTCGCGACGGTCGCCGACCGCCATGGGCTGCGCGTCGCGGGCGCCGGGGCGCACCCGTTCTCGTCGCCGCTCGGAGTGCTCAACGGCGGCGACCGCTACGACGCCACGCGCGCCCGCTTCGGGCTCGTCGCCGAGACGCAGCTCGTCTGCGGGCTGCACGTGCACGTCGCGATCGGCGACGCGGACGCGGCGATCGCGGTGCACGACGCGCTGCGCTCCCACCTTCCCGAGCTGGCGGCGCTGGCCGCCGCGGCGCCCTGGTACTGCGGGCGCGACACGGGTCTGGCGTCGGTGCGCCCGGAGATCGCGGCACTGCTCCCTCGCCAGGGCGTCCCGCCGGCGCTGGGCAGCGTCGAGGAGTACGCGGCGCAGCTGGCCTGGGGCGCGGCCGCCGGCACGCTGCCCGAGCCGCGCTGCTGGTGGTGGGAGCTGCGCCCGCATCCGGCCTACGGGACGCTCGAGATCCGCGTGTGCGACACACAGCCCGACGTCCGCGGCGCCGGCGCGCTGGCGGGCGTTGTCCACGCCCTCGTCGCCGAGCTGACCATGCGCCATGCCCGCGGCGAGCTCCCGCCACCGGCCGCCGGCTGGCGGATTGCCGAAAACCGCTGGGCCGCGTGCCGCTGCGGCCTCGGCGGCACGATGGCCGACCTCGACAGCGGGCTGTCTGAGCCGACCGCCAGGCGGGTCGGGCGCCTGCTCGAGGCGCTCGACGGCGCGGCCGCGCACGTCGGCTGCGTCCCCGAGCTCGGGGACGCGTGGAGGCTGCTCGCCGCGGGCGGCGAGGCGGCGCTGCAGCGGCGCGTGGGCGCGGCCCGCGGCGCGCGCGGCCTCACCGCCTGGCTCGCCGATCGCTTCCTCGCCGACGACGTCGCGACGGGCGTGCTCGCCGGATCGGATGGGTATCACCAGCGGGCATGACCGGCTGCGGGCCACGCCCTTCCCGGGTGGTCCCAGGCGGTGACAGAGACGAGGGACCGGCGGCGTGCTGCGCGTTGTGCCGGGACCATCGCCATCGCGACTCAGCGAGGTCATCTTCGTGTCTGTTCTCAGATCAACTCAATCCAGCGACGCGCTGCCCGAGGACGCGTACTGCCGGCGCTGCGAGACGACCTTCAGCCGTCCGCTCCCGGCGCCCTACGGCGCGATCTGCCAGGCCTGCTTCGCCGAAGGGCACATCGTCACCCTGACCGAGCCGCCCCCCGGGCGCCGCTTCAAGAGGCGTCGGCGAGCGTGACGCCCTCGACCGCGACGGTGTCGCCGCCGATCGCGTCCGAGCGGCGCGCGGCGTCGAGGACGCACATGACGGCGGCGCCCTCGCCGGCGGTCGCCAGCGGGCCCGGGTCGCCGCCGCGCAGCGCGCGGCCGAAGGCCTCCAGCTGCGCGGTCAGCGAGCGCACGAGCGGGCTGATGCCCGGGCGCACGCGAGCCGCGGCGCCGCGCGCGCGGCCCCCGCGCTCCACGCGGGCGAGGCGGCGGCCGTCGGGGCCGAGGATCTCGACGAGCTCGTGGTGCGTGCGATCGGTGGCGCACTCGATCCGCACGCGAGCTCGCGACGTGGCGAGCTCGATGCCGGCGCGGTCGCGCGCCGCATGGGCGCGGACGGCGAGCGGCAGCGTGCCGGTGAGGAAGAGCGCGAGGTCGATGAGGTGCGGGGCGAGGTCCAGCAGGGCGTCCTCGTCGCGGACCACGGCCCGCCAGGACTTGCGGCGGTAGTGCAGGACCATGCGCAGCTCGACCTCGCCGCCCGGCGGCATCGAGCCGGCCAGCTCGAGCCCCTGGTCGAAGCGCCGGTTGAAGCCGATGAACGGCGCCGGCGTGAGCGCCATGAGTCGCAGGGCGGCCTCGTAGTCGGGCGCGGGCGGCTTCTCGATCAGCGCCGGGTAGTCGGCGGCCGCGACCGCCAGGGCGACCTCCTCGTGCTGCTCGGCGGTCGTGCAGACGACGATGCCGTCGAGGCTGGTGGCGGCCAGCAGCTCGCTGAGCCGCGCGTGCGCGGAGGCGCCGAGCTTGCCCGCCACGAGCCCGCGGCGGGCGCGGTCGGGGTCGCCGACCGCGACGATGTCGACGCCCGCGGCGGCGCGCGAGGCGGGCACGTAGCCGAGCTCGGCGAGGCGGCCGCACCCGACCAGGCCGAGGCGCACCGGTGCGGCGGGTCGATCGGGGGCTGTTGGCGCGGAGGACATGGTTCGACGGGACTGGAAAGGTAGGAGCGAGGCCAGGCTACGACCTCGCCCGGCGGTCAGCGGGTCAGCGGGTCAGAGCGACACTTCGCCGTCGGCGACCACGACGACGTCGCCCGAGACGCGCGGGCGGTCGTCCTCCCAGGCGCAGTCGATCCGGCTCGGGCGCCCCATCTCGGCGCCCTGGTGGACGGTCAGCTCGGTCGTCCCGTCGCGCTCGCGCAGGTAGGCGAGCAGCGGGCCGGCGGCCGAGCCGGTCGCCGGATCCTCGGCGATCCCCGCCGGGTCCAGGAAGAACCCGCGTGCCCGCGCGCTGCCGGCGCCGGGATCGACGGCGGCGAGGTAGAGGACCATCGCGCCGATCGGCTCCAGCAGCGCCCGCATGGCCGCGCGGTCGGGGGCGACGCGCGCGAGCGTCGCGGCGTCGCGGACCGGCGCGAGCAGGTGCGCGACGCCGGTGGAGACGACCTGCGGCGGATGCGCCTCGTCGGCGTCGGCGGCGCCCAGTCCGGCGGCGGCCATGACCTCGGCGACCGCTGGCTCGTCCGCGAAGACGGGCGGCTCCTGGAGCATCGTCGCGGTCGCGCGGTCGCCGTCGAGCGTCACCTCGACGGGCTGCAGCCCGGCCGGCGTCTGCTGGACGTAGCGCGCGTGCGACTCGCCGCGGGCGCGGGCGACCGCGACCGCCGTGCCGAGCGACGGGTGGCCGGCGAACGGCATCTCGCCGGGCGTCGCGAAGATCCGGTTGCGGTAGTCGGCGCCGGCCACGGTCGCGCGCTGGACGAAGGTCGTCTCCGACAGGCGCGTCTCGCGGGCGAAGGCGAGCATCGTCGCGTCGTCGAGGCCGTCGGCGTCGTGGACGACCGCCAGCTGGTTGCCCGGCGAGCGGGGTCGACGTGAAGACGTCGAGCCAGGTGAGGCGCCGGCGCACCGGCGGCCGGCTAGCCGTCGAAGTCGAAGTCGCGCGGCGGGCGCTGCTCGAACCAGAGCCGGTCGTGCTCGGGCGTCTCCTCGAGGAAATCCGGGGTCTCCTCGAGCAGGTCCTCGCCGTCGGGCTCGTCGTCGGCGGGGACGTCGGGCTCGCGGGCCGGCGGCGGCGTGTACGGCGGCGGCTGCTGGGCGGGCGCCGAGGGCGGCTCGTACGGCGGACGCGGCCTGGTGGTGCGCCGTCGGCGGGTCGGGGTCCGGCTCGCCGGTCGGCTCCGCCTCGGCGTGCTCGCGGCGGCCGCGCCTGAAGCGCGACAGCAGCGAGTGCGACGTGCTCGGCGCCGGCTCGGGCTCGGCCTCCGGTTCGTCGGCCAGCTCGGGGAAGGGGTCGAAGTCGGGGTCGGGGTCCGGGGCCGGGTCGTAGACCGGCGGCGCCGGGACGGGCGGCGGCTCGTAGACATCCGGGGCCGGCGGCGGCTCGTAGGTCTGCGGCGGCGGTGGCGTCGCAGCCACCGGCGGGATCGACGGCGGCTCGTAGGTCGGAGCGGGCGGCGGCGGGCTGTGGATCGCCGTCTGCTCCTCCTCCGGCGGCGCGGCCGGGACCTCGTGGCCTGCGGTCGGCTCGTCGAGCTCGGGGTCGAACTCGGGCGCGTGCGCCTCGGCGGTTGCCGCCCCGGGCGCGTCCGCGAGCTCGGGCACGCCCTCGGCGGACCGGCGGACCGGGCCCAGCGCGTCGGTCTCCTGCCGCGAGATCTCGGTCGCATCGGCGCCTCGGCGCCGCTTGAGCTCCAGGTGCTCGCGGATGGCGTCGTCCAGCAGTCCCATCTCGGGACAGCCTACCTCGCGCGCACCGACTTGTTCTTGCCCGTGCGCTTGGCCTCGTACAGCGCAGTGTCCGCGGCGGCCAGCAGGCGGCCCTCGTCGGCCTCCGCCGGCGGCACCGCGGCGACGCCGCAGCTCGTGGTGATCGTGATCGAGCCCTGGCCGTCGGCACGGGGGATCCGCAGCCCGCCGATGCGCTCGCGCACGCGCTCGGCGAGGTTGTACGTGCCCTCGAGATCGGTGCCCGGCACGACGACCGCCAGCTCCTCGCCGCCGTAGCGGGCGGGATGGTCGACCTCGCGCGAGGCGTCGCGCAGCACGCGCGCGACCTCGCTCAGGACGATGTCGCCCTGCTGATGGCCGTAGGTGTCGTTGACGGACTTGAAGTCGTCGAGGTCCAGCAGGATGAGCCCGAGCCCGGTGCCGTAGCGCCTGCTGCGCTCGACCTCGCTCGCGAGGGCGTCGTCGAAGGCGCGGCGGTTGGACAGGCCCGTGAGCTCGTCGGTGATCGACTCGCGGGCGGCGGTCTCGTGCAGTTGCACGTTCTCGATCGAGCGCGCCGCCTGCCCGGCGAGATAGCCGAAGAGCTCGCGATCGCTCGGCGTGAAGGGGCGGCCGGTGCGGCCGATCGACACGACGCCGACGACCTGGTTGCCGGCGCCGTCGCGCAGCGGGTGGGCGATCGCGTTGGTCTCGCCGACGGAGGACTCGCGCGGGCTGCCGACGCGCAGCGCCTCTGACTCGACCGACTGGACGGCGGACTCCAGCCCGTTGAGGATGCCGACGCGCGAGCGCTCCTGGAGCGTCACGCCGTCGGGCCCGCGGACGCAGGCGCGCCCGGCGTCGGCGCCGACGCCGTCGACGGCCGTGCGCACGACGATCTCCAGCAGGGCGTCGCGATCCAGGCCCGAGGCCACGGCCTCGCCGAGGCGCAGCATCGAGTCCTGCATGCGCTTGCGCTCCTTGCCGAGCTCGATCAGCCGGCCCTCGAGCTCCGTGGACATCTTGTTGAACTCCTGGCCGAGCTCGGCGAACTCGTCGTTGCCGACGGTCGGGACCTTGGCGGAGAAGTCGCCGCCGGCAAGCCGGCGGGCGGCGGTGAGGAAGCCGGCGATCTGCTGCTGCAGGGTGCGCGACACGAGCACGGCGCAGGCGATCGCGATGAGGAAGAAGCCGAGCAGGATCGATGCCGCGGTGATGCGCCCGTCGCGGATCTTGGTGGTCGTGGCGCCGACCGTGCGCAGCGTCGAGACGCGCACGCGCTGGCCGGCGAAGGACGTGGTGTCGCTGAAGGAGACGACGCGGTACTCCGTGTCGTCGACCGAGATCTCGTCGCCGTCGATCGGGAGCTCGCGCGAGCCGATCGCGGGAAGCGTGCTGGCGACGACGCGGCCGTTCACCCGCACGACCGTCTCCAGGCTCGCGAGCCGCTTCACCTGGGCCGCGTAGTGGCGGGCGTCGATGACGGAGACCTGCAGCACCCCGAGCGACTTGCGCGCTGCCGACTGGATCGGGCGGCTCGCGGGCGCGATCGCGGTCCGGTCGCCCACGCGCATGGCGACACGACCGTCGCGCACGAGCACGATGCGCTCGATGCCGCGGGACTTCTCGAGCTGGCGCGCGCGCTTGGCCGCCCGCCGGCGGTCGTCCTTCGCGAGCGCCGAGACGAAGACCCGGTCGTTGCGCAGCTCGCCGGAGATCGCGACCCGCGCAAGGTCGCGCTGCTCGCTGTAGAGCTGCTTGGCGACGTCGTGTTGCGCGGAGATCGCGGCGTTGGCCTTGCCGTTCTCGCTCTGCGCGATGAGGCGGAACAGCAGGAACGTCACCGCGAGCATCGGGACGATGACGATCAAGACGAAGAACAACGCCAGGCGATTGCGAAAGCTCACGTGTGGTCAGGGTATCGGCGCATCGGCCGCCTTTCCGTAGCCCTGGCCTTGTGTGAGCACGGCTACACTGTCGGTTCCTCGGGGCTATAGCTCAGTTGGGAGAGCGCCTGGATCGCACCCAGGAGGTCGGGGGTTCGAGTCCCCCTAGCTCCATCGCCTCGCTGTTCCCGGAATCAGTCCCGAAAGTCGGGGCGGTCCGTGCGGTCGCTGTGGGAGACTGCGCGCCGTTGTTGAGGAGCGGACGATCCGGGGGCGTCGTCGCACGTTGCGTGCTGGCCGTGTCGGCGAGCGTCGCAGCACTCGTCCTCGCCGCTCCGGCGCTGGGCGAGAACTACATGTACGCGTCGCGGTCGGGCGGTCACGGAAGCGCCAATGGGCCGCTCGACGCCCCGCGGAACCTGGCGATCAACGCGGCCGGCCAGGTGTTCGTCAGCGACGACAACAACCACCGGATCGTGGTGTTCAGCTCGACCGGGGTTTCGTCCGCACGTGGGGGACGCGCGGCACCGGCGACCTGCAGTTCGAGGGCCCACGGGGCATCGCGATCGACCCCGTGTCCGGCAATGTCGTCGTGGCCGACCGGGTGAACAACCGGATCATGGTGTTCGATCAGCTCGGCGGCTTCGTCCGCAAGTGGGGAGGTCCCGGCGCCGGGGACCTGCAGTTCAACGACCCCTACGGCGTGGCGGTCGACCTGAGCGTCGTCGCGAAGCTGCCGCGGCGGCGCTCGTTCAGGCCGCGCGCGCGGCGGCCCCAAGACGGGTCGCGCTGATCTCGATCGCCTCGGGGTTGGAGTCGATCAGCACGAAGCGCCGGCCGAGCGGGCCGCACACCGCGC
The DNA here is from genome assembly GCA_963786575.1 of uncultured Actinomycetes bacterium. Classification (GTDB taxonomy): domain Bacteria; phylum Actinomycetota; class Thermoleophilia; order Solirubrobacterales; family Solirubrobacteraceae; genus CADCVQ01. Next base: position 35,226 of record CAWAZH010000006.1, read on the forward strand.
CGAGCGTGCCCGAGCCGGCGAACGGGTCCAGACACCAGCCGCCGGGGCGCGAGGACGCGGCGACCATCCGCCGCACGATGCCGGCCGGCTTCTGCGTCGGGTAGCCCGTCTTCTCGCGCGAGTTCGTCGGCACGATCGTGTGCCACCAGCAGTCGCTCGGGCGCTTGCCGCGGGCGGCCTTCTCGGGCCCGACGAGCCCCGGCGCCATGTACGGCTCGCGGTCGACCTCGTCGTCGTCGAAGTGGTACTTCGAGCGGTCGCGGACGTAGACGAGGATCGTGTCGTGCTTGGCCGGCCAGCGGCGCTTGGGCCGGCCGCCGTAGTCGTAGATCCAGATCAGCTCGTTGAGGAAGCACTCGGGGCCGAAGAGCTCGTCGAGCGCGAGCTTGGCGCGGTGCGCCTCGCGGTAGTCGAGGTGCAGGTAGAGCGTCCCGTGCGGCGCGAGCAGCTCGCGCACGCGCTGCAGGCGCGGCGCGAGGAACCCGACGTAGTCGTCGAACGCGTCGGCGTACCCCAGCGCGCCGCGGCGGCGCTCGGAGCCGGTGTTGAAGGGCGGGTCGAGGTAGGCCATGTCGAAGCTCGCGTCGGGGAGGGCGGCCATCGCGGCGAGGTTGTCGCCGCCGACGAGCAGGTCGTCGTCGAGCACGAGCGGGTCTCCGGGAGCGACGATGCGCACGGCGCGAGGGTAGAAGGCGCGACGGTCGTCGCGGGCGCGGCGCGGGCGCGGGCCAAGCTTGCGAGGCTGTGGGGGATGGCGTCGCTGCTCCTGCGCGTCCTCGCGCTGGCTGCCGTCGTCGTCGCGGCGGTGTTCGGCGCGCGGGCCCTCCTGAACTCCGGCGGCAGTCCCCGCCTCGCCCCCGGCTCCGGCCAGGCGGCGGGCCAGGACGACGACCGCGTCGACCCGCTCGCGTACACGCCTGCGCGCGAGGACGAGCTCGTCGCCGCCGCGGCGCGCGGCAACGCGCACGTCATCTACGCCAAGTCGCCGGGCGGGGCGCTGGCGAGCGCCGCGCGGACCGCGCGCTACCGCCCACTCGTCGAAGCCGCCGCGAAGGTCGCCGACCTCGATCCCGACACGCTGGAGGCGATCGTCCTGCTGGAGAGCGCCGGGCGCCCCGACGCGATCGCCGACCCGCGCCTGGAGGGCGCCGTCGGGCTGACGCAGATCCTCGCCGAGACGGGACGCAACCTGCTGCAGATGCGCGTCGACCCGGCGGGCGCGCGGCGGATCGGCCGTTCGATCGCCCGCGCGCAGGCGCGCGGCGACGGCGCGCTGGTCGCGCGGCTGCGGGCGCGACGCCGGCGCGTGGACGAGCGCTTCGACCCGCCGAAGGCCCTCGCCGCGACCGTCCGCTACCTGCTGCTCGCGCGCAACGAGCTGCACCGCGAGGACCTCGCCGTCGTCAGCTACCACATGGGCATCGGCAACCTCCAGAACGCGCTGCGCGCCTACGACGGCGGCGACGACGTCTCCTACGCGCGCCTGTACTTCGACTCCTCGCCGACGCAGCATCCGAGCGCGTGGCAGTCGCTGGCGAAGCTCGGCGACGACTCGTCGACCTACCTCTGGCGCGTCATGGCGGCGCGCGAGATCATGCGCCTGTACCGCGCCGACCCCGCGCAGCTGACCGCCAACTCGGGGCTGCAGAACGCCAAGAACTCGGCCGAGGAGGTCCTGCACCCGGAGTCCTCGACCGAGCGCTTCGCGACGCCGGACGACCTGCGCGGCGCCTACGACGACGGCCGCCTCGTCGAGCTGCCGCGCGCGCTGCTGGATGGCCACGGCATCAGCATCGACGGGCAGATGGGCGAGCTCGCGGGGCGCCTGAAGCGCTCGCGGACGACCTACCGCGGGCTACGGCCGGAGGCGCTTGCGCTGCTCGTCGTGCTCGGCGCCGGGACGAAGGAGATCTCCGGCAGCGAGCCGCTGATCCTCACGAGCACGGTCCGCGACCAGCGCTACCAGCGCCTGCTGATCGCCGACAACGGCGAGGCGACCCGCAACTACTCGCTGCACACGACCGGCTGGGCGTTCGACATCCTGCGCACGTACCAATCGCGCGCGCAGGCACTGGCGTTCGAGTTCATGCTCGGGCGCCTGCAGTCCGAGGACCTCATCGCCTGGGTGCGCGAGCCGGCCGCGATCCACGTGACCGTCTCGTCGCGCGCCCAAGCGCTGCTCGGGGTGCTGCGCGGTGGCTAGTCCCCGAAGAGCTCGCCGAGCGCGAGCACGAACCCGGGCAGCAGCGGCGAGCTGAGCACGTCGCCGCGTGCGAGCTCGAGGCTCACGTCGAAGCTCGGCGCCTGCGGGGAGGAGCGGCGGAAGACGAGCACGACGTCGGCTGCCGTGTCGACGAGCCACAGCTCGGGCAGTCCGTGCTGCTCGTAGCGGGCCTTCTTGACGCCGATGTCGTAGCGCCACGTCGAGGGCGAGCGGATCTCGGCGGCGATGTCCGGCAGCGGCTGCGGGCGGAAGTCGGCACGGCCCGGCCCGCGGCCCTCGCGGTACCAGAGGACGTCGGGCGCAAAGCAGTTGTGCTCGTCGAGGGCGACGTCGAGCGGGAGTGTGGCTTCGCCGCGTCCCGGAGCGGCCCGGCACCAGATTCCGAGCGCCATGGCGAGCTCGAAGAGGGCTCGCTGGTGTCGCGCCATTGGCTCGTGCACGACGACCTCACCGTCCACGAGGTTCGTCTTGCGCGGGTCCTCCTGCTCCAGGTACTCCGCAACCGTCATCCGCTGCGCCACGGTCATGCCGCTCATCGTACGCCCCGCTTCGCTCGCCGCCCACTCCTCACAGAGGCGCGGGCGGCGGCGTTCTCGCCCCTCAGGCCAGCAGCTGGCGCACGTGGTCGGCGACGTTCTCGGGCGTGATCCCGAGCTTCTCGAGCACCAGGCCGCCGGGCGCGGAGGCGCCGAAGCGGTCGATCGAGACGATCGCGTCGGCGTAGCGCTCCCAGCCCATGCGGACGCCGGCCTCGACGGAGACCGTCGGCAGGTCGACCGGCAGGACGGACGTCTTGTAGTCCTCGTCCTGCTGCTCGAACAGCTCCCACGACGGCATCGACACGACCCGCACCGGGACGTCGAGCAGGTCGCGCGCCTCGAGCGCCACCCAGACCTCGCTGCCGGTCGCGATGATCGTCGCCTGGGCGTCGTCGGCGTCGGCGAGGACGTAGGCGCCCTTGGCGACGCCCGCGGCCGAGCCGTAGACGGACTGGTCGAGCACCGGCAGGTCCTGGCGCGACAGCGCCATCGCGGCGGGGCCCTCGAGGTCCTCGAGGATCACGCGCCAGGCCTCGGCCGTCTCGTTGGCATCGCCGGGGCGCAGGAAGACGAGGCCCGGGATCGCGCGCAGCGCGGCGAAGTGCTCGACCGGCTGGTGCGTCGGGCCGTCCTCGCCGAGTCCGACGGAGTCGTGCGTGAAGACCCACGCCACGGGCAGGCCGGTCAGCGCGGACAGGCGGATCGCGCCGCGCATGTAATCGGCGAACTGCAGGAACGTCGAGCCGTACGGGCGCACGATCCCGCCGTGGGCGGCCATGCCGTTGACGGCACCGCCCATGCCGTGCTCGCGCACGCCGAAGAAGATGTTGCGCCCGGCCTTCTCGGCGGTGAAGCGGTCGGAGCCGGGGAACTCGGTCTTCGTCGACTCCGACAGGTCGGCGGCGCCGCCGATCATCGTCGGCGTGAACGGCTCGAACGCGGCCATCGTCTTCTGGCCGGCGACGCGGGTCGCGAGCTTGTCCTTCTCCCAGTCCTTGGGCAGCGCGTCGGCGAGGCCGGGCAGCGGCTTGCCCTGCCAGGCGAGGTCCCACTCCTCGGCGAGCTCGGGATTGGCGGAGCGCCAGGCGTCGAAGCGCTCCTTCCACTCCGCGTGCGCGGCGGCGCCGTCGTCCTTCATCGAGCAGGCCTCGTAGGCCTCGTCGGGGACGTAGAACTGCTTGTCGGGGTCCCAGCCCATGACCTCCTTGGTCAGGCGGACCTCGTCCTCGCCGAGCGCGGCGCCGTGGGCCTTGCTGGAGCCGGACTTGTTGGGCGACGGGTAGCCGATGATCGACTTCACGCGGATGAGCGAGGGCCGGTCCTCGACCTTCTGCGCGTTGCGGATCGCGGCCTCGAGGGCGGTCATGTCGTTGGCGTCGCGGACGTCGGTGACGTGCCAGCCGTAGGCCTCGAAGCGCTTGTCGACGTCCTCGCGGTCGAAGCTCAGCGACGTCGGGCCGTCGAGCGAGATGTCGTTGTCGTCGTAGAGGTAGATGACGCGGCCGAGGCCGAGCTGGCCCGCGAGCGAGGCGGCCTCGGCGGCGATGCCCTCCATGAGGTCGCCGTCGGAGACGATCGCGTAGACGTGGTGGTCGGAGACCTCGGAGCCGTAGTGCTCGCGCAGGTACTTCTCGGCGATCGCCATGCCGACGCCGTTGGCGAAGCCGGCGCCCAGCGGGCCGGTCGTGACCTCGACGCCGGGCGTCACGTGGACGCGGTCGCGCTCGGGGTGGCCCGGGGTCAGCGAGCCCCACTGGCGGAAGCTCTTGATCTGGTCCATCGGCAGGTCGTAGCCGGTGAGGTGCAGCATCGAGTAGAGGAGCATCGACCCGTGGCCGGCGCTCAGCAGGAAGCGGTCGCGGTCGGGCCAGGTCGGATCCGCCGGGTCGTGGCGCATGATGCGCCGGTAGAGGACGAAGGCCGCAGGCGCCATCGCCATCGGCAGGCCGGGGTGCCCGGAGTTGGCTTTCTGGATCGCGTCCATCGAGAGGGCGCGGATCGCGTCGACGCAGAGCTGGTCGTTCTCGGAAGTCATGGCCTGGAAGTATCAACATCCGCCGCGCAAGCTGCGGTGTCGCCCTAGCATCCCCCGCGATGGCCGGTGCCACACCCGTGTCTGCCGAGCTGAGCTGGCCGTCGGTGCTGGCCTGGCGGATGGATCGCCACGGCTTGGTGCAGCGCGCGCCGGTTGCCGACTGGCCGCGCGTCGTCGCGCGGATCTGCGGCCTTCACGCGCAGGTGCAGAGCTCCGCCGAGCTGACGCTGTGGGCGCGCGTCGACGACCTCGGTAACGGGGCCGTCGCGCAGGCGCTGTGGACCGACCGCACGCTCGTGCGCACGTGGGCGATGCGCGGGACGCTGCACCTGCTGCCCGCGGCCGAGCTCGCGACCTGGGTCGGCGCGCAGGGCGTGCTGAAGCCGCGCTATGAGACCGCGCCCTGGCGCAAGGCGTTCGGCATGAGCAGCGAGGAGGCGGTCGCGGTGCTCGACGCGATCCGCACGGCGCTCGACGGCGAGCCGCTCACGCGCGACGAGCTGGGCGACGCCGTCGCCGAGCTGCTCGGCGACGCGCGCCTCGGCGACGCGACACGCGGCAGCTTCGGGACGATGCCCAAGCTCGCCGCCTTCCGCGGCGACGTCTGCTTCGCCAAGCCGGCCGGGCAGAAGGTGCGCTTCACGCGCCCCGACCGCTGGCTCGGCGAGGACTGGGCGCCGGCCCCGGCGCCGGCGGCGATGGCCGAGGTCATACGCCGCCACCTCGCCGTCAGCGGGCCGGCGACGCGCGAGAGCTTCGCGCGCTGGTTCGGCATGTCGTCGGCGGCGCAGGCCGGGAAGCTGATCGCCGCGCTCGGCGAGGAGGTCGTGCGCGTGAGCGTCGAGGGCGCCGACGGCTGGATGCTCGCCGCCGACGCCGAGGCCGCCGCGGCGGCGCAGCCGGGCGGCCACGTCGCGCTGCTGCCGGCGTTCGACCAGTACGTCGTCGCGGCCCCGCGCGAGGGCACGCCGGTGCTGTCGAGCGACCTGCGCCCGCGCGTCTACCGGCCGCAGGGCTGGCTGTCGCCGGTGCTGCTCGTCGACGGGCGCATCGAGGGCGTCTGGAAGCACGAGCGCCGCGCCGGGACGCTGACCGTGACGATCGAGCCCTTCGCCGACCCCGGCGACGCGGTGCGCACGCAGGCCGAGCGCGAGGCGCAGCGGCTGCTGGCGTACTTCGGCGACGAAGAGCTGGACGTCAGCTGGGCTTGACCGCCACGCCGGCGATCAGCGGCTCGACGATCCGCGGGGCCTTCGGCATGCGGCCGTGCTCGACCTCGACGACCTCCAGCGCGGCCTCGATCGCGGCCAGCGTCGCGCGGTTGCAGTGGCAGCCGTGCCCGAACCGTCGCCACAGCGGATGCCAGCGGTCCTGCCGGCGAGCCAGGCGCGGTTCTCCGGAGCGCACGTGCTCGAGGAACAACAGGCGGCCGCCGGGCGCGAGGACGCGCCGCACCTCGCGCAGCGACGCGGCCAGGTCGCCGACGGTGCAGAGCGCCAGCGTCGTGACCACCGTGTCGAAGCTCGCGTCCTCGAACGGGAGCCGCTCGGCGGGCGCGGCGACGATCGTCGCCGACGGCTGCACGTCGGCGGCGCGCTCGCGCAGGCGCGCGAGCATCGGCGCCTCGGGCTCGGTGAGGACGAGCTCGATGCCGGGCGGGTAGTGCTCGAGGTTCAGGCCGGTGCCGGCGCCGAGCTCGAGGACGCGCCCGCGGGCGCCGGCGAGCAGCGCCGCCCGCCGGGCCGCGAGTCCGGCCGCCTCGGTGTTGGCGAACACGCGGTCGTAGAAGCGGGCGAAGATGCGGCCGTAGAGGCTCACGGCTCGGCCGGTGGTGGCAGCCCGGCGCCCGAGCGCCCGGCGCGCTGCTCGTACTCGCTGCGCGCGCTGCCGTCGCGCAGGTCGAGCACGCGGTCGGCGCGCAGCGCGCGCGACAGCGCCTCGCGCCCGGCGCGCGGCAGGAGGTTCGCGAGCGCCATCAGCGGGCCGATCGTCCGCGGGACGTAGACGTCGAAGCGCGGCGCGCGCAGGACGCCGACGATCGCCGCGGCGACCGCCTCGGGCTCGGTGTGCTTGACGAGGCGCGCCTGCGGCAGGCCTGCCGCAAGCTCGGTCTTGACGATCCCCGGCAGGACGCAGGAGATCTCGACCGCGCTGCCGCGCAGCTCGCCGCGGGCGGCCTCGCTCACGCCGATGACGAAGTGCTTCGTGCCCGAGTACGTCGCGCCGCCGGCGAAGCCGACCCGGCCGGCGGTCGAGGCCATGTTCACGACGTGGCCACTGTTGCGCGCGAGCATCCGCGGCAGCGCCTCCTTCATCCCGTTCAGCACGCCGTGGACGTTGATGTCGACCTGGCGGCGGGCGGTCGCGTCGTCCTCGTCGACGAGCCGGCCGAGCTGCATGATCCCGGCGTTGTTGACGAGCACGTCGATCGGGCCGAGGCGCGTCTCGGTCTCGCCGAGGAAGCGCGCGAAGGAGCCGCGGTCGCAGACGTCGAGGCCCAGGGCGATGGTGCCGTGGCCGAGCTCGGCGGCGGTGCGCTGCGCGGCCGCGAGGTCGAGGTCGCCGATCGCCACCTGCATGCCCTCGGCGATGCAGGCTCGTGCGGTGGCGAGGCCGATGCCGCGCGCCGCGCCGGTGATCGCGACGACGCGTCCGGTCAGGTTGCGGGGCGTGCGGGCCATCCGACCGCCGAGGCTAGCGCGAGGTATCGTGGCCGCCGGTGCCCTCGTTTCGCCACAACGGCCACCGCATCGCCTACAGCGAGTTCGGCTCCGGGCCGCGCACCTGCGTCCTGATCCACGGGCTGCTGCTGTCCCAGCTCATGCACGAGCCGCTGGCCCGCGACCTCGCCGCGCGCGGCAACCGCGTCGTGACGATCGACCTCCTGGGCCACGGGCGCTCGGACCGCCCGCGCGAGCCGTGGAACTACTCGATCCCCGGCTGCGCCGAGCAGGTCGTTGGGCTTCTGGACCACCTCGAGCTCGACGAGGCCGTGATCCTCGGGACGTCGCTGGGAGCCAACACGGCGCTCGAGGTCTGCCTGCTCGCGCCCGAGCGCGTGCGCGGCACCGTCATCGAGATGCCCGTGCTCGACCACGCGCTGATCGGCTGCGTCGTGGCGTTCACGCCGCTGATGGTCGGGCTGACGTTCGGCGAGCCGCTGCTGAAGCTCGTCGCCCGCGCGGCGCGCGCCGTCCCGCGCCGGCTGCTGCCGCTGCACGGCAACGTCCTGCTGGACACCGTGCGCCAGGAGCCCGGGCCCAGCGCGGCGGTCATGCAGGGCCTGTTCTTCGGGCGCGTCGCGCCGCACCCCGAGCAGCGGCGCACGTTCGCGGCACCGGCGCTCGTGATCGGCCACCGGCGCGATCCGGTGCACCCGCTGTCGGACGCCGGCATGCTCGCCGACGAGCTGCCCAACGCCCGCCTGCTGGAGGCCGACTCGATCGTCGAGCTGCGGATCTCGCCCGACCGCCTGACGGGCGAGATCGCCGGCTTCCTGGACGCCTGCTGGAAGCCCGCGCGGCGAGCGACGCGCCGCAAACGCGCGAGCCTCTAGTGGGCGGGGCCGCCGGACCCGTCCACTAGGCTTCGCGCCGATGTCGAGCCGCCAGGAGGAGAAGGAGCAGCGCAAGGCCGAGCGCCTCGAGCGCGAGCGCGCCGCGCAGGCCGAGGCCAAGCGCAAGCGCCTGCTGCAGATCGGCGGCGGGGTCGTCGTCGCGGCGGCGGTCGTCATCGGTGTCGTCCTCGCGCTCGCCGGCGGCAGCAGCGCCGACCGCCCGGCCGACTCGGCGGTGAAGACGGCCGCGACCGCGGCCGGCTGCACCTACCGCGCGTTCCCCGAGGAGGGCCGCGGCCACGTCGCCACGGCGCTGACGGCCAAGAACTTCAAGACCAACCCGCCGACCTCCGGCAACCACAACCCGACCCCGGCGCAGGACGGCGAGTACCCGGCGGGCAACGAGCCCGCGATCGAGAACTGGGTGCACACGCTCGAGCACGGCCGCGTGCTCCTCCAGTACAAGTCCGGCTCCGACGCGGACATCGTCGGCGCGCTGTCGAACCTCTACAAGCAGCCGGTCCTCGACAGCGGCGACAGCTACCACACGGCGCTGATGCAGAACAACTCGAACATGCCCTTCCAGACCGCGGCCGTGGCCTGGCGCCACTACCTCGGCTGCAAGAACGCCAACCTGGCGACGACCAAGGCGATGGCGCTGTTCCGCGATCGCTGGGTCGACCAGGGCCCCGAGTTCGTCCCGTAGCCGGGCGCCGGGCGCGCAAGCGGCCGTGCAGGCCGCACCCGATCCGCCGCGAGGGTGTTCTGTGGTCCGATGCGCCGTCTCGCCGTGCTCCTCGTGGCCGTGGGCCTCGTCGTCTGGCTCGCCGCCCCGGCGCTGTCGACCGGCCCCTTCGTGGCGCGCGCTGTCGAGTTCGCGCAGACCCCACCGCCGGGCAGCGCCGGCGCTGATGGCTGGCGCTCGGGCGTCGTGCGCGCGCCCAGGCGCTTCGACCTCGTCGGCCTGACCTGGCGCGGCGCGGGCGAGGTCCGCGCGCGGATCCGCGTGCGCTCGGCGAGCGGGCGCTGGAGCCCGTGGAAGGCGATGGGCGACGACCACGGCGGCGGACACGGGGCCGAGCCCGTCTGGGCCGGCGGCGCCGACGCCTACGAGCTGCGCCTGAGCCGCCGGCCCGCCGGGCTGCGGGCGCACTTCGTCAACGCCACCGGGACCGCGACCGCCGCCGCACGGCTGACGACGGCGCTGCGCCGCACCGTCCACGGCGCGCTGGCGGCGATCGCCGGAACGCCGGCGCGCGCGCAGGGGGCACCGGGCGCGCCGCCGATCATCGGGCGCGAGGCCTGGGGCGCCGACCAGTGCGCGCCGCGCACGCCCCCGTCCTACGGCGAGGTGCAGGTCGGCTTCGTCCATCACACCGTCGACGCCAACGACTACGGGCCGCAGGACAGCGCCGCGATGGTGCTCGCGATCTGCCGCTATCACCGCAACACGAACGGCTGGCGGGACATCGGCTACAACTTCCTCGTCGACCGCTACGGGCAGGTCTTCGAGGGCCGCGCCGGCGGCATCGACCAGCCGGTGATCGGCGCGCAGGCGCAGGGCTACAACGGCGTGTCGACCGGCGTCGCGAACCTCGGGACGTTCACCGGGGTCGCGCAGACGCCCGCGGCGGTGAGCGCTACGGCGCAGCTGCTCGCCTGGAAGATGACGCTGCACGGCGTGCCGGTCACCGGCCAGGTGACGGTCACCTCGGCCGGCGGCCCGTCCAACCGCTTCGCGTCCGGGCGCCCCGTGACGTTCGAGCGGATCGCCGGCCACCGCGACGCCGACTCGACCGCCTGCCCCGGCGACGCGCTGTTCGCGCAGCTGCCCGAGATCCGCCGCCGCGCCGACGACCTCGCGCCGCCGCTGGCGGCCGTCGCGACGCCCAGCACGCTGTCGATCGGCGTCGCCGACGCGACGCTCGACTACCCGCAGGCCGCGCACGTCACGGGCGTCGCGACCGGCGCCGGCGGCGCCCCGCTGGCGGGCGCGCCGGTCTCCGTCCAGGTCGCGGCGGGCGCCGGCTTCCTCACCCGCGGGCGCACGACGACCGGCTCCGACGGCGGCTGGTCGCTGGATCTCGCGACGCAGTTCTCGCGCACCGTGCGCGCCGTCGCGCGGCTGCCCGCCGGCGGCCTGGCGACGTCGCCGCGGGTCAGCGTGCGGGTCGCGCCGCGAATCGGGCTGCGCGTCGCGCGGCGGGTGACGGCGACGCGGCGGTTCACCGTCAGCGGCAGCGCGCGCCCCGCGCGCGTGCGCCTCGCGCTCCAGGTTGCGCGCCAGGGCCGCGACGGCAGGATGCACGTCGTCGCGCGGCTGCCGGTGAAGCTCCGCGGCGGGCGCTTCGCCCTCAAGGTCCGCCTGCGCCGGCCCGCGCTGCACCGGCTGCGCGTGGTCTCGGTCGCCGACGCGCGCAACGGCGCGGGGCGCTCGGGCGACGTCGTGCTGCGCGCCGTGCGGCCGCGGCGCTGACGCACGACCGCAACGCCCGGTTCACACAAACGACATCTCCGCCACACGAAGGTGAAACCCCGCGCTGCCAGCGTGGTCACGGTCCACGCCTGCGGCCGTCCGGAGGAGTTTCCATGAGCACGACCACTGCACCACCCCCGCGCACGGAGGCGCCGCCCGACCGAACGCCCGCCCCCGCGCCGTCGCGCCGCGGACGCTGGCTCGACGACTGGGATCCCGAGGACGAGACGTTCTGGGAGACCCGCGGCAGGAAGATCGCCAAGAAGAACCTCGTGCTCTCGATCTTCGCCGAGAACCTCGGCTTCTCGATCTGGGTGCTGTGGACGATCGTCGTCATCAACCTCGCCAACGCCGGCTTCACGCTGTCGCTCTCCGAGCAGTTCCTGCTCATCGCGCTGCCCAACCTCGTCGGCTCGACGCTGCGGATCCCCTACACGTTCGCCGTGCCGAAGTTCGGCGGCCGCGCATGGACCGGGTTCAGCGCGTCGCTGCTGCTGATCCCGGTGCTGCTGCTGGCGATCCTCGTGCCCAGCGGCTGGCTGGCCGGACCAGAGCCACGGCACGCAGATGTGGGTGCTCGGCGCTGTGCGCCGCGACGGCCGGCTTCGGCGGCGGCAACTTCTCCTCCTCGATGGCGAACATCTCGTTCTTCTATCCCGACCGCCACAAGGGCTTCGCGCTCGGCCTCAACGCCGCCGGGGGCAACCTCGGCGTGGCCGTCGCGCAGCTGCTCGTCCCGCTGGTGATCATCATCGGCGTCCCGGTGGCGACCCACAAGCTGCCCGTCCACGACGTCCATCTCGCCTACGCCGGCCTCGTCTGGCTGCCGTTCATCGTCCTCGCAGCGGTCCTCGCCTGGCTCTACATGGACAGCATCACGGACGCCAAGACCGACCCGAAGACGTACACGAAGTCGCTGAAGCACAGCCAGACGTGGGTGATGTCGCTGCTGTACATCGGCACGTTCGGGTCCTTCATCGGCTACGCGTTCGCGCTGCCGCTCGTCATCAAGAACACGTTCCCGGAGTTCCTCGCCAGCCACCCGTTCATCGCGACGTACCTCGCCGGGCTGGGCTTCGTCGGCGCGCTCATCGGCTCGATCGCGCGGCCGCTCGGCGGCTGGCTGTCGGACAGGATCGGCGGCGCGCGCGTGACGCTCGCGGTCTTCCTCGGCGAGGCGCTGTTCACGCTCACGGCGATCGTCGGCGTCAACGAGCACAGCTTCCCGATCTTCTTCGGGTCGTTCATGGCGATCTTCCTGCTCGCCGGCGCCGGCAACGGCTCGACGTACCGGATGATCCCCTGCATCTTCAGCGCGCTGGGGCGCAAGGAGGCGGCCGAGAAGGGCCTGGATGCGAAGGCGACCGCGCTGGACTTCAAGCACCAGGCGGCCGCCGTGATCGGCATCGCCGGCGCGATCGGCGCCTTCGGCGGCTTCCTGATCCAGGTCATCTTCCGGCAGGCGAGCCTCGGCGTGTCGGCCGCGGTCAAGGCCGCCGAGTCCCCGGCGGAGAAGCTCTCGATCGCGCAGGCGCAGGCCGACTGGTCGATCCCCGCGCTGTACGTCTTCCTGGCCGCCTACCTCGTCTTCGCCGGCATGACGTGGTTCTTCTACCTGCGCACGAGCTTCGCGACCGACAAGGTCTCGAGCCTCGCGCACGCCTCCGTCTGACCCCGGCCCGCGCGTCCGCCGCAGTCGTGGTGGCGGGCGCGCGGCTACGCTTGCGCCGCCATGCGGCGCCTTCCGTCAACGGACGATCGCGAGGCCCACGAGAGCCGCTCGCCGATCGTCCGGTGGTGCGCGGACCTCGCGGACTCGACGGTCTTCAACCTCTTCATCTTCGCGGTCATCCTCGCCAACGCCGTCGTGCTGGGGCTGGAGACCTACGACGGCGTCGTGCGCGACTACGGCGATCTGCTGCACACGCTCAACAACGTCTTCCTCGGCATCTTCGTCGTCGAGCTGGCGATCCGGCTGACGGCCTTCGGCTCCAAGCCGGGGCAGTTCTTCCGCAGCGGCTGGAACGTCTTCGACTTCGTCGTGATCCTCGCGTCGTTCGCGCCCGGCCTGCGCGAGAACACGACGCTGCTGCGGCTCGCGCGCCTGGGCCGCGTGCTGCGGATCGTGCGGCTGCTGCCCGACCTGCGCGTGCTGACGATCGCGATCGGCCGCAGCCTCCCGGGCGTCGCGAGCCTGTCGGTGCTCGCGCTGCTCGTGGTCTTCATCTACGGGATGGTCGGCTGGACGATCTTCGACGACCACGCGCCGGGCCAGTACGGGACGATCGGCGAGGCGATGCTCACGCTGTTCGTGACGCTGACGCTCGAGAACCTGCCCGACCAGCTCGCGATGGGGCGCGAGCTGTCGGACTGGACGATCCTCTACTTCATCAGCTACGCCCTGGTCGCGGCGTTCCTGATCTTCAACATCCTGATCGGGGTCGTCATCAACTCGCTCGAGGAGGCGCGCGCGATCGAGCATGCCCGCGAGCGCGCCGACCGCCTCGAGCACGGCGACCCGGAGGAGCCGGTCATCGAGGAGCGAATACTCGAGGTGCGCGAGGCGCTCGACCGCCTGGAGGCCGACGTCAAGCGCGGGCGCGTGTGAGCGCGATCGCCGTCGAGCCGATCGGCGTCGTGCGCTCGCCGCTGACCGACGCCGCCGACGCGCCCAAGCAGGGCTTCGAGGGGTCGCCCGAGGCCACGATCGAGGTCGAGCCGCGGGTGCTCGACGGCGCTCGACGGGATCGCCGCCGGCGACGAGCTGATCGTCGTGACGTGGCTTGATCGCGCGCGCCGCGACGTGCTGCGCGTGCACCCGCGCGACGACCCGTCCAACCCCGAGCGCGGCGTGTTCTCCACGCGCTCGCAGGATCGCCCGAACCCGATCGGGCTGCACCGCGTCCGGGTGCTGGCGGTCGACGGCGCGCGCCTGCGCGTGGCCGATCTGGAGGCGCTCGACGGCACGCCGGTGCTGGACATCAAGATCGCGCTGCGCTGACGCGCGCTAGCGCGGCGTCCAGCCCCCGGTCTCGCCCTTGTAGAGGCCGTCGCCGCCGAACACCATGCGCGCGCTGCGCCAGAGGATCTGCAGGTCCAGCCGCCAGCTGCGGTGCTCGATGTACCAGAGGTCGAGCTCGATGCGCTCGGGCCAGGGCAGCGAGGCGCGGCCGTTGACCTGCGCCCAGCCGGTGAGGCCCGGGCGCACGGCGAGGCGGCCGCGCTCGCGCTCGGTGTACTGCGCCACCTGCGCCGGCAGCGTCGGGCGCGGGCCGATGATCGCCATCTCGCCGCGCAGGATGTTGACGAGGTTGGGCAGCTCGTCGAGCGAGGTGCGCCGCAGGAACCTCCCGACGCGGGTGATGCGCGCGTCGCCGGAGTCGACGGCCATGCCGGCCCCGATGTGCTCGGCGCCGTCGACCATCGTGCGCAGCTTGAGGACGTCGAACTCGCGGCCGTCGAGGCCGACGCGGCGCTGGCGGTAGATCGCCCCGCCGCGCGACTCCAGGCGGATCGCGACGATCGCAAGCGCCAGCACCGGCGACGCGAGCGCCAGCGCGACCGCCGCCACGACGACGTCGAGCGCGCGCCGCATCAGCGCGTGCCCTGCGCCGGCTCCCAGCCGGCGGCGGTCCCGTGGCGCAGCCAGTCCCACAGCCCCGCCGCGACCGACGCGGTCGTCAAGACGTAGTAGCGCGCGACGAGCAGCGCGCGGTACGGATAGCGCGGCGCCAGCAGCGCGGCGGCGAGCAGCGCGAGCTGCACCGCGAACGCCAGCGCGTAGATCGCGCCGCTCGCCACGAGCAGGGCGCTGGCGACGAACGCGCCGACGTGCAGGAACGGCGCGGCGTAGCGCAGCACGCGGTGCGATCCGATCATCAGCGCGTAGAGCGGCGGGTAGCCGCGCGGCGACAGCAGCCCGCCCCGCAGGACGATCGGCCAGGCGTGGCTCATCATGCGCCGCTTGCGGGCGAACTCGCCCTCGATCGAGGGCACCATCTTCTCCGTCGCGCGCGCCGCCGGCACGTAGACCGCGCGCCAGCCGCGCTTGACCATGTTGAACGGGAACGAGAGGTCGTGGCCCATGATCGGGTCGACCTCGATGTAGCACTCGCGGCGCGTCGAGTAGATCGCGCCGTTGCCGGCGGTGATCGAGACCAGCCGCGACTCGAGCGCGCGCAGCGCCATCTCGTAGCGCCAGTACAGCCCCTCCTGGTTGGAGCCCCCGTCGTTGACGAACGTCACCTGCCCGCAGGCGTAGCCGACGTC
The DNA here is from genome assembly GCA_963786575.1 of uncultured Actinomycetes bacterium. Classification (GTDB taxonomy): domain Bacteria; phylum Actinomycetota; class Thermoleophilia; order Solirubrobacterales; family Solirubrobacteraceae; genus CADCVQ01. The sequence goes on from CAWAZH010000006.1 coordinate 50,325, forward strand.
GGGGTCGGCGAACGCGCCGACGAGCACGGCCAGCGCGTCGGGCTCCCAGGTCGCGTTGGCGTCCGAGAACGCGACGATCTGCCCCTGGGCGTGCGCGACGGCGGTGTCCTGGGCGCGGATCTTGCCGCCGCGCGGGAGGTCGAGCACGAGGTCGGCGCCGGCCTCGTCGGCGACCGCGGCGGTCGCGTCGGTGCAGCCGTCGCAGGCGACGATGATCTCCATCCGGTCCAGCGGATAGTCGAGCGCCTGCGCGTTGGCGACCTTCGCCTCGATGCCGTCCTCCTCGTCGTAGGCGGCGATGATGAGGCTCACGGTCGGCGGCTCCTCGGCGCCGGGGGCGACGTGCCGCGCCGTCGCAGCCGCGCCAGCGCGGCGAGCAGCAGCGGATAGCCGAGCTGCGCGTAGACGAGCAGGACGACGCAGACCCAGAAGACGAGTTCCCCGAACGACACGCGCGCCATTGTGGCCCAGTTGGCGCCCGCGCCCTACCCGGCGGTCAGCGAGCCGTACAGCGCGAGGTGCTCGCGGGCGATCGCAGCCCAGGAGTAGCGGCCGCTCGCCGCCGCCCGGGCGCCGGCCGCGAGCACCTCGCGCGCAGGCCGATCGGCGAGCAGCCGGCGCAGCTCGGCGGCCAGCGCGGGGGCGTCGCCGGGAGCGACGAGCGCGGCCGCGCCCTGCTCGGCGAGCTCCGGGAAGCCGCCGACGGCGCTCAGCAGCAGCGGGGCGCCGAACGCGAGCGCCGTGAACAGCACGCCCGACTGGTCGATCTCGCGGTAGGGGAGCACGACGAGGTCGGCGCGGCGGAAGTAGGCGGCGAGCTCGTCGTCGGGCACGAAGCGCGGGACCCAGCGCACCGACGGCGGCGCCGCCGCGCGCAGCGCCGCGATGTCCATGCGCGGCATGCCGACGATCCACAGCTCGGCGTCGTCGACCTCGCGCCAGGCCTCGAGCAGGACGTCGATCCCCTTGTACGGGCGCAGCAGGCCGAAGCACAGGACGACGGGCTTGCCGACCTTCGCCAGCGCCGGCGGCAGCGGCTTGGCGCCGGCGACCGCCGTCAGGTGCTCGAAGGCGCCGTGGGCGATGACGCGGACCTTGGCGGGGTCGACGCCGAGCTGGCCGACGAGCCGCTCGCGCCCGTGCTCGGAGTGCACGACGACGGCGTCGACGCGCTCGTAGAGGCGGCGCTGGGCGCCGAGCTGGCCGCGGCGCGGCTCGCGCGGGAGGACGTCGTGCGCGGTGAGCACGAGCGGGCGCGAGCGCGGCAGCAGGTGCACGTCGACGGGCTGCACGGTGAGCCACTGGAAGTGGACGACGTCGGCCGCCCGCGCCGCGCGGGCATAGGCGAGCATGTCGGGAACGTGCTGGACGAGCTTGGCGGCGAAGCGCCCGCGCGAGCGCGGGCCGCCCGGACCGCGCCGGTAGAAGCGCTCGACGCGCTCATAGCCCTCCGGCGCGGGCGCGGCGGCGTAGGCGAAGCGGCTCGTCTGCAGCCGCACGTCCGCGCCCTGGCGCGCCAGCGCCGCGCACAGCGCGTGGTCGTAGGGCGGCGTGAAGGCCGAGGGGTCGACGACGTCGATGCGCACCGCCGCGAAGTATCGTCGGGGACCGTACGACGACACTCGCCGGTCCGCCTGCGCCGGGTATTGTCGCCGGTCTTCGTGGCGGTGGAGCTTTCGTACTGCGTCGTGAACACCGAGCAGCGCGAGCTGCTCCTGCGCTGCCTGGACGCGATCGCAGCCGAGCAGGCGACGCTCGACGTCGAGACCGAGGTGCTCGTGCTCGACAACGCGTCGCGCGACGGATCGGCCGGCGCCGCGCGCAACCACCCGGCGACGACCGAGCTCGTCGCGCTCGACCGCCGGCACGGCAAGGGCGAGAACGACTCCGGCGCTGCTGCAGCTCGCGCGCGGGCGCTACTGCCTGCTGCTCAACGAGGACTCAGAGCTCGAGCCGGGCGCCACGGCCGCGCTGCTACGCGGCCCTCGAGGCGCGGCCCGACGCGGCCGCCGCGGGCGCGCGGCTGCTGCGCCCGGACGGCCGCCGCCAGGCGTCGGCGTGGCGGTTCCCGACGCCGCGTGACGGCGCTTGTCGGAGCGCTGTTCCTGCACCGCCGCTACACCGTGCAGAGCCGCGGCGACGCGATCCGCAACGTCGACTGGGCGCAGTCGGCCGCGCTGCTCGTGCGCCGCGAGGCGGCCGAGCAGATCGGCTGGTTCGATCCCGCCTTCTTCGTCTACTCCGACGAGGTCGACTTCTGCAAGCGCCTGCGCGACGCCGGCTGGCGCACGCTCTACGTGCCGGGCGCCGCCGCCGTGCACCACGAGCAGCTGTCGACCGGGCCGGTGCCCGAGCGGCGGATCGTCGAGCTGTCGCGCAACCGCGACCTCTACATGCGCAAGCACCACGCGCCCCCGGCGGCCTGGACGGTGCGCCTGCTGACGGCGTTCACGTACGCCGTCCGCGCCGCGCTCGCGCTCGTCCTGCCGGGGCACGACCCCAAGCGCTACTGGCGCCACGTGACGGCGACGCTGCGCCCCGCGCAGGGAGAGGGCCTGCGCGAGGCGGCGTCGGAGCACAACCGCGGGCGGCGGCTGTGAGCGGTCAGCAGGCGGGCGTGGGCTCGGGCGTGAACGTGTGCGTCACGATGCCGATCCCGGGCACGAGCAGGTAGAGGCTCGCGCCGTCGACCGCGACGTCGGTGGCGAGGAAGGTGCCGTTCTCGCCGGCGCTGACGAGCCGCTCGCGCTGCAGGCACGAACCCTGGCGGCGGAAGATCAGCGTCTCGTCCGGGTCGCCCGCATGCGAGGCGTTGGTCAAGGTCCAGTCGGTCGTCGCGCTCTGGATCGCCAGGCCGCGCGCGTGCTCGTCGCTGTCGCCCTCCGAGGCGGCCGCGAGGAAGGAGCGGATGTTCCTCCCCGCCGTCGTCTCGGTGTAGGAGTACTCGAAGATGTCGACCGCGGTGGCGGCGACCTGCGTGTTGCGCAGATCGACCGAGCCGACGCGCATGACGCCGAACTTCACGGCGTCCTTCGGGCGCGGCAGGCGCACGGGCTTGCGCGAGCCGGTCTTGACGTAGAGGCCCGGTGAGCTTGCGGTTGGCCTTGGAGCCGGTGCAGTCCAGGCCGTAGGCGATCTTCGTGCGCCACCAGGACGGGGCGGTGCCGACCGTGCAGCCCGGGATCGTGAGCGTGCGAAACGTCGCGCGGCGGCCGTCGAGGTCGTTCCACAGCGACTGGCAGGACGAGTTCGCGTTGCCGTCGCAGCGCAGGTAGGTCAGGCGCAGGGCGCCGTCCTGGTCGTGGCCGAGGTCGATCGAGCGGTACGAGCGCGCCTGGCGCGTCCCCTTGACGGGCGCGATCGTGCCGTCGGGCGCGCGCTGCATGAGGTTCTGGCTGCCGAACTTCCCGGTGACCCAGACGACCCAGCCGTCGAGCGCGGTGATCTGCTGGGCGACGGGGTCGGGCGGCGACCACGACGTCGGCGGCGGCGGCCGCCGCGGCGGGCACGGCGAGCGCGACCGCGGCGAGCAGGGCTGTGAGGAGGGAGCGGTGCATGTGGCGCATCATCGTCCGCCGCGCGGTGCGCATGGGAATCACCAAGGGCTCGACCTGTCACACCTGCGTGCAGGCGGCGAACGCGTGCGCTGCGGCGGGCTCGGGTAGGGTCGCAGGCGTTGCGCCTTAACCGCGTCAACTCCCGGCTGGTGCCCGCCGCGGTCGCGGGGCTGCTCGCGCTCACGCTCGCCACGAGCGCGGCGGCGCTCACCAAGCGCGGTGGCAACGGCCCGGACACGATCGTCGGCACGCCCCAGGCCGACCGCCTCAGCGGCCAGGGCGGCAACGACCTCCTGCGCGGGCTCGGCGGCCGCGACGTGCTCGACGGCGGCGGCGGCAACGACGGCCTCAGCGGCGGCGCTGGCGACGACCGCCTGACCGGCCGCGGCGGCGCCGACCGGCTCACCGGCGGCGACGGCATCGATCGCGCCGACGGCGGCAACGGCCGCGACCGCGTCGACGGCGGCGACGGCTCCGACCGGCTCAACGGCGGCACCGACCGCGACACCGTCGTGGGGGGCGCCGGCGCGGACCGCGCCGACGGCGACGGCGGCGACGACCGCGTCGACGGCGGCACGCGGCGACGACCGGCTCTCCGGCGGCGCCCGGCGTCGACCGCGTCTTCGGCGGCGCCGGCGACGACACGCTCTTCGGCGGTTCCCAGGGCGACACGCTCGACGGCGGCGAGGGCGCCGACACGATCTCCGGCGACGCAGCCGAGGACCGGCTCACCGGCGGCGCGGGCAACGACAAGCTCAACGGCGGCGCCGACGCCGACCGCGTCGACGGCGGCGCAGGCGACGACCGCGTCGACGGCGGCCTCGGGCCCGACCTGCTGGTCGGCGGCGCGGGCAACGACTTCATCGTCGAGCAGCGCTCCGACCCGCTCGAGAAGGTCGACGGCGGCGAGGGCGACGACTACATCTCCACCGCCGGCGGGCCCGATCGCGTGCTGCGCGGCGGGGCCGGCAACGACGTCGTCCACGGCGGCGCGATGCCCGCGAACCTCAGCGGCGCCGATCAGTTCGGCGACGGGATCTCCGACGGCGGGGCGGGCAACGACATCGTGACCGGCGGCGGCGCGCACGACGTGCTGGTGGGCGGCGACGGCGACGACATCCTCTACGGCGGCGCGCTGCTGGACGCCTACGACTGCGGCGCGGGCAACGACGTCGCGTTCGTCGAGAACGCGCTCGAGGGCCAGGTCGCGTCGGCGCGCGGCTGCGAGCGCGTGGTCATCGGCGACCCGTCGGCGAGCGACCCCAGCTTCGACGGCCTCAACGGCGCGCAGCACCCCGGCAAGACCACCGGCGGCGGCTGAGTTTCACGCCCCGCATTCTGGGGTAGCGAGGGGGCGCTTGGCCCGGTGGAGTTCCTGCGGGGAGCGCTGTGGACCTCCCGGGCGACCACCCATAGCGAGAGGAATCACCGTGGCGCGCGAGCAGTCGACACGGCCGTACGGCGTACCGTCGGACCCCAGCAGCGATTCCGACGACGGGCGGGATCCGGTGACCGGGCTGACGCCCGCTCAGGAGCATGCGATGCGACGCAGTGCGCCACTCTCGCCGGGACAGTTCGCGGAGCTGCGACGGCTCGCCGAGCGCGGGGTGAACCCGCTGCCGCGCCTCTGACCCGGGCGCTCTAGCCGGCCAGCGGCGCGGGCCGGGCGCCCGCGCGCTTGCGCCAGCCGCGCTCGATCCCGGCGACGAAGCGCTTGGGCGACTGCGCGTAGAGCTCGCGGCCGAGCGCGAGCGCGCGCCGCTGCAGCGCGTCGCGGCGGCGGTCGAGGACCCCCAGCAGCGCCTGCTTGGAGGACTCGTCCTCGAAGCACTGCGGGTGCCTCAGGGCGTAGTCGCGCAGCACCGCGAGATCGTGGTCGTCGCCGAGCAGGTCGGCCAGCCGGTGCGCGCGCTTGGAGAGCCGCTTGAGCTTCTTCGGCGCCGCCGCGCGCAGGATCTGGGTCGCGTGCCAGAGGTCCTTGGCGCGCTTGCGGGCCTCGTGGAGGTTCTCCGTCGTCGGCTGCTTCGCCGCCGCGCGCATCCGCTTGCGCCCGCGGCGGTAGATGCGGCGCAGGCCGGGCTCGAGGGCGGCGAAGCCTGCGTCGTCGAGCGTCCACGCGGCTGTGCGGGTGCGGGCCTCGGCGAGCTCACTCGCCGTCGTGGCGATGACGACGTCGTCCTCGTGCAGCGCGGCGGTCGCGCGCTCCTGCTCGTCGTGCAGGCGCCGGCGCAGGGCGCTCGTCAGGCCCGGCGCGAGCTCGCCATCGAAGCGCTGCGTCAGCCCGTCGAGCGTCTCGACGAGCACCTGCGCGTCGCGCGTGGCGGAGAGGCGCCGGCCCGCCATCCGGAAGGCCGTGTTCTCGCGGTCGTAGGTCTGCTCGCCGAGCGCGTCGCGGCCGAGACGCAGCGCGGCGCGCAGGCGCTTGAGGTCCTTGCGCGTGGCGTGCACGGCCGCAGGCAGGTCGCGCTTGGAGGCCCCGTCGAGGCGGTCGCGGGCGTCGTCGAGGCGACCGCGCGCGATCCGGCGCAGGCCGTCGGGCACGTGTTCGTGGGTGCGCAGGCGGTAGGCGCGATCGAACGCGGCGTCGGCCTTCGCTTGGGCGCGGCGCTCGTGGGCGAGCCTGCCGCCCGCGGCGGCGGCGCCCGCCAGCGCGACCGCGGCAGCGGCTGCGGCCTTGCCCGCGGCGGGAGGGGTGCGCGACTTCGCCATGCCTCCCGGCTATCCGGGACGGCGCGGTTTTATTCGCCGTCCGGGTGCTCGGCCTGCTGCTCGAGCTTCGCCTGCAGGTAGGCGGCCTTGTCGGCGCGCCGCACGGCGGCGCGTTCCTCGGAGTCGGTCAGCGCGCGCTCGGCGCGCTCGCGCTCGGCGTTCTCGCGCGCGGACTGCTCGAGCTGGAGGGTCTCGGTGGTGGGGTCGTCGTCGCGCATGGGACGTCTTCAGGTTGTCTGCCCGCTCAGCGCCGCCGCAACCCCCGTCAGCAATCCGGGGGATCGCCGTACAGGTCGACGAACTTGCCGCTGACCCACCGCCCCGCGAGGTCGGCCGGCCCGGCAAGGTGAAGCCACGTCGTCGCCGCGGCCGCATCCGGCTCGTCTGCGACGAGCGCAACCGCATCGGGCTCGGCCGGGCCGGGCTCGGCCGGGCCGGGCTCGGCCGGGCCGGGCTCGGCCGCGGTCTGGCACGCGACATCGACGACGCGGTCCCGATCGAGGGTCGCGACGACGTCGCGGGGATTGTCGCTGAGTTCTGGGGACGCCCGCACGGCAACCGCATCCGCGGAGATGAAGCCGGGCACCGCGTCGGTCGGGCCGCACGCCCGAGTCGGGCTTCCGACCGAGACGAGTCGCTTGTGGTCGCGCCCGATACACGCGCCCTCGTCGCCGATGTCGAAGTACCACGGCGGGGCGCGGAGGCTCCGGCAGATGATCCCGGTCACTCGCGAGCCGCAGAAGAAGGTGCCGCCCGGCGTGATGAAATCGGCGCCGACACCCATCTTCCTGGGAGCAGACAGTGTCGACAGGAGGCCGCTGTCGACCACCGCGGGCCGCGCGCCGGCCGGCATCGCGATCGTCACGTTGGCTGGATTTGAGTGACAGACCACCTCGTCGTCGTCAGCCTGGCAGACCTGACGTCCGTCGGCGCTCGCGAACTCGCCGCTGTACGTCGCCTTCCATTTGTCGCAGGGCCGCGGGCCGCTGCCCTGGGGACCGGTTTCGCTCTCCGTGTTGAGCCGCGCCATCGCGTCCTTGTCGCCGAACACCACCCAGACCGTGCCTCCGCTGGTGGCGATCGCCTTCGGTCGCGAGCCGATCGCGAACGTCGCGGTGTGCCCGTCATCGGGCGCTACGCGCGTGACCGTTCCGTCCGTCTTGTTGGCGACCCACACAAATCCGTCCTCCCCGACGGTGATCGCGCTCGGCCCCCGGCCCACGCGGATCGCAGGCCCGACCTGGCCCGTGGCGCTGTCGATCGAGTTCACCGTCCCGTCACACCCGTTCGTCACCCAGGCTGTCTCACCGTCGGCGGTGAGCGCAATCTTGTGAGGCCCGTTGCCGACGAGCGCTCGGGTCGGCGCCAGCTTCAGATCGTCGCCACCGTCGCCGACATCGATCCAGCGGACGGATCGCTCGTTGAGGATCGAGCGATCGCGCTCGAGGTCTGTGCGCGAGTTGACTTCGGCCGCGAACCAGATGCGGCGCGGGCCCGCGGCGACGTCGCTGAAAACGATGTGGACGGGAATATCCTGCACGACGTCTCGTCGGTCGCCAACGCGTATCCGGTGCACGATGCGGTTCGGCATCCGCGGCCCAGAGCGTGTCTCCCGCCGGGTTGATCGCAAGGGCTGGGGAGCGGTCCGAAGCGGACCTCCGAGACCTTCTTGAGGTGCTTCGGGTCGATGCGCGTGAGGGTCGACGCCGGACATGTCTTGTCCGCGACCGGGGCGGCAACTCAGCGCCCACACCCATTCTGTGCTCACGACGACGCTGCTTGCGAGGTTGCCCACAGAGACCCCCCGCACTCGCGTGCCTGATTGCGTGAGCCAGACCGAATCGGGCGCCGGGTCGTCGGCGGGACCGTTGTACGCGACCCAGACGGTGTCCTTCTTCACCCCCGGATCCGGGGGCGACACCGCTGCGTCGACTCCGACACTCGGCGTGGTGTCGCGCGGTTGGTGCGCCGCGGCTTCGGCTCGCGTCGGTGGCCAGTGGCTGAACGGCGTCGTTCCGAGGACGCCCTTCCACACTCCGGCCAGAGCACCCACGCTCACCAGCGCGACGACGCCCCACGCCCGTAGTCGCAGCGCGCGCTTGACCCGATCGGTCGCCTGGTCGCCGGCGCGAAGCAGCGCGTCACGATCCTGGCCGCCTGACGTGAGCACCCGAAACGCCCGTGCCCGTCGAAACCCGCTCACGCGGCTGTCCAGTTCCGTCGACAGCTCCGACTGCGCCGCCTGCACCTGAGCACTGCTCTCGTCGGTGGCCTTCATCACAGCCGCCACGCGCTTCTGGACCTCGAGCAGGTGGGCGCGCCGGTCCGTGAACCATTTCGTCAACAGCCCGAGCGCGATCGCCACCACAGGAGTACCGAGGACCAGCAGGAGGTCTTCGGTACTCACGGCGCCACCGTAACCGAAAGGGAGGACTTCACCGCCGCGGCGCTCAGCGCCGCCGCAACCCCCGCAGACCCGCGCGCTCCTCCGGGCGCATGAAGCCCGTGAGCGCGAACGCCACGGGCAGCGCCGCGAGCGCCAGCGCGCGCGCCGCGAAGCCGCCCGCGCCGCTGGTCGGCAGCAGCAGCTCGCCGGCGACCGAGACGCCCACCAGCAGCGCCGCCGCGTGCGCCAGCCGGCCCCACTCGAAGGGCACGGTGAACAGGCGGCGCGTGAGCAGGTGCAGGACGACGAGCATCACCGCGTAGGACGCGACGAGGGCGATGCCGGCGCCCTTGATCCCGAGCGGGTCGACGAGCAGTACGAGCACGACGACGTTGACGACGACGCCGGCGAACGCCGCGGGGAACGTCCGCGTCGTCACGCCCGCCCGGCCGCCGATCGTCACGAGCACGAGGAACAGCCCGTACATCGCCCAGCCCAGCGCGACCCACGGCAGCGCCTCGTGCGCCTCGAAGTACTCCGGCGCGGCGAGCAGGCGAACGACCCAGCGGCCGAGCAGCGTCAGGCCGGCGACGACGAGCCCCGCGACGACGACGTACCAGGTCGTGACCGCCGCGTAGAAGCGGCGGGCGCGGTCGTCGTCCTCGATCGAGTAGGCGAGCGGCGGCCAGGCGAGCTGGAAGCCGCGCACCGCGAGGATCACCGCCGTCGCGAGCTTCACCGACAGCGCGAACAGGCCGGCCGCGGCCGCGCTCTGCGAGCGCAGGATGTAGGCGCGGTCGATGACGTTCAGCGCGAAGACGGTCGCGTCGGCGGGCACGGTCGGGACGCCGAAGGCCAGCAGCGGCGCCAGCGCGAACGAGTCGCCGACCTGCAGCCCCAGGCGCCCGCGCAGCGTCCACCACAGGCCGGCGAGGACGACCGCGGACGCCGCGTAGTTGCCCAGCAGGTAGCCGCGCGCGCCCTGGTCGAGCACGACCACAAGCGTGACCGTCAGCACCACGCTCAGCACGACGTTGCTCAGGGACGCGATCAGATACGTGCGCCGGCGCTCGTCGACCCGCAGCAGCGCGTAGGCGATCTCGAGGTTCGTGAACGACCACAGGCCGAGGACGGCGATCCGCATGAGCCCGGCCTCCTCGAAGCCGAGCAGCAGCTCGCTGAGCGGCCCCGCGAGCGCAACGGCGAGCAGTGAGGCCGTGGTCGTCGTCAGCAGCACCGCGGCGCTCGTCGTGCGCGCGAGCTTGTCGCGCTCGTCCTCGGGCGTCGTGAAGTAGAAGCGCACGAACGCCTCGCCGAGCCCCAGGCGCAGCAGGATCGACGCGAGGATGATGAACGTCAGCAGCGTCTCGGCGACGCCGAAGTCCGACCGGCTCAGCGCCCGCGTGTACAGCGGCAGCGTCACGAGCGCCAGCACGGCCGACGCGACGCTCGCCGCCTGGTAGCTCGCGCCGCCCCTCAGCAGGCGCGTGAAGAGGCTGGCCACTCCCGCCACGCTACTGTCCGCACGTGCCGGATCCGCGCGCCCTCCTGCTGCTCCCGCGACCGCTGGAGGGCTTCATCCTCGCCGACCAGGCCCGCGATCTCCTGCGCGCCGAGGGCGTCGCCGCCGCTGATCCGCCGCGCATCCCCTACGGCGCGATCGCGCGCCTGCCGCGCCCGCTGCGCAACCGCCTCGCGCGCGGGACCGCGCGCCGGCTGCTGCGAACGCTGAAGGGCGACCTGCGCGCGGTCGCGATCTTTCACCCGGTGCAGTGGCCGCTGGCGCAGGCGCTGCTGGCCGCCCGGCCGCAGGCCGAGCTCTGGTACGGGCGCTGGGACCGCTACGAGGTCGCCTACGACGCGTCGCCGCGCATGCGCGCCCGCCTGGCCGCGCTGCACGAGGCGGCCGCCGCGCGCTCGTCGCTGACGTTCGTCGTCTCCGGCAAGCTCGCCGAGCTCGAGCGCGAGGCCGGGCGCGAGGCGCAGCTCGTCGGCCTCGCCGCCGACTCGTTCCCCGCGCCCGACCCCGGCGCCGCGGTCATCGCGGTCTCGCTCGGGCACCTCGGCTGGCGCACCGACTGGGCGCTGCTGCGCGCCGTCGCCGAGCGGATGCCCGAGCTCGTCCTGCTGCTCGTCGGCGAGTGGCACGCGGACGAGTGCAAGGCCGACGCCGACTTCGCCTGGTGTCGCGCGGCGCCGAACCTCGTCTGGCTCGGGCGCCAGTCCGACGAGGCGGCGGCGCGGCTGATCCTCTGCGCCGACGTCGGGATCCTGCCGTTCCGCGTCGAGCCGTTCAACGACGCCGCGCTGCCCTACCGGATCCTCAAGTACGCGCGCCTGGGCCGGCGCACGGTCTCGCCCGAGCTCGCCGGGGTGCACACCTGGGACCGCGCGGTGACGACGGCGCCCGACGCCGGCGCCTTCGCCGACGCGCTGCGCGCGCAGGCGGGCGCGCGGATGAACCCCGACGCGGCGCTGCGCGCGTGGGCGCTGGAGCAGACCGCCGAGCGCGTCAACGCGCCGCTGTGGGAGCGCCTGCGCGAGCTCGGCCTGGCGTAGCCCTAGGCCGCCCAGGGCAGCGGCCGCTCGCCCTCGGCCGTCGTCACCGCCGGCGCCGCGCCCGACGCGACGAGCGCGACGAGCCCGTCCGGGGCGCTGACCTGCCGCGTCACGTGCGCCGGCAGGACGAGGACGTCGCCGGCGTCGGCGGTCTCGGCGCAGCCGTCGACGATCGCCGCCGCCCGCCCCTCGAGCAGCACCCAGACCTGCTCGCGGTCGACCGCGTGCTGCGGTCCCGCCTGCCCAGCCCGCATCTCCACGCGCCACAACGAGAGCTCCTGCGCGCCGCGCGACGGCGCGGCGAGCGTGCGCATGCTCGCGTTGGGGGTCTCGAACACCTTCGCCGCCTCGCTCGTCAGTACCACGGTGTGCTCCTATTCGTAAAGACGCTTTCCCTTCTTGCGAGAAAGGTACACGCGCTTTACCATCTCGTCAATGGCCGATGTCGAGGGCTGGGAGATCGCGGTCGCGCTGCTACAGAGCTCGCGCGCGCTCGTCGACGAGCTGCATGCCCGGCTCGAGCAGCGCGGGCACCCGGGGCTGCGCCCGGTCCACGGCTACGCGTTTCAGTCCGTCGGGGCCGGCGGCACGACCTCGGGCGCGCTGGCGGTCGACCTCGGCATGACGAAGCAGGCCGCGGGACAGATCGTCGACGAGCTCGCCCGCAAGGGCTACCTGCGGCGCACGAGCGATGCCGCGGACCGGCGGCGCAAGCTCATCGTCCTCACCGAGCGCGGCGAGGACTGCCTGCGCCAATCGGCGGCGATCTTCGAGGAGCTGCGGCGCGAGTGGACCGAGCGCGTCGGCGCCGATCGCCTGGCCGCGCTCGACGAGGACCTGCGCGCGCTGCTGGACCTCTACCAGCGTCCCGGCCAGGGGCTGCGCCCGGTCTGGTGACCGAGGAGCTGCTCACCGAGCGCCTGCGGCTGCGACGCTGGCGTCCCGACGACGCCGTCGCGATGGGCGCGATCAACCGCGACCCGGAGGTCGCGCGCTACCTCAACGCGCCGACCGACGACGCGGCGGTCGATGCCTTCGTCGGGCAGCGGATCGAGCACTGGGAGGCGCACGGCTTCGGCTTCTGGGCCGTCGAGCTGCTCGCGACGCAGGAGCTCGTCGGCTTCGCCGGCGTCGGCTACCCGCTGTTCCTGGCGCCGGTCGCGCACCGGCCCGAGCTCGGCTGGCGCCTGGCCCGCCACGCCTGGGGGCGCGGCCTGGCCACCGAGGCAGCGGCCGCCGCCCGCGACGACGCGCTCGGCCGGCTCGGGCTCGCGGAGCTCATCTCGATCATCCATCCCGCCAACAAGCGCTCGCAGTCGGTCGCGCGCAAGCTCGGGATGAGCATCGACACGCTCGTGCGCCATCCGGGCCTCGGACTCGACGTCGAGATCTGGCGAACGTAGGTCAGGCCGGCTGGGCGACATCGCGCGCGAGGCCCGCGACGTCGAGGATGCCGAGCGCGCCGAGGCCGCCGGCCCGCCGCGCCGAGCTCGCCGGCGCGCCCGCCCGCAGGCAGGCGGCGAGCGCCTCGGGATCGTCGCTGGCGACGGCGAGTCGCCGCGTCGCCAGCGCCTCGCGAAACGGTCGCTGGAGCATGACGGGCTCGCTGAGCTCGAGCCAGACGTCGACGCGACCGCGCGCCGCCAGCAGCGCGACGGCGTCGCGCTCGGTCAGCGCCCGCCCGCCCGCGACGCGCTCGGTGCGCGCGACCGCCCTCTCCACGGCTCCGTGCGGCACGCGCACGCGGTACAGCGGGCCGTTGCGCAGCACGGCCGCGGACGCGCCGACGCGGTGCGGGTAGGCGCGCGCGCCGAGCGCGAAGCCCCAGAGCCAGACGAGCGCGTAGGCGTGCAGCGCGGTGAAGATCCAGGCGACGAGGCCGCCTCCCAGCAGCAGGTGCATCGCGACGCCCTCGCTCACGACGACCGGCGTCAGCGCGAGCGCGAGCGCCAGCCCGAAGGTGCCGCGGTGATAGGCCATCCCCGGCCCCTGGCGCCCGAGCAGCAGCCGCGGCAGCGCGGTCATGACGTCGAGCTCCGTCCGCGCGAGCGCCCGTCCGCGGGGGTGCATCAGCAGATCGCGCAGCGCCTCGCCGCGCTCCCCGCCCAGCCGCCACGCGGCGACCGCCACGGCCGTCCACAGCGCGGCGCGCACGCCGAGCACGAGCGCGCCCTGATGCACGCCGTAGACGTGCCCGACGACCAGCGCGACCGGCACCGTGACGACGAACGACCAGCGCCTGATCCGGCGCACGCGCGGTCGCATGAGCCACGCGACCAGGGCGTCGAGCAGGCGCATCACGCCGCGGCGGCCTCCATCGCGGCGGCCTCGGGCTGATCCGGCCGCGGCGGGCCGTGCCCGACGAAGTCGCTGCCGCGCACGAGCGCGAGGGCGAAGATGGCGCCGACGAACGCGATCCCCGCGCCGACGAGCAGGATGTCGTTGAGCGCCGCCGTGAACGCGACGTGGATCGCGTGCTCCAGGCGCGGGCGGGCGGCCGCGGGCGTGGCGGCGATCGCCTGCGGCGCGCCGCCGCCGCTGACCGCGTGGGCGAGGCCGTCGCTGCGACCGGCGCCGGGGGTGCCGGCCAGCGCGGTCGTGAGGTGCTGGGTGACCTTGCTCTGGAAGATCGCGCCGAGGCCGGCGATGCCGGTGGCGATGCCGACCTGCCGGAACGTCGAGCTGATCCCCGACGCCATCCCGCTGCGGGCGGGCGCGACGACGCCGATGGCGGCGTTGGCGATCGACGGGTTGATCGTGCCGATGCCGATGCCGGCGACGACGAACCCGGGCAGCAGCTCGGTCCAGCTCGAGGCGGCGTCGACGCCGCGCATGAGCACGAGGCCGGCGCCGACGAGCATCAGCCCGCCGCCGAGCAGCCCGCGCGCCGGCAGCTTCGCGGTGAGCTTGCCCGAGACGGCCGCGGCGACGAACGACAGCAGCGTGATCGGCAGGAAGCGCAGGCCGGTCTCCAGCGGGCCGTAGCCGAGGATCGTCTGCACGTACAGCGTGATGTAGAGGAACATCGCGAACATCGACGCCGACAGCGCGAAGGCGGCGATCGACGCGCCCACGAAGGTGCGGTTGCGAAACAGCGAGAGGTCGAACATCGGCGAGGCGCTGCGCCGCTCGACCTCGATGAAGAGCGCCAGCAGCAGTCCCGAGGCGACGAGCATGCCGACGATCGGCGCGCTGCTCCAGCCCTCCTCGTTGCCGCGGATGAGCGCGAAGACGAGCAGGAACAGGGCGGCGCTGAAGGTGACCAGGCCACCCCAGTCGATCGGCCCGGCGTTCTCGTCGCGCGACTCGGGCAGCTTGCGCATCGTGATCGCGATCGTCGCGATGCCGATCGGGACGTTGAGGTAGAAGATCGACGGCCAGCCGAAGCCGCTCGTCAGGGCGCCGCCGACGAGCGGGCCGATCGCCACGGCAGCGCCGGTCGTCGCGCCCCAGATGCCAAAGGCGGTCCCGCGCTCGCGGCCCTGGAACTCCTGCGCGAGCAGCGCCAGCGAGGTCGCGAACATCGCGGCGCCGCCGATGCCCTGCGCGCCGCGCGCGAGGATCAGGACGAGCGCGCTGGGCGCCAGCGCGCACAGCACCGACGCGACCGTGAAGCTCGCCAGGCCGAAGGCGAACACGCGCCGGCGCCCGAGCAGGTCGGCGAGCGACCCCGCCGTCAGCAGCAGCGCGGCGAGCATCAGCGCGTAGGCGTCGATCACCCACTGCAGGTCGCTGAACGACGTGTCGAGCTCGCTCGCGATGTCCGGCAGCGCGACATTCACGATCGTGATGTCGAGCAGCAGCATGAACGTCGCCAGGCAGACGGCGAGGAGGGTCCACCACTTGCGTGCCATCAGCCAGGAGGTTACGCAGGCGAGCTCCCCGGCCCGCCACACTTCACAGGGTGAGCGACGCGCCGGGTCCCGCAGCGCCCGCCGACCAGGCGGGTCTCGCGCATGTCGCCACCGCGTCGTTCCTCTCCTCGCGCGTCGTGCCGACCGGCGGCTTCGCGGTCGCGCTGGCCGGCGGCGTGGCGCTCGCGCGGGCGGCCCAGTGCGCCGGCGCGCGCACCGGGTACGGCGCGAGCCTCGCCGCGATGCTGCAGACGATCGCCGTCATGGGCCCGGCGCGCATCGGGATCCCGCTGACGCAGGCCGTGTCGGCGCCGTGGCTCGGGCGGCTGCACGCGCGCCGCGCCGCCTTCGTGACGCAGCTCGCCGCCTGCGCGTTCGTGCGCGCCACCGACCAACTCGTCACGACGGCCTTCTACATCTGGATCATCCTCGGCGGGCTCGACGTCTACGCGGGGACCTACGACGCGCTGCTCGGCAGGCTGCCGGTTCCGCCGGGCGCGGCGGGCGCGCTGCTGGTCACCGTCGCCGGCCTGCTGGCGTGGACGGTCTTCGCGAGCGTCGTGCAGGTCGCGGTCTATCGCCGCGGGCTGCTGGGATGGCCGGACGCGCGAGCCGCCGAGAGCGCCGTGCGCGAGGCTCCGGCGGACGGGCCGGCGCAGCGCCCGCGCTTCGATCCCCGCGCCGTCGCGGTCTGCGCGATCGTCGCCTTCGCCGTGCTCCTGGCCAGCACCGCGTGGGCGGTCCTCGCCGCCGTGACGGCCTGGCTCGCGATCGCCTGGGCGACCGCGCGCGGGGACCGCGAGCCGATCCGCGCCGGCCTGGCGCTCGCCGCCACGCTGGCGATCGGCGCGCTCGCCTTCGGCCTCGTGAGCGGCGCGGGCCTCGACATCACGTTGCAGCGCACCGCGCGCGCCGCGCTGCTCGTCCTCGTCGCGACCTGGCTGCGCGCGGCGGCCGGCGAGGACGGGCTGCGCGAGGTCGCGCGCCGCGGGCTGCAGCGCCTGCACTGGCTGCCCGCCGCCGACGAGGCCGCGGCGATCCTCGAGCGCCTCGGCGCTCGCGGCGGCCTGGCGGCCTCCGGCAGGGCGCTCGTGGAGACCGTCCGCCACGTGCCGCGCAAGGCGGCGCCGCTCGCGTCCGCGGTCCTGCTGTGGATCGCCGCCGAGGCCGCCCGCTACGCGCCCGCGACGGGCGTCGCGCCGGCCGTGCTGCGCACGCGCACGCACGACCGCGCGCTCGTCGCGCTGGTGGTCGCCGCGGCCGCGACGCTGGCGCTGCCGGTGGGCTAGTCAGCCCGCGACCGCGTCGGCGGCGTTGACCTCGCTGCGCAGCGCGGGCGCCCTGGCCGGAAGCCAGCGCCACGCGACGACGGCGCCCAATGCCGCCACGAGCGCCAGGACGATCGACGCGCGCGACATCGCATGGACGAATGCCTCGCGCGCCGCGCCGGTCCCGACGGCCGCGCCGAGCGACGCCACGATGCTGCCCACGACGGCGACGCCGAGTGCGCCGCCGAGCTCGCGCGTCGTGTCGTTGACGGCCGCGCCGATGTTGGCGCGTGCAGGCGGCAGCGACCCCATGATCGACTCCGTCGCCGGCGCCCCCGCCAGCCCCATCCCGGCGCCCATGAGGACCAGGGCGACCGCGAGCCGCCCGTAGCCCGCGCTCGTCTCGACCGTCGACGCGACGGCAAGGCCGGTCGCGAAGAGCGCCATGCCCGTGGTGGCGACGCCCTTGGTGCCGAAGCGGGTCACGAGCATCGACGACAGCGGCGCGCACACGATCATCGCTCCGGCGTAGGGCAGGATCCGCACCCCCGCGGCCGACGGCGAGAAGCCCAGGACGAACTGCAGGTACTGCGTCGACAGGAAGAGGAACCCGAAGAGCGCGAAGAACAGCACCATGACCGTGCCGCTCGCCGCGCTGAAGCGGGCGTCCCTGAACAGGCGGACGTCGAGCAGCGGCTCCGCGACGCGCCGCTGCCACACGACGAACCCGGCCAGCGCGATCGCGGCGAGCACGATCGCGGCCAGCACGGGGACGGAGGTCCAGCCCTTCGACGGCGCCTCGATGACCGCCCAGACGAGGGCGACGAGGCCGGCGCCGGACAGTCCCGCGCCCGTCCAGTCGATCCGCCGCGTCACGGGATCGCGCGACTCGGGGAGCAGCCGCAGCCCGGCGACGACCGCGATCGCGGTCAGCGGGACGTTGACGATGAAGATCGACCCCCACCAGAAGCGGTCGAGCAGCAGGCCGCCGACCACCGGGCCGAGCGCGACCCCGAGCCCGGCGGTCGCGGCCCACAGGCCGATCGCCGTGGCGCGCTCGCGGGGGTCGGTGAAGACGCCGATCACCAGCGAGAGCGTCGCCGGCATGATCAGCGCGGCGCCGGCGCCCATCACCGCGCGGGCGAGGATCAGCCCGTCGACCCCGCCCGCGTAGGCGCTCC
The DNA here is from genome assembly GCA_963786575.1 of uncultured Actinomycetes bacterium. Classification (GTDB taxonomy): domain Bacteria; phylum Actinomycetota; class Thermoleophilia; order Solirubrobacterales; family Solirubrobacteraceae; genus CADCVQ01. The sequence goes on from CAWAZH010000006.1 coordinate 67,839, forward strand.
ACGCCGAGGCGGCTCCGAACAGCGCGAGCCCGCAGAGCAGCATGCGCCGGCGCCCGAAGCGATCCCCGAGCGCACCGGCCAGCAGCAGCAGCCCGGCGAACACGAGCGTGTACGCGTCGACAACCCACTGCAGCTCGCTCAGGTCGGCGCCGAGGTCGCGTGCGAGCGTCGGGAGCGCGACGTTGACGATCGTGTTGTCGACGACGATCGCCAGCAGGCTCACGCACAGCACGCTCAGCGCCAGCCAGCGCCGGCGCGCGCCGCTCACGAGGTCACCGGCGCCGAGCTCCTCGCGGAGAGGCCGGCGCCGGCGCGGCGCTCGTGGACGAGGATCACGACCGCGAAGGCGATCAGCCACACGCACCACAGCACGTACCCGACGAAGTTCGCGGTGTCGACGGCGGGCAGCCCGAGCGGCGAGAGGACTCCGGCGACGACGAGCCCCGCGGCCACGGCGCCCAGCGCCGGGAACCAGCGTCCCGCGTAGCGGCGCCCGAGCGCGGCGATGACGAGCACCGTCCAGGCGGCCGTCAGCAGGTACCCGAGCGTCTCTCCGATCGCCGTGCCGAGGATGTCGCTCGCGGTCGTGAACGAGTCGCGCGCGGCCGCCGCGACGCCGGGGTCGGCGCTCGCGGCATCCGACGCGTAGCCGGGCACGAGGAGCGGCCAGCGCGACAGGCCGACGACCTGCACGACGGCCGCCGCGATGCCGACCGGCACCGCGATCCGCATCAGGCGGCTGGACGACAGGCGCCCGACGCCGATCGCCATCGGAGCGAACAGGGCGGCGGACAGCGCGAGGACCGAGAACCACCCGCTGACGGCGCCCTGGTTGTCACGGAAGTCCGCGAGCACCTGGCCCGCGGGCTCGTCGAGCACGTCGGGGTAGTTGAAGATCGAGCCGAGGGCCGTGAAGCCCACGTTGGCCAGGACGGCCGCGAGGATCAGCAGGAATGCGGTGAGCTTGAGGTTCATGTGAGCTCCTGGTCGGTGGTGGTTGTGCGGTGACTCGCGCCGGCGATCCAGGCGACGAGGACGTTGTCGGGGTGGTCGACGAGGTGGTCGCGGGCGAGGGCGTCGACGAGCTCGCGATCGCCGCGCAGGTGCGCGGTTGCGATCGCCACGAGCTGGCGGTCGCGGGTGGTCGCCGCGACGCCCTGGGCGCGGGCCACGAGGCCCGCTCCGTCGGGAGCGAACAGCGCGGCCGCGACGAGGATCAGCGGGTCGTCGCTGGTCCGCGACGCCGCGACGATCGCCGCGATCGCCGCGGCGTCGCCGACGACGAGTTGGTGCAGCAGCTGCTCGGCGGGCGTCGGTGGCATGGGGCCCAGCGTCGACGTCGCCGCTGACACGGCGCTGACACCCCGCTGACCGTTCCCGGCCGCCCGTAGACTCGTTCGGTGTTCCAGGTCTCGGTGCTGGGCCCCGTGGAGGTCAGATGCGATGGCCTGCTCGTGCCCGTGCCGGGCGGCAAGACCGCGGAGCTGCTGGTGCGCCTGGCGCTCGACGCGAGCCTGTTCGTGCGCACCGACCGGCTCGTCGAGGACCTGTGGGCCGCCGACGCCGTCAACACGCGACCCAACACGCTGCAGTCGAAGGTCGCCAGGCTGCGCCGGGCGCTCGGCGATCCGCTGCTGATCGTGAGCGGCGAGGGCGGCTACAAGCTTGCGGTCGACCCGTCGTCGATCGACGCGCTCGCCGTGCTGCGCGACAGCGCCCGCGCGGACGCGCTGCTCGAGGCCGGCGACGACCGCGGCGCCGCCGAGCTGAGCGCGGCCACGCTGGACCTGTACCGCGGGGACGTGCTGCCGGCGGCCGGCGACTGGGCCGGTCCGCAGCGGGCGCGGCTCGAGGAGGCGCGCATGAAGCTGATCGAGACCCGCTCCGCGGCGCGCTTGCGGCTCGGCGACCCCGGCGACGTGATCGGCGAGCTGGAGTCGGCCGTGGCGGCGTATCCGTACCAGGAGCGCCTGTGGGAGCTGCTGATCACGGCCCTGTACCGGGCCGGTCGCCAGGCCGACGCGCTGGCGGCCTACCGGCGCGTGCGCAGCGGGCTGGCGGACGACCTCGGCCTCGCTGCCGGGCCGCGGCTGCGCGAGCTCGAGCGCCAGGTCCTCGAGCAGGCACCGGCGCTGCGCGGCCCCGCGGCCGGAAACCTGCCCTCGTTGTCGGCCGAACTCGTCGGCCGCGAGGCGGAGATCGCCGCCCTCTGCGACCTCCTCGATCGGGCGCGGCTCGTCGAGATCGTCGGCACCGGTGGGATCGGCAAGACGGCGATCGCGATCGCCGCCGGCCGGCGACTGACCGCGCCGGGCGGCGTCTGGCTGGCTCGCCTGGAGACGGCGACGACGGCCCACGAGGTGCTCGACGCACTGATCGCCGCGATGCGCGTCACGGGCGGCGAGCCGGCGCTGCTGGGGCGCCTGCAGGGTGCCGCGGCGGTCGTGATCCTCGACAACTGCGAGCACGTCGTCGACGACGCCGCGCAGCTCGCCGCCCGCCTCCTCGACGCCGCGCCCGGGCTGCGGATCCTGTGCACGAGCCAGGCGCCGCTGGACGTCGAGGGCGAGATCGTGTTCGAGCTCGGGCCGCTGGCGCTCGCCGACGCGGTGGAGCTGTTCGCCCGTCGCGCCCGGCGCAGCGATCAGCCCGAGGACGCGGTGCACGAGCTGTGCCGCTCGCTCGACGGCCTGCCGCTGGCGATCGAGCTCGCGGCGGCGCGCACGAAGACGCTGTCGATCCAGGAGATCACGCGACGCCTCGACGACCGCTTCAGCGTGCTGAGCGACCCGGCCAGCCGCAGGCCGCAGCGCCGCCGGGCGCTGAAGGCGACGATCCGGTGGAGCTATGAGCTGCTGTTCCCCGACGACCAGCGCGGCCTGTGGGCGCTCGCGACGTTCGCCGGCGGAGCCCCCCTGCCGGCGGTCGAGTCGGTCCTCGCCGCGCTCGACGTGCCGGCCGCCGCCGCGATCGACGTGGTCGGGCGGCTGGCGAGCCGCTCGCTCGTCATCGTCGACGACGAGGACGCGTCGGGGCGCGTCCGCTACCGGCTGCTGGACAGCATCCGCGCCTACGCGCTGGAGGCGATGACCGACGCCGGGCCGGCCGAGCGCGCGCGCGCCGCGCATGCCGCCTGGTTCGCCGCAGCGGCCGCGTCCTCGACGCAGGGGGTGCGCAGCGCCGACCAGGCCGGGCACCTCGCGTTCGCCCGGGCCGAGCGCGCCAACATCGATGCCGCGCTGGCCTGGAGCGCGGCGCACGACCCGCTGCTCGGGCTGCGGATCGTCAACGGCTTCGGCTGGGCCTGGATCGTCCTCGGCGACAGCCGCGGCGCGCAGCGGGTCCTGGCGGCACTCGACGCCGCCGGCGACGCGGCGCCGATCCCCGGCCGGGCGAGCGCCCTGCTGCTCGCTGGGTGGATGAAGGCCTCGACGGGCGACCTCGGGCCGGCCCGCGAGCACATCGTCGCGGCCGCCGAGCTGGCCGAGGCGATCGGCGACGTCGACCTGCAGGCGCGCTGCTCGTACTACCTCGCCTACGTCGTGTCACATCACGGCGAGTTCGCGCGCGCGCTGGAGCTGACCGACCGCAGCAACGCGCTCTACGACGGGCTCGACCGCCCCTGGGACCAGGCCGCGAACTGGCTGTTCGCGGCCAGGGCCGCGATCTCGGCCCGTGACCGGGTGCGCGCCACGCACGCGCGCGACCAGGTGCAGCACTGGCTACAGGCCGTCGACGACCCGTGGCTGCACGTCCGCCGCGAGGCCATGCTCGGCGAGCTCGCGCGCCTCGAGCACCGCTTCGACGAAGCCGTCCACCACATCGGTGTTGCGGCGAGCACCTCCGGGCGGCTCGGCTTCCTGCAGACGGAGGCCTATCAGTGCTTCAGCCTCGGGCGGGCGCAGTGGCAGGCCGGCGACCACGCGACCGGCGCGGCGACGCTGGCGCTCGCGATCGAGAAGGCCGAGGCGACCGGCGACGTGCGCATGGCGGCGCTCGGCCGGGTGCATCTCGGGCGCGTCCTGCGCGCGCTGGGGCGGATCGCGCCGGCGCGGGCGGCGCTCGAGGCGGCGACGGCGTGGCACCGCGCCGCCGGCGGTGGCGAGCAGGCCGCGCTCGGCGAGTGCCTGCTGGCGGCGCTCGACGCCGAGGATCAGGTCGCAGGCGCCGAGCAGCGGCTCGTCGCGCTCCTCGATGCGGCCCGCCTCGCCGGCGACGCGCCCGTCGAGGTCTTCGCCGCCGACGCGCTCGCCCGCCTCGCGGCCGGACGCGGCGAGCTCGCCGCGGCGCAGGAGCTGCGGGAGGCGGCCGACCGGCGCATGGAGACCGCGTCGCATGTCATCACGGCGCTCGACCGGGCCGACGCTGGTGCGCCACCACGAAGGCCAGCAGCCCGCTGACGACGATCGCGATGCCGGCGATCTGGCGGTGGTTGACCACCTCGCCCAGGATCAGGAACGACCACACGACGGCGAGCGCGGGCTGCGCCACCTGCGCGATCGCGATCGTGCCGATCTGGATCGACTTCTGCGCGAACACCAGCAGGCCCTGGGCGGCGACGCCGCTCGTGAACGTCAGGATCAGCATGTAGGTCCAGCCGGTGGCGCTCATCCCGAAGACGTCGCCGTGGGCGATCGCCAGCGGCAGCACCGCCACCGCCGCGATCGGGCAGATCGTCGACATGAACGTCGTGACGTCCATGTCGCGGCGGAAGTGCTTCGTCGCCGCGACGTAGGCCACGAGCAGCAGCATCGCGAGCAGGCCGAACGCGTTGCCCTCCAGCGAGGCGTCGCCGTTGGGCGGGGCGCTGAACAGCACGATGCCGACGCCGCCGAACGCGACGCCTGCGAAGACGAGCGCACGCGGGTTGATGTACTCCCGGAACAGCCAGGCGCCGACCGGCACGATGAGAAACGGGGCCAGCGATCCGATCAGCGCGGCGTTGGCGACGCTGTTGTGCGTCGCCCCGGCGAAGAACACGGCGAGGTTCAGCCCGAAGAAGATCCCCGGCACGAACACCTGGCGGACGTTGCCCATCGTGATCCGCCGGCCCGTGCTCAGGAGCACGAGGTTCCAGACGACGGTGACGGTGACCATTCGCCAGAACGCGACGAGGACGCCGGGCGACTCCGCGCGCTTGACGAGCGTCGAGCTGAGCGAGAAGGCGATCACCATCCCGACGACCGCGAGCACCCCGAACGTCCTCGCGCTCACCGCGGGCGTTCGCTGCGGTGAAGCCACGACTGTCACGCCCGTCCCACAGTACGCGCGGGCGCGGGCCCGCGCCGGTCAGTTCCTACAATCCGGCGATGTCATCGACCGCGTTCGAACCCCTCACCGCCGGCTGCGGCTGCGGCGCCGTGCGCCTCGAGGTCCGCGCCGAGCCCGTGGGCGCGCTCTACTGCCACTGCACCCGCTGCCAGCGCCGCTCGGGCACCGCGGCCTCGGCCAGCGCGCGCGTGCAGCCGGACTCCGTCGTCGTCACCGCGGGCGAGGAGCACCTGCGCGGATGGACGCCGGCCGGCGGCAGGGAGAAGGTCTTCTGCGCGCTGTGCGGCTCGGCGCTGCTGATCCGCGATCCCGAGACCGGCGCGATCGCGGGCGTCCGCCTCGGCGCCTTCGACGGCGATCCCGGCGTGCGGCCGAGCGCGCACCAGTTCGTCGCCTACGCGGCGCCGTGGGAGCCGCTCCCCGACGACGGCCTGCCGCGCTACGACGAGCGAGTGCCGTCCTAGCCGCAGCGCACGTAGACCGCGAACGGCCCTGAGCGCACGTCGGGCTCGCCCGCGGGCAGGACGTTGGCGGCGCGGCTGACGCCGTCGGCGCGGCCGAAGCGGCGCTCGAACTTGGCGTCGCCGGTGATGTACACGGCGACGGCGCCGGGCGCGGGGTCGGCGGCGCGCGAGCGCACGCGGCGCGCGTCCGCGTCGAGGATCCAGCGCGCGTCGGGGACGAGGCGATAGGTCGGGAACGTCAGCGGGCCGCAGCGCTCACCGGCGCGCACCTGCGGGTCGGCGAGCAGGGCCGAGACCTCGGCGTGCGTGCGGTCGATGAAGCGCAGCTCGTCGCGCAGCCGGTCGAAGCTCGCGGCCTTGACCGCGAAGAACGCGACCCCGACGACGAGCGCGCCGATCGCCGCGCGGCGCCAGCGCTCGCGCACCGGCCCCGCCGGCAGCGTCGTGAAGCCGAGGACCGCGTAGCCGGCGAGCAGGCACAGCGCCACCGCGGGGACCGTCAGGTAGCGCGGCAGGATCGCCAGGCCAGCGACGCCCGCGCCGGCGAACGTCAGCGCGCCCGCGCCCAGCAGCGCGAGCGGGACCGCCATCCGCTCGGCGCCGTGGCGGCGGACGGCGAGCACGAGGCCGATCACGCCCGCGGCCGCCACCGGCGGGCGCGCGACGTCGGCCAGGAACGTCACGAAGGCCGACGGCACGTGGCGCAGCCCGCGCTCGCGCCCGAGCGCCTCGGCGAGGCTGCTCGTCGCGTGCAGGCTGAAGAGCGGGTCGCCGGTCACGGCGAGGTCGACGAGCGCCCACACCAGCGGCGACACGACGACGAGCGCGAGCAGCCCCAGCCGCGCGCGCCGATCGCGGCCCGGCAGGCACCAGAGCCAGTACAGGCCCGCGAGCACCCAGGCCTCCGGTCGCAGCAGTCCGGCCAGCGCGAGCAGTGCCATCGGCACCCAGGCGCGGCGTGGGCGCTGGACCTCGATCGCCGCCGCCCACACGACGAGCGCGAGGAACGGCACATCGACGAACGCGCGCACGGCGTAGAGCAGGAAGGCGAAGCTCGACCCGACGAAGAACGCCGCCGCGACGCCCGGCCAGGTCCCGAACAGCCCGCGGCCGAGCACGTAGGTCCCGGCGGTCAGCGCGACGAGGCTCAGCACCGTGACGAGCACGAGCAGGCGGTCGGCGTCCTGGCCGGCGAGCGACAGCAGCGACGCGAGCGCGAGGTAGAGCGGATGCTGCGTCGGCGCGGCGAACGTCTCGAAGCCCGGCGCGGCGCCGCGCAGGAGGTCGCGGCCCCAGACGAGGTGCTCGTAGGCGTCGTAGTCGGGGTAGGTCGGCGCGAGCGCCCACAGCGCGACGGCCGCCAGCGCGAGCGCGGCAAGCGCCGCCCGCTCCTGGGCGCGCGTCACGGCGCCGCGGCGGCGGGCTCGGCCGCGGCGGCGGGCGCGGCGGGCGCCGGCGCGCGCTCCCGCGACCGCGCGGCGGCCGGTGCGAGCGCCGAGCCGACCGCCAGCAGCGCCCAGGCCAGCGGGTCCTCGAGGAAGGCGGCGTACAGCAGCGTGTGGACCACGAGCGCGACGAACGCCGCCGCGACCGCGGCACGCGCGACCGACGAGCGCGCCCCGCGCAGCAGCCCGGTGATCGCCACGACGACGAGCGCGAGGTAGAGCGCCAGCCCGAGGCCGCCCTGCTCGGCGGCAACCGTGATCGGGATCGTGTGCGAGGCCGCCGACGCCCGCGCGTTGGAGGACTTCTCCTGCTTGCGGTACTCGCCCTTGAACGCGCCCGCGCCCCAGCCGGTCAGCGGGCGCTCGGTGAACAGCTCGACCCCGCCGCTGACGAGCGTCGAGCGCCCGCTCGTGGCCGAGTCGGTGGACTGGTCCAGGCCGACGGCGCCCGGCGCGGCGAGCACGACGACGGCGCCCGCGATCGCCAGCGCCGCGACCGCGACCGCCATCTTCGCCGCCCCCCAGCGCAGCGCGCCCAGCAGCGCGAGCCCCGCCAGCAGCGCGGTGAACGACGACTGCGACAGCGTCAGCACGAGGCCCGCCCACAGCACCAGCAGCGCCAGCGCGCAGCCCGCCATGACCAGCGCCGCGCCGCGCCCACAGCAGCAGCGCCATCAGCCCGAGCATCACCGTCACGAGGAAGCGCCCGTAGATGTTCGGGTCGAAGAACAGCGAGTTGACGCGGAAGTAGGACTCGAACTGGTTGGAGCTGATGACCTTCGGGTTCAGCAGCAGCTCGCGCTTGCCGTACTCGACGAAGCCGATCCCGGCGAACGCCACGGCGAGCACGAGCAGGACGACGAGGCAGCGGGCCGCCAGCGCCGGCGTCCAGTCGATCCGCACGAGCAGCGCGTAGAGCAGCGCGAACGGGACGTAGAAGAAGATGACCTGCGCCAGCGCAGCGTCGAAGCCGCTGGAGTACGAGGCCTGCACGGCGTAGAGCACGACGACCGCGGCCAGCAGCCATTCGAGCAGCCCGCGGCGGCGGACGTCCTCCTCGTCGTCGAGTCCGGGCGGCGCGCGCAGCCGCGGCACGGCGTAGGCGAGCACGCCGGCGGCGATGACGAGGTACAGCGGCACGAGCAGGTTCGCGGTATCGCCGCCGGACTCGATCGGGACGCGGAACGGCAGCGTCGCCGCCGCGGCGAGCGCCAGCAGCTCGGGACGGCGGTGGACCGCGAACGCGGCGATCGCGAGCACGAGCAGCCCGCCGCCGCCCGCCGCGAGCAACAGCAGCGGGCGGCTGCGCAGCGGCTCGAGCTGCGGCGTCGACCAGATGTTGGCGACCAGCAGCACCGGCGTGAGCACGAGCGCGGCGAGCATCGCCAGCGCGCGCGAGCGTGGCGAGCGCACGAGCAGGACGGCGGCGGCGAGCAGCGCGGCCGCGACGACGCCGGCGGTCTGGGCGACGTCCCCGAGCGTGGTGACGGCGGCGATCACCGGCGCCTCAGCAGGGTCCACGTGCTGTCCAGGAAGGCCGCGAGCTCGGGGCTCGAGCGCAGCTTGGCGGAGAAGTCGGGGATCCCCGGGCGCACGACGAGCCCGTCGCCCAGGCGCGAGGCGACGATCACCTGACGGTCGCCGGGCTGCGTCGCCGCCGCGGCGGCGATCGCGCGCGGCCCGCCGCGGACGTCGAGCGTCTGCTCGAAGGCGTCGATGCCGCCGAACAGCCCCTCGGTCCCGCCGAAGAGCTCGATCTCGTCGACGACGTTGACGAGCGAGACGGGCTCACGCACGACCGGCCGCAGCCGCGCGCCGAAGAGGTCGCGGGCGGTCGGCAGCGTCGGGCGCACCGCGCGCTCGCGGAGCTTCTCGTAGGTCACGCTGCGGCGCAGCGAGTCGGTCCCGACCGACAGGACGTTGCCGCCGCTGCGCACGAAGGCGCGCAGGTTGCGCGCGACGCCCGCGTCGAGCCAGCGCGTGTCGCCGGCGAGGATGACCGCGCGATGGCCGGCGAGCCGCGGGCCGACGCCGCGCGCGAGCGCGACGTCGGTCGTGAGGTCGTAGCGCCGGCGGGTGCGGTCGAGCTGTGCGAGCAGCAGCGCCTCCTGCTGGGCCAGCTGCGCCGGCAGTCCGCCGCCGCTGTAGGGACGCGCCACCCGCACCGCCAGCCCGGCGCCGAGCGTGTTCGGGCGCCCGTCGCCGTCGTCGTCGACGGGGTTCGTGCCCTGCCAGGTCATCAGCGGCAGGACGACGAGCACGTCGCGCTCGGTCCGGGCCTGCACGACGAGCGGCGCCGAGACATGCCGCGACCGCGTGCGCGCCTCGAAGACGTAGAGGCCCGACTTGCCGCCCGGCGCCGCGAAGTGCACGACGCGCGAGCGCGTGCCGCTGCCGCGCTTGCGGATGTTGCTCTCGCCGACGCGGCGCAGCGTCCAGTTGAAGCTCTCGTCGACGGAGTCGACCGCGACGCTCGCCTGCTCGCCTGCCGTGACCGGCGCCGTCGCCGCCTGCGCGGTGAGGTAGCGGACGGTGATCCCGCCGCGCCCGCGCAGCGGCTGGCGGAACGCGAACCGCGGCGGGATCGGCGCCGAGGAGCCGATGTTGCCCGCCTGGTCGCGGGCGCGGACGACGACGAGGTAGGTCCCGGCGGAGACGCGGCGCCCGTCGGCGCGCCCGTTCCACAGCCACTGGGTCGCGCTGTCCTCGAGCTTCACGGGCTCGTCGAAGACCGGCCGCAGCGGGCGCACGTCGGTGCGGTAGACGAGCACCTCCTTGCGGTGGCCGGCGGCCTGGAAGGAGACGCGCGCCGGCTCGCCCTGCGGGTTGGGGAACAGCTCGGGCCGCGGCAGCTTGTCGCGCAGCGGGCCGATCGAGGTCACGAGGACGTCGGGCGGCTTGACGTCCTTGCGCACGTTCTGGGGCAGCAGGACGGCGCGGTTCTGGCGGCGCAGGTTGACCCTGAAGCGGTAGATGCCGTCGTCGACCTGCCGCCCGCCGGCGTCGCTGCCGTCCCAGACCAGGCGCATGCGCTGGCGCGCGGGCAGGCGCCGGTTGTTGCGCAGCTCGCGCACCTCGTCGCCGGCGCGGTCGATGACCGTGACCGTCACGTCGTCGGTGCGCTTGAGGTCAAACGACGCCCGCGCGCGGTCGAAGCGCCCGTCCTTGTTGGGCGAGAAGAACGGCGTCACCTGGACGTGCTGGACGAGCGGCGGCGTGCTCTTGAGCTCCTGTGCGACGAAGAACGCGCCGAACGTCGCGCAGACGAGCAGCGCGAACGCGATCCGCGGCGCGGCGCTCACGGCGGGCTCGCGACCGGCGCCGGGACCCGGTACAGCTGGCAGTTGGCGACCGCGCCGCCGGGGGCGTCGATGCCCTCCACGGCGCGAATCGTGCCGCCGTGGGTCACGACGAGCGCGGGCAGCGGCCCGGCGCCGACGTCGCGCAGCGCCGCCGCGACGCGCGCGCCCTGCTCCTCCACCGACTCGCCGCCGGGGAAGCGGAAGCCGGGCTCGCGGGCGCGCCAGGCGCTGAACGCGCCGGCGTCGCCGGCCACGATCTCGGCGTACAGCTGCCCCGACCAGGCGCCCGCGTCGGCCTCCATCAGGCGGCCGTCGAGCACGGGCTCGAGGCCCAGCCGCGCGCCGACGATCTCGGCCGTCTCGCGGGCGCGCAGCAGCGGGCTGGAGTACAGCGCGCGCAGGCCCTCGCCGGCGAGGGCCTCGGCGAGCGCGCGCGACTGCTCGCGCCCGCGCTCGTTCAGCGGCGTGTCGATGCGGCCCTGGAAGCGGTCGGCCGCGTTGTCGTCGGTCTCCCCGTGGCGCACGAGCAGAACCTCATTCGAGCCGGCCACGTGGACCCCTGGGGGAACTATCCGATTTTGTCGGCGCCGACGATGACGACGACGTCCGCGTCGGCGGCGGCGGACGCGTTGGCGTCGACGGGCTGCACGGACGCGCGGTCGATGCCGATCACCTGCGCGACGATCTGCGCCGCGCGCTCGTTGCCGTCGCGGTAGGCGACGGTCGTCGACGGCACCGCCTGGTCGGCGTTGTTCTCCGTGCCGCTGATCGTGAAGCGCGCCTTCTCGACCTCGTCGGCGACGGTGCGGGCCAGCCCGGTCTGGGTCGTGCCGTTGAGGACGGCGACGCGCGTCGCGCGGCGGTCGACGGACGTCGGGCTCGCCGCATTCGCGTTCGTCGAGGTCCCGTCGTCCGGCGCGGGCGAGGAGGCCGCCGGCGTCGTGACCTGCCCGAAGCCGTTGGGCTTCGTCGTCGGGTCGTCCTTCGTCAGCGCGACCATCAGCACGACCGCGACGAGCACTGCGGCGACGGCGCCCCCGACGATCGCGCCGGTGCGGCCGGGCGAGAAGCCGAAGCCGCCCTCGTCGTCGGCGGAGAAGCTGTCCAGGGGCAGCGGGCCCTCGAGCGGGTCCGGGCGCGCGGCGGCGGACTCGTGCGTCTCCTGGCCGGTCGTGCCGTTGTCCAGCGGCGAGGCGGTGCGGGTCGCGATGGCGGCGGCGCTCGCCGCGGCGGCCGGGGAGCCGGCGGGCGTCGCGGCGCCCGGGACGCTGCCGGGCGCCGGCGTGGTGGCGCCGGGAACGCTGCCGGGCGCGGGCGTCATGGTGCCCGGCACGCTGCCGGCAGCCTGCTGCGGGGCGCCCGCGGGCGCCGCGCCGGCGGTCCCCGGGACGGCGCCGGGCGCGACCGGCCGCGCCAGCTGACCGGCGGGGCCGACGAGCGGCGCGGGCGGCGGCGGAGGCGGCGGGACCTTCGCGTAGAGCGCCGCGGCCGCGGCGGTGCGGGCGGCCTCGGCCTGCTGGGCGGCCGTCGTCGCCGGCTGCATCGGCTGCGCCACGACGCGCTTCTGGGCGTCGGTCTGCACGCGCAGCGCCAGCTCGGCGTCGCGCTCGGGCGCGCGGCCGGCCCACTCGCGCAGGCGCTTGACCTCGCGCGCCTGGGCGAAGTAGAGCAGCGACATCACGGCCAGCCCGAGGATCGCCGCGAGGCCCGCGTAGGCGCCGATCTTGATGATCGTGTCCCCGATCGAGACAGCGAAAAGCGCAGCGCTCACTGGTGCGCTCCGGGGCACAGGACGGTGTCAGGGACGAAAATCAGGACAAACCCTCGCTACGACCGCAGGATCCTAGTGGGCCAGGCGTCCGGAATCGCCGAGAGGTCCGAGACCTTCGCCGCCAGGCCCGCGGCATCGCCCTCGAGGACGAGCAGCCCGATCTGGTCGAACATGTCGTCGACGGCCTGCGGCGGGCGCGCCTCGCGCTCGGCCCGCAGAATCTTCTCGGCGGGCGTCGGCTGCGGGCGCTCGTAGGGGTTGAAGAGCTCCTCGTGGAGCTTCTCGCCCGGCCGGCGGCCGACGATCTCGATCGCGATGTCGCGCTCGGGGTCCAGGCCCGACAGCTCGATCATCGTGCGCGCGAGGTCGAGGATCCGGACCGGCTCGCCCATCTCCAGGACGTAGACGTCGCCGCCCGGCGTCGCCGGCACGGCCGGGCTGTTGGCGGTCGTCTTCGCCAGGCCGCCCGCGCGGATGATCAGCTGGACCGCCTCGGGGATCGTCATGAAGTAGCGCGTCATGCGCTCGTCGGTCACCGTCAGCGGGCCGCCGAGCGCGATCTGGCGGCGGAAGATCGGCACGACCGAGCCCGACGAGCCCAGGACGTTGCCGAAGCGCACGGCGCAGTAGGCGGTCGTCGGGAAGCGCGCCTGCTCGGCCTCGATCGCGAACTCCGCGAGCGCCTTGGACGCGCCCATGACGGTCGCCGGTGCGACCGCCTTGTCGGTCGACACGAGCACGAACGACTTCACGCCCGTCTGGCCCGCGATCCGCGCCATCAGGCGCGTCGCGATCGCGTTGTTGCGCACCGCCTCGACGGGGTTCTGCTCCATCAGGCCGACGTGCTTGTAGGCCGCGGCGTGGAAGACGATCGTCGGGCGGTAGGCCTCGAAGACCTCCCGCATCCGCTCCTCCTCCTTGCAGTCGGCGAGGACCGCGTCGAGGATCGAGGAGTGCACGTGGCGGTCGTGCTCGAGCTCGCGCTGGATCGTGAAGAGGTTGTCCTCGGCGTGGTCGAGCACGATGATCCGCCGCGGCGCGACGCGCGCGATCTGGCGCGAGAGCTCCTTGCCGATCGAGCCGCCCGCGCCGGTGATCAGCACGACCTCGCCGTTGAGGTAGGCGCCGACGCGGTCGAGCTCCATGCGCACGGGCTCGCGGCCGAGGATGTCCTCGACCTGCACGTCGCGCACCTGGCGCACGTAGTTGCCGCCGGTCTGCAGCAGCTCGAAGACCGTCGGCAGGGTGCGCACCGGGATCCCGCGCTCGCGGCAGGCGCGCACGACGGTCGCGCGCAGCGTGCCGGGCGCCGAGGGGATCGCGATCGTGACCTCGTCGGGCTCGGCCTCGTCGAGGATCCGCGCGAGGTCGCTCGTCGCGCCGAGGACCTTCACGCCGTCGATCCGCAGCCGCCGCTTCGTCGGGTCGTCGTCGACGAAGCCGACCGGCTTGAGGCCGAGCTCGGGGTTGCGCAGGATCTCGCGCAGCACGAGCCGGCCGCCGTCGCCGGCGCCGACGATCAGCAGCCCGCGGGCGTCCTTGCCGGCGCGGAAGCCGCGCAGCGGGCGCTCGTAGACCGTCCGCGCGAGGAAGCGCGCGCCGCCGACGAGGGCCAGCATCAGCAGCAGGTGCAGCGCCAGGACGCCGGACGGCGCGGTGACCGTCGTCTCGAAGCCGTTGACCGAGCGCGTGACCGGCTTGACGAGCGCGACGTAGAGCAGCAGCAGCAGCGCGGCGGCGACGACGCCCTGCACGATCGCCGCGTAGTCGCGCTGGGACACGTAGCGCCACCACTTCGCGTACAGGCCGAAGGCGGCGAAGATGACGAGCGAGCTGCAGACGACGAACGGCAGCGTGGCCTCGAACAGCTCGCGATAGCGCGGCGGAACCGCCGACGGGCCGTCGAAGCGCAGCCGGTAGGACAGCCAGTACGCGAGCGCGACCAGAACCCCGTCGACCACGATCTGCAGGAGCGAATGGCGGTGCAGGGGGAAGGCCGCGGAGCGGATCCGTCGGCGCATCGGTCGCAATTGTAGGGGTGGCGCCGGTGCGAAGGGCCCCTGCGGCCTATGCGCGGGCGGCCGCGACCGGGCGCGAGAGCAGCTCGGCGAGCAGCGCGGGGTCGCGGCGGATGCGCTCCTGCTCGCGTGCCGCGCCGCGCTTCTCCAGCACGATGTCGGCGGCGTCGGTCAGCGAGCGCAGGCGGCCGTCGGCGATCAGCTGCTCGTCGACGGCGCCGAGGCGGCCCTGGAACGTCGTCCAGACGGGGGTGCCGAGGGCGACCGCCTCGCGGTTCATCGTGCCGCCGGCGGAGACGACGAGGTCGGCGTAGGCGATCAGCGACTGGGCGTCGATCGCCTGCTCGGGGACGATGAAGCCGCCGTCGCGCAGCTCGGCCCGCTGCTGGGGCGTGCGCGGCAGCACGACGGTCTGGCTGCCGCGCAGGCGCTGCAGCACGGCGCCGAGGACGTCGTTCTCGAAGCGGTGGTAGAGCGAGACGGCGGGCGGCGTGCGCACGACGGCGATCGGCTGCGCCGGGTCGAGGCCGAGCTCGGCGAGCACCGCCGGGTCGGGCTCGAAGTCGGCGAGGTAGTACTCCTCCTTGAGGCCCTCGTAGGCGGCGATCTTGCCGCGCGCGCCGTAGCGCGCCAGGCGCTCGGGCGGGATCGCGGCCGGCACGACGACGGTCTGCGCCAGGCGGCAGTTGACCGTGTGCTGGACCGTCGCCCACTCGTAGTCGAACATCGTCGAGCAGGGGATCCGCAGCAGCCGCGCGGCGACCGTGACGTCGTTGGAGCCGTGGCCGAGCGCGAGGTCGAAGTGCCGGCGGCGCGCCCCAGCGGGCGAGCGCCGCCGAGCGCGACAGCAGCCCGACCCCCTTCGCCGCCAGCCGGCCGCCGCGGTGGCGGCCGACCTCGGTGTGCTCGATCCCGAAGCGCTCGAGCAGCCCGAGCGTCTGGGCGAAGTCGCGGGCGGTGATCTCGACGTCGTGGCCCTGCTCGCGCAGGGCCGCCACGATCGGGCGCAGGACGAGCACGTGGGGGCTGTTGGTGAGGTCGACCCAGACGCGCATCGGGTGCTGAGGCTAGTGCTGTAGGGAACCTGAACGCCTGCCGTGACCTGGCGCCTGCGCTCGATAGCCTGTCGCGCTCGTGCTCGTCATCGCGTCATTGACCGACCCGATCGTCGAGTTCGCGACGAACGTCGTCGCCGATCTGGGCCTGCCCGGCGTGTTCGTGCTCATGTTCTTCGAGAGCGCGTGCATCCCGATCCCCAGCGAGGCCACGATGCTCTTCGCGGGCTTCAACGTCAGCGAGGGTCACTACAGCCTGATCGCCGTCACCCTGATCGGGTCGCTGGCCAACCTCGCGGGGTCCTGGTTGGCCTACGCCGTCGGCTACTACGGCCGCGTCGACATCATCGAGAAGCACGGCCACAGGATCCTCATCAAGCCCCACCACCTGCACGCGGCGGACCGCTGGTTCGAGCGCCACGGGGACGCGACCGTCTTCTTCACGCGCATGATGCCGATCATCCGCACGTTCATCTCGCTGCCGGCGGGCGTCGCGCGGATGCCGTTCATCCGCTTCTCGGTCCTGACCTTCCTCGGCTGCCTGCCGTGGGTCTTCGCGCTGGCCTTCATCGGCCAGCAGGTCGGCGCCAACTGGACGGACTGGAAGGACTCGCTGCACTACGTCGACTACGCCGTCGCGGCCATGATCGTCGCCGGCATCGGCTACCTCGTCCTGCGGCGCCGCCGCGGCGGGGGCGGGCCGGTGGAGCCGGCCGCCGATGCCGGCACCCGCTGACGGCGAGCTGCGCGCCCGCGACGCGATCGCGCTCGGGCTCCTGCACGGCCCCGCCGAGCTGCTGCCGGTCTCCTCGTCGGGTCACGTCACGGTCGTCCCCTGGCTGCTCGGCTGGCCCTACAGCGCGCTGGACGGCGAGCTGCGCAAGGCCTTCGAGGTCGCGCTGCACGCCGGCACCGCCGCGGCGCTGCTCGTCGGCCTGCGCGACGAGGTCGCCGACGCCGCCCGCGGCCTGGACCGCCGGCGCCTGCAGCTCGTCGTCCTGAGCTTCCTGCCGCCGGCGATCGTCGGCTACCTGCTGGAGCGCCCGATCGAGCGCCACCTCGGCACGCCGGCGACGATCGCCGCGGGGCTGGCGGCCGGGTCGGTCGCGATGGTCGCCGCCGACCTGCGCGGCAGCGGCCACCGCTCGCGCGAGGACGCCGGGGCGATGGACGCGCTCGCGCTCGGCCTGGCACAGGCCTGCGCGCTCGTGCCGGGCGTCTCGCGCAACGGCGCCACGCTGGCCGCGGCGCGGGCGCGCGGCTTCGCGCGGGAGGACTCCAACGTCCTGTCGCGCCACGTCGCGCTGCCGATCATCGTCGGCGCGACCGTTCTGAAGGGGACGCGGCTGGCGCAGCGCGGCCTGCCGGCGGGCACGGCGCGGGCGTTCGCCGCCGGCATCGTGGCCTCGTTCGCCGCGACGCTCGCCTCGATCAAGGTCATCCGCCTCATCGAGCGCGACCGCTCGCTGATCCCCTACGCGGCCTACCGGGTCGCGCTGGCGGGGCTGATCGCGCGCCGACTCGTCCGCTAGGTTCGGGCGCGATGTCCGACGCCTACGCAGCCGCCGGCGTGTCGATCGCCTCCAGCGACGCGGGCGTGCGCGCGCTCGTCGACGTCCTGCGCACGATCGAGCCCGGCCGCCCGAGCCGCTCGCTGCTGGGATCCGGGCACTACGCGAGCGTCCTGCGCGTCAGCGACGACCTCGCGATCGCGCTGTCGACCGACGGCGTCGGCTCCAAGCTCGTCGTCGCCGAGCAGACCGGGCGCCTCGGCACGGTCGGGATCGACTGCATCGCGATGAACGTCAACGACCTCGTCTGCGTCGGCGCCGAGCCGCTGGCGATGCTCGACTACCTCGCCGTCGAGCAGCCCGATCCGGCCGCGCTCGCGCAGATCGCCGCCGGGCTGAAGATCGGCGCCGAGGACGCGGGGATCGAGATCCCCGGAGGCGAGCTCGCGGTCCTGCCCGAGCTCATCCGCGGCCATCCGAGCCCCAACGGCTTCGACCTCTGCGGCGCCGCGTTCGGCACGGTCGCGCCCGACGCGATCGTCACGGGCGACGCGATCGTCCCCGGCGACGCGCTCGTCGGCCTGCCCTCCAGCGGCCTGCACTCCAACGGCTACACGCTCGCCCGGCGCGCGCTGCTGCACGACGGCGGCCTCTCGCTCGACGACGCGCCCTCCGAGCTCGGCGGCGCCTCGATCGCCGATGCGCTGCTGGAGCCGACGGTCATCTACGTCCGCGCCGTGCTCGAGCTGCTGTCCTGCGACATCGAGGTCCGCGGCCTGGCGCACATCACCGGCGGCGGGCTCGCCAACCTCCTGCGCCTCAACGGCGGCGTCGGCTTCGCCGTCGACCGCCCGCTGCCCGTCCCGCCGGTCTTCGGGCTGATCGCGCGGCTCGGAGGCGTCGCCGAGGCCGAGATGTGGGACGTCTTCAACATGGGCTGCGGCTTCGTCGCGGTCGTCCCGGCCGAGCGCGCCGACGAGGCCGTCGCGCTGCTGGCGGCCCGCCACCCCGGCACCGCGGTGATCGGCGCGGTCACCGACCGCGCCGGGCGCATCGAGCGCTAGGCCGGCTCCCAGAGCTCGCCCGACAGGCACGCCACCGGGCGCACCTTCCACTGCGCGGCCAGCCGCCACAGCTCGGCGGCCGCCAGCGGGCCCGGCAGCTCGCGGTCCCCGGCGACGCCGCGGCGGCGCTCGCACATGAAGCCCTCGCGCGCGCGGCGCAGGAAGGCGACGTCGCAGCCCTGCTCGGCCGCGGCCTTGACCGCGAGGCAGGACGGGTACGTACTGGCAGGAGGATGGTCGAGCCACAGCCGCGGATCCACCGGCATCGCGCTCTCTCGGCGGCGGCGCCGAGCACGTCGCGCAGCCATGCTCAGCGGGTCGGAGATGTCGCGCGCCAGACCGCCCATGACGTAGGAGATCGACACCCCCTCGCCGAAGCGTGAGAGGACTCTGCGCACCACCGGCTCGGCTGCCCACGACCGCGGCGAGGCGGGATCGGTGTAGTAGCTGACATGCACCACCCGCACGCGACTGCACAATAGAGCGATGGCATCACAGGTCGGCACCCTCCTCTCCAAGCGCTACCGGCTCGACGCTCAGGTCGGGACCGGGGGGATGTCGACGGTCTACCGGGCGTTCGACACCGTGCTCGAGCGCCAGGTGGCGATCAAGCTCATGCACCGCGAGATCGCCGACGACTCCGACCAGCTCGAGCGCTTCCGCCGCGAGGCGCGGGCCGTGGCGCAGCTCAACCACCCGCACGTCGTGGGCGTCATCGACGCCGGCGAGGAGGGCGAGGCGGACGGCTTCACGACCCCCTACATCGTCTTCGAGTACGTCGAGGGCGAGACGCTCAAGGACCGCATCCGCCGCAACGTGCGCCTGCCCGTGTCCGAGGCGATCGCCTATGCGATCGAGATCGCGCGCGCGCTCGGCGCCGCCCACGAGCACCACATCGTCCATCGCGACGTCAAGCCCCAGAACGTCCTGATCGACGAGGAGGGCGCGGCGAAGGTCACCGACTTCGGGATCGCGCGCACGCTGCACCAGGAAGGGCTGACGGCCGACGGCCGCGTGCTGGGCACGACCGACTACGTCTCGCCCGAGCAGGCCCTCGGCCACGCCGTCTCGGGCCAGTCCGACCTCTACTCGCTCGGGATCGTCCTCTTCGAGATGCTGACCGGCGACGTCCCGTTCAAGGGCGAGAACCAGGTCGCGGTCGCGATGAAGCACGTCCGCGACGACCTGCCCGACATCCAGATCCGCCGCCCCGAGGTCTCCGCCGCGCTGGCGGCGGTCCTCGACCGCGCGACCGCGAAGGACCTCGACCGCCGCTACCCCGACGCGCGGGCGCTGATCTCCGACCTCGAGCAGGTCCTCGCGAACGAGACCGCCCGCCACGGCCAGGTCACCGGCGAGGCCACGACGGTCCTGCGCAGCCTGCCGATGGAGACGCGCCGGCGCCTGCCGCTGCGCGCGCGCAACTCGACGAAGGCGCTGCTCGCGCTCCTGCTCGTCGGCGTGGCGGTCGCGGCCGGGCTGGCGCTGCTGGCGGCGGGGCAGACCGAGCGCGGGACCGGCAACCGCTCCGGCGCGCAGGCGGCGCCGGGCGAGCCGCAGGAGGTGACCCTCAAGCAGCGCGCGCCGGCTGACTTCGACCCGATCGGCGGCGACCGCGAGCACCCCGAGCAGACGAGCGCGGTGGTCGACGGGATCGCATCGTCGACCTGGTCGACGGAGCGCTACGACGGCGGGACGCTCAACAAGGCCGGCGTCGGCCTCATCATCGACGCCTCGCCGGGGGTCGCCGCGAGGGAGCTCGAGATCCGCACGCCGACGGCCGGCTTCGAGGCGACGATCTACGTCGCCGACACGTCGATACCGCCCGACGCCCCGCCCTCGGAGGGCTGGACGAAGGTCAGCGCCGAGAACATCGTCGTGGGCCGCACGCAGAAGATCGAGCTCGACACCGCGGGCAACCGCTACCGCCGCTACCTCGTCTGGATCACGAAGCTCCCGCCGGGGCAGCAGAGCGCGAAGATCTCCGAAGTCCTGCTCTTCAAGTGATCGCCGCCGCCTTCGTGTTCGCGGCGGCCGCGCTGCCGCTCGCCGGCACGACGATCGCCGTCGACCCCGGCCACAACGGCGCCAACGGCGCCCATCCGACGCAGATCAACCGCTCCGTGCCCGCCGGCGCGGGCGGCTTTCGCAAGGCCTGCGACACCACCGGCACCGAGACGAACGACGGCAGGCTGACCGAGGCGCGCTTCACCTTCGACGTCGCGCGGCGCCTGCAGCGGCGGCTGCAGGCCGACGGCGCGCGCGTCGTGATGACGCGCCGCTCCAACGACGGCGTCGGCCCCTGCATCGACGAGCGCGCGGCGATCGGCAACCGCGCGAACGCCGACCTCGCGGTGTCGATCCACGCCGACGGCGGCCCGGGCGGGCGGGGATCGAATGCGCGCGGCTTCCACGTCATCGCCCCGCTCGCGCGGCGCGCGGTGGCCCCGGCGATCGTCGCGCCCTCGCTGCGCTTCGCGCGCATCCTGCGCACGCGCCTGGAGGCGATCGGGCTGCCGCGCTCGACCTACCTCGGCGCCGGCCGCGGGCTCGTCAGCCGCGACGACCTCGGCGGCCTGAACCTCAGCCGCGTGCCCAAGGCGCTCGCCGAGCTCGGCAACATGCGCAACGCGGCGGACGCGCGGCTGCTGGAGCGCCCGGCGCACCGCGACCGGCTGGCGCTGGCGCTCGAGCGCGCGCTGCGGCGCGCGCTCGGGCGTTGATGAGACCTCTGTGAGAACGGGCGGCCGGCGCCGGCGATCGTGGAAAGGATGCGGGCATGACCACGCTCCGCACGATCTCGCTTGCCGCCACGCTGATCGCCTCGCTGGCACTGCCGGCGGCGGCCGCCGCCGAGAAGAAGAACCCGTACACCGCCGCGCAGGTCTGCGGACCGGGCTTCGCGCCGATCGACCGCCACCAGATCGTGGACTCGAACTTCGGCCAGCTGCTCTCCGAGGTCGTCCTCACCTACAACGCGGCCACCGGGCGCAACTGCGTCGTCAACCTCAAGCGCTACCGGGTCGGGCGCGACCGGAAGTACGGCGACTGGCTCTACGCCGAGCTCTACACGCGGCCGCTCAGGAACCCGGCCAACCTCGGCCACGACCAGGGCGACTTCAAGTGGTACGCCGGGCCGGTCTACGTCACCGCACCGAACAAGTGCGTGCAGTGGGGCGGCGGGGCCGATCTGCTCGTGCCCGCCAACTGGGAGCCGCGCGGTGAGTTTCACTCGGCGTTCCGCTCCGGCTGGACGCACTGCCGCTAGCGGGCCTACGCCGCCGGCAGCACCTGCAGCGCTCGCATCTCACCGCGCAGCCGGTCGCGACCGCCACCGCTGAACGACGTGTAGGAGTGCACGGTGCCGCAGCGCTGCGCGATCTGCGCGCGGAGGCTCGGTGAGAGCGGGGCGGTGATGCTCCAGCGACCGTCGGCGATCGTGGCCGTGCGCTCGAACGCGACGATCGCGCCGTCGGCGTGGTTGACGAAATGCAGCTGGACGCGGACGACGCCGCGGGCGCTGGGGCTCACCGTGCCGCTCGCGCTCAGGACGCCGTCGGCGGAGATCTGCGGCCGCGTGACCTCCAGGCGGGCGGGCGTGTTGGCGGCCGGCAGGCGCACCGTCTGCGGGCGCGTGTCGGCGTCGCCGTCGTAGGCGATCGTGACGATCCCGCGGCCGAGCCTGGCCTGCGCCGCGGTGATCGGATGGGTGACGCGGATGCGGCCGTTGTGGCTGTCGATCGGCGCGCTGAACTCGGTCGTCTCGCCGGCCGCGCGCAGGCTGACCGTCACCGCGCCCGAGGCGCTGCGGGTGATCGGCGCCAGGATCGAGATCGTGCGCTCCGAGCGATCGATCGACGCGCGCGCCAGCCACAGCTTCGACGTCAGCCTGTCGCAGCCCGGGGCCGACGCGGGCGTCGCGACAGGCGGCGGCGTCGTCGTGGGCGCGGGCGTGACCGCGGCAGCAGCGGCGGCGGCGGTCACGGTGGTCGCCGCGGCGGGGTCGTCGCAGGCGCCGCTGACGGGGGCGTTGTTGACGTCCCCGCTATAGGCCGCGATCCAGCGGTAGGTGCCCGCCTGCGCCGGCGTGAACGACGCCGACGTCACGGGGCCGCCGCCGGCCGGATAGGGCGCCGGCGCCGTCGCCAGCAGCGGGGTGCCGGCGCAGGTCGCGTCGTCGGGCCCGTAGAGCGTGAACGTCACGGTGGCATCCGGCTGCGCGCCGGAGCGGCCGCTGACCGTCGCGGCGGCCGACAGCTCGCCGGCGCCGAGCACGATGCCCGCCGAAGCCTGGGTCGCGAGCGCCGGGGTCGCGCGGGCGACCGCGCGGACGGAGATGTCGTCGATCGTCACGCCACCCCACGGACAGGACCCGCCGTCGATGCTCGCGAAGGTGATCGTCGTCGATGCGCCCGTGGCGGTGAAGGGCAGCGTCTGGGACGCGTAGGTGTTCGTGCCGCTGGACTCGACGTCGACGCTCGCGTCGCCCGCGGTGATGCGCGCCATGCCGGTGCTGTCGCCACAGCCCGGGTGGGCGGCGTAGAAGAACTCCAGCAGGTAGCGCGCGCCCGCGGCCGTCGGCACGGCCTGCTCGAGCGCGCCGTGGCCGCCGCCGTAGAGCTCGACGAGGTACGAGCCGTCCTGCGCGGCCGGCTCGTTGTCGATCTCGATGTTGGCGTGCCAGTCGACGCCGTCGGCGGTCTCCGTCCAGCCTGGGATCATCGAGTCCGGCTGTCCGGCGTAGCCGACCTCCTGCCACCAGGGCCCGCTGGGCGGGTCGGGGAAGCCGATCTCGAAGCTCCCGTTCTCGACGAGGTTGGGCGCAAGCTCCGGCGCCGCGGACGACGGTACGGCGGACAGCGCGCCGAGGGCGACGAACAGCCCTGCCGCTGTGACCAGGCGCTTGACGCTCGTGCTCATTGAACGGTCATCGACCCCCTGACGAGCGAACTTGACCGCCGCGCAGACCTGCGCGCGAGCGGCGCGGGCATCCGCTGGGGCCGCGCCGCCGTAGAGACGACCATGAACGGCGCCCTGATCATCCTCATCGTGCTCGCGGTTCCCTACCTCGCGCTCAACGTGCGCCGGCTGTACCGCGGCCGCCCGTGGGCGCTCGGCGTCTGCACGCTGGCGAAGGAGTGGGAGCAGCGCGAGCACGCCCGGCGCATGGCCAGGCGCGCGTAGCGTCACCCCCCGCCGGTGTGCTCGACGAGCGCGTCGACCACGAGGTCCCAGGTGCGAGGCGGAGGGAGCTGGTGACCGACGCCGTCGAGCTCGATCAGGCGTGCGGCGGTGAGCGCCTCGGCCAGCGCCCTGCCGTGCTCCGGCGGGAACAGCGGATCGGCCGTGCCGTGGAGCACCAGCGTCGGCAGCCCGCGCAGCTCGCTCAGGCTGACGGGCTCGGCGGCTTCGGCCATCCAGGGGTTCGCCAGGCTCGCGGCGACGTCGTTGCTGCGGTCGTGGACGCGCCCCGCGAGCGTGCGGATCCGCGGCTCGTCGAACTCGCCGGGACCGGCGAACGGGCGCTCGCCCTCGACGATGTACTCGACGACGGCGTCGCGATCGCCCCAGTCGGGCTCGGGGCCGGCGTCCGCCAGCGCGGCCTCCAGCTCGGCGGTCATGCCCGGCAGGTCCTCCCCGCCGGGGCCGGCGAAGGTGGTGGAGATCAGCGTCAGCGTCGCCACGCGGTCACGGTGGCCGGCCGCGAGCTGCTGGGCGATGCCGCCGCCCATCGAGAGGCCGACCACGTGCGCGCGGGCGATCCCGAGCGCGTCGAGCACCGCGACGGCGTCGGCGGTGAGATCCGCGCCGGTGTAGCCCGGAGAACCCGGCGGATACGCCGTCGAGCGGCCCGTGTCGCGGTTGTCGTAGCGCACGACCAGCCGCCCGCGCTCGGCCAGCCGGCGGCAGAGCTCGTCCTCCCACCAGTCCATCGACCAGCCCGCGGCGGCGATCAGGAGGATCGCCGGATCGGCTGGGTCGCCGATCGCCTCCACGCAGATCTGCGCGCCATCCTCGCGAGCGACCGAGCGCGCGTCGCTCACGGCTTCCTGCACAGGTAGCGCGCGAAGACGCCCGACGCGCTGTGGCGCGCCTCGACCAGCTCGAAGCCGGCCCGCTCGATCATCGGCTCCAGCAGCCAGGTGAACGTCGAGTGCTCGTCGCGGATGTGGTCGGCGAACTCGGCCCGCGTCCAGCCGCGCTCGACGTCGGCGCTCACGTTCTCCGCGATCCAGGCCTCGATCCGCTCCTCGGCAGCGGCCGGCTCGAAGCTGTAGACGACGTCCCACAGGCGCAGCACGCCGCCCGGGCGCAGCATGTCGGCCATCCGCCGCAGCGCGATCGCCTTCCAGAAGTCGGGGAGGTGATGCAGCGCGAAGCGGCTGTAGACGACGTCGGCCGGCGCGCCCGCGTGGCGGTAGGTCAGAAAGCCCGCGCCGACGGCCTCGACGTTGCCCACCGCGAGGCGCTCGACCTTCTCGGTCAGCCGCGCCAGCATGACCGGCGAGACGTCGACGGCGACCACCCGCCCGCACGCGGGCGCGACGGCCAGCGCGAACTGACCGCTGCCGGCACCGAGGTCGACGACGCACGATCCCGGGTCCAGGACGCCCGCGGCCTGCAGCAGCTCGACCTCGGCGGTGGCCTCGGCATCCATCTTGGCGTCGTAGCGCTGCGCGTGCTGCGCGTCGAAATGCTCGCGGCCGGCGTGCGCGCGCTCGTCCAGCCACCACGAATCGGGATCCTGCGCCATCGCGAGATGTTCGCGCGAACCGGCGCGCCGCGCGACAGCGAGCGGGTACTGCACTGCCATGAGCGTCGATTCGCGCAGGCTCGTGATGGGCGACTGGTCGCCGGTCGTGCGCGATCCGCTCGACGTCATGCGGCTGCTGTTCGCCGTCGGCGCGGCCGCCTTCGCGGCGGCCGGGGACGCCGGCGCGGCCTTCAACCTGCTGCTCGCGTTCGCCGTCCTCGTCGCCGCGCGCCTGGCGAACCTGCCGCGCGTCTACGACCTCGCGGCGATCGTCGCGCTCCTGTTCACGCAGGGCGGCGAGGCGGTCGGCCTCTACGACGCGATCGCCTGGTATGACCGCGTCGTCCATTTCGTCGTCCCGCTGCTGGCCGCGCAGATCGTCTACCTCTGCCTCGCGCGGATCGAGGTCATGCCCGACCCGCGGCAGGAGACGCTGCCGCGCCACGAGGCCGGGATGCTGATCGCGGTCTTCGCGCTCGGCCTGGCGGTCGGCGCGCTGTGGGAGATCTTCGAGTGGAGCTCCGACGGCCTCTTCGGCTCGGCGCTGTCGGAGGGCAACACCGACACGGTCGGCGACCTCATCGCCGACGCCTGCGGCTCGCTGGCGGGCGGCGCGCTGATGGTGCTGTGGTCCCGGCGCGGCTGGGGCTCGGTGCGCCGCATCCCCGGCGACAACCGCCGCGAGGACACCGCGTCCTGACGTCAGAAGCGGTAGGCGCGCTCCTGCGCGTGGCGCTCGAGCGCCAGCTCGCACAGGCGCGTCACGAGCTCCTCGTAGGGCACCCCGCTGGCCTCCCACAGCTTCGCGTAGACGCTCGTCGCCGTGAAGCCGGGCATCGTGTTGAGCTCGTTGAGCAGCACGTCGTCGCCCTCGACGAAGAAGTCCGCGCGCGCCAGGCCCGAGCAGCGCAGGCGCGCGAACGCGGCGACGGCCGCCGTCTTGACGCCGTCGCGCGCGACCTCCGAGATCCGCGCCGGCACGACGAGCCGCATGCCCCCCGGCTCGTACTTGGCGGCGAAGTCGTACCAGTCGGCGTCGATGACGATCTCGCCCGGCTCGGAGGCCTGCGCCGCCTGCGTCGGGCCGAGCACCGAGCACTCGACCTCGACGCCGCCGCTCATCGCCTCGACGATGACGCAGGGGTCGTGGGCGAAGGCCGCATCGAGCGCGGCCGTCAGCCCGGCGGCCGCGGTCACCTTCGCGATCCCGACCGACGAGCCCAGCCGCGCGGGCTTGACGAAGACCGGCAGCCCGAGCCGCGCGAGCTCGTCGAGCACGGCGTCGGGCTCGCGCTCCCAGCGTTCCGCGCCGATCCCGGCGTAGGCGACCTGCGCCAGCCCGGCGCGCGCCATCAGGTCCTTCGCGACGACCTTGTCCAGGCAGACCGCCGACGCCAGCACGCCGGAGCCGACGTAGGGCACGTCGAGCAGCTCGAGCAGGCCCTGGACGGTCCCGTCCTCGCCGAACGGCCCGTGCAGGACCGGGAAGGCGACGTCGGCGCCGAGCAGTCCGCGCCCGGGCGCGAGCGCCTGCTCCTCGCCGTCGCAGACCCAGGGGCCGTCGCGCTCGAGCGTGACCTCGAGCACGGCGTGGCCGGCCGCGCGCAGCCCGGCGGCCACCGACGCGCCGCTGGCCAGCGAGACCTCGTGCTCGGACGAGCGCCCTCCCGAGAGGACGGCGACGATCACGGGGGCGCGGCCGGCGTGGTCGTCGTCGACGCCGCGGGCGTCGTCGTCGTCACGGCCGGGTCAGGATTGAGCTCGGGGTCGAAGCGCCCGACGGTGATCGTCACGGTCGAGCCGCGATCGACCTTCCTGTCGGCGCTCGCGGCCGGATCCTGCTTCTGCACGAGCCCGTCCTGGTCGGGCGAGTCGACGGTGGCCTCCTCGACGGCGACCTCGAAGCCGGCCCCGGAGAGCGTCTTGGTGGCGCTGTTCTGCGAGCGGCCGACGACGTCGGGCACGGCGATCTGCTTGGGCTCGATCGCGACCGTGATCGTGACCGTCGACCCGCGCGCGGCCCGCCCCTCGGCCGGCTGCTGGGAGAGCACGGTGCCGGGATCCTTGTCGGCGTCCTCCTTCTGCTCGACGGCGACCTTGAAGCCGGCCCCCTCGAGCGCGGTGCGGGCGTCGTCCTCGCTCTTGCCGGTGACGTCGACGACCGCGATCTGCTCGGGACCGGTCGAGATCAGGATCTGCACGGTCGTTCCCTGCTCGGCCTGCGAGCGCCCGGACGGCTCCTGGGAGATGACGCGGTCGACCTTGACGCTGTCCGACGGCGTCGGGACCTCGTCGACGAGGAAGCCGGCGTCGATCAGCGCCTTGCGCGCGGCGCGCCGGCCGTTGCCGGCGACGTCGGGCACGGCGGTGATCGCGCGCCCGTCGGAGATGTTGATCGTGACCGTCGAGCCCTTGTCGATCACGCTGCCGGCGGCCGGCTGCTGGCCGATGACGGTGTTGCGCGGCTTGTCGGAGTTGTCGCGGACGGGCGTGACCTCGAAGCCCTCGCTCTGCAGGCGCTGGGTCGCGACGGAGATCGAGCTGCCGACGACGTTGGGGACCTGCGTGCGGTCGGGCGGCGCGACGAGCAGGGCCATCGCCACGACCGCGCCGATCAGCAGGACCGCGGCGGCGGCGAGCCAGAGCCAGCGCGGCCGCTTGCGGCGCGGCGGCGGCGGTGCGACGAAGGAGTCCTGCGCGACCGGCTGGTAGGGCGGGCCGCCCGGGTAGACGCCGGTCGCCGGCGACAGCGGCGGCGAGGGCGGCAGCGGCGGGGCCGCGACGCCGCCGGCGACCGCGGCGGCGGGCAGCGCGCTGGCGGCGGCCTCGGCGGCGGCGATCTGGGCCGCCGAGGGGATCCGCGAGCCGGCCGCCTCGAGCGCGGCGATGAACTCGTCGGCGTCGGCGAAGCGGTCGGCCGGGTCCTTGGCGAGCGCGCGCAGGACGACGGCCTCGAGCTCGGGCGTCACGTTGGGGTTGACGTGGCTGGGCGGCAGCGGCGCCTCGCTGACCTGCTTGAGCGCGATCGTCACCGCCGCCTCGGCCTCGAACGGGACGCGGCCCGTGAGCAGCTCGTAGAGCACGATCCCGATCGAGTAGAGGTCCGAGCGCGCGGTCACCGCGTGGCCCTGCGCCTGCTCGGGCGAGAGGTACTGCGCGGTGCCCATGATCGAGCCCGTCTGCGTCATGTCCGACGCGCCGGCGCGGGCGATCCCGAAGTCGGTGACCTTCGCGCGATCCTCGTCGTCGACGATGACGTTCTGGGGCTTGAAGTCGCGGTGGATGATCCCGCGGCGGTGGGCGAAGCGCGCGGCGCGCAGGATCTGGACGGTGAGGTCGACGGCGCGCTGGGCCGCCAGCGGGCCTTCGTCGACGACGAGCTGCTTGAGCGTGCGCCCGGGGACGTACTCCATCGCGATGTACGACGTGCCGTCCCACTCGCCGCGGTCGTAGACGGAGACGACGTGCTGGTGCTGCAGGCCGGCCGCCGACGACGCCTCGCGGCGGAAGCGCTCGACGAACTCGGCGTCGGCGGCGAAGCGCTCGTGCAGGACCTTGAGGGCGACCTTGCGCCCGAGCTGCAGGTCCTGGGCGCAGTAGACCTCGGCCATGCCGCCCGTGCCGACGTGGCCGATCACCTGGTAGCGGCCGTCGACGACGGCGTCGTCGGGGATCTGCCTCATTGCGAGCACCCGCTCCGCGGACGTGCCGGCACCGTGGTCGAGCGATGGCGCGCAGTCATCGCAGGAGCTCCTGCATGACGGCTTTGGCGATCGGCGCGGCGACGATGCCGCCCTGGCCGCCGACGATCTTCTCCAGCGTGACGGCGACGGCGATCTTCGGTGACTGGCGCGGCGCGAAGCCGATGAACCACGGCTGGTTGATGTGCTGCTCGATGTTCAGCTCGGCGGTGCCGGTCTTGCCGGCGACCTCGATGCCCTGCAGCGCGGCGGCCGTGCCGGTGCCCTCGCGCACGACGTTGGCCATCATCTCCGTCAGCTGCTGCGCGCTCTCAGAGGACATCACCCGCTGCGCCTGCTCGGGCTCGATGCGCTTGACCGTGCGCCCGTCGACATCGACGATCCGGCTCGTGATCTGCGGCTTCATCCGCACGCCGTCGTTGGCGACCGTCGCCGCGACCTCGGCCATCTGCAGCGGCGTCACGCGCAACCGCTCCTGGCCGATGCCGACGCGGCCGATGTCGACCTTCTTGGAGCCGGGCGGTAGCAGCTCGCCGTTGTCATAGACCCCGCTGGGGAGCATCTGGGCATCGGGGTAATCCATCGGCGGATCGGAGTCAAAGCCAAAGCGCGTCATGTAGTCGGCCATACGATCGTGGCCGAGCTTCTCGGCGACCTGCCCCCAGACCGTATTGACGGAGTTCGTCAGCGCCTCGGTCAGCGTGATGTCGCCGAACTGCTCGTCGGAGAAGTTGCTCAGCGGCGTGCCGGAGATCACCCGCGGCGACTTGCCGCTGACGCGCGACTCGGGCGTGAACTCGCCGCTGTCAAGCGCCGCCGCCGCGGTCACGACCTTCATCGTCGAGCCGGGGACGTAGCCGGCCTGCGTCGCGCGGTTGAGCAGCGGCGAGTTGGCCTCGTCGGTCGAGAGCTTGCTGTAGACGCCGGGCTCGTCGAGCGTGTTGGGGTTGTAGCCGGGCGCGCTGTACATGACGCGGACCTTGCCGGTCGCGGGCTCGAGCGCCACGACCGAGCCCTTGCGGCCGCCGAGCGCGTCGCGGGCGACCCGCTGGGCCTTGAGGTCGAGGTTCGTGATCGACGTTGTCGCCCTCGAGCTTCTTGCCACGCAGCTCGTCAAGGACCGACGTCAGCTCGTTGCGCACGCCCGCCAGCTCGTCGTTGCGCGAACGCTCCAGGCCCGCACGCGCGATCCGCAGGAAGTCGTAGCCGATGACGTGCGCAAACAGCTGCGCGTCGGGCGTGTAGCGACGGCGATAGAGCGTGTCCGACGCCTTCACCGAGCGCGCGAGGACGGCGTTGTCGCGGGCGCGGATGACACCGCGATGCACGCGCTGCTGCTCGATCTGCGGGCGCGCGTTGAGGGCGTTGTCGCGGTACTCCTTCGCATTGATGACGCTGTTGTAGCTCGTCATGCCGACGAGCGCGGTGAACAGCACGAGCACGAGCCCGAAGAGCTTGAGGATCGGCGCGTTCATCGCAGCTCGGCCTCGCGCCGCGCGCGGTCGGAGACGACGAGCAGCAGCGCCAGCAGCACGAAGTTCGCGACGATCGACGAGCCGCCGTAGGAGATGAACGGCAGCGTCACGCCGGTCAGCGGGATGAGCTTCGTGACCCCGCCGACGATGACGAAGACCTGCAGCGCGAGGACCGCCGTCAGGCCGGTCGCCAGCAGCTTGGAGAAGGAGTCGGTCGCGATCATCGCGGTCTTGAAGCCGCGCTCGATGAACAGGAGGTAGACGATCAGCACGGCGGCCGCGCCGAGCAGGCCGAGCTCGTCGGTGATGACGGCGTAGATGAAGTCCGTGTGCGCCGCCGGCAGGATCGGCGGGTTGTCGCCCAGCTGGATGATCGCCTGGCCGAAGCCCTGGCCGAAGAGCCCGCCGTCGGCCTGGGAGAAGATCGACTGCGCGATCTGGAAGCTGCCGCCGACCTCCTTGTTGTAGAGCTCGTTGTTGAACGGATGCAGCCAGGCATCGACGCGCCCCTGGATCGTCGGGCGCACCGCGTAGAGCAGCCGCGCGCCGACCGCGAACAGCGTCACGCCGATGAGCACGAACGAGATCCGGTTCGTCGCGACGTAGACCAGCGCGAGGAAGCCGCCGAAGAACATCAGCGACGAGCCGAGGTCCTGGATGACGAAGAGCAGCACCATCGCGGTGCCCCAGACGGCCAGCAGCGGGCCGAGGTGCTTCAGCGGCGGAAACGTGATCCCCATGAAGCGCCGCGCGCCGACGACGAGCACCTGGCGCGTGTCGGTCAGGTAGGACGCCAGGAAGATGACGATCGCGATCTTCGCGAACTCGGCCGGCTGGAAGGCGATCGCGCCGATGTCGAAGGACAGGTAGGCGCCGTTGACCGGGCTGCTCAGCCGCGGCAGCAGCAGCAGCAGCAGCCCGACGAGCGCGATGACGTAGCGGTAGTTCTCCAGCACGCGGTGGTCGCGCCGCAGCGCGATGATCGTCCCGGCGAAGCAGATCAGGCCGACGACGAACCACTGCGCCTGGTCGCGAGCGAGGTCGGCGTCGAGGCGGTAGAGCATCACGAGGCCGAAGCAGGCGAGCACGGCGACGAGCGGGAACATGTACGGGTCGGCGTGCGGCAGCGTCATGCGCAGCACGAGGTGCGCCGCGAGGCAGAGGCCGAGGAACAGCGCCCCGTAGGTCAGCGACAGGTCGCTGAGCAGGTCCTCGCGCTGGATGAAGACCGCGGTGAAGCCGGCCGTCACGAGCAGCGAGGCCGGGATCAGCGCGAAGAGCTCGCGGTTGCGGGCGTTCACGACGCGAGCCGCCCGAGCTCGAGCTCGCGGACGAGGTCTGAGGCGTCGTCGTGCGAGCGCAGCTGGTGGTCGATCAGGCGCTTGCGCCGGCTCGCGGGAACGGTCTGCAGCGGGACGCCCGAGACGTAGGTCGGCTTGAAGAGGTCGATCCCGGCCGGCAGCGAGTAGGGCAGCCCGCGGTAGAGCGTCACGAGCCCCGACTCGTTCGTGCCGATGAAGTAGACGGCCTGGTTGGCGATGTAGGCGCCGAAGCCGAGGGGGATGACGACGAGCGCGATCACCGCGAAGGCGATCGTCATCCGCCGTCCGCCGCGTCGCGGGGCGCGCGCCTGGGGACCGGGCGCGCTCGGGCGCAGGCGCCGCTGGGGCGGCGCCGCCGGCGCGGGCGGGGGCGCGGGCGGGGGCGCGGGGGCCTGCGCCACGGCGGCGCGCACCTCGGCGGTCGAGAGCGCCGTGCTGCCCGCGCTCGTCGGCTGGTCGACCACCGGATCGGCGTCGGCGACCTCCTCGAGGCGAAACAGGACGACCGTGATGTTGTCGCGCCCGCCGGCGCCGTTGGCGGCGTCGATCAGCGCGTGGCCGGCGTCGCTCAGGGTGGCGGCGCCGCGCATCAGCGCCGCGACCTGGACCTCGGGCACCATCGACGTCAGGCCGTCGCTGCAGAGCAGGTAGACGTCGCCGGCCGCGCCGCGCCAGGAGTGCGTGTCGACGACGACGTCCGGCTCGGGCCCGAGCGCGCGCGTGATGATCGACCGCTGCGGGTGCTCGTCGGCCTCCTGTGCGGTGAGCTGGCCGCGGCGGCGCATCTCCTCGACGAGCGAGTGGTCCTCGGTCAGGCGCTCCAGCTCGCCGTCGCGCAGGCGGTAGGCGCGCGAGTCGCCGACGTGCGCGATCGCGACCTCGTAGGCGCCGACGTGGGCCGCGGTGATCGTCGTGCCCATGCCGGCCCGCTCGCGCTCGGCCTGCGACATCTCGTGGATGCGCGCGTTGGCCTCGCGCACGCGCTCGGCGAGCATCTGCTCGGCGCTGCCCGAGCCCTCCTCGTCCAGCCCGCGCTCGAACGCCTCGACGGCGACGCTCGAGGCGACCTCGCCCGCCTGCGCCCCGCCCATCCCGTCGGCGACGACGAAGACCGGCGAGCGCGCGTAGAAGGCGTCCTCGTTGGCCCGCCGCTGACGGCCGGTGTCGGAGTGCGCGAAGTGGTCGGTTGCGACGCGGAGCATCGGATCTCTGTCAGCGGTCGTCGTAGGTGAAGGTGCTGTCGCCGATGCGGACGCGGTCGCCGGGGTGCAGCGGGCGCGGTCCGCGCAGCAGCTCGTCGTTGAGGTAGGTGCCGTTCGTCGAGCCGAGATCCTCGATCACGAGGATCGCCCCCTGGCGCGTGAGCTGGGCGTGGCGCGAGGAGGCGAACGGATCCTCGAGCTGGATCTCGACGTCGCCGCGACCCAGCGTAGCTCCGTCCGCGACGTCGTAGGCCATGCCGCGCTGCAGCCCCGGCACCGCCTCCGCGACGAGCCGCGGGCGCACGTCGGCGTCGCCGTCGAGCGCACCGAGGTTGGAGGCCGTGTGCATCCCGGTCTCGTCGGCCGTGACGACGGGCAGGCGCGGGCCGCCTCCGAAGGCGCCGCGGCGCAGGTCCTTCAGCGCGCTGCGCGAGACCCACAGGAGGAACAGGTAGAGGACCGCCAGGAAGGCGAACTTCAACCCGACTGAAACCGGTTCGAGCATGTCGTCGCCGGAGCCTAGGCGGGATCGGCCGCGGGCGTCATTCCAGCTCGAACGCGATCTCGGCCGTTCCGAGCACGATCCGGTCGCCGTGGGTCAGCGCCTCCGCCCCGGCGATCTGGCGGCCGTTGATGCGCACGCCGTTCGTCGAGCCGAGGTCGGCGATCGTCCACGTCCCGGCAGCGGCCGGCCGGATCTCGGCGTGGCGGCGCGAGACGTTCGCGTCGGCCAGGATCACGTCGCAGTCGCGGCTGCGTCCGACGAGCGCGCCGCCCGGCGGGATGACGTGCCGGCGCCCCTCGGCGAGCAGCAGCGCGCGCGTCGGGCGCGTGCCCTGGGCCTCCTCGACGGGGCCGCGGATGCGGCCGGCGGTCGAGTAGATCATCGTGTTGCCGTGGTCGGCCTGCTCGGCCTGCGCCTCCTCGGAGCCGGGCTCGTCGGCCGGCCGCACGAGCCGCGCCTGGATGCCGAACTCGCCCAGGGCCAGCCGGTCGTCGGTCTGGAACTCGATCTGCGGGCGCGACAGCAGCGCGAGCTTCTCGCGCCGCGCGTGCTCGAGCAGGTAGGCGCTCAGCTCCTCGATCAGCGAGCCCTCGACGTTCTCCAGCCGCTCGCGGTCCTCCGGCGACAGCCAGATGACGTATTCGTTGGGGACGTACGTCCGCGAGACGGAGACCGTCTTGTGCTCGTCCATCTCGCGGGCGAGCTTGCGCGCCAGCTCGACCGGCCGCACCTCGGAGCGAAAGACGCGCCCGAAGGTGCCTTCGACGAGGTCGGCGAGCTTCGTCTCGAGGTTCCGCAACACGCTCATCGATGCCGTTCATGCTACGGATAGGGCCCGTACCCGCAAACGCGGTCCGGCGCTCAGAGGCGCGCCGGCTGCGGCCGCGCGGCCCGCGCGGCGACCGCGATCACGCCCGCCAGCGACCGCCCCGCCGACGAGCCCGCGCGGCGGGTCGAGCAGCAGCGCCTCCGACAGCGCCCCCGTCGCGGCGGCCAGCGTCGCCGCCCAGGCGGCCGCGCCGACGAGGTCCAGCGCGGCCGAGCGCCCGCGGACGAGCAGCGGCAGCAGGAGCGCGGCGGCGGCCCACAGCGCGACGAGCGCCAGCGCGCCCGCCGACAGCAGCGGCCAGACGGCGTCGCGGGCGGCGTCCAGCGCCGACCCGTCCCAGACGCCGCGCGGGGAGACCCCGGAGGCCGGGCCCGCCACGAGCCGCTGGTTCGTCAGCACCTCGGCGAGGGCGAGCCACCAGCCGCCCAGCGCGCCCAGCGCGGCGCGGGTCTGCCAGCGCGCGGCCTGCCCGGCGAGCGCGGGCCAGGCGCCGGCGAGGCCTGCGGCGCCCAGCAGCGGCGCCAGCGCCGGCGCCGACCAGGCGGTCCCGCGCAGCGGCAGCAGCAGCGGCACGGGCAGCGCGGCGAGCGCCGCGATCAGCGCCACCCCGGGCGCGACGACGACGAGCCAGGCCAGCAGGATCGCGACCATCGCCAGCCAGCCCAGGCGCGGGAGCAGCAGCACCGCGGCGGCGGCGACCCCGGCGCCCGCGTAGGCCTGCACCGGCGGCTGCGGTCCGAGCCAGGTGAGGGCCGCGGCGGCGAGGCCGGCAGCGAGGCCCGCGGCGCCCAGGCGGGCGACGAGCCGCCGCCCGCCGGGCGGTGCGGGCAGCGGCCGGTCGAGCTCCGGCTCGGCGGGCGCATGGGCCGGCGCCCGCTCGTGACGGTGCGGTGCGCGGTCGTCGCGCGGATGGGCAGGGGCGAGTGCGGCGGGCGCCGGGCGCTGGCGGCGGCGCGTCGCCGACTGCACCCGCGTCGCGACGGCGCTGTCGGCGCCGCCGCCGTCGATCGGGCCCGTCACGTCGGAGACGCGCACCGCCGCGGCGGTCAGCGCGGCGCGCAGCAGGGGCAGGCTCGTACGGGCGGCGGGGTCGGGCAGCACGGCGGCGTCGATCGCGCGGCAGAGGCCGGGCGGCAGGTCGCGGCGCACGCGCCCCAGCGGCGGCAGCCGCATCCCGACGCGGCGCGCGGTCTCGGCCGGGTTGCTGCCGCGCACGGGGTTGACGCCCGTCAGCGCCTCGAACAGCACGACGCCGAGCGCGTAGACGTCGGCCGAGCCCTCCAGGCGCTCGCCGCGCGCCTGCTCGGGCGCCATGTAGGCGAGCGTGCCCATGATGTCGCCGGTGCGCGTGAGGACGTCGCCGTCGGCCATCCGCGCGATCCCGAAGTCCGTCAGCTTGGCGACGCCGCCGCCCTCCTCGGGCTCGTCGGGGCAGATGACGTTGGAGGGCTTGACGTCGCGGTGGATCACGCCGCGCGCGTGGGCGTGCTCGAGCGCGTCGCAGAGCGTGATGCCGATGCGCAGCACGTCGCGGTCGGACAGCTCGCCGTCGGCCAGCAGCTGCGCGAGCGTGCGCCCGCGCACGAGCTCGGAGACGAGGTACAGCGCGGCGTCGTCGCGACCGGACTCGTAGAGGGCGACGATGCCGGGGTGCGACAGCCGCGCGGCGGCGATCGCCTCGCGCTCGCCGCGGCCGTCGCGGTCGTGGTCGACGACGATCCGCTTGACCGCCACGTCGCGCTCGAGATGCTCGTCGCGGGCCGCGAAGACGACGCCCATGCCACCGGCGCCGAGCCGTCGGCCCAGGCGGTATCGCGCGAGGACGATCTCGCCCGGGACGGCTGCCGGTGCGGGCGTGTGGGCGTGGGGCACCGGCTCTGCATTCGCCGTGATGTTCGTGCGCTCCTTTCGCTACAAAGGAGGAAACCGCCTGCTGGCGGCAAAGTTGCAGCCGACCCTCCGCGCAGTTGGCGCGGTCATACTCATTCGATCCGCGATCTCGCCAAGGAGCGGACTTCTTGTCCTTCTTCGACGATGACGAGCCCCGCACGACCCGCACGCGGCCGCGCCGACCGGCGCCCGCGGCCTACGGGCCGAGCCCGGCCTCCGACCCACAGCAGCTCCTCGTTCGCCGCGTCGTCGCGGCGGGCATCGGCCTGCTCGTCATCGTGCTGCTCGTCCTCGGCATCAACGGCTGCCTCAACAGCCGCCAGGAGCAGGCGCTGAAGGACTACAACCGCGACGTCGGCGGCATCGTCCAGGACGCCAACGCCAACGCCGACCAGTTCTTCAAGGCGCTCGCGCAGGGCGGCAGCTCGTCGGCCGACGTGCAGTCGCAGATCAACCAGCTGCGCGTCGCCGCGGTCGGCCAGACGAAGCGGGCCGGCTCGCTCGACGTCCCCGGCGACATGAAGCCCGCACATCGCAACCTCCTGCTGTCGCTGGGCCTCGTCCAGGAGGCGATCGGCAAGGTCGCCGAGAAGCTGCCCAGCGCGCTGTCGACCGACTCCGCGACGGCCGAGCCGGCGGTCACGAGCATCGCGGCCGAGATGCAGGCCTTCACCGCCGCCGACGTCGTCTACAACCGCCGCGCCGCGGCGCTCATCAAGCAGGTGCTCGACGACAAGGGGATCGGCGCGCAGACGATCCAGAAGAGCGACTTCCTCGAGAACCTCGGCTGGCTGACGCCGGGCACGGTCGCCAAGCGCATCAACGCCGAGGCCGCCCGCGGCACGACCGACACCGCGAGCACCGACCCGCTTCCCGGCCTGCACGGCCACGGCATCCTCAGCGTCGGCGTCGGCACGGTCACGCTGCAGCCGCGCCCGGCCGCGAACAAGATCCCGGCGGGCTCGAACGTCACCTTCAACGTGAAGTTCGCCAACCAGGGCGACAACCCCGAGACCGACGTCCGCGTGCGCATCCGCATCCGCGGGGCCGGCGACACGATCACCGCCCAGAAGACGGTCGACCAGACGCTCCCCAAGGCCGAGACGACCGTCGCGATCCCGCTCGGCCAGTCGCCCCCGTTCAGCTCGGCGGTGACGATCACGGCCGAGGTGCTGCCGGTCCCGGGCGAGAAGAACGTCGAGAACAACTCGCAGGACTACTCGGCCCTGTTCACCCGCCAGTAGAGCGCGCGCTACGGTTTGGCCCCGATGGGTGACGATCTCAGTTCAACGGTCGGGATCGTCGCGCTCGCCGGCGCGGCGGTCGCCTTCCTCGCGCTCTGCCTCGGCGCCGTCCTCTATCGCCAGGTCCGGCGCCTGCGCGCCGACCAGCAGGTGATCCTCGGCGAGGAGCGCGCCGACCTCGTGACGCACGCCGCCACGCTCGACGCCTCCTTTCGCACGCTGCACGACTACGTCACCGACGTGGCCGCCCGCCTCGACGGGCGCGTCGGCGTCGCCGAGGCGCGCCTGGACGGCGCGATCGCGCACTGCGGCCTGATCCGCTACGACGCCTACAACGAGATGTCCGGGCGCCAGTCGACGTCGATCGCACTGCTCGACAGCTCCAAGTCGGGCGTCGTGCTGTCGTCGATCCACCATCGCGACCAGGCGCGGCTGTACGCCAAGCAGGTCTCCGAGGGCAAGGGCGAGCTGCGACTGTCGCCCGAGGAGGAGGAAGCCCTCCGCCTCGCGCTGTCCTGATGCGGCTCGGATACCTCGGGCCGGCGGGGACCTTCTCGGAGGACGCCGTGCGCACCGCGCCCGACGCCTCCCGCGCGACGCTCGTCGCGCTGCCGACCGTCCACGACACCGTCATGGCCGTCCACGACGGCAGCGTCGAGCGCGCGGTCGTCCCGATCGAGAACGCGCTCGAGGGCCCGATCGGCGTCACGCTGGACACGCTCGCCGACGACGGCACGCACGTCGAGGTCGTCGGCGAGGTCGTCGTCGCGGTCTCGCCCTGCCTGATCGTCCGCGACGAGGCCACGACGCTCGAGCAGATCGAGCGCGTCGTCTCGCACCCGCAGCCGCTGTCGCAGTGCGCGCGCTTCCTGCGCGAGCACCTCGCCCACGCGGTGGTCGCCGCCAGCGACTCGACGGCCGAGGCGGTCCGGATCGTCGCCGCGCAGGACGCGCCCTGGGCCGCGCTCGGCACGCGCCGCGCCGCCGAGCTCTACGGCGCGCACGTGCTCGTCGACGGCGTCGCCGACGACCCCGGCAACGCGACGCGCTTCGTCTGGCTCGCCCGCGAGCCGGCGCCGCCGCAGGCGGGCGTGCCGAGCAAGACGTCGCTCGCGTTCTGGGGCGCCGGCGACGACAGTCCCGGCTGGCTCGTGCGCTGCCTGTCGGAGTTCGCCTTCCGCGGCGTCAACCTGACGAAGATCGAATCGCGCCCGCTGCGCGCGCGGCTGGGCCACTACCGCTTCTTCGTGGACTGCGAGGGCGACGCCCGCGCCGAGCCCGTCGCCGGCGCCGTCGAGGGGCTGCGCAAGCACTGCGAGCAGGTCAAGATCCTGGGGTGCTACCCGGCTGCCCGCAGGCCTGATTAGACTTTCGCCGCAAGCTCATGGGGACCCAGCCCACGCCACCAGGCCCAGGGGGGTTCGCGCCGCATCCGGAGCACCGGCGGCGCGGACGTGAGTCTGGCCGTGTGCTCGTCCTGAACGCGACCTATGAGCCGATCAACGTCTGCACCGTGCGGCGCGCGGCGGTGCTGCTGCTCAAGGACAAGGCGGAGATCGTCGAGCACTCCAGCTACGAGCTGCGCTCCGAGCACTCGACCATGCCGCGCCCGGTCGTCATCCGCCTCGTGACGTTCGTCAAGGTCCCGCGCGACACGCACCGGCGCAAGATCACCCGCCGCGCCGTCTTCGCCCGCGACGGCTGGACCTGCCAGTACTGCGGGGCCCGCTCCAACCTCACCGTCGACCACGTCATCCCGCGCTCCAAGGGCGGCCCGTCGACGTGGGAGAACATCGTCGCCTCCTGTGCCCCGTGCAACCGCCGCAAGGGCGACATGCTGCCCCAGAAGATCGGGATGCACCCGCGCCAGGCGCCGCGCGTCCCACATCCGCAGGTCTTCATCCACGTCGCCAGCCCGACCATCCCGGCGGCCTGGAAGCAGTGGCTGCCCGAAGCGGCCTGAAACGACGAGAGGCGCCCCGATGGGACGCCTCTCGCGTATGACCTGACTGGACTGAAAGCCCGAGCTGGACTTGCGTACTGCATGCCGGTGGGACCAGTCCGGCGTCCGGCTCGGGGGTGGCCCGGTGTGGATTCGCTGGTCAGAGCCAGCCTTCCCGACCTAGCGGCCGAGCACCTCCAGGGTCCCGCAAGAACTTGAGCTGATTCGGACCACCTCCTTTCTCTGGTCCGCGGAATGCTAGCGAACGGCGACGACGCTGTGGGCCGATTCAGGCCGGCCCGGCGCCGTCGGATGCGCCGTCCGCCGGAGGGACGGCGTCGCCGTTCTCCGCCGCCGATTCCACGATCAGCGCAACGGCCGACACGAGGTCGTCCTCCTTCATGTTCATGAGCCGCACGCCCTGCGCCAGCCGGCCGTAGCGGCTGATGCCCCGGACGGCGGTGCGCTGGACCATCCCGCTCTGCGAGATGAACACGAGCTCCTCGTGCTCGCGGACGACCAGCGCGCCGGCGAGCGCGCCCTTGGCGTCGGTGAGCTTGATCGTCCCGACGCCCATCGCACCGCGCTTGGTCTTGCGGTACTCGGCGATCGAGGTGCGCTTGCCGAAGCCGTTCTCGGTCACGACGAGCAGCTCCTGGTCGTCGCGCGCGACGTCCATCACGAGCACCTCGTTGTCGGCACCCTCGACGTTCATGCCGCGCACGCCCGAGGTGTCGCGGCCCATCGCGCGCACGTCGGACTCGTTGAAGCGGACCGCCTGCCCCTTGCGCGAGACCATCAGGATGTCGTCGTCGCCGCTCGTGCGCCTGACGCTGACGAGCTCGTCGTCGTCGCGGATGTTGATCGCGATGATGCCGTCGGCCTTGATCGGCGTGTTGTAGGCCAGCAGCTCGGTCTTCTTCACGACGCCGCGCCTCGTCGCGAAGATGACGTAGCGGCCCTCGGTGAAGTCGCGCGTGGAGAGCACCGACTGGATCCGCTCGCCCTCGCGCAGCGGCAGGATGTTCACGAGCGCCCGGCCCTTCGCCGTCCGCGAGGCCTCCGGCAGCTCGTAGACCTTCGAGCGGTAGACCTTGCCGCGGTTGGAGAAGAACAGCAGGTAGTCGTGCGACGACGT
>CAWAZH010000007.1:0-37042 GCA_963786575.1 uncultured Actinomycetes bacterium
CCCAGACGTCGGAGGCGACCGACGGCGTCTGCGTGACGAGCGCCGCCGCGCGCGGCCCGTCGACGAGCGTCGAGTCCAGGCCCGCCAGCCAGTCGACCGCCTCGGCGCGCCAGGGCCCGGCGAACTGGTCGCTCAGCGGCACCGCGAACCCGCGCTTGCGCCCGCCGCTGGGCAGCTCCGGCAGCCGCTCGCGCGCCAGTTCGCGCAGCAGCCGCTTGCCGCTGAGCAGCGACGCCTTCTGGCGGTCCGGGACGCGCGCGGCGAGCCGCAGCATCTCGGCGTCCAGCAACGGCACGCGGCCCTCGACGCCGACGGCCATCGTGGCGCGATCCTCCTTGACGAGCAGGTCGCCCGCGAGGTAGGTGGCGAGCTCGAAGCGCTGTAGCTGTCGCAGCCGGCTGCCGCCGCCGTTGGCGGCGAGGCCGAGCCGCTGCGCCACCGCCACGCGCGGCGGCGGGCTGCCGGTGGCCGCTAGCGCCGAGCGGCCGGCCGCCGACGTGCGGTCGCCGACGAGGCTGAGGTACTGGTCGAGGTCGTCGCCGACGCCCGCGGCCGCGATCCGCGCCGTGTAGGAGCGCGCGAGCGTGACGGCCGAGCTGCGCTCGCCGCCGCGGGCATACTCGCCGCGGGCGAGGCGCTCCAGCAGCGGGGCCGGGACGAGCCGCAGCGCGCGGCGCAGCCGGTGCACGCGGTGGCGGTAGTAGCCGGCGTAGAGGTCGTCGCCGCCGGTGCCGCTGAGCACCACGGTCACGTGCTCACGTGCCAGCCGGGCGAGCAGCAGCGTCGCGAGCGCCGAGGCGTCGCCGAACGGCGTGTCGTAGGCCTGCGTCATGGCGTCGACCGCATCGCCGAAGCCGAGCTCGAAGTGGCGGACGTGGTGCGGGACGCCGAGCTCGTGGGCCAGCGCGCCCGCGCGGTCGCTCTCGTCGAAGTCGCCGTGCCCGGCGAAGCCGATCGTGAACGCGCTAGGGCGCGCGCCGAGCGCAACGGCGTAGGCGAGCAGCAGCGAGGAGTCGATCCCACCGGACAGCAGGATGCCGACGTCGCGGTCGGCTACGAGCTGGCGCGCGACCGCGCCGCGCAGCACCTCGTCGAGCTCATCCAGCGCGACGGGCGAGCGCGGCACGCGCCCCTCAAATGGGCTCGCGACGAAGCGGACGGTCTCCTCGCTGCCGTCGGCGCGCCGCCGCACGGCGGTCCCGGGCTCGACCTGCGCGATGCCGGCGATCCCGGTCCGCGGATGCGGGACGTAGTGAAACGCGGCGTACTCGTCGATCGCCTCGGCGTCGATCTCGCCGGCGCTGAGGCCGGCGCTCACGAGCGCCGTCGCGTCGGAGGCGAACGCGAAGCGGCCCGCCGTCGTCCGCACCAGCGGCTTGATGCCGAGCGGGTCGCGGGCGAGGACGAGCTCGCCGCGCAGCTCGTCGACGAGCGCCAGCGCGTACATGCCGTTCAGCCGCCCGAGCCCCTCCAGGCCCCATTGCTCGTAGGCGTGCAGGACGACCTCGGCGTCACAGTCGGTGCGGAAGCGGTGGCCGTGGGTCTCCAGCTGCGCGCGCAGCAGACGGTGGTCGTAGATCTCGCCGTTGAACAGCAGCCAGAGCGTCCCGTCCTCGTTGCCGAGCGGGTAGGCGACGCGATCGCTGAGGTCGATGATCGCCAGCCGCGTCTGGGCCAGCCCGTGCCCGCCGTGCTCGGCGTACCAGTGCCCGTCCGGGCCGCGGTTGGCCAGGCACGCGTTCAGGACGGCGCCGCGACTCGCGCCGTCAGACCCCTGGAGTTCGAACCCGGCGATGCCGCACATGCACCCAGACGTTAGACGCGAGGACGTGGCCGCGCCGCCGCGCCGAAGGTTCGCGGGCGATACTGCCGGGGCACAACGGACGCACCCCTTGACCAGCGCCACGCTCTACGACGTCGAGACGGTCATGCTGGCGATCGCGGTCGTCGGCCTGGCATTGGCCGCCCTCGTCCGCCGGCTGCGGCGCAGCCGGCCGGGGTTCGCCGTGGGCGCTCCGCTGGTCGCCGGGCTCGCGGCGCGCCTGCTCGCGGTTGCGGTGGTAGCCGTCACTGGCCTCGGCGCCACTCTGCGGGGCCCGGACGAGGCGAGCTTCTTGCAGCACGCCCGCGAGCTCGCCGGCAACACCCTGGACTCCGGCCTCTGGCTGCCCGGCGACGCGCACCCTCTGCACGAGATCGTGTTCGCGCTCCAGATGAAGCTTCTCGACGCGCCCGAGCTCGTGCTGCGGATCACGCAGATCGGCATCGCGATGGCCGGGATCGTGCTGATCCTCGCGGCGGTCTACGACCTCGCCGGCGCCGGCGCGTCGAGACTCGCAGGCTGGGTACTCCTGCTGGAACCCGCGGGGGTCTTCTTCAACAGCATCCTGCATCGCGAACCGCTGCTCGTGCTGGCATCGGGGCTGGTGGTCCTGGGCGGCACGCGGCTCTGGACGCGGCTCGACCCGCCCGCACTGCTCCTGACCGGCCTCGGCTGCGCGATCGCCGTCAGCACGCGGCCCTACGCCGGCTGCTTTCTCATCGCCGCGTGCCTGCTGCTGCTCATGCACGTGACGCTCCGCCGGATGCAGAGGAGGCTGCACGCGCTGCTGGTCGTGGCCGCGCTGGCGGCCGCGACGGTCGTCGCGCTGCCGGCGGCGGTCGGGCTGACGTCGCCGCAGCGCGTCGTCGACGCCCTGCAGCGCTCCCAGAACGCCAACACCGATCTGTTCGCCGCCCGTCCCGGCGCCGGGACGAACAACCTGAGCCTGGAGCCGGTGGACTTCTCGACGCCCTCGGCGATCGTGCAGAACGTCCCCGGGCGGATCCGGGACCTCGTGCTGCGACCGTATCCGTGGCAGCTGCAGAACATGAGCCAGCAGCTGGGCGCCCTCGGGACGCTCGTCGCCTATCTCGTGCTCGTCCTGCTCGTCCGCTACGCCGTAGTCAACGGGCGCCGGGGGATCGCCCTCATCGCGCCGGTGCTCTATCCGGCGGGGTTCTTGCTCCTCGCCTACGCGCTGAGCGTCGGAAATGCGGGGACCGGCTTTCGCTACAGAACGCATCTCGTGCTGCTAGGGCTTGCGGCGGCGGTGGTGTTGCGTGAGCATGCGCGGCGCAGTCCCGCTCCCGCGCGAGCCCTGGAGTCCGCGGATAGCACCGTAAATGCGAGCGCGATCCGGCGACCGCAGCATCAACCGCGATGGGACCCGATCAAGTCATGAGCGAGCAGGGTGAGATCCGCGCCTTCCTGAAGGCGCTCAACCGCTGGAAGTTCCTCGTCATCGCCTTTGTGGTGCTCGTCCCGGCCGGCGTCTACGCGTACGTGTCCTCCGAGGAGAAGACCTACGAATCGTCCGTGCTCATGCAGGTGCAGTCGCTCGCGGTGGACACGAGCCTCTTCAGCACGGGCGACAACCCGGACCCGGGCGCGCAGGCGCTGGTGTCGGCGGCGCGCCTGATGACCACGACGGGTGTGGCCGAGGTGGTTGCGCAGAAGCTCGGCCTGCCCCCGGCGAGCGCGCGCGACCTGCTCGAGAACATCACCGCGACGCCCGACGTGGCCGCGAACTTCATCACGCTCGCCGCCCGTGCACCTGATCCCGCCGGCGCGGCAAAGCTCGCCAACACGTTCGCCGCCGCCGTCGTGAGCACCCGCACGGCCGCCGCAATCGCCCGCCTGAACGCCGCGATCGGCAACGTCGCCGAGCAGCTCGGGCGCCTCGACGCATCCGACCGTCGCGGTCGCGAGCAGCTCTCGGCGCAACTGCAGCGCCTGCGCGCGTTGCGGGCGGCCCAGGGCAGCAACGCGGGCGTCATTGAGCCCGCCGTCCCGCCGCGCGAAGCGGTCTCGCCGCGCGTGGCGCGCGCGGTGTTGCTCGCCGGAGTCCTGGCGGTGCTGCTCGCGCTCGGCGCCGTGATGCTCTCGCAGCGCATGGACCAGCGCATCCGCGATCCGCTGGAGCTCGAGCAGCTCATCGACCGCCCGCTGCTGAGCTCGATCCCGCGGGGCGCTTTCGGTGACTCCGGTGCCCGCAGCGGTGCCGCCGGCGACGAGCCGTTTCAGACGCTGCGAGCCAGCCTCACCTATTTCAACGTCGATCAGCCACTCAAGAGCGTCATCGTCACCAGCCCGCAGCAGGGCGACGGCAAGACGACGGTGGCCACGCGGCTCGCGCGGGCGATGGCGCGCGCGGGCAAGGACGTGATCCTCGTCGACGCCG
Organism: uncultured Actinomycetes bacterium; assembly: GCA_963786575.1. Lineage (GTDB taxonomy): Bacteria > Actinomycetota > Thermoleophilia > Solirubrobacterales > Solirubrobacteraceae > CADCVQ01. The sequence continues at coordinate 4,224 of CAWAZH010000007.1, forward strand.
ACCTGCGCCGGCCTCGGGTCGCGTCGTGGTTCGGTGTCGAGGGCGGACCTGGTCTCGGCGCCGTGCTGATCAGGGAGGCGACGCTCGACGACGTCCTCGTGCAACCGGACGTCGAGGGCTCCGAGGGCGGGCGACTGCGCGTGCTCCCGGCCGGTAGCGTTCCCCCCAACCCGTCCGAGCTGCTGGGCTCCAAGCGCATGCAGACACTGCTGCAGGAGCTCAGCGACATGTCCGACCTCGTGATCCTCGACAGCCCGCCATTGCTGACGGTCAGCGACCTCCTGCCGCTCGTCGGCGCCGTCTCCGGCGTCGTCGTGGTGGCGCGCCTGAACGCGACGTCCAAGGACGCCATCCGGCGCCTCGCGACCACGATCGCCGCCGCGCACGGGACGCTCCTCGGGTCGGTGGCGACCGGTGCCGCAGCAGGCGGCCGCTACTACGGCGGGCGCGACGCCGCGCCCGCGAGCGGCCACGTGCCCAGCGGCGCCGCCGCGCGCCTGCGGCGCCTGCGCCAGCCGCGGACGGCCCCGCCCGCATGAGGGTCCTCGTCACCGGCGGCGCCGGGTTCATCGGCTCCAACCTCGTCGATGGGCTCTTGCGCGACGGCCATGAGGTGCGGGTCCTCGACAACTTCTCCACGGGCCATCGCTCGAACCTCGCGCACGTCCGCGACGACGTCGAGGTCGTCGAGGGCGACCTGCGCTCCTACGAGCGCGTCAGCCGCGCCGTCCGCGGCTGCGAGCGGGTCTTCCACCAGGGCGCGCTGCCCTCGGTGCCGCGCTCGGTGCAGGATCCCTTGACCTCGAGCGAGATCAACATCGGCGGCACGCTGAACGTCCTGCTCGCCGCCCGCGACGAGGGCGCCGGCCGCGTCGTCTTCGCCTCGTCGTCGTCGGTCTACGGCGACGCGCCGGGCTTCCCGCGCGTCGAGACCCAGGCCACGAGCCCGCTCGCGCCCTACGCCGTCTCCAAGCTCGCCGCCGAGCAGTACTGCCGCGTCGCGCACCTGGTGTACGGCCTGGAGACCGTCTGCCTGCGCTACTTCAACGTCTTCGGCCGCCGCCAGGACCCGTTCTCGCAGTACAGCGCCGTCGTCCCGAAGTTCATCGTCGCGATGCGCGACGGCGAGGCGCCGACGATCTACGGCGACGGGACGCAGTCGCGCGACTTCACCCACATCGACGACGTCGTCGCGGCGAACATGCTCGCGATGACCGTCCCCGGCGTGGGCGGCAAGATCTTCAACATCGCCGGCGGCCGCCAGGTGTCGCTCAACGAGCTGATGGGCGAGCTCAACGCGGTGCTCGGCACGCAGATCGAGCCGCTGTACGCCGAAACGCGCGCCGGCGACGTCAAGCACTCGCTGGCCGACGTCGGCCGCGCCGAGCGCGAGCTCGGCTTCAGCACCGCCGTGACGCTCCGCGAGGGCCTGCGCCGCACGATCGACGCCTTCGAGGCGTCGCGGCCGGCCTCCGTCGAGGCCTAGCGCCGAAGGCGCCCGCGCCGTCCGAAGCGGCCCGGTCGCGGCGCGGGCTCCGGGATCGGCTCGTCGCGCAGGATCGCCTGCGGCACCGAGTTGGCAAGGTGCTCGGCCTGCTCGCCCAGCCCCGCGGCCTGGAGCGCCGCCGCCAGCGCCGGCGGGCGCCGGACCGCGTCGTGGGCATCGGACGCGACGCTGTGCACGAGCCCGCGCGCCAGCAGCTCGAAGGCGAAGCGCCGGACGGTGCGCCCGAATCGGCCGCCGAAGGCGGTCGCCGTGATCGACGTCAGCGCGCCGTCGGCGACGAGCGCCGCGAGCCGGCCGGGGTCGCGCTGGAAGGCGGGGCAGCGCTCCGGGTGCGCCAGCAGGATCCGGTGGCCCTGCCCGGCCAGGCTCGCGACGCCGCGCTCCAGCCCCGCCGCGTCCTGGGTCAGCGGGCACTCGACGAGCAGCCACGCGCCGCCCCCGATGCGCAGCGCCTCGAGCTGCGTGGGCGTGAGGTCGGCGGCGCGCGAGAGCGCGACCTCGCCGCCGGCGAGAACCTCGACGGCGATGCCGGCCGTGCGCAGCGCGGCGTTGACCGCGCCGACGGCGGCGCGGATCGTCTCGCCGTCGTTGGCGGGCCAGTCCCAGCTGACGTGCGGCGTCGCCACGATCGTGCGCGTGCCGCCCGCGGCTGCGGCAGCGGCGAGCGCCAGGCTGTCCTTCATCGTCGGCGGGCCGTCGTCCAGACCCGGCAGGACGTGGCAGTGCAGATCGATCACTCGATCAGCTCAGACGACTGCCGCCTCGGCCTGGTGGAACTGGATCACGTCGCTCAGGATCTCGTCCAGCGACCGCGTCGGCGCCCAGCCGATCGCCGCGTCGACCTTGGCGATGTCGGGGTAGCGCCGCGGCATGTCCTCGAAGCCCTCTTCGTAGGCCTCGTCGTATGGGATGACGTGGATCTCGGAGTCCGAGCCGGTCATCTCGCGGACACGGTCGGCGAGCCCGAGCATCGAGATCTCCTCCTGCGCGCCGACGTTGAAGACCTCGCCGTGGGCGGCCTCGCCGAGCAGCATGAGGTCGACGAGCGCCTTGACGACGTCGCTGACGTGGCAGAAGCAGCGCGTCTGAGTGCCGTCGCCGTAGACCGTGATCGGCCGCCCGGAGAGCGCCTGCTGGACGAAGGTCGGCACGACCATGCCGTAGCGGCCGGTCTGGCGCGGCCCGACGGTGTTGAACAGGCGCGCGACGACGGTGGGGAGCTTGCGCTCCTTCCAGTAGGCGAGCGCGAGGAACTCGTCGATCGCCTTCGAGCAGGCGTAGGACCAGCGGCCGGTGGAGGTGGCGCCGAGGACGATGTCGCCGTCCTCGCGGAACGGGAAGCTCGTCGACTTGCCGTAGACCTCGCTCGTGGACGCGACGAAGACGGGCTTCTTCTTCTTGCTGGCCTGGGCGAGCACGACCTCGGTGCAGTGGACGTTGGTCTCGATCGTGCGGACCGGGCTCTCGATGATGAGGTCGACGCCGACCGCGGCCGCGAGGTGGTAGACGATGTCGGCCTCGTCGACGAGCTCGGCGACGACGGAGGGGCTCGCGCAGGTGTCGATCGTGTAGCCGAAGCGCGGGTCCTCCTTCAGGTGGCGCACGTTGTCGATCGACCCCGTCGAGAGGTCGTCGAGGACGTGGACGCGGTGACCCTGGCCGAGGAGCTCCTCGGCGAGATGCGAGCCGATGAATCCTGCACCGCCGGTGATGAGAAACCTCATGCTGCTTGCACCTCTGGATCGTGGCTGTCCCCGTCTGCGCGCCCGCTGCCACCGGGCCGACGACGCCCCGCGTCGGTGCGGGGCTCTCACCGGTAAACGGTACGAGCGCGCCAGAGTTTCGCACGGCCTGCCTTAACACCCGGCAAAGCCGCTGTCAGCCGCGAGCGCGGCGGCGCCTAGTCTTCGCGCGATGGACGAGGCCCACGCGCGCCGGCTGACGCTCATCGCCTGCATCCTCGGCTCGTCGATCGTGTTCGTCGACCAGACCGTGGTCAACGTCGCGCTGCCGGCGCTGCGCGAGGACCTCGACGCGACGCTCGCCGGCCAGCAGTGGGTCGTCGAGGCCTACCTGCTGCTGCTCGCGTCGCTGGTGCTCGTCGGCGGGGCGCTCGGCGACATCTACGGCCGCCGGCGGATCTTCACGATCGGCGTCGCCGGCTTCGGCGCCGCCTCACTGGTCTGCGCCGCCGCGCCCTCGATCGGGGTCCTGATCGGCGCGCGGGCCCTGCAGGGCGCGTTCGGCGCGCTGCTGGTCCCCAGCTCGCTGGCGATCATCACCGCTGTCTTCACGGGCCCCGACCGCGCCGCCGCGATCGGCTCCTGGACGGCCGGCACCGCGGCCGCCGTCGCCTTCGGCCCGCCGCTGGGCGGCCTGCTCGTCGACACGCTCTCCTGGCGCGTGATCTTCGCCCTCAACGTGCCGCTCGTGCTGCTGTGCCTGGCGTTGATCGCCCGCGCCGTGCCCGAGATCCCCGGCTCGGGCTCGCGGCGGATCGACGTCCCCGGCGTCGTGCTCTGCGTGCTCGGCCTCGCCGGGCCCGTCTACGCCCTGATCGAGCAGCCCACGCTCGGCTGGTCGGACCCGCGGGTCTGGGGCCCGCTCGTCGGCGGACTGGGCGCCTGCGCGGCCTTCGTGCGCTACGAGCGCATCGCGCCCGACCCGATGCTGCCGCCGTCGATCTTCCGCAACCGCAACTTCGCCGTCGGCAACGTCGTGACGCTCGTCGTCTACGCCGGGCTGGGGGCGTCGACGTTCTTCGTCGCGCTGTTCCTCCAGCAGGTCGCCGGCTACAGCGCGCTGCAGGCGGGCCTCGCGCTGCTGCCGATCACGCTGCTGCTCGTCACCCTCTCGCGGCGCTTCGGCGCGCTGTCGGCGCGCGTCGGGCCGCGCCTGCTGATGGCGGCCGGGCCGCTGCTCGCGGGCGTGGGCCTGCTGGGGTTCGCGCGCCTGGACGAGCGCGGCGAGTACCTCACCGGCGTGCTGCCCGCCGGGATGCTGTTCGGCCTCGGCATGGCGATGACGGTCGCGCCATTGACCGCGACCGTCCTGGAGGCCGCCGACCGCCGCTACGCCGGCATCGCGTCGGGCGTCAACAACGCCTTCGCGCGCGTCGCGAGCCTGCTCGCGATCGCCGCCGTGGGCGCGGTCGTCGCCGCGCAGTTCGGCGCCGGGCTCGACGACCGCGCGGTCGCGCGCTCGGCCGATCCAGCCGCCCGCGCCTACCTCGACGAGGCCCGCGAGCGCCCGCTGGCGGTCCCCGACCGCGCCGCGCCGGGGCCCGTGCGCGACGCGGTGCGCGACGCCGGCGTGCACGCCTTCCGCAGCGGCATGATCGTCTCCGGCGCGCTCATGATCGCGGGCGGGCTGATCGCCGCCGTCGGCATCCAGAACCCCCGCCGGCGCGCCGAGCAGGCCGACGAGGCGCAGCTCGCGCCCGCGGCCTCCTAGGACCTGGGCCAACGGCCCAGGTCCTAAGCTTCCCGGCGCAATGCGTGCCCGCCTGCTGCAACGCCTCCCGACGATCACCCCCGAGCGCTACGCGCTGATCGCGCGCGTCGCGCTGGTGATGCTCACGCTGATCGTCCTGACCGGCGCCGCCGTGCGCGTGACCGGCTCGGGCCTCGGCTGCCCGACCTGGCCGAAGTGCACCGACACCTCGCTCTACACGCAGCTGACGACGCACGGCGTGATCGAGTTCGGCAACCGGATGCTGACGTTCTTCGTCGGCTTCGCCGCGATCGGCGCCTTCGCGGCGTCGTTCCTGCGGCGGCCGTTTCGCAAGGACCTCATGCTGCTGTCGCTGGCGCTGCCGCTGGGCGTCGTCGCGCAGGCGGTGCTCGGCGGCTTCACGGTGCTCTACGACCTCGCTCCGGGCTTCGTCATGAGCCACTACCTGCTGTCGATGCTGATCCTCGTGGCCTGCGTGGCGCTGGACTGGCGCGCGCATCGCGAGCCGGGCGAGGCGGAGGCCCGCGACCGCGGCGACCGGCTGATCGTGCGATCGGTCTGGGGTCTCGTCGGGCTCGGCGCGGTCACGATCTTCGCCGGCACGGCCGCGACCGCGGCCGGCCCGCACGCCGGCGGCGCGGGCACCGGCGACGTCATCAAGCGCCTGGACTTCAAGGGCTCCGAGACCCTGCGCTTCGTCGTCGAGCAGCACGCCCGCCTGGCGACCGTGCTCGGGGTCCTCGCCGTCGTGTTGTGGGTGATCGCCCGCCGTCGCGGCGCGCCCGCCGAGCAGCGCCGCGCGCTCACGCTGCTGTGCCTGCTGCTGGCGGCGCAGGGCGTCGTCGGCGGCGTGCAGTACGCGCTCGAGCTGCCGGCCGAGATCGTCTGGGTCCACGTCAGCCTCGCGGCGACGACCTGGCTGTCGATCCTGTGGGTGTTCGCTGCGACGGGACGAACCGAACCGCGGCCGGCACCGGCGATCCGCGGCGCCGGCGAAGCGGCCGCGGCGCGCTAACCGGCTAGATCAGAACGGGCGCGACGGCGGCCAGCACGCTGAGCGCCGCGAGCGCACAGGCCATCACGAGCGCGGCCGAGCGGTAGCCCCGCGCACGCCGTCTGGCCCACCGCCGTTCCCGGCGCGTGAGGGTGCTCGCGTAGATCTGCCGCGGTTGCACACACCGATCATCGAGCACGCATCGGATGTCACATGGGTTGCAGCGGCGGCGCAACCCGATTCGCGCGTCCTCCCCGCATCCTGCGCACGAAACCATCTGGGTGACGGCAGCATCTGCCCGTGGCTAGCCTCGGGCACGTGAAAGCACGCCTGCAGCCCCTGCGCAGGGTCCTGATCGTCGCCGTGGTCGTCGTCGCGACGCTCGCCGGCGCCGCGGCCGCGCTGGCGACCTTCCGGCAGGACCGCACGCTCGACGTCGGCAGCGTGCGGCTGTCGATCGAGCCTGCGCGCAGCGGCGCGCTGGACCTCTACGTCCCGGTCGTCGACTGGGGCGTGCGCTTCCCGGTCGTGCGGCTGCCCGCGCGGGTCAACGTCGACGTGCGCTCGGTCGACCGCGACGCGGTGGTCAAACTCGCCGAGGCCGGCAACCTCGACACCGAGCTCGTCCGCGGCCAGGCGCGCGACGCGCTCGCCGGCTACCTGCGCCTGGCGATCGGGGTCGCCGTCCTGGGCGGCCTGGCGTTCGGGATGCTCGTCGCGCTCGCGGTGCGCGGCGGGCGCGGACCGCGCCTGCGCGTGACGCTCCCCGCGGCGGCGATCACGGCGCTCGCGGCCGGCGTCGCGCTCGCGGTGCTGCTGCCGCCGCGCTCGAACATCGACGCCCCGCAGTACTACGCCAACGGCACCGAGGTCCCGGCGGCGCTGCGCACGATCGAGTCGCTCGGCGCGTCGGCGAAGACGCTCGACGACGAGATCGACCAGCAGCTCGTCGGGATCGCGCGCCTCGTCACCTCGCCGGCCGGGCGCGTGCCGGTCGAGCGCCTGCCGCGCCTGACGGTCGCCTCGGACCTGCACAACAACGTCCTCGCGCTTCCGGCGCTCGAGCGCGCGGCGCGCGGCGGCCCGCTGTTCTTCGTCGGCGACCTCACCGACAAGGGCTCGGCGATCGAGCAGTCGCTCGCGCTGCGGATCGTGCGCGCCGGCAGCCCGCTCGTGTTCGTCTCCGGCAACCACGACTCCGACGTGCTCGAGCGCAAGCTCGCCCGCGCCGGCGCGATCGTCCTGACGCGCAACGGGCGCCTGCGCGGCGACGGCCAGACCGACGGCGCGCTGATCACCCGCGTCGCCGGCCTGCGGATCGCGGGCTACGACGACCCGCTCAAGCGCCTGGCGCGCGAGAACTACCGCGACAACGGCGCCACCCCGACGCCCGCCCAGCAGGAGGACTTCGCCAGCTGGCTGCAGGCCCGCCGCGGCCTCGCCGACATCGTTCTCGTCCACGAGCCGGCGCTCGCCGCACTCGCCGTCGAGGTCCTGCGCAACACCCCGCCGACGAAGCCGCTCGTGATCCTCGAGGGCCACACGCACAAGTCCGGCATCCAGCACGACGGCAACCTGACGATCCTCAACCCGGGCTCGGTCGGCGGCGGCGGGACCGGCAACCTCACCGAGCTCAGCGGCGACATCGGCCTCGCCCGGCTGACCTTCTCACGCCTGCCCGAGTTCGCCCCCGCGGCCGCCGATCTCATCGAGATCGATCCCGCCGACGGCGAGGCGCGCGCGCAGCGCGTGCGCCTGGACACGCCCGCCGCGGACGCGGGCTGACGCACGGGGCGCGCATCCTTTCGCCAAGGGCGGGTTGTAGAAACGACCTAGCCTCCTACGGAAAGGAGAGAACTTCCCCGTGCCGTCCAAGCTCTCCATCAGCGTCCTTGCCCTCCTCGCCGCCGCGGTCGCGCTCCTGCCCGCATCGCCCGCCGCTGCCCGCAGCTCGATCCGCGTCGGCATCGCCGACCAGAGCCCGTCGATGTTCGGCTCGCCCGACTTCCAGAGGCTGAACATCAAGCGCACGCGCTACTTCGTGCCGTCAGACGTCATGCAGGACAGCGCCGAGCGCGCCAAGGCGCGTGCCTTCGTCACGGCCGCTCGCGCGGCCAAGGTCTCGACGCTGATCCACGTCTCGACGACCGACCTGCGCTCCAAGCGCGGCAAGCTCGTCTCGACGACCTCCTACCGCAAGAACGTCGGCCGGATCGTCGCCTACTTCCGCGCGCTCGGCGTGCGCGACTTCGGCGCCTGGAACGAGGTCAACCACAAGACGCAGGAGACCTGGAACCACATCGGCAACGCCGTCTCCTACTACAAGAGCATGTACCAGGCGGTCAAGAAGCGCTGCAGGTCGTGCGCCGTCGTGGGCCTCGACGTGCTCGACCAGGCCGGCGTGGACCGCTACATCACGAGCTTCTACAAGCGCCTGAGCTCGACCTGGCGCAAGCGCCTGACGGTCGTCGGGATCCACAACTACTCCGACGTCAACCGCAGCCGCTCGAGCGGGACGAGCAAGATCATCGGCACGGTCCGCCGCTACAACCGCTCCGCGCGGTACTGGTTCACGGAGACCGGGGCGCTCGTGAGCTTCCGCGGATCATTCCCCTACAGCGAGTCGCGCCAGGCGTCGCGCATCAAGAACATGTTCTCGCTCGCCAGCCGCTTCAAGAGCCGGCGCGTGGACCGCGTCTACTCCTACAACTGGTTCGGCGTCGAGGACGGCCCCGACTGCGGCAAGAACTGCCTGTTCGACGCCGGCCTCGTCCGCCCCGACGGGACGCCGCGGCCGGTCCTGGCCGCCTTCGCGTCGAAGCTGAAGAACTACTCGCGCTAGGCGCGGCGACGTCGTCGGCGCCGTCGGGCGGCGCGTCGACGAGCGGCAGGAGATCTGCCAGCCCGGAGATCTCCAGCACGCGCTCGATCTGGCGCGGGCCGCGCCAGATCGAGAGCGCGAAGCCGGCCTCGTCGGCGCGCGCGTTGGTCTGCGCGAGCGCGCGCAGGCCGGTGGAGTCCATGAACGTCAGCTCGCGCAGGTCGAGCACGAGCTTCGCGCCCGGCTCGGCCGTCGCCTCGGCGATCGCCGACTCGAACTCGGGCGCGCTGGCGATGTCGAGCTCACCGGAAGGCGCGATGTGCGTCGTCCGGTTCGTCTGAACCACTTTCAGATCGAAGGACGGGATCGACATTTCCCGCCCGAGTCTATCTAGAGGCCTTCGGGATGACGGGCGACGAAGCCGCCGCCGCCCCGCATCGAGTCCTGCCAGCGCGAGCCCGTCACGCGCGTGCCGCTCGTGTCGAAGCGCACACCGGCGACGACCATGTAGACGTGCCCGGGGTTCGTGTAGATCGTGATCCACTTGCCCGGGCCCGGCTTGCCCCAGCCCATGAGCCGGCCGGAGTCCAGCGGCGCGTTGAGCAGCCCGGCGTTGGCCAGCGCGTAGGAGATCGAGCCCGAGCAGTCATAGCCCTTGTCGAGCCACTTGCCGTGGCCGCCGCCCCAGAGGTAGGGGGTGCGGGCGATCGAGTTGCCGGCCTCGATGATCTGGTGGACGGCGTCGGGCGCCTCGATCGGCGGCAGCGCGATGCCCTCCTTGAGCACCTCCGCCTTGCTGATCGCGGCATCGCCGGTCGGGCTGCCGTCGCGCGTCTTGGACCGCGACGCGCGCGACAGCGGCGCGGAGGCGCCCGCCAGCGCGGGCTTGTCGGCCGCGCTCTCGGTCGGCAGCGCGGCCGTCGCGGCGGTCTCGCCGGCGACCGGCTCGATCGCCTTCGCGCGGGCGTTGCGCGTGGGCAGCTCCTCGAAGGCCGGCGCGGCGACGGTCGCGGCGCCCGCGTCGGAGTTGCTCGAGCAGCCCGAGAATGCCGTGGCAGCGGCAATCAGAACGGCGACGAGGGCGAGCGGCCCAGCGATGTGCGGCAGGCGGCGAGGCACGACGCTCGGGAGTATGCCGATGCAGGGGAATTCATGACGCAGGGTTTGGACATTCGTGCGAGCGAGCACCACTCCCTCAGATGTTGTACTCAGACCCCTCCGAGGTCCGCGAGCGCCTCGAGCTCCTGCGCATCGAGCACGAGCTCGCGTGTTCGATCGGCCTGGACGCGGACGCCGAGTACATGGAGGACCTCGAACGCCAGCTGGCCCACCTCGAGGCCGCCTGGGTCGGAGCGCGCGTGACCGAGATCGCGGTCACGCAGGCAGACCTGACGGGACGCCCGCAGGGCTGACCCCCGCGCCGGCCGCGTCGCGCTGCGCGTGGAAGCCGCGCAGCCGCAGCGAGTTGGCGACGACGAAGACGCTCGACGCCGCCATCGCGGCGCCCGCGATCATCGGGTTCAGCAGGCCCGCCGCCGCGAGCGGCAGCGCCGCCACGTTGTAGGCGAAGGCCCAGAAGAGGTTGGCCTTGATCGTCGCGAGCGTGCGGCGCGCGAGGCGCAGCGCGTCGGCGGCGACCCGCAGGTCGCCGGTGACGAGCGTGAGGTCGGAGGCCTCGATCGCGACGTCGGTGCCGGTCCCGATCGCCATGCCGAGGTCGGCCTGCGCGAGCGCCGGCGCGTCGTTGACGCCGTCGCCGACCATCGCCACGACGCGTCCCTGCGCCTGCAGCTCGCGCACGACGTCGGCCTTGCCGGCCGGCAGGACGCCCGCGATGACCTCGTCGACGCCGACCCGCGCGCCGATCGCCCGCGCCGTCGTCTCGTTGTCGCCCGTGAGCAGGATCGTGCGCAGGCCGAGCGCGCGCAGCCGCCGCACGGCCTCGGGCGACGTCGGCTTGAGCCCGTCGGCGACGACGAACAGCGCCCGCGCCGCGCCGTCCCAGCTCGCGGCGATCGCGGTGCGGCCCTCGGCCTCGGCGGCCAGCCGCGCGCGCTCGAGCTCGGGCGGCAGCGCCAGCGAGGGGTCGGCGCCGGCGAGCAGCGCGGGGCGCCCGGCGATGATCGCCCGCCCCGCGACCGTGCCCTGGACGCCCATCCCGGGATGGCTGGCGAAGTCCTCGACCGGCGCCGGCGGCCCGTCCTCCAGCACCCGCGCGGCGGCCGCGATCGCGCGCCCGACCGGGTGCTCGGAGCCGTTCTGCAGCGCCCCGACGAGCCACAGCGCCTGCGCCTCGTCGACGCCGTCGGCGACGCTGATCGTCTGCAGGGTCATCTTGCCCGAGGTCACGGTGCCGGTCTTGTCGATGACGATCGTGTCCACGCGGCGGGTGGACTCGAGCACCTCCGGCCCGCGGATCAGCACGCCGAGCTGGGCGCCGCGGCCGGTGCCGACGAGCAGCGCCGTCGGCGTCGCGAGGCCGAGCGCGCAGGGGCAGGCGATGATCAGCACCGCGACCGCGGCGGCGAAGGCGAGGCCCGTGTCGCCGGCGCCGACCCAGAAGCCGAGCGTCGCGACCGCGATCGCCAGCACGACCGGCACGAAGACGCCGGCGATCCGGTCGGCGAGCCGCTGGACGGGCGCCTTGCCCGACTGGGCGTCGGTGACGAGCCGGCCGATCTGCGCGAGCGCGGTGTCGGCGCCGACGCGCAGCGCGCGGACGATCAGCAGCCCGCCGCCGGTGTTGACGGTCGCGCCGGTCACGAGGTCGCCGGGCTTGACGTCGACCGGCACGCTCTCGCCGGTCAGCAGCGAGCGGTCGATCGCGGAGGTGCCCTTGTAGACGACGCCGTCGGTGGCGACCTTCTCGCCCGGGCGCACGACGAAGCGGTGGTTGACCTTCAGCTCCTCGATCGGCACGGTCTTCTCGACGCCGTCGGCGTCCAGCACGGAGACGTCCTTGGCGCCGAGCGCGAGCAGCTCGCGCAGGGCGGCGCCGGCGCTGCGCTTCGCGCGCGCCTCGAACCAGCGGCCGGCGAGCAGGAACGTCACGACGACGCCGACGGCCTCGAAGTAGACGTTGCCGGTCGGCCCGCCGCGCTCGGGGACGAGGCTGAGCGCGTGGCGCATGCCGGGATCGCCGGCGCCGAGGAAGAGCAGCGAGACGACCGACCAGGTCCAGGCGGCGATCGTGCCGAGCGAGATCAGCGTGTCCATCGTCGCCGTGCCGTGGCGCAGGTTCGTCCAGGCGGCGCGGTGAAACGGCCAGCCGGCCCAGACGAGCACCGGCGTGGCGAGCTGCAGCGAGATCCACTGCCAGTTGTCGAACTGCAGCGCCGGGATCATCCCCATCGCGACGAGCGGGACCGAGGCGATCGCCGCGAACACGAGCCGCCGGCGCAGCTCGGCGACGGGGTCGTGGGCGTGCTCGTGCTGCTCGATCGCGGCCGACGGCAGCACGGCGCCGTAGCCCGCCTGCTCGACGGCGGCGACGAGGTCCTCGGGGGTCGCGATCGCGGGCTCGAACGCCACCGACGCGCGCTCGGTCGCGTAGTTCACCGACGCCTGCACGCCGTCGAGGCGGTTCAGGCGCTTCTCCACGCGCGACGCGCACGACGCGCAGGTCATGCCGCTGATCGGCAGCTCGAGGTGCTCGGTCGCCTCGACCGGCGGCGTGCTCACGGTGAGACCGTCCGGGTGAAGGCGGCGGTGTGAACGCGGTCGCCGTGGCGGAACTGGAGGAAGAGGCGGTAGCTGCCGGGCGTCGGCGCCGCCGTCTCGAAGGAGATCTCGTTCGACGTGCCGCTGGCGATCGGGTGCACGTGCTCGTAGGCGAGGTCGCCCGCCCGCAGCGCGACGAGGTGCCCGCGCGCGCCGAGGTAGGGCTGCAGGTCGCTGACCGGTGTGCCGTCGCGGGTGATCGTGAAGCCCAGCTCGCTGCCGGCGCCGTGCGCGTGGATCGCGACGTCGTAGCCGTCGACGCGCGTGCGCTCTGCGGGAGCGGGCAACGGCCGCGGCGCGAAGTGGCCGGGGACGAGGCGGTCGATGCCGAGCGTCAGCCGCCGCCCGCCGGTGCTGAAGTCCGCGAACGCGCGGTAGGCGCCGGCGCCGGGCAGCGTGATCGGCACCGTCCAGGCGCCGGTCGGCGTCTGCGTGGGGTGCAGGTGCTGGTAGCCGGTGAGGTCGCGGCGGACGACGATGAGGTGCATGCGCCGGCCCTGCTCGGTCGCGAAGTCGCGCACGGTCCTGCCGCCCGCTCCTGCGATCCGGAACTCCAGGCGCGACGGGCGGCCGGCGAAGAGCGGCGTGTCGCGGGCCTCGAGGCGCAGGCCGTCCTGGGCGAGCGACAGGCCCGCCGGCACGGCGGCCGCCGCGGGCGCGGTGGCCTCGTGCCCGTGGGCATGCTCGGCAGCGGCCTCCTCGTGGGAGCCGGTGCTCGGATCGAGGGCGCGGCCGGCGAGCGCCGCCGCCGCGAAGACGAGGGCGAGCAGCGCGGCGAAGGCCGCCACGCGAACGCCGACGCTCATGCCGTCAGCGCGTACCCGGCCTCGTCGACCGCGGCCTTGACGGCGGCGTCGTCGAACTCCTCGCCGGCGACGGTCAGCTGCTTGGCGTCGAGGTCGACGTCGACGGCGCGGACGCCCGGGACCTGCAGGACCTCCTGCATGACGGCGTTGCGGCAGTGGCCGCAGGTCATGCCGGTGACGGTGTAGGTGCGCTTCGGGAGGGACATGGGCACATTCCAATCGATACGGGAAGGGGGTATTCGTGCAGCCGCCGGGAGTATACCCCCATGGGGTACGCTAGTCTTCCTTCCATGGCGACCTCCGAGAATCCCCCGACTCCCACGGTCCGCGGCTACACCGCCAGCAAGGACCAGCTCCTCGCCCGCCTGCGGCGCATCGAGGGCCAGGTCCGCGGCATCGAGAAGATGGTCGTCGACGACCGCTACTGCATCGACGTGCTGACCCAGATCTCGGCCGCGCAGGCGGCGCTCGACAAGGTCGCGCTGGGCCTGCTCGACGAGCATGCGCGCTCCTGCGTGCTGCCCGCCGAGGGCGAGCTGCGCGCCGACCGCACCGACGAGCTGATGGCCGCCGTCGGCCGGCTCGTCAAGCGCGGGTGAGCGCCGCTGAGCTGCTCGCGGCCGAGCTGCGGGGCTCGCGGGACGGTCGCGCCCTGATCGAGCACGAGGCCGGCGGGACGCGACGTCTTTGGCAGGCCCCTAGGCGCGCGCGTCGTCGTCGCCCACGCCGAGCCCGGCGCCGTGCACCCGCAGCGCGAGCGCGAGCTCGAAGCGCGCCTCGGCGTCCTCGAGCAGCTCGGGCCCGAACGCCTCGCGCAGCTGTGCCAGGCGGTAGCGCACGGTCTGCGGGTGGACGTCCAGGACGCGGGCGGTCTCGTCGATGCGGCCCTGGCGGTCCAGCCACGCCCGCAGCGTCTCGGTGAGCTTCTCGCGGGCGGCCGGCTTGAGCGCGTCCAGCGGCGAGAGGCAGGCCGCGGCGAGCTCGCCGGCCAGGCGCACGTCGGCGTGCAGCAGCAGCTCGGCCGCGTGCTCGGCGGCGACGAGCAGCCCGTCGCCCGGGAGCGCGCCCGCAGCGCGCAGGTCCAGCGCGCGGCGGGCACGCTCGAGGCTGCGCCCCGCCGCGGCCGGGGCGACCGTCGGTCCCAGCGCCGCCGCGCGGGCGCCGACCGCCTGCTCGATCTGGGCGCGGCGGCCCGGGCCGTCGGGGTCGGGGACGAAGGCGAGCACGCGCGCGCCGCGCTGCTGCTGCGGCGCGCCGTCGGCGGTCTCCAGCGGCGCGGCGAGCGATCCGGGCCCCAGCCGGCCGGCCAGGCGCTCGGAGTCGATCCCCTCGACGACGAGCGCCGCCAGGCGGGCGGGCGGCGCCCAGGCGGCGCGGACCGCCGCCGCGCGCACGACCTCCGCCGCCGGCGGCGGCTCGGCCGCCAGCAGCAGCACGAGCTGCGCGCGGCGGCGCTGGCGCTCGCCCGCGGCGGCCGACTGCTCGGCGGCGTAGCCCTCGATCGACTCGCCGGAGATCTCGTCGATGTAGGCGAAGATCGCCTCGCCGAGGCGGTACAGGGTCGCCGGCTCGAGCTCGGCGCGGGTGCCCGCCTCGACGAAGCGCCGCCACGCGATCTGGGCCCCGACGCGGTAGGCGGCGAGCAGCGCGCCGAGCGTGCGGCCCTCGCGCAGCTCGAGGCGGCCGAGCTCGACGTAGATGCGGCGATCGCTGTCGCTGACGGCGCCCGCCTCCTCGATCGAGTCGACGAAGCGGCGCAGCGCGCGCTCGGTGCCGTAGCGCAGCGTGACGCCGAGGCGGCCCTCGAGCGGGCGCGAGTAGTCGGGCACCTCCTGGCCGATCGCGCGGATCGTCTCAGCGGCCAGATCGGGCAGAAGCGGGCGCAGGACCGCGGCGACCTCGGGCGGGATCCCCTCCATTTGTGCTCAGGCTACACATTTTGGCCCTGACGGCCAGAGAAATGCCACAAGAACTCGTCAAACCTCGGTCAGTAGCCTCAAAGCCATGCCAAAGCTCACCAAGTACGCAAACCTCGGCGCCGTCGTGCTGCCGTTCATCGCGTTCATCGTCGCGGTCGTCCTGTTGTGGAACAAGTCGATCGACGCGATCGATCTCGCGATCTTCTTCGTGATGTACATCGTCACCGGCCTCGGGGTCACGGTGGGATATCACCGGCTGCTCACGCACCGGGCCTTCCACGTGGCCAAGCCCGTTGAATACGCGTTCGCGGTCGCCGGCTGCATGGCCGTCGAGGGCCCGCCGATCGCCTGGGTCGCCGACCACCGCCTGCACCACGCCCACACCGACGAGGAGGGCGACCCGCACAGCCCGCACGTCGGCCACGGCTCGGGCATCAAGGGTCTCTGGCACGCGCACAGCGGCTGGCTGATGAAGACGCAGGGCGGCGCCGAGTTCCGCAAGTACGCCCCCGACCTCTGCGAGGACAAGGGCATGCGCTGGATCAGCCGCAACTTCCTCGCGATCGCGGGCATCGGGCTCCTGATCCCGTTCGTCCTGGGCTTCGTCCTGCACGGCTTCTCGCTGACCGCCGCGCTGTGGACGCTGTTGTGGGCCGGCTTCGTGCGGATCTTCTTCATCCACCACGTCACGTGGTCGATCAACTCGGTCTGCCACTTCTTCGGGCGCCGGCGCTTCGACGTCGAGGACAAGTCCACGAACGTCGCCTGGCTCGCGCTCGTCACGTTCGGCGAGTCCTGGCACCACAACCACCACGCCTTCCCGCGCTCGGCGCGCCAGGGCCTGGGCCGCTTCGAGGTCGACATCTCGGCGATGTTCATCTGGACGCTGGAGAAGCTCGGCATTGCGACCAACGTCGTGCGCATCACGCCCGAGCGCCAGGCCGAGAAGCTCGTCGTCGCCAAGCCGGCGAAGCGCGCGGCCGCAGCCTGACCGACGCCGGAGCCGCAGCGGTAGCGTTGCGGCGCAGTGAGCGCTTGGCATGACGACGACGGCGGCGGGCAGCAGCTCGAGCTCACGCTCGGGCCGCTGTACCTCGTCGTCGTCGACGACCGCGTGAGCGGCCAGCTCACGAGCCGGACCGAGCGCAGCTACCGCTCGCCGGCGCAGCCGCTGGAGGACGCCCGCCTGCTCGCGGCGCTCCTGCTCGACCGCGGCGGCGAGCTCGACGGCGACGGGCCCTGGCGCCGGCCGCTGGCGGGCGGTCAGCGCCACGTGGCGATCGTCCCGGCGCCGGTGGGCCAGCTCGGCGCCTGAAGCGGTCGCGGCGGGCTGGGATACTGCGCGCGCGATGAACGCCCCTGAAGCGCGGCTCGAGGATCAGATCGCCTGGTACGACGCGCAGAGCCTGCACAACCAGCGCTGGTACAAGCGGCTGAAGGTCGTGCAGATCGTCGTCGCGGCGGCGATCCCGGTGGCGGCCGCAGCGTCGGCGCCGGGCTGGCTGATGGGTGCCGGCGGCGCGCTGATCGTCGTGCTCGAGGGCTACCAGCAGCTGCAGCAGTACCAGCACAACTGGACGAGCTACCGCTCGACCTGCGAGCAGCTCAAGCACGAGAAGTACCTCTTCGCGGCGGGCGCGGGGCCCTACGACGGCGTGCCCGCGCCGGCGCGCGTGCTGGCCGAGCGCGTGGAGGCGCTGGTCTCCCAGGAGCACGCCTCGTGGGCCAGCAGCCGCGCCGAGGCGGCCGCGGGCAGCGCGCCTAGCCGGACGCCGGCCCCGCCTGCCTGACCGCCTCCGCGACGCGGTCCAGCCAGATGCCCTCGTTGGCGGGGTAGCTCCCCGGCCGGCCGTGCAGGCGCGGCATGTTCGTGCGCCCCGCGTGGTGGATCGCGATCAGCTCCCACTGGCGGTCGAACACCGGGCTGCCGGAGCTGCCGCCCTCGGTCGGCGTGCGGTAGTGCAGGTGCACGTCGTCGCCGTCGAGCACCTGGTTGTCGCGCACGGAGAGCATCACCTGATCGCCGCCGCCGGGGTGGCCGATGATGTACGTCTGCGGCAGCGGATCGCTGTCGAGGGCCGGCCGGTGCGCCGCCAGCGGGCAGGACCCGACGTCGGCCGGATAGCCGTCGAGCTCGACGATCGTCGTGTCGAGCTCGCCGACCGGCGAGGACCACAGCAGCCGGCTGACCCGGTAGCTCGCGGGCGCGGCCTCGAGCGCGCGGAAGGTGATCCGCGCGTCGTCGGGTCGCAGCGCCAGCGGCTCCGTGGCGCTGATCACATGCGCGTTCGTGACGAGCACGAGCGGCGGGAACGCGGCGTGCAGGGTCGGCCCGGCAACGAGGAAGCACGTGCCCACCGGGCGCTCCGTCGCATCCTCGACGCGGCCGACCGCGCGGCAGCGCTCGAGCGCCGTGCGAAACCACTTCAGGCTCTCGAAGCGCTCGGTCCCGAGCACCTTCTCGAAGCCGGGGTCGGCGTCGATGCGCGCCGTCGCCGCGGGCGCGATGTCGGCCGCGCCGACGCGCACGTCGGTCGGCCCGTCCTCGTGGTCGAGCAGCGCGGCCTGCAGCGGCGCGATCAGGTGGCGGCCGGGATCGGTGGCGGGCTCGAGCTCCCAGAGCTCGGTGAGCTGGCGCAGCGTGGCTGCGATGCCGAACGCGTCGGCGTCGGCGAGGTAGGCGTCCAGCCACTGCAGCGCGGGCTCCGTGCGGCCGAGCGCGACGCAGGCCTCCATCGCCGACGCGCGGTCCCACGGCCCGGCGTCGCCGAGCGCCTCGACGGCGGCGAGGATCTCCTCGGCCATCGCCGTGGGGTCGGGCGCGCCGTCGATCGCGATGCCGTCGCGCTCGGCGCGCCGCATCAGCGCGACCGCGTTGATCGCGTGCCAGCGCCGCTGCGCGGACTCGCGGTAGGCGTCCGCGTAGGCGGCGATCGCGCGCTGCAGGGAGCGCCGCCGGCGCTCGGGCGCCTCGGCCCGCGTCGCGAGGTACATCTGCTTGTAGGCGCGCCCGAGCAGGCCGCGCGCCTCCGCCTGCTCGGCCTCGGCTCCCGTCGTGTCGGCGACGAGTCGTCGCAGCACGACCTCGGCGGCGACGAGCTGCCCGCGGTCCAGCAGCGCCTGGGCGTGGTGGCGGCGGATCGCCGGGTCCTCGCCGCCGGCGCGGACGAGCGCGTCGGCGACCTGCTCGACGCGGGCGACATGGCGGCCGCCGCGCAGCACCCCGAGGATGACGCGCGCCGGCAGCTGCGGGTAGGCCGCGTCCTGGCGCGCGAGGTGGTCGACGAGCTCGGCGCACAGCTCGTCGACGCGGCGCGTGTCCAGCGCCTTGACCGCGCGGGTCAGCTCGCGTTGCGACCCATCGCGATCCCAGGCCATTGGCGCGACCCTATCCGCCCGTGGGGCGCGCGGCCGCGTGTAGGCTGGCCGCGCGATGAGCGCCGGGCTCCTGCCGCTGTGCTTCGTGGTGATGCCGTTCGGCTCCAAGCCCGACGGGCAGGGCGGCTCGGTCGACTTCGACGCCGTCTACCGCGACCTGATCGCGCCCGCGGTCGAGGAGGCGGAGCTGCAGCCGCTGCGCGCCGACCAGGAGCTCGTCGGCGGGATCGTCCACAAGCCGATGTTCGAGCGGCTGATCCTGGCCGACTACGCCGTCGCCGACCTCACGACCGCCAACGCCAACGTCTTCTACGAGCTCGGCGTGCGCCACGCCCTGCGGCCCTACTCGACGGTCCTGATCGGCGCCGACGTCAAGCGCACGCCGTTCGACCTCGCGCCCGACCGCGTGCGGCCGTACACGCTCGACGCCCACGGGCGCCCCGCGGCCGCCGCCGAGGAGCGGGCGATGCTCGTCGAGGCGCTGCGCCACGCGCGCCAGGCGGCGACCGACAGCCCGGTCTTCCAGCTCATCGACGACCTGCCGGCGCCCCAGATCGACCGCCTCAAGACCGACGTCTTCCGCGAGCAGGCCGAGTACTCGGTGACGATCAAGCGCCGGCTCGCCGAGGCGCGGGCGCAGGGAGCCGACGCGCTGCGCGCCCTCGAAGGCGACCTCGGGCCGGCCGACGACGTCGAGGCCGGGGTGCTCGTCGACCTGCTGCTCTCCTACCGCGCGACCTCGGCCTGGGAGGACATGATCCGCGTCGTCGAGCGCCTGCCGGCGCCGCTGCGGCGGACGGTCCTGGTCTGCGAGCAGTACGGCCTCGCGCTCAACCGCGCCGGCCGCGGCGCGGACGCCGAGCAGGTGCTGCTCGCGGTCATCGACGAGCACGGCGCCAGCAGCGAGACCTACGGGCTGCTCGGCCGCGTCTACAAGGACCGCTGGGAGGCCGAGCGCGGCAGCGCCGGCCTGCGCGCGGCCGGTCATCTCGACCAGGCGATCGACGCCTACCGCCGCGGCTTCGAGGCCGACTGGCGCGACGCCTATCCCGGCATCAACGCCGTCACGCTCATGGAGATCCGCGACCCGGGCGCCGCCGCGCAGCAGCTGCTCGTCCCGGTCGTGCGCTACGCCAACCGGCGGCGCATCGACGGCGGCGGCGCCGACTACTGGGACCACGCGACGCGGCTGGAGCTCGGCGTGCTCGGCCGCGATCGCGACGAGGCGCTGGCCGGCGCGCGCGCCGCGCTCGCGAGCGTCCGCGAACGCTGGGAGCCCGCGAGCACGGCGAACAACCTCGAGCTCGTGCGCGCGGCGCGGGCCGAGCGCGGCGAGGCGATCGGCTGGGCCGACGAGATCGAGCGCGAGCTGCGCGGGGTGGCGGAGGGGGCGTGACGGCGTCGCGGCCGCCCCCGGAGGCCGGTCGTCACGACGCGTTCATTTCCTATGCGCGCGAGGACCGCAGCGCCGTCGCGCGGCTGCGCGCGGCGCTCGAGGCGCGGGGCAAGGACGTCTGGCTCGACGTCGAGGACATCGTCGCCGGCGCCCAGTGGGAGGCGCGCATCACCCACGGCATCGAGGCCTGCACGGCGTTCGTCTTCGTCATGAGCGCGGACTCGCTGGGCTCCGAGCACTGCCGGCTGGAGCTCGACCAGGCGGCCGCGCTGAACAAGCTGATCATCCCCGTCTACCGGCGCGAGGTCGACGAGGCCCGGCTTCCCGCCGCCCTGGCTGCGCGCGAGTGGATCTTCCTGCGCGACGACGACGACTTCGAGGCCGGTGTCGCAGCGCTCGTCGAGGCGCTCGAGACCGACCTCGACTGGCGCGACCAGCACACGCGGATCGCAGGGGCCACCCGCGACTGGCTCGACGCGGGCCACGACACGAGCTTCCTGCTGCGCGGCACCGAACTGCGGGAGTGCGAGAGCTGGCTGGCACGGCAGGCCGACCACCGCGAGCAGGCGACCGCCGAGCAGGCGCAGTTCATCGTCGAGAGCCGGCGCGCGGCAACCGCGCGCCAGCGGACGCTGACCGGCGCCGCCGTCGGCGGGCTGGTGATCGCAGTGGCGCTCGCGGTCTTCGCCCTCGTCCAGCGCAACGACGCGATCGACCAGCGCGACGCGGCGCAATCGACGCAGCTGGCGATCGAGGCGCTCGCAGAGCTGGGCACCGATCCCGGCCAGAGCCTCGTGTTCGGGATGCGGGCGTACGCGAAGAAGCACACGCTGCTGTCGGAGGGTGCGTTGCGCGCGGCGGCGAGCGAGGCCACGCCCGAGCTGATCCTGCGCGGCAACCAGCGGATCCTCGCCCCCCTGGCGGTCGCGGCGGACGGCCGCCACCTCGCCGCCGCGGGCAGCAACGGCACGGTGCGGGTCTGGGATCTACGCGCGCTCCGCGCTGCACCGGTCGTCCTGCCCGGGCACCGCGACGGAGTGTTCTCGGTCGCGTTCGCCGGCGGCGACCGGCTTGCCAGCTCCGGCGCCGACGGCAGGCTGCGGCTCTGGGACTGGCGTGCGCGCAGAACGCAGCCGGCGGTCCTGCCCGGCGAGATCGGAGTGGCCCTCGCCGTGGGCGCGGGCGGACGCCTGCTCGCGAGCGCCGATCCTGAGGGGGTGGTGCGCGTCTGGGACCTCACCGCCCCGCGCGCCGCTCCCAGGCTCCTGCGCGGCGGCGGAAACCAGGGCGTCATCAACCCGGTGGCGTTCAGCGGCGACGGACGCTACGTCGCCTCCGTCGGGAGCCGCGGCGAGACCGGCAGCGTGGCGACCGTCCGCGTGTGGGACCTGCGCGCGCGCCGCCCGCGACCTGTCGTCCTCGGGCGGCAGGAGCCCCCGATCTTCGGGCTGGCGGTCGCCGGCGACGGCCGCCGTGTGGCAAGCGCCGGCGTCGACGGGCGGATACGGGTCTGGGACCGGCGCTCGCCGCGCTCGGCGCCGACGGTCCTGCGCGGCCACGAGGGACAGGCCACGGCGGTGGTGTTCGCGCGCGACGGTCGCCATCTCGCCAGTGGCGGAGCGGATGGAGCCGTTCGCCTGTGGGACTGGCGCGCGCCGCGCATCGCGCCCATCGTCCTGCGCGGTCACGAGGGAACCGTCGGCACGCTGGCGTTCATCGGCGACGGCAACCGGCTCGCGAGCGCCGGAGAAGACGGGAGCGTGCGGGTCTGGCAATGGCGCGCGACGCGTCCGGCGCCCGCTGCCCTTCCCGTCGACGCACTCACCGGTGCGATGGCATTCAGCAGCGATGGACGCCACCTCGCCAGCGGCGGCTTCGACGGCGGAGTGAACGTGTGGGACGCGGCCGCGCCCCGGCGCGGCCCGGTCGTTCTCGGCCCGCGCGCGAGCCCGGTCAACGGTGTGGCGTTCGCGCGCGACGGGCGCCACGTCGCAGGCGCCACCGGCAACGGGACCGTGCAGGTCTGGGACTGGCGGGCGGGCGGGCCGCCCATCGTGCTGAAGGCGGGCAAGCAGAACGTGCAGAGCGTCGCGTTCAGCGACGACGGTCTGCGCGTCGCCGCCGGCGACGCCGGCGGGACAGTCCGCGTCTGGGACTGGCGTGAGCCCGGCACACCCCACGTCGAGCTGGCCAAGGGCCGGGTGGAGCTCCTCGAGGCCGTGACCTTCGCCGACGAGGGACGCCGCGTCGCCGCGGCCGCGATCACCGGGACCGTACGGGTCTGGGACGTGCGTGCGCCGAGCTCTCCGCGCACCGTCCTGCGTGGCGTCGAGGACGGCGCCAGCGTCACGTTCGCAGCCGACGGCCACCACGTGGCAACCGCGGGAGCGGCCGGGATCGTGCGCGTCTGGGATTGGCGAACGCCGCGCGTCGCGCCGACGCTCCTGCACGGCGGCGGGGGCGCAATCGGCGCCGTGGCGTTCGCGGGCGACGGCCGCCATCTCGCAAGCGCCGGAGCGGACGGGATCGTGCGCATCTGGGACTGGCGGGCGCCGCGTTTCCCGCCGACGCTGCTCTCCGGTCACGGGGAGGAGGTCGCCGCGGTCGCGTTCGCCCCCGACGGGCGCCACCTCGCCAGCGCGAGCTTCGAGGCGGGGGGCCGCATCTGGGAATGCCAGCGCTGCGGCGACATCGACGACGTGCTCGCGCTCGCCCGCAAGCGCGTCCCGCGGGAGATCGGCGGCTGACTACGCCGGCAGCGTCTCCGCCAGCCCGAAGCTGGCGAAGACCTCCGGCGTCATCACGCCGTCCAGCGCGCCGAAGCGGCTGTACAGCCACGGCGCCAGGAAGGCGGTGACGTCGCCGATCAGCTCGCCGCGCAGGGCGAGCACGTCGATGACGCCGATGACATAGCAGCCGCGCGCCTCGTCGAAGACGTAGCAGCCGACCGCGAGCTGGCCGTTGGCGCGCGTCGGGACGTGGCGCCAGCGCTCGTTGAGCGGGTAGTCGGTGAGGAACGCGGAGACCGCCTCGCGGCCGCGGAACCAGACCGGCAGCGGCGGCATCGACCAGGTGCCGTCCTCGGTCAGCAGCGCCAGCACGCGGTCGACGTCGCCGGACTGCAGCGCGGCCATGTAGCTCTCGACGACCTCCTTCAGCCGCTCGTCGCCGACGGTCCGCAGCGTCTCCTGCTGGCTGGAATCGGGGAGCTTCTCGTCGACGGTCCGGCGCGCGCGCTGCATCGAGCTGTTGACGGACGCGACCGTCGTCTCCAGCGCGTCGGCGACCTCGCGCGCGGAGAACCCCAGCACGGCGCGCAGGATCAGCACGGCGCGCTGCTGGCCCGGCAGGTGCTGCAGCGCTGCGATGAACGCGAGCTCGACGCTCTCGCGCTGCTCGTAGCTGGCCTCGGGGGAGGCGAAGACGTCGGGGCTCAGCAGCCCGTCGGGGTAGGGCTCGATCCAGACGGACTCCGCGAGCGGCGCGCCCGGCGAGTCGTGCGGGTGAGCGCCGGGGCCGTAGTCGATCGGCAGCACGCGCTTGGGCCGCTTGCCGATCGTGTCCAGGCAGGTGTTCGTCGCGATCCGGTACAGCCACGAGCGCAGCGAGCTCTTGCCCTCGAAGCGCCGCATCCCGCGCCAGGCGCGCAGCAGCGCCTCCTGCAGCGCGTCCTCGGCGTCGTGGACGGAGCCCAGCATCCGGTAGCAGTGCGCGTGCAGCTCGTTGTGGCGCGGCGCCACGAGCTGCTGGAAGGCCCGCTCGTCGCCGCCCCGGGCCGCCGTCAGAAGCTCGCGTTCCTGCGCCGAGGAGTGCGTCGCGGAGATCGCCATGGCCGCTGCTCAGCGTACCCGCGATGAGTCGGCGCGCCGACCGCAGTCATACCCACAGACGCCATGACTCCCGCCCGCCCCAGGCCCGTGGTCCATCTGGAGCTGCACACCGGCGACCTGCCCGGTGCGTGCGGCTTCTACGCGGACCTGTGCGGCTGGCGGGCGGAGCGCATCTGCGCCGGCGGCGGCTCGTACTGGGCGCTCGGCCTGGACGGCGGCTTCGGCGGCGGCGGCGTCGTGCAATGCGAGACCGAGCGGCCGCTGTGGCTGCCCTACGTCGAGGTCGCCGACATCGCCGCGGTCACCGACCGCGCCCGCGAGCTCGGGGCCGCGGTGTGCCTGGAGCCGCGCGAGGGACCGGCCGGCTGGCGCAGCGTCGTCGCCGGGCCGGCGGGCGGCGAGCTCGCCCTCTGGCAGCCGAAGGGTTCGAACCGGAAGCACAATTCGCGTCGCCGCCGATGAGTTTGGGGACGCCCGCCGGTCATTGCTGGAAACTGACGCTGCACCCATGAGAGGACCCCATGACCGACACCACCCCCACTGACCGCAACCGCTGGATCGCCCTCTACGTGCTCTGCGCGGGCATGCTCATGATCGTCCTCGACGTCACCGTCGTGAACGTCGCGCTGCCGTCGATCCAGGACGACCTCGGCTTCACCCAGTCCAGCCT
Source organism: uncultured Actinomycetes bacterium (assembly GCA_963786575.1). Lineage (GTDB taxonomy): Bacteria > Actinomycetota > Thermoleophilia > Solirubrobacterales > Solirubrobacteraceae > CADCVQ01. Next base: position 28,718 of record CAWAZH010000007.1, read on the forward strand.
GGCCTGGGTCGTCAACGCTTATCTGATCGCCTTCGGCGGCCTGCTGCTGCTGTCCGGCCGCCTCGGCGACCTGATCGGCCGCAAGAACATGCTGATGGCCGGCCTCGCCGTCTTCACCTGCGCCTCGGTGTTCTGCGGCATCGCCTGGAGCCAGGAGACGATGGTGGCGGCGCGCTTCCTGCAGGGCATCGGCGGCGCCATGACCTCGGCCGTGATCCTCGGGATGATCTTCACGATGTTCCCCGAGCCGCGCGACCTCGCCAAGGCGATCGGCGTCTACGGCTTCGTCGCCTCCGCCGGCGGCTCGATCGGCCTGCTGGCCGGCGGCGTGCTGACGCAGACGATCAACTACCACTGGATCTTCTTCATCAACATCCCGATCGGGATCGGCACCGCGATCCTGGCGCAGCGCCTGATCGAGCGTGACACGGGGCTCGGCATCCGCCAGGGCGCCGACGTCCTGGGCGCGATCCTCATCACCACCTGCCTGATGCTGACCGTCTACACGATCGTCAAGCCGGCGGCCGAGGACGGCTGGGGCTCGGCGCAGGCGCTCCTGCTGCTCGCCGCGTCGTTCGCGCTGCTGGCCGCCTTCATCGTGCGCGAGTCGCGCGCCGCGACGCCGCTCGTGCCGCTGCGGATCTTCCGCTCGCGCAACCTGTCGGGCGCGAACGTCGTGCAGATGTTCACGGTCGCCGGGATGTTCGGGATGTTCTTCCTCGGCACGCTGTACTTCCAGCGCGTCCTGGGCTACGACGCGCTGCAGATCGGCTTCGCGTTCCTGCCCGGCACGGTGATCATGGGCACGATGTCGCTGCGCTACTCCGAGCGGCTGATGATGCGCTTCGGCGCCCGCCGGGTGCTCGTCCCGGGCCTCACGCTCGTCACGATCGGGCTGCTGCTGTTCGCCCGCGTGCCGGTTGACGGCAGCTACCTCGTCGACGTGCTGCCGGTCATGGTGATCATGTCGCTCGGCATCGGCGTCTCGTTCCCGCCGCTGATCGCGGTCGCGATGTCCGGCGCCACGCCGCAGGAGGCCGGGCTGGCATCGGGTCTCGTCAACACCGCCGCGCAGGTCGGCGGCGCCATCGGCCTCGCCATCCTGGCGACGGTGTCGGCCTCGCGCACCGAGGCCCTGGCGGCCAAGGGCGAGTCGGCGGCGGCCGCGCTGACCGGCGGCTACCACCTCGCGTTCCTGATCGCGGCCGGCCTCGTCGTCGCGGCGATCGCGGTCACGCTCGCCGTGCTCGAGTCCGCGCCCGAGGCCGCGGCGCACGCCGAGCAGGCCGCCGAGCCCGCCGAGCCGGCCGAGGCCGTCGGCGCGCAGGTCTGCTCCGAGGTCGCCTAGTGCTTCCAGGGCAACGTTGCCGGCGGGCTCAGGCCCGCCGGCAGCGCACCTGGTAGATCGACGTGAAGCCGCTGCGAAACCCGTTTCGCGCGCCCCGCAGGTAGAGCCGCCAGACGCGCATCCGCTGCGCCCCGGCGAGCCGCTCGGCCTCCTCGGCGTTGTCGTCCAGGCGCGAGAGCCAGTGGGTGAGCGTGCGCTCGTAGTGCGCGCGGAAGCCCTCGACGTGCTCGGTCTCCAGGCCCGCGCCCTCGAGCGCGAACTGCACCCGCGACAGGTGCAGCGGCGCGGCGTCGGGGAAGACGTAGCGCTCGGAGAAGCCGCCCGCCTCGCCCTCGCCGTGACGCAGCCGCGCGATGCCGTGGTTCAGCAGCCGCCCGCCGGGCGGCAGCAGGCTCGCGAGCTGCTTGGCGTAGGTCTCGATGTTGCGCGCGCCGACGTGCTCGACCATGCCGATCGAGGCGATCGCGTCGAACTGCTCGCCGCGCAGCTCGCGGTAGTCGGCGACGCGGATCTCGACGCGGTCGCCGACGCCGGCCTCGGCGGCGCGGCGCCGGGCCTCGCGCGCCTGCGGCTCCGACAGCGTGATGCCCACGACGTCGGCGCCGTGCTCGGCCGCCGCGTGGATCGCCCAGCTGCCCCAGCCGCAGCCGACGTCGAGCACGCGCTCGCCGGGTGCCAGGGCGAGCTTCGTGCAGATCAGCTCGCGCTTGCGCCACTGCGCGTCCTCGAGCGACTCGGTGTCGCTGGACGGGTCCTCGAAGACCGCGCAGCTGTAGGTCATCGACGCGTCGAGGAACAGCGCGAAGAAGTCGTTGGAGACGTCGTAGTGGTGGCGCACGGCGCGGGCGTCGCGCTCGATGCTGTGACGCGTGCCGCGCGGGCGCAGCTCGACGGCCGGCGGCCGCGGCGGGCGCTGCAGCCCGGCGGCCCGCACGGCGGCCATCAGGAGGCGGCGCTTCGTCGTCGTGTCGATCGACGGCGGCTCCCATTCGCGCAGGACCTCGAGCACCGCGTCGAGGTCGTCGATCTCGAGCTCGCCCGAGACGTAGGCGCGGCTGAGGCCGAGCTGCCCGGGGGCCATCAGGGCGTGGGCGACGGCCTTCGGCGAGCGGGCGCTGAAGACCGGCGCGTCGCCGTTGGCGGTGGTCGCGGGGAGCGCGCTGCCGTCCCAGAAATGCAGCTCGAAGGGGCGCTCGGGGAGCGCCGCTTCGAGCTCGTGTCGCAACGGTGCTGTGGAGGATCCGAATGCCATGGTCAAAGGGTAAATTGCCGGGCATGCGGATCCGGGCGGCGGTGCTTGAGGAGTTCGGCCAGCCACTCGTGGTGCAGGAGCTCGACCTCGCCGAGCCGGCCGCCGGCGAGGTCCTCGTGCGCCTCGAGGCGTGTGGCGTCTGCCACACCGACATGTACACGGCCTCCGGCGTCGACCCCTCCGGGTACGCGCCGACGGTGCTCGGCCACGAGGGCGCGGGCGTCGTCGAGGCGGTCGGCGAGGGCGTGAGCTCGCTCGCCGTGGGCGACCACGTCGTGACGCTGTTCTCGCCGCAGTGCCGCGAGTGCGTGCACTGCCTCAGCCCGAAGACGAACATCTGCCTGGCGATCCGCGACCAGCAGGGCAAGGGCTACCTGCCCGACGGGACGACGCGGCTGTCGCGCGACGGCGAGGCGATCCGCCACTTCATGGGCACGTCGACGTTCGCCGAGTACACGGTCATGCCCGAGATCGCGCTTGCGAAGGTCCCGCAGGAGGCGCCGCTGGATCGCGCCTGCCTGTTCGCGTGCGGGCTGTCGACCGGCCTGGGCGCCGCGATGTACACGGCGAAGGTCGAGGAGGGCTCGACCTGCGTCGTCTTCGGCGCCGGCATGGTCGGGCTCGGCGCGGTCGCCGGCTGCCGGCTGCAGGGCGCCGAGCGGATCGTCTGCGTCGATCTCTCCGACGAGCGCCTGCAGATGGCGCGCCACCAGGGCGCCACGGACCTGATGCTGGGCGGGCCGGACACCGTCGAGCAGATCCTCGAGATGACGGGCGGCTTCGGCGCCGACTACACGATCGAGGCGACCGGCCTCGTCGCGGTCATGCGCCAGGCGGTCGAGTCGGCGCGGATGGGCTGGGGCCTGGCGACGATGTGCGGCGTGGCGGGCAAGGGCGAGACCCTCGACGTCATCCCGCGCTACCTCATCACCGGCCGGCGCGTGGCGGGCTCCTCGTTCGGCGGCGTCAAGGGCCGCGACCAGGTGCCGCTGCTCGTGCAGCGCTACCTCGACGGCGACATCGACGTCGACGCATTTCTCTCCCACCGGATCTCGCTGGACGAGGTCAACCGGGGCTTCGAGCTCATGGAGGCCCAGGACGGCATTCGCAGCGTGATCGGGTTCGGGTGGCCGGGCTTCGCCCTTCTGGTTTCGGCCTGCGGCCCTCGCAAGCTCGGACCTGCGGACGACGTTACCCACGCCCTTCGGGTTTCGGCCTGCGGCCCTCGCAAGCTCGGGCCTGCGGACGACGCTACCCACGCCCTTCTGGTTTCGCAAGCTCGGATCTGCGGACGACCGGACGACGCTACCCATGCGCGGCGCGGACCTCGATGCGCCCGTCGTGCTCGCGCGCTTCCAGGACCGGCTGCGGATAGGCGGCGGGCCCCTGCTCGACGGAGCCGTCCTCGAGGCGGAAGCGCGACGCGTGCCACGGGCACTCGATGCAGTCGCCCACGAGCTCGCCCTCGTGCAACGGACCGCCGCGGTGGGTGCACGTGTCCGCCAGCGCGTGCAGGACGCCGTTGCGGCGCACGAGCAGGACCGCCATGTCGCCGGCGGTGGCCGCCGTCGGGCGATCGTCGGGGAGCATGCTCGCGTCGAGGACCGGCGTCCAGTCCTGCGGCAGCTCGTCGAAGGCGGTGTTGTCGACGCCGATGCCGCGGGCGAAGGCGAGGTCGCCGCCGAGCCAGCCGCCGGCGCCGACGGCGCCCGCGCCGGCGAGCCCGAGCAGCACACCGGTCCCGTGCGCGCCGCGGCGACGGGCCAGCAGCGACGCCCCGTAGAGCGCGACGGCACCGACGTTCGCGATTGCGTGCACGATCCCGATGCGCCGCACCTGGTCGTCGGCGATCTCGCTGTCGGCCCAGTCCGACCAGCCGCTGACGGCCGTCGGCGCAGCGGCGAGCAGCCCGACGCAGATCAGGCGGCGGGCGGCGGGCCGGGCCTCCTCGCCGCCGACGAGGTCGAGGATCGTCGCGCTCGTCCAGGTCCCGATCGGGACGTCGGTGAGCAGCGGGTGCAGGGCGTGGCCGATCGGCGTGCCGCTGAGGACGTCCTTGACCGGCCCGGCCGGGATCAGCTCGCGGACCTTGCGCGCGATCGCGCCGGCGGGTCCGTCGAGCGCCTCGATGGCGCCGATCCTCTCGCTGATCTCGTGGGCGCGGGGACGCATGGAGCCCTCTCGTTCCCCCGCGAGGGTCGGCGCCAAACCTCCGGCTTCTGCCCGGCCTCTCACGATCTGGACGCCCGCGCACGCGCAGCGGCTAGCCTCAGGCCCGTGCAGCGCTGCAGCGACGAGCAGCGGCGGGCGCGGCTCGCCGTGCGCCACCACCTGAGCCCGGCGGCGCGGCTCGACGACGTGACCGCCGTCGCCGGCGACCTCGTCGGGCTGCACGCCACCGACCCCGCGACGATCGCGCTCGCGGCCCAGGCGCGGCTGACCGTTCCGGCGCTGCCGGCGCTCGAGGACGCGCTCTACGCCGAGCGCTCGCTCGTGCGGATCCTCGGGATGCGGCGCACGATGTTCGTCGTCCCGATCGAGCTGGCGCCGGTCGTGCAGGCGTCCTGCACGCGCGGTCTCGTGCCGGGCGAGCGCAAGCGCTTCGTCGCGCAGCTCGAGGCCGGCGGGATCGCCGGCGACGGCGCGCGCTGGCTGGCGGAGACCGAGCGCGCGACGCTCGCCGCGCTGACGGCCCGCGGCGAGGCGACGGCCGCCGAGCTGTCGGCCGACGTCCCCGCGCTGAAGGCGAAGATCGCGGTCGCCGAGGGCAAGCCCTACGCCGCCAGCCAGGGCGTCTCCTGGAAGGTCCTGTTCCTGCTGGCCGCCGACGGGCACATCGCGCGCGGGCGCCCGCTGGGCTCGTGGACGAGCACGCGCTACCGCTGGGCGCCGATGCAGACCTGGCTGCCCGGCGCCGTCGCCGAGCTCGAGACCGACGCCGCGGCGGCCGAGCTCGTGCGCCGCTGGCTGGCGGCCTACGGCCCCGGCACGGTCGCCGACCTCAAGTGGTGGACGGGCTGGACGATGGGCCTGCTCAAGCGCGCGCTCGCGCAGCTCGAGGTCACCGAGGTGGCGCTCGACGGCGGCGCCACCGGGCTCGTCCTCGCCGGCGACGAGGAGCCTGTCGGCGCACCCGCGCCGTGGGCGGCGCTGCTGCCCGGCCTCGACCCGGCGCCGATGGGCTTCAAGGAGCGCGACTGGTACCTCGGCTCACACCGCGAGCCGCTCTTCGACCGCAGCGGCAACATCGGGCCGACGGTCTGGTGGGACGGGCGGATCGTCGGCGGCTGGGCGCAGCGCAAGGACGGCGAGGTCGTCGTGCGGATGCTCGAGGACGCCGGCGCCGGCGCCGTGGCGGCGATCGACGCCGAGGCGCAGCGGCTGCGCGACGCGCTCGGCGAGCTGCGCGTGACGCCGCGCTTCCGGACGCCGCTGGAGCGCGAGCTCGTTGCCTGACATCGACCGCAGCTCCGAGCGTGCGAGCAACGGAGGGCGAACCCCTCATATCCGGCAAGCAACCCCCGCCGACTCGCGCGCCTGCTTCGACGTCTTCCGCCGCTCGCTGAACGACCTCCTGCGGCGCATCGGCTACGCGCCGGCTGACAGCGCCGACTCCGACGCCGACGAGCTGTGGCCGGCCTACGAGGCGCTCTACGCGCACCTCGCGGCGACCTGCGCGCAGTGGTGGGTGGCCGAGGACGACGGCGGCGCGGTCGCCGGCTACGCGCGCAGCACACTGCGGGGCGAGACGCTCGAGCTGACGGAGTTCTTCGTCGCGCCGGGCGCGCGCGTCGCCGGCGCGGGGCGGGCGCTGCTGGAGCGGGCGTTCGCGCCCGGGCTCGGGACGCAGCGCGCGATCATCGCGACGCTCGACCCGCCCGCGGTCGCGCTGTACCTGCGCTTCGGCGTCGCCCAGCAGACGGCCGGCGTGGACTTCAGCGGGCGCCCGCGCGCGGTCGCGCTGCCCGACGGCTACGAGGTCGCGGAGGCGACGCTCGAGGAGGTGCTGGCGATCGAGGGCGAGCTGCTCGGGCACGGCCGCCCCGAGGACGTGGCGTTCATGCTCGCCGACCGCCCGGCCGTGCTGCTGCGCCGCGACGGGCGCGCCGTCGCCTACGCGTTCGCGCCCAACGCCGACGGCTACGCGGGGCCGGTCGCGGCGCTGCACCCGGCCGACCTGCCGGCCGCGCTGGCGCACCTCGAGAACGCCGCGCACGCCGCCGGCGTCGAGCGCCTGGACCTCACCGTCCCGCTCGTCGCGCGCACCGCGATCGACTGGCTGCTGGCCGAGCGCGGCTTCCGGATCGACCCCTTCTACTGCCTGTTCCTCGCCGACGGGCCCTGGGCGAAACTGGACCGCTATTTACCGTTCAATCCGTGCCTGATGCTGTAAGTGCGCCATCATGCCCCCGAATGGCTCCCGTCGAGGTCCGCGACCTCTCCAAGCGATTCGGCCGCGTCAACGCCGTCACCAACCTGAGCTTCGACATCGAAGCCGGCCGCGTCACCGGGTTCCTGGGACCCAACGGCGCCGGCAAGAGCACGACGCTGCGCGCGCTGCTCGGCCTCGTCCGCCCGACGACCGGCACGGCGACGTTCGCCGGCCGCAACTACGAGGACCTCGAGCGGCCGAGCACGAAGGTCGGCGCCGTGCTCGAGGACGCCGCCTTTCACCCCGGCCGCACCGCGCGCAACCACCTGCGCGTCCTCGCCGTCACGGGTGAGCACCCGCATGAGCGCGTCGCCGCGGTGCTCGAGGACGTCGGCCTGACCGCCGCCGCCGACCGCCCCGTCAAGGGCTACTCGATGGGCATGCGCCAGCGCCTGGCGATCGCCGCCGCGCTGCTCGGCGACCCGGAGGTCCTGATCCTCGACGAGCCGACCAACGGCCTCGACCCGCCCGGCATCGCCTGGATGCGCGGGCTCGTGCGCCGCCAGGCCGATGATGGCCGCGCGGTACTGATCTCCAGCCACCTGCTCGCCGAGGTCGCGCAGTCCGTCGACGACGTGGTCGTCATCCACAAGGGCGAGCTGCGCGCCCGCGGGCCGCTGGCGCAGGTGCTCGGCGGCGACGGCGGGCCCGTGACCGAGGTGCGCTCCAAGGACCGCGACGGGCTCGCGGGCGCGCTGGAGACCGCCGGCCACGTCGTCCAGCGCGAGGGCGACGCCCTGCTCGTCGCGGGCGCGACCCCCGAGCAGGTCGGCGTCGTCGCCGGCGACGCGCGGATCTACCTCACGGGCCTGGCGCCGCGCTCGCGCTCGCTCGAGCAGGCGTTCTTCGACCTGACGGGAGGCGAGCAGTCATGAGGCCTCTGCTGGCGGCCGAGCTGCTGAAGCTGCGCACGACGCGGACGTTCCTCGCGCTCGTCGCCACCGCGCTGCTGCTGTCGCTGCTCGTCGTCGTGCTGACCGCGGTGCTCGGCGACGACTTCACGGCGAAGGACGTCAAGGGCCTCTTCACGGCCGACTTCACGGGCCTGTTCATCCTCCTGCTCGGCGTCATGGGCATGGCCGGCGAGTGGCGCCACCGCACGATCACGGGCACGGTCCTCGCGGCCCCCGACCGGCTGCGGCTGCTCGGCGCGAAGGTCCTCTCCTACGCCGCCGCGGGCGCCGTGCTGTCGCTCATCGTCACGGTGACGATCATGGTCGTCGGCTCGATCATCCTGTCCGCCCGCGGCGAGACGACGATCGGGATCTCCGACCTGCTCGACGTGCTCTGGCG
>CAWAZH010000008.1:0-137269 GCA_963786575.1 uncultured Actinomycetes bacterium
CGTCGCGCGCCTCGAGCGTGATCTCGGGCAGGTCGAGGCTGCCGTGCTTCACCGGCGAGGGCAGGTCCTCGACGATCGCGTCCAGCAGGCGGTTCGTGCCGAGGTTGCGCGTCGCGACGCCGCAGACGACCGGGAACAGCGAGCCGTGGTTCGTGCCGTCCTTCAGCGTGGTGACGATCTCGTCGTGGGCGATGTCCTCGCCCTCGAGGTAGCGCTCCATGAGCAAGTCGCTCACTTCACAGATCTCGTCCATCAACTTCTCGCGGTACTCCTCGGCGAGCTCCTGCAGGTCGGCGGGGATGTCGATCTCGGTGCAGTTCTCGCGGCCGGCGCCGTCGTAGCGGTAGGCCTTCATGTCGACGAGATCGATGACGCCGGAGATGTCGTGCTCTGATCCGATCGGGATCTCGGTTGCGACGACGTGGGCGCCGAAGGCGTCCTTGAGCGACTCCAGCGCGCGGAAGAAGTCCGCCCGCTCGCGGTCGAGCATGTTCACGAAGACCATCCGCGCGAGGTCGAGCTCCTGCGCGCGCTCCCAGAGACGGCGCGTGGAGACCTCGACGCCCATGACGGCGTTGACGACGAAGACGGCGGACTCGCACACGCGCATCGCGCCGAGCGCGTCGGCCACGAAGCTCGGCTCGCCGGGGGTGTCGAGCAGGTTGATCTTGCGGTCGTCCCATTCGAACGAGCTGAGCGCGGCCGAGATCGACATCTTGCGGGCCTGCTCGTCGGGCTCGTTGTCGGAGACCGTCGTGCCGTCGAGGACCGAGCCGAGGCGGTTCGTCGCACCGGCCTCGAAGAGCAGCGCCTCGTGCAGTGACGTCTTCCCGCTGCCGCGGTGACCGATCAGGGCTACGTTGCGAATGCGGTCCGCAGGCTTGTGCATGCCGCGGCTCCTCTCCTCGGGGAGCCGCGATGCTAGTACCGGCCCAGCCGAATTGCGACCGCTGATCGGGCTAGACGGTGAGGTTCTCGTCCGACATGCGCCCGCGCAGGCGCAGCACGGCCTTCGTGTGCAGCTGGGACACGCGCGACTCGGTCACGCCGAGGACCTCGCCGATCTCTCGGAGGGTCAGGTTCTCGTAGTAGTAGAGGGCGACGACGAGCTTCTCGCGCTCGGGCAGGCGGGCGATCGCGTCGGCGATGCGGTCCTTGAGGTCGGTCTGGTCCATGACCGCCGCGGGGTCCGGGGCGCCCGGGTCCTGGAGCGTGTCGAGCAGCGAGACCTGGTCGCCGGAGGCGTCGGAGACCGTCCACAGCTCGTCGAGCGCGGCGATCGTCGAGTTGGAGATCTGCAGCAGCGCGTCCTGGAAGTCGCTGACGGACATCTCGAGCTCGAGCGCCATCTCCTCGTCGGTCGGCGCGCGCTGGAGCTTGTGCTCGAGCTTCGTGTTGGCGCGCTCGATCGCCCGGGCGCGGGCGCGCACCGAGCGCGGCACCCAGTCCAGCGAGCGCAGCTCGTCGATGATCGCGCCCTTGATGCGGGTGATCGCGTAGGTCTCGAACTTGATCTCGCGCTCGAGCTCGAAGCGCTCGATCGCCGAGATCAGGCCGCCGAGCCCGTAGGAGATGAGGTCGGCCTCCTCGACGTGGGCTGGCAGGCCCGAGGCCATCCGGCCGGAGACGTACTTGACGAGCGGGGAATAGGCGACGACGAGGCGCTCGCGGGCGCGTTCGTCGCCCTCACGCTTGTAGCGCCGCCAGAGGTCCTTCAGCTCGATCGATTTGACGTTGGTTTCCATGCCCGCCTCAGGCCCTGGGGTGTGCGCGTTCGTACGCAGTTTTCAGGCGCGCCGACTCTACCCGAGTGTACGTCTGGGTCGTGGACACTGACGCATGGCCCAGAAGCTCCTGGATCGAGCGCAGGTCCGCGCCTCCCTCCAGCAGGTGCGTCGCGAAGGAGTGGCGCAGGGCGTGCGGGTGCACCGCGCCCTGAACGGAGGCGTGCCGCGCCCACACGCTCAGGCGGCGGCGGATGTCCGACGTCGACAGCCGGCGACCGGATTTCGAGAGAAACAGCGCGACCTCGCCGTCGCCGCGATGCAGGGCGCCGCGGGCGCGCTCGAGGTAGCGGGCGAGCGCCTTCAGCGCGGGCTCGCCCGCAGGAACGAATCGTGTCTTTCGGCCCTTGCCCTCGACGCGCAGCTCCTCGGCGTCGAAGTCGACGGAGCTGAGGTCGAGCGAGACGAGCTCCTCGGCGCGCAGCCCGCTGGCGTAGGCGATCTCGAAGAGGGCGCGGTCGCGCAGCTCCAGCGGCGTCGACGCCGGGATGCGGTCCAGCAGCGCGCTGATCGCCTCCGGCGCGAGGACGGTCGGCAGCTCCTGGGAGCGCTTGGGGGCGGACAGGAGGTCGGCGGGGTTGGCGGCGATCTCCCCATGCTCCCGCAAAGTGCCGAAGAACGCGCGCAGCGCCGCGAGCTTGCGCGCCACGGTGGCCGGCGCCGAGCGGCGCTCGGACAGCGCGGCGGCGTAGCGGCGCAGCACCCGGTGGGTGACGGCGGTCGGCTCGATGCGCTGCCAGCTCGCCCAATCGGCGAACTGGCGCAGGTCGGCGGCGTAGGCGAGGCGGGTCTTCTCGGCGGACCCGCGGCGGCGCAGGTCGTCGTCGAAGCGCGCGATCGCCGCGCGCCAGTCCTCGCTAGCCTCGGCCGGGATGGGCGTCTTCTTCATCGACACCGCTCAGGGCACCGTCGCGACGTTGCACCAGCTCGTCGCCGAGGGCGTCGTCGCCGGCGGCGCGAGCCTGCCGCCGCGCCCGTGGCTGCGGATCCAGGGCACGGGCGATGCCTCGACCATGTGGTACGCGGTGATGCGCAAGCGGGAGCGGGGCGTCTTCATCGGCACGCTGGTCCTTCGACACTCCCCGCATCATGCCCTGCTCACCGAGCAGGGCTGGGAGGAGATCGCGCCCGCGACGATCGGCGCGACGTCGCCGAGCCCGCTCGAGGAGCTGTCGGGCGGCTAGTGGATGAAGATCGGGGTCCCGACCGGGACCTCGTCGTAGAGCTTCTCGACGTCCTCGATCAGCATCCGGATGCAGCCGTGCGAGGCGTTGGAGCCGATCGAGCCGCGATCGCTCGTGCCGTGGACGCCGACGCCGTCGTAGATCCCCAGCCAGCGCGACTTGATCGGGTTGTTCGGCGCGCCGCCGGGGATGACCTGGCCCGCGAGGCTGCCGGCCCAGTCCGAGAGCGGGACGTGCCAGGCCGGGTTCGTCGCCTTGTTCTGGATCTTGTAGAGGCCGGCGGGCGTCTCGAGGCCCGCCTGGCCGACGGCGATCGGGTAGGTCTTCACCCGCTCGAGCTTCTTGAAGAGGCTGATCCTGAAGCCGGTGCGATCCACGGTGAGGACGGTCGGGTACCGGTCGGCGAGCTTCTTACCACTCACCTTCGGCTTGACGGTCTTGACCGGCACGGTGAGCGTGCGGTCGTGGACGGCTGACACGAGCGCCGTCTTGACCCGCGTGCGCAGCAGGGTGGTGTCGATCTCGCGCCCGGTCCGGGACGGGCGGATCGCGATCGTCGCGGGGGTGAAGTCGACCCGTGCGTCCTTGGCCTTGCGGCTGACGGACACGCGCACGCGGTCGACGATCCGCTGCACGGCGGCAGTCGAGTACTCGATGTCGGGCGCGACGCTCGCGTCGACCTTGCTGCCGGTGACGCCACGCCAGGTGCGGGCCAGGACGCCGCCGTCGCGGCTGCGCTGCACGGCCTCGTGGACCATCGTCGCGACGTTGGCGCGGATGTGCGCCTCGCGCGCCGACAGGGGGAAGGTCTTGCCGGCGGCGCGGATGACGAGCGGCGCCTGCAGGGGCGTGACGAGGCCCGCGACGACCTTCTCCTGGGCGGCCTTCGCGGTCAGCCCGCCGACGTCGACGGCGCCGATCGAGACGCCGTTGGCGATGACGTCGCCGCGGCTGGAGTCATAGGCGTAGACCGCCCCCGCGCCGCCGGCGAGCAGGAGGGTGAGACCGGCGACGATGATGATCGGGGTACGTGTCATTCCTACAGGTGCGTTCGCAGGGGAGCCGAGCGCAGATCACTGTACGGCACGGCGTACCCGAGCAACGTCAATTGCAGGGTTAATGTGAGCGCCGTCAGCCGGCGGCGCGGGTGGGGCGCAGCAGCGGTTCCAGGCCCGCGGCGAGCTCGGTCCAGTCCTTGGCGCAGACGACGTCCTCGATCTCGCAGAGATCGCGGTTCCAGGGGTGGCTGATCGTGGCCACCGCGATGCCGTGATCGATCGCGGCGGTGAGGTTCTCGGGGCTGTCGTCGATCAGCAGGTCGATCCCCGCGTGCAGGCAGTGGCCGATCTTGTCGTGGGCGCAGTAGAGCTCGTCGTAGGCGAGCCCGATCTGTGCCAGCCAGCGGGCCGTGGCGTCGTAGGCGTCGGGGTCGCGGTGGCTCGTGATGTGGATCACGTGGCCCCGCTCGCGCCAGCGGCGAACCGTCTCGACCGCGTCGGGGTAGGGCACGCCGGCGAGAATCGCCTTCTCGCAATGCGTCTCCTGGATGCAGAGGTGCAGCTGGTGGGGCCGCAGCCGCGTGATGCCCCAGTCCAGCTGCTCGTCGTAGGGCAGGTCGATCCCGAAGCGCCGCATGGCCGCATCGGAGAGGACATCCCAGTAGTGATGCAGCGTTGAGTCGATGTCGATGGCGATGCGCATGGTCTTGTAGCGTCTGTCGGCAGCCTGTGCCGACTTCCTCAAGCGTAGAACAGCGCAGGTGCATGGATGGCTACGGGCCGTCCGGGCGTTCGCTGTGGCTGGACGTCGACTGGAGCGCGCACCGGCGCTGGGTCGAGGTCGATGGGCGGCTGCTGAACGTCGTCGAGATCGGCAGCGGCCCGGCGCTCGTCTTCGTCCACGGTCTGGGCGGGTCCTGGACGAACTGGCTGGAGAACATCTGCGAGTTCGCGCGCGACCATCGCGTGATCGCCTTCGACCTGCCGGGCTTCGGTGCGTCGCAGGCGCCGCGCGAGCCGGTCTCGATCGCCGGCTACGCCCGGACGCTGGAGGGCCTGTTCGAGGCGCTCGCGATCGAGCGCGCCGTGGTCGTCGGCAATTCGCTGGGCGGGCTCGTCAGCGCCGAGTTCACGCTGACGTTCCCGCAGCGGGTGCAGCGCCTGTGCCTCGTCGCGGCCGCCGGGCTGAGCATCTCGAAGCTCCCGATCGAGCCGGCGCTGCGGGCGCTGGTGCCGCTCGAGCGCGTCGTGTCGTTCTACGGGTCCATGATCGCCGCGCGGTCGGCGCCGCTCGCCAGCCGTCCGCGGCTGCGCAGGCTGCTGCTCTGGCACGCATTCGCTCATCCCGAGCGCCTGCCCGCTGCGATCGCGGCCGAGGTCATCGCGGGCGCGGGGCGCCCGAGCCTCCTCCCGGGGGTGCGGGCGATGTCGGCATACCCCAACCGCGACCGCCTCGGCGAGATCGCGCGCCCGACGCTCATCGTCTGGGGCGCGAGCGACCGGCTCGTGCCGCTGCGCGACGCCGACGAGTTCGAGCGCCTCATCCCGGGGCGCGCAAGATCATCTATCCGGACACCGGCCACGTGCCCGAGATCGAGCGCCCGGACTGCTTCAACGAGGATCTGCGGGCGTTCCTGGAGCAGTAGCCGGGTACGCGGCGGGGCGTGATCCGCATCGGCTGCAGCGGCTGGAACTACCGCTCCTGGCGCGACGGCTTCTACCCGAAGGGCCTGCCGGCCTCGCGCTGGCTGGAGCACTACGCGACGGTCTTCGACACCGTCGAGGTCAACACGACCTTCTACCGCCTCGCTCGCCGCGACGCGGTGCAGCGCTGGGTGCGCCAGACGCCGGAGGGCTTCTGCTTTGCGGTGAAGGCGTCGCGCTACCTGACGCACATGAAGCGGCTGACCGACCTCGACCGCGGCGTGCAGCGCCTCTACGAGCCGCTGGAGCCCCTGGCCGATGCGGGCCGCTTGGGCCCGATGCTGTGGCAGCTGCCGCCGAACTTCCACCGCGACGGTGAGCGGCTCGCGCGGGCCCTCGACGCGCTGCCGCCGGGCCGCCACGCGTTCGAGTTCCGCCACCCGTCGTGGTTCTGCGACGACGTCTACGAGCTGCTGCGCCGGCACGGGGTCGCCCTGGCGATCGGCGACCGGCCGGGGCTGGACTTCCAGACCTTCGAGATCACGGCGGACTTCACCTACGTGCGCTTCCACCACGGCCGGCGCGGGCGGCGCGGCAACTACTCCGAGACCGAGCTGCGCGAGTGGGCGCAGCGGATCGCTCGGTGGGCCCGTGACGTCGACGTCTACGCGTACTTCAACAACGACTGGGAGGTCTTCGCGCCGCGCAACGCTCGTGCGTTGCTGCGGATGCTCGGCGCTACGTGACGGCGCCCTCGGAGGCGCTGGAGACGAGCTTTGCGTACTTGCCCAGCACGCCGCCGAGCTGGGAGTGGTCGGGGCCCTCGTAGGCGGCGATGCGCTCGTTGATCGTCGCGACGTCGAGGTCGACGTCGAGGCGGCGCTCGTCGACGTCGATCGTGATGAGGTCGCCGTCCTGCACGGCGGCGATCGGGCCACCGCGGACGGACTCGGGCGCGACGTGGCCGGCCATGAAGCCGTGCGTGGCGCCGCTGAAGCGCCCGTCGGTGAGCAGCGCGACGTGCTCGCCCATGCCGATGCCGTTGAGCGCGGCGGTGACGGCGAGCATCTCGCGCATGCCGGGGCCGCCGGCGGGGCCCTCGTTGCGGATCACGATGACGTCGCCCTGCTCGATCGTCTCACCGACGACGGCGGCCATCGCGTCCTCCTCGCTCTCGAAGACGCGGGCGGGCCCCTCGTGGCGGCGGCGCTCGTGGCCGGAGAGCTTCACGACGCAGCCCTCGGGCGCGAGGTTGCCGCGCAGGATCGCGAGGCCGCCGGTCTGCTTGATCGGGTCGTCGAGCGGGCGCACGACCTTCTGGCCCTCGGTCTCGACGGCCTCGCGGGCGTGCTCGCCGACGGTGCGGCCGCTGACGGTGATCGCGTGCTCGTGCAGAAGCCCCGCCTCGAGCAGCCGCTGGGCCACGAGCGGCACGCCGCCGGCGGCGTAGAGGTCGTTGGCGACGTACCTGCCGCCCGGCTTGAGGTCGCACAGCAGCGGCGTCGCCTCGGAGATGCGGTCGAAGTCGTCCATGTCGAGCTCGACGCCGGCCTCGCGCGCGACGGCGAGCAGGTGCAGGACGCCGTTGGTCGAGCCGCCGCTCGTCGCGATCGCGGCGATCGCGTTCTCGAGCGAGTCCTTCGTGATGATGTCGCGCGGGCGCAGGCCGCGCTCGAGGATGTCCATGACGAGCTTGCCGGCCTCGACGGCGACGGTCGCCTTGTTCTTGTGGACGGCGGGGACCATCGCGCTGCCCATCGGGCTGATGCCGAGCACCTCGAAGGCCATCGCCATCGTGTTGGCGGTGAACTGGCCGCCGCAGGCGCCGGCGCCGGGGCTCGCGACGTGCTCGAGCTCTGAGAGCTCCTCGTCGCTCATGGTGCCCGCGGCGTGCTTGCCGACGGCCTCGAAGACGTCCTGGATCGTGACGTCCTGGCCCTTGTAGCGGCCGGGCGCGATCGAGCCGCCGTAGAGCATGACGCCCGGGATGTTGAGGCGGGCGAGCGCCATGACGGTGCCGGGGATCGTCTTGTCGCAGCCGCTGATCGCGACGACGCCGTCGAAGAGGTGGCCGAGGGCGACGAGCTCGATCGAGTCGGCGATGACCTCGCGGCTGACGAGGCTCGTCCGCATGCCGCTCGTGCCCATCGTGATGCCGTCGGAGATCGCGATCGTGTTGAGCTCCATCGGCGTGCCGCCGGCGGCGCGGATGCCGTCCTTGACCTTCGCGGCGAGCGCGCGCAGGTGGAAGTTGCAGGGCATCGTCTCGATCCACGTCGAGGCGACGCCGATGATCGGCTTCTTCAGCGCGTCCTCGTCGAAGCCGATGCCGTAGAGGTAGGCGCGGGCGGCGGCGCGCTCGGGGCCTTCGGTGAGGGCCCGGCTGCGGTGCTTGGGATCGAGCTTTGGCTGGGTCGTCGTCACGGGGCGGGAACACTACCCGCGCCGCTGCGCTGGTCGCGCAGCCGCTCCTGCTCCCACTGGCCGAGGCGCCAGAGGTCCCGGCGCACCTGCTTGGGGTCGACCTGGCGGCCGGGCAGGTGCATGTTCGCGCTGGCGATGATGCGCCGCTCGTCGCCGGTCAGCGCCATCCACTTCGCCAGCACGTCGTCGGAGTCCGGCAGGCGCGTGGATCCGTAGGGGCGCGTCTCGTCGGGGAAGGTCACGCAGTACTCGCTGAGCAGCCGGCGCGTCTGCGGCAGGTAGGCGACGATCGGCTTGTGCGGGTAGATGAGGTACGCGTACGGGGCGCCGGCGCGCTCGCGGTCGCGCAGCGGGCCCTCGGCCAGCGCGCCCCAGACCCGGATGAAGCCCAGGTCGCGGTACATCCCCCATTCCTCCTCGTTGACGCACGAGCGCAGCAGCGTGCGCGCGCGCTGCTCTGCGCGGCGCTCACGGCCGGGGTCGTAGCCGTCGACCTCGATGCGGGCGCGGGCGGCCTTCCAGCGCGCGATCCGCTCGGCCAGGACGGGCCAGCCGACCTCCCACAGGAGCACCACGACGACGACCACGCTGGCACTGATGGCGAGGATCATCGTCCGGCCGCTCGATCCGGCTCAGCGCCCGCCGGCGGCGCGCGGGAAGAAGATCACGCGCTCGGCGTCCGGCGGGACGTCGTCGAAGCTCGACACCATCTGCGCCTCCCGGCGACCCCCGGCCGCGGCCTTCGGGACCGCCGCCCACATCCCGGCGTCCAGCTGCTCGCGGAAGGCCTCGACGAGCTCGTCGTGCTCCGCGGGCACGTCGACGTCTCCCTCTGCGATGAGGACCTCGCCATGACCCGGCTTCATGCGCAGGAATCGCATGACGAGCGATTATGACAAAGCGAACGAAAGCCGCCGACCGCTTGTGGCGCGCGCCCGCGTTCTGGCGCAGCCGCCGCCTCAGCCGCGGCGCTGCAGGCCGAAGACGTCGACCGGTCCGGCGCCGTTCCCCAGGTCGCGCAGACCGTCGGCGACCGCCTGCGCCGCGACCCGGCGCGCGTGGCGCGCCGCCTCCAGCGGGCTGTCGCCGAGCGCCAGCCGCGCGGCGAGCGTCGAGGAGTGCGTGCAGCCCGAGCCGTGCGCCGCCCCGTCGGGGTGGCGCTCGCCCGGCAGCTCGGTCAGCGTGGTGCCGTCGAAGAAGAGATCGGTCGCGCTCTCGCGGTGCCCGCCGGTGACGACGACGTAGGCCGGCCCGAGCGCGTGGAGGGCCTGGGCGAGCTCGAGGCCGTCGAGGGCGCCGGGGCCCGCGTCCGCGCCGGCGCCCGCGCCCGCGCCCGCGCCCGCGCCGGCGAGCACCCGCGCCTCGGCGAGGTTCGGGGTGATCACGGTCGCACGCGGCAGGATCAGGTCGCGCAGGGCGTCGACGGCATCGGCGGGCAGCAGCCGCGCCCCCGACTCGGCGACCATCACCGGGTCGTGGACCACCGGCGTCCCGGCGGGCAGCGCGTCCAGCGCCGCCGCCACGGCCTCGATCGTCGCCACGTCGCCGAGCATCCCGATCTTCACCGCGTCGACGCCGAGGTCCTCGGCGACGGCGCGCACCTGGGCGGCGATGATCGCGGGAGCCACGGGCGCGACGTCGCTGACGGCAACGGTGTTCTGCACGGTGATCGCGGTGATCGCCGTCGCACCGTGCACGCCCGCTCGGGCGAACGCCTTGATGTCGGCCTGGATCCCGGCCCCGCCGCCGGAGTCCGAGCCGGCGATCGAGAGCGCGACGGGGACGCGGCGGTGGGTCACGGCAGCGAGGATACGGCCCGGCGCCGGGGCGCCCGGCGCGCGCGCTGGCGCTACGCGAGCCGGACATAGCGCCCTCCCGGCCCGCGCCGCAGGAAGCCGAGCAGCTCGAGCTCGGCGAGCCCGGCGAGCACGTGCTGCGCCTCCGCCGGCGTCGCCGCCAGCGCCGACACCGTGTCGCGGCCCTCGTCGACGCGCGCCAGCAGCGCCCGCAGCGGCGCCGCGAGCTCGCGGGCGTCGCGGCCGGCGAGCGCGGTCGCCACGCCGATCCCGAGCGCCTCGTCCAGCGCGTCCTGCGCGTGGCGGATGACGAGCGCCCCGTCGCGCAGCAGCGCGTTTGAGCCCGCCGCGCGCGGCGCCAGCACCGAGCCGGGCACGGCGCCGACCGCCCGTCCGAGATCCTGCGCGAGCTCGGCCGTGATGAGCGACCCCGAGCGCTCCGCCGCCTCGACGACGATCGTCAGCGACGCCAGCCCGGCGATCGTGCGGTTGCGGGCCGGGAAGCACCACTTGAACGGCCGGAACCCCGGCGGCATCTCCGACACGACCGCCTGCGTGCGCACCAGCTCGCGGTAGAGGCCGCGCTTGCTCGGTGGGTACGCGACGTCGGCGCCCGACGCGAGCACGGTGAGCGTCGGGCCGCCGACCTCGAGCGCACCCGCGTGCGCGGCCGAGTCGACCCCGAGCGCCATGCCGCTGACGACGGTCACGCCGGCAGCGGCCAGCCCGCGGCCTAGCGCGCGGGCGACCTCGAGCCCGTCGTGGCCCGCCCGCCGCGCGCCCACGACGCCGACCGCGGGCGCGCCGTCGTCCGCGAGCGCCGCCAGCCGCGCGCGATCGCCCGCCACGTGCAGCACGGCGGGCGCGTCGGGCGCCTGCAGCAGGCGCGGCGGATAGTCGGCGTCGTGGCGGCAGACGGCCTCGATCGACGCCGCGCGCTGACGCGCACGCTCTGCGTCGGGGTGAAACTGCGCCTGCAGGAGCTCGAGCTCGGCGCGGCGATCGCCCGCGAGCGAGTCCAGCAGGCGCTCGTCGGGGAGCGCGAGCAGCTCGCGGATGTGGCGGTGGTCGCGCCGCGCGCGCTCGACGTGCGGCGCCAGGGCCGCGACGAGCGCCGTCCGGCGCAGGCAGTCGTCGCAGGCGCTCATGCCGCCAGCGCCCCGTCCAGGACGTGCTCCTTGCGCAGGCCGAGGGCCTCGCTCACGTGCACCGCGCGCACGCGCGCGCTGCCCTCGAGGTCGGCGATCGTGCGGGCGACGCGCAGGATGCGCCCGTGGCCGCGCGCGCTGAGGTCGCCCTTGGCGTAGGCGCGCTGCAGGGTGGCGTGCGCCTGGGCGTCGGCGCGCACGTGCTCGGCGAGCAGGCGCGGCGTCAGCTCCGCGTTCGTCGTCAGGCCCGTTCCCGCGAGCCGCGCGGACTGGAGCTCGCGTGCCTCGCGGACGGCGACGCGGACCTCGGCCGTGCTCGTGCCGGCCGCGGCCTCGAGCTGCTCGGCGCTCGGGCGCTGCATGTCCACGAGCAGATCCATGCGATCGAGCAGCGGGCCGCTCAGCTTGCGCCGGTGGCGCGCGATGTCGCCCTCCGAGCAGCGGCAACGGTCGGTGCCCGCGAGCCCGCAAGGGCAGGGGTTGGTCGATGCCACGAGCTGAAAGCGCGTCGGGAAGACGACGGTGCGCTGCCCGCGGACGATCGCGACCGCGCCGTCCTCCAGCGGCTGGCGCAGCGCCTCCAGCGACGAGCGGCTGAACTCCGACAGCTCGTCGAGGAACAGCACGCCGTGGTGGGCGAGGCTGGCCTCCCCCGGCGAGGGCAGCGACCCGCCGCCGACGAGCCCCGGCGGCGAGATCGTGTGGTGCGGGGCGCGCAGCGGCCGCTGGCGGACGAGCCCGCCGCCCGAGTGCAGCCCGGCGACGCTGTGGATCCGCGTGACCGCGACCGCCTCCTTGCGGCTGAGCGGCGGCAGCACGGGCACGAGCCGCCGGGCGAGCATCGTCTTGCCGGTCCCCGGCGGCCCGGACAGCAGGAGGTTGTGCGCGCCCGCGGCCGCGATCATGAGCGCACGGATCGCCCCCGGATGCCCGCGGACGTCGGCGAGGTCCGGCGGCTCGGCGTCGTCCTCGGTTGGTGGCTCGAGGTCGGGCAGCGCGGGTGCCTGCCCGCCGCGCAGGATGGCGGCGACCGCGGGCAGGTCGCGCACGCCCGCGACCTCGAGGCCGTCGACGAGCGCCGCCTCGCGCGCGCACTCACGCGGCACGATGAGGCCGGCGATCCCCGCGCGCCGCGCGCCCTCGGCGACCGCGAGCACGCCGCGGCAGTGACGCAGCTCGCCGCTGAGCGAGAGCTCCCCGAAGACCGCCCAGCGCCCGAGCTCGGTCACCGGCAGCTGCTCCGACGCGGCGAGGATTCCGCAGGCGGTCGCGAGGTCGAACCCCGGGCCGACCTTGCGCAGGTGGGCGGGCGCGAGGTTGACGGTGATCCGCCGCTGCGGGAACGCGAAGTCCGAGTTCAGCAGCGCGGCATGCACGCGCTCGCGCGACTCGCGCACCGCGGCGTCGGCGCGCCCGACGATCGTGAACGCGGGCAGGCCGCGGCGCAGGTCGACCTCGACCGTGACCCGCCGGGAGGCGAGGCCGTCGATCGCAAACGTCGTGACATGGGCGAGCATCGGCCGCACGCTAGGCGGGAGCGTGTGCCGTGACAGCACGTGCGGGTGACAAATCTCCCCTGCAAATGCAACGAATCTCAGCGCGCGGGAACTCGTTACACAATGACGGCTGACTCGTTGCGAACACGTGCTGTCACGGCACGCGATCGCCCCTAGCTTCGGCGGCATGGTCACCGATCTCCGCCAGCACCTCGGCCGCGTCGGCGAGCGCCTCGCCCGCGAGCATCTCGAGCGCCTGGGCTACCGGCTGCTCGCGCGTAACCACCGGACCCGCTTCGGCGAGCTCGACCTCATCGTCTGCGACGACACGACGATCGTCTTCGTCGAGGTCAAGGCGCGCCGCGCGGGCGCGGTCGCCGGCGCGCTGGACTCGGTCCCGCCGCGCAAGCAGCGCCAGGTCCGCAGCATGGCGGCGGCGTGGCTCGTCGAGAGCACCGACCGCCCGCGATCACGCGATCTGCGCTTCGACGTCATCGCGGTCACGGTCGATCGCAACGGGACGCTCGTGCGCCTCGACCACCTCGAGGGAGCGTTCTGAGGTGCGGCTACTCGACCATGCCGGCAGCAGTCGCTCGTTGCGTGGTGCGAACCTCCTGTCCATGACGTCGCATGCCGGTCCCGGTAGGGCTCAGCGCGGCGATGCCATGCCCTGCGCGCCGGCCTCCGAGCGCTTAGAGCGCGAGCTGCTGGTAGGCCGTCGACTGAAAGCTGAGCCGGTGCAGCGGGGAGACGCCGAGGCGCTGGATCGCCTCGCGGTGCTCGGGCGTCGAGTAGCCGACGTGGGCGGCGAACTCCCAGCCGGGGTGCAGTGCGTCGGCGCGCCGCATGTAGCGGTCGCGGGTGACCTTGGCGATGATCGACGCGGCGGCGATCGCGGCCGAGGTCGCGTCGCCCTCGACGATCGCGCGCTGCTGATGGCCGGTGTCGGCGACCGGAAAGCCGTCGGAGAGACAGAGGCAGCCGGGACGCGCGACGCCGAGCAGCGCGTCGCGCAGCGCGGCGAGGTTCGTCTTGTGCAGGCCGCGCGCGTCGATCGTGCGGGCGCTGCGCGAGACGACGCAGACCTTGGAAGCGGTCCGCAGCACGATCGGGAAGAGCTCCTCGCGGACCTCGATCGTGTGCTGCTTGGAGTCGTTGAGGCGGCTGAGCGCGCGCAGCTCGCGGGTCGTCAGGGCCTCGGTGTCGAAGAGCACGGCGGCGGCGACGAGCGGGCCGGCGAGGCAGCCGCGGCCGGCCTCGTCGGCGCCGGCGATCCAGCGCACGCCGAGGCGGCGGTCGAACGCGAACAGGCGCCGGCCGGAGGTGCGCTTGTGCTTGGCGGCCTTGCGCCGCCGGGCGGCGGCGCGCTCCTCAGGCGTGGGCACCGGCGGCGTCCCCTGAGCGGGCTCGGCGGGGACTGTCAGCACGGGCTCCACGGTCAGGGCGCATCATGAAGCAGCGGTCGGGCGGAACGGCGGCGTGCGGGTTACAGGAGCCCGATGCGCTTCGGCGGCCAGTAGGTGGCGAAGGCGTTGCCGATGATCCAGTCGCGCGGGACCGGTCCCCAGAAGCGGCTGTCGTCCGACGAGCCACGGTTGTCGCCCATCATGAAGTAGTGCTTGGGCGGGATCGTGATCGGCTCGGGCAGGTTGCAGCCCTCGCCGCCGCCGCAGGGCGCGATGAAGGGCTCCTTCTGGCGCTTGCCGTTGAGGATCACGTGACCCTCGACGACGGCCAGCTTGTCCCCGGGGCCGGCGACGATGCGCTTGATGAAGTTGACGTCGGCCTTCTTCGGCGTCGGCGCGGGGCAGGCCTGGTCGTCGCGATGCTGCGCGCCGCACTCCTTGCCGTCCTCGGCGCCGGTCGGCGGGTGGAAGACGGTGACGTCGCCGATCGCGGGGTCGCCGAAGTTGTTGCCGATGCGGTTGACGAGCACCCGCTGGCCGGGCGTCAGCGTCGGGACCATCGAGGGCGAGGGGATCCGGTAGGGCTTGACGAGGAAGGCCTGGATCCCCAGCGCGAGCCCGAGCGCCACCGCGACGATCAGGACGAGCTCGACGAGCGAGTTGCCGAGGGAGGAACTGGGCTGCTTCACGCCTGCTCGCCGGCGGCGGCCGTGTCGGCCTTGCCGTCGGCAGCGGTCCCCGTGGGCTCCTCGGAGCCGCCGGGGGCGGCGGCCTCGACCGCCTCGGCGACGGTCTCCTCGACGACCGCGCCTTCGGCGTCGACCGCTTCGGGCTCCGCGGCCGCCTCGGCGACCAGCTGCTCGGAGGGGTCGTGCAGGAGCCCTGGCACGACGCGCTCCTCGGGACCGGTGTACCGGCGCTCGCGGACCCGGGCGCGCTTGCCGACGCGATCGCGCAGGTAGTAGAGCTTGGCGCGGCGGACGTCACCGCGGGCGGCGATCTCGATCTTCTCGATCTTGGGCGAGTGGACCGGGAACGTGCGCTCGACGCCGACGCCGAAGGACTGCTTGCGGACGGTGAACGTCTCGCGGGCGCCGTGGCCCTGGCGCTTGATGACGACGCCCTCGAAGACCTGGGTGCGTCGGCGCGTGCCCTCGATGACCTGGAAGTGCACGCGCAGGCGATCGCCCGCCTGGAAGTTGGGGACGCGGCGCAGCTGGGCGCGCTCGAGACTTTCGATAGCTGAGGACATGGCGAAGAAAGGGCGCGGACGAAGAGTGGCCGCGCCGAATGCAGGATGGTAGCGAAGCGCTCTCTCAGCCGGTTTCGCCGCGGTCGCGCGAGCGCTCGCGGCGCCAGCTGCGGATCTCCTCGTGGTGGCCGGAGAGCAGCACGTCGGGAACCTTCCAGCCGCGGTACTCGGCCGGCCGCGTGTAATGCGGGTACTCCGGCCGGCCCTCCAGCGCGACCGAGTAGGACTCCTCCAGCGCGGAGTCGCTGTGGCCGAGCGCGCCCGGCTGCTTGCGCAGCACGGCGTCGGCGACGACCATCGCCGCCAGCTCGCCGCCGGCCAGCACGTAGCGCCCGATCGAGATCGCGTCGGTGGCCAGGTGCTCGACGATCCGCTCGTCGAAGCCCTCGTAGCGCCCGCACAGCAGCGTGACGTCGGGCTCCTGGGCGAGCTCGTCGACGAGGCGGTCGTCGAGCAGCCGCCCCCCGGGCGTCAGCGCGATGACGCGCCGCTGCTGGCGCAGGTCGAGCGGATCGACGCCGTAGAAGCCGCGCAGGGCGGCGTCCATGACGTCGACGCGCAGGACCATGCCGGCGCCACCGCCGAACGGCGTGTCGTCGACCTGGCCGCCGCTGAGGGGCGTGTGCTCGCGCAGGTCCAGGGTCCGCAGCTCGTGGCCGGCCGCCAGCGCGTTGGCGACGTGGCGCTGGGAGCGAAACCAGGCAAACCAGTCCGGAAACAGCGTGACGACGTCGAGGCGCACCGGTTCAGCCCCGCGCGGCGTCGCCCGCAGCGTCCGGCGGCTCGCCCGCCGTCACGCCGAGAAACGCCGGGTCCACGACGATCCGCCGCTGCTCGAGCGAGACCTCGAGCACGGCGTCGGCGACCATCGGGACGAGCAGGTCGCCGACCTCGAGCACCTCGCAGGACGGCAGCGCACGCATCGTGTCGACGTGGCCGAGCTCGTCGCCGTCGGGCGTCACGACGACGCAGCCCTCGAGATCCTCGGCCCAGTACTCCCCGGCCGGCAGCGGCGGTGCATCGGCGCGCGCGACGAGCAGCTCGGCGCCGCGCACCGCCTCGATGCCGGGACGGTCGCCGATCCCCTCCAGGCGCAGGATCGGCCGGTCCGGCGTGCCGGCGCGGCGGACGATCTCGCGTGCCGTGCCGTCGATGCTGACGCTGGTGCCGAGGACGAGCAGGACCGCCCGCGGCCGCGTGACGTGGAAGGAGCCGTCGAGCCCGTGCGGGCGTCCGACGCGACCCGCGTTGAGCAGGCTCATCGCGCCCCTAGTCGACGATGTCGACGAACACGCGGCAGCCTTCCTTCACGGCCGCCGCCTTCAGCACGGTGCGCAGGGCGTTGGCGGTCCGGCCGCCGCGGCCGATCACCTTGCCGTAGTCGTTCTCGCCGACCGACAGCTCGAGCACGACCGTGCCGTCGTCCTCGTCGAACTGCTCGACGCGCACCGCATCGGGGTCGTCGACGAGTGCCCGGGCGAGGTATTCGAGCAGCTCCTGCACGAGGGCGCGAGCTCTCTCGGACGTCTAGGAGATGCCGTTGATGCGCAGGAGCTTGCGCACCTGATCCGACGGCTGAGCGCCGCGGTCGAGCCAATGGCGCGCGCGGTCTTCGTCGACGCGGATGGTCGACGGCTCGGTCTGGGCGTTGTAGTGCCCGATCGTCTCGATCACGCGGCCATCGCGCGGGGACCGGGAGTCGGCCACCACGATGCGCCAGATCGGATCTTTGCGTCCACCGACGCGTGTGAGTCTCATTCGGACGGCCATAAGCGAACCGAGAGCCTACCGACCCTGACGCATGAGCGCCTGAAGGTCGGGCATCTTGCCCTTCCCGAGCGACTTCATGAGCTTCTGCATCTGGCCGAACTGCTTGACGAGCTGGTTGACGTGCTGGACCGTCGTCCCGGACCCGCGCGCGATGCGCAGCCGCCGCGACCCCTTGATGAGATCGGGCCGCCGGCGCTCCAGCGGCGTCATCGACAGGATGATCGCCTCGATGCGGTCGAGCTCGCGCTCGTCGACCTTGACGTTCTTCATCTGCGCGCCCTGGAAGCCGGGGATCATCCCCAGCAGCGACTGCAGCGGGCCCATCTTGCGCATCATCTTCAGCTGCGAGAGGAAGTCCTCGAAGGTGAACTCGTTCTGGCGCAGCTTGCGCTCGAGCTCCTTGGCCTCGTCCTCGTCGATCTGCGCCTCGGCCTTCTCGATGAACGAGAGGACGTCGCCCATCCCAAGGATCCGCTGGGCCATGCGGTCGGGGTGGAAGCGCTCGAACTGGTCGAGCTTCTCGCCCGTCGACGCGAAGAGGATCGGCTTGCCGGTGACGGCGTTGACCGACAGCGCGGCGCCGCCGCGGGCGTCGCCGTCGAGCTTGGTCATGAGCACGCCGTCGAAGGACACCGCCGAGGCGAACTGCTCGGCGACGTTGACCGCGTCCTGACCGGTCATCGCGTCGACGACGAGCAGCACCGTCGTCGGCTTGACGGCCTTGCGGATCTTCACGAGCTCGTCCATGAGCGTCTCGTCGATGTGCAGGCGGCCCGCCGTGTCGACGATCAGCACGTCCTTGCCGTCGCGCTTGGCCTGATCCAGCGCCCAGCGGGCGATGTCGACCGGGTCCTTGTCGGTCCCCTGCTCGTAGACGGTCGCGCCGACCTGGCCGCCGACCTTGACGAGCTGGTCGACCGCGGCCGGGCGGTAGACGTCGCAGGCGGCGAGCGCGACCGAGGACCCGTGCTCGGTCTGCAGGAAGCGGGCGAGCTTCGCCGCGGCGGTCGTCTTGCCCGAGCCCTGCAGGCCCGCCATGAGGATCACCGTCGGCGGCCGCGGCGCGAACGCGACGCCCGCGCTGGAGCCGCCCATCAGCGCCGTCAGCTCCTCGTTGACGATCTTGACGACCTGCTGGCCGGGGTTGAGCTGGCCGAGCACGTCGGCCCCCAGGGAGCGCTCCTTGACCGTCGTCGTGAACGACTTGACGACCTTGAAGTTCACGTCGGCCTCGAGCAGCGCGAGGCGGATCTCGCGCATCGCGGCGTTGATGTCGGCCTCGGTCAGCGTGCCGCGCGCGCGGACGTCGGCGAGCGTCGCCTGGAGCTTCTCGGAGAGGGAGTCGAACACGGGCTTTCAGTCTAGGGCCGACGGGGCCGATAACCCCCCCACGACGCGCGGCCGACGGGCGCGCGCCGGCGATTCTCACGCCGCTCGAAGGGTCCCCTCTTGCCCGCCCCACGCACGATCCTGCTCGCGCTGCTGCTGACGGCCCTCGCCGCCGGCTGGCCGGCGGCCGCCTGGGCGCAGGGTCCCGAGACCGTCATCCAGGACGACGCCCTGTTCCTCCACAGCGACGAGGACGGCATCCGGGAGGGCCTGGCGCAGGCTCGTGAGCTCGGCATCGAGCGCGTGCGCCTCACCGCCGGCTGGTCTGTCATCGCCCCTGAGCCCGCGCGCGACAGCGTGCCCGAGGGCGATCTCAGCGACCCCGCCTCCTATCCGGCGGGCAACTGGAACAACCTCGACCGCGCGGTGCGCCTGACGGTCCAGGCCGGCCTGCGGCCGATGATCGACATCGCCTTCTGGGCCCCGCGCTGGGCGACGCGCGCCCCCGCCGAGCAGACCGAGCGCCTGCGGACCGGGATCGATCCCGCGCAGTACGCGCGCTTCGCCACGGCGGTCGCGACGCGCTATCGCGGCGGCTACCTGCCGTCCACTGCGGGCGGCGCGCAGGCGGCGCTGCCGAGCCCCGACGGCAACCTCCTGGACCGTCTTCTCGGAGGGCTCGTGAACCGCACGGCGGCCGTGCGCAGCGTGTTCGCGCAGACGACCGAGGCGCTGCCCGCGGTGGACCTCTTCACGATCTGGAACGAGCCCAACCACCCGGGCTTCCTGATGCCGCAGTGGCGCCGGCAGGGCGGCCGCTTCGTGCCCGACTCGCCCGGCGCCTACCGCGCCATGGTGCGTGCCGCCTACCCCGCCGTCAAGGCGGCCGCGCCGCAGAGCACCGTCCTCATCGGCGGCACCTCCTCCGGCGGGTCGAGCACGGCCGGACGCGACGGCGTCCCGCCGCTGCTGTTCCTGCGCGAGCTCGCCTGCGTCGACCGCCGGCTGCGCGCCAAGAAGACCGCCGAGTGCGCCGGCTTCGAGCCGATCCCCGGCGACGGCTGGGCGCATCACCCCTACTCCCTGCGCACCCGGCCCGACGCCATGCCGCGCGATCCCGACAAGCTGCCGGTGGCGGCCACGAGCCGCCTGCTGCGCACGCTGCGCAAGCTCGTCGCGGCCGGCCGCCTCAGCCCGCGCGTCGCCGACCTGTACCTGACCGAGTACGGCTACGAGACCAACCCGCCCGACCCGAGCGCGCCCTTCTCCCCCTCCCAGCAGCCCGCGATGCTGGCCTGGGCGGAGTACCTCGGCACGAGGGATCCCGGCGTGAAGATGTGGGCGCAGTTCCAGCTGCGCGACCGCCCTGGCGCTCGCGCGGGGCCGGCGATGCGCCGCTACGGCGACTGGCAGACCGGCCTGATCGACGAAGCGGGCGTGCCGAAGCCCGCGTTCGCCCTGTTTCGCACGCCGGGCTTCGCGCGCTGCCGAACGTCGGGCGGCCGCCGCGTCGTCGCGGTCTGGGGCCGGCTGCGCGGGCCCGAGACGGGGACGGTCGCGGTCGACGTCCGCGCGCGGCCGGGAGCGGTCGGCGCGGCGGCGACGGGCTGGAGCACCGTGACGAGCGCGGTGACGTCGCTGCTCGGGACGAGCCGCGGGCGCAGCGTCCAGCCCGCTCCGGCCGCCGGGGTGGCGATCACGCGCTTCGTCGCCTGGAGACCGGGCACGCAGGTCCGCCTGCGCTGGACCGTCGAGGGCGCGCAGCGCAGCACCACGGCGCTGACGCCCAGGTTCTGTTGACCGCCGGTCAAGAGCGTGCTACGGTCGCTCTTGTCAACCGCTGGTCAACAACAGGAGAGATGGACATGATCGCCACCGAGCCCGCATGGAAGCCGCAGGTCAACCGCAGCGAGCCCGGCGAGGGCGACTTCTGGCAGAAGCCTGCGGTCAGGGGCACGCTGCGGGCGCTGAGCCTCGTCGCCGGCATCGCCGTCGCCGCGGTGGCGTTCGCGGTCATCGGCTTCTGGGGCGCGGTGCTCGGCTGCGTCGGCGAGGAGACCACCGGGCTGTGCGCGAGCGCCCCCGGGCTCGTGCCCGTGCTCGAGTGGCCGATCGTCATCATCGCCACGCTCGCGCCGTTCGCCGGCGGCATCGCGACCTTCCAGAGGCGCGGGTCGCACTGGCTCGTCGGCGGCGTCATGATCGCGATCCTGATGGGCGCCCTGATGGCGGCCGTGTCGACCGGCCAGACGGGGCTGCTGAGCTGAGCGAGCCTCAGGCGCTCAGGCGCGGCGCACGAGCGTCACGCCGTCGCGGACGGTCAGCATGACGCTCACGACGCGGTCGTCGGCGGCGACGTGATCGTTGAACTCCCGCAGCGCGCGCGTCGCCTCGGTGTCGTCGTCGCTCGTCGGCTCGGCCACGCGCCCGCTCCACAGGACGTTGTCGACGACGATCAGGCCGCGCTCGGACAGCTTGGGCAGCACGGCCTCGTAGTAGCCGAGGTAGCCCGCCTTGTCGGCGTCGACGAAGACGAGGTCGAAGGGCCCGTCGAGCGTGGCGATCGTCTCCAGCGCGGGCCCCTGGCGGACCTCGATGCGGTCGGCCAGACCGGCGTCGGCGATGCGGCGCTCGGCGAACGCGACGCGCTCGGGATCGAGCTCGCACGTGATGATCCGCCCGCCCTCGGGCAGCGTCTGCGCCATCGACAGCGCGCTGTAGCCGGAGTACGTCCCGATCTCGAGCACGAGCTGCGGGCGCGCGAGGAAGACGAGGAACTCGAGCAGGCGGCCCTCGACCTCGCCCGTGAGCATCTGCGGGGACTCGAGCGTCGAGCGCGTCTCGGCGGCCAGCGCCTGCAGGTGCTCGGCCGCCGCCGAGGTGTGGGCCTCGGCGTAGTCCTCGACGGCCGGCGAGACGAGGTCGGGGCTCATGCCACCGGCGGCGGGGGCGGCGGTGCCGCGGGCCGCACGGCGCCCGAGATCGCCCCGCCGATGTTGCCCAGCGCCTGGCTGAACTCGCTCGGGATGATGAAGATCTTGTTCGCCTCGCCCTGGGCGAGCTTGGGCAGCATCTGCAGGTACTGGTAGGACAACAGGCCCTGGTCGGGGTCGCCCGCGTGGATCGCCCTGAAGACGGTGTCGATCGCCTGCGCCTCGCCCTCGGCGCGCAGGATCGCCGCCGTCTTCTGGCCCTCGGCGGTCAGGACCGCGGCCTGCTTGGCGCCCTCGGCGTTGAGGATCTGCGACTGCTTGGAGCCCTCGGCCGTGAGGATCGAGGCGCGGCGGTCGCGCTCGGCGCGCATCTGCTTCTCCATCGCCTCCTGGATCGTCGCCGGCGGGTCGATCGCCTTGACCTCGACGCGGTTGACGCGGATGCCCCAGCGTCCGGTGGCCTCGTCGAGCACGGTCCGCAGCTGGGAGTTGATCTCGTCGCGGCTCGTCAGCGCCTGCTCCAGCGTCAGGCCGCCGATGACGTTGCGCAGCGTCGTGACCGTCAGCTGCTCGATCGCCTGCAGCGGGTTGGCGACCTCGTAGCTGACCGACTTGGCGTCGGTGATCGTGAAGTACAGGACGCTGTCGATCTGGATGCCGACGTTGTCGCCGGTGATGACGCCGGCGGGCTTGAACGTGACGACCTGCTCGCGCAGGTCGATCAGCGGGCGCACGCGATCGACGAACGGCACGACGACGCCGAGGCCGGGCAGCAGCGTGCGCTGGTAGCGGCCGAATCGCTCCACGACGCCCGCACGGGCCTGGGGGATGATTCGCACGGTCCGCGAGGCGAGCAGCAGCGCGAACACGGCGATGACGGCGAGCACGATCAGGCCGGCTTCCATTCCTACCTCCTGTGGTTGGCGCGACCGGCCACTAGACCGTCTCGCTGACGAGCGCCGTGGCGCCCTTGATCTCGACGACGTGTACGCGCCGGCCGGCATCGATGACCTCGTCGCCGTCGTAGGCGCGCGCCGTCCAGACCTCGCCGTCGAGCTTGACCGCGCCGCTGTCGGCGTCGTTGTCGACGCGCTGCGTGACGATCGCCGACTTGCCGACGAGCGCGGCGGTCCCCGTGCGCAGCTGGGCCGGGGTGCGCAGGTGACGGCGGGCGATCGGGCGGGCGAAGCCGAGCAGCAGCCCGGAGCTCACGAGGAACACCAGCATCGCGACCACCGCGCCGGCGCCGGCCATGTCGGCGATCGCGCCCAGCAGCGCGCCCACGGCGAAGGGGGCCAGGTAGAAGCTGAGCGAGACGACCTCGCCGGCCGCGAGGATCACGGCGAGCAGGATCCAGAAGAGCCAGGCATCCATCGCCAGGGAATATAGGGGCACGCCGCGGCTTTCCAACCCCTTTCGGGCCGGGCTTGCGACCGAACGTCCGGCCAGGCGGCGCAACTGCGCCGCGATCCTGCCGTTGCAACGCGTGCAGGGCCGACCGAGGCCTCCCGATGACCACGCCCACCCGCTTCGCCCACCGCCAGGCCCGCGCCGCGACCCTCGCGCTCGCCGCGCTGACGCTCGCGACGGCCGCGACACCGGCGCTCGCGGACTCGCTGAGCGCGGGGCGCCCCGTCACGCCGCCGGGCACCGTCATCGACGACTTCGCCCTGGCGACGAGCCCCGCCGGCGGCCGCGCCGCACTGCTCTACTCGGCCCAGGCCGGCGGCAGCAACGGCGATCAGAACCTCCTGTTCGCCCGGCTCGGGCTCGGGCGCAACCTCGGGCCCGTGCGCCGCCTCGAGGACCGCCGCAGGGGCTCGCGGCGGGTGACGATCTTCAGCTCGCGCGTGGCGGTCAGCTCCGACAACACGGCGATCGCGGCCTGGGTCGCGCGCGGCCGCGAGGCCGGCCGCGATCAGCTGCGCGTGG
Organism: uncultured Actinomycetes bacterium; assembly: GCA_963786575.1. Lineage (GTDB taxonomy): Bacteria > Actinomycetota > Thermoleophilia > Solirubrobacterales > Solirubrobacteraceae > CADCVQ01. The sequence goes on from CAWAZH010000008.1 coordinate 23,097, forward strand.
CGATCGCGCCCCGCGGCCGGGGCTTCGGGCCCGCCCGCACGCTGCAGCGGGTGCGCGGGCGCAGCGGGCACGTGCCCGCGATCACGGTGTCGGGGCTCGTCGCGAGCCCCCACGGACGCGCCGTCGTCGCCTGGTCGCTCGCCACCGCGAAGACGCAGACGATGCACGCGGCCGTCCGCACGCGCGGCGGCCGCTTCGCCCGGCCCCAGCGGCTCGGGACGGTCGGGTTCGCCTCCTCGGGACCGCCGGCGCTCGCGCTCGGGCCCTCGGGCGCCGTGCTGGCCGCCTGGATGCTGCGCGACGACGACGACACCTCGGTGAGGGCGACGACGCTGCGACCCGGGGCGCGGCGCTTCGGCGCCCCGCGGCGGGTCTCGGGCGCGGACAGGGCCGACGACGTGGGGGTCTTCGCGGGGCCCGGCGGCGCCGCCGTGAGCTGGAGCGCGGGGCTCCCGGCGAACGGAGGACTCAGGCCCCTGCGGATCGTCCGCATGCGCGGCGACGGGACGCTCGCCGCGCGCCAGACGCTCGCGCTCGTCGAGCCGGGCATCGGCGCGAACGAGGTCGACGGCCTGCAGCTCGGCTTCCCGCTCGCCGGCCCGGTCGCCGCCTGGCAGGCCTTCCACGACATCAGCGAGGCCGGCGACGACGCTCGCGACCAGACGCGGATCGACACGATGATCGGGCGGGGCACGAACGTCTTCCACGCGCCGCAGACCAGGACCGTGCCGGGCGCGCAGACCGGCTTCCCGGTGGTCGCGGCGCTCACCGACCGGATGCTGCTCGCCTGGCCCGAGCGCATCGGCGCCGACACCTGGCACCTGCGACTCGCGGAGCACCGCTCGGGCGGCGGCTGGGGGCCGACGCGGACGTTCGCCGACATCGACGGCTCGATCGCCATCGCGGCGAGCCGGCGCAGCGCGCTCGTGCTGTGGCAGCCGTTCGAGCCGTTCGCCGAGCAGCGCGTGCTGCAGCTCGCCGTCTACCGGCCGTAGGGACTAGCTGAGCAGCGCGCGGGCGTAGTCGTCGGCGTCGAACGGGCGCAGGTCCTCGAGCGCCTCGCCGATGCCGATGAGCTTGACGGGAATCCCCAGCTCGCCCGCGATCGCGAGCGCGATGCCGCCCTTCGCGGTGCCGTCGAGCTTCGTGAGCACGATGCCGTCGACCGGCACGGCCTCGGAGAAGAGCTTGGCCTGGCGCAGGCCGTTCTGGCCCGTGGTCGCGTCGACGGTCAGCAGCGTCTCGTGCGGCGCGCCCTCCAGCTGCTTGCCGATCACGCGGCGGACCTTCGTCAGCTCGGCCATCAGGTTGTCCTGCGTGTGCAGGCGCCCCGCGGTGTCGATGATCACGACGTCCGCCCCGCGCTCGCGGCCCTCCTTGACGGCCTCGAAGGCGACCGCGCCGGGGTCCGAGCCCTCGGGGCCGGAGACGATCTCACAGCCCGCGCGCTCGGCCCAGCCCTCGAGCTGCTGGACGGCGGCGGCGCGGAACGTGTCGGCGGCTCCGAGCACGACCTTCAGGCCCAGCTCGTGCTGCAGGTGCCAGGCGAGCTTGCCGATCGTCGTCGTCTTGCCGGTGCCGTTGACGCCGACGGCCATGATCACGGTCGGCTCGTGACGCAGGTCGATGCGGTCGTCGCCGGTGCGGGCGATCGCGGCGAGCATCTCCTCCAGGCGCCGGCTCAGCGCCTCGCCGCCGGCGAGGTCGCCGCCGGAAGCCTCCTGCTCGAGCTCGCCGACGACGCGCGCGGTCGTCGCAGCGCCGACGTCGGCCATGATCAGCGCCTCCTCCAGGCGCTCCCAGGCCGCCTCGTCGAGGTCGCCCTCCAGCAGGGTCGCCTGGATCTCGGCGCCGAGCGCGTCGCGCGTCTTGGCGAGGTTGCTGCGCAGGCGCTTGAAGAAGCGCCGCTTGCGCTCGGGCGTCTCGCCGCCGGGGGCGTCGGCCGCCGCCGCGGAGGCGGCGGGCGCGTTGTCGGAGATGAAGAGGTCGGACCAGTCGCGGGCCATGGCGAGGCGCGACGATAGCGAGGACGAGCGATCGCGCTGCTAATCGAGCGCGATCTCGTACTGAAACCAGGCCGAGCGCTGCGCGCCCAGGCGCTCGTAGAGGCGCTGGGCGCGGCGGTTGTCGAGCGTCGTGAACCAGCGCACGTGCGAGGCGCCGCGCTCGCGCGCGACGGCGACGGTTGCCGCCACCAGCGCCTCGCCGACGCCGGCGCCGCGGTGCTCGGGCGCGACGTAGAGGTCGTTGAGCAGCACGACCTCGGTCGCCGACACCGAGGAGAACGTCCAGTAGAGCGTCGCGTAGCCGGCGGGAGCGTCGCCGGCGGTCGCGATCAGCAGCAGGCCCTCATCGCTCGGCGCCAGGAAGCGAGCGAAGAAGCGCTCGTTGTGCTCGTCTGACGGCGCGCTGCCGGCGTACAGGCGCTGGTAGTCGGCAATCTGCGGCAGCAGCGCGACGAGGTCCTCGCGCGCGGCCGGGCGGACCTGCGCGGCCACGGCTACGCGGCGCCGATGACCGGCTCGGCCTCCTCGCGCGGCAGCCGGCGCGAGATGACCTTCGACACGCCGTCGTCGCCCATCGAGACGCCGTAGAGCGTGTCGGCGGCCTCCATCGTGCGCTTCTGGTGCGTGACGACGATGAACTGCGCGCGGTCGCTGTAGCGGCGCAGCAGCTCGAGGAAGCGCGTGATGTTGGGGTCGTCGAGCGCAGCCTCGACCTCGTCGAGGATGTAGAACGGGCACGGCTTGGCGAGGAAGACGGCGAACAGGAACGCGATCGCGGTCATCGACTTCTCGCCGCCCGACAGCAGCGTCAGGCGCTTCATCGACTTGCCCGCGGGGGTGATCTCGATCTCGACCCCGAGCATGTCCTCCTCGGCCCCGGGCTCCTCGAGCTCGGCCTCGGCCGCGGCGTCGGCGGCGTCGTCGGTGCCCTCGGACTCCGCGGTCGCCGGGGCGCCCGCGAAGCCGGTGATGCCCTGCTCCTCCTTGACGAGCCGCAGGCGCCCGCGGCCGCCGGGGAAGAGCTGGCCGGCAAGCTCCTCGAAGTTGCGCGCCGCCGCCTCGAAGGTCTCCTCGAAGGTCTCGTGGATCTGGCGGTCGGTGTCGCGGATGAGCGTGCGCAGCTCGCGCAGCGCGGTCTCCATGTCGGTGCGCTGGCCCTCGAGCTCGGTGACGTGCGCGAGCGCCTCGTCGTACTCGTCCTTGGCCAGCGGGTTGACGGGGCCGAGCTGCTCGCGGCGGCGCGCGAGCTTGTCGATCCGCGCGCGCAGCGCCTCGGCCTCCTCGGCGGCGAGCTCCTCGGCGGCGGGCTCGGCCGCCAGCCCGAGGCGCTCGGCGAGCAGGACGAGCTCGTGGTCGGCGTCGGCGGCGTGGTCGCGCGCCTGCTGGGCGCGGACCTCGGCGGCGGTGACGAGCTCGCCGCGGTCGCGCAGGCGGCGCTGGATCTCGGCCTCCTCGGTGGCGCAGGCGCGCAGCTGCTGGGCGAGGTCCTCGCCCACCGCGCGGCCGGCGACCAGCTCGGCGTCGAGCACGTCGACGCGCGCGGCGATCGCGGCGGCGGCGCCCTCGAGGACCTCGGCGAGGCGCGCGGCGCGCGGCGCGAGCGCCTGCTCGGCCGTCAGCCGGCGGCGCAGGCGCTCGATCCGCGCGGCCCGCTCGGCGCGCTCGCGCTCGGCCCGCTCGGCGGCGCGCCGCTCGGCGGCGAGCTCGCCCTGGACCTGCGCGCGGCGCACGGCGGCGGCGCCCTCCTGCGGCGCGCCGCGGCGCTGCTCGATGCGCCAGGCGACCCGGCGCGCCTGCTCCTCGGCGACGGTCAGCGCGTGCGAGACCTCGCGCAGCGCGCGCTCGGCCTGCTCGCGCACGCCCTCGGCGGCCGCGACGGCCTGCTCGGCGGCCTCGCAGCCGTTGCGCGCCTGCTGCTCGGCCTGGACGGCCGTCTCGCTGTCGGCGATCAGCTGCTCGCGGCGGTTGCGCTCGGCGAGGACGCGCTCCTCGCCGCCGTCGGGGGCCTGGCGCAGCTCGCGGTGGCGCCCGTGCCAGACGCGCCCGGAGCGGGTGACCGCGACGCCGTTGAAGCCCGGCGGAAGCTGCTCGATCTCCTCGACGAGCCAGGCGTCCCACAGCAGCCGCCGCGCGACCGCGAGGACGTGCTCGTCGCCGGAGACGAAGTCGCCGAGGTGACGGGCGCCCGGCGCGGGCGGGCGCCCGACCGCGGGGCCGGGCGCGAGGTCGCCGGTGACGAGCAGGCGGCCGCCGTCGCTGCCGGCCACCTCCAGCAGCGCCGAGCCGTCGCGCACGCGCTCGACGAGGCCGGCGCGCAGCAGCCCGCCGAGCACGGCGGCGACCGCGCGCTCGTAGCCGGGCGTGACCTCGAGCGCGTCGGCGAACGACTGCGCCGACGAGCCCTGGTGGCCGGTCGCGCCGGCGCGCGTGCGCAGGAACTGGTTGCAGGCGGCGAGCTCGGCGCCGACGCGGGCCGCCTCGCGGCGGGCCGCCTCCAGCGCGCGGTCGGCGTCGCGGCGCCCGTCGCGGGCGCGGTCGATCGCCGCCGTGCCGGCCGCGGCGAGCGCGCGGCGCTGCTCGACGGCCTCGCGGCGCTCGTCGACCGCCACGGCGGCTGCGGCGCGCTCCTCCTCGAGCGTGACGAGCTCGCGCTCGAGCTCGGCCGCGTGGTCGGCGGCGAGGCGCTGAAGCTCGGCCTCCAGCTCGGCGATCCGCTCCGCGCCCTGCTCGGAGGCCTCGTCGCCGGGGTCGGCCTCGAGCGTCTCGAGCGCGCGCAGCTCGTTGGCGCGCCGGGCGGCGCGCTCGGCGAGGTCCTCGGCGGTGGCACGGGTGCGCTCGAGGCGCAGCTCGACGCGCTCGTGCGCCGAGCGCGCGCGGTAGACGCGCTGGGCGAAGGCCTCGCGCTGCTCCGTGCGCGCGGCCATCGCCTGTTCGACCTCGCCGCGGCGCGCGGCGACCTCGCTGAGCTGCGCCTGGGCCTCGTCGCGGGCGGCGCGGGCAGCGGCGGCGTTGCCCTCGGCCTCCAGCAGCTCGGCGCGGCGGGCGCGGGCGAGATCGCGGACGAGCTCCCAGCGCGCCTCGACGCTCTGGCGCTCCAGGCGCTCGTGCAGCTCGGCGGCCTCGGCCTGGCGCTTGAGCGGGCGCAGCCGCGAGCGCGCCTCGCGCTCGACGTCGAGCGCCCGGTCGAGGTTGTCCTGCGTGCGGTCGAGCTTGAGCTGCGCGCGGCGGCGGCGCTTGCGGTGCTTGCCCAGGCCCGCGGCCTCCTCGATCAGCAGGCGGCGGTCGCGCGGCTTGGAGGTCACGATCGTCTCCACGCGCCCCTGCGAGACGACCGAGTGCATCTCCTTGCCCAGGCCGGTGTCGGAGAGGATCTCGAGGACGTCGACCAGGCGGCATTTCGCCCCGTTGAGGCGGTACTCGCCCTCGCCGGAGCGGTCGAGGCGGCGCATGATCGAGATCTCCCCCATCGGCACGTCGACCCCGCCGTCGGAGTTGTCGATGACGAGCTCGACCTCGGCCGCCGAGCGCGCCTGCACGCCGCGGCCGCCGCCGAAGATGACGTCGCGCATCGACTGGCCGCGCACCGCGAGCGGCGACTGCTCGCCCATCGCCCACAGGACGGCGTCGGTGACGTTGGACTTGCCCGAGCCGTTGGGGCCGACGACGACCGACACGCCGGGCCCGAACTCGAGCTTCGTGCGGTCGGGGAAGGACTTGAAGCCCTTGAGCGTCAGCGAGCGCAGGTGCACGCCGTCACGCGTCCTCGTCGGCGTAGGACGCCGGCGCGTCGGGATGCAGGGTCTCCAGCGCGATCCGCGCGGCCTCCTGCTCGGCGTGCTTCTTGGAGCGCCCGGCGCCGCGGCCGACCGGCGCGCCACCGACCGTCGCGACGACCTCGAACGTCCGGTCGTGCGGCGGGCCGTCCTCCTTGGCGATCGTGTACTCGACGGTCTCCGCGTGACGCGCGAGGCGCTCCTGCAGCGTCGACTTGAAGTCGACCGGGTTGTTCAGCGCGTTGGTGATCTCGGGCTGGAAGGCCTCGACGACCGCGGCCGCCGTCGGCTCGTAGCCGCAGTGCAGGTAGCAGGCCCCGATGACCGCCTCGATGACCGAGGCCAGCACGCGCTCGGTCTCGACGAGCGCCTCGGCGCTCTGGCCGATGCCGCTGGGCGCCGTCGCCCGCAGCCGGTCGGGCACCCCGAGGCGCTCGGCGACCGCGCGGCAGGAGACGCCCGAGACGCTCTGGGCGCGGATCTTCGTCAGCCGCCCGGCCCCGAAGCGCTCGGCCTCCAGGCGCGGGTACAGGTGCGACGTGACGGCCAGGCCGAGCACCGAGTCGCCGAGGAAGGCCAGCCGCGAGTAGGAGTCGCTGCGGCGCTCGGTCCACGACGCATGCGTGAACACCTGCCGGTACAGGTGTTCCGGCAGCTGTTCCAGGAGTTCGGTGAGGAGCTTCAGGGCTCAGGTCTCAAGACTCGCGAGGGCCGGCGTTGGCCAGGACGAAGTCGACCGCCTGGCCCACGGTGACGATCCGCGCCGCCTGCTCGTCGGACATCCTCACACCGTAGGAGTCCTCGAGCTCCTGCACAAGCGTGTAGAGGTCCAGCGAGTCGGCTTCGAGGTCGCTGCGGAAGTTCGTGGAGTCGTCGATCCGGGCGGGGTCGATCTCCAGCTCGTCGACGAGGTGCGCCTGGACCATGGCGAAGACTTCTTCTCTCGTCATGACGCCGACACCGTAGAGCCGCTGTCGGACATCGCCTGGCCGCCCTTGCGCAGCGCGCCGGCCGCCTCCAGCGCCTCGTGCGTGCGCCCGACGATGTCGCCGTTGACGCCGCGCGCGGCGAGCAGGATCGACTGCGCGAAGCCGCGGGCGGTGTAGCGCCCGTGGCCGACGACGCCCAGGCGCCGCAGGCCGAGCAGGTAGGCGCCGCCGGCCATCTCGGGATGGATCTCGTCGCGGAACGCGCGCAGCGCGGGCGCCATCAGCAGGCCGCCGGCCTTCGCGCGGCGGCTCGAGGTCGCGGTCTCCTTCAGCAGGGCGATCATCTTGTCCGACACGCCCTCCATGACCTTCAGCGTCACGTTGCCGGTGAAGCCGTCGGTGACGACGACGTCGGCGCGCCCCTCGGTGAGCGCGTGGCCCTCGATGTTGCCGATGAAGCGCAGCCCCTCGGCGGCGCTGAGGCGGGCGTGGACGTCCTGCACGGTCGGCGTGCCGCGGGTGGCCTCCTCGCCGACCGACAGCAGCGCGACGCGCGGGCGCGCCACGCCGTGCACGACCTGCGCCAGCGCCGCGCCCATGAACGCGAACTGGACGAGGTGCTCGGGCCGGACCTCGGTGTTGGCGCCGACGTCGACCAGCGTCACCGGGGCGCCCGGGACCGGGACCAGCGCGGCGAGCGCGGGGCGCAGGATGCCGCGGTCGCGCTTGATGTTGAAGAGCGCGGCGGCGAGCGCGGCACCGGTCGCGCCGGCCGAGACGAGCGCGTCGGCCTCGCCGTCGGCGACCGCCTGCGCGGCGCGGACGATCGACGAGTTGCGCTGCGAGCGCGCCGCGGCCGCCGGGTTGGCGCTCTTGGCGATCGACTCGGGCGCGTCGACGACCTCGATGCCGGGGCCGGCGGCGCCCATCTCGGCCGCCGGGCCGAAGAGCAGCACGCGGACGCCCTCCTGGGCGGCGAGGTTGGCGCCCGCCACGACCTCGGCGGGACCGAGGTCGGCGCCGTTGGCGTCGACGGCGATGATCGGCACGCGTTGGGGCAGGTCGGCCTGCACCTTGCCGTTGGGTCGGCGCATCCGAGTCTGGATGCGGCGGGCCGGCATGCGCCGGCGGCTCTCAGTGGTCGTGGTCGTGCGCCGCCGAAGGCGCAACGACCTCACGGCCGGCGTAGGTCCCGCAGGTTCCGCACACGCGGTGCGGGAGGCGCGGGCTGTGGCAGTGCGGGCACGCGTTGTACGTCGGCGCGGCCATCTTGTGCTGCGCACGGCGCTTGGCGGTGCGGGAGTGCGACTGCTTTTGCTTGGGGACGGCCATGGCTCGCGACAGGGTAGCGCAGCCGTGCCATCGGGCTCCGGGAAGGACTGCGGCGCTGGCCCGCGAAAGCATCCCCATGAGCGAGCTCGAGCTGGATCCGACGCTGCTGGCCACCCTGCAGACGCTCGAGGCGCAGGACGTCGAGTTCGTCCTCGTCGGCGACGTGGCCGAGGCGATCTACAACAACGGCGGCTTCGTATCCGGGGTCGCGATCGTTCCCGGCGCGTACTCGCGCAACGTCGACCGCCTCTGCAGCGCGCTGCTGGAGCTCGACGCCGAGCTGGGCATCGCCGGCAAGCCCGACGAGCGCGCGCTGGACCTGCGCCGCGCCGACCTGCGCGAGCTGGCCCCCTGCAGCTTCATGACCTCGCGCGCCGACGTCGACCTGGACTTCGAGCCGCACGGCACCCGCGGCTACCGCGACCTCTTCGACGACGCCGCGCGCATCCGCCTGGCGCCGGGCGTCAACCCGCTCGTCGCCTCGCAGGCCGATCTGGTCCGCATCGCCCACGGCAGCGCGCCGCAGGTGCCCTACGCGCAGCCGCCGGCCGTGCTGCCGCCGGAGCCCGCCGAGGGCGACCCGCGCGTCGACCAGCAGTTCCGCGCTAGTCGAGCTTGAGCTCGGAGAGCTTGGCCCAGCGCGGGTCGGGCGCGCGCTCGTGCACGTGCTCGGACCCGGCCGTGTTGAGGTCGATGCCGCAGATCGCGCACAGGCCCGCGCAGTCCTCGCGGCACAGCAGCTGGGCCGGCAGCGCGAGCGCCAGCGCGTCGCGCGCCCAGCCGTGCATGTCGAGCACGTCGTCCTTGACGTACGGGCTGCGCAGCTCCTCGACGTCGCCGGGCTGGTCGACCTCGCGCGCGTCGACCGAGATCTCGGGGCCGGCGGGCTCCAGGCAGCGCATGCAGGGGCCCGACAGCGAGGCGTCGAAGCGCAGCCGTAGCGCATGGCCGTTGTGGGTGGTGCGCGAGATGTCGAGCACGGCGTCGACCGCGGCGGGCGTGATCGCGTAGGTCTCGCCGCCGAACTGCAGCGGGTCCAGCGCGACCTCCAGCTCGAGGCTGCGCCCCTCCCCGGAGGTGAGCCGCAGGCGACCGAGATCGAAGCTGTCGGTGCGCGCCGCCATGACCGCTCTCAGGCTAGCGAGCGCTGACGTCCGGCTCGTCCACCGCGAGCTGTGCGAGCTCGCGCTTGACGACCTTGCCGGTGGCGTTGCGGGGCAGCTCGTCGAGGAAGACGATCTCGCGCGGGACCTTGTAGCGGGCGAGGTTGGCCTTCACGTGCGCCTTGATGTCGGCCTCTCCGACGTCCGCGCCCTCGGCCACGACGACGAACGCCCGCAGGCGCTGGCCGAAGTCCGCGTCGGGGACCCCGATCATCGCGACCTCCTCGACGCCGTCCAGGCAGGCGACGAGGTCCTCGACCTCGCGCGGGAAGACGTTCTCGCCGCCGGAGACGATCATCTCGTCGTCGCGGCCGTCGATGAACAGGCGCCCCTCGGCGTCGAAGTGCCCGACGTCGCCTGAGGACATCAGCCCCTGCACGGTGGCCTTGCCGCCACCGCCCGTGTAGCCCTCGAACGCCAGCTCGGAGCCGACGAAGATGCGGCCCGTCTCGCCGGGTCCGACCTCCTGGTCGTCGCCGTCGAAGAGGCGCACGACGGTGCCGCGCGGCGGGCGCCCCGCGGTGCCTGGCGCGGCGCGCAGGTCCTCCGGCGTCGCGATCGTCGCCCAGGCGACCTCGGTCGAGCCGTAGAGGTTGTAGACGACCTCCCCGAAGGTGTCCATGACGTTCTCGGCCAGCTCGCCGGGCAGCGCCGAGCCGCTCGCGGCGATCACGCGCAGCGCGCCGGTGTCGTAGCGGCCGATGACCTTCGGCCCGAGCTCGAGGATCCGCTGCAGCATCACGGGGACGACCACGAGCGCGGTCGCGCCGTACTCGTCCAGCGCCGCCAGGGTGTCCTGCGGATCGAAGCGCCGGCGCAGGACGAGCGTCGAGGACAGCCCGATGCCGAGGATCAGATGCGCAAGGCCCCAGGAGTGAAACAGCGGGGCGGCGATCAGCGTGCGCTCGCGGCCGCGCAGCGGGATCTTCGCGAGCAGCCCGGCGATCGGGTCGAGCGACTCGGGCTGGCGCCGGTTGGCGCCCTTCGGGGTGCCGGTGGTGCCGCTCGTGAGGATCACGAGGCGGCCCTTCTTCGCCGGCGGCACGACGGCGCCGCGGTCGCCCGCGTCGATCAGCTGCTCGAGCGTCGTGACGCCGCCGGCGTTGGCGTCCGACCAGGCGAGCAGGCGCCTGCGGTCGCCGAACGCGCCGGCGAGCAGCCCGCCGAACTCCTCGTCGTAGATGATCGCGGCGGGATCCTCGCGGGCGCAGACCTCGGCCAGCTGGGGCCCGGCGAAGGCGGTGTTGAGAAACAGCGCGTGGCAGCCGAGCTTGGAGCAGGCGACGGTCGCCTCGACGAAGCCGCGGTGGTTGCGGCACATGATCCCGACGCCGTCGCCCTCGTTGATCCCGGCGTCGCTCATCGCGTGGGCGAGCGCGTTCGTGCGCCGGTCGACCTCGCCGAAGCTCAGCGTGCCGAGCTCGTCGATGATCGAGATCGCATCGGGGTTGCAGGCGGCCGCGGCGGTGTAGCCGCCGGCCGGCGTGGGCCCCCACTTCTTGAGCGCGACCAGCCGGCGGGCGATGTGGTCGGGGCGGGTCGCCTCGAGCATCCGCGACTCGATCAGGGTGCGGGCGGTGAAGAGCTTCGTTGACAGGGTGTCGAGGCGCATGCACCGGAATCTATTACCGTTTGCCGTGCGGGGAGCGCACGCCGAAGGCGGGAGCAGGTCGATGACACAGGTATCCGAGGGACCGCGGCGGAACCCCGCCTACCTCCACATGAGCGCCAAAAAGCTGCGGGGATGCCTCGCCGGACTGGTCTGCCTCGCCGTTCTCGGCGCCGCCGCGTCCGAGGCGAGCGCCGCGACGTACCACGACTATCTGTGCCGGGTCCCGTACGGGCCGAGCGCGGGCGCCGCAGTCGTGACCGACGCACTCGTTCCCACGCTCAGGGGGGCGTCCTCGACCACCACGCAGAACTGCAACGAGCCCGGGGGCTCCCTGAAGGTCACGATGCCCGGGAACGCCGTCGCCGTCGACGGGGCGTCGCTGAGCTTCCAGGTGCCGAGCGGGCTGACGCTCCCGGCGTTCACGTTGTGGCGCCAGACCACGGTCGGTGGTCAGGGGACGAGCGCGGAGCCCGAGACGCAGGTGCGGACGAACGGCGTGATCGTTCCCACCTCACGGTGCGCGGTCGACCTCGGGGGCTGTTCGTCGCTCGGCGACGCAAGCTCCCCCTCGCCGCGGGCAATCAGGTCGTGTTCCCGGGCCTCACCGGCGTCACGCTCGTCTCCTGGGTCGCGCGGTGCAGCGCCCCCGGCGAGCCCGACGCGATCCCGGCCGGCGCGGCGTGTCCGTCGACGTCCGCCGTCTACCAGGTCTTCGCCGCCGACATGCTCCTCGACGACCCCACGCCGCCCGTCGTCAAGGGCGCCGGCGGGCCGCTGCTGGCGGGCGGCCTGCTCGTCGGCGCGCAGACGGTCTCGCTCAGCGCGACCGACGCCGGCAGCGGCGTCGGCCAGGGCTCGCTCGTCGTGGACGGCGCGCCGGTCGTCGCCCAGGCCCTCGACGCCAACGGCGGCGCCTGCGCCGACCTGAAGGTCGCGCCCGACGGGCGCCCGTCCTACGTGCACGCCCAGCCCTGCCCGGCCGCGGCCAGCAACGTCCTGACGCTCAACACCGACGCCCTGACGCCCGGCGCCCACACGCTGTCGGTCCTCGTCTCCGACGCCGCCGGCAACCAGACGGTGGCGCAGACCGCGACGATCACCGTCGTCGGCGCGCTTCCGGTGGGCACGCCCAACGGCAACGGCGCGTCGCGGGACGCGAAGCTCACCGCGCGCTGGACGAGCACGAAGAAGTCCACCCGCAGCCTCGGCTTCAAGACCGGGCCGTCGATCACCGGCAAGCTCGTCGGCCCGAGCGGCAGCGCGATCGGCGCGGCCGCCGTCGACGTCGTCGCCCGCGATCGCCGCAGCGGCGCGCCGACCAAGCGCATCGCCACCGCCGTCACCGGCGCCGACGGGACGTTCCGCCTGAAGCTGCCGAGCGGACCCTCGCGCCTGTTCACCATCCAGTACACCGCCTTCAGCGGCGACGCCAAGCCCGCCGCCAAGGTCCGGCTCAGCACGCGGGTGCGCGCCCGTGTCAGCGCCTCGATCAGCCGGCGCAGCGTGCGCGTCGGCCAGCTCCTGCGCGTGCGCGGCCGCCTCACATACCTGCGCCGCGCGCGCGTGGACGTCGCCATCCAGGCCCGCGACGGCCGCGTCTGGCGCACGGTCGACGTCGTCAAGACGAAGTCCGACGGGCGCTACTCGTGGCCCTACCGCTTCCGCTCGCGCGGCTCGGTCGGACGGACGTACGCCTTCCGGGCACGGGTCAACAGCCCGATCTACCCCTTCGCGGCCGGCAACTCGGGCGCGGTCGTCGTCCGGGTCCGCGGCTGATGCGCGGCGCAGGGCTGCGCCGATGGGCGGCCGGCCTCGTCTGCGTCGCGGTGCTCGGCGCCGCGGCGTCGGAGGCGAGCGCCGGGACCTACCACGCGTTCCTCTGCCGGGTCCCCTACGGGCCCAGCGCCGGCAAGCCCGCGCCGACCGACAACACGACCTACACGACAGTCGGCCCGAACTCGAACTCCGCGCAGGCGTGCGCGAGCGGCCTGACGATGACCGCCGCGATGGACGGCGCCGTCGCGCATGCCTACAACGACGGCGCGGCCGTCTCCTACGACACCCCCGCCGGCCTCACGATCGCGGGCTTCAGGCTCTGGCGCCACACGTCGGTCGGGACGTCGCAGCCCAACGGCGCGCCGACCACCGACATCCGCTACTCCGGCGGCGGGCGGATCGACGTCTGCACGTCGGGCGACGGGAGCTGCATCGGGCGCGGGATCCTGACCACGCCGCTGGCGCCCGAGAACATCGTCGACGCGCCCGGCCTCGCCGGGGTGACGTTCGTCCGCTGGACGGCGAACTGCGGCGGAACGCCCGGTGGGACCTGCCCGGCGATCGGCCAGGGCCGGCTGTCGGCCGTCTTCAACGTCCTCGCGGCCGACATGCTCCTCAACGACCCGACGCCGCCCGCCGTCAGCGGCCTCGGCGGCCCGCTGCTCGCCGCCGGCACGCTGACCGGCGCGCAGTCGGTCACCTTCACCGCCAGCGACGCCGGCAGCGGCGTCCACAAGGGCTCGCTCGTCGTCGACGGGACGGCCGTCTCCGAGCGCGTCCTCGACGCCAACGGCGGCGCCTGCGCGGACCTCGGCGTGGCGCCCGACGCGCGTCCGTCGTTCGTCAACACGCAGCCCTGCCCGAGCACGCTCAGCGGCCTGCTCACGCTCGACACCGACGCGCTCGCGCCGGGCGCCCACAGCCTCACGATCCTCGTCGCCGACGCCTCCGGCAACCAGACCGTCGCGCACACCGGCTCGATCACCGTCGTCGGCAGCGTCCCGATCGGCGCGCCCAACGGCGCCGGGGCGTCGCGGGCCGCGAAGCTGACGGCGCGGCACTCGAGCACGCGCAAGAGGACGCGCAGGCTCACGTTCAAGACGCGCCCGACGATCACCGGCAAGCTCGTCGACGAGGCCGGCAAGCCGATCACGGCGGCGGGGGTCGACATCCTCGTGCGCCAGCGCCGCACGGGCGCGCCGAACGAGCGGATCGCCACCGCGACGACGGGCGCCGACGGCAGCTTCAAGGCCCCGCTGCCGAGCGGCCCCTCGCGCACGATCAGCGTGCAGTACACGGCGTTCAAGGGCGATCCGAAGCCGGCCGGCACGGTCCGCCTGATCGCGCTCGTGCGCGCCCAGGTCAGCGCGTCGGTCTCGCCGCGCTCGCCGCGGGCGCGCCAGCGCCTGCGGATCAGCGGGCGCCTGAAGCTGCTCCCGCGCCGCGGCGTCATCGTCTCGATCCAGGCCCGCGACGGGCGCAAATGGCGCACCGTCGACACCGTCGAGACGCGCAAGGACGGCCGCTACTCCTGGCCCTACCGCTTCAGCGCCCGCTCCGCCGGACGCACGTTCGCCTTCCGCGCGCGGGTCAAGAGCCCGAACTACCCGTTCGACGCCGGCAACTCCAAGGCCGTCAGGGTGCGGGTGCGCTGAGCCGCGCCGGTCACGGCAGCCGCAGGCCCGCCGGCAGGTCGCCCTGCTCGATCAGCCGGTGGATGTCGGCCGCGCGGCGCGGGTTGAGGTAGACGTGGCGCTGGCCGACGCTCGGCTTCTCGCTGAGCAGGCCGGCGTCCAGCAGCGCCTCGCCGACCGCGTCGGCGAGCGCGCGCTCGTTGCCCGCGAAGCCGCGCGCGAGGTGGCTGAAGTCCGTGTGGTAGCCGCCCCACTTGCCCATGCCGTTGAGCCGCTGCAGGATCCGGCGGGCGATCCGGCGCGCCGGCTGCGGGTCGTCGTGCGGGCGCGCGGCGCCGGCGCCGCCGGGGGCCAGCAGCGCGAGCACGGCCTCCTCGTGCTCGGCGACCGAGTCGGCGTCGGCGGGGCGTCCGCCGAGCCGGGCGACGGCCTCGGCGCTGCGCAGCGCCTGGGCGATCGGCGCCCGCCAGTCGCCGGCCTCGGCGAGCACGTGGCCGGGGACCGCGAGCGCCCGCGCCCGCAGCCGCGCGACCGGCGCGACGTGCTCCTCGAAGGCGACCGCCGCCAGCTCGGCGTCCTCCTCGACGGGCGTCGGGAGCCGCAGCGCGAGGTGGCCCTCCAGGCCGCCGGCCTGCAGGACGAGGTCGCCGGCGGCGCGCGGCGGCACCAGCTGCGCGATCTCGACGAGCGCGCCGGCCGCCGCGGCGACCGTCAGCCAGGCGCGCTCGGGCGCCGCGTCGGGATCGGCGCGCACGGCGATCGGCACCGGCAGCACCGCCAGCAGCGCGTCGGGCAGGGCCGCGATCGCGACGCAGACGGGCTCCTCGCGCCCCGAGCGCGCGAGCGCCAGCTCGGCCTCGGAGCGCACGAGCTCGTCGCGCAGCAGCCCGCGCAGCTGCGCGCAGCGCTCGCGCGGCGCAGCCGCGCCGCCGGCGTCCTCGAGGATGGTCACAAACAGGCTCACGTCTTCGAGTATCTAGCCTCTCGCGTCATGTCCGACTGGTTCGAGCACTTCGGCTACGCGGAGGTCGCCGACGATCTGCTGATCGGCGCCTACCCGCAGGACGCCGGCGACGTCGCCGCGCTGCGCGAGGCCGGCGTCACGCGGGTGCTGAACCTCGTCCAGGACCTGGAGTACGACGACGGCGGCCGCGACGCCTGCGTGCTCGCGCTCGCCGGCGCGGGCATCGGCGAGGAGCGCATCGAGATCGTCGACTACGGCAACCTGCTGCCGGGCCACATCGAGCAGGCCGCCCGCACCGCGATGGCCTGGCTCGACGACGGGGAGCGCGTCTACGTGCACTGCCGGGCCGGGATGCAGCGCTCGGCGACCGTCGCGGCGGCGCTCGTGATGCTCCGCGACGGCCTCGACCTGCCCGGCGCGCTGGAGAGCATCCGCGCCCGCAAGCCGAGCGCGAACCCCTTGTCACACCAGCGCAAGGACCTCGCCCGCTGGTGGGAGCGCCGCAGCACATAGTGCGTTCCGTCAGGTGCGGTCCGTAGCGTGCGACCTCACTTCATGGAAGCTGCCATCCCCCTGCCCCTCGCCCGGGTCCACGTCGTCAACGGCCGCCTCGCGATCGACTGGCTCACGGTCGAGGACGAGACCGCCGTCCGCCTGGCCGCCGACCGCGACGATCCGGCCCGCTTCGTGATCGAGGCGATCGAGATCGGCGCCCGCGTGCTCGACCGCGAGCAGACCGGCGCCAACGCCGAGTTCGTGCGGGCCGAGTTCGAGAAGACCGCGCGCGAGCTCGACAGCGAGTTCGTCGAGCGCGCCCGCAAGGTGGCCGAGCGCCTGGACGCCAAGGTCGACGAGGTCTTCGGCCCCGAGCACGGTCACGTGACGCGGGCGCTGGCCAAGCACTTCGGCGACGAGTCCTCGGTCGCCGTGCAGAACCGCGTGCGCACGCTGCTCTCCGAGGTCTCGGTGCAGATGCGCGAGGACCTGCGCAAGCAGTTCACGTCCGACAGCGACTCCAACCCGCTGCACGGCTTCCAGAACGCCCACCTGGCCGCCACGCGCCAGATCGCCGGCCAGCAGTCCGAGCAGATGCGGTCGATGAACGAGAAGCTCGAGAAGATGAACCTCGAGATCGCGCGGCTGCGCGCCGAGAAGGAGAAGCTCGTCGAGATCGCGGCCGTCGAGGACAAGGGCACCGCCAAGGGCCGCACCTACGAGGAGGCCGTCGCCGAGGCGCTCCTGGCCATCGCGGCGGCCCGCGGCGACGACTGCGACGCCGTCGGCGACACGCGCGGCGAGGGCGGCAAGAAGGGCGACTTCGTCGTGGCGATCGACGCCTGCGCCGGCCCCGCCCGCGGCAAGATCGTCTTCGAGGCCAAGAACCGCAAGCTCTCCAAGAACGAGGCGCTGGCCGAGCTCGACGGCGCGCTGGAGACGCGCGCCGCCGACTACGCCGTGCTCGTCGTCTCCAGCGAGAGCAAGCTGCCGGCGCGCACGCACCCGCTGCGCGAGTTCAACGGGGACAAGCTGTTCGTGACCTTCGACCCCGAGGAGGGCTCGACGCTCGCGCTCGAGGTCGCCTACGGCCTGGCCCGCGCCCGCGTCCTGATGGCACGCGCCGGCGACGACGGGATCGACGTCGGCGCGCTGCGCGCCGAGGTCGAGCGCGCGCAGGGCTCGATGGAGAACGTGCGCCGGATCAAGTCGCAGCTGACGAACGCGACGAACAGCATCGAGGACTCGCGCTCGATCCTCGACGCGATGGCCGCCGACGTCCGCGCCCACCTCGCGGCGATCGAGCTGCTGCTGGCCGCGGCCGGCGATGCCGGCGACGCCACCGACGCCTGAGCCCTAGCCTCCACGCATGACCCGCTCGGTCATCTTCGACTGCGACGGCGTCCTCGTGGACACCGAGACGATCAGCAACCGCGTCGTCGCGCGGCTGCTCACCGAGGCCGGCCTGCCGACGACGTTCGAGCAGTGCCTGGACAGCTACCGCGGCCGTTCGATGGCCTCCGTGATGGAGCTCGCGACCGAGCGCCACGGCGGCCCGCTGCCGGCCGACATCCCCGATCGCTACTACGCCGCGGTCAAGGTCGAGTTCGAGCGCGAGCTGGAGGCGGTGCCCGGCGTGGTGGCGGCGCTGGACCGGATCGCCCTGCCCTCCTGCGTGGCCTCCAGCGGGCCGCACCACAAGATGGCGGTCACGCTGCGCCGCACCGGGCTGTGGGAGCGCTTCGAGGGTCGCATCTTCAGCGCCACCGAGGTCGCCCGCGGCAAGCCCGCCCCCGACCTCTTCCTGCACGCGGCCGAGCAAATGGGCTTTGACCCGGCGGCGACGGCGGTCGTCGAGGACAGCGTGCCGGGCGTCGAGGCCGCGCGCGCCGCGGGCATGCGGGCGCTCGCGTTCGCGCGCCACGACAGCGCCGAGGCCGAGCTGCTGGCGGCCGCCGGCGGCGAGCTGTTCGACGACATGGCCGAGCTGCCCGGCCTGCTCGCGGCGTAGGCCGATGAGCGAGCCGGTCGCGCGCCGCGTCGTCGTCAGCGGGCACGTCCAGGGCGTGTTCTTCCGCGACCAGACGCGCCGCGAGGCGCACCGCCACGGCGTCGCCGGCTGGGTGCGCAACTGCGCCGACGGGACGGTCGAGGCGCATTTCGAGGGCCCAGCGGAGGCCGTGGCCGAGCTCGTGAAGTGGACGCGCGACGGCCCGCGCCACGCGACGGTCTACGAGCGCCGCGTCGAGGATGCCGAGCCCGAGGGGCTCGGCGGCTTTCAGATCCGCTGACCGGCCGCCGCGAGGGCGCGGCTAGCGGACTTCGGCGGGCTCGTCCTTGCCCTGCAGGCGCTCGCGGCCGCGCTGGACGGCCGCGATGAACTTCGAGAGGTTGACCTCGAGCGTGTTGAGGATCTCGTCGGCGTAGTCCTCGGCGCCGAGGCGGATCTCGCGCTCACGGGAGCGGGCGTCCTCGATGATGTCCTCGGCCGCGCGCTCGGCCTGCTTGGTGACCTCTTCCTCGCTGACGAGCTGGTTCTGGCGCTCGCGCGCCTCCTTGACGATCCGCTCGGCCTCGCGCTTGGCCTCGGCGAGCATCTCCTGGCGCTCCTTGACGATCCAGCGCGCCTGCTTGATCTCTTCCGGGATCGTCGCGCGCATCTGGTCGAGGATGTCGTAGATCTCGTCCTTGTCGACGCGGACCTGGCCGGTCATCGGAACGAGCTTGGCGTTGTGCACCAAGTCGTCGAGCTTGTCGATGAGTACGAGGACGTCCATGGCAATCCCTCAGTTCGCTAGCGCCCGAGCTCTTCCTTCAAGCGGGCTGCGACCCTTCCCGGCACGAGCTCTTCGATCGCTCCGCCGAACCTGGCCAGCTCCTTGATTCCGCTCGAGCTCAGGAAACTGTACTGCGGGCTGGCCATCAGGTAGAGCGTGTCGATGTCCGGCGCCTGCAGCCGGTTGAGCTGGTGCATCTCGAACTCGTACTCGAAGTCGGAGATCGCGCGCAATCCCTTGACGATCACCTTGGCCCCGTGGTCGCGCGCGAAGTCGACGACGAGCGTCGAGAACGCGGCCACGCGCACGGTCGGCATGTGCGCCGTCGCCTCCTCGATGAACGCCAGGCGCTCGTCGACGTCGAACAGCGTCGAGCCCTTGCGCACCGGCAGGTTGACGACGCCGACGATCACCTCGTCGAAGAGCCACGCGGCGCGCGAGATCACGTCGAGGTGCCCGTTGGTGATCGGGTCATACGAGCCGGGACAGACGACTATGCGGTGGTCAGGTGTCATGGATGCGGATGACGGTGTCGCCGTAGCGGCGCTCGTCGGTGAGCGGGAAGGCGAGCTCGAGCGGGTCGCGGCGGTCGCTCTCGCTGACGACGCGCGCCCCGTCCGCGAGTACGGCCGGGAGCGCCTCGGAGAGCTCCCGCCCCAGCTCGGCGGCGCGCCGATAGGGAGGGTCGAGGAAGACCAGATCGTATTCGTCCGACGCCGCGGACGGCGGGCGCAGGGCTGCACGCGCCTGCATCCGGTGCACTGCGGCCTCGATTCCGAGCGCCTCGAGGTTCGTGCGAACGGCCGCGACCGCCTTCGCGGAGTGGTCGACGAAGACCGCCGACGCGGCCCCGCGCGAGAGCGCCTCGATCCCCAGCGCGCCCGAGCCGGCGTAGAGGTCGAGCACGCGCGCGCCCTGCACGCCGGCGCCCAGCACGCTGAAGAGCGCCTCGCGGACGCGGTCGCTCGTGGGCCGCGTCGCGCTCCCGGGCGGCGCCACCAGCCGGCGACCGCCGTAGAGCCCCGCGACGACGCGCATCAGGCCGGGAGGGGCGCCAGCGCCACCTCGCCGTGGGCGGCGGCGAGCGCGTCGCCGAGCAGCACGTGCTCGGGCGCCTCGAGCTCGGGGTCGGTCGCCAGCAGCCCCTCGGCGTAGGCCTTCGCCGCCTCGGCAAGCTCCTCGTCCTCGGGCAGCCGCGCGACCTTGAACTGCGCCAGGCCCGACTGGCGCGTCCCGGCCAGCTCGCCCTCGCCGCGCAGCTCGAGGTCGATGCGGGCCAGCTCGAAGCCGTCGGAGTGGCGCTCCAGCGCCCGCAGCCGCGCCGACATCTTGGGCCCGAACAGCAGGCACAGCGAGGCGTGCTCGCCGCGCCCGACGCGGCCGCGCAGCTGGTGCAGCTGGCTGATCCCGTAGCGCTCGGCGCCCTCGACGAGCATGACCGTGGCGTTGGGGACGTCGACGCCGACCTCGATGACCGTCGTCGCGACGAGGACGTCGGCGCCGCCGGCGGCGAACGACGCCATCGCCTCCTGCTTCTCGCGCGGGCGCATCTGGCCGTGCAGCAGCGCGACGCGGTAGTCCGACAGCTCGCCGCCGCGCAGGCGCTCGTACTCGGCCGTCGCCGCGCGCGCCTGCAGCAGCTCGGACTCCTCGACGAGCGGGCAGACGACGAACGCCTGGCGGCCCGCGTCGAGCTCCTCGCGGATGCGCTCGTAGGCGCGGGCGCGCTCGCCGTCGCTGGAGGCGACGTGGGTCTCGACCGGGCGCCGGCCCTTGGGCAGCTCGCGCAGGGTCGTGACGTCGAGGTCGCCGTAGCGCATGAGCGCCATCGTGCGCGGGATCGGCGTCGCCGTCATGTGCAGGACGTGCGGCACGAGGCCGTCCTGCGCCTTGGCGTCCAGCGCCGCGCGCTGGCGCACGCCGAAGCGGTGCTGCTCGTCGACGACGACGACCGCGAGGCGGTCGAAGCGCACGTCCTCCTCGACGAGCGCGTGCGTGCCGACGACGAACGACAGCTCGCCGCTTGCGAGCTTGTTGAGGGTGTCGGTGCGGCGCGCCTTCGTCGTGGAGCCGGTCAGCAGCGCGGTGCGCACGGCCTCCCCGGGCAGCAGCCGTTGGAGCGTCGCGAAGTGCTGCTCGGCGAGCACCTCGGTCGGCGCCATGAAGGCGGCCTGCATGTCGTGCTCGACGGCGCGCAGGATCGCGTGCAGCGCGACGACGGTCTTGCCCGAGCCGACCTCGCCCATGAGCATCCGCTGCATCGGGCGCGCCTGGGCGAGCTCCTCGTCGAGCACCGCGATCGCCTTGAGCTGATCGCCGGTGAGCGCGAACGGCAGCAGCTCCTCGCGCCAGCGCCGCGACAGCGCGGGCGGGCCGTCGAGGACGGGCGCGGCGTTGGAGGCGCGCCGGCGGGCGCGACGGCGCAGGAGCGAGAGCTGCGCGAGCAGCAGCTCGTCGAAGGCCAGCCGGCGGCGGCCCTGCTCGTGCTCGCCGCCGTGGGCGGCCAGCAGCGCGGCCGCGCGGTCGGGGAGGCCGCCGCGGGCGCGCAGCCGCGCCGGCAGCGGGTCGACGGCGTCGTGCGCGGCCGCCAGGTTCGCGCGCACGAGCGCAAGGATCTGGGTCGACGAGAGGCCCTCGGTCGTCGGGTAGTGGGCGACCTCCTGCTCGCCGCCGGTCTGCTCGTCGGTCGGGGCGTGGCTGGAGACGCGGAAGGCGTTGCGGGCGGCGTAGGTGCCGTGCAGGACCAGCCGCGTCCCGGGGACGTACTTGCGCTGCAGCCAGGGCTGGTTGAAGAACGTCGCCTGCATGACGCCCGTCTCGTCGGCGACGGTCGCGGTCACGAGCGGCTTCATCCCGCGGCGGCGGACCGGCCGGCTCGTGATCGAGCGCACCTCGACGACGACCGTCGCCGCCTCGCCCGCCGTCAGCGTCGCGACCGTCCGCGACTCGCGGCTGTCGCCGGGCAGGTGCTCGAGCAGGTCGCCGACGGTCGCCAGGCCCAGGCGCGCCGCGGCCTCGGCGGCCTTCGACGGCGTGACCTTCAGCGCCAGCGCGAGCGCCGACGGCCGCGGCCAGCGCAGCGGCGCGGCGAGCAGCTCGTCGTCGGCGAGCTCGCGAGCGGTCGCGAAGGCGGTCGGCACGTCCCCATCATGATCCGCCGCGCGGCGGACCTCAGCCCGCGCGCTTCTCGTCCTGCGCGTCGCCGAGCGCGTCGAGGCCGATCCTGAAGTCGTCGATCGACCCGATCGTCGCCGGCGCGGCGATGTCGTGCGCCCGGCCGACCTCGGTGATGTTGAGCTCGCCGACGACCGTGCCCCCGGAGATCCCGGCGACCTTCGCCCGCTGCGCCTTGGGCACGGCGAACGTCATCGTGAAGCCGGACTTGCGCAGGACGTGGTCCTTGACGCCGATCCAGGAGTTCGCCTTGAAGGACTTCACGTTGTGGACGATGACCCGCCGCGCCGCCGGCCCGATCTCGCGCGGCAGCCCGACGGCGCGCGTGATGCCCAGCGAGGTCATGAACCCGAGCAGCGTGTTGGCGTCGCGCAGGATGCGCCCGACCTCGGCGCTCGTCGCGATGCGCACGACCTGCACGCCGTCGATGCGCTCGAAGCCGGCGACGCGCTTGTCGGTCTCCCAGCGCCAGGGGGCGATGCCGAACTGCTCGAGCGTCCGCGTGAGCCCGTTGTCGCCCTTGGCCGAGGAGCGCACGAGGCGCTGGCGCACGTCGCCCGGCAGCTTGTAGCCCGTCGAGCCGAGGCTGACGAACGACTTCCCGCCGACCGAGGTCAGCCCGACGCCGTAGTCGCGCGCGCCGATCTGCAGGTCGTAGTCGGGCAGCGCGGCGTCCTTGCGGTAGGAGAACGGGCCGCTGACGCCGGCCGAGAACTGCTCGTAGCCCGGGAGCCCCCTCAGCGAGAAGGTCACGGTCCCGTCGACGACGCCCGAGCGCGCCTTGGCGTTCGGGCCGGCGGCCTGCTTCGTCAGCCGCTCGCCGTCGCCCGCGAGATCGCCGCCGGCGGGGCTCTTCGTGGTCTCGCCGCCCCCGCAGGCGGCGAGGGCGAGCGACGCGGCACCCACGAGGAACATCGGATGCCAGCGAAACCGCATGGTGCGTGTATATACACGCAGCCCGGCGAAGTCAACCGCTCATTCGGCCGCGACGAGCCACCAGTAGGCGGGCTGGCCGCCCTCCTCGCACTCGAGCTCGACGTCCTCGGGCCCCAGCGCGCGGACGCTCGCCTCGTCCAGCGGCGCGCCCTCGCCGGCGATGCAGGTCAGCAGCTCGGCGCCGCTGCCCAGCTGCCCGAGCACGGCGGCGAGCGTCGCGGCCGGCGCGCCCCAGGCGACGATCGCGTCGTCGACGAAGCCGACGGCCTCGCCGGCGGCGAAGCGGCCGTCGCCGTCGTCGCGGGCGGCCGGGGCGACGGCGCCGGTCCGCATGCCGGCGAGCGCGGCGTCGACGGCAACGAGGTTGTCGGCCGCCGGACGCGACGGGTCGAGCGCCAGCGCGGCCGCCAGGCCCGCCTGCTGCGAGCGCGCGGCCGACACGTGCACGACCTTCTCCGACAGCTCGGCGGCGTGCCCGGCGGCCATCACGACGTTCGGTGAGTTGGGCAGGACGACGACCTCCTCGGCGGGCACGTCGTGGATGCCGGCGAGCAGCTCGTAGGTCGACGGGTTCAGCGTCGCGCCGCCGTCGAGGACGGACACGCCGAGGCTCTCGTAGAGCGCGCGCATCCCGGCGCCCGAGACGACCGCCAGCGCGCCGCAGAGCGCCCGCGGGGCCTCGGCGCCGTTGCCGGCCGCCGCCGGCAGGGCGAGGCGCTCGGCGCGCTCCTGCACCTGCACGTGCATGTCGGCGACGTCCAGGCGCGAGACCGCGCCGGTGGCGTCGAAGAGCCCGGTCGCCGCGTCCGGGGCGTCGGTGTGGACGTGGACCTTCAGCGTCGCCGCGTCGCCGACGACGAGCACCGAGTCGCCGATCTCCTCCAGCGGCCCGATCCAGTCGCCGGGATCGAGCTCGTGGCCGGTGACGGCGAAGTTCGTGCAGTAGCGGTACGTCGAGGAGCTGTGCTCGGGATGGCTGATGCGCGCGGGCGCCGCGTGGCGGGCGATCTCGGGCGCGTCGGTGCCCCGCAGGGCGGCGATCACGCCGGCGAAGATGATCGTCAGCGCGTGGCCGCCGGCGTCGACGACGCCGCTCGTGCGCAGGATCTCGAGCATCTCGGGCCCGCGGCGGACGGACTCCTCGCCGGCCTGCAGCGCGCGCTCCAGGACGTCGGCGATCAGCGCGTTCTGGACCGCCGGGTCGCCCTCGGAGCCCAGCCGCGTGTCGCCCATGTGCGCGAGGTCGGTGGCGACGCGGGTCGCCATCTCGCGCATGACGGTGAGGATCGTGCCCTCGGCGGGCGCGCGCACCGAGCCGTAGGCGCGCTGCGCGGCGCGGGCCATGGCGGCGCCGATCAGGACGGGATCGACGAGCTCCCCGGGGCGGCTGACGAGCTCCTCGGCGGCGCCGCGGATGAGCTGGGAGAGGATGACGCCGCTGTTGCCGCGGGCGCCCAGCAGCGCCGCGCGGGCGACGGACTCGACGATCTCGTCGCGCCCGATCTGGTCGAGCAGGCGGTTGCCGTCGGCGGCCAGGCGGTCGACCTCGACGAGCACGGCCTGCAGCGTGAGCGCCATGTTGTCGCCCGTGTCGCCGTCGGCGACCGGGAACACGTTGAGATCGTTGATCTCCTGGCGGCGCGACTCGAGGTGCACCAGCGCGCCTTCGACGACGGCGCGGAAACGGACGAGGCTTGGGTCCGGCACGGTGCGGGTGACGTCGACCGGAGGCCGGGGCTCGCGACCGGAGGGCGAAACCCTAAAGGGCCTTCGTGACCTTGCCGGCCTTGAGGCAGCGGGTGCAGACGTACACGCGCCGCGGCGCGGACCCGATCATGACCCGGACCTTCTGGAGGTTCGGGTTGAAGCGCCGCTTGGTGGCGACCATCGAGTGGCTGCGGCTCTGGCCGAACGCCGGCTTCTTCCCGCAGCTGTGACAGACCTTGGCCATCGCGTCAGGCAGTGTAGAGGACCCGGCCCGCGGGGTTGGGCCCGCCCCGCCGCCGGGTATCGTGAACCCCTGATGCCCCTGGCCTCGCAGATCGAGCTGCCAGAGCGCTACCGCGTCGCCCGCCACATCGCCAGTGGCGGAATGGCCTCCGTGTGGGAGGTCGAGGATCTCCTGCTCGGCAGGATCGTCGCGGTCAAGGTGCTCGGCGCCCAGTTCTCCTCCGACAAGGTCGCCCGCGCGCGCTTCCAGCGCGAGGCGCGGACCGCGGCGCAGGTCGCCGCGCACCCCAACGTCGTGACGATCTACGACATCGGCGAGCACGGCGACGACGCCTTCATCGTCATGGAGCACTTCTCCGGCGGGACCGTCGCCGACCGCCTGCGGGCCGCCCGCGACACCGGCCGGCCCGTCGACCGCGCGACCGCGCTGGGCTGGCTGCGCGACGCCGCGGCGGGCCTGGATGCCGCCCACGCGGCGGGCGTCGTGCACCGCGACGTCAAGCCGGCGAACCTCCTGCTCGACGCCCAGGACCGCCTCGCGGTCGCCGACTTCGGCATCGCCCGGCTGGCCGACGACACGCACGTCACGCAGGCCGGCCAGGTGCTCGGCACGGCCGCCTACCTCTCGCCCGAGCAGGCCACCGGCTTCCCGGCGACCGACGCCAGCGACCGCTATGCGCTCGCCGTCGTCGCCTACGAGCTGCTGTCGGGGGCGCGCCCCTTCGACGCCGCGACCCCGGCGGCGCAGATGCTCCAGCACGCCGAGGCGCGCCCGCCGCGCGCGTCCGACGCGGCGCCGCAGCTGTCGGCGGCCGCCGACGCGGTGCTGATCCGGGCGCTGTCGAAGGACCCGGCGCAGCGGCCGCGCACCGCGACCGGGTTCGTCGACGAGCTCGATGGCGCGCTGGCGGAGGGCGGCGGCGAGAAGATCGAGACGACCCGCGCGATGCCGGCGCCGGTGGTCGCGCCGGCGCCCGTCGCCGCGGCTCCCCCGCCGCGGCCCCGCCGCGGGTGCGCGAGCCTGATCCGCCGACGCCGACGCCGCGGCCGCGGGCGACCCCCACGCCGCCGCGGGCGACCCCCGCCGCGGTCCGCAGCGGCAGCCGCATCCCGCTGATCGCGATGCTGGCGATCGCCGCCGTGGTCGCCGGCGGGGCCATCGGCCTGGCGCTGCGCGGGGATGGAGGCAGCGGCACGGGCAACGACCGCGCCGGCGCGGGCTCCTCGACGACGAAGCGCTCGAGCGGTTCGTCGTCGTCCTCGCGGACGGCGGCCGCCCCGGCGTCAGCACCGCAGCAGACCGCGCCGCCCCCGGTCGCGGCCGCGTCCGCGAACGGCGACCCCCTGGCCTCCAACGCCCAGGGCTTCGACCGCATCAAGGCGGGGGACTACGCCGGCGCCGTGGCGCCGCTGCAGACCGCCGTGAAGGGCTTCCGCGACGCCGGGCGCACCGACGAGCTCGACTACTACTTCGCGCTCTACAACCTCGGCGTGGCGCTCAACCGCTCCGGCCGTCCGGCCGAGGCGATCCCGTTCCTCGAGGAGCGCCTGCAGAACCCCAACCAGCAGGGCACCGTCAGGAAGGAGCTCGAGGCGGCGCAGCAGGCCGCCGGCGTCGCGCCCGGCAAGCCCGGCAAGGCCGGCAAGGCCGGCAAGAAGGACAAGGGCGACTAGGCGTCGGGCGCGGCCGTGTAGGCGGCCGTTGTGCGATCGGCGGCGGCCCGCGCCTGCGCCTCGCCGGCGCCCGCCGCGATGTCGGCTTCGCACCAGCCGCCGCTGCTGAGCGTGATGAAGCGCCGGCCGTCGTCGGAGGCCACCCAGGCGGCGCCCGCGGCGGGATCGACGTCCGCGCCACCGGACAGGTGCAGCGCGAGCCCCACGAGGCCCAGGTCCCAGCCGATCCCGACGGCGCCCGGGCCGTACTGCTCCCAGGTGTCGTCGACGTGGGCGATGTGCGCGAGCTGCAGGCGCGTGGCGCCGTCGGGCTGCGCCGTCAGCCGCAGCTCGATCCAGCTGATGGCGCCGCCGTACTCCCAGGTGGCGTCGAAGCCGTCGGGGGGATCGCAGCGCTCGATCGTCCCGCCCGCGTTGCCCGTCAGCTGGTAGCGGCCGCCGAGGCGCAGGTCGCCGGAGACCGGCAGAAACCAGCGCGGGATCCGCTCGGGGTTCGTGCAGGCGTCCCAGACGTCGTCGACCGGCGCGTCGTAGGTCTGGGAGATCGTGACGGTCCGCGCCTCCCCGGCCTCGAGCACGCGCGAGCCGACCTGGCGGCGGACGGCGCTGATCTGCTCGCTGACGTCGATCATCGGCGCGCGCGCCTCCCCCGTGCCAGCTCGGTCGAGAGCGCGTCGAGGTGCGGCGCCCAGAAGCGGCGAAAGGGATCCAGCCACGCGTCGACGTCCTGCAGCGGCTCGTGCTTGACGGCGTAGAGGCGCCGCGCGCCTTCGGGGCGGACGGTCGCAAAGCCGCTCTCGCGCAGCACCTTCAGGTGCTGGGAGACGGCCGGCTGGGAGATCCCGAACTCCTCCCGGATCGTCTCGCACACCGCGCCCGACGTGCTCTCGCCGTCTGACAGCAGCTCGAGGATCCGGCGGCGGACGGGGTCGCCGAGGACGTTGAAGGCGTGCATGTGGCGCGATGCTATCAGATACGGCTTATATAAGTGGCGGCTGCTAACGCGGGCGCGGGGCCCGGCGTCAGCGTCACGGCGGCCGCGACGGCGAGGAACGCGGGCAGCGAGCGCATGCGCTCATCGTCCCAGACAAAACCGGTGTGCTGGCCGTTCTGGGGGGATCGCCGGTAGGCATTCGAATCTGGGCGATCGCGCCGCTACTCTCGGTCGATGGGTCGCTGGGGGTGTGCCGTCGCCGGCATCGTTGTCTTGCTGCTGGCCGGCCCCGCCACGGGCGGCGCCGCCGCGGCGCCGGCGAAGAAGGCGTCGGCCGCGCGCCACGTCGTCACGACGCCCCCGCCGCCGCGCCGGGTCAGGCTCGGGACCGCCGTGCGCCTGGACGCGCTGC
Source organism: uncultured Actinomycetes bacterium (assembly GCA_963786575.1). Taxonomy (GTDB): domain Bacteria; phylum Actinomycetota; class Thermoleophilia; order Solirubrobacterales; family Solirubrobacteraceae; genus CADCVQ01. The sequence goes on from CAWAZH010000008.1 coordinate 50,638, forward strand.
AGCGCGACGAGCACTACCGCGACGTCTTCCTGCGCGAGTACGGCGCGATGACGCCCGAGAACGAGATGAAGATGCCCTACCTGCAGCCGCAGCGCGGCGTCTTCGACTTCCGCGAGGCCGACCACCTCGTCGACTTCGCCAGGGAGCACCACACGCCGATCCACGGGCACGCGCTCGTCTGGGGCCTGCAGCTGCCGGTCTGGCTCCTGGACCACGGCTTCAGCGACAACCTCGGCCTGCACCTGCCGCCGCTGCAGCTGCCGCCCCTCGGCGCGGGCGTCAACGAGCTGCTGACCGCCGCGACCGGCTGGGAGCGCCAGGAGCTGCTGGACATCATGAAGGGCCACATCGACACGGTCATGCGCCACTTCGGCGACGACGTGCCCGAGTGGGACGTCGTCAACGAGCCGCTGGCCGACAACGGCACGCTGATCAACAACGTCTGGCGCCGCTTCATCGGCGACGACTACATCGAGCAGGCGCTGCGCACCGCCCGCGCCGCCAACCCGCGCGCCAAGCTCTTCATCAACGAGTACTCGGTCGAGGGCCCGACCGCCAAGCGCGCCGGGCTGCTGAAGCTCGTCCGCGACCTCAAGGCGCGCGGCGTCCCGCTCGACGGCGTCGGCCTGCAGTACCACACGCACATCCAGGGCTTCTATGACGAGCAGACGCTGCGCGACACGATGCAGCAGTTCGCCGCCCTCGGCGTCGAGGTCCAGATCACCGAGATGGACGTGGGGACCTCGCTGCTGGACGGGACCCTCGAGCAGCGCTTCGCGCGACAGGCGCAGGCCTACGGCGCGGCGGCGCGCGCGTGCAACGCGGTGAAGGCCTGCACGCGCTTCACGACCTGGGGCATCAGCGACCGCCTGTCATGGCTCGGCGCGCGCGAGATGGCGCTGCCGTTCGACGCGCAGTACCACGCCAAGCCGGCCTTCGAGGCCGTCCGCGCGGCGTTCGCCAGCCGCTCAGCGCGGAGCTCGCGCCGGCTGCGGCCGGTGGTCCGGCCGGCGGGGAGCGGGCGGGCGGGCATCGCCAAGGCGCTCCGGGCCCCGTAGGCGCACGCGCGCCGGATCGGCCTCGGCGAGCGGCAGCGGCGGGCGCGGGACGACCGCCGGCGACGGGCGCGGCGCGGGTGGCGCCGGGGGCGGATCGTCTTCGCCATGCCCACCGAATCCCCAGCGCCGCCGCCAGCCGGCGCGCGTGTCGTCCTCCAGCAGCGCCCAGACCAGCAGCAGGCCGCCGATCACGTGGACGACGAATACGAGCGTCAGGGCGGCGATCTCCTGGGCCTCGGTCGCGGGCACGACTTCAGGGTACCCGCCTCGCGCGACTTTTTTGACAGGCTCCTAGGCCACGGAGGCGCGGATGCGCGCGAGCGCCAGCACGGCGACCGCCGCGTGCTCGCCCTGGTCGCGCTTGCCGCCGCCGGCGCGGGCGAGCGCCTGGTCCATGTTCTCGACCGTCAGCACGCCGAAGCCGCAGGGCACGCCGGTGCGCAGCATGACCTCCTGGATGCCGCGGGCGGACTCGCCGCAGACGTAGTCGTAGTGGCTCGTCTCGCCGCGGATGACGGCGCCCAGGCAGGCGATCCCGTCGTAGCGGCCGGACTCGGCGAGCGTCAGCGCGGCAAGCGGCAGCTCGAAGGCGCCCGGGACGTCGAACACGTCGATCGCCTCGGCGTGGGCCTGCTCGAACACGCTCGTGGCGCTGTCGACGAGCTTCGTCGCCAGCTCCTCGTAGAAGCGGCCGACGACGATCGCGAACCTCACTGGCGCTCCTCGTTGAGGTGGTCGCGCTCCTCCTCGTCGTGGAGCATCTCCTTGTCGACGTCGAGGCCCTGGTGGTGCAGCTTGTGCCCCATGCGGTCGCGCTTGGCGCGCAGGTAGCCCTCGTTGTGCTCGTTGGGGGCGTGCTCGATCGGGATCTGCTCGCTGACCGACAGCCCGTAGCCCTCGAGGCCGCGGATCTTCTTCGGGTTGTTCGTGAGGATCCGGATCGAGCTGAGGCCGAGGTCGACGAGGATCTGCGCGCCGATGCCGTAGTCGCGCAGGTCGGCCGCCTTGCCGAGCTTGAGGTTCGCGTCGACGGTGTCCAGCCCGCCCTCCTGCAGCTTGTAGGCCTCGAGCTTGGCCAGCAGCCCGATCCCGCGGCCCTCCTGGCAGAGGTACAGCAGCACGCCGCGGCCCTCGCGCTCGATCTGCGCCAGCGCGGCCTCCAGCTGCTCGCCGCAGTCGCAGCGCAGCGAGTGGAAGACGTCGCCGGTGAGGCACTCGGAGTGCACGCGGACGAGGACGTCCTCGTGGCCGTCGACGTCGCCCTTGACGAGCGCGACGTGGTGCTTGCCGCCGATCAGCTCGCGGTAGCCGATCGCGTCGAACTCGCCGAAGCCGGTCGGCAGCTTCGTCGAGACGACGCGCTCGATGAGCTTGTCGTGGCGGCGGCGGTACTTGATGAGGTCGGCGACCGTGACCATCTTCAGGCCGTGGCGGGCGCAGTAGCCGACGAGGTCCTCGACGCGGGCCATCGTGCCGTCGTCGTTCATGACCTCGCAGATCACGCCGGACGGGTTCAGGCCCGCGAGGCGGGCGAGGTCGACGGCGGCCTCGGTCTGACCGGTGCGCTCCAGCACGCCGCCGGGGCGGCTCTTGAGCGGGAAGATGTGGCCGGGCTGGACGAGGTCGCGCGGCGAGCTGGACGGGTCGATCGCGACCTGGATCGTGTGGGCGCGGTCATGCGCCGAGATGCCGGTCGTCACGCCGCTGCGGGCCTCGACGGAGACCGTGAACGGCGTCTCGAAGGCCGACTCGTTCTTGGCGGCCATGAGGTCCAGGCCCATCTCGTTGCAGCGCTCGGTCGTCAGCGACAGGCAGATCAGCCCGCGCCCCTCCTTGGCCATGAAGTTGATCGCCTCGGGCGTCGCGAACTGGGCGGCCATCGTGAGATCGCCCTCGTTCTCGCGCGACTCGTCGTCGCAGACGACGACCATCTTGCCCTGACGGATGTCCTCGAGCGCCTCGTCGATCGTCGCGAACGGGCTCTGGGTCGTCGTGCTCATGCCCTTCAGCTTGCCAAACCCGGAGATCGGTGGCCGGCGAGCAGCTTCTCGACGTACTTCGCCAGGACGTCGACCTCGAGGTTCACGAGCGCCCCCGCCGCCGCCGCGCCCAGCGTCGTGCGGGCGAGCGTCTCGGGGATCAGCGAGACGTCGAAGCCCTGCTCGTCGATCCGCGCGACCGTCAGCGAGACCCCGTCGACGGTGATCGAGCCCTTCTGCACGACGTAGCGCAGCACCTCCGGCCCGGCGGCGACCGTCACGACCCGGGCGAAGCCGTCCTCGCGCACGCCGGCGACCGTGCCGACCCCGTCGACGTGGCCCTGGACGATGTGGCCGCCGAGGCGGTCGGCGGCGCGCAGGGCGAGCTCGAGGTTGACCTGCGAGCCGGCCTGCACGGCACCGAGCGTGCTGCGCTTCAGCGTCTCGTGCATGACGTCGGTGGCGAAGCGGTCGCCCTCGATGCCCGTCGCCGTGAGGCAGACGCCGCTGACGGCGATCGAGTCGCCCTCGCGCAGCTCGCCGGCGAGCTCGGTCGCGAGCGTCAGGCGGACGCCGTCGGGCGTCGCGTCGACGGCGTCGACGGCGCCGAGGCCCGCCACGAGACCCGTGAACAGACCTAGTACCTCCGCGGGGCATCCGGCCCCGCGCCTGAGATCGCGCTCGGCATCACGCCTCGACTTACCACTCCCGCAGGCGGGCGGAGATCAGCAGGTCGTCGGCGACCCGCTCGCAGTCCAGCGTCAGCGCGCGCAGCGCCTCGGAGATCTGCTCGACGCCCTCGCCCTCCAGCGGGTCGCGGGCGGCCTTGCCGCCGAGCAGCAGCGGCGCGAGGAAGAGGCGCACCTCGTCGATCTCGCCGGCGTCGAGGAACGCGCCGGCGAGGTGCGGGCCGCCCTCCAGCAGGATCGAGGTCACGCCGCGGAAGCCGAGCTGGTCGATCGCCGAGCGCACGCGGGCGGGCTCGTTCTCGCCGGTCGCGACGATCACCTCGGCGCCGGCCATCTCCAGCGCCTCGGTCGCCGAGCGGCGCGCGGCGCGCGTGACGACGACCGTCAGCGGCAGCTGCGGCGCGGCCGAGACGAGCTGTGAGCTCAGCGGCAGGCGCGCGGTCGCGTCGAAGACGATGTGGCGCGGCTGGTGGTGGACGCCCTCGACGCGCGCGGTGAGCTGCGGGTCGTCGGCCAGCGCCGTGCCGATGCCGACCGCGACGGCGTCGACGCTCGCGCGCCAGCGGTGGGCGCGGGCGCGGCTGGAGCTGTCGGAGATCCACTGCGAGTCGCCGGTGCGCGTGGCGACCTTGCCGTCGAGCGTCATCGCCGACTTGAACAGGACCCACGGGCGCCCGGTGCGCGCGTGCTTGCGGAAGGCCTGGTTGACGAGCCGGGCGCGCAGCGCGATCTCGCCCTCGGCGACGTCGACCTCGATGCCCTCGTCGCGCAGGATGCCCAGCCCGCGGCCGGCGGCCTTGGCGCTGGGATCGTCGGAGGCGACGACGACGCGGGCGATCTGCGCGGCGAGGATCGCGTCGGTGCACGGCGGCGTCTTGCCGTGGTGGCAGCAGGGCTCCATCGAGACGTAGAGCGTGGCCGCGGCGCAGCTCGCGCCGGCGGCCTCGACCGCCGCGATCGCGTTGACCTCGGCGTGCGGTCCGCCGCACTCCGCGTGCCAGCCCTCCCCCAGCACCTCCTCGTCGCGCACGATGACGGCGCCGACCATCGGATTGGGATGGACGCGACCCAGCCCGAACTCGGCCAGCTCGATCGACCGCGCGAGATGGTCGTTGTCGACTGCGGTCAGCAGGGCCACGACCGCAGCATAGGTCCTGTCCTCAAGCGGGGATCAACCGCCGGCGCACTGCCCGCCGGTGAGGCGGTAGATCGTCATCTCGGGCCCCGGGCGGTTGTAGGCCAGCGGGTAGTAGTTGAACGTCCAGTCGAAGTTGAAGCCGACCGGGCCCTTGCCCTTGGAGTACGGCGAGGCGTCGTAGACGACCTTCGAGCGGCGCTCGAGCTCGCGGTAGTAGGCCAGCGCGTTGGGGACGACGTCGGGCTCGGCCTCGGCGCGGCCGCGCTGCGTCGAGCCGACGACGATCCAGCAGTAGCCCTGCTGCTCGAACAGCGACACGAGCTCGGGGCGCAGCACGCGCTCGAAGTCCTCGATGTTCACGATCACGCCGTCCCCCGGCAGCAGGCGGCCGGTCTTGGGGTCGATCTGCGAGCGGCTGAGCGGGTACTTGTTCCAGCGGTTGCCGTTGGAGACGATCGGCAGCGGGTTGCCGATGTCCTGCGCCCACTGGTCGGGCACGACGGGCTCGATGACGACCTTCTTGCCGGCCGGGACGTTGGCGACCATCCACTCGCGGGCGAGGTTGCGGGTGTCGTCGCGCGAGAGGACGAGGCCGCTGTGCAGCGAGTAGACGAAGCCCTGGCCGCAGACGGCGACGACGGCGAGCGCCACGAACGTCGGCTTCAGCCCCGGCCACCAGTGCGCGGCCCAGTCGACGGCCTCCATCGCCGCGTACGCCGCGAGGATGCAGACGAACGGGAAGACCGGCAGCAGCCAGCGCCCGAAGTAGCGCTCCTGCGAGCCCATGAACAGCAGGAACAGGATCACCGGCGGCACGAGGATCCCGACGAGCCGGCGCTCGTCGAACCACAGGCGCACGGCGCCGCCGACGGCGAGCAGCAGCGGCAGCCAGCCCAGGCCCCAGCCGAACGACCACAGGTAGTAGAGATAGCCGTTGTCCTGCGTGAGCCCGAGCTTGCCGGCGGCGTCGCCGGAGGCGTCGGACTGGTGCGTCAGGCCGTCCCAGAAGGCGCTGAAGTCCAGCACCGAGTAGGGGTTGGCGACGAAGAACATCACGAGCGAGGCGACCGCCGCGAGCGCCATCCCGCGCGCGGCGAAGCCCTTGCCGCCGCTGGCGGCGAACTGCGCCCCGACGGCGCCGAGGATCGCCAGCAGCACGATCCCGCCGGTGTACTTCGTCGCGCAGGCCAGGCCCAGCCCGATCCCGGCGAAGAGGTAGTCGCGGGCGCGGCCGAAGCGCAGGATGCCGGCGGCCCCCCACAGCGCCAGGCAGACGCCCGCGAGCGTCGGGACGTCGTTGAGCGCGAGCTTGGAGTAGAAGACCGGCAGGAAGGCCACGGCCATGATGCCCGCCGACAGCAGCCCGACGCGGCGGTCGACGAGGCGCGAGCCCGTGAGGTACAGCAGCCAGACCGCGAGCGTGCCGAGGATCCCGGCGAGCACGCGGCTGAGGACCCAGATGTTCGTCGGGTCGGCGGCGAAGGCGTTCGAGACGCCCGCCCGGCCGCCGTAGGCGATCCCCAGCACGAGGTGCACGAGGTACGTGTAGGCGGGCGGGTTGACGTAGTAGTTGGGGTTCCAGTCGTGCCCGAAGATCCCGATCGCGCGGGTCACGAAGTGCGCGTTCTCGTCGGCGTTGTAGGCGTAGGGCAGGCCGTGGTCGACGCCCCATACGCGCAGGCCGAGCGCCAGCAGCAGCACCGCCCCGATCGCCAGGCCCCAGCGCAGCCGGCCGTCGCCGCCCAGGCTCGGCAGCGGCGCCGTCAAGAACGCGCCCGTCCCGCGGTCGTCGCCGGAGTCCGGGCTCACCGGGCGGGGGTGCTCAGCAATGGACATAGGCGCCGTAGTACCGGCTCGTCGCGACGCGGGCGAAGCCGGCGGGCGGGAGGTTGTCGATCGTCTCGTCGTTGTCGGTCACGAACGCCTGCTTGAAGAGCGCGGGCGCGGTTGTGGACGAGGATCACGACGCCCCGCCGCGGCTCGCCGACGTCCTTGCTGGAGCGGGCGAGCACGCCCGACGACGGGCGGTCGAGGATCCAGCGCACGTCGGGGATGAGCTTGTGGTTGGGCACGTAGACGGGGCCGCAGCGCAGAGCCGACGCGACCGCCGGATCGCGCAGCACGTTCTCGAGCGCCCCGTGCGAGTCGCCGCGGAAGCGCAGCTCGTTGTGCAGCGTCTCGAGGTTAACGCGGGTCGCCGTGAAGGCGATGCCGAACAGGACCAGGCCGGTGCCCGCCGTCGCCCACACGCGCCGCCAGATCGTGCGCTCGCGCAGCATCGTCCAGCCCGCGATGAAGACCGCGGCGAAGATCATCACGCAGAGCGAGGGGACGAGCAGGTAGCGGTCGATGACCGACAGCCCGGCGAAGCCGACGAGCGCGAACGTGCCGACGCCGGCGAGGAACAGCGCCAGCGGCATCAGCGCGCGCCGCGGCGTCAGCACGATCGCGAGCACGAGCCCGGCCGCGCCGCCGATCACGACCGGGAACTTCGCGAGCTTGATGAGGAACGCGTACAGCGCCTCGGGCACCGCGGCGCCGCCCTTGTTGCGCCCGAGCTCCTCGGCGAGGTCGCCGGTCGCGGTGAGCGAGTACATCGGGTCGCCCGTGACCGCGAGGTCGACCGACGCCCAGACGAGCGGGCCGATCGCCGCCAGCACCGCGTAGATCGCGCGCTGGCGCCAGGTCGCCTTCGGCAGCAGCCAGAGCCAGTACAGCCCGGCGAGCACCCACGCCTCCGGCCGCATCAGCCCGGCGGCCGCCAGCAGGACGAGCACGAGCACCGGTTTCTGGCGCGGGGCGCGCGCCTCGATCACCGCCGCCCAGATGACCACCGCGAGGTAGGGGATGTCGATGTAGGCCCGCGCCGCGAGGAACGGGAAGTCGAAGCGCGTGACGAGCAGCGCCGCCGCGGCCGCGCCGACGAGCGGCGTGAACGCCGTCTTGCCGAGCGCGTAGACGCCCCAGACGAGCACGACGAAGGCGACCACGGCGCAGGCCACCATCACGCGGTCGGCGCTGTCGCCCAGCGGCGTCAGCAGCGCGCCGAAGGCGATCGCGAGCGGATGCTCGGTCGGCGCGCGGTAGGCCGTGAACGAGAGGTGGTCGAAGCCGAGCAGCTCGCGACCCCACAGCAGCGAGTAGTAGGAGTCGTAGTTGGGATACGTCGGGTAGACGAGGAAGCCGGCCAGCGACGCCAGCGAGAGGCCGAGCAGCCCCAGCCGCTCGAGCGCGCGGGTCGACAGCCCGCCCAGGCGGCGTCGCGCCGAGGGAGCCTCGGCGGGCGACGGCGGCGACTCGACGGCGGCCGGGCTCAGGGCGCTGGACACGGATGACAGGGCGATGGCGGGTAGGATCCCATGCCGAACCGCCGCATGAAGCTGATCATCCAGATCCCCTGCTTCAACGAGGAGCACACCCTTCCGCTCGTCCTCGCCGACCTCCCGCGCGAGGTCGACGGCTTCGACGCGGTCGAATGGCTGATCATCGACGACGGCTCCAGTGACCGGACGATCGAGGTCGCCCGCGAGGGCGGCGTCGACCACATCGTCCGCCTGACGAACAACAAGGGCCTCGCCGCGGGCTTCCAGGCGGGCCTCGACGCCTGCCTCAAGCTCGGCGCCGACGTCATCGTCAACACCGACGGCGACAACCAGTACAACGGCGCCGACATCCCCAAGCTCGTCGGGCCGATCCGCGCGGGCAAGGCCGACATGGTCGTCGGCGACCGCGAGGTCCACAAGATCGAGCACTTCTCGCCGCTGAAGATCACGCTGCAGCGGCTCGGCTCGTGGGTCGTGCGCCAGGCCTCCTCGACCGAGGTCCCCGACACGACCTCCGGCTTCCGCGCGTACAACCGCGAGGCCGCGATCCAGATGGCCGTGGTGTCGAAGTTCACGTACACGCTGGAGACGATCATCCAGGCTGGCAAGCTGCTGGTCGCCGTCGACCACGTCGCGATCCGGACGAACCCGAAGACGCGCGAGTCGCGCCTGTTTCCGTCGATGTGGTCCTACGTGCGGCGCAACAGCGTCTCGATCTTCCGCATCTACGCCCAGTACGAGCCGCTGAAGGTCTTCATGAGCGCCGCGGCCCTCGTCGGGCTCGTCGCCGCAATCGTCTGGGGCCGCTTCGCCTACTTCTACGTCGTCGCCGACGAGGGCAAGGGCCACGTCCAGTCGCTGATCCTCGGCGCCGTGCTCTTCAACGCCGCGATGGTGCTGGCGGCCCTGGGGGTCATGGGCGACCTGCTCGCGGCGCAGCGCACGATGGCCCAGCGCACGTTCGAGCGCGTGCGGCGCATCGAGCTGCAGCTCGGCGTCGCGCCCTCCCACTACGAGCCCGGCGCCGCGACGGGCGGCCGCGACGCGACCACCGGCACCGGCTCGGGCGCGGCGACCGGCAAGACGCAGGAGCACGACGTGGTGACGCTTTGACGCCGTCGGTCACGGTCGACGGCGAGGGCACCGTCACCGGCAACACCTACGACAAGTACGGCTCCACGAACCCGGTCGTGCGGCGCCTGATGGGCGCCTTCGAGCGCACGCTCGAGGAGCTCTTCGTGCAGGCCGACCCGCAGTCGCTGCTGGACGTCGGCTGCGGCGAGGGCGTGCTCACGCACCAGTGGGCGCAGCGCCTGCGCGACAAGCGGATCGTCGGCATCGACCTCGACGACCCCCAGCTGCACGCCTGCTGGGAGCAGCGCCAGGCCCCGAACCTCACCTACCAGGTCATGAAGGCCGAGAACCTCCCCTTCGCCGACGGCGAGTTCGACGTCGCGAGCGCGATCGAGGTCCTCGAGCACGTGCCCGACCCCGCGCACACGGTCGCCGAGATGGCCCGCGTCGCCGGCGGGCACCTGCTCGTCTCCGTGCCGCGCGAGCCGCTGTGGCGCGGCCTGAACATGGCGCGCGGCGCCTACCTGAAGGACCTGGGCAACACCCCGGGACACCTGAACCACTGGTCCAAGCGCAGCTTCGTCGAGCTGCTGTCGCGCCACGGCGAGGTCATCGAGGCCCGCTCGCCGTTTCCGTGGACCATGCTGCTTGTCCGTCTCTAGCGCAGCACCTCCGGCAGAGCGCTCGGGCGGCTACGCGAGCGGCGCGCGCATCCTGTCGATCGGCATCGCGACGACGGGCGTCGTCACGTTCGCCTACTTCGCCCTCGCCGCGCACGCGCTGACGCCCGAGCAGTACACGCGGATCTCGCTGCTGTGGTCGATCATGTTCGTGATCGTCTCGGTGATCTACCGGCCGATCGAGCAGCTGCTCTCGCGCACGATCGCCGAGCGCCGCGCGCGCGGCCAGAGCTCGGGCGGCACGCACCTGCGCGTCGCGCTGCTGATCCAGGCGGCCTTCGCCGCGACCTTCCTCGCCTGCGCCCTGGCGCTGCGCGACGAGCTGCAGAACGGCATCTTCGACGGCTCCTCGGCGCTGTACTGGGTGCTCGTCTTCGGCGTGCTGGCCTACGCCGCCAGCTACTTCGCCCGCGGCTTCCTCGCCGGCCATCAGCGCTTCGCGCTCTACGGGGCGCTCGTGTTCCTCGAGGCGACGTCGCGGCTGTGCTTCGCGCTGGCGGTCATCGTCGGCCTGGCGTCGGGCCAGTCGGCGGTCGCGCTGGGCATGGCGGCGGCGCCGCTCGTCTCGCTCGTCGTCGTGCCGTGGGCCTTCTCGCGCCGCGACCCGCCGTCGGACCTCGCCGCGGTCAAGTCCAGCGAGGGCGGTCTCACGCTGCGCCGCGGCGCGGGCTTCGCCCTGGCCGTATTCGGCGTCATGGTCGCCGAGCAGACGCTGCTGAACGCCGCCGTGCTGACCGTCGAGGGGACCTCCGACGACCCGGCGCTGGCGGGCGTCGTCTTCAGCGTCCTGCTGATCGCGCGCGCGCCGCTGCAGCTCTTCCAGGCCGTCCAGGGCTCGCTGCTGCCGCACCTCGCGGGCCTGCAGGCGACCGCCGGCAACGACGAGTTCCGCCGCGCGATCCGCATCACGGTGCTCGCGAGCGCCGGCTTCGGCGCCGCCGTCGCGCTGGGGCTGTTCGCGGTCGGGCCGCCGGTCGTCGGGGCGATGTTCGACATCGACCGCGACCTCGCCCGCGGCGGGCTGGCGCTCGTCGGCCTGGGCATGGGGATGCACCTCGTCGCCGGGACGCTGAACCAGTCGGCGCTCGCGCGCGGCCACGCGCCGGCGGCGAGCGCCGCCTGGCTGCTGACCGCCGCCGGCTTCGTCGCGTTCATGCTGAGCCCGGTCGTCGACGACCAGCTCCTGCGCGCGGAGGTCGGCTACTTCGCCGCCACGGCGCTGCTGTCGGCGCTGCTGGCGCTCGTGTACCGGCGCGCCTAGGGCGTCAGGGCGTCGTCGTCGTGCCGGCGGGGTTGTTCGCGCCCTGCACGTAGACGAGGCGGCCGTCGCTGAGGCGGAAGACCTCGCCGACGCGCTGGCCCGAGCCGGTCACGGTCTTGTTGCTCAGGCGGACCGTCTTGATCTGGTCGCCCTCCTTCGTGATCAGCGTCTTGCCGCTGGCGTCGGTGCGCACGACCGTGACGTTCTGCTTGGTCAGCAGGTCGGTGAGGTTCACCGACTGCAGCGCCGCCAGCAGGAACGCCACCGCGAGCACGATCCCGAGGTCGAAGAGGTTGACGATCCCGTCGAGCGGATCGCCCGAGCGGTCGATCCGCAGCCGCGCACGCGAGTTCACGCGCGTGCTCACGTTCGCTCCGGCTCCAGCTGCGCCGCGACGTACTCGAGGTCGGACAGGTCCTGCGCATAGAGGCGGTCGCGGACGAGCGAGATCGCGAACGCGACCGCGCCGATCAGCAGGCCGAGGACGGTGACGCTGAAGGCGACGCGCAGGTTCTCCGAGAGCGCCGCGACGTCGCCCTTGGCGAGGCCGTCGAGCGCCGGCGACAGCGGGATCAGCGTGCCCATCAGGCCGAGCGCCGGCCCGAAGCGCACGAGCAGGCGGCTGCGCTCGAGCTTGCGCAGCGATCTGAGGTCGAAGTCGGCGAGCGCCTTGGCGCGGCGGTCGGCGGCGCCGATCTCGCCGTGCTGGCCGACGAGCTCGACGAGCGTGTCGGCCATCTGCGCGCTGGAGGCCAGCGGCAGCAGCGCACGCTGCGCGCTCGCCGAGTCGCCCTCGTTCAGCGCCGCCCGCGCGCTCGCGGACGCCAGCTCGACCTCTCCCAGCCGGCCGCTGCGCCCGCGCCGGGCGAGCTCGATGAAGAACGCCCCGAGGTCGAAGAGCAGGAACGCCAGGGCCACCGCGGCCGCGATGAACACGGGCACGCGCAGCGCGTTGGCGAGCTGGAAGAGCAGCTCCTCGATTCCCCCTGCGGCGATCATGCGGTGCGCAGTTTGACGAGTCTCTGCTCACGAAGCGCTCCCATGCCGATCACGAGCAGCACGACGGCCACCCCGCCGGGCACGGAGGGGGTGTCCGCGATGCTCGTTCCGCGCGCCGCCTGCTCGCCCTTGGGGGCGCCGGCAGGGGTCGACGGCAGCGGCGGCAGGCCGCCCTCCAGCGGCGCTCCCTGACCCGCGAGCAGGATGCCGGTGATCGTCAGCCCGCTGGGCCGCGTGACCTCGGCGGGCGAGACGCGGCGCGCGGCGCGGTCGGCGTCGGCCTTGCGCTTGGCGGCGTCGCGCTTGCGCTTGGCGGCGGCGTCCAGGCGCGCCTGCGCCTTGTCGCGCTCGGCCTGGCGCTGGCGCTCGAGCTCGCGCAGGACCTCCTGCACGGAGGCCTGGCCGGTCGCGCCCGCGACGTCGCCGCCGCCCGTGCCGCCCGGTCCGCCGGCGCCGGTGCCGGTGCCCGATCCCGGCGCCTGCGGGTTGCCCGCGCCGCTGCCGGGGTTCGTGGCGCCGGGCGCATCGGGGCCGTTGGGTGGGTTGCCGACGCGCACGATGACGCTGTCGAGGCCCTGGCAGAACGTCGCGCAGCTCCCGGTGACCGTCACCTGGACCTGCTTGACGAGCGCGACGTCGAAGCTGTGGGTGACCTTCGCGCCCTCGGCGCTCTGACCGTCGCCGAACTCCCAGTGGTAGGTCAGGCCGGTCGCGCCGGAGCGCACGCGCGCGGTGAAGACGACGTCCTTGCCGGTCTTGACCTCCGTCGGGCTCGCGTTCGCCTCGACCGCGATCGAGGTCGCGTCGTCGACGCGCAGCAGCAGCGGCACCGAGCTCAGGCTCGTGAAGTCGTCGCGGGCGTTGAGGTCGCGCGCGTTGCGGACCGGGCGAAAGACGCGCATGGTGCTGCCGTTGTCGCTGATCAGCGCCGGGCCCTCGGCGAACCCCGGCGAGCCGAGGTCGGCGCGCGTGAGGGTCAGATCGCTGCCGTTGGGACGGCTGATCGAGACCTTCCTGATCGAGCTCGTGTTGACGCCCGCGCGTGCCAGGACGCTGCGCACGGACATGCCCGAGAGCGTGACCTTCGTGGCCGAGCCGATGCGCTCGCGGCGCGTGTACGTCGTGCCCTGGACGTCGCCCTCGGAGGCGATCTGGGCGCCCGACAGCGTGAACGGCTGGTCGAGCCCCTGACCGATCACCGTCACCCCCGGGCCGGCGGCGAGCGCGGCGGCGGGGGCGATGGCGATGGCGACGATCAGTGCGGCTGCGGCGAGCGCGCAGCGCGCGGGCAGTTTCCGGTTCCTCGCTGGCATGGCGTACAGGCCATGCAAGCTACCTCACTCGTACGCGAGGGCCTCCAGCACGTCCAGCCGCGCCGCGCGGCGCGCCGGCCACAGCGACGCGACCATCCCGGCCGCGGCGGCCGCGGCGACGAGCAGCACGAGCGTCGTGACCGGGAACGTCAGCCGGAAGCCCTCCTCCTCGAGCGGCCGGCTGATCGCCAGCGCGAACAGCACGCCCAGCACGAGGCCGAGCACCGCGCCGATGAGCGACGTGATGATCGCCTCCAGGCGCACGATCCGCTTGACCTGGCGGCGCGACGTGCCGATCGCCCGCAGCATCCCCAGCTCGCGCGTGCGCTCGAAGATCGAGAGCGCGAGCGTGTTGACGATGCCGAACAGCGAGACGATCACCGACAGCGCCAGCAGCGCGTAGATGAGGTACAGCAGCTGGTTGATCTGCCCCGCCTGCGCCTCCTTGACCTGCTCGCGGTCCTGCGTCTCGGTGTCGGGGTACGTCGCCGCGAGCATGCGGTCGATCGAGGCCCGCGTCGCGGCCGCCGGCGCACCGGCCTTGTAGCTCAGGAAGACGAACGAGTTCTCGTCGGTGTCGAAGTCGGCCGACAGGCGGTCGTTGGGCAGCACGAGCCCCCCGCCGAGCAGCCCGAAGTCGCTGCCCTCGTCGAGCAGGCCCCTGACGACGTAGGAGACGCGCTTGCCGGCCGGCGTGAGCATCGTGAGCCGGTCGCCGACCTTCGTGCTCTTCGAGTAGCCGGTGTCCGCGAGGATGCCGTCGTCGCCGAGCGTGGCGAGCGTCGCGTCCGAGCCCTGCTTCCACTTCAGCTTGTAGGTCTGCGCGAGCGTGGCGGGGTCGATCCCGATGACCGACGACGTGCTCGTCTTGCTGCCGACCTTCGCCTCCGAGAAGCGCAGCGCGCTGACGGCGCCGACGCCCGGGACCTCACGGACCGACGCCGGCAGCGTCGGCGGCGTCGAGTTGAAGCCCGACTTGTCGACGATCGACAGGTTGCCGGTGAACGCGCGGTCGACGGCGCCGTCGATCGAGCCGCGCAGGCCGGCGGCGAAGATCGACACGAACGCGACGAGCGCGACGCCGACCATCAGCGCGGCCGCCGTCGCGGCGGTGCGGGCCGGGTTGCGGGTCGCGTTCTCGCGGGCCAGGCGCCCGCTCACGCCGGCCAGCCGCTCCAGCGGCGCGCCGACGACCCAGGCCATCGGCCGGACGAGCTGCGGGCTGAACAGCGCGACGCCGAGGAAGACCGCGACCGCACCGCCGCCGAGCGTCGCCGCGGCACCGGAGCCCGACGCGCCGCCGAAGAGCCCGTAGCTCATGACGCCGGCGCCGACGAGGCACAGCAGCGCGGCGAAGACGATCCGCCCGCGCCCGGCCCGCGTCGTCGCGGTGAGGCCGTCGCGCAGCGCGACGATCGGCGCGATCCGCGTCGCCCGCAGCGCGGGGACGATGCTCGCGACGACCGTGACGAGCACGCCCACGAGCAGCGCGACGACGATCGTGCGCGTCGCGACGACCGAGGCGGTCGACGGCAGGTCGGCGCCGATGATCTTCAGCAGCCCGCGCAGGCCGGGCGCGAGCAGCAGCCCGCCGATCAGGCCGAGGATCGAGGCGATGAAGCCGATGATCCCGGCCTCCAGGACGACCGAGCGCAGGACCTGGCGCCGGCTGGCGCCGAGCGTCCGCATGAGCGCGAGCTCGCGGGTGCGCTGGGCGACCGTGATCGTGAACGTGTTGTAGATGACGAACGCGCCGACGAACAGCGCGATCCCGCCGAAGACGAGCAGGATCGTGCGCAGGAAGCCGAAGTTCTGCTCGAGGTCGGCGGTCTGCTTCGCGGCGGACTCCGCGCCGGTGCGGACGTCGACCTGCTGACCGGCGAGCGCGGCGCTGACGCGGCCGCTCAGCGCCGCCGGCGTGATGCCGTCGCGGGCTGCGACGGCGATCGAGTTGACCTCGCCGGCGTTGCCGGTGAGCGCCTGCGCGGTCTTGAGCGTGACGATCGCCGCGGGGTAGCCGGCGACGGTGTCGACGTCGCCGAACGTCGCGCTGCCGACGAGCGTGTAGCGGCGCGCGCCCTCGTCGCCGACGACCTTGACGCGGTCGCCGAGCTTGAAGCCCTCGTCGGCGAACGCCTTGGCAGACAGCGCGATCTCGCTGTCGGCCCGCGGCGCGCGGCCGGTGACGAACGTGAACGGATCCAGCGGCTTGGGCTGCGCGGAGAGGACGAGGTTCGAGCTGCCGACCTTGTCGCCCTTCGGATTGCGGATCGACACGTCGCCCTGGATGCCGCCGGCGGCGATCTGGACGCCGTCGACCGCCTGCACGCGCTTGATCAGCGACTGCTTCAGCGGCGGCGGGTCGGAATCGGAGAAGGCGTCGTCGACCTCCTGCGATGACACCACGACGTCGGTGCCCGAGTTGGCCTGCGAGAAGACCTCCGAGAAGGACTTGTTGATCGTGTCGGTGAGGACGTAGGTGCCGGAGATCATCGCGACGCCGAGCACGACCGACATCGCGGTCAGGATCGTGCGCAGCGGGCGGGCGCGCAGGCCGCGCAGCGCGACCTGCCTCATGACGCCACGGCCTTCATGACGTCGATGACGTCCTCGGGGGTGCCGGCGGGGCCGTCGTGCGCCATGCGCCCGTCCTCGAGCACGATCAGGCGGTCGGCGTAGGAGGCGGCGAGCGCGTCGTGGGTCACCATGACGACGGTCTGGCCGTACTCGTCGACCGCGCGCCGCAGGAGCCCGAGCACCTCGCCCGAGGCGACGGAGTCCAGGTTGCCGGTCGGCTCGTCGGCGAACACGACGGCCGGCTTGGACACGAGCGCCCGCGCCACCGCCACGCGCTGCTGCTGGCCGCCGGACATCTCCGACGGCCGGTGGTTGCGGCGGTCGCCGAGCCCGACGGCCTGCACGAGCGACTCCAGCCACTCGGGGTCGGCCTTGCGGCCGGCGATCGTCAGCGGCAGGACGAGGTTCTCCTCGGCCGTCAGGACCGGCAGGAGGTTGAAGGCCTGGAAGATGAAGCCGACCTTGTCGCGGCGCAGCTCGGTCAGGCGGCGGTCGTCGAGCTGGTCGAGGCGGACGCCGTCGAGCGTGACGGTGCCACCGGTCGGCGTGTCGAGACCCGCCATGAGGTGCATGAGCGTCGACTTGCCCGAGCCCGACGCGCCCATGATCGCGGTGAACTCGCCGCGATGGATCTCGACGTCGACCCCGGCGAGCGCGTCGACGGCGGCGTCACCCTCGCCGTAGCGGCGGTGGAGGCCGGCGGTGGCGACGATCGTGGTGGCGGTGATCGGGGGGTCGGTGTGCGCGAAGGTCTCGGTGGTCATGCCGACCAGCATGGACCACGGCCGTCCCGCCGCCTATACGGGATACCCCCTAAGGGATCGCGACGCCGCAGCCCGCGGCCGCGGCGATCTCGCGGAACGCCGCCGCCGGGTCGTCGGAGCCGAAGATCGCCGAGCCGGCGACGAACCAGGTGGCGCCGGCCTCGGCGCACTCGACCGCGGTCTCGGCGTTGACGCCGCCGTCGACCTGGATCGCGACGTCGTCGCCGAGCATCGCGCGCACGCGCCGGACCTTGTCCATCTGGTTGCGCAGGAACGGCTGCCCGCCCCAGCCCGGATTGACGGTCATGATCAGCGCGAGGTCGACCGGCGACTCGGCGAAGACGTCCGGCGGCGTGCCGGGGCACACGACGAGGCCGGCCTTGGCGCCGCCCTCGCGGATCGCGTTGAGGGTGTAATCGATGTGCGGCGTGGCCTCGGCGTGGAACGTGATGCCGTCGGCGCCGGCCTTGAGGAACTCGCCGACGTGGCGCTCGGGGCGGTCGATCATGAGGTGGACGTCGAGGTAGGCATCGTCGGGCAGCGCCTCGCGCAGGGCCGAGACGACCATCGGGCCGAAGGTGATCGGCGGGACGAAGTGGCCGTCCATGACGTCGCAGTGGATGACCCGCGCGCCCGCGTCCATGACCTCGCGCACCTGGACGGCGAGATCGGCGAAGTCGGCGGACAGGATCGACGGGGCGATGTGGCGTTCGGTCAATGGCATCGGTGTGGCTCTCAGATCTCCCGCAGCATCGACGCTGCGCACGCATTACAGGACAGGATGGCCGTCTTGGACATCCGCACGATCGTCGAGTGCTCCCCGCACTCCGGGCACAGCGAGCACAGCTCGAAACGATGCAGGCAGTAGACGCAGCGATAGCGCCCTGCGAGGTTCGTCGGTCGCAGCCAGGGCTCCTTGCAGTTGGGACAGCTCATGCCGATCTCGTCGGTCACGACCGCATCCTGGCGATGTAGAAGCCGTCGGTGCGGTCACGGTGAGGCAGCACGAGGCGCTCTGACTCTACCCGCAGCCCCGCCGCGGCAGCCTGCTCCTCGTTCTCGCGCGGCGACAGCGTGCAGGTCGAGTAGACGAGCGTCCCGCCGGGCCTGAGCGCGGCAACGCCGGCCTCAACGATGTTGCGTTGGGTCTGCGCGAGCCGCTCGATCGCCTCGGGCGTCGTGCGCCAGCGCAGGTCGGGATGGCCCTGCAGGGTGCCCAGCCCGCTGCACGGCGGGTCGACGAGGACGCGGTCGAAGGGCGCCTCCGCCGTGTAGCGCGCGGCATCCTGCACGACGACCTCGACGCTGCTCGCGCGCAGCCGCTCGCAGGTGCGCGCGAGTGCGCTCGCGCGGCCGGCGTGGCGCTCGACGGCGACGATCTCGCCGCTGTCCTGCATGAGCGCGGCGAGGTGCGTCGTCTTGCCGCCGGGCGCCGCGCAGAGGTCGAGGACGCGCTCGCCGGGCTGCGGGTCGAGCGCGTGCGCGACGAGCATCGAGGCGCGCGACTGCGCGGCGTAGGCGCCGTCGCGCCAGAGCTCGTGGGCGTGGGCGTCGAACGGGCCCTCGACGACCAGGCCCTCGGGCAGCTCGTCGCCGGCGGCGCGGGTCGGGACCGGGAGCGCGGCCGCCAGGTCGAGCGCGGTCGTGACGAGCGTGTTGGCGCGCAGCGCGAGCTCGCCCGGCTCGTTGCCGGCCCGCAGCAGGCCGCGGGTCGTGTCGGCGCCGAAGCGCTCCCACCACAGCTCGACGAGCCAGGGCGGGTAGGAGTGCGCGATCGCGGCGCCCGCGGGCGTGTCGTCGGACGGCAGCGCCGGCAGCTCGCGCGTCGCCCGCCGCAGCACGGCGTTGACGAGCTTGTGGCCGCCGCTGGAGCCCTTTGCCAGCTCGACGCTCTCCCCCACGACGGCGTGCGCGGCGACGCCGTCGAGGAAGGCGAGCTGGTAGAGCCCGAGCCGCAGCGCCGCGAGCGTGCGGGCGTCGAGGTCGTCCACCGGTCGCCCGGCGAGCTGCTCGATGAGATGGTCGAGCGACAGCCGCCGCTGCACGGTCCCGAACGCGAGCTGCATCGCCAGCGCCCGCTCGCGCGGGTCCAGGCCCTTGGCCTCGCCGTGCAGCGCGCGGTCGGCGTAGGCGCCCTGCTCGAAGACCCGCCGGACGACGGCGAACGCCACCCGGCGGGCGGGCGTGACGCGGCTCGCGCGCTCGGGCTCGAGCGCGGTCACGCGTCGCGCCGGTGTTCGTAGAGCGCGCGTTCGACGCCGCGGACCGTCAGGACGCGCGCGAGCGTCGTCGGCGTCATCGCGAAGAGGCTCGCGGCCTCGAGCAGCCGGGCGTGCTCGCCCGGTCCGGCGGTGATGACGTCGCTCTGCGTCGCGTTCCGCGCGCGTCGCCGTGTGTCGTCGCGCAGGGGCTTGAGCACCTGCCGCCAGCGGTCCTTCGGGATGCGATCGAGGGCTGGGATCGGCTCGCCTCGGTGCCAGCCGTGGATCGGCACCCCGTCGTGGGTGAGCCGCGGCGGGGCCCACAGGCCATCCGCGTCGTCGTCGTCGTGGTCGTCGTGGTCGTCGTGATCGGGCGTACGCGGGTCGAACATGCAGGGGTCCTTGTCGACGGTGCCAGCAGGTGCTAGCCCCCCGCTAGCACTGGCTGGCAGTCTGGCGAAGAGGGTGTGCACCTCGGGCTGCTCGCAGACGTTGGCGCAGCGCGGCGCCCGCGCGGTGGCACGCGCGCCATTCGGCACGAAGACCGAGATCGCTCGTCGCAGAGCGCGTCAGTCCGTCCGCAGGCCGTGGCCGCGCAGGTAGGAGCCGGCGTCCATCGGGCGCCCGCCCGCGGGCTGCACCTCGAGCAGCTCGAGGCCGCCGAGCAGCAGCCGGCCGCCGTCGTCGCTGCGCAGCGGGCCGGTGGCGGCGGGCTCGCGCACCGCGGCGCGCAGCACGCCGAGGAAGGAGCCGTCGGGGAGCTGGACGCGCGTGCCGATGTGCGGGCTCAGCGCGCGCACGGTGCGGTCGTTGACCGCGGCGGGCGCGTCGGGGTCGAGGGTGCGGTCGGCGGGGCCGATCTTCTCGGCGTAGGTGACGCCCTCCGCGGGCTGCTCGGCGAACGGCGGGTGCTCGTCGAGCGCGCGCAGCAGCAGGTCGGCGCCGAGCTCCTGCAGGCGCGGCGCGAGCGTCCCGTAGGTGTCGTCGGGCGCGATCGGCTCGGTCCCGGCGAGGCAGACCGGGCCGCTGTCCCAGCCGGCGGTCAGGCGCATGATCGAGACGCCGGTCTCGGCGTCGCCGGCCATGATCGCGCGCTCGACCGGCGCCGCGCCGCGCCAGCGCGGCAGCAGCGACGGGTGGACGTTGAGCAGCGGGTGGTCGGACAGCAGCGGCTCCTTGATCAGCGCGCCGAAGGCGCAGATCACGAGCTCCTCGGGCTCGGCGGCGGCGATCCGCGCGCGCGCCTGCTCGTCGTTGACGCTCTCGGGCTGCAAGAGCTCGAGGCCGAGCGCGCGCGCCGCGTCGGCGACCGGCGGCGGCGACAGCCTGCGGCCGCGGCCCGCCGGGCGGTCGGGGCGGGTGACGACGAGCTGCGGCCGGTGCGCGCTCGCCGCGAGGCGCTCGAGGATCGACGCCGCGAAGACCGACGTGCCGAGGTAGACGGTCCGCATCCGCAGGCCGGCCGGCCGCTAGGCCGCGCTGGCGGCAGCGGCGGCGGCCTGCTCGGCCTCCCGCATCGCCCGCATCGCCGCCTTGCGCTGCTCGCGCGTCGTGCGGTCGAGGATCAGGACGCCGTCGAGGTGGTCCATCTCGTGCTGGATCACGCGCGCTTCCAGGCCGCTGGCCTCGATGACGAGGTCCTCGCCGTGCTCGTCGCTCGCGCGGACGAGGACCGACACCGGACGCTCGACGTCGACGTGCACGAACGGCAGGCTCAGGCAGCCCTCCTCGGTGATCTCCTGGTCGCGGCTGGACCACTCGAGCTCGGGGTTGACCAGCGCGACGACGGGGCTGTCGGGCTCGACGCGATAGACGAGGACGCGATGCGAGATCCCGACCTGCGGCGCCGCCAGGCCGATCCCGAGCGCGTCCTCCATCAGGACCGCCATGCGGCGGACCTCGTCGCGCAGCCGGTCGTCGAAGTCCTCGACGGGCAGCGCCTTCGTGCGCAGCACGGGGTCGCCGAGCTTGCGCACGTACGCGAGCGCGGCGTTGCGCCGGGCGCGGACCTCGGGGTCCAGCGGGGGCGGCGCGGGCGGCGCCTCGACCTCGGCCGCGACCTCGGCCTCGAGCTCGGCCTCGGGCTGTTCGGTCTCGCTCATCAGGCTCAAGTGTAGATGCGTCTACTGGGGATCCACGTCGACGCTGAAGGCGACGCCGCGGTGCGCGCGGTCGCCCGCGACGGCGTCCACGGCGGCGCCCGCGGCCGCCACCGCGAGCGCCCGCTCGCCGGCCTTGATGACGAGCTGCGCGCGCTCGCGCCCGCGCAGCCGGAACAGCGGCGCGGGCCCGAGGACCTGCGCGCCCGGGATCGCGCCGAGCGCCGCGCGCAGCGCCTGGGCGGCGTCGCCGACCGCCGCCGGCGCGCCGGCCGAGCAGACGATCCGGATCAGGTGCGAGAACGGCGGGTAGCGCAGCGCCTCGCGGCGGGCCAGCTCGCCCGCGAGGAAGCCGTCGGCGTCGTGGCCGGCGGCGGCGGCGATCGAGGGCGCGTCGGGCGACAGCGTCTGGACGAGCACGCGCCCGCCGCCGGGCCCGCGGCCGGCGCGGCCGGCGAGCTGGGCGACGAGCGCGAACGTGCGCTCCTCGGCGCGGAAGTCGGGGAAGCGCAGCGTCCCGTCGGCGTCGACGACGACGCCGAGCGTGACGTCGGGGAAGTCGTGGCCCTTGGCGACCATCTGCGTGCCGACGAGGATCCCGCGCGGCGCGGCCTCGAAGCGCCGCAGCAGCGCCCCCGCGTCGGCGACGTCGGCGTCGAGGCGGAAGACCTCGTGCCCGATCTCCGCGAGGTCGTGCTCGAGGCGCTCGGTGCCGGCGCCGTGGCGCGCGACCGACATCGACCCGCATTTCACGCAGCGCTCGGGGACGCGCTCGCGGTGGCCGCAGTGGTGGCACGCCAGCCGGCCCTGGGAGCGGTGCAGGACGAGCGCGACGTCGCACTCCGGGCACGTCCAGGCGTGCCCGCAGGAGCGGCAGTCGACGAAGTTCGACCAGCCGCGGCGGTTGAGCAGGACGATCGCCTTGCCGGCGTCGACGAGCGCGTGGCTCGTGTCGGGGTGCAGCGCGCCGGACTGCTCGCGCATGTCGACGATCGCGACGGGCGGCAGCGGCCGGCCGTCGACGCGGGACGGCAGGCGCACGCGGCGCAGCGCGTGCACGCTCTCCGGGCGCGGCGTCGCGCTACCGGCGAGCAGCAGCGCGCCGGCCTGCTGGGCGCGGCGGGCGGCGACGTGGCGGGCGTCGTAGCGGGGGTCGCCCTCGTGCTTGTAGGAGGCGTCGTGCTCCTCGTCGAGGACGATCAGCCCGAGCCGCTCGATCGGCGCGAAGACCGCCGAGCGCGGGCCGATGCAGACGCGCGCGGCGCCGCTGCGCAGGCGCGTCCACTCGTCGTGGCGCTCGCCGGCGGAGAGCTTGGAGTGCAGCACCGCGACGGTGTCGCCGAAGCGGTCGGCGAAGCGCGAGACGATCTGCGGCGTCAGCCCGATCTCGGGGACGAGCACGATCACGCCGCGGCCGGCTTCGAGGGCCGTCGCCGCGGCGCGCAGGTAGATCTCGGTCTTGCCCGAGCCGGTCACGCCGTGCAGCAGCAGCGGCTCGGGCGCGGGGCGCGCCAGCTCGGCCTCGACGTCGGCGAGCACGCCCACCTGGTCGGCCGTCAGCGGCGGCGGCTGCGCGCGGCGCGCGCCCACCGCCTCGTGGGTGACGTGGCGGCGCTGGGCGCGGCGCTCGAGCGCGACGACCCCGCGCGCGGCCAGGCGCCGCAGCGCGGCGAGGTCGGGGCCCGCGGCGCGTGGCAGGCTCGCCAGCAGCTCGCTCTGGGCGGCCGTGAGCGGCCGCCCGGCCGGCGCGGCGCCGGTCGCGCTCGCCCACCACGCGAGCTTCGCGCGCGCGCCCGGCGACGGCGAGACGAGCGCCAGCGCGCGCGCAGGCGTCGAGCAGTACTCGGCCGCCATCCAGCCCGCGAGCTCGACGAGCTCGGGCGGCAGGTCGTGGTCGAGCACGCGCCGCGGAGCGGCCAGGCGATCCTCGGCGACGTCCGAGCTGTCGGCGACGCCGACGACGACGCCGATCACGTCGCGGCCGCCGAAGGGCACCACGAGCACCGCCCCCACGCCGACCCCGTCGGGGCGCAGGTAGTCGAACGGCCCGCGCAGCGCGCGAGCCGTCGTGATCGGCTCGACCTTCGCGACCGGCGGCACCGGGCAAGGATGCAGCACGCACCCGATGGTGCAGTTCTTGCGCCGGCGCTCGCGGCCCCCGCCTACCATCGACAGCATGGCCGACGAGCCACAGGACACCGCACGCCATGTGGCCCAGATCGTCGCGGCGGCCGAGCAGGCCGCCGAGGAGCTGCGCGCCGCCGCCGAGGCGCGCGCGAACGCGCGCATCGCCGAGGCCGAGCGCGCCGCCGGCCTGCGCGTGAAGGCCGCCGACGAGGAGGCCGACGAGGTCCGCGCCGACGCCGTCCGCGAGGCCGACGAGCTGCGCGCGGCGGCCGTCACGAAGGCCGAGGAGGAGCGCGACCGCGCCCACGCCCGGGCGCGCGAGGTCCTCGCCGAGGCGCGCGCCGCCGCCCGCGAGGTGCTGCGCGAGGGCGAGCAGCTCAGCGGCCATCTGCGCGAGCTGTCAGACGCGCTGCGCATCAACGCCGAGCGCCTGCTGCGCGACGTCCGCTCCGCCCACGACGGCCTGAAGGCGCGCCTGGACGCGATCGACGTCGACAACCGCCCGTCGGCGCGCCGCGCGTCTCCCGAGCCCGAGGCGCCCGAGCTCGACGTGCCGGAGTTCCTCCCGCGCCGGCGCTGAGGCTCCGGCTGTTAAGATCGAAGCCCGCTTGGGGCTGTAGCTCAGCTGGGAGAGCGCGTGGCTGGCAGCCACGAGGTCAGGGGTTCGAGCCCCCTCAGCTCCATTGCGCCGGGCGCTAGGCGGATTCCATCGCCCGCGCGGGGACCTCGCCCCACAGCTGCTCGAGGCGGTAGAAGTCGCGCGCCTCGGGGATGAAGACGTGGACGACGACGTCGAGGTAGTCCATCAGGATCCAGCGCGACTCGCCGACGCCCTCGACGCGGCGCGGCAGCAGGTCGTGGTCGTCCTTGAGCGCCTGGTGGATGCCGTCGTGGATCGCCTTGACCTGCCGCGCGGTGTTGCCCGAGCAGACGAGGAAGAAGTCGGTGTAGCCGAGCACGCCGCGCACGTCGAGCTCGACGACGTCGATCGCCTTCTTGTCTGCCGCGAGCGCGGCGATGGTCTCTGCAAGCTCCTCTGGCGTCATCGGTACAGCCTTCCACGAGCGATGTGCTCGGCAACGGGATCAGGGACGAGATAGCGGATGCTGCGGCCCTCGGCGACACGACGGCGGATCTGCGAGGACGAGATGTCCAGTCGCGGCATGTCGAAGAAGACGGGTGGCGGTGCGTCGGGAAAGCTCGCGCGCAGGCGCTCGGCGACGTCCCCGTGGGCGGCGTCCTCGCGCTCGGCGACGGCGAGCGTCGCGAGCTCGAGCACCCTCTCCGGCTCGCGCCAGGACGGCAGTCCGAGGGCGATGTCGCCCCCCACGATGAAGGTCAGGTCGTCCTCCGGCGTCTGCGCATGCAGTTCACGCAGCGTATCGACCGTGTACGACGAACCTCCGCGCCGGACCTCCAGGTCGCAGACGCCGAGGCGCTCGTCGCCGGCCGCGGCGAGGCGGCAGAGCTCCAGGCGCACCGCCGGCCCGGGATCCTGCTCGGCCTGCTTGTGCGGCGCCAGCGCGACCGGCGTCAGCAGCACGCGCTCCAGACCGAGCTGCGCAGCGGCCTCCGACGCGCACACGAGATGGGCCAGATGGGGCGGGTTGAACGTCCCGCCCAGGATGCCGATGCGGGCCACGCCGGCTAGGGACGGGCGTGGCCGTCGCCGACGACCACGTACTTGAACGTGCACAGCTCGCGCACGCCGATCGGGCCGCGCGCATGGAGCTTCTGGGTCGAGTTGCCGATCTCGGCGCCCATGCCGAACTCGCCGCCGTCGGTGAAGCGCGTGGACGCGTTGACGTAGACGCAGGCGGCGTCGACGCCGCGCTCGAAGGCCCGGACCGCGCGCGCGTCGTTGGTGACGATCGCCTCCGAGTGGCCGGAGCCGTGGGCGTTGACGTGCTCGATCGCCTCGGCCACCGAGTCGACGACGCCGACGGCGAGCACGAGGTCGAGGAACTCCGTGTCCCAGTCCTCGTCGGTGGCGTCGACCAGCGACGCCGCGAGCTCGCCGGCCAGCGTGCGGGTGCGGCCGTCGACGCGCAGCTCGACGCCTGCGTCGCGCAGCGCGCGCAGCGCCCGCGGCAGGAACGCCGGGGCGGCGTCGGCGTGGACGAGCAGCGTCTCGGCGGCGTTGCAGACGCTCGGCTTCTGGACCTTGGCGTTGAGGATGATCCGCTCGGCGGCGTCGAGGTCGGCCGACGCGTCGACGTAGACGTGGCAGTTGCCCGACGCCGCGTAGATGACGGGGACGGTCGCGACGGCCTTCAGCGCCGCCTTCAGGCCCTCGCCGCCGCGCGGGAAGATGAGGTCGACGACGCCGTCCTGGGTCGCGAGCTCGGCGAGCTCCTCGCGCCCGCCGCCCGCGACGAGGCCGATCGCGCCCTCGGGAACGCCGGCGCCGGTCGCGGCCTCGGCGGCGATCCGCGCGAGCACGGCGTTGGAGTGCGTCGCCGACGACGAGCCGCGCAGGACGACGGCGTTGCCCGACTTCAGGCACAGCGAGGCGGCGTCGATGGTGACGTTCGGGCGCGCCTCGTAGACGACCGCGACGACCCCGAACGGCACGCGCAGCATGCGGACGTCGAGGCCGTTGGGCAGCCGCTTGCCCTCGATGACCTCGCCGACCGGATCGGGCAGCGCCGCCACCAGACGGGTCGCGGCGGCGATGGCGGCGATCCGCCCGGGATCGAGCGCCAGGCGGTCCAGCAGCGAGGCGGCCAGGCCGTTGGCGCGGCCCTCCTGCATGTCGCGCGCGTTGGCCTCGACGATCTCGTCGGTCCGCGCCTCGAGCGCGTCCGCGATCGCCAGCAGCGCGGCGTTCTTCGTGTCGGTGTCCAGGGCCGCCAGCGCGCGCGACGCGTCACGCGCGGCGAGGCAGATGTCGGACACGCTGCGCGTCGCGGTGGCCATGTCCACAGCGTACGCCAGCGCATGCGACATTGGTCCCAAGACCAGTGACTTTGTCCTCTACGCAGTGTTCACTGTGTCCACCTATCGGAGGACACACGAATGCGGCGTTCAAGCGGGTTGTTGCTGCTGGTCATGGTGGGGCTGCTGGTCGCGCCGACGCACGCGCTCGCCGCGGTCAGCGTCAAGCGCGCGTCGCTCAGCGGCGGCACGCTGAGCGTCGAGGGCCAGGGAGCGAAGGCCAGCGCCACGATCACCGTGACCTCGCCCCAGTCGACCGCGACGGGCAAGGCGAACTCGAAGGGCGACTTCAAGTTCAGCGCCTCCGGCTTCAGCTCGAGCACCTGCAAGGCGACGGTCGGCGACGGCTCGACGTCGGCGACCGTGACGCTCTCTGGCTGCACGCCGGCGAGCACGCCCCCACCGCCCCCACCGCCACCACCGGCAGGCGCGACGCCGCCAACCTCGCTGAGCCTGAGCCATACCTCGCTCAACGCGGTCGGCGACCTGGCCACCGCGGGGGTCACGTTCCCGGCGAACCCGGCCGTGCCACTCGACTTCACGGTCCAGAGCAGCCATCCGAGCGTCGCCCAGGTTCCCGCGTCGGTCCACGTGACGAGCTTCGCCGAGCCGGCGAACCCGGTCGCGTCGTTCAACGTCACCTACGCCGCGGCCGTCAGCGCGCCGACCGTGGTGACGATCTCCGTCTCCGCCGCCGGGGTGACGCGAACCGCCACGCTGACGCTCAATCCCCCGCGGGCGCCCTTCATCGGCCCCGATCAGCCCGAGCTGGGGCCCGGCTTCGTGGGCTCGGACTTCACGACGTTCGCGACCTTGGGGACGACGATGACCTTCAGCCCCGGAACCGTCGGGCCCGTCCGCTGGGAGATC
Source organism: uncultured Actinomycetes bacterium (assembly GCA_963786575.1). Classification (GTDB taxonomy): domain Bacteria; phylum Actinomycetota; class Thermoleophilia; order Solirubrobacterales; family Solirubrobacteraceae; genus CADCVQ01. The sequence goes on from CAWAZH010000008.1 coordinate 77,727, forward strand.
GTCGCCGGGGCGCTGCCCGCCGGCCTGCGGCTCATCACCCCGTCCCCTGACTCGACCTCGACGAGGCAGATCTATCAGGCGGTCGCCGGCACGCCGACGACCGTGCAGACGAGCACGTTCACGATCAAGGCCACCGACGTCAACGGGCTGACGGCGCAGCGGACCTACACGATCCGCATCAACCCCGCGCAGACGGTCGCGATCACGCCCGAGCAGTGGGCGCCGCTGACGGTCGGGACCTTCGGCAACCTCTGGATCGACGGCAGCGGCGGCGTGCGCCCCTACCGCTGGGCGGTCACGGCGGGCGCGCTGCCGCCCGGGATGACGCTGATCCAGGACAACGCCAGCGGGCCGCTCGTGCGCGTCGGGGGCACGCCGACGTCCAGGGGCACGTTCGGCTGGACCCTGCGGCTGACCGATGCCCGGGGCGCGACGGTCAGCCGCGCGCTCAGCGTCGCCGTCGGCTGATCAGCTCAGCACGAAGTAGTCGCGGTGGATCGCCTCGTCGGTCGCGCGCGGCATGACGTCGCGCACGGCGCCGGACTTCATCCCCTTGACCTTGACCAGCTCGTCGGCGGCGTAGTTGCAGATCCCCTTGCCGATGACGATCGCGCCGTGCGCGACCTGGACGGCGTCGCCGGCGTCGAACGAGCCGCGCACCTCGGTGATCCCGACCGGCAGCAGCGACGTCCCGCCGTCGCGCAGCGCGCGCGCGGCGCCGGCGTCCACGACGATCGTGCCCTGCGCGGGCTTGGCGTACTTCAGCCAGAGCTTGAACGACGAGTAGCGCGTCTCGCGCGCGGCGAAGCGCGTGCCCGACGGCGCGCCGTCGAGCGCGCCGGCGAGCGCGCCCTCGCGCAGCCCGCTGCAGATGACGGTCGCCACCCCGCCCGCGGTCGCCATCTCCGCGGCAACGACCTTCGAGCGCATCCCGCCCGTGCCCAGCGGCGAGGTCGTGTGGCCGATCGCGAGATCCCCGAGCACGGAGAAGTCGTCGACCGACTCCACGAGCGTCGCCGACGGGTCCGTATGCGGGCTCGCGGTGAACAGGCCCTCGACGTCGGTCAGCAGGACGAGCAGGTCGGCGCCGATCAGCAGCGCGACCTGCGCGGCGAGGAAGTCGTTGTCGCCGAACGAGATCTCGTCGGTCGTGGTCGTGTCGTTCTCGTTGATCACCGGCAGCACGCGCCACTCCAGGAGCTTGCCGAGCGTCTGGCGCGCGTTGAGATAGTGCGTGCGCGCGCTCATGTCGAAGAACGTCAGCAGCACCTGCGCGGTCGTGATCCCGCGGTCGCGCAGCAGCTCGTCGTAGACGCGGTAGAGCTTGCCCTGGCCGACGGCGCTGGCGGCCTGCAGCTCCTCGATCGCCCGCGGGCGCACCGGCAGGTCCATGACGCGCATGCCGCGGGCGATCGCGCCGCTCGTGACGAGCACGACCTCGTCGCCGGCGGCGTGGCGCGCCGCGGCCTCGGCGCAGATGCGCTCGATGACCTCGGCGCGCAGCGCGCCCGAGTCCTCGGCGACGATGCTCGATCCGAGCTTGATGACGTAGCGGGCCATGGCCCGCCGCAGCTTAAGGCGCTAGGGCGTCGTCGACAGCGACAGGTGCGTGAACTTCTGCGTGGCGTCGTCGAAGTAGCCGGCGCAGTACTCGCCGCCGGTCCCGGGCGTCGGGACGGTGCCGATGAAGTACCCGCGGAAGGAGGTCGGCATGGGGCCGCCGAGCTGCACCCAGTCGCCGGTGCCGCAGCTGGCCTTGTTGGGCGCCGGATGCCAGTAGACGTAGGCGACGTCGGGCTGGCCGTTGGGGCGGAACTTCAGCTGGCCCCAGAAGCCGGTGACGCCCTCGCCCGCCGGATAGACGACGAACGGCATCGTGTACGCGAACGCGGCCGGCTTGGCGCGGCCCCCGACCGTGTACAGGCCCGACTGGTAGGTGAACCAGTACAGCCGCGAGCCCTTCGGGTACTTCGTGACCGGGCCGACGTCGCGCACGAGGAACTGTGTCGTGGCGAGCACGCGCGGGTCGTTGTAGGCGAGGAACTCGGCGAGCTGGTTGAACTGCGCCTGGCGCGCGAACGGGATCCCGTTGCGGGTGTCGGGCGGGTTGCTCTCGTAGCCGAACTCGGTGAGGAAGATCGGCAGCGACGCCGGGATGTTGCCGCCCGATTGCGCGGAGAGCGTGTCCAGGAGCGGGCCGAGCGAGCCGATGTTGCCCATCGTGATCTCGTCGGGCGACTTCGGCGCCACGGAGGGCGCGCCCTTCTTCGTGTACGGGTGGTGGGCGTAGCCGACGGCCTTCAGCGGGCCCTTCTTGGCGAAGTCGTCGCACTTGCGCGCGGTCGCCTCGGGGCCGGAGTACTGCGTGCCGTCGGGCTTGACGCAGGCCAGCTCGCGCAGGAACGGCACCGGCTTGATGCCGTTGCGCGGGCCCTTGGAGTCCGAGCCCAGCGGCGCGGTCTCGCCGAGCAGGATCGCGTCGCCGCCGTGGCCGCTGCGCGTGAGTCCCTCGTAGCCGGCCTGGTAGAGCTCGCGGTAGAGCGCGGGCGAGGCCGGGACGTCGCCCTCCCACTGCGGCGACAGCCAGCCGGGCTGGTTGGGCTCGTTCCAGATCGACCAGAACGCGACCTTCGGCAGCGCCTTGCGGATGCCGTTCTCGTCGCGGTAGGTGCCCGAGAAGCGCTTGCCGACGGCCTCGACGAAGCTGCGGAAGCGGCTTGGGATCGGCTTGAAGGTCCCCGAGTTGGCGCGCTGGCTGGGCGGCGCCTTGCGGTGCCCGTAGCGCGGGCCGGGGCCGGTGACCGTGAAGAAGACGCGCATGCCCAGCTGCGCGGCCTCCTTGACGAGGTTGTCGTAGCGATCCCAGTTGCGCGTGGGGTACGTGCGCGGATCGTTGGCCTTGAAGCGCTTGCGCTGCGCGCGCGCCTTGTCGCGCAGCTTCTCGGTCTTGAGCTTGCCGATCTCGTCGTTCGTGAGGTCGGCGCCCTCGGCGACGACGCGCCACAGCACGGTCGCCTTGACCGCGTCGGCGCCCAGCGAGCGCATCGTCACGAGCGTGCGCGTCTGCGTGACGCCGTTGCGGTACAGCAGCTGGTCGTCGTCCATCATGATCGACGCCTGATCCGGCGCCGCGTGGGCGGCCGGAGCGCAGATCGACGCGAGCAGAAGGGTCGCGAGCGCGAGTCGGCGGAGGTTCATCGGCGCGGAACGGTAGAGGTTCGCGCCCCTCCGCGTCGTGCTCGCAGCCGTCGTCTCGTCGCGCACAGCATCCTCCCGGATCGGTTCCCCTGACCCTCGTGGCAACAGGCGGGGGGCGAAAAGGTTGCGCTCTCCCCGGATTCAGCCCGGGTGCAGCTCGAACTCGACGCCGGCGATCTCGACGTCGTCGCCGGGCTCGAAGCCCTCGCTCTCGAGCGCGCTGATGACGCCCATCCGCCGCAGCCGGTTCTCGACGTGCGCGAGCGCCTCGTCGTTGTCGAGGTCGTGGCGCGCGAGCAGCCGGTAGACGGCGTCGCCGTCGACGCGGAAGGCGCGGTCGCCGATGCGCTCGACGTTGAAGCCGCGCCCCGCGGCGGGGCGGAAGACCTTGTGCTCGGCGACCGGCGCGTCGAGCTCGACGACGTCGGTCGCGCCCAGCAGCGGCACGCGGTGCAGCAGCTCGGCGGCCAGCGCCTCCAGGCCCTGCCCCGTCGCCGACGAGGTCACGAGCACGCGCACGTCGTCGCCGAGGCGCTCGCGCCACTGCTCGGCGGCCGCAGCGGCGTCCGCGGGCGGCACGATGTCGGCCTTGGAGAGCGCCAGCACGCGCGGCAGCGATGCCAGCCGCCGGTCGTGGGCGAGCAGCTCGGCCTCGATCGTCGCGTGGTTTGCGACGGGGTCGGTGCCGTCGACGGGCGCGAGGTCCAGGACGTGGACGAGCAGCCGCGTGCGCTCGACGTGCGCGAGGAAGTCGTGGCCGAGGCCGGCGCCCTCGCTGGCGCCCTCGATCAGGCCGGGGATGTCGGCGAGGACGAGCTGGCGCTCGGCGCCCTCGATCGTCCCGAGCACCGGCTCGAGCGTCGTGAAGGGATAGGCGGCGACCTTCGGCGCCGCGCGCGTCATCCGCGCCAGCAGCGACGACTTGCCGGCATTCGGCAGCCCGACGAGACCGACGTCGGCGAGCAGCTTCAGGCGCAGGTCGAGCCAGCCCTCCTCCCCCGGCAATCCTCGCTCGGCCAGCCGCGGCGCCTGGCGCGTGGATGTGGCGAAGCGCTTGTTGCCGCGCCCGCCGGCGCCGCCGCGCGCGACCACGACGCGCTGACCGGGTACGAGCAGGTCGTGCGTGCTGCCGTCCCACGAGCTGACCTGCGTGCCCGGCGGGACCGGGATCGCGAGCACCGGCCCGTTGGCGCCGTGGCGCAGGTCGCCCTCGCCGTGACCGGCGCGCGTGGCCTTGTAGTGCGCCCGGCGCTTGTAGGTCTGCAGGTCGCGCAGCGAGTCGTCGCAGACGAGCACGACCTCGCCGCCGTGCCCGCCGTCGCCGCCGTCGGGCCCGCCGTGGGGCACGTGCGCCTCACGGCGGAAGCTCAGGCAGCCGTCGCCGCCGCCGCCTGCCTGAACGTAGATGCGAGCCTTGTCGTAGAGCATTCGTACACACGAGACTAGGAGAACGCATGGCCGACCCCGTCTTCCTCATCACCGGAGCGTCCACCGGCATCGGCGCCGCCACCGCCCGCCGCGCCGCCGGCGAGGGCTACCGGCTCGTGCTCGCCGCGCGCTCGACGGACAAGATCGAGGCGCTGGCCGACGAGCTCGGCGGCGCGGACAAGGCGATCGCGGTGACCTGCGACGTGACCGACTTCGGCCAGCAGGAGGCGATGGTGCAGGCGGCGCTGGACGCCTTCGGCCGTATCGACGTCGCCTTCGCGAACGCCGGCTTCGGCGCCAAGCGCGGCTTTCTCGAGGAGACGCCCGAGCTGTGGCGGGACATGGTGCTCACCAACGTCCTAGGCTGTGCCTATACGATTCGCGCCACTATCCCCGCGTTGCGGGACAGCAAGGGCCACCTGCTGCTGACGAGCTCGGTCGCCGGGCGGCGCGCGCTGCAGGGCTCGCTCTACAGCGCGACGAAGCACGCCGTCACCGCGATGGCCGAGTCCGCCCGCCAGGACCTCAACGACACCGGCGTGCGCGTGACGTCGATCGAGCCGGGCATGACCGACACGCCGTTCTTCGACGATCGGCCGAAGAACGCCCTGGAGCCCGACGACATCGCCCGCGCCGTGCTGTTCGCCGTGCAGCAGCCACCGCACGTCGACGTCAACGAGATCCTGATCCGGCCCGTCAGCCAGCCGACGTGACCCCGGCGCCGAAGTTCGGGGGCGTCCCGGACCGCCTCCGCCTGAAGGACTGGCTGCTCGTCGAATGGGTCGCGACGGCCAAGCGCGGCGACCCCTTCCCGGAGCCGTGGTGCCACGCGCACTCGCCGCTGGGGGCGATGATCGCGCAGCTCGTCGAGCTCGAGGTCATCGAGCGCCCGGCGCCCGAGGCCGACGTCCCGACGGTCGCGCGCGAGGCGACGGCGGCGGCGCAGCGCTGGTTGGAGACGCACCCCAAGCCCGAGCAGGGGCCCGAGCCGCCCCGGCGCGGCATGCGCTGGGGCGACGACCGCAAGCCCTGGGACCGCTAGCTGCCGGCGTCGGGCGTGATCGAGACGATGCGCTTGCCGCGCTGCGTCCCGAACACGACCGTGCCCGCCGAGCGGGCGTACAGCGTGTCGTCCTTGCCGATGCCGACGCCGTCGCCGGGACGGAAGCGCGTGCCGCGCTGGCGGACGATGATCTCGCCGCCCGTCACGGTCTCGCCGGCGAACGTCTTGACGCCCAGGCGCTGGGCGTTGGAGTCGCGGCCGTTGCGTGAGGAGCCGAGCCCCTTCTTATGTGCCATCTCGTTAGCCCTTCACTTCCGTGATCTCCAGGCGCGTGAGCTCCTGCCGGTGGCCGGCGGTGCGCTTGTAGCCGCGCTTGGGCTTGAACTTGAAGACGCGCAGCTTCTCGCCGCGCTCGTGCCCGACGATCTTCGCCTTGACGGAGACCTTCTTCAGCCCCTCGGCGTCGAAGACGCTGTCCGTCGAGCGGAACAGCAGCGGCTGGAGGGCGACGATCGCGCCCTCCTCCTCGGGCAAACGCTCGACGAGGAGCGTCTGCCCCTCCTCGACGTGGTACTGCTTGCCGCCGGTTTTGACGATTGCGTAGGCCATTGTGTGAGCTCAGCTAGCTGTCGGAGGGTGTGGTGGCGCCCGTGTCTGCCGTGGCGCGCGAACGGCGCCGTCCGCCTCTGCGGCCCCGGCGCCGAGCGGCAGATTCTACGCCATCGCCGTCGCCCGGGTCCTGAGCGTCCTCCTCGGGCTCGCCGCTGTCGATCAGCGAGGCCGTCGCCGACGTGCGACCGGCGTGCTCGATGCGCACCAGCCGCTTGGCTCCGACGTAGCGCCCGCCGCCCGCCACGCTGATGATGTAGCCGTCGATCTTGGCGACCGCGTCGTCGACGTCGTACATGTGCGGCTCGACGATGTGGACGAGCACCTCGTCGCCCTCGCGAAACGGCACCGCGCGCTCCATGACCTCGTCGCGCGAGCCCTCCATGACGATGTCGAAGTGGTCGACCGGCAGGCCCTCGGTGCCGGTGAAGTGAAAGCGCCGGCCGGTCTCCTCCTCGAGCGCGTGCAGCACGCGCTTGGCGTTGCCCGTGAAGACCTGGCTCACGCGCGGGTTCATCTGGACGAGGAACGCCTCGTGCTTCTTGGGCGCCTTCTTCGCGATGACGCGCAGGCGGCGCTCGAACTCGATCGCGATCGTCTCCTCGGACTTGATGACGCCGTCGCCGTCGCACGTCGGGCAGGGCCGCGAGATGATCTCGCGCACGCCCTCGGTGACGTTCTGGCGCGTCATCTCGACGAGGCCGAGCTTGGAGATCTCGGCGGTGAAGGTCTTCGTGCGGTCCTCGTCGAGCGTCTGGCGCAGCGTCTTGAGGACGGCGTCGCGGTTGCGCGCGCGGGCCATGTCGATGAAGTCGATGACGATGATCCCGCCGATGTCGCGCAGGCGCAGCTGGTTGACGACCTCCTCGGCGGCCTCGAGGTTCGTCGTCGTGATCGTGTCCTCCAGGCGCGCGCCCTTGCCACGGCCGATGAACGAGCCCGAGTTGACGTCGATGACCGTCAGCGCCTCGGCGTAGTCGATGATCAGGTAGCCGCCGCTGGGCAGGTCGACGCGGCGCGTCATCAGCCCGTCGATGACCTTCTCGACGCCGTAGGCCGCAAACAGCGGCGTCTTGTCCTTGTAGAGCTCGACGCGGTCGACGAGCTCGGGCGCCGTGCGCTCGAAGAACGAGACCAGGCGCTGGTGCTGCTTGGGATCGTCGACGATCGCGCGCTCGAAGTGCTCGGAGAAGATGTCGCGCACGACGCGGACCGAGAGGTCGGCCTCCTGGAAGACGAGGCCCGGCGCGGGCGTCTCCTCGACGCGCCGCTGGAGCACCTCGTGGAGCTTGAAGAGGTACTGCAGCTCGCGCTCGAAGTCGGCGCGCGTCGCGCCGCTGGCGGCGGTGCGGATGATCGCGCCGCCACCGCGCAGGTCCAGGCCCTTGGTCTCGCGGCGCAGGCGGTCGCGCTCCTTGTCGTCGAGCCGGCGCGAGACGCCGATGCCCTCGCCGGTCGGCGCGTAGACCATGTAGCGGCCGGCGATCGTGAGCTCCATGCTCAGCCGCGCGCCCTTGCTCTTCAGCGGGTCCTTGACGACCTGCACGACGATCTCCTGGCCGGGCTTGATGAGCTCGGTGATCTTCGAGCCGCCCTCCTTGCCGCGGCCGCGGCGGCCGACGTCGACGCCCGGCACGACGATCTCGTCGACGTGCAGGAAGCCGTTCTTGTCGAGGCCGATGTCGACGAACGCCGCCTCCAGGCCCGCGAGGACGTTGTCGACCTTGCCCTTGTAGATGTTGCCGACGATCGACCGGGCCCCGCGGCGCTCGAAGTAGAGCTCCGCGACGCGGTAGTCGGCCGCCGGGTCCTTCTTCGCCCGTGAGGATGCTGCGGGCGCCTTCTTCGCGGCGCCGGGCTTCCCCGTCGCCTCCAGCAGCGCGACCCGGGTCTCCCCGCGGTCGACGCTGACCAGCAATTGCTTCTTCATGTGAAGGTGATTCCTTTGCCTAGAACGAGAGGCCCCGGCCCTTCGTGGCAGCCGCGACGCGCCCTTGCGCGTAGATCGACTGCAAGAGGCCGATGGCCAAGAGGGTGGCGATCACGGAGCTGCCGCCGTATGAGAGAAGCGGCAGCGGGATGCCGGTGATGGGCATGATCCCCACGTTCATGCCGACGTTGATGAAAACTTGGAACAGGAGCATGGCCACGATGCCTCCGGCGATGAGCGCGCCGTAGAGGTTCTTGGCCACGGTGAGAATCCGTAGACCGCGCCAGATGAGCAGCGCGTACAGCGAGAGGACGAGGCCCGCGCCGGAGAAGCCCCATCGCTCGCCGACCACGGCGAAGATGAAGTCGGTGCGTTCCTCGGGAAGGAAGTCGAGGTTCGTCTGGCTCGCCTGGTTGCCGCGGCCCGTCTTCTGCCCCGAGCCGATCGCGATCCGGGACTGGTTCTGCTGGTAGCCGGCGCTGCCGGCGACGTCCGATGGATACAGGAAGGATGTGAGGCGCTCGGTCTGCTTGGAGTGCAGGACCGTCACGCCGAGCGCCGGCGCCGCCGCGAGGACAAGCGCGATCGAGATCGCGCCGAGCGCGATCAGCCCCGCGAAGTGCCGCCAGCTGACGCCCGCGATGAACAGCACCGCGAACAGGACCGCGATGTAGACGAGCCCCGAGCCGAGGTCGCCGGCCATGACGATCGTCGCCGGCACCATCGCGACGAGCACGATGCGCGCGGTCGTGTCGCGCTCGCCGAGGCGGCGCGCACGGTCCACGACGAAGGCCGCCAGCGCGACCGCCAGCAGCACCTTGCCGAGCTCCGAGGCCTGGATCTCGAACAGCGGCGTCTGGATCGCGCGGCGCGATCCGCGCGTGTTGCCGCCGAAGACCGTCACCGCCAGCAGCCCGAACATCATCAGCCCGTAGACGCCGTACTTCAGCTCGCGCAGGCGCGAGTAGTCGATGCGGCTGAGCACGATCGCCGCGATCACGCCGATCGCGACGAACACGCCCTGGCGCGTGACGTAGTAGTGCGGATCGCCCGGGACGTCGTTGCGCGTCGATGCACCCAGGGTAACGAGCGACGCGGCGACGAGCCCGATCGTCGCGAGCGCGAGCAGCGGGTCGAACGGCAGCCGCAGGCCGAGCGGGACGCGGATGGAGGGGCGCTCGTCCATCAGTTGGACTCGTCCGAGCCCTGGACGATCTGCTTCTCCACGCCGAAGTGCTGCGACAGCAGCAGGCGCGCGATCGGCGCGGCGGTCTCGGCGCCGAAGCCGCCCTCCTCGACGGTCACGGCGACGACGATCGGCCGCTTCTTGTCGGGGACGTAGGCGACGTACCAGGACTGGTCCTGCTTGATCCCGCGCTCGGCGGTGCCGGTCTTGCCGTAGATCGGGTACTGGTCCTGCGGCCAGCCGGCGAAGACGTCGGCGGAGGTGCCGCCGGGCTCGGACGCCGCCGCGTGCAGGCCGTCGGCGACGACCTGGCGGTCGGCCGCGTCGATCTTGATCTGGCGCGCGGGGTCGCGCTCGATGCGCTGGATCAGCTCGCCGCGGTCGCTCTCGATCTCGAGGCCGAGGTGCGGCGTCACGACCTTGCCGCCGTTTTCGATCGCCCCGTAGGCGACGGCGAGCTGCAGCGGCGTCGCGAGCAGGTCGCCCTGGCCCGTGGCGATGTTGGCGTTGTCGCCCGGGCCGTACTTGCGCAGGTCGGAGATCCCGCAGCCGTTGGCGCCGGCGGCGAAGCCGCTCGCCTGCAGGGAGATGTGCTTGCGGTTGCGGCAGTCGACCTCCTGCGCGTTGATCTCCTTGCGCCACTGCGGGTCGGGGATCACGCCCGCGCCCTCGCCGGGCAGGTCGATCCCGGTCGGGCGATCGAAGCCCAGGCGCCGGGCCCAGCTCTGGATCAGCAGGTCGCCGTGGTTGTAGGCCTGGACGCCGAGCTTGTAGAAGTAGACGTCCGAGGAGACCTGCAGCGCCCGGCGCATGTTGACGGCGCCGTAGGCCTCCTTGTTGGCGTTGCAGCGCTCCTGCTCGAAGACCTGGATGCAGCCCGGGTCGTTGATCGAGGTGCCCGGGGCGATGAGGTCGGCGTCGAGCGCGGCCAGCGCCGTGATCGCCTTGAACGTCGAGGCCGTCGGGTAGCCGCCCTGCATCGCGCGGTTGAAGGCCGGCGCCCCGGCGTCGTCGCCGAAGAGCGTGTCGTAGCGCTTCTTCGTCATCGGCTTGGTCAGCAGCTCGGGGTTGAAGGTCGGGTTGGAGCCCATCGCCAGGACCTCGCCGCTGCGCGGGTCCAGCGCGACGTAGGCGCCCGGGTTGTTGCCCGGGTTCAGCGGCCCGCGCAGGGCGCGGTCGCCGGTCTTGGACAGCTCGAGGTCCAGCGACAGGCGCAGCTTCTGGCCGCCGATCGGGGCGACGCGACGCAGGCGGTTTGAGGGGATCGGGCGGCCGAAGGCGTCGACCTGGACGCGCTGGACGCCGTCGACGCCGCGCAGGTAGCGGTCGTAGGTGCGCTCCAGGCCCGACTGCCCGACGAGCGTTCCGGGCTTCACGCCGCGGTAGCGGTTCTCCTTGAGCTGCGCGGGGCTGATCTCGTTGACGGTGCCCAGCAGCTGGGCGGCGAGCGTGGCCTGCGGGTAGTCGCGCAGGTAGGTCTGCTCGACCTTCACGCCGGGGAACTGCTCGGGGCGCTCGGAGATGTACGCCAGCACCGACTCGGGCACGTCGGTCTTGACCTTGGCCGACGAGTACGGCACGACGACGAGCGAGCGCACGACCTGGCGGTGGATCGACGTCGCGGAGGTGTCGAGCACCTTCGCCAGGCGCCGGTAGCGCGCGCGCAGCTCCGCGGTCGGGATGCCGGGGATCTTGACCTCCTCGCCGCGCTTGCCCTTGGGCCGCTTCGCGCGCAGGCCGACGTCCTGGCCCCACTTGGCGGCCAGGTCGCGCTCCTCCGACGGCAGCTTGGACGGATCGATCTGGACGACGACGGCCTGGCGGTTGCGCACGATCTCGTTGCCGTCGCGGTCGACGATCCTGCCCCGCGGCGCCTGGATGCGCAGCTCGCGCACGCGGTTGACGGTCGCCTGGGCGAGGTACTTGTCGCCCGACAGCACCTGCAGGTACCAGAGCCGGAAGAAGACGATCGCGAACAGCGCGAGCGCGATGCCGCCGAGGACGGCGACGCGCAGCGCGAGCTGGGGCGTGATCGGCGCCCGGCGGTCGCTGGCGGGTTCCATCATCACCGCAGGTCGGTCCCTCGGGAGAGCGGCGAGAGGCCGCCGGTCGTGTAGGCGCGCCGGCGCCGGCGGCGCGGGTCGTCGGGCAGGCTGCCCTGCAGCGAGCGCCGCACGACGGCGTAGACGGGAACGGCGATCAGCGTGTTGATGACGAGCGTCGTGAGAATCTGGCGCACGAGCGCCCAGCTCACCGGCGCGTCGGCGCCGAGCAGGAACTGCATGAGCGCGAAGCCGAGCGCGAAGAGCAGCGTCGCGGCCGCGCCCGCGGCGAGCGGGACGAGCGCCCCCTCGGGGTCGCGCGCCTCGCGCAGGCGGCCCGCGGCGTAGCCGACGCCGAGCAGCACGAGCGAGGTGACGCCGAGCGTCTGCAGCGACACGACGTCGAAGACGAGGCCGACGCCGAACCCGAAGCAGCCGCCCGCCAGCGAGCCGCAGAGCAGGCCGACGGCCATCACGAGCAGCGGCGAGAGGTCGGCGTTGGCGCCGGCGATCGGCAGCTGCGAGACGGCGGCGGTCTGCACGATCACGCCGAGGACGCCGAGCGCGCTCAGGCGGGCGACCAGCCGTGGGTCGAAGGCCGCGTTCACGCGGCCCCTCCGCGCGGCCTGGTGAGGATCTGGACGACGTCGAGGCTGCGCATGTCGGCGAACGGGCGCAGGTGGACCTCCTGGGTGTCCGTGCCCTCGTTGTCGATCCGCGTGATCTGGCCGATCGGCAGCCCGACGGGATACAGCGAGCGGGTGGTGTCCTCGGGCTCGGTGCCGCGCGTGAGCACGCGGTCGCCGGGGCTCAGCGTCGAGCCGGGCCGCACGAAGGTCATGACGAGGTCGGTCGGGTTGCCGACGCTGGAGGGCTGGACGAGGCCGAAGACGCCGCGCTTGCCCGCGCGCGCGGGCACCTTCATCGTCTGGTCGGTGATCAGCGTCACCTGCGCCGACCCGCCGGTGACCTCGGTCACCTTGCCGATCAGCGCCTCCTCGTTGATGACCGGCAGGCCGACCTTGACGCCGTCGTCGGAGCCCTTGTCGACGCGGATCGTCGCGTACCAGACGGTCGGCGACTGGAAGATGACGCGCCCGGCCTTGGGCGCGTAGTCCTTCAGGCCGAGCGCGCCGTCGAGCTCGAGCAGGTTGCTGAGGCGCCTGTTCTCGGCGACGGCCGTCTCGTTGCCCAGGACCTCGCTGCGCAGCCGGTCGCGCTCGGCGCGCAGGTCCTTGACCTGGCCCTTGGCCGCGATCGTGTCGCCGAACCAGCCGAAGAGGTCGCGGACCGGCTTGAGCGCGCGCGACGCACCCTCCTGCACCGGGTTGAGGATCTCGCTCGTGCCGCGCTGGACGCCGTGCAGGGCGCCGCCGGAGGATTCACCGAAATAGGCGGTGAGCAGGATCAGGGAGCAGGCCACGAGCAGCCCGAGAACTGCCCGTCGTCGCCGGACCGTCTTGTCGTACACGTGAAAGATGACTCCAAGGGTTAGTACCGCCGGCGGCGGTTCTTCGAGTTGCGGTTCGTGCGGTGGATGACCTCGAACTCCTCCAGCGAGCGGCCAGAGCCGACGGCGACGCACGTCAGGGGAGATTCGGCCAGGTGGCAGGGCATCTGCGTCTCCTCGCGCAGGCGCTCGTCGAGCCCCTGCAGCAGCGATCCGCCGCCCGCCAGCATGATGCCGCGATCCATGATGTCCGACGACAGCTCCGGCGGGGTGCGGTCCAGCGTCTCCTTGACCGCGTCGATGATCTGCGACAGCGGCTCCTCGAGCGCCTGGCGGATCTCCTCGCTCGTGAGCACGACGGTCTTCGGCAGGCCCGACACCATGTCGCGCCCGCGGATCTCGGCCTGGACCTCCTCGGCCATCGGATGCGCCGAGCCGATCTCGAGCTTGACCTCCTCGGCCGTCTGCTGGCCGATGAGGAGCTTGTACTCGCGTTTTGCGTAGTTGATGATCGCCTCGTCGAGCTCGTCGCCGCCGATCCGGATCGACTGGCTGACGACGATGCCGCCGAGCGAGATCACCGCGACCTCGCTCGTGCCGCCGCCGATGTCGACGACCATCGACCCGGTCGGCTCGCCGACCGGCAGCCCCGCCCCGATCGCGGCCGCCATCGGCTCCTCGATGAGGTACGCCTGGCGCGCGCCGGCCGACAGGCAGGCCTCCTCCACCGCGCGCTTCTCGACGCCCGTCACGCCCGAGGGCACGCAGACGACGACGCGCGGGTGCGCCCAGCGATTCTGGTGGACCTTCTGGATGAAGTGGCGCAGCATCTCCTCGGTCACGTCGAAGTCGGCGATGACGCCGTCCTTCAGCGGCCGGATCGCGGAGATCGTCCCGGGCGTGCGGCCGAGCATCCGCTTGGCCTCGATGCCGACGGCGTGCACCTCGCCGCTGCGCGAGTCGATCGCGACGACCGACGGCTCGGACAGGACGATGCCGCGGCCGCGCACGTACACGAGCGTGTTCGCCGTGCCGAGGTCGACGGCCATGTCGCGTCCGCCGAAGCCCGTGAGGTAGCTGAAGAAGCCCATGAAGAGGTGGCGGCGGAGCCCCTGATTTCCATCCGCGAGGTGCTTCGCGCGGCGCCGACGCCGTGCCGGAGTCTAGCGGCGCCATGGCCGCCACCAAGCAATCCCTCTACCGTTGCCTGAGGATAAGGCTCAAGTCGAGGTCCAGCAATCTGCCGACGGGCAGTCCGACGACGTTGAGGTAGTCCCCGGAGATTGCGCGAACAAGCGCCCCACCCTGCTCCTGGATCGCGTAACCCCCCGCGCGACCGGCCCATTCGCCGGTCTTGACATAACGTCCGACGAGCTCGTCGGGAAGCTCCCGAAAGGTCACCATCGTGACCTCATGCACAACCTGAGGGTTGCCCGGCGCGAGCAGCGCGAGGCCGCTCACGACCTCGTGCGTGCGTCCGGAGAGCCGTTTCAGCGTCGTTTCGGCGGCCGCCGCCGAGGCCGGCTTGCCGAAGATCTCGCCGTCCAGCGAGACGACGGTGTCGACGCCCAGGACGGTCTCCTCCGGCCGCGCCGCGGCCCCCGCCTGCGCCTTGCGCAGCGCGTTCGTGCGCGCGACCTCGATCGCCGGGCCGTCGGCGAGCTCCTCGACGTCCACGTCGACGACCTCGAACTCGATCCCGAGCCGCTCCAGGATCGCCCGCCGCTGCGGCGAGCGGCTGGCGAGGATCAGGGATCCACCGACAGGAACGCGAACCGGCTGTCGCCACCCAGGGTGGCGGTGATCACGACGGTCCACGAGGACGTCACGGGCTGCGTCGCGATGGTGAAGGTCGTGCTGGTCTGACCCGCGGGGACCGTGACCGAGGACGGCATCGACGCAACCGCGGGAGCGTTGTTGGAGAGCGCGACCGTCGTCCCGCCGGCGGGCGCCGGCAGCGAGAGGAAGACGGTGGCGATCGCAGAGCCTCCGCCGCGCACGGTGCCGGGGTTCAGGCCCAGTCCCGTCAGCGTCGGCGGGCTCGTCGTGCCCGTGATCGTGAAGCTGCGCGTTGCCGACCACGGGCTCACCGTCGCGCCGTTGGCCGCCTGCACGCGCCAGAAGTACGTCCCGTTGGGGATGTTGGTCACGGTCGCCTGGGTGACGGTGCCCGCGGTGCTGCCGACCGCTGCGGTCGTCGCGAAGCTCGAGCTCGTGCTGACGTTCCAGTTGTATGCCGAGACCGGGCCCGCGGGTGGCGCCCAGGAGATCGCAAACGGCGTGACGACCGACGCGCCGTTGGCCGGGCTGACGAGCGTGGGCGCGCCCGGCGGCGTCGGCGGCGGCACCGGATCGTTGATCGTGATGGCGAACGTGCCGGTCGCGGTCTGGCCGCCGGAGTCGGCGACGCGCAGCGTGAAGCTGAACGTGCCCGCGGTCGTCGGCGTGCCCTGGATGCGCCCCGGCGACGCCTGCAGCGTCAGCCCCGGAGGCAGCGTCCCGGCGGTGCGCGTCCAGCTGTAGGGCGTCTTGCCGCCGTCGGCGAACACCCCGATCGCATACGCCTGTCCGCGCGTGCCCGACGACAGCGTGCTCGGGCTCGTGATGACCAGCGGCCGCGCCGCGTCGATCGTGATCGTGAACTGGCGCGTCGTGCTGTTGCCACGCTGGTCGCGCGCGCGGACGGTGAACGTCGACGTCTGCACGGTCGTCGGGCGGCCCGAGATCAGTCCCGAGGCCGACGCGAAGTCGGTGAGCTTCAGCCCGTTGGGCAGCTTGCCCGCGACGATCGTCCAGCGGTACGGCGTGCCGTTGCCGCCCTGCGCGGTGACGAAGTTCGCGTAGTCGGTCCCGACATTGCCGTTCGGCAGCGGCCGGTCGTCGATGACGAACGCCGCCTGGGCGGCGGCGGGGCCGACGGCGAGCAGCGCCAAGAGCACGACGAACGAGGCCAACCCCAGCGAACGTGCATGGCGCATTGAACGCGCCACAGTACTCCGCTTTCCCGTCGCTTGCGACAGTTGTCGCTAGGTGCCGAAGAAGAGGGCGATCTCGCGCTCGGCGGACTCGGGCGAGTCCGAGCCGTGGACGAGGTTGCGCCGCACCTCGAGCGCGTGGTCGCCGCGGATCGAGCCCGGCGAGGCCTCGATGCCGTTGGTCGCGCCGATCAGCTGGCGGGCGGCCTCGATCGCGTTGGGACCCTCGAGCACCATCGCGACGATCGGACCGGAGGTGATGAACGACACGAGCCCGTCGAAGAACGGCTTGCCCTCGTGCTCGGCGTAGTGGCGCCGCGCCATCGCCTCGTCGAGCGTCATGAGCCGCAGCTGCGCCAGATGCAGGCCCTTACGTTCGAAGCGGGCGATGATCTCACCGGTCAGGCGACGCGCGAACGCGTCCGGCTTGACCAGAATCAGGGTCCGGTCCATCTGATGGCACTCCTCAAGGGTGGGGTTCAGTCCGGGGCTAGGCGTCGCCGGCGGTTGCTCGCCGGCGGATCCGGCCCTGCCCTGACACGTCGTTGAGCTCGGCCTCGCAGTACGGGCAGAGCTTCCAGCTGGGATCGAGCGGCTTCCCGCAGCTCGCGCACGGGTCGCGCAGCTTGCGCGTGCAGTTCGGGCAGCGCAGGAACTCCTTCTCGACCTCGTAGTCGCACTGCGGGCAGAGCATGTAGTTCAGCTCGTGCAGCCGCGCCTCGGCGGCCTGCATCTCCAGCTCGCGCTCGCGGATGTCGTCGAGGTACTCCGGCGGGCGGACGATCACGTAGAGGATCGTCCCCACGAACGGGAACAGCGAGGCGACCGTCGCGCAGATGACGAGCATCGGGTCCTCGATCCGCCTGATCGCGTCCATGTACGTCCAGTACACGAGCGCCAGGTAGATGACGACGAGAAACAGGATGAGCATGTTGACCGCAAGGTTCAGCCCATCGCTGTTGATGCCGAAGACGGCGAGCACGATCGTCGGAGATTACCGGCGCAGGGAGCGGAGCGCCCGAGGCGCGGTCAGAGGAACGCGCGGCCGAGGCCGTAGCCGACGGCGAAGAACACGAGGATCACGAGCGCCACGATCAGCGCGACGACGGCGATCAGCGCCAGCGCGGAGGGCCCCTCGCGATTCACAGCGTCGACCCCCGGCCCGCGCCCGCCGGGCGCAGCAGGTCGGCGACGAGGTAGATCGAGCCGGTCGCCAGGACGACGCCGCCCGCGCCGGCGAGCTCGCGCGCGAGCGCGACCGCGCGGCGGGGGTCGGCCTCGACGCGGCTCGCCGCCGGCGCGCCGACCTGACCGGCGAGCGAGGCCAGCGTCGCGGGCGACAGCGCGCGCGGGTTGGCGTTGGCGGTGAACACGACGCCCGCGCACAGCGGCAGCAGCGCGGCGAGCATCGCGGCGGCGTCCTTGTCGTCGAGCACCGAGACGACCGCGACCAGCGGCCGCCCGGCGAGGAACTCCGGCAGCGACCCCGCGAGCGCCGCGATCCCGCCCGCGTTGTGGGCGCCGTCGAGGACGACCTCGGCCCCGCCGTCGCCGGAGTCGGGGAGCACCTGGAAGCGCCCGGGGACGACCGTCGACGCGGCCGCCGCGCGGGCGGCCTCGAGGTCCAGGTGGCCGAGGTGGGCTTCGGCGGCGGCGCACGCGACGGCGAAGTTGCGCCGCTGGAAGGCGCCGCGCGCCAGCAGCGCCGGGCCCGGCGGCGGCTCGGCGGGCGCGCGCACGATCGTCGCGCCCTGGCGCTCGGCGACGATCTGGGCCTCGGCGTCGGCGGCGGGATCGAGGTCGGGGCCCAGCACGAGCGTGACCGGCGCTTTGGTCCGGCTGACGACGGCGAGCTTCTCGCGCGCGATGTCGGCGACCGTCGGCCCCAGCCAGCGCGTGTGCTCGAGGCCGACGTTCGTCAGGACCACGACGCCGGCGTCGATGACGTTGGTCGCGTCCCAGCGCCCGCCCAGGCCCGCCTCGACGACCGCCACCTCGACGCCGGCCGCCGCCAGCTGCGAGTAGGCGGCCGCGGTCAGCGCCTCGAACTGCGTCACGCGGTCGTCCGCGTCGAGCGTGCGGTCGACGAGCGCGGTCGCGTGGCGGGCGCGGCCGACCGCGGCGGCGAACTCGTCGTCGGAGACGTCCTCGCCCTCGACGCGGATGCGCTCGGCGAAGGAGACGAGGTGCGGCGACAGGTAGGCGCCGGTGCGCACGCCGTGGTGCGACAGCAGCGCCGCGATCATCCGCACGGTCGAGGACTTGCCGTTCGTGCCGACGACGTGGATCGTCCGGAAGGCGCGGTGGGGCGAGTCGAGCGTCGTCATCAGGCGGCGCATCCGGTCCAGGCCGAAGCGCATCCCGAAGAGCTCGAGCGACAGCAGCCAGCGCTCGGCGGCGGCGGCGTCCCAGCCGACCGGCCGCACGCCGGGGGGCGTCACGACCCGGCCCGCGACGCCGCGGGCAGCGCCGCGAGCTCCTCTCGCAGGCGCTCGAGCTTCGCGCGCTCGGCGGCCACGACGGGCGGCGGCGCCTTGGCGACGAAGCCGTCGTTGGAGAGCTTGCCCTCGGCGCGCCGGATCTCGGCGGCGAGGTTGTCGCGCTGGGCGGCGAGCCTGCGGTCGGCGGCGCCGAGGTCGACGGCGTCGGAGGCCAGGACGCCGACGGCGCCGCCGGGGATCGCGATCGTCGCGACCGGCTCGCCGGCGCCGTCCTCGGAGCGCAGGTCGAAGTGGGCGAGCGCCGCGATCCGCGACGCGGTCGCGCCATAGCCGCCGGCCGCCAGCACGCCGGGGACGACGGCGCCGGCGCGCACGCCGACCGAGTCGCGCCAGCCGCGCAGCGCCTTGATCGCCTCGATCGCGCGCCCCATCTCCTCCTCGGCGGCGACGTCGCGCAGCGCGTCGTCGGGCTCGGGCAGGGCGCTCGTCGCCAGCAGGCCCTCGGCCTCCGTCCAGCCCAGGAGATCCCACAGCTCCTCGGTGACGAACGGCATGATCGGGTGCGCCGTCGCGAGCGTCTCGCGCAGGACGTGCAGCAGCGTCGCGCCGAGCGCGGCGCGGTCGCCGGGCTCGGCGTCGTCGCCGAGGCGCGGCTTGACGAGCTCCAGGTACCAGTCGCAGAGCTCGCCGAAGATGAAGTCGTAGAGGCCGAGCGCCGCCTTGGAGAACTCGAAGCCGTCGATCCGCGCCTGCGTGTCGGCCTCGATCGCCTGCAGGCGCGAGAGGATCCAGCGGTCCTCGACCGTCCGCGGCTGCGGGGCGGGATCCACGTCGTCGCCGATCCGCAGTGCCACGAAGCGGGTCGCGTTGTAGAGCTTGTTGGCCAGCGCCTGGCCCTGGGCGATCTTCTCCTCGCTGAAGCGCACGTCCTGTGATGAGGACATCGCCAGCAGGCCGAAGCGGACGGCGTCGGTGCCGTAGGCGGGGAAGTCGCCGCCCTGCGCGAAGACGGGCGGGCGCGGCCCGCCGTCGATCAGGTCCAGCGGGTCGACGCCGGTGCCCAGCGACTTGCTCATCCGCCGCCCGTCGGGCGCCTGGATGACGGAGTGGATGTTGACGTCGGTGAACGGGACGTCGCCGGTGAAGCGCAGGCCCATCATCACCATCCGCGCGACCCAGAGGAAGAGGATGTCGCGCGCCGTCGACAGCACGTCCGTCGGATAGAACGCCTGCACATCGGGGGTTTCCTCGGGCCAGCCGAGCGTCGCGAAGGGCCACAGCGCCGAGGAGAACCAGGTGTCCAGGACATCGGGATCCTGTTCCCAGCCCTCGCCTTCGGGCGCCGTCATGCCGCAGTAGACCTCGTCGCCGCGGTACCAGACGGGGATCTGATGGCCCCACCACAGCTGGCGCGAGACGCACCAGGGCCGGATCTCCGACAGCCAGTCGACGTAGCGCTTGGACTGCGACTCGGGATGGATCCGCACGCGCCCGTCGCGGACGACCTCGATCGCTGGTGCCGCCAGCTCGTCCATGCGCATGAACCACTGCAGCGAGATCAGCGGCTCCACGCGCGCGCCCGAGCGCTGGCTGAAGGGCACGGCGTGGACGTACTCCTCGCGCCCGCGGATCAGCCCCTCGGCCTCGAGGTCGGCGACGACGCGCTCCTGCGCCGCGGCGACGGTCAGGCCCGCGTAGGGCTCGCCGGCGTCGGCGGTCATCAGCCCGTCCTCGCCGATGACGCCGATCTCCGCGAGGCCGTGGCGGCGGCCGATCTCGAAGTCGTTGGGGTCGTGGCCCGGCGTGATCTTCAGCGCGCCGGTGCCGAAGTCGGTCTTGACGTACTCGTCGGCGATGATCGGCAGGCGCCGGCCGACGAGCGGCAGGATCGCCTCCTGGCCGACGAGGTGCGCGTAGCGCTCGTCGCCGGGGTGCACGGCGACGGCGGTGTCGGCGAGCATCGTCTCCGGGCGCACGGTCGCGACGACCAGCTCGCCCTCGCCGGACGCCAGCGGGTAGGCGATCGAGTACAGCGTGTCGACCTCGCCCTCGTGCTCCTCGACCTCGAGATCGGAGATCGCCGACTGCAGCACCGGGTCCCAGTTGACCATGTAGTAGTCGCGGTAGATCAGGCCCTGCTCGTAGAGCTCGACGAAGACCTTCAGCACCGCCTGGACGTAGCGCTCGTCCATCGTGAAGCGCTCGTCGTCGTAGTCGAGCGTCGCGCCGAGGCGCTTGAACTGCTCGATGATCTGGCCGCCGTGCTCCTCGCGCCACTCCCAGACGCGGGCGATGAAGGCGTCGCGCCCGAGCTCCTCGCGCGACGTGCCCTCCTCGATCAGCCGCTTCTCGACCTGGCGCTGGGTCGCGATGCCGGCGTGGTCGGTGCCGAGGATCCACTTCGCCCGCCGCCCGCGCATGCGGTTGGTGCGGATCAGCGCGTCCTGGATCGAGCCGTTGAGCGCGTGGCCCATGTGCAGCACGCCCGTGACGTTGGGCGGCGGGACCGCGATCGAGTAGTTCTCGGCGGCCGTACCCTCGGCCTCGGGGTGCACGAGACCGCTCGCCAGCCAGCGCTCGCGGATGCGCGGCTCGACCTCGGCGGGCTCAAAACGTGTGCGCTCTTGCAGATCGGCCATAGACTCTCTTTCAGTCTATGGAGGCTCCATGAGCACCGACCTCGCGGCGTTCAAGGACGGACAGCGCAAGCTCTGGTCCGCCGGCGACTACGCCGTGGTCGCACAGCGCTTCGAGGGCGTGGCCGCCGAGCTCGTCGCCGCCTGCGGGCTCGGGCCGGGACAGCGCGCGCTCGACCTCGCGGCCGGCACAGGCAACGTCGCGCTCGCGATCGCCGCCAGCGGCGCCAGCCCGGAGGCCTGCGACCTGACGCCCGCGCTCGTATCCGCCGGCAAGGCGCGCTGCGACGCGCTGGGCGAATGGGAGATCCCCTGGGACGTCGCCGACGCCGAGGCGCTGCCCTACTCCGACGGCCGCTTCGACGCCGTGCTGTCGGTCTTCGGGATGGTGTTCGCGCCGCGGCCCGAGGTCGCGATCGCCGAGGCCTTCCGCGTGACGCGCTCGGGCGGGACGGTCGGGTTCACGAGCTGGACGCCGGGCTCGAAGGCCGCGCGCTTCGGCGACGTCGGCGGCAAGTACTTCCCGCCGCCGGTCGACCCGCCGCCGTCGCCCTATCTCTGGGGCGAGGAGGCGAGCATCCGCGAGCGCCTGGCGCCGTACGCCGCACACGTCGCGATCGAGCTCGGCGCCGTGACCTGGTCGTGGCCGTCGGCCGCCGCCGCGCGCGAGGAGACCGAGGAGTCGCACCCCTTCGCCGCGGCCGCGCGCGCGGCGCTCTCGCAGGATCGCTACATGGCCTACATCGACGACCTCGACGCCCTCATGCGCTCGATGAGCACGGCGACCGACGGCGGGCTGCGCTACGACACGGAGTACGCGCGCGTCGTCGCGCGCAAGCCGGGCTGACCCTAAGCCTGCGTGCTTGAAAGTGTGAGTGTCAGCGTCGCGGCCTTGCAGCCGTCCTGATTGACGTCGGTGTTCTTGAAGGTGAGCGTTCCGCTCGCCAGCCGATAGTCGCGCGCGCCGGCGGGGATCGACGCTTCCTGCTCGACGTCGGTCATCGTGAAATCGTCGGTCGCGCAGTTCGGATGGTCGGTGTCAGCGGAGACGTCGAGCAGGCGCACGGTCCTGAGCGTGATCGCGGAGGATCCTGGGTTGGAGGCGGTCAGGCGGACGGGTGCGCTGGTGCCGGGGCTGATTCCGGCCGTGATCGAGGCATGCAGGGCGATGTCGTCCTGCCGGGATGGCGCGGCGGCGGGGTCGGCGGCTGTGATCGGCGCGGCCGCCGCGATGCCCGCCAGCAGCAGCGCGGCGGTCACGCCGGGCGCGATGAACGCCGTGGGCCTCATCTCGCCGGGTTCCGCTGAGCGGCGTGCTGTGCGCGCCGTCGGGTGGGGCCGTGCGCTACGCCCGCGGGAGGGGCAGTCCTGCCTGCGGGGGAGGAATCGGTCATCGCATACAGCATCGGTGGCGCTGTTTGACGGAGAGATCCCTGTTTCCGGGTAACTCGCGGTCGGCGCCGGTCGCTGAGCCAGGCCGTTCGAGCGGCCGGACGGAACAGCAAACGTTGGCGCGTTCGTGGTCTGGCTTATACTCGAGCCTGGATAGAGATCGTGTCGTTTGATACGTGCGCCTGTAGGGCTGGGAAACGCGTGACCTCAATAATCTCAGGCCCCCCGCGTCACACGCGCAACCAGCGAGACAGTCCAGCACGAGGTCCGATCATCGTGAACCTGTGAGACCGGGTTCGTCACCGGAAGACGGCGAGGCGGCCGCATACAGCGACGTCGGCCCGTCAGCACCTGCGCGGCTGACGCACGACGAAGCTACCCGCCTCCAGAACCTGCACGCCTGGGCTGAGCGGATCGGCCAGACCGGCAGCTGGGAGTTTCGCCCGGATCGGCCGGAGCTGCTGTGGTCGCCCAACCTGTATCGCATCTTCGGCCTGGAGCCGGGGGAGATCGAGCCGTCCGCCGCGTACGTGCTCGCGCGGACATATCCTGACGATCGCGAGCGCCTCGCTGCTGTCATAGCGCGGACCGTGGCGGGCGAGGACGTCCCTCCCGCGGCCTATCGGATCACGCTGCCCAACGGAGACCGGCGTCATCTGCGATCGACGCTCGCGATCACCGAGCGGCGTGACGGCGGGGCCCAATGCGTGATCGGCGTCGTACACGATCTGACCGACACCCGGCGCGCCGAGCGCGAGATCGCGGCACACGTCGCGGTGGAGGAGGCCCTCGTCACCTGGCAGGACCTCGACACCGGGGCTTACCGGCTCATGGCCCTGCTCGCAGACGCGCTGGACTGCGTGTCGGGAGTGTTCTGGGTGCCGCGCGGCGAACTCCTCATCCCCCGCGTGCTGTGGCACGAGCAGGTTTTCGATCCGCGCGATCCGGCGAAGGCGACCCAGCCGCTGCTGGGCGCTCGCGGCCTCGCGGCGCGCGCCTGGCAAGCCCGCGAGCCCCTGAGCTGGACGCTGAACGGCGACGGCCCGGTGGGCGGAGCGCCCGACCTCGTGCCCGACAATGTCGCCCTCGACGGCGCCGTCGCGATTCCCGCGCTCGCGGGAGACGAGGTCCTCGCGGTCATCGAGCTCACGACCGACCACGAGATCAGGGTCGGCGAGCGCCTTCGGCGCTCGCTCTTGGGGATCTCCCACGAGCTGGGGCAGTTCCTCTCACCGCGCCGTGGCGAGCTCGCCGTGCCGCTGCTGACTCCGCGGGAGATCGAGATGCTCCAGCTCGCGTCCTACGGCTTGTCGGTCCGGGAGACCGCGGAGCGGCTCACCATCAGCCCGGCCACCGTCAAGACGCACCTCCAGAACATCTATCGCAAGCTCGAGGTCACCGACAAACCCTGGGCCGTCGCTACCGCGATGCGCCTCGGA
Organism: uncultured Actinomycetes bacterium; assembly: GCA_963786575.1. Lineage (GTDB taxonomy): Bacteria > Actinomycetota > Thermoleophilia > Solirubrobacterales > Solirubrobacteraceae > CADCVQ01. The sequence continues at coordinate 101,456 of CAWAZH010000008.1, forward strand.
GTGATCGAATGATCGGCGCTACGACGCGCCGCTGATCGTCGCGAGGACGCGACGCAATTTCAGGCGCCCACGGCGGTGTGGATCGTCTGCACGGCACCGGTTAGCGTGGCCGCGAACGGGGAGATCGCCGGCGCCGTGTTCGACAGCGAGCCACATGCCGGGACGGAGACCGTGTCGTTGATCATCGTGACCTCGCCGTCGCGCGCGAGCGCACGCCCGTCGATCGTGACACCGTCGCCCATCGTGATCGACGTCATGGCGAGGATCGAGCCCTTGAGATCCGACGTGGCACCGAGCGCCGCGGAGCTGCCGACCTGCCAGAAGACGTTGCACGCCTGCGCGCCGCCCGCGAGCAGCACGTGGCTGTTCGCCGCCGTGGTCAGCGTGGATCCAGCCTGCAGGATGAAGACCGCGCTCGGATCGCCGCCGGCGTCGAGCGTCAGCGTCCCGGCGAGCGCAAGCGCGGCACCGGACGCGTACACGCCGGGGTCGAGCGTCAGGCCGTCGAGGACCCCCGCGGGCGTTGCGGGAGAGCGCGCCACGGCAACGCCGTACGCCGTCGCGAGGTCGGTATGCGCCTGCGCCGCGACATCGTCTCCGGCGTGGATCGTTCCACTGACGGTCCCGGGCCCGAAGCCCGTGATCGCGGTCCCGGGGCTGACCCCGAGATCTCCGGTGAGCGTCGACACGCCCGCGCTCGTAACCGTCGTCCCTGCGAGCACGGCGAAGCCACCGGCCCCGCCGAGCCGACCGGCACCGCCGCGCCCGCGGGTGCCGCGGCGCACGCGAGCCACGCGAGCGCGGCGAGCGCCACCGCGGCGCGGCGCCCGCGCTGCACCGGCAGGCCCATGACGTCAGACCGTGCCGGATGGGCGGCGAGCGCGCTGCTCGCGACGCAGCCGTCCGGGGCCCGCGCTGTCGTCAGGCAGCGGTGCGGTCATGTCGATCCTCGTGGTCTGCGTCGCGAACGGGCGCAGCCTGCAGGGGCGGGGGCGGCTCGGCCGTGGTGGCGGCGGACCGGCGAGCGCGGCGCGCGAACCGCCAGAAGGCGAATGCGAGCGCGACCAGGAGCGCGCCCGCGCCGCCCAGTGCGAGCCAGACCCAGGACGGCAGACCGGGTGCGGGGGCTGCCTCCGGTGCGGCGACGGGAGGTGCCTCGCGCTTGAGCTCCTTGGCCTTCGCGGGCGTGAAGATGATCATCCGATCGATGTAGAGCGGCTTCGACGCCTTCGGGCGGATGACGCCCCGCACGCGATAGTCGCCCTCCGTGGGACGGCCGTTCCAGGCGATGCGGTAGTCGAGCCGGGAGTCGGGAATGAGCTGACCGAGCGTGGAGGCGTTGCGCAAGATCGTGCGCTTGCCGCGCGACACGCGCAGCTTGACCGTCGCGTCCTGCATCAGCACCGTGCCTCGGGGCAGCAGGCCCAGCACGAGGCCGGCGCCGGCGGCGCTGACGTCGAGCTTCACCGACCGCAGCGTCAGCCTGCGCGTCAGCGGCCCGGGCAGGCGGATCGTCAGCGGCAGGGCCTGGCGATTGACGCGCGAGATGGTGAAGCCTGCGCCCTTGGCGCTCTTGGGCGGCGATTTCGCGGCCGCAAGCTCTGCGGCGTCGACGGCGACGATGCCGGCGTAGTGCGATGCGCCGTGGGCGGACGTCGGGATGCGCACGGCGTACGCGATCCGGCGCGAGGACCTGGCGGCCAGGCGGACAGTCCTGGTCGACAGGCGCAGCCAGCGCCCGGTCTGCGAGAGCTTGGTGGTGATGTAGTCGGCGTTGCCGTTGGTGGCGTTGTGGATGTCTGCGGGTTGCAGGCGGACGGTGATGCGCCGGCGTGAGACGTTGCTCACGGTCACCGCGCCGTGCAGCACCCGGCCGGGGGTCCCGCGCAGGAGGTTGGCGCCGCCAGCGCCGGTGGCGGACAGCGCGAGCGCCGGTCCCCTGGGAGCGGGAGGCCGCGCGGCTGTCGCCGGCGCCGCCGCCGAAGCGGCGAGCGCCAGCGAGGCCAGCACGGCCACGGTCCCGACATCGAGACGACGTGCGGAGGTCATCGCTGTGGGGACCGTGATCATCGGGATTACGTGATCGGTTCGGCGGTCGTGTAGGTCAGCGTGCTGCTGTACGCGCCCGGCGTGGCGGTGCCCGGGAGGACGACCTCGAGGCCCGAGGCGAGACCGGCGTCCTCAGCGAAGCTCCATGGACCCTGGCCCGTGCCGGCGTCGGCGGTCTGGATCGTCGATGCGTCCGTAAGCCCCGTGATGCCATCCGCAATCACGTCGAGCTGCTGGGCCACCGCGGCCACCGGAGGCGTGTTGAGGTTGCCGTCCACGGCCTGCGCCGAGGTCGTGTACAGCTTCAGCGTCGAGGCCTCGATGACGCCGGCGTCGACGGTCGGGGCGCTCGCAGAGACCGTGACACGGTAGCCGGCGTCGTTGCCCCTCGCATCCGTCACGCCCCACGTGCCGACGGGGGTGTTCTTCGTCTGCGCGAGGCCGGTCAGCGTCGCGGCGAACGGCGTGATCGCCGGAGCGGTGTTGGTCAGCAGGCCGGCGCTCAGCGTGCCGGTCGCGTCCGTGTCAGCGGCCTGCGCCGCCATCGGCACGACGGCAAACGCCGAGGCGACTGCGAGTCCGGCGACGATCCGTGCGACGTGATCCCCGGGCAGATCTCCGGCGTTTGGCGGATGCTGAGCGCGCCAGGCGACGCCGATACTCGCCTTGTGTTCAACGACAGGGAAGTCAAGACCGAACAGCAGCGGCGAGTCGGCTGGGTCCAGACACACGTGATCTCGCTCGCGTCCTGCCGGCCCGTTGCGAGGTGGAGCGTCCGACTGTTGTCGGCCGTCGGCGCGGCCGGCCTGGTCGTCTTCCTGACGGCCACCGCCGGCGGTCCCGGAGACCCGACCAGCGGCGCCTACCGGTGGCTCTTCGTCGCGCTGTTCATCGTGCCCGCCCTGCTGTGTCTCGCCCGCGCGCTGCTCGTCGCCGAACAGCGTGTGCCGTGGACGCTGTTCGGCCTGGGCATGCTCTTCTGGGCGACCGCCGCGGCGATCTACTCCGGTCATCCGAACGCCCCGTACCCATCGGTCACCGACGCCTTCTGGCTGACGGCATACTGCTTCTCGATCGCGGCCGTGCTCACGCTGATGAAGAGCGCGTTTCAGCGGATTCACAAGGACCTGTGGGTCGACGTCGCGCTCGCCGGCATCGCAACCGCGGCGATCGCCGCCGCGCTGCTCGTGCCGCCGATTCTCCACAGCACCGGCGGCGACGTCGCCGCCGTGATCACCAACCTCGCCTATCCGCTCATGGACGTGCTGATCGTCGCCCTGCTGTTCGGCGTCTTCACACTCAGCAACGGGCGCCCCGGGCGCTTGTGGACCATTATCGCCGCCATCTGGCTGCTGCAGGCCGTCCTCGACACGTTCTACTTCTACACCGTCGCCTCGGGTGATTACGTCTTCGGGACGTTGCTGGATGCGGGCTGGCCTGCGCTGGCGCTGCTGCTCGCCTACGCGAGCTGGCACAAGCCGACCGTCGTCGCGACGAGCTCGATGGAGGAGAGCTGGGGCAGGCTCGTCGTGACGGGCGGCCTGGCCACCGTCGGCGTGGCGCTGACGACGTTCGACCACTGGCACAGCCTCGCTACGGTCCCCCTCGTCCTCGCGACGCTGACGCTCGTCGCCGCGTTCGTTCGCACGGCGGTCACCTTCGCCGACCTGCGCACGCTTGCCGGCGGCAGGGAGCTGGCGATGCGCAGCGCGCTGATCCTCGATGCCGCCGGCGAGGGTATCGTCGGCATCGACGCCCGCGCGGTGGTGACGTTCGTGAACCCGGCCGCGGCGCGCATGACCGGATACGCGGCCGATGAGCTCGTCGGCCGCACGCTGCACGAGGCGCTGCACCACTCCAGGCCCGACGGCGCCCCGTACCCGATCGAGGAGTGCCCGATCCACGCGTCGCAGCTCGACGGGACGATCCGCGAGAGCGAGCAGGAGTTCTACTGGCACAAGGACGGCACGAGCTTCGCGGTCGAGTACACCGGCAGACCAATCGTCGACAACGGCCGCATCCTGGGGGCTGTAGTGGTCCTCCGCGACATCACCGCGCGCCGCGAGGTCGAGCGTGCCAAGGACGAGTTCACCTCCGTCGTCAGCCACGAGCTGCGCACCCCGCTGACAGCGATCCGCGGCTCGCTCGGGCTGATCGAGAGCGGTGTCCTGGGCCCGCTGCCCGACAAGGCCGAGCGCATGATCCAGATCGCCGTGCAGAACACCGATCGCCTCGTGCGGCTCATCAACGACATCCTCGACCTCGAGCGCCTCGACGCCCATGAGGATCATGTCCGCGACTCGGCGGCCTGCGACGCCGCCGAGCTGATCGCCCACGCAACCGAGGCCATGCTGCCGACCGCCGTCGGGGCCAACGTGACGCTGGTCGTCGACGCCGCGCCCGCAGCGTTCGAGGGCAATGCCGACCAGATCATCCAGACGCTGACCAATCTGATCGGCAACGCGGTGAAGTTCTCCCCTGCCGGCGGCACGGTGCGGATCACCTCAGAGCGTCGGGAGGAGGACATCCTGTTCGCGGTCAGCGACGCCGGGCCCGGCATTCCCAGCGACAAGCTCGAGACGATCTTCGGCCGCTTTGCGCAGGTCGACTCGTCGGACTCGCGCCAGCGTGGTGGCACCGGGCTCGGCCTGGCGATCTCCCGCGCGATCGTCGAGCGCCACGGGGGCCGCATCTGGGCGCAGAGCACCCCCGGCGCGGGCAGCACGTTCTCGTTCGTCCTACCGGTCGCTCCCGGCGCCGCAGAGGAGTACCTGCCCCGTCCGTGCGGGACGCTGGGGTCCGTCCTCTTCTGCGACGACGACGAAGCGATCCTGGAGGTCACCGGGACGGCACTCGAAGCGCATGGCTACCGCGTCATCCTCGCCCGCTCCGGCGAGGAGGCGATCGAGCGCGCGATCGCCGACCAGCCCGACGTCGTCGTGCTCGATCTGGCGCTTCCGGGCATCAGCGGGGTCGACACGGTGCTGGCACTCGCCGCGCACCCGGCCACAGCCGACATCCCGGTCGTCGTGCTCAGCGTGCACCCGCGGTCCGAATCGGAGCTGGGACCCGGCGTTGTCGCCGACTGGATCGAGAAGCCGCCCGCGTCCGCGAGCCTGTTCGACACGCTGGAGCGGGCGATCGGCCCGCGCGACGACAGCTTCCGGGTGCTCGTCGTCGAGCGCGACCCAGCCGTCGCCGAGATCCTGAGCGCCTTGTTCCACCGCCGCGGGGTCGCGAGCTACGCCGCCGCCGGCGGGGATGCGGCCGTCGAGCTCTGCGAGCAGATACACCCCGATGTCATCCTCCTCAACGACGAGATCGCGGACATCGACGGCCTCGCCATCAAGGACTGGCTGCGTGTCGAGGGGCGGCTGGACGTGGCGTCGTGTGTCGGCTACGACTCGCATGACGTCCAGGACGCCGAGCGCGAGCGACGTGAGGTCGGCTCGATCGCCCAGACGCTGACAAAGGGCCGAATCACCCCCGAGGAGTTCCAGTGGCGCGTCATGACACTGCTCGCCCGGCCTCGCACGCAACGCCTCGACTCCGGAGCGCGGTCGTGAGCTCCAAGCACATCCTGCTCGTCGACGACGAGCAGGACATCCGGGAGGTGGCCGCGCTCAGTCTGCGCGCGATCGGCGGCTGGCGCGTGTCCACTACGGCGGACGGAAGCAGCGCGATCCTCATGGCGCGCGCGGAGCAGCCGGACGCAATCCTGCTCGACGTGATGATGCCCGGCCTCGACGGGCCGGCGACCGTCCACCGCCTTCAGGAGGACGCGCGGACGCGTGACATCCCGGTGATCCTCCTGACGGCCAAGGCGCAGGGCGCCGATCACCGCAGATACGCCCAGCTCGGCGTCGCCGGCACGTTGACCAAGCCCTTTGACCCCCTGACGCTCACCGAGCAGATCGCGACCATCCTTGGCCGCGTGGAGAAGACACCATGAACGAGGTTGCGGCCGGGTTGCAGCGGATCTTCCGCGCCCACGAGGATGATTTCCTGGGGCGCCTCAACACGCTGGAGGGGGCCGTCGCGGCGATTTCGGCCGGGACACTCAACGACGAGTTGCGCGTCGCCGCCGAACGTGACGCGCACAAGCTCGTCGGCTCGCTCGGGACGTTCGGGCTGCGGCGCGGCTCCAAACTGGGGCTCGCGCTCGAGCAGGGCCTGGGCGCGGACCGCACCCCCGCTGCCGCCGACGGCGCGGCGATGTACGACTGCCTCGTCGCGCTGCGCAAGGAGGTTGAGGACGAGTACGCCCGGCTGAAGCAGGACGCGCCGGCGGGTCCCGGCCTCGCGCTCGTCACCACGACCGAGCCTGACCCGAGCGAGGTCGCTGCCGACGAGCGCCGCGAGCTTCGCATGGCGCTACTCGAGAACGGGCTCGGCCGCGCCGAAAGCCAGGAGATCGCCTCCCGGCGCATCCTCGTCGTCGACGACGATGACGCCGTCCGTGAGGTGCTCGTCACCATGCTCCGCGACGCGGGCTACGACGCCCGCGGCGTCGGCAGTGCGCGCGAAGCCCGCCACGCCCTGGAGTGCGAGTCGATCGCCCTGCTGCTCAGCGATGTGAGCATGCCCGGAGAGTCCGGGCTGGATCTCATTCGCTTTGCGCTGTGCGAGCATCCCGAGACCGCGACGCTGCTCATCAGCGCCCTGGAGGACCCGGGGATCGCGCAGGTCGCCATGGACTTCGGCGCCTACGGCTACCTCAGCAAGCCGGTGCGCCGGTCAGCGGTCCTCGTCGGCGTGATGAGCGCGCTGCGTCGCCGCGAGGTCGAGGAGCGAGAGCACATAGCACGATCGCGGCTGGAGGACATCCTGGATCTCCGCACGAGCGCGCTCACCGAGGCCCTGCTGCGACTGGAGGGCGCGGCCACGCAGAGTCGCGTGCTACAGGCCGAGACCATCCACCGCTGGGCGCAGTCGGCGGAGTACCGCGACCCCGGCATCGGCCGGCACCTCAAGCGCGTTGGGCACTACTGCGCGGCGCTCGGCCAGACGTTCGGCCTCCACGCGGAATCGATCGAGCTCGCAAGCGTGCTGCACGACGTCGGCAAGCTCGCCGTCCCGGACAGCATCCTGCTGAAGCCCGGGCCGCTCAACGCAGAGGAGCGCCTCGCGATCGAGACCCACGCCGCCGTCGGCCACGACCTGCTGCGCGGCTCCCGCAGCGGGGTGCTGGAGCTCGCGGCCGTGATCGCACATACGCACCACGAGAAGTTCGACGGCACGGGATATCCCCGCGGGCTCTCGGGCACGGCCATCCCGCTCGAGGGGCGGATCGCCGCCGTCGCCGACGTCTTCGACGCATTGACCTCCGACCGCGTGTACCGCCAGGCGTGGTCGATGGAGACGACCGTCACCTGGATGACGCGCGAGCGCGGCAAGCACTTCGACCCCGAGGTTCTCGACGCGTTCCTCTCCTCGATAGACGAGATCCAGTCCGTCCAGTCCCTGATGAGCTCATGAAGATGGCGACGGTGGAGATCGAGATCGTCGTGGTCGAGGACCACCCGCCCGTGCGCCAGGGACTCGAGCTGCTGTTGCCGCGCCATGGCTTTCGGATGCTCGGCTCGGCGGGAAGTCTCGAGCACGGGATGCGGATGATCCGCGCGCGAAGGCCGGACGTCGCACTGGTCGATATCGATCTCGGCGACGGCAGCGGCACGGATCTCGCCAGAGCGATGTCCGAAGAGGGATCGGCGACCGCATTCGTCCTGTACACCGGTTCGATCGACGCCGCGTTGATCGACGAGGCGCTCGCGAGCGGCGCGCGGGCCCTCGTCCTGAAGTCATCGCCGATCGAGCATCTTGCCGAGGCGATCCGCGCAAGCGCAGCCGGACGCACCTACGTCGACCGATTCGTCGCGAGGATCCCGGGGGGGCCGGCGGGCGAGCCCCAGCCGAAGATCTCCAAGCGCGAGGCCCAGGTCCTGGGAATGATCTCGCAGGGGCAGACGACCGAGCAGGTCGCAACCGGCCTGTTCCTGTCCCCGGAGACGGTCAAGACCCACCTGCGAAACGCCACGCGCAAGCTGGGCGCGCGCGGGCGCGTTCACGCCGTCATCCTCGCCCTCGCGCGCGGCGAGATCGAGTTGCCGAACGCAGCGAGCGCCGGCCGGCGGCCGTCCCTGAGCTAGCGGCGGCGGCCCTTCATCACGGCGCGCCGCCCGATCGGCACGATGCTGCGGGCGAACGCGGCCGGCTCGAGCTTGGCGACGAGCACGCGGACCTCGGCGCGCTCCTTCGGCGTCAGCTTCGTCGGTACGCCCTGGGACTTCTTGAGCAGCTCCCCCAGGCGCGTGCGGTCCTTGGGGTCCAGGCGCTTCCAGTGCTTGCGCGCCGTCATCGCCAGCTGGAAGACGATGCTCCAGGGGACGGCACGGACGCGCGTGATGGGCAGCGGGGGCATCGTTCGCCGGCTCTCGGGCTACGCCGACTCGGCGCGGCGCGGCGGCTGCTCGTCGCGGGCGGCCTCGGTGACGAGCGTGGGCGACAGGCCCTTCTCGATCGTCTCCTTCGTCACGACGCACTTCTTGACGTCGCGGCGCGAGGGCAGCTCGAACTGCACCTCAAGCAGCGTCTCCTCGATGATCGAGCGCAGGCCGCGGGCGCCCGTCTCGCGCGCCAGCGCCTTCTCGGCGACCGAGACGAGCGCCTCGTCGGAGAAGACGAGCTCGATGCCGTCGAAGCTGAAGAAGCGCTGGAACTGCTTGACGAGCGCGTTGCGCGGCTCGGTGAGGATCGTGATGAGGTCGTCGCGCGTGAGCTGGTGGACGGCCGAGACGACCGGCAGGCGGCCGATGAACTCGGGGATCAGGCCGTAGTTGACGAGGTCCTCGGGCAGCGTCTGCTCGAACAGCTCGCCGCGGTCCTTGCCCGCCTTGGACTTGATCGAGGCGCCGAAGCCGATGCCGTTGGAGCCGATCCGCCGCTCGATGACCTTGTCGAGGTTGGCGAACGCGCCGCCGCAGATGAACAGGACGTTCGTCGTGTCGATCGACAGGAACTCCTGGTGGGGATGCTTGCGCCCGCCCTGCGGCGGGACCGACGCGGTCGTGCCCTCGAGGATCTTCAGCAGCGCCTGCTGGACGCCCTCGCCGGAGACGTCGCGCGTGATCGACGGGTTGTCGGCCTTGCGCGCGATCTTGTCGACCTCGTCGATGTAGATGATCCCGGTCTCGGCCTTCTTGACGTCGTAGTCGGCCGCCTGGATGAGCTTGAGCAGGATGTTCTCGACGTCCTCGCCGACGTAGCCGGCCTCGGTCAGCGCCGTGGCGTCGGCGATCGCGAAGGGGACGTTGAGGATGCGGGCGAGCGTCTGGGCCAGCAGCGTCTTGCCGCAGCCGGTCGGGCCGAGCAGCAGGATGTTGGACTTCTGCAGCTCGATGTCCGAGTCCTCGGCCTGCATCATCTGGACGCGCTTGTAGTGGTTGTAGACCGCCACCGACAGCGTGCGCTTGGACTCCTCCTGGCCGACGACGTACTCGTCGAGGACGTCGTAGATCTCCCGCGGCTTGGGGAGGCTCTCGATGTCGAACGTCGGTGGAGCGGTCAGCTCCTCGTCGATGATCTCGTTACAGAGATCGATGCACTCGTCGCAGATGTAGACGCCGGGGCCGGCGATGAGCTTCTTTACCTGGCGCTGGGACTTGCCGCAGAAAGAGCAGAGGAGCTGTTCGTTGGAGTCAGTCGGTCGCGCCATGGCTCAGTGCTGGTGGATCACCCTGTCAATGATGCCGTAGTCCTTGGCCTCATCGCTACTCAAGAAGTAATCGCGCTCGGTATCGGTGCGAACCTTCTCGTAAGGCTGCTTCGTGTGCTCGGCGATGATCTGGTCCAGTCGTCGGCGGATGTCGATGATCTCTTTAGCGTGGATCTCGATGTCGGTCGCCTGACCCTGGAAGCCGCTGGACACCTGGTGGATGAGGATCTTCGCGTTGGGCAGCGCCATGCGCTTGCCCTCCGCGCCGCCGGCCAGCAGCAGCGCCCCCATCGACATCGCGATCCCGACGCAGATCGTCGACACGTCCGGCTTGATGAACTGCATCGTGTCGTAGATCGCGAGGCCCGCGTAGACCGAGCCGCCCGGCGAGTTGATGTACAGCGAGATGTCCTTGTCGGGATCCTCGGACTCGAGGTGCAGCAGCTGCGCCACGACAAGATTCGCGATCTGGTCGTCCACGGGCGTCCCCAAAAAGACGATCCGCTCGTTGAGCAGTCGGCTGTAGATGTCGAAGGCGCGCTCGCCTCTCGACGTCTGCTCGACCACCATGGGGACAAGTGGGCTCATGGTCCTCGCTTCAGTTAGGCGTCGTCTGTCGAACTCCTGCCGGGGCAGCCTACCAACCGGCTCCCGGCGCCCCGCAGGTCTGTTCCTACGGGTAGTGGGTGCCGGCTAGGACCCTGGGGTCCACAGCTTGTCGGCGTCGCCGGCGGGCTTCTCGCCCTCGGGCGTCCACAGCTCGTCGGTCGGCTTTGCCTTCTTCGCCGCCGGCTTGCGCTTGGCCGGCGCCTTCTTCTTCGGCTCCGCCGCGGCCTTCTTCCCGGCGGCCGCTGCGCGCTTCTTCTCGGCGGCGGCGCGCTTCTTCTCGGCCTGCTCGAGGCTGACCGGCTTGGCCTCCGTGATGACGATCTCGATCGCCTGCTCGGCGGCGACCTCCTTCGACAGGGCGTCGACGCGACCCGCGCTGCGCAGGCGGTCGAGCAGCTTCTGGCGCGACATCTGCTCGCGCTCGGCCGCACCCTCGAGCGCGTCGAGCAGCTCCTGCTCGCCGGGCTCGATCTTCTCGGCCTCGATGATCGCGGCGAGGACGGCCTCGCGCCGCAGCGCCTGCTCGGCGTCGGGCATCGACTCCTCCAGCAGCTCGGCCTCGGTCTTGCCCGAGATCTGCAGGTAATGCGCCTTCGTGATCCCCTGGTGGCCGAGGGCGTGGATCATGCGGTCCAGCAGCTCGTGCGCCCGGGCGGTGATCAGCGCCGGCGGCACGTCGACCTCGGCCTCGGAGACGACGGCGTCGAGCGCGCCCGCGCGGAACTCGATCTCGACCTGCTTGGCGTCGTGCTCGAGCAGCTCCTCGGCGATGCTCGAGCGCAGCTCGTCCATCGAGTCGAAGCCCGCGGCGTCGGAGGCGAAGTCGTCGTCGAGCTCGGGGAGGTCCTTGTGCTTGACCTCCTTGACGGTGATCTGGAACTGCGCGGCCTGGCCGGCGACGTGCTTGGCGCCGTAGTCCTCGGGGAAGGTCGCGTCGACGAGGCGCTCCTCGCCGGCGCTGGCGCCGACGATGCCCTCCTCGAAGCCGGGGATCAGCTGGCCCGCGCCGAGGTCGATGAGCTGGTCGCGGCCCTCGCCGCCGGAGAACGGCTCGCCGTCGACGGTGCCGACGAAGTCGATCGTGACGAAGTCGCCGTTCTCGGCCGGGCGCTTGACGACCTCGAGGCGCGCGAAGCGCTCGCGCATCTCCTCGATCTGGGCGTCGACGGCCTCGGGGTCGGCGGCCGGCTCGCGGCGGCCGACCTCGACGCCGCGGTAGGTGCCGAGCTTGGCGGTCGGGCGCACGCCGACCTCGAAGGAGAAGCTGAGCGGCTTGCCCTCCTCGGGCAGGTCGCCGAGGTCGACCTCGGGGTCGCCGACGGGCGCGATGCCCGACTCCTGGACCGCCTTGAGGTACCAGTCCGTCAGGCGGCCGCGGACGGCCTCGTCGAGGATCGAGTCGCGGCCGAGCCGCTGGATCACGACCGCCGGCGGGATCTTGCCCGTCCTGAAGCCGGGGACCTTCATCTCCTGGCCAAGCTTGCGAGCCTGGTTCTCGAGCGTGCGCTGGATCTCTTCGGCGGCGACCTCGACGTCGACGGCGACGCGCGATTCGGGAAGCTCGGTGACGGTGGTATTGACTGCTGTGGCCATGGGCGCACCTTATCGTCACGCGATGCCCCGCTCCCGCTCGTTGGTCGAGGTGGCCGCCGCCTGGGTCGTCACAGGACCGCTCGGGCACCTGTATGCGGGCCTCGCGGACTGGCTCGGCGTGCTCGTGCGATACGTCCGTGCGCGGGGGCGCTGGGAGGACATGTAGGGCGCGCGGTTCGCCGGCCGGACCCACCCCCTTGTCGATGCAGTTGGAAGCACCACAGGGTGCTCAGCTCGCCACCCAGGGTGGCGCGGCGTCACGGCGCCACGAGCCGTTACTGCTCGTGAACCCCACCGCGCCGCTCCGAGGAGCCACCCATGCCCCGCCGCCTGCTGATCACGACCTTCCTCCTACTCGCCCTCGCCCCCGCCGTCGCGGCGGCCACCGACAGCCACGCCCCCATGGGCGCGCGTGGCGACTGGCTGCCGACCTCGGAGTGGGTGATGTCGAGCTGGCTACCGTTCGACGAGGCGCGCCTCTACGACGTCCTGCACACCGACCGCGCCGAGCTGGGCACGTGGCTGAACGACACGCGCTCGCTCGGCCAGTTCGCCGCCAAGCGCGGGATCCACAACCAGCGCAGGCTCGCCGACACGCTCGTCGCGCCACGGCTGCGCACCGCCTCGCCGGCGATGCGGCGCACGCTGCGGTCGCGGGCGATGGAGATGGTCACGCAGCCGCACCTCGCCCGCCACGTGATGTTCCACATCTACCACACGCCCGCGATCGCGCGCCACGCCCGGGAGATCTTCGGGATGAGCTCGCGCTCCTACCGCTTCCTGCGCGACAGCGGCTGGACGCCGCTGCGGATCGCGGCCGCCGGCCACAGGACGGCGCGCGCGTCACGCGACACGCTGCGCTCGATCCTCGTGCGCCGCAACGACCAGGCCGTGCGCATCGGCGCGATGAGCCGCCGCCAGGCCGACGCGCTGCTCGCCCACCAGGACGCGGGCCTGGACCCCTACATGCGCCGCCGCTACCGCACGCCCGCCGAGCAGGTCGCGTTCGTCTGCCGCCCGCACTGAGGGCGAGGCGGCAGCGGCTCAGCGGTTCAGCGCGAAGATCGGCCAGCGGCCGGGCACGCCCTTGAGGTGGTGCTCGCCGCGGTAGTCGAAGTCCAGGCCGGCGCCGACGACGGTGCCGTAGGTCGTCCCCGACACGAGGATCTCGCCGGCCCGGGCGAGCGCCCCCACGCGCGCGGCGATGTGGACCGCCATGCCGCCGACGTCGTCGCCGATGATCTCGCACTCGCCGGTGTGCAGGCCGATGCGCACCGCGACGCCGTGGGCGCTGACGGCGTCGCTGAGCGCGCGACCGCAGCGCACGGCGCGGCTGGGGCCGCCGTCGAAGACCGCGAGGAAGCCGTCGCCGATGCGCTGGATGATCTGGCCGTCGAAGCCCGACATCGTCCTGCGCACCTCGGTCTCGTGGACGGCGAGCAGGTCGCGCCAGCGCTTGTCGCCGAGAACGGCCGCGCGCTCGGTGCTCCCGACGATGTCGGTGAACAGCACCGTCAGCAGCGCGCGCTCGTGCTCGGCGCCGCGCCGGCCGCCGGTGAAGAACTCCTCGATCTCGCCGATCAGCGCGTCGGCGTCGCCCGAGCTCGGCAGCGAGTCGGCGCCGGGCAGCTCGACCAGGCGCGCGCCTGGGATCCGGCGCGCGTACTCGCGCGAGTGACGGACGTCCATGAACGCGTCGTCGGAGCGGTGCAGCACGAGCGTCGGGACGCTGATCTGCCCCAGCGCCGGGCGCACGTCGAGCTCGGCCGCCGCGGCGACCAGCCGGCGCATCCGGCCCGGGCTCGCCGCCAGGCGCTCGAGGCGCGCGAACCAGACGCGCAGCTGCGGGTCGTCGGCCGAGCTCGGCGCGAGCGTCTCGAGGTTCGAGCCCTCGCCCCACTGCTCGAGGATCCGCTCGAAGCGCGCCGCCCGCTCGGCCGCGCTCTGGGCCCACGGAAGATCGTCGTCGCGGACGGCGTGCAGCATGCAGCCGTAGAGCGCGAGCCCGCTGACGCGCTCGGGGTTGCGCGCGGCGTAGAGCGCGGCGATCGGCCCGCCCGCCGTGTAGGACAGCAGCGCCGAGCGCGTGCTGCCGGCGGCGTCGAGCACGGCGTCGATGTCGCCGAGCTCGAGCTCGGCCTCGAGCGGGCCGTCGTCGGACAGGCCGGTCCCGCGGCGGTCCATGACGATCAGCCGCGCGAAGTGCGTCAGGCGCGTGAGGAAGCGCGCGAGCCCCGGGTCCTCCCAGACGTGCTCGACGTGGGAGATGAAGGCGCTGACGAACAGCAGGTCCATCGGCCCGTCGCCGTGGACCTGGTAGGCGAGCATGACGTCGCCGTTGGCGGCGTAGCGGGTGCGGGGCGCCATCGCCCGCCCATCATCGAGGATCGGCCGGGGCGCTACGGGCGCTTTTCGGGCGCAGCGGTGCGTTCGGGCCCGTCAGTCACCGAAGAGGTTCAGCAGCGACAGGAAGATGTTGATGATCGACACGAAGATGCCGGTCGCCAGCCAGACGGCGTCGGCCTCGGTGCCGTGCTTGCGCAGGTAGTTGAAGTCGACGGTGATCAGCAGCGCCGACAGCCCGCCGATGACGATGCTCACGATCGGGCTGCCGCCTCCGGCCGTCAGCGTCAGCACGAAGGCCACGATCACCGCACCGAAGACGAGCAGCGACAGCGGCTTCATCCAGGGCGCGAGGTCCTTGCTGAGCACGAAGCCCAGCGAGCCCATGCCCAGCACGATCAGCGCCGTGGCGCCCGCGGCCTGGGTGATCGTCGAAGGGTCGTTGGCCGCGAAGTAGGCGATGATCGGCCCCAGCCCGAGGCCGATCACGAGCGCGGTCGCGTACAGCCAGCCGATCGCGAACGGCCCGACGCGGAAGCGCTCGCCGGCGAACGCGGCGACGAGCAGCATGCCGAAGCCGGCGAAGCCGCAGATGCGCGCGGTCCCGATCGCGAGGTCGCGCCCGACGTAGGAGCCGACGACGGTGAACGCGAGCGCGATCGAGACGAGGAACATCACCTGCCCGAGCAGCGTCGCCGTGCTGACCTGCTCCCGTGCGCCCGTGCGCGGCGCGGCGTAGTCGGTGCGGATGTCGTCCATCTGGCGCTCCTGGTCGTGTGGCCGGAGGACGAATGTAGCGCCGCGTCAGGCGGCTGCCAACATCCGTATGGTTGCGCCCGATGCGAGCTTCCGTGGCGATCTCCGGCGCCGTCGTGACAGCCGCGCTGCTGGCCGCGGCGGCCGTCGCGCAGGCGCCCGCGCCGACCGGCAACTTCGGCGGCGGCGGCCTCGTCGCGCCCCCGCGCGACCACTTCGGCGCCGGCAACGCGGTGATCGCGCTGCGCGCGCTGCCCGGGCGCAAGCTCGAGATCGAGGGGACCGTGCGCGGCTCCTGCGGCGGCGGCGAGTTCACGACCGACGCGACCGTGGCCGAGGACGGCAGCTTCGCCGCCGGCGGCACCCAGCGCACGCGGCCGGGCCCCGGCCAGCGCGTGACGACGACCTTCAAGCTCGCCGCGACGTTCGCGACCCCGACCTCCGCCGACGGCACCGTCTCGGCAACGATCAAGCGCCTGGCCGGCGGCGAGACGAAGAGCTGCAAGTCGGGCACGGTGACGTTCTCCGTCCGGCGCCCGAGCAGCGCGATCGGGGCGGCGGGCGCGCCCGCCGCGGAGCGCTACTTCGGGACGACGAGCCAGCGCGGCGTCGGCCCGCGGCGCCCGATCGTCCTGCGCGTCTCGCCGGACGGCCTCGTCATCAGCCGCGCGCTGTTCGGCGAATCCGTGCGCTGCAGCGACGACACGCAGTCCGCCGGCCTGGAGGCGCCGCGCACGAACGCCCGGATCGACTCCAAGGGCCGCGTCGACGACCGCGAGCGCTTCACGATCCGCGACGGCAACACCGTCGTGCGGGTCAACGACCGCTTCACGGCCCAGTTCGGGGCCGACGGCGCGAAGGGCACCTTCTCGCTCAGCGACCGCACGACCGACAGGACCACCAAGCGGGTGCTGTCGACCTGCCGCTCGGGAACCGTCAGGTGGACGGCGGCGCCGTAGCCTGCCGGCGCAGCACGAGCCAGTTGACGATCCACAGCGCGATGCCGACCGAGACGAGGATCCCCGCGCGCGCGTAGGTGGCCGCCTTGATCTGGGTCAGCAGCGCGAGCGAGATCCCCACGCCGACGACCGGCACCCACGACCAGACGGTGAAGTGCTCGTGCTCGACGGGGTCGCGGCGCAGCAGCAGCACGCAGACGTTGACGATCCCGAAGACGACGACGAGCAGCGCGACCGTCGTGTCGGCGAGCGAGCCGAGGTCGCCGGTGGCGACCAGCGCGCACGCGATCGCCGACGTGAACGCGATCGCGAACCAGGGCGTGCGCCGGCCCGGCAGGATGCGCGCGAACGGGCGCGGGACGACGCCCTCCTGCGCCATCCCGTACAGCAGCCGCGAGGCCATGATCATGTTGATCAGCGCGCCGTTTGAGAGCGCCAGCAGGCCGATCGCGGAGAAGAGCTTCTCGGGGATGTCGAGCGGGCCCTGGGCGACGACCTCCAGCAGCGGGCCGTCGGAGCCGACGAGGTCTCCGGTCGGCACGACCATCGACGCGCCGATCGTGACGAGCAGGTACAGCGTCCCGGCGATCGCCAGACCGGCGAACAGCACGCGCGGGTAGGTGCGGCTCGGGTCGCGCGTCTCCTCGGCGACGTTGACGGAGTCCTCGAAGCCGATCAGCGCGTAGAAGGCCAGCGCCGAGCCGGCGAGCGTGGCGCCGAGCACCGAGCTGCCCTCCTTGAACTCGAACGCGCGCGAGGGCTCGGCGTCGCCCTGCGCCAGCGCGGTGGCGGCGATCGCGACGATCAGCAGCAGGCCGCCGATCTCGACGATCGTGAAGCCGACGTTGAGCTTCACGGACTCCTCGATGCCGCGCAGGTTGACCGCGGCGATCAGCGCCAGCAGCGCGATCGCGGTCACGACGACCGGCACGTTGACGAAGGTGCTCAGGTAGTCGCCGCCGAAGCCGCGCGCCAGGGCGCTGGCCGACGTGATGCCCGAGACGACGACGGCGAAGGCGACGACGAAGCTCAGGAACGAGCGGTGCAGCGCACGGTGGACGTAGAGCCCGGCGCCGCCCGCGCGCGGGTACTTGCTCACGAGCTCGGCGTACGAGCCGGCGGTGAAGGCGGCCATCACGAGCGCGAGCCCGAACGCCGCCCAGATCGCGCCTCCGGTCTCGGCCGCGACCTCGCCGACGAGCGCGTAGATGCCGCCGCCGAGGATGTCGCCGACGATGAAGAACAGCAGCAGGCCGGGCGTGATCGCGCGCTTCAGGCCACCGTCGCCGCCGCCCTCGGGGGCGGCGGTGGCGGCGGCGGGCGGGGCGGGCGGGGCGGCGGCGGAACCCATCCACGCCTCCTACCCGCTGGCCGCCCCGCGCTATGTGCCCGTTCGCGCGGCCGCCCGCAGGGCGCCCGCCTTGCCCGCGCAGTCGTAGAGGCCGCTCTGCGTGGTCGTCGTGCAGACGTCGCCGACGAGCGTCATGACCGAGCTCGAGCCGACGCGCGTGTCGTTCGGCGCGCCGCCGCCGCCGCCGTCGGTCAGCACCCAGCGGATGCGGCCGCCGCCGATCGCGTCGGCCAGCCAGGTGGCGCTGACCTGGCTCTCGCGGCCGGAGAAGCCGCCGATCGCGGCGACGTCGGCGCCCGCGATGACCTGCGTCGACGTGCCGTTCTGGCTCGACGTCGCCACCGTGCCGCCGCCGTGGGCGCGGGCGTAGGCGACGGCCGCGGCCTGCGTGCTGCTGTCGGCGCCGCCCGGGCCGCCGCCACCGCGTGCGAACCCGCCAGCGCCCGGCCCGCCGGCCGCCGCCGCGCCCGGGGGCGGTCCGCCGAAGCCGGCGCCGGCGCCGGCGCCGGCCGGGGGCGCGAAGCGCGCGCCGCCGCCGCCCTGCGCGCCGGGCCTGCCGCCGCCCGGCCCGCCGCCGCCGCGCGGGCCGCCGCCGAAGCCGCCCTGCGCGCTCGGCCCGCCCGCGGGGAAGGTGCCGTTCGTCGGATGGTCGAGCGTCTGCACGGCCCAGGCCGACGGCGCCGCCAGCAGCGCCACGAGCCCGGTCGCCAGCGCGATCCGGCGCAGGCTCGTGCGCATGCCGGGCAGCGCCAGGGCGACGGCGGCGGGCAGCGCGAGCACGAGCACCACCGCGGTCGTCCAGCCCGGCGCGCCCGCGACGTTGCCGGCGACCAGGAGCACGGTGACCGCCCCCGCCGCCAGCGCGAGCGGCCCGGCGATCCGGCCCGCGATCCCGCTGCGCAGGGCCAGCGCCGCGCCCGCGCCCACGAGCGCCGCGGTGAACGGCGCGAGCGCCGAGACGTAGTAGGGGTGGAAGATCCCGCCGGCGAAGCTGAAGGCGATCGCGGTCGTCGCGAACGCGCCGCCGATGCCGATGATCCAGCCGGTCGCCGGGTCGCCGCGGCGCAGCCGCGAGGCGACGAGCACGGCGCCGATCGCGACGACCGCGACGCCGAGCAGCCAGCCGGCCTGGCCGCCGAGGCTCGCCTCGACGAGCCGCAGCGGCCCCGGCGCGCCGCCGAAGAGGCTGCCACCGCCGCCACCACCGCCGCCGCCGAACGCCTGCGGGCCGCCGGCCTGGCCGCTGAGGCGCCCGAGCCCGTTGTAGCCGGCGATCAGCGACCAGATGCTGTTGTCCGACGTGCCCGAGATCCAGGGCCGGTCGGCCGCTGGCGTGAGCGCCATCAGCAGCGGCCAGGCGCCGCCGACGAGCGCCATCGCGCCGCCGCCGGCCAGCAGCCCGCGCAGGGCGGCGACCCGCCCGCGCGGTGCGACCCACAACCAGGCGGCCGCGATCGCCGGCACCACGAGCAGCGCGGCCGCCATCTTCGCCTCGAAGCCGAGTCCGACGCAGACGCCGGCGAGCACGATCCAGCGCGTGCGGCCGTCCTCGAGGCCGCGCACGAGGAACCACAGCGCTGCGGTGACGCAGAGGACGAGCAGCGCGTCGGGGTTGTTGTGGCGCGCGATCGCGACGGTGATCGGCGTCAGCACGAGCGCGAGCCCGGCGACCGAGCCCGCGATCCGCCCGAAGCGCCGGCGCGTGAGGTCGTAGACGAGGCCGACCGTCGCGACCCCCATCAGCGCCTGCGGCACGAGCATGCTCCACGAGCTGTAGCCGAAGACGCGCACCGACAGCGCCTGTGCCCACAGCGCCAGCGGCGGCTTGTCGACCGTCATGACGCCGCCCGAGTCGAACGAGCCGTAGAGGAACGCGTGCCAGCTCGTGCTCATCGACTTCACGGCGGCGGCGTAGTACTCGTTCGCCATGCCGTTGCGGCCCAGCGCCCAGAGGTAGAGGACGGCGGCGGCCGCCATCAGCGCGAACAGCTCGGGCCGCTCGGCGAGCACCGCGCGCACGCGGCCGGCGGTGGCGGCGCGGGGGCGAGCGGCGGGCGCGGCGGTGCGCCCGATGGCGCTGGCTGGAGTCGAGGACATGCGCAGCAGGATCCGCGTCGAGCCTGGGCGTTGGCTGGGGATCGCCCCAGCGCCCGCTGAGACCCGTTCAGGAGCGGTTCATGCGGGCGTCTCAGCCCGCGACGTCGCGCACGAGCGCGATCGCCGCGGCCAGCCCGGCTGCCGCGACGAGCAGCGCGAGCGTGATCCGCGCCGCCCCCGGACGGGCCCGCGCCCGCGCGGCCGCGACCGCGTCGCGCGGGCCGCCACTTCGGGTGGTGCTCGGCGGCGTAGCTCGCGGGCACGGTCCCGCGCCAGATCCCCTCCAGCGACTGCGGCCGCGACAGCGCCATCGCGACGTGTCCGGCGACGAGCACCGCGACGAGCAGCGTCGCGGCGTCGTGCAGCGCGATCGTCCCGGGGAAGCGCAGCGAGGTGTTGCGCTCGCCGAGCCACAGCAGCGCGCCCGACACGGTGAACAGGACCGCGAGGCCCGCCTGGACGATCGCGTGCGCCTTCTGGCCGCCGTTGAAGCGCCCGGCGGGCGCGGGCCGGCGGCGCAGGAACAGCAGGTCGTCGGCGTCGAAGCGCTCGAGCTCGGCGCGCGTGCGGCGCAGCGCCGCGCGGTCGCCGAGCACGACGACGAGCACGAGCGCCGTCAGCCAGCCGGCCGCCGCGACGAGGTGGATCGACTTCATCAGCGGGCGGTCGGAGAAGACCTGCGCGAGGAACGGCAGGTAGAGCACGAAGCCCGTCGCGATCAGCACGCCGAACGCCGCCGCGTGGGCGGTGTGCAGCCGCCGCTCGGTGGCGCCGAAGCGCGCGACGCGCGGCTCGCGGACGATCGCCAGGCGCGGGTCAACGGCCATTGGACCCGCCGATCCAGGCGTCGCGGTCGTAGCCGCGCTGCTGCCAGTAGCCGTCGTCGACGCGGTCGGTCACGACGATCCGGTTGACCCACTTGACGCCCTTGTAGCCGTACATCCGCGGCATCACCAGGCGCGCGGGCGCGCCGTGCTTGCGCTCCAGCGGCTCGCCGTCCATCGCGTGGTGGATCGACTCACGCCGTGACCTCGCGCGCCATCGCGTCCAGGTCGTGGACGCCGTGCTCGTCCGCCGGCACCGTCGATCGCCGTGGCGCCGCTCATCGCCGCGAGGTGCGGGTACATCGAGAACGAGGCCAGGAGTAGACGATCTCGGCTCCGGGCTCGAGCATCGCCTCGCCGGCGGCCAGCAGGACTCGCAGGAGCCGTTGCCGACCGCGAACCGCTCCGGCGGCAGCCGGTGCGCTCCGAGATCCGCGCCGCAGCGGGAGTTGGACGGGGTCGGGATAGCGGTTGAGCTCGGCCAGCTCGGCCTCCACAGCCTCCATCACGTCGGGGGCGGGGACCAGGGCGTCTCGTTGGACGCCAGCTTCACCAGCTCGCCGTCGAACGCGTAGGTGGATGCGGCCGGGATACACCGGGATCCCCCCACCCTGCTGTTGAACTCGCGACGCTGCCACGGACCGATGCCTATTGAGCGCCCTGGAGATCGCGGCGGAGTGCGGCGGCCTCCCTGAGGTACACGTGGCGGGCGGGCGACTCCGGCTCGGCGTAGCAGTGCACCAGCAGCCGGATCACGCGCGGCAGCGCGCCGGGCACGTCGATCTCGCGCGCACAGAGGAGCGGCACCTGGTCGAGCCCGAGCTGGCGGGCGGCCAGCGCGGGGAACTCCGCGTCGAGGTCGTTGGTGCAGGTGAAGATGCAGCTCACGAGATCCTCGGCCCGCAGCTCGTTGCGCTCCATCACCTCGCGCACCAGCTCCTCGGTCGCGCCCACGATCGCGTCCGCGTCGTTCTCCTTCACGGTGGTCGCGCCCCGCAGCGCCCTGAGCCTCACGG
Source organism: uncultured Actinomycetes bacterium (assembly GCA_963786575.1). Taxonomy (GTDB): domain Bacteria; phylum Actinomycetota; class Thermoleophilia; order Solirubrobacterales; family Solirubrobacteraceae; genus CADCVQ01. The sequence goes on from CAWAZH010000008.1 coordinate 122,767, forward strand.
GCGCGGATTCTTCCATCCGGATGCGGCGCGCCCCCCGGTGCGCTTCCTGCGGGCCTCCGGACGCGGGCCCGGACCCTCCTCGGTGGAGCGCCGCAGCTTCTCCACGTCGGCCCGCGACAGGAGGCGGCTCTCGCCCGCTCCGAGGCCGCGCAGCCGGAGCGGACCGAAGGCCACTCGCTCGAGGTCGGTCACGCGGTGCCCCACGGCGTCGAACATGCGCCGCACCTGGCGCTTGCGCCCCTCGCGCAGCACGATCTCGGCCACGCCCCGGCCGGGCTGGCGGACGCGCGCGGGCGCCGTCATGCCGTCGTCGAGCTCCACTCCCTGCTTCAGCGCCGCCAGCGCACGGGGCGAGAGCCGGCCCGGTGTGATGCGCGCCCGGTAGACCTTGTCCACGCCGTAGCGCGGGTGCGTGAGGCGGTCGGCGAGGTCGCCGTCGTTGGTGAGGAGGATCAGCCCGGTGCTGTCGGCGTCAAGCCGCCCGACCGGGTAGAGCCGGCGGTTGGAGCGCACCAGCTCCACCACGGTGGGCCGGCCGTGGGTGTCCTGCGCGGTGGACACCACGCCCTTGGGCTTGTTGAGGACGAACACCTCGTGGGGCTCCGGCGCCACCGCCCGCCCGTCGACCGTGACGGGCGTGTCCTCCTCCACGCCGTGGGCGGGATTGCGCACCACCTCGCCGTCCACCTTCACGCGGCCGTCGGCCACCAGTTGCTCGGAGGCGCGGCGGGAGGCCACGCCCGCGTGAGCAAGGAACTTGCCGAGTCGCATGGAGCAGAGGCTGCCAGACTCGACCGTCGTGGACCTGAAGCTGCTCGACGAGCGCCTGGCCGCCCGCGGCGAGCCCGGCTTCCGTGCCCGCCAGGTGTGGGAGTGGACGGCCCGCGGCGCGGAGTCGTACGAGGATCATGTCCAACATCCCGCAGGAGCTGCGCGCGGCGCTGGCCGAGCGAGGTGCCGTTCTCGTCGCTGGCCCTCGAGCGCGAGGCCGTGGCCTCGGACGGCACGCGCAAGGCGCTGCTCACCACCGGCGACGGGCGCCCGGTCGAGGCCGTGCTGATGAGCTACCGCGACGGCCGCCGCTCGCTCTGCCTCTCGAGCCAGTCGGGCTGCCCGCTGACCTGCACCTTCTGCGCCACCGGCCGCATGAAGTTCGGGCGCAACCTCACCGAGTCGGAGATCCTCGACCAGGCACTCCACTTCCGCCGCTCGACGGAGGTGACGAACGCCGTGTTCATGGGAATGGGCGAGCCGCTCATGAACCTCGACTCGGTGCTGGCCGCCTGCGAGCGCCTGCCCGAGGTGGGCGTGCCGTGGTCGAACACGGCGATCTCCACGGTGGGCTGGCTGCCGGGCATCGAGCGCCTCGCCACGGAGGGGCCGCCCGTGCGCCTGGCGCTCTCGCTGCACGCGCCCGAGGACGCCCTGCGCTCCGAGCTGATGCCGGTGAACGACCGCTATCCGCTGCGGGACGTGCTGGCCGCGTGCCTGCGCTGGCACGAGCACCGGCGCCGCGACGTGTTCGTGGAGTACCTGATGCTCGGCGGCGTGAACGACCGGCTCGAGCAGGCGCTGGCCCTCGCCGACCTGCTTCAGCCGCGGCGGGCGTTCAAGGTCAACCTGATCCCCTACAACCCCACCGAGACCGGCTTCCAGGGCTCGACCCGGCCGGCGGTCGCGGCGTTCAAGGCCGCCTTGGAGTCGAAGGGCGTGCGGGCCACCGTGCGCCTGACCCGCGGGCGGGACATCGACGCCGCCTGCGGCCAACTGGCCGTTAGCCGGCAGTAACCGCGCCCTGGCCTCCTGGCGCCGGCTTCCAGGCGAGCCGGCCCTCGGCCGCGAGCCAGGAGCCGCCGACGATCAGCACCAGCCCGGCCGCGGTGGCCAGCGCTGAACGACTCGTCGAGGATCGTGACGCCGTAGATCACCGAGAAGCCGGGCGCCACGTAGGCCACGAGCGACGCCTTGGCCGGGCCCTGGCTCCCGATCAGCGAGTAGTAGAGGACGAAGGACACCCCCGTGCCCAGCACGCCGAGCGCGGTCAGGGCGGCCACGGTGTCCAGCTCCGGGCCGTGCGCGGGGCAGGTCGATGGCCGCCAGCGGAGCCACCATCAGCGCGCTGGCCGCCATCGTGGCCGCCACGACGCCCACGGGCTGCACGCCTCGGATGCCGGCGCTTCAGGAACCACGAGCCGAGGCCGTAGCCGAGGCTGGCCAGGATCACCATCAGCCCGCCCAGGAGCGCGGTCGTGCCGCCCCCGGCGTCCACGCCGAGCAGCAGCGCCACTCCCACCACCCCCACGGCCACGCCGGCGAGGCTCAGGGCGCCGGCGCGCTCCTCGCCGCTGAGGGCGAAGGCGAGCAGGAAGGTGAAGATCGGGGCGGTGGCCACGAGGATCCCGGTGAGCGACGAGGCCAGGTGCTGCTCGCCCGCGCTGATCAGCAGGAACGGCGCCGCCACCTGGATCGCGGCGAGCACGAAGATGGGGCCGATCTGGCCGCGCAGGCCCGCCAGCGCGCCGGTGCCGGGCGCCAGCGGCAGCAGCACCAGGGCGGCCAGCGCGGTGCGGATGAAGACGATCGGCGCCGCGCCGAAGTCGTCCTCGAGGGCGACCTTGATGAACAGGTAGGACGCCCCCCAGAAGGCGGCCAGGAAACCGAACTGGATCCAGGCTCGTCGCGTCAACCCGCACCGAGGATCGCACAGCGGTCCATCAGCCGCGACGAAGACATCTAGGCCAGGCGATAAGCTCTGCTAATGCTCGACGTGCGCCGCATGAAGGTACTTCGCGAGGTGGCGGCGCGCGGCTCGTTCTCCGCGGCGGCCGAGGCCCTGAGCTTCACCCAGTCGGCCATCAGCCAGCACGTGGCCGCGCTGGAGCGCGAGACGGGGGCGCGGCTGGTGGAGCGCAGCTCCCGCGGCGTGCGCCTGACCGACGCCGGCCGCTCGCTCGTGGCCCACACCGACGCCATCCTCGCCCGCATCGACGCCGGCCGAGGATGATCTGGCCGCGATCGCCGGCCTGCGCGGCGGCCGCCTGCGGCTCGCCTGCTTCCAGAGCGCCGGCGCCACGCTCGTGCCCGCGCGCCGTGGCCGCCTTCCACAGCCGCCACCCGCACGTGGAGCTGGGAATGGTCGAGGCCGAGCCGGAGGAGGCCGTGCGCGCTGCTGCGCTGCGGCGACATCGACGTCGCGCTCGTGTACGACCACACCTCGGTGCCCGGAGCCCTCCCGACGGACATCGAGCTGACCCCGCTCGTGGAGGACAGCTACGACGTGATCCTGCCCGTCGGCCACCCCCTGGCCGGCCGGCGCAAGCTGAAGCTGGCCGACCTGGCCGACGAGCCGTGGGTCTGCTCCACCCGGGCCTCCGGCTGCCGCAACATCATCGAGGTCCTCTGCCGCGAGGCCGGCTTCGAGACCCGCGTGGCCTTCGAGGCGGACGAGACCACCGCCGCCCAGGCGCTCGTGGCCGCGGGCGTGGGCGTCACCCTGCTGCCGCGCCTGGCCCTCACCGCGGTGCATCCCGGCGTGGTCGTCCGGGAGGTCGCGGACGCCCGTGCGGCGCGTGTGGGCCGCCACCCAGGAGGGCGCCTACACCTCCCCGGCCACCGAGGCCATGCTCCAGATCCTGCGCGACGTGGCCGAGGAGTTCTCGGAGTCGCGGCTCGAGCTCGCCGCCTCCTACCGGGTCTCCGAGCGGGCGCGGGGCGCCCAGGTGGTAGCCCTGGGCGTAGTCGGCGCCCAGCTCGCGCAGCAGCTCCAGCGCCTCCTCGTTCTCCACGCCCTCGGCCACGGTCTGGATGCCGAACTTGCGGGCCACGTCGATGATCGCGCTCACCACCTGGAGGTCCGGCGGAGTCGGGCTTCAGGTCGCGCACGAACTCGATGTCGATCTTGATGTAGTCCACCGGCAGGTGCTTCAGGTAGGTGAAGCTGCCGTAGCCGGTGCCGAAGTCGTCCAGCGCGAATCCGCAGCCCAGCGCGGACAGGCGCTCGGCCAGGCGGGTGGCCTGCTCGATGTCCCGGGCGGCCGCGGTCTCGGTGATCTCGAACACCACGTTGCGCGGGTCGGCGCCGGCGTCGCGCGAGCTGCGGTCTCCACGTACTCCGACGAGCGAGTCGTCGCCCATGCTCTGGGCCGACAGGTTCACCTCGACGCGGCGGTCGCTGGCCAGCCGGGCGGCCTGGGCGATCACCCAGCGGTCGATCAGGGGCGCCAGGTGGAAGCGCTCGGCCGGCGGCAGGAACACGCCCGGCATCACGAGCCCGCCGTCCTCGTCGCGCATGCGCACCAGCAGCTCCTGCTGGACCTGCTCTCCGGTGGCGATGTCCACGATCGGCTGGGCGTGCAGCACCAGCCGGTCCTCGTCGATGGCCTGGCGGATGCGCGAGCGACCACTCGAGCTTGGCCCGGAGGTCGTCCTCGCGCTCGCGCCGCTCGGTCACGTCGGTGCCGATTCCGCACACGGCGTAGACCGTGCCGTCGGACTCGCGCAGGGGGAAGCGGTGGACCAGGTAGGCGCGCTCGCGGCCGTCGATCGTGAGCAGCTCCTCCGACTCGTTCGCGCGCGCCGTGTCGAGCACGCCCTGGTCGGCCGCACGGCGGCGCTCGGCCTCGGGCTCGGGCAGCAGCTCGAAGTCGGTGCGGCCGACCGCGCCGCCCGGGGGCAGGCCGAGCTGCACCTCCAGCTCGCGGTTGGCCAGCTGGTAGCGGTGGGAGGCGTCCTTGGCGTAGATCACGAGCGGCGAGTTGTCGATGATCGCCTGCAGCTGGCGGTGCTTCCCCGCCACCGCGTCCTCCACCCGCTTCTGCTCGGTCACATTGCGAGCGGTGCCCATGCTGCCGATGCGGCCCGCCGTCCGAACTGCGGCGCACGACGTAGTTCACGCTCAGAACCACGGTGCTGCCGTCCTTGCGGAGATGCTCGGTCTCGTACTGCTGGAAGTCCGGCCCGTCGACGATGTTGGACGCCAGCAGCCGGTCGCGCTCCCCCATGAGCGGCGTCTGGAAGTCCGTGTAAGGGCGCCCGATCATCTCCTCGGGCTCGTAGCCGTGGGTCATGCGCACGGCGTCGTTCACGAACGTGAAGCGGCCGTCCGTGTCCATCGCCCAGATCAGGTCGTGCGAGGTCTCCACGAGCTGGCGGTACCTGTGCTCGCTGTCGAGCATCGCCCGCTCGGCCCGCTTCAGGTCGGTCACGTCGAGCATCAGTCCCTGGAGCAGCAGCTCGCCGTTCTCGCCCACGATGACGCTGGCGTCGTCGCGGACCCAGAGCACCTGCCCGGTCGCGGGTGAGCATCCGGTACTCCGACCTGAGCTGGTCGCCGGGGCCGAGCAGCTGCTCCTCGTCCTCCAGCACCCGCTCGCGGTCGTCGGGATGGATCTGCTCGATCCAGATCCGCGGATCGGCCAGCCACTCCTCCGTGGTCCAGCCGAGCATCCGCTCCACCTGGGCGCTCACGAAGGACCAGCGCCCCTCCGCGCCGAGCGAGGCGGTGTAGACCATCGCCGGCACCTGCTCGATCAGCGCCCGCAGCGCGCTGGTCGCCGGAGGCCAGCGCGCCCTCGGCGCGCTTGCGGTCGCTCACGTCCTGGGCCGCGCCGCAGAAGCGGCCGTCCTCGTACGACGTGGTCCAGGAGAGCCAGCGCCAGCCGCCGGCCCTGGTGGAGGTGCGGGCCTCGAATACCACCTCCGGCCCGGTGCGACTCGCGCGCCCGGTCCAGGGCGCGCCCGGCGTCGGCCAGGTCCTCGGCGTGGATCAGCTCCAGCCAGTTGCGCCCGCTCAGCTCGGCCGCATCGGAGCCCACCGCGCGCTGAAAGGCCGCGCTCGTGAACGTGCAGGCTGGGCATCGCGAATCGGCCACCGAGGAGCAGCGCGGGGCTGAGCTCGCCGAGCCGCTGAACCTGCCCCGGCGCGAGACCGTTGCTGGCAGCCAGCGTCTGCGCGAGCTGGCTCGGAATCGAAGAGGGATACGCCATGGTCCGGGAAACGAGGCCCCGATTCCCCTATCGGCACGCCTTTCGGCCCCCGTTAGCTCGCCCGGATAGCCTCCGGTCGGGCAGGTCTTCAGCTCTGTGCGCGCTGCTCGCCGGCCCGCACCAGCCGCTCCCGCAGCTCGCCCTGCTCCTCCGGGCGTGGGATCGAAACGGGCCGGGTCGGGCAGGGCGTCGAGGCCGGACAGGCCGAACAGCCGCTCGAAGAGCTCGGTGGTGCGGTACATCATCGCCCCGAAGCGGGAGCGGCCGGACTCCTCCACCAGGCCGCGCTCCAGCAGCGTGCCGACCGCGGACTCCGAGGCCACCCCGCGGATGCGGGCCACCTCGGGCCGCGACACGGGCTGGAGGTAGGCCACGATGGCCAGGCACTCGGCCTGGGCCTGGGTGAGCGGCGGGGTGCGCGGCCGGGCCAGGAGCCGGCGGGCGGCGCGCTCGGCCACCGGGTCGGTGGCCAGCGTGAAGCCGCCGGCCACCTCGCGCAGCACCACGCCGCGGTAGCCGTCGGCGTAGTGCTCGCGCAGGCGCGCGAGCGCCTCCACCACCTCGCCCTCCGACACCTCGCAGGCGTCGGCCAGGCGCTCCACCGGCAGCGGCTCGGGCGACAGGAACAGCAGCGCCTCGACGATCCGCGCGAGCTCGCCCATTCCACCGTGTCGCTCACGTGGCCTTCACCTGCACCGTGATCGGCCCGAAGGGCACCTCCTGCTCCCAGCCGGCCTCGCCCGCCTTGTAGAGCTCGAGCAGGGCGAAGAGCGTGACGGCCTCGGTGAGGCGGTCGGCGCCCTCCACGGCCTCGTCGAAGGTGAAGCTGCGCCGGGTGCGCGAGCAGGTCGCGCAGGTGGCGCAGCCGCTGCTCGACGGACACCGCGGGCCGGCGCACGTGGCGCAGGTCGAGCGGCGGCGGGATGCGCAGCAGGTCGCCGAGCGCCTCGCCAGCGCGATCGGGGTCGTACGCCGCCTCGGCGGCCTCGATCGCCACCCGGCGCAGCTCGGGCGGCAGCGGCGCGGAGCGGTAGCGGAAGCCGTGCTCGGCGTCGAGGCGCTCGCGCAGGTCGGCGGCGGCGCCGCGGTAGCGGTGGTACTCGAGCATCCGGGCCAGCAGCTCGTCGGCGGCCTCGCCCGGCACCAGGTCGAGCCCCTCCTCGTCCTCGTCGACGGGCAGCATCAGCCGCGACTTCAGCTCCAGCAGCGCCGCGATCAGCACGAGGAACTCCGTGGCCGCCTCGAGGTCGAGCTCGCCCGCGCGCTCCAGGTGCGCCACGTAGGCGAGCACCACGTCGGCCAGGTCCACCTCGAGCAGGTCCACCTCCTCGTTGAGGACCAGCGTCATGCAGCAGGTCGAACGGCCCCTGGAAGACCTCGAGGTCGAGGTCGAGATCGACGACGGCCACCGGAGCCAGCCTAGACGCTGGCGGCCCGACGCCCATGGCTGCGCGGACGTCGGCCATCACGTCCGGCGGCGATCTCGCGCGCGCGCTCGGCGCCCTCCTGCGAGCGCGGCCTCGAGCGCGGCCTCGTCGGCGCGCAGCTCGAGGTAGCGCTCGCGCACCGGGGTCGAGCAGGTCCACCACCGCCTCGCCCACGGCGCCCTTGAAGGCCCCGTAGCCCTGGCCGGCGAACTCGCTCTCCACCGCCTCGGGCGCGATGCCCCGCGATCACGGCCAGCACCTCGATCAGGTTGGCGATGCCCGGCCTTGTCCGGCGCCGCGCACCACCTCGCTGCCGGAGTCGGTCTGCGCGCGCTTCAGCTTGCGCATGATCGCGTCGGGCTCCTCGTCGATGTACACCAGGCCGGCCTCGGTGCTGGAGGTGGTGGACATCTTCGAGGTCGGGTCCTGGAGGTCCATGATCCGCGCCCCCACCTCCGGGATCCGGTGCTCGGGCTCCACGAGCACCTCGGCCGTAGGTGGCGTTGAAGCGCCGCGCGATCTCGCGCGAGAGCTCGATGTGCTGGCGCTGGTCGTCGCCCACCGGCACCTCGTCGGCGCGGTAGAGCAGGATGTCCGCCGCCTGGAGCACCGGGTAGAGGAAGAGGCTGGTGCGCACCAGCTGCTGCTCGCGCGCGGACTTGTCCTTGAACTGGGTCATGCGCTGGAGGTCGCCGTAGGGGGTGACCGAGCGCAGCAGCCAGCAGAGCTCGGTGTGCTCGCGCACGTCGGACTGGCGGAAGAGGATGCAGCGCTCCGGGTCGAGCCCGGCGGCCAGCAGCATGGCCGTGGTGTCGAGCACGTAGCCCGGGAGCGCCGCCGGGTCGTAGGTCACGCGGTGGCGTGCAGGTCGACGATGCAGTAGATCGCCGGGTCGCCGCGGTCCTGGCCCTCCACGTACTGCCGGACGGCGCCGAGGTAGTTGCCGAGGTGCTTGCGCCCCGTGGGCTGGATGCCGCTGAAGATGCGCACGGGTGCCGGATCTAGAGCGCGCCCGAGGACTCGCCGTCGCTGCGCCCGGCCCGCTCCGGTCGCCGGGGTTCTCCCCCATGCCCTGGCGCACCACCGGCCGCTTGGCCGCGCCGGCCTCGTCCAGGCGGCGGACCGGCGTGGTGTAGGGCGCGTTGCGAGCGATCTCCGGGTCCTCGCGCGCCTCGTCGAGGATCGAGCGCACGGCGTCGGCGAAGTGGTCGAGGCGCTCCTTGGTCTCGGTCTCGGTGGGCTCGATCATCAGCGCCTCCTCCACCAGCAGCGGGAAGTAGACGGTCGGCGGGTGCACGCCGTGGTCCAGCAGGCGCTTGGCGATGTCGAGCGTCTTGACCCCCAGCTCGTCGCTGCGCGCCGCGGCCCGAGAGCACGAACTCGTGCATGCAGGTGCGGTCGAAGGCGACGGGCAGGTACTCGGCCGAGCCCGTCCTCGGCCAGCCGCGCCTTCAGGTAGTTGGCGTTGAGCACCGCCATCTCGGAGGCCTCGCGGAGGCCGTCGCCGCCCAGCGAGCAGGATGTAGGCGTAGGAGCGCACGAAGACGCCGAAGTTGCCCTGGAAGCCGCGCAGCTTGCCGATCGACTTCGGCCGGTCGGAGTCCAGGTCGAAGCGCGGCCCGGAGCCGTTGTCGCCCTCGACGCGCACCACCTGCGGGCGCGGGCAGGAACGGCTCGATCCGGTCCGACACGGCGATCGGGCCGGCGCCGGGGCCGCCGCCGCCGTGCGGCTGCGTGAAGGTCTTGTGCAGGTTGAAGTGCACGATGTCGAAGCCCATGTCGCCGGGGCGGGCGATGCCCATCACGGCGTTCAGGTTGGCGCCGTCGTAGTAGAGCGTGGCCCCGGCGTCGTGCACGATCGAGGCGATCTCCTCGATGTTGCGGTCGAAGAGGCCGAGCGTGTTCGGGTTGGTGAGCATCAGGCAGGCCACGTCGTCGGTGGCCTTCTCGCGCAGGTCGTCCAGGTCCACGCCGCCGTCGGGCGCGGTGCCGACCTTCACCACCTCGTAGCCGGCCATCGTCACCGTGGCCGGGTTGGTGCCGTGGGCGGTGTCCGGGGTGAGCACCTTCGTCCGCCGCTCGCCGCGGTCCTCGTGGTAGGCGCGGGTCAGCAGCAGGCCGGCCAGCTCGCCGTGCGAGCCCGCGCGAGGGCTGGAGCGACACGTGCGGCAGGCCGGCGATCTCCGCCAGCGCGCCCTGGAGGCGCCACATCAGCTCGAGCGCGCCCTGGGCGTGCTCGGGGTCCTGGAGCGGGTGCAGGCGCGCGTGCCCGGGCAGCGCGGCCACGCGCTCGTGCAGCTTCGGGTTGTGCTTCATCGTGCACGAGCCGAGCGGGTAGAAGCCCTCGTCGAGGTGGAAGTTCTTCGTCGAGAGCGTGGTGTAGTGGCGCACGATCTCGGGCTCGGACACCTCGGGCAGCTCCGCCGGGTCGGTCGCGCAGGAGCGCCGGCGGGCAGCAGCGTCCTCGACCGCCACCTCGGGCACGTCGATCTCGGGCGGCGTGAACGCCCGCCGCCCGGCGTGCGTGCGCTCGAAGATCGTGACCGTGTCCTCGTGGCGGCGCGGGTCGGCACAATCGCTCATCGCACCGCCTCCTTCTCGCGGGCGCCCGCGGAGCGCCCACCACCCCGGCCAGGCGGTCGATGTCCGCCGCGCGTGCGGCGCTCGGTGATCGCCACCAGCAGGCCGTCCTCGTACTCGGGGTAGTCGCGGCCCAGCCGGTAGCCGGGGTTGACGCCCGCCTCGCGCGCCCGCCGGAAGAGGCCGTCCAGGTCCGGCACCCGCACGGCGAACTCGCGCACGACCGGGCCGGGGTTGATCGCCTCGAGGCCGAGCGCCTCGCGCGCGTAGTGCGTGCGGCTCAGCATCAGCTCGGCGAGCTCCACGAGCCCGCGGCGGCCGAGCCAGGACAGGTAGATCACGCCGGCCAGCGCGTTGAGCGCCTGGGCGGTGCAGATGTTGTGCGTGGCCTTCTCGCGGCGGATGTGCTGCTCGCGCGTCTGGAGCGTGAGCACGAAGCCGCGCCGGCCGTCCACGTCGCTGGTCTCGCCCGCGATCCGGCCGGGCATGCGGCGGATGAAGCGCTCCGCGGCGGCGAAGAAGCCGAAGCTCGGGCCGCCGAAGTCCAGCCGGTTGCCGAGCGTCTGGCCCTCGCCGACGCAGATGTCGGCGCCCAGCTCGCCGGGCGGCTTGAGGATGCCGAGCGGCAGCGGGTCGGCGGCGCACACGAGCAGCGCTCCGGTGCGCTTGCCGGCCTCGGCCAGCTCGCCCAGGTCCTCGACCGTGCCCAGGAAGTTCGGCTGCTGCACGAACACCGCGGCGGTGTCGTCGTCCACGGCGGCGGCGAGCGCGTCGGCGTCGGTGGCGCCGTCGCTCGTCCAGCGGCACCTCCACCACCTCCATGCCGTAGCCCGCGGCGTGGGTGCGGAGCGCGGCCCGCGAGTGCGGGTGCAGGCCGCGGCTGGCCACCAGCTTCGTCCGGCGCGTCTCGAGCTTCGCCAGGTAGCCGGCGGCGGCCACGGCGCTCGGGCCCTCGTAGACCGAGGCGTTGGCCACCGGCAGGCCCGTGAGCTCCGAGATCGCGGTCTGGAACTCGAACATCACCTGGAGGCCGCCCTGCGAGATCTCGGGCTGGTACGGCGTGTACGGGCGTGAGGAACTCGGAGCGGCTGGAGGAGCGTGTCGATCAGCGCCGGCACGTAGTGGTCGTACATGCCGGCACCGAGGAAGGTGGTCTCGGCGTCGGCGTGGCGGTTGCGGGCCGCGAGCGCGGACAGCTCCTCGTACACCTCCTGCTCCGAGCGCCCGGCGGGCAGGTCGATGGCCGGTCGAGGCGCACGTCGGCGGGCACGTCGGCGAACAGGTCGTCGAGCGAGCTGGCGCCGATGGCGGCGAGCATCGCCTCCAGGTCCGCGTCGGTGACTGAGGTGTAGCGGGACATCAGCCCCCTGATTGCAGCAGATCGCGATAGGCGCCCACGTCGAGCAGCGTGTCCAGCTCGGCCTGGTCGGTGAGCTTCACGCGCACCATCCAGCCGTCTCCGTAGGGGTCGTCGTTGATGCGCTCGGGGGTGTCGGCCAGGGCCTCGTTGACGGCGACGATCTCCCCGAGAGCGGCGCGAAGACGTCGGACACGGCCTTGACGGACTCCACCTCGGCGTAGACCTGGTCCTTGGTCAGCTGGGTGCCCACCTCGGGCGGATCGAAGAACACCACCTCGCCGAGCGCGTCCTGGGCGTACCAGGTGATCCCGAAGGTGGCCTCGTCGCCGTCGACGCGCGCCCAGTCGTGCTCGGGGTGGTACTTGAGGTCTTCGGGGTAGGACGCTTCCAACGGCTCCTCTGGGGGTGCCGTACGGCTGCTTCACGTACAGCGGCTTCTCGCCCACCTCGGCGGCGCGCGGCTTGCCGCGGACGTCCACCTCGATCGGTTCCCGGCGCCGCGGCGGCCACCGGTACGTAGGCCATGCCGATGCCCTTCTCCAGGCACGGCGACAGCGAGCCGCTGGTGACCTCGCCCGGCCGCGGCGGTGGCCACCGGGTTGCCCTGGCGCGGTATGCCGGGGCCGGTGAAGGCGAAGGGCACGAGCGTCTGCTCGGGCTCCAGGCCGCTGAGCGCGTCCGCGCCCATGAAGCCCGTGTCGAGCTTGCAGCACCAGCCGAGCCCGGCCTCGACCGGGTTGCGGTCCTCGGACAGGTCGTTGCCGTAGAGGTGGAAGCAGACCTCGAGCCGGAGCGTGTCGCGCGCACCCAGCCCGGCGGGCACCACGCCCTCGCCGGTGAGCGCGTCCCACACCTGGCCGCGCCGCCGGGCGGGATCATCAGCTCGGCGCCGTCCTCGCCGGTGTAGCCGGTGCCGCAGACCAGGCAGTCCACGCCGGCCACGCGCAGCTCGGCGGTGCGCATGCGCGCGGGCAGCTCGCCCTCTGCCAGGCGCTCCAGCACGCCGCGCGCCTCGGGGCCCTGCACGGCGAGCATCGCCCAGTCCGTCGAGCGTCCACCACCTCCACGTCGAACCCGGCGGCGTGCTCGGTGAACCAGGCCAGGTCCTTGTCGTGGTTCGAGGCGTTGGTGACGGTCAGGAAGCGGTCCGGGCCCAGGCGGTAGGTGAAGAGGTCGTCGAGCACGCCGCCGTCCTCGCGGCAGAGCACCGAGTACTGGGCCCCGCGCTCGGCGATCTTCGTCACGTCGTTGGAGAGGACCGCTGAAGAAAGGCCTCGGCCTGCGGCCCGCGGGTCTCGATCTCGCCCATGTGCGAGACGTCGAAGAGCCCGCGCCGCGTCCGCACGGCCATGTGCTCCTGCGCGGATGCCCTCGTACTGGACGGGCATCTCCCAGCCCGCGAACGGCACGAGCCGCGCGCCGGCATGCTCGTGGCGGTCGTAGAGGGGCGTTCGGCGCAGGGTGTCGGCGGCCGGAGGCAGGGCCGAGAGGCTACTCTGCGTCACCTCTCCGCCCTCCCCTCCCCCCCCCCCCCCCCCACAGCGGGCGGGTGAAGTGGTACGAGGCGATCCGGATGCGCTTGCGGAAGTAAAGGCGATGCGCGTCCTGGCGCTCGGGGATGACCCCGGAGTCCAGGTGCATCGCGTCGCACCGAGCCTGCGGCCCTCCTCGGCGCACCAGTCGAGCAGGGCCCCGGCGTGCCCGCGGCCGCGCGCCTCCGGCAGCGTCGAGAGGTCGTCCACGTAGAGCACGTCGCCGGCGAAAAGGGTGCGCAGCAGCCGGAACCCGGCCACGGCGGTATGCGCCCGTCGTGCTCGAAGGCCCCCGCCAGGCGGTAGCCCTGGGGGCGCTGCTCCTCGTCGACCCGGCGCACGAACTCGGCCTCGCTCGCGAGGTGCGTACGCAGGGCCAGCATCGCCTCGTACGCAGCCGCCGTGTCCGGCGGCAGACCTCTCGTAAGGCATCGCTCCGCAGCCGGCTAAGCCGGCCGCCTCGCGCAGGCGTCAGTCCTTGAGGAAGGACGGGACGTCGATCTCGTCGTCCGAGATCTCGAGCGACTTGCGCTGGCGATCGTCCAGCTGCACGTCGCGGCGCCGCGGCTCGCGGCGCCGGCCGGTCGAGTCCTCGGTGAAGAGCGGCAGGCGCCCCGGCCGCTCGAAGCCCGTGGCCACGACCGTGACCCGGACGCCGTCGCCCATCGCGTCGTCCACCACGGCGCCGAAGATGATGTTCGAGTTCGAGTCGGCCGCGCTCTGGATGATCTCGGCCGCCTCGTTGACCTCGAACAGGCCCAGGTCGCTCCCGCCCGTGATGTTCAGCAGGATGCCCGTGGCGCCCTCGACCGACTGCTCGAGCAGCGGGCTCGAGATGGCGTTCTTGGCCGCCTCGGCCGCGCGCTGCTCACCGGCGGCCTCACCGATGCCCATGAGCGCCGAGCCGGCGTCCTGCATGATCGTGCGGACGTCGGCGAAGTCCAGGTTGATGAGCCCGGGGGTGGTGATCAGGTCGGTGATGCCCTGCACGCCCTGGCGGAGCACGTTGTCGGCCTCGCGGAACGCGTCGAGGATGCTGGTGCGGCGCTCGACCACGGCCAGCAGCTTCTCGTTCGGGATCACGATGAGGGTGTCCACCTGCTCGCGGAGGCGCTCGATGCCCTCCTCGGCCTGGCGCATGCGCTGGGTGCCCTCGAAGTCGAACGGCTTGGTGACCGTGCCCACGGTGAGCGCGCCCACCTCCTGCTTGGACACCTCGGCGATGACCGGGGCGGCGCCGGTACCGGTGCCGCCGCCCTCGCCCGCGGTCACGAACACCATGTCCGCGCCCTTGAGGGCCTCCTTGATCTCGTCGCGGCTCTCGTTGGCCGCGCCGTAGCCCACGTCGGGGCTGCGCCCGCGCCGAGGCCGCGCGTCAGCTGATCGCCGATCTGCAGCTTGATGTCGGCGTCGCACATCTGCAGCGCCTGCGCGTCGGTGTTGACCGCGATGAACTCCACGCCCTTCAGGCCGGCGTCGACCATGCGGTTCACGGCGTTCGTGCCGCCGCCGCCGATGCCGACGACCTTGATGACGGCCAGGTAGCTCCCGGTGTCCATTTTGACGCTCTCAGGTCCTCTCTATAAGGGTGGGACTAAGGCGGTCGTTGAGGGTCAGCG
>CAWAZH010000009.1:0-651015 GCA_963786575.1 uncultured Actinomycetes bacterium
TCTCGCAAGCGCCGGAGCGGACGGGATCGTGCGCATCTGGGACTGGCGGGCGCCGCGTTTCCCGCCGACGCTGCTCTCCGGTCACGGGGAGGAGGTCGCCGCGGTCGCGTTCGCCCCCGACGGGCGCCACCTCGCCAGCGCGAGCTTCGAGGCGGGGGGCCGCGTCTGGGAATGCCAGCGCTGCGGCGACATCGACGACGTGCTCGCGCTCGCCCGCAAGCGCGTCCCGCGGGAGATCGGCGGCTGACTACGCCGGCAGCGCTCGGGCAGCCCGAAGCGGGCGAACGCCCGGGGCGTCATGAACCCCGAGCGTCGCCGAAGCGCTCGAAGAGCCACGGCGCCAGGAAGGCCGTGACCGCCGCGATGCGGTCGCCGCGGAGCGTGAGCACGTCGATGGCGCCGGCGAAGTAGTCGCCGCGCTCCTCGTCCCACATGTAGCAGCCGATCGCGAGCTGGCCGTTGGCCCGCGTGGGCACGTGCTTCCAGCGCTCGCGACCGGGATAGTCGGCCAGGAACGCGGAGACGCCTCGCCCCGGAACCAGCCGGGCAGCGGCGGCATCGACCAGGTGGCGTCCTCGGCGAGCAGCGCGACCACCGCGTCGACGTCGCCCCGCTCCATCGCGGCCATGTAGCCCGCGACCAACTCGGTCAGGCGCGCGTCGCCGACCGCCCGCAGGGTGGCCTGCTGGGTCTGCTCGGGCAGCTTCTCGTCGACGGCCTTGCGGGCGCGCTGCAGGGCGCTGTTCACGCGCGCACCGTGGTGTCGAGCGCGTCGGCCACCTCGCGCGCCGAGAAGCCGAGCACCTCGCGCAGGACCAGCACGGCGCGCTGGAGCGCGGGCAGGTGCTGCAGGGCCGCGATGAAGGCCAGCTCGACGCCCTCGCGCTGCTCGTAGCGCGCGTCCGGGCCGGCCAGGCCGTCCGGCGGCCCAGGCGCTCGTCGGCGTAGGGCTCGATCCAGACCGACTCCGCCAGCGGGGCGCCCGGGCTGTCGTGCGGGTCGGCGCCGGGGCCGTAGTCGATCGGCAGCACGCGCTTCGGCCGCTGCCGATGCTGTCCAGGCAGGTGTTGGTGGCGATCCGGTAGAGCCACGAGCGCAGCGAGCTGCGGCCCTCGAAGCGGGCCATCCCGCGCCAGGCCCGGAGCAGCGCCTCCTGCAGCGCGTCCTCGGCGTCGTGCACGGAGCCGAGCATCCGGTAGCAGTGCGCGTGCAGCTCGGCGTGGCGGGGCGCACCAGGCGCCGGTAGGCTCGTCGTCGCCGCCCCGGGCCGCGCGTCGAGCAGTCGCGTTCCTGCGCCGAGGATCGTCGCGGGATCGCCATGGCCGCGGCGCAGCGTACCCGCGATGAGTCGGCGCGCCGACCGGAGTCATAAGACAGACGCCATGACACGCGACCCGCCCAGACCCGTCGTCCATCTGGAGCTGCACACCGGCGACCTGCCCGGCGCGTGCGCCTTCTACGCGGACCTGTGCGGCTGGCGCGGCGGAGCGCATCGCGCCGGCGGCGGCTCGTACTGGGCGCTCGCGCTGGACGGCGGCTTCGGCGGCGGCGTCGTCGTGAATGCGAGGCCGAGCGGCCGCTGTGGCTGCCCTACGTCGAGGTCGCCGACATCGCCGCGGTCACCGAGCGTGCCCGCGAGCTCGGGGCCGCGGTGTGCCTGGAGCCGCGCGAGGGACCGGCCGGCTGGCGCAGCGTCGTCGCCGGGCCGGCGGGCGGCGAGTCGCCCTCTGGCAGCCGAAGGGTTCGAACCGGAAGCACAATCGCGTCGCCGGCGATGAGTTTGGGGACGCCCGCCGGTCATTGCTGGAAACTGACGCTGCACCCATGAGAGGACCCCATGACCGACACCACCCCCACTGACCGCAACCGCTGGATCGCCCTCTACGTGCTCTGCGCGGGCATGCTCATGATCGTCCTCGACGTCACCGTCGTGAACGTCGCGCTGCCGTCGATCCAGGACGACCTCGGCTTCACCCAGTCCAGCCTGGCCTGGGTCGTCAACGCTTATCTGATCGCCTTCGGCGGCCTGCTGCTGCTGTCCGGCCGCCTCGGCGACCTGATCGGCCGCAAGAACATGCTGATGGCCGGCCTCGCCGTCTTCACCTGCGCCTCGGTGTTCTGCGGCATCGCCTGGAGCCAGGAGACGATGGTGGCGGCGCGCTTCCTGCAGGGCATCGGCGGCGCCATGACCTCGGCCGTGATCCTCGGGATGATCTTCACGATGTTCCCCGAGCCGCGCGACCTCGCCAAGGCGATCGGCGTCTACGGCTTCGTCGCCTCCGCCGGCGGCTCGATCGGCCTGCTGGCCGGCGGCGTGCTGACGCAGACGATCAACTACCACTGGATCTTCTTCATCAACATCCCGATCGGGATCGGCACCGCGATCCTGGCGCAGCGCCTGATCGAGCGTGACACGGGGCTCGGCATCCGCCAGGGCGCCGACGTCCTGGGCGCGATCCTCATCACCACCTGCCTGATGCTGACCGTCTACACGATCGTCAAGCCGGCGGCCGAGGACGGCTGGGGCTCGGCGCAGGCGCTCCTGCTGCTCGCCGCGTCGTTCGCGCTGCTGGCCGCCTTCATCGTGCGCGAGTCGCGCGCCGCGACGCCGCTCGTGCCGCTGCGGATCTTCCGCTCGCGCAACCTGTCGGGCGCGAACGTCGTGCAGATGTTCACGGTCGCCGGGATGTTCGGGATGTTCTTCCTCGGCACGCTGTACTTCCAGCGCGTCCTGGGCTACGACGCGCTGCAGATCGGCTTCGCGTTCCTGCCCGGCACGGTGATCATGGGCACGATGTCGCTGCGCTACTCCGAGCGGCTGATGATGCGCTTCGGCGCCCGCCGGGTGCTCGTCCCGGGCCTCACGCTCGTCACGATCGGGCTGCTGCTGTTCGCCCGCGTGCCGGTTGACGGCAGCTACCTCGTCGACGTGCTGCCGGTCATGGTGATCATGTCGCTCGGCATCGGCGTCTCGTTCCCGCCGCTGATCGCGGTCGCGATGTCCGGCGCCACGCCGCAGGAGGCCGGGCTGGCATCGGGTCTCGTCAACACCGCCGCGCAGGTCGGCGGCGCCATCGGCCTCGCCATCCTGGCGACGGTGTCGGCCTCGCGCACCGAGGCCCTGGCGGCCAAGGGCGAGTCGGCGGCGGCCGCGCTGACCGGCGGCTACCACCTCGCGTTCCTGATCGCGGCCGGCCTCGTCGTCGCGGCGATCGCGGTCACGCTCGCCGTGCTCGAGTCCGCGCCCGAGGCCGCGGCGCACGCCGAGCAGGCCGCCGAGCCCGCCGAGCCGGCCGAGGCCGTCGGCGCGCAGGTCTGCTCCGAGGTCGCCTAGTGCTTCCAGGTCAACGTTGCCGGCGGGCTCAGGCCCGCCGGCAGCGCACCTGGTAGATCGACGTGAAGCCGCTGCGAAACCCGTTTCGCGCGCCCCGCAGGTAGAGCCGCCAGACGCGCATCCGCTGCGCCCCGGCGAGCCGCTCGGCCTCCTCGGCGTTGTCGTCCAGGCGCGAGAGCCAGTGGGTGAGCGTGCGCTCGTAGTGCGCGCGGAAGCCCTCGACGTGCTCGGTCTCCAGGCCCGCGCCCTCGAGCGCGAACTGCACCCGCGACAGGTGCAGCGGCGCGGCGTCGGGGAAGACGTAGCGCTCGGAGAAGCCGCCCGCCTCGCCCTCGCCGTGACGCAGCCGCGCGATGCCGTGGTTCAGCAGCCGCCCGCCGGGCGGCAGCAGGCTCGCGAGCTGCTTGGCGTAGGTCTCGATGTTGCGCGCGCCGACGTGCTCGACCATGCCGATCGAGGCGATCGCGTCGAACTGCTCGCCGCGCAGCTCGCGGTAGTCGGCGACGCGGATCTCGACGCGGTCGCCGACGCCGGCCTCGGCGGCGCGGCGCCGCGCCTCGCGCGCCTGCGGCTCCGACAGCGTGATGCCCACGACGTCGGCGCCGTGCTCGGCCGCCGCGTGGATCGCCCAGCTGCCCCAGCCGCAGCCGACGTCGAGCACGCGCTCGCCGGGTGCCAGGGCGAGCTTCGTGCAGATCAGCTCGCGCTTGCGCCACTGCGCGTCCTCGAGCGACTCGGTGTCGCTGGACGGGTCCTCGAAGACCGCGCAGCTGTAGGTCATCGACGCGTCGAGGAACAGCGCGAAGAAGTCGTTGGAGACGTCGTAGTGGTGGCGCACGGCGCGGGCGTCGCGCTCGATGCTGTGACGCGTGCCGCGCGGGCGCAGCTCGACGGCCGGCGGCCGCGGCGGGCGCTGCAGCCCGGCGGCCCGCACGGCGGCCATCAGGAGGCGGCGCTTCGTCGTCGTGTCGATCGACGGCGGCTCCCATTCGCGCAGGACCTCGAGCACGGCGTCGAGGTCGTCGATCTCGAGCTCGCCCGACACGTAGGCGCGGCTGAGGCCGAGCTGCCCGGGGGCCATCAGGGCGTGGGCGACGGCCTTCGGCGAGCGGGCGCTGAAGACCGGCGCGTCGCCGTTGGCGGTGGTCGCGGGGAGCGCGCTGCCGTCCCAGAAATGCAGCTCGAAGGGGCGCTCGGGGAGCGCCGCTTCGAGCTCGTGTCGCAACGGTGCTGTGGAGGATCCGAATGCCATGGTCAAAGGGTAAATTGCCGGGCATGCGGATCCGGGCGGCGGTGCTTGAGGAGTTCGGCCAGCCACTCGTGGTGCAGGAGCTCGACCTCGCCGAGCCGGCCGCCGGCGAGGTCCTCGTGCGCCTCGAGGCGTGTGGCGTCTGCCACACCGACATGTACACGGCCTCCGGCGTCGACCCCTCCGGGTACGCGCCGACGGTGCTCGGCCACGAGGGCGCGGGCGTCGTCGAGGCGGTCGGCGAGGGCGTGAGCTCGCTCGCCGTGGGCGACCACGTCGTGACGCTGTTCTCGCCGCAGTGCCGCGAGTGCGTGCACTGCCTCAGCCCGAAGACGAACATCTGCCTGGCGATCCGCGACCAGCAGGGCAAGGGCTACCTGCCCGACGGGACGACGCGGCTGTCGCGCGACGGCGAGGCGATCCGCCACTTCATGGGCACGTCGACGTTCGCCGAGTACACGGTCATGCCCGAGATCGCGCTTGCGAAGGTCCCGCAGGAGGCGCCGCTGGATCGCGCCTGCCTGTTCGCGTGCGGGCTGTCGACCGGCCTGGGCGCCGCGATGTACACGGCGAAGGTCGAGGAGGGCTCGACCTGCGTCGTCTTCGGCGCCGGCATGGTCGGGCTCGGCGCGGTCGCCGGCTGCCGGCTGCAGGGCGCCGAGCGGATCGTCTGCGTCGACCTCTCCGACGAGCGCCTGCAGATGGCGCGCCACCAGGGCGCCACGGACCTGATGCTGGGCGGGCCGGACACCGTCGAGCAGATCCTCGAGATGACGGGCGGCTTCGGCGCCGACTACACGATCGAGGCGACCGGCCTCGTCGCGGTCATGCGCCAGGCGGTCGAGTCGGCGCGGATGGGCTGGGGCCTGGCGACGATGTGCGGCGTGGCGGGCAAGGGCGAGACCCTCGACGTCATCCCGCGCTACCTCATCACCGGCCGGCGCGTGGCGGGCTCCTCGTTCGGCGGCGTCAAGGGCCGCGACCAGGTGCCGCTGCTCGTGCAGCGCTACCTCGACGGCGACATCGACGTCGACGCATTCCTCTCCCACCGGATCTCGCTGGACGAGGTCAACCGGGGCTTCGAGCTCATGGAGGCCCAGGACGGCATTCGCAGCGTGATCGGGTTCGGGTGGCCGGGCTTCGCCCTTCTGGTTTCGGCCTGCGGCCCTCGCAAGCTCGGGCCTGCGGACGACGTTACCCACGCCCTTCGGGTTTCGGCCTGCGGCCCTCGCAAGCTCGGGCCTGCGGACGACGCTACCCACGCCCTTCTGGTTTCGCAAGCTCGGATCTGCGGACGACCGGACGACGCTACCCATGCGCGGCGCGGACCTCGATGCGCCCGTCGTGCTCGCGCGCTTCCAGGACCGGCTGCGGATAGGCGGCGGGCCCCTGCTCGACGGAGCCGTCCTCGAGGCGGAAGCGCGACGCGTGCCACGGGCACTCGATGCAGTCGCCCACGAGCTCGCCCTCGTGCAACGGACCGCCGCGGTGGGTGCACGTGTCCGCCAGCGCGTGCAGGACGCCGTTGCGGCGCACGAGCAGGACCGCCATGTCGCCGGCGGTGGCCGCCGTCGGGCGATCGTCGGGGAGCATGCTCGCGTCGAGGACCGGCGTCCAGTCCTGCGGCAGCTCGTCGAAGGCGGTGTTGTCGACGCCGATGCCGCGGGCGAAGGCGAGGTCGCCGCCGAGCCAGCCGCCGGCGCCGATGGCGCCCGCGCCGGCGAGCCCGAGCAGCACACCGGTCCCGTGCGCGCCGCGGCGACGGGCCAGCAGCGACGCCCCGTAGAGCGCGACGGCACCGACGTTCGCGATTGCGTGCACGATCCCGATGCGCCGCACCTGGTCGTCGGCGATCTCGCTGTCGGCCCAGTCCGACCAGCCGCTGACGGCCGTCGGCGCAGCGGCGAGCAGCCCGACGCAGATCAGGCGGCGGGCGGCGGGCCGGGCCTCCTCGCCGCCGACGAGGTCGAGGATCGTCGCGCTCGTCCAGGTCCCGATCGGGACGTCGGTGAGCAGCGGGTGCAGGGCGTGGCCGATCGGCGTGCCGCTGAGGACGTCCTTGACCGGCCCGGCCGGGATCAGCTCGCGGACCTTGCGCGCGATCGCGCCGGCGGGTCCGTCGAGCGCCTCGATGGCGCCGATCCTCTCGCTGATCTCGTGGGCGCGGGGACGCATGGAGCCCTCTCGTTCCCCCGCGAGGGTCGGCGCCAAACCTCCGGCTTCTGCCCGGCCTCTCACGATCTGGACGCCCGCGCACGCGCAGCGGCTAGCCTCAGGCCCGTGCAGCGCTGCAGCGACGAGCAGCGGCGGGCGCGGCTCGCCGTGCGCCACCACCTGAGCCCGGCGGCGCGGCTCGACGACGTGACCGCCGTCGCCGGCGACCTCGTCGGGCTGCACGCCACCGACCCCGCGACGATCGCGCTCGCGGCCCAGGCGCGGCTGACCGTTCCGGCGCTGCCGGCGCTCGAGGACGCGCTCTACGCCGAGCGCTCGCTCGTGCGGATCCTCGGGATGCGGCGCACGATGTTCGTCGTCCCGATCGAGCTGGCGCCGGTCGTGCAGGCGTCCTGCACGCGCGGTCTCGTGCCGGGCGAGCGCAAGCGCTTCGTCGCGCAGCTCGAGGCCGGCGGGATCGCCGGCGACGGCGCGCGCTGGCTGGCGGAGACCGAGCGCGCGACGCTCGCCGCGCTGACGGCCCGCGGCGAGGCGACGGCCGCCGAGCTGTCGGCCGACGTCCCCGCGCTGAAGGCGAAGATCGCGGTCGCCGAGGGCAAGCCCTACGCCGCCAGCCAGGGCGTCTCCTGGAAGGTCCTGTTCCTGCTGGCCGCCGACGGGCACATCGCGCGCGGGCGCCCGCTGGGCTCGTGGACGAGCACGCGCTACCGCTGGGCGCCGATGCAGACCTGGCTGCCCGGCGCCGTCGCCGAGCTCGAGACCGACGCCGCGGCGGCCGAGCTCGTGCGCCGCTGGCTGGCGGCCTACGGCCCCGGCACGGTCGCCGACCTCAAGTGGTGGACGGGCTGGACGATGGGCCTGCTCAAGCGCGCGCTCGCGCAGCTCGAGGTCACCGAGGTGGCGCTCGACGGCGGCGCCACCGGGCTCGTCCTCGCCGGCGACGAGGAGCCTGTCGGCGCACCCGCGCCGTGGGCGGCGCTGCTGCCCGGCCTCGACCCGGCGCCGATGGGCTTCAAGGAGCGCGACTGGTACCTCGGCTCACACCGCGAGCCGCTCTTCGACCGCAGCGGCAACATCGGGCCGACGGTCTGGTGGGACGGGCGGATCGTCGGCGGCTGGGCGCAGCGCAAGGACGGCGAGGTCGTCGTGCGGATGCTCGAGGACGCCGGCGCCGGCGCCGTGGCGGCGATCGACGCCGAGGCGCAGCGGCTGCGCGACGCGCTCGGCGAGCTGCGCGTGACGCCGCGCTTCCGGACGCCGCTGGAGCGCGAGCTCGTTGCCTGACATCGACCGCAGCTCCGAGCGTGCGAGCAACGGAGGGCGAACCCCTCATATCCGGCAAGCAACCCCCGCCGACTCGCGCGCCTGCTTCGACGTCTTCCGCCGCTCGCTGAACGACCTCCTGCGGCGCATCGGCTACGCGCCGGCCGACAGCGCCGACTCCGACGCCGACGAGCTGTGGCCGGCCTACGAGGCGCTCTACGCGCACCTCGCGGCGACCTGCGCGCAGTGGTGGGTGGCCGAGGACGACGGCGGCGCGGTCGCCGGCTACGCGCGCAGCACACTGCGGGGCGAGACGCTCGAGCTGACGGAGTTCTTCGTCGCGCCGGGCGCGCGCGTCGCCGGCGCGGGGCGGGCGCTGCTGGAGCGGGCGTTCGCGCCCGGGCTCGGGACGCAGCGCGCGATCATCGCGACGCTCGACCCGCCCGCGGTCGCGCTGTACCTGCGCTTCGGCGTCGCCCAGCAGACGGCCGGCGTGGACTTCAGCGGGCGCCCGCGCGCGGTCGCGCTGCCCGACGGCTACGAGGTCGCGGAGGCGACGCTCGAGGAGGTGCTGGCGATCGAGGGCGAGCTGCTCGGGCACGGCCGCCCCGAGGACGTGGCGTTCATGCTCGCCGACCGCCCGGCCGTGCTGCTGCGCCGCGACGGGCGCGCCGTCGCCTACGCGTTCGCGCCCAACGCCGACGGCTACGCGGGGCCGGTCGCGGCGCTGCACCCGGCCGACCTGCCGGCCGCGCTGGCGCACCTCGAGAACGCCGCGCACGCCGCCGGCGTCGAGCGCCTGGACCTCACCGTCCCGCTCGTCGCGCGCACCGCGATCGACTGGCTGCTGGCCGAGCGCGGCTTCCGGATCGACCCCTTCTACTGCCTGTTCCTCGCCGACGGGCCCTGGGCGAAGCTGGACCGCTATTTACCGTTCAATCCGTGCCTGATGCTGTAAGTGCGCCATCATGCCCCCGAATGGCTCCCGTCGAGGTCCGCGACCTCTCCAAGCGATTCGGCCGCGTCAACGCCGTCACCAACCTGAGCTTCGACATCGAAGCCGGCCGCGTCACCGGGTTCCTGGGACCCAACGGCGCCGGCAAGAGCACGACGCTGCGCGCGCTGCTCGGCCTCGTCCGCCCGACGACCGGCACGGCGACGTTCGCCGGCCGCAACTACGAGGACCTCGAGCGGCCGAGCACGAAGGTCGGCGCCGTGCTCGAGGACGCCGCCTTTCACCCCGGCCGCACCGCGCGCAACCACCTGCGCGTCCTCGCCGTCACGGGTGAGCACCCGCATGAGCGCGTCGCCGCGGTGCTCGAGGACGTCGGCCTGACCGCCGCCGCCGACCGCCCCGTCAAGGGCTACTCGATGGGCATGCGCCAGCGCCTGGCGATCGCCGCCGCGCTGCTCGGCGACCCGGAGGTCCTGATCCTCGACGAGCCGACCAACGGCCTCGACCCGCCCGGCATCGCCTGGATGCGCGGGCTCGTGCGCCGCCAGGCCGATGATGGCCGCGCGGTCCTGATCTCCAGCCACCTGCTCGCCGAGGTCGCGCAGTCCGTCGACGACGTGGTCGTCATCCACAAGGGCGAGCTGCGCGCCCGCGGGCCGCTGGCGCAGGTGCTCGGCGGCGACGGCGGGCCCGTGACCGAGGTGCGCTCCAAGGACCGCGACGGGCTCGCGGGCGCGCTGCAGACCGCCGGCCACGTCGTCCAGCGCGACGGCGACGCCCTGCTCGTCGCGGGCGCGACCCCCGAGCAGGTCGGCGTCGTCGCCGGCGACGCGCGGATCTACCTCACGGGCCTGGCGCCGCGCTCGCGCTCGCTCGAGCAGGCGTTCTTCGACCTGACCGGAGGCGAGCAGTCATGAGGCCCCTGCTGGCGGCCGAGCTGCTGAAGCTGCGCACGACGCGGACGTTCCTCGCGCTCGTCGCCACCGCGCTGCTGCTGTCGCTGCTCGTCGTCGTGCTGACCGCGGTGCTCGGCGACGACTTCACGGCGAAGGACGTCAAGGGCCTCTTCACGGCCGACTTCACGGGCCTGTTCATCCTCCTGCTCGGCGTCATGGGCATGGCCGGCGAGTGGCGCCACCGCACGATCACGGGCACGGTCCTCGCGGCCCCCGACCGGCTGCGGCTGCTCGGCGCGAAGGTGCTCTCCTACGCCGCCGCGGGCGCCGTGCTGTCGCTCATCGTCACGGTGACGATCATGGTCGTCGGCTCGATCATCCTGTCCGCCCGCGGCGAGACGACGATCGGGATCTCCGACCTGCTCGACGTGCTCTGGCGCAACCTCGTCGTGGCTGCCCTGCTGGGCGCGCTCGGCGTCGGGATCGGCGGCTTGCTGCGCAACCAGGTCGTCGCGATCGTCGGCATCCTGATCTTCGCCTTCGTCGTCGAGCCGACGCTGTTCGGCCTCGTGCCCGACGTCGCGAAGTTCATGCCGACCCAGGGCGCCCCGAACGGGATCATCCAGGTCGACCCGTTCGGCGACGACGCGAGCGACCTGCTCGCGCCCGGGGTCGCGCTGCTCGTGATGTTCGGCTGGATCGGGCTGTTCTTCGCCCTGGCCGGCGCGCGCCTGAAGAAGTTCGACCTGGTCTGACGGCCGGTTGTGGGTTGGCGCGCGCGGCCGGCGGCGCTACTCTCGGGCAGGTCATGCCCATCAAGATGACCGGTCGTTACGAGCCCGGATCCGACAAGGACCGCGCGCACAAGATGCTCGAGGAGTCCGAGGTCAAGGTCGACCACGTGTACGGCGTCGACCGCCAGGAGTCGGGCATGGAGGAGATCACCTTCACGCACGACGGCCAGGCCCAGACGGCCTTCGCCGAGAACGACCAGATCGTGCACGTGACCGACGGGTGGGACGTCCTGCCGCCCAAGTCGGGCGCGCCGACCTGGCGCGGCAAGTAGCGCCTCGTCAACCGGCCGCGATCGCGCGCGCGGCGACGCCCGCGGCGAAGCGCGCCGCCTCGACGACGAGCTCGTGGCGCGCGAGGTCCTCGCGGCCGAGCTCGTGCGACGTCCACCAGGCGAGGAAGCCACCGCCGAACGCGTCGCCGGCGCCGATCGTGCCGGCGACCTCGACGGGCACGGCCTCGATCGCCGTGTCGGCGTCGGGGGTGATGACGGTCGCGCCCTGCGGCCCGCGCGTGAGCAGCACCGCGCGCGGACCGCGCGCCAGCAGCGCGCGCGCCGCCTCCGGACGGGTGCGGCTCTCGTCCAGCCAGGCGAGATCCTCCTCGCTGACCTTCACGACGTCGCTGTGGCCGAGCACGCGCTGCAGGCGCGCGCGGAAGGCCTGCGCGTCGCCGATCGCCCGCGGGCGGACGTTGGGATCGACCATCACCAGGGTCTCGCCGGCGAGGCGCGTGAGGACCGCCTCGATCGCCGTCGCCAGCGGCTCGAGCACGAGGCCGAGCGTGCCGACGTGCAGCGCCGCCACGCGGGGCGGCAGCGCGGCCAGCGCCTCGGCGGGCTGCAGCCCGGCGGCCGCGGTCCCCGCGGTGTAGAAGCCGTAGCTCGCGGTGCCGGTCGCGTCGAGGCCGGCGAGCGCGAGCGTCGTCGGATCGGCGGTGCGCACGACGCAGTCCAGGCCGACGCCGTCGCCGGCGAGCAGCTGTTCGTGCGCGGCCCCGAGCCGGTCGCTCGACAGCCGCCCGAGAAAGGCGACCGGCCGGCCCAGCCGGCCGATCGCGCGCGCGGTGTTGAAGGGCCCGCCGCCGGCGTGGCCGGTGAGCTCACCCGAGGCGCCGGCGACGAGGTCGTAGAGCGCCTCGCCGGCGACCAGGATCGGGACCGTCACGTGCGCGATGCTAGTGACGGGTGCGTCGAAAGGCGGCGGAGCTACCCGCGGCGGTGGGGGCCGCCGCGGGTAGGAGCCCGCGAGGGGTCTAGCGCGTCTTTTTCGGGCGCTTGACCTTCACGATCTGGGAGACGTTGGGCAGCGAGGAGAGCGCGGTCTGCGCGGTGAACCGCACCGAGCCGCCCTTCTTCTTCAGCCGCTTGGCGGTGCTCTTGCTGAGGTTCACCGTCACGGGCGTGGACTTGCCGGGGGCCAGCGCGAGCATCAGGCTCGGGATCGCCTTCTGGCCGGCGACGGTGCCGGTGATCCTCACGATGCAGCCCTTCGGCGCCGTCCGCGGGCAGGTCACCGAGAACTTCGCGCTGTTGCGCTTCTTGGCGACCTTGATCGCGCTGAGCGACGCGCGGTAGCCGGTGAACCCGGAGTTGGCCGCCGCGGGCGCGCCGCCGCTGACCGGCTTGCGGGCCGTCGCGCCGGGCGTGGTCGCGCCGGGCGTCGTGGCGCCGGGGGTGGTGCCGGGGGTCGTGGTTCCCGGCGTCGTGCCGACGATCGGCGCCAGCAGCCCGGTGAGCGTGTTCAGGAGGTCCGTCAGCGGGGCGGTGACGGGGCCGAGGGGGGTGCTGGCGAGCAGGCCGGTGACGGTCGACAGCAGGCCGCCGAGCAGGCCCGTGTCCAGGCCCGTCGTTCCGAGCAGCCCGCGGGTCGTGCCCAGCAGCGAGCCGAGGTCCGTGAGCTGGCCGCCGATCGGCAGGCCGCCTGTGAGGCCGCCGAGCAGCGCGGTCACCTGGCCCAGCAGGCCGTTGACCGGGCTCGCGCCCGCGGTGCCGCCGGCGAGGCCGGTGGCCGTGCCGAGCAGGCCGCTGATGACGCTGCCCGTGCCGCCGGCGCCGCCGAGCAGGCCGGTGATCTGGGCCGGGCTGAGGATGGCGATGATGCTCGCGAGCGGGTTGCCGCTCAGCGTGCCGAGGCCGCCCGCGAGCTGGCCGCCGGTAAGGGAGCCGAGCAGGCTGGTGAGCTGGGAGACGTTGGCGATCGCGAGCAGGCCGCCGGTCTGGCCGGCGGTGAGGGTGCCGAGCGCGCCGGTGAGCTGGCCGCCGGTGAGGGAGCCGAGCAGGCTGGTGAGCTGGGTGACGTTGGCGATCGCGAGCAGGCCGCCGGTCTGGCCGGCGCTGAGGGTGCCGAGCGCGCCGGTGAGCTGGCCGCCGGTGAGGGAGCCGAGCAGGCTGGTGAGCTGGGTGACGTTGGCGATCGCGAGCAGGCCGCCGGTCTGGCCGGCGCTGAGGGTGCCCAGCGCGCCGGTGAGCTGGCCGCCGGTGAGGCCGCCGAGGACGTTCGTGAGGTTGCCGCTCGTCAGCCCGGTGAGCAGGCCGCCGGTCTCGCCGGCGGTGAGCGTGCCGAGGGTGCTCGTCAGCAGGCCGCCGGTGAGGCCGCTGAGCAGCGAGTTGCGCTGCGACGTGTCGGCGAGGGCGAGCAGGTCGCCGTTCTCGGTCGCGCTGAGCGTGCCGAGCGCGCCGGTGAGCTGCGGGGTGCTGGTCGCGGAGAGGAGCTTCGTCAGCTGCGCGGGGTTGGCGGCGGTCAGCAGATCGCCGATCTGACCCGAGGTCAGCCCGGCGAGCGTCGACTGCAGCTGGCCGAGCGTCTGGCCCAGGACGTTGCCGAGGATGCCCGTGAGGAGGCCGTCGAGCAGGCCTCCGAGCAGCCGCTCGGTCGGGACGGCGGGAGCCCGTGCGGGAGGCGCCTCGGCGGCGTGCGCAACAGCACTCGCTGAGCCGGTGATGACAAGCGCGGCGGTTGCGAGCGTGGCGACGTGGCGCCGGTGACGATCGAGCATGACGGTGGGTGGTCCTTTCCGGAGGACGACGGGCGGCCGTGCCCGTCGCTGACGTTCGGGGGAACATCGGCGCCGCGGACGGACGCTTGAGGCGCTCAGGGCAATGCGGTACGTCCGTCCGGACGAACGTCCTATCGTCCCTCCGCATGGAGCTGGGCCTCTACACGTTCGCCGAGGTGTCGCCGCGGGTCGGGCCCGAGCAGCGGCTGCGCGACCTGCTCGAGGAGGCCGAGCTCACCGAGCAGGTCGGCCTCGACGTCTTCGGTGTCGGCGAGCACCACCGCCCCGACTTCGCCGTCTCGGCGCCGGCCGTCGTGCTCGGCGCCGTCGCGGCCCGCACCAAGCGCATCCGCCTCACGAGCGCGGTCACGGTCCTGAGCTCCGACGACCCGGTCCGCGTCTGGCAGGACTTCGCCACCGTCGACCTGATCTCCGGCGGGCGCGCCGAGATCATGGCCGGGCGCGGGTCGTTCGTGGAGTCCTTCCCGCTCTTCGGCCAGAACCTCGACGACTACGACGAGCTGTTCGCCGAGAAGCTCGACCTGCTGCTCGCGCTGCGCGAGAGCGAGCGCGTGACCTGGACGGGCTCCGGGCGCCACCGCCCCGCGATCGACGATCTCGGCGTCTACCCGCGCCCGCTGCAGGAGCGCCTGCCGATCTGGCTGGCGGTCGGCGGCAACCCCGGCTCGGCCGTCCGCGCCGGGACGCTCGGGCTGCCGCTGGCGGTCGCGATCATCGGCGGGCAGCCGGAGCGCTTCGTGGGGCTCGTCGAGCTCTACCGCGACAGCGCCCGCAGCGCCGGCCACGACCCCGCGCTGCTGCCGGTGAGCATCAACTCGCACGCCTTCGTCGCGGACACGTCCCAGCAGGCGGCCGACGAGTACTTCGGTCCCTACGCCACGATGATGCGCAGGATCGGCCGCGAGCGCGGCTGGCCGCCGATGAGCCGCGGCCAGTTCGACGCGCTGCGCGGCCCGCGCGGCGCGCTCGTCGTCGGCAGCCCCGAGGAGGTCGCCGAGAAGATCCTCTTCCAGCACGAGCTCTTCGGCCACCAGCGCTTCCTCGCGCAGATGAGCGTCGGGCCGATGCCGCACGCGCAGGTCATGCGCGGGATCGAGCTCTTCGGGACCGAGGTTGCGCCGGTGGTGCGGGCGGAGGTGGCGCGGCGCGGTGGGGCGGCGCCCGGTGCCGGCGCGGCGACGCGCTCCGGCGCCGGCTGAACGGCAGCGCCGAGGGGAGCGTTCGTTCGCCTGGGGCGGTGACCGGCGAGTTGGTGACCTCTGGCGCAAGCACCTCGCCACTCACGGCCCGCGGGGAGCGCCCCGGCGTCCGGCCCGTTGCCCTTGTCGCTGCCGGTCGGCGGCTCAGCCGGGCAGCGTCGCCGACGCGGTGCAGACGCCGCCGCGCGGGCCGACCGCGCGGGCGGTCACGAGATCGGCGCCGCTGAAGTCGGGCACGCGGATCTCGACGCTGAAGGAGCGGCTCGGGCCGCTCGGGCGGCGCTTGCCGCGCCAGGCGACCGTGCGCTCGTGGACGATCGTCACGCGCCAGAGGCCGCTGCGGCCGTGGACCTCGAACTCGGTCTCGAGGGCGCCGTCGCGAGCCTTGACCTTGAGCTTGGACGTCGCGCCCGGGCCGCAGGTGCCGGCCACGCGGACCTCGGGACGGTCGCCCCCGCCCCCGCCCCCGCCGCCGCCGGGGCCTCCGCGCGCGAGGGCGGGAGTCGAGCCGGCGACGAGCGACGCGAGCAGTGCCACGGTCAGCGTAGACGTGCGAGCGACGGTGCGGGGGGGCGTGGATAGCATCCGCCGGGGACTCTGAAGCACCCGCGGTTTGAGTCGCAATGCGACGTTAGTCGCTGCTGATTTGCAGACCATGGCGCTCTGCCCAGAGCGCGGCCTGCGTGCGATCGGTGACCCCGAGCTCGCGGAAGATGCGGGTGAGGTGCGACTTGACGGTCTTCTCGCTGATGTCCAGCCGGCGGGCGATGAGCTTGTTGGGCAGCCCCTCGACGAGCAGCGCGAGGACCTCGCGCTCGCGCGCCGACAGCGCCCCGAGGGGGTCGGGCTCGGCGCGCGCGCTGATGATCGTGCGCGCGGCGCGCGGGTCCAGCGGGGACTCGCCGCGCGAGGCGGCGCGGATGCCGTCGGCGACCTCCTCGGAGGAGGCGTCCTTGAGCAGGTAGCCGCAGGCGCCCGCCGACAGCGCGCCGAGGATCCGCGCGCGGTCCGAGAACGAGGTCAGCACGAGCACGGCCGTGCCGGGACGCTCCTCGACGATCCGGCGCGTCGCCTCGATGCCGTCCATCCGCGGCATGTCGAGGTCCATCAGGACGACGTTGGGCTCCAGCTCGCGCGAGCGCTCGACGGCCTCCGCGCCGTCGCTGGCGGTGCCCGCGAGCTCGATGTCCTCGAGCGCGTCGATGAGGCGGCCGAGGCCGTCGCGGATGACGCCGTGGTCGTCGGCGATGAGAACGCTGATCATGCGGTCGGCACCTCCAGCTGCAGGCGCGTCCCCTCGCCGGGTTCGGATGTCACGGCGAGCGAGCCCTCGACCTGCTTGACGAGGCCTTCGAGCAGGGTCAGGCCGACGTGTCCGTCCGCCTGGCGGCGGGCGCGATCGCCGGGAGCGAAGCCGCGGCCGTCGTCTGTGACGACGAGCCGGGTGGTGTTCGGCGCGGGATTGGAGACCTCCACGCACACCATCGTCGCATCTGCGTGGGCCTGTGCGTTGCGGACCGCCTCGCGAGCCGCTCTGTAGATGAGCGCGTCGCGCGCCGATCCGACCGCTGCGCTGTCTGCGACGTAGAGCTCGGTGGCGATGCCGGAGGCGACGAGCGGGCTGAGCAGATCGTGCAATGCGGCCTCCAGCCCGGCCGATTCGAGCGTCGGCGGATGGATCTCGACGAGCAGCGTGCGCAGCCCGCGGACGCCCTGGCGCAGGCGCGCGACGGCGTCCTTCAGCGCCGCCGCCTCCTTCGGCGCGTCGCGGCGCGCGGCCTCCTCGGCGAGCGGCGCGAGGCCGAACGCGACGCCCGCGATGTCCTGCACGACACCGTCGTGCAGATCGGCGGCGATCCGGCGGCGCTCCTGGTCGGAGGCCTCGATCGCGCTGGCGAGCAGCAGCTCGCGCTCGCGGTGGCTGCGTTGCAGGCGGCGCGCCATCGACCACGCCAGCGGCGCCTGGAACAGCAGCAGGACGACGAGCCCGCCGAGCAGCGGCGGCGCGAGCGCACCGAGCAGGTCGCCGGCGTTCTGGCTCACCGAATCGAAGCGCTGGTAGATCTCGAACAGGACCGGCGTCCCGGCCGGCGTCCTGATGACGGTGTGGGCCTCCAGCAGCTTGCCGTCCTGGCGCTCGAACTGGTTCTCGGGTTTGCTGAGGTCGCTGAGCTCGGCCTCGACCCCGCCGGTGTCGAACAGCCCCTGCTCCTCCTCGCCGAGCGTGTAACGGCGGCCGATCAGCCGGCTCTCGTCGGAGTAGAGGATCCGGCCGCTGCGCGTCCACATCTTCACGCGCACGACGGAGTTGTTGAGGATCTTGCCCTCGACGAGGTCGCCGACCCGCTCCAGCGCTCGCCGCTCGCCGGTCAGCAGGCCGCCGCGCAGCGCCGTCTCGACGAGGTTGCCCTCGACGCGCACGCGGTTGCGCGTGTCGCTCTCGGCCTGGGTGATCGCGATGTTGCGCAGGCTGAAGAAGCCGCCGACGAGCACGACGGCGATCGCGATCAGGCTTCCGAGCATGAAGCGCGAAACCGCCCACGTCGTGCTGTCGCGGTCGCGGCGGGCGAGCCGCGCTCGGATGTTCTGGATGGCCGGCACGCCTCCAATCTAGAAGTCTCGCGGGGGCGCGCGCTCCGGGTTGCGACGAATGTCCCACCTCCGGTGCGTGCTCTGGCGGGCCTCGACGCACGGTCGGCAACCGGGATTAGGGTGGCGCGCGGACGGTTATGCTCGAGACATGGCCAAGGGGATCGCAACCGACGCCGAAGCCGACCCGTTCGAGGCCTACGGGCCTGTGGGCCGCTCGGAATGGATGGACATCGACTGGAGCGAGCACCTGCGCTGGGTGCGCGTCGAGGACCGCTGGATGAACGTCCTGGACTACGGCTCCGGACCGCCGCTGATCTTCATCCACGGCCTGTCCGGCTGCTGGCAGAACTGGCTCGAGAACATCCCCTTCTTCGCCCGCGACCACCGTGTCATCGCGGTCGACCTCCCGGGCTTCGGTCAGTCCGAGATGCCCGCGGAGCCGATCTCGATGAGCAACTACGCCGACACGATCGACGCGCTCATGATCGAGCTGGGCATCGACAGCGCGCAGATCGTCGGCAACTCGATGGGCGGCTTCATCGGCGCCGAGCTGGCGATCCAGCATCCCGCCCGCGTCGAGCGGCTCGTGCTCGTCGCCGCGGCCGGCCTGAGCATCGAGTACATCCGCACCGAGCGCACCCACGGCGTGCGCCATCAGGCCGAGAACATCGCGTTCTTCTACGTCGGCTGGCTCGCCTCGCGCTCGCACACGGTGGTCGGCCGGCGCCGGCTGCGCTCCGCGCTGCTGCTGCTCGTCGCGGCTCATCCCGCCAAGCTCCCGCCGGCGCTGACGATCGAGCAGGTCGCCGGCTCGGGCAAGCCCGGATTCTCCGACGCGCTCGACGCGATGCTGGACTACCCGCTGCGCGACCGCCTCGAGAAGATCACCTGCCCGACGTTCATCGTGTGGGGCGACAAGGACCGGCTCGTGCCGGTGCGCGACGCCGCGATCTTCGAGAAGCTGATCCCGGATGCGCACGCCGTCGTCTACAAGGACACCGGGCACATCGTGATGATGGAGCGCCCGGCGCGCTTCAACGCGGACGTCAAGGCCTTCCTCGACGAGCAGCCCAACGAGCAGGACCCGACCCCCGGCACCCGCGAGTTCGCCGCCTGACGCACCGCCGGGGGCCGAGGCCGATGTGCTGCCGCGCGCTGCTCGCCGCCGCGTTTCTGCTGCTGGCGCTCGCGCCGGCGGCGTCCGCGCGGGTCGCGCTCGTCGCCACCGGCACGCCCGAGCTCGTGCTGCTGGACATCACGACGCGCGAGGTCGCGGCGCGCCTGCCGCTGCCGGGCCCCTCGCGCGCCGTCGCCGTCGCGCCCGACGGCCAGCGCGGCTTCGTCACCGCCGGCGGCGAGGTCGTCGCCGTCGACGTCAACGGCCGCGCCGAGACCGCCCGCTCGCAGCTCGCCGGCCCCGAGCTCGCCGACCTCGAGCTCGCCGGCACCTACCTGTACGCGCTGCAGGGCACGCGCCTGCTCGCCCTGGACCCGCAGACGCTGGCGATCGTCGCGGCCGTCGAGCTGCGCGGCGAGGGCGCCCAGCTCGCGGTGTCCAACAGCGGCACGCTCGCCGCGGTCGCGCTGCGCAGCGGCCGCGTCGCGATCGTCGACCTGAGCGCCAACGTGCTGCTGCGCCACGTCCGCCTGAAGGGCGCGACCGGCGTCGCGATCGCCGACGACGGCACGACCTACGCCAGCGCCCGCGGCCGCCTGCGCCAGATCGCGCGCGGCCAGCACCGCGCCCGCAAGAAGGCGATCAAGCTGCCCGACGGCGTCGGCGGCGCGCTGACGCTGTCGCCCGGGCGCTCGCGGCTGATCGTCGGTGCCGCGGACGGCGGCGCGGCGGCGGCGCTCTTCACGCCGCGCACGCGCAGCGTCCAGCGGCTCGTGTCCGGCGCCGGCCCGGGGCGCGGCGCGTGGTACCCCGACGCCAGCCGGATCCTCATCGCCAATGCCGGCGCCGGGACGATCTCGCTCGTCAGCCCGTTCTCGCGCGCCCGCGTGGGGCTCGTGAGCCTGCCGGGCACGGCGCCCGCCGACCTCGTCGTGCAGCCCGGCCTCGCCGCGCTCACCGGCGGCGACGGCCCCGACCGGATCACCGGCACGCGCGGCGACGACCGCATCGAGGGAGCAGGCGGCGACGACATGCTGCGCGGCGGCCGCGGGCGCGACGTGCTGATCGGCGGCCTGGGCAACGACCAGCTCTCCGGCGGCGCCGTCAGCGACGAGCTCAACGGCGACGAGGGCAACGACTTCCTCCTCGGCGGCACCGGCAACGACACGCTGCGCGGCGGCCCCGGCGACGACGGCGCCAACGGCGACACCGGCAACGACGAGATCCTCGGCGAGGACGGCGACGACACGCTCGACGGCGGCGACGGCGACGACACGATCTCCGGCGGCAACGGCAACGACCAGATCGTCGAGAAGGGCTTCGGCGACGACAAGCTGCTCGACGGCGGCCCCGGCGACGACACGATCCGCGGCGGCCGCGGCTCCGACCACCTGATCTCCGGCGGCGACGGCAACGACCAGCTCTTCGGCGAGACCGGCTCGGAGCGGATCATGGGCGGGCTCGGCAACGACGTCATCGACGGCGGCGCCGCCGGCGACCGCCTCGAGGGCGACGAGGGCGAGGACACGATCAAGGGCGACGCCGGCAACGACCACCTCTACGGGCGCCTCGGCAACGACACGCTCGACGGCGGCTCGGGCGCCGACGAGCTGCAGGGCGAGGCCGGCAACGACACGCTGACCGGCGGCTCGGGCACCGACACGTTCGACGGCGCCGACGGCGACGACACGATCCGCGCCGCCGACGGCGGCCCCGACACCGTCAACTGCGGTCCGGGCAAGGACAGCGCCTTCGTCGACGCCGGCACCGCCGACGTCCTGACGGACTGCGAGACCGTCACCGTGATCGCGCCCGAGCCCGACACCGACACGACGGGCGCCCAGACGATCCGCGGGACGCGCCGCAACGACGTGCTGAACGGGACGATCGGCAACGACTCGATCTTCGGCCGCGGCGGCGCGGACAAGCTCTTCGGCCTCGACGGCGACGACTACGTCGACGGCGACCGCGGCAACGACGAGCTCCACGGCGGACCCGGCCGCGACCTCATGGCCGGCCGCTTCGGCAACGACCTCGTCTACGGCAACGAGGGCGACGACCGGATCACCGGCGACCGCGGCCGCGACAGGATCTTCGGCGGCCCCGGCAACGACTCGCTCTACGGCAACTTCGACGACGACCGCATCGACGGCGGCCCCGGCAACGACCGCATCAACGTCGTCCACGGCGAGTTCGACCGCGTCGTCTGCGGCCCCGGCACCGACGTCGTCTTCGCCGACCCGCGCGATGTCGTGGCCGGCGACTGCGAGGACGTCCGCCGGTAGCGCCGCGCCGCGGGCGGGGAGTCCCGATGGACCGGGATTTGAAGTCGCCGCGGGGCGTCCCTCATACTTCGCCGCTGCGGTCACGGGGAAGTCCGCCGGGAAATGTGGGGGTGATGACGCCGAACCCCGCCTTACCGGGCAGACGGTCGCAACCGGTCCATCCTGCAGCCAGCCGAGGAGCTCCCGCCCCGTGATTCCCGCATCGACGACGTTCCGCGCGACGCTTGTGGGCCTGTGCGTCGCGGGCGGGCTCGCGCTCGTCCCCGCCGCGGCGCAGGCCGACCAGTACCCGATCGACGTCTGCCGCAACTGGGACACCGGCGCGCCGGCGCCGGTGATCAGGGGCGTCGAGGCCTCCGGCGGCGTCTTCGGCAACAGCTGTGCGTCGGCCGACCCCAACGCCGGGCTGACGTCCACGGTCAACGCACCCATGACGCCGCAGACGCTGGCGATCATCGGCCTGCGGGTCCCGGGCGACCTGCCGAGCCTGCGCATCGAGCGCGTCGAGACGGCGTACCGCTCGCCGGCGAGCGGCGGAGCCGTCCTGGCCTTCCTGCGCTTCAGCACCGCCGAAGCGGTGCTCGCCTCGCCGGTGACGAACAACGGACCGCTCGCGCCGGTCGAGGACCACGTGCTCGCGGCCCCGACGCGCTACGTCCAGTGGGACATCTACTGCTCCAACAACCCCGGCACCTGCGACTTCGCCAGCCCGACGGTGCTGACGCTGACGCGCACGCGGCTGTTCCTCAACGAGAACGTCCCGCCGGTGCTGAACGTCAACGGCGGCGCGCTGCCCGGCCTCGGCCAGAAGTCCGGCCAGCAAAGCGTGACCTTCGACGCCACCGACGCCGACTCCGGCGTCGCGAGCGTCAGCGTCTCGCTGGGCGGGATCGTCGTCGGCGGCGTCGACTACCGCTGCCCGCACACCGACTGGTCGGCCTGCCCGCGCGACGAGCTCAACCAGATCCTGCAGGTCGACACGACGAAGGTCCCGGACGGCAACCGCGAGCTCGTCATGACGATCCGCGACGCGGCCAACAACGTCGTGCCGAAGTCCTACGGGGTCGTCTCGATCGCCAACGGCCCGGCATCGGTGCCCAACGGCGCGAACCCGTCGCGCCTGGCGAAGATCACGGCCCGCTTCACGACGACGAAGAAGACCTCGCGGCGCCTGCGCTTCCGGTCGACGCCGACGGTCAAGGGCACGCTCGTCAACGAGAGCGGCCAGCCGATCACCGGCGCAACCGTCGCGATCCTCGCGCGCCAGCGCCGCTCGGGCGCGCAGCCGGTGCAGATCGCGACCGCGCAGACCGGCGCCGACGGCGCGTTTGGCACGAAGCTCCCGAGTGGCTCGTCGCGGACGATCACGTTCGCGTACACGGCGTTCAGCACCGACCCCAAGCCGGCCGCGACGGCGGTCCTGCGTACGACGGTGCGGGCGGTCGTGTCGGCGAGCATCTCGCCGCGCTCGACGTCCGCGGGCAAGCGCATCCGGCTGACCGGGCGGCTGCGCCTCTTGCCGCGCAAGGGCGTCGAGATCAAGATCCAGGCACGTGACGGACGCAACTGGCGCACGGTCGACGACGTGAGGACGAACAGCAGGGGCACGTTCAGCTGGCCCTATCGCTTCCGGCCGTCCGCACGCGGGCGCACGTTCGCCTTCCGGGCCCGCGTCGCGAGCCCGATCTACCCGTTCGCCGCGGCCAACTCCAAGACGCTGACGGTCCGCGTGCGATGAAATCCGACACGCATGTGAGGGTGCCGGGGCGGTTCCGCGCCTACAGGTGAGATGGCACTCACGGTCTCCACGGCGCTGGAGCAGGTCGCGGCTCGCGAAGGGGAGCTGGCGCGCTCGCTGCACGCGCAGTTCCGGCGCCGCCTGACCGCCGACGACGCCCGCGACGCGGTCGCCGACGCGATCGCCACCGCGCACATGTCGCGCGCCGAGCTCGCCGAGCTCGACGGCGACCGCCTCGAGGCCTGGGTGCGCACGCGCGCCTACCGCAACGCGATCGACCAGATCCGGGCGATCGACGGCTACGGCAAGGAGCGCCGCCAGGCGAACGTCAGCGTCGACGACTACGCCGAGTCGATCGCCGACCCCGCCGCCGACGACCCGCTCACGGCGCTCGGCGACGCGCTCGCGGATCGGCTGACCGCCGACGACACGGCCGCCCGCAGCGTCGCGATGGCGCTCGAGCGCCTGACGCCCGACGAGCGCCGCCTGCTGCGCCTGCGCCACTACGAGGGCCTCGACGTCAAGACGATCGCCTCGCTGCTGGACA
Source organism: uncultured Actinomycetes bacterium (assembly GCA_963786575.1). Classification (GTDB taxonomy): domain Bacteria; phylum Actinomycetota; class Thermoleophilia; order Solirubrobacterales; family Solirubrobacteraceae; genus CADCVQ01. The sequence continues at coordinate 23,161 of CAWAZH010000009.1, forward strand.
TCCATCCCAAGAAGTACGAGCGCCTGCACACGCGCGCCGTCGGCAAGCTGCGCACGATCTTCATCGAGACGACGGCGAGCGAGCACTGCGAGCCCGTCCGCGCGCTGATCGCCCAGTCGCGCCGCGAGTCGCTGGCGCCGGCGCTGTCGGCCGAGGTCGCCGCCCACGTCGAGGCCTGCGCGCAGTGCCGCGCGTTCGAGAAGCGCAGCCTGAAGCTCATCGCCATGCTGCCGCTGCCGGCGCCCGCGTTCGCCGACCGCTTCTGGTCGCGGCTGCACGACCTGATCCCCGGGCTCGGCGGCCACGCCGAGGTCGCGGCGGCGAGCGCCGGCAGCGCGGTCGGCGCCGGCGGCGCGGTCACCGGGACGGGGCTGATCGCCGGCGTCGGCGCCAAGGCGCTGGCGGTGATCTGCGGCAGCGCGGTGACGGCGACCTGCGTCGGCGCGGTCGCGATCCCGGCGATCAAGCACGGCGTCGACAAGCCGCGCAAGCCGGCGAGCGCGAAGAGCGCGGCGGCCAAGCAGCGCGCCCAGGCCAGCCGGCCGCGGACGGTCGCACCGCCGGCCGCGGTGGCGACCGCGGCGCGCGCCACGACGCCGGGCTCCGGCGTCTCGACGGTGCGCAAGAAGGCCGCCGGGCGCCGGTCGACGCCGAAGATCACCGGCTCGCTGAGCCTCGAGGATTTCGGCACGCCGACGATCGGCGGCGGCTCGACGCCGGCGCCCAGCGGCGGCAGCACCCGCAGGACGTCACCGCCGCCGCCACCGGCGCCGTCCTCGCGCTTCAGCGGCGAGTTCGCGCCCTGATCCGGGCCTGACCGCCGCCGGCGGGCGCGAAAGAAATGTGAGGGGGGCCGCCGGCATCCCCGCCCTACCTCACATGAGCGTCTACCAGCAGGCCCGCTCGCCCTTCCAGGACGACACGTTCATCCGGGCGCGGCGGGCCGATCATGCCCTCGACGAGCCCGCTCCCGCGCCCGCGCCGCCGGTCGGCGCCGTGGCCGACGGCCGCCGCTCGCGGCCCGGGCTGACGGGTGCGCGGCCGCGTCGCGGGCTCGTGACGCGTGCCGTCGCGGGCGCCGCCGTCGCCGCGTCGCTCGCGCTCGGCGCCGTCTTCGGGCTCGGCCTCGCCGGCGGCGGCTCCGCCGTGCCGGCGTCCGCGCCGGTCGCGGCGCAGCCGCTCGTCGCGAAGACGCCGCTGCCGTCGGCCGCCGCCCGCCATGCGGCCGCGGCGCGCGCCGCTCGCGAGGCGCGCGCGGTCCGTGCCGCGCGTGCGACCCGGGCGGCGAAGCGGGCCCGCGCCGCCCGCAAGGCCCGTGCCGCCCGCGCCCGCACCGCCCGCCGCGCCAAGGTCCGCGCCGCGCGCACGGCCGGCGACGCCCGCCCCGCCGCCCGTCGCGCCCCGCCGCGCCGCGCCGCGCCCTCGCCGGCGCCCTCGCAGTCGAGCTTCTCGAACGAGTTCGCGCCGTGAGCGCCGCGCCCGGACAGGTCTTCGTCCTGGACCGCAGCCACGGCCGCCACCGCGCGCTCGCCGCGCTCGTGCCCGGGGCGGTCTACCTGCCGCTCGGCCTCGACCACGACGCCGCCACGGTCATCAGCCCGTGGGACGTCGACGACCCCGGCGCGGTCCCCGCGGCGAAGATCGCCTTCCTCGCGCGCCTGCACGGCCTGCTCGTCGCCGGCCGCGAGCCGGGAACCCAGCCGCTCGGCCTGCCGCCGCTGGAGCGCACGCTGCTGACGATCGCGATCCGCGACGTCTACGCGCGCGCCGCCGACGACGAGGGGACGCCGTCGTCGGGCTTCCTGCGCGACGTGCTCGACGACCTCGCGCGTCAGGAGCGCGCGGATCCGCTCGGCTCCGAGGCCAGCGCCGTCGCCTACGGGGAGCTCAGCCGGCGCCTGCGCGACATCTGCGCCGGCGGCCGCTTCGGCTACCTGCTCGACCGCCCGACGCGCCTGGACGCCGACGAGGCGCCGCTCGTCGTCATCGGCACCGCGGCCGTCCCCGACGAGCTGTCGGCGGTCGTCGCGCTGACCGTGCTCGAGTTCGTCGGCCGGCTCGCCGAGCGCTCCGACGGGCGCGAGGTGACGCTGCTGGCCGATGCGCTCGACCTGCCGCCGTTTCACCCCGGCGAGGAGCAGTTCCCGCCCGCGTTCGCGCGCGACAGCATCCTCAACGGCCTGCACGAGAGCTACCTGCGCCGCCGGATCCGCGCCGGCGAGGCGCGCGCGATCGCCTACCTGCACGCGATGAGCGACGTCGCGTACTTCCTGCACCCGCCCACGACGCTGGCCGGCTGCCAGACGCAGGTCCCGCCGTGAGCGCGCTCACAGCATCCGCACACCCACGAGCAGCATCCACCCACACCACAAGGAGAAGGCCATGACGAACATCCTCGTCACCCCCGAGCAGCTGCAGCAGGTGTCCAGCCAGCTCAACGCAGGCGCCGCGAACATCGAGTCCACGCTGGGCCAGCTCGCGGCGCAGGTCGCCCCGCTGCAGGCCGAGTGGCGCGGCGTCGCACAGGCGCAGTTCGAGTCGCTGTGGGCCGAGTGGCAGCGCGCGTCGGCCGGCATCCAGCACGCCCTGCACGGCATCAGCCAGCTGACCGCCGCCGCCTCGTCGAACTACGCCGACACCGAGCACGCGATCGCCGCGAGCTTCGCGCAGTAGGGACGCGGCGATGGCTCGGATGCTCGTAGCCCCCGCCCACGTGGGGCGCGACGGCCGGCGCGGCCGTCGCGCTCGACGTCAGGACGGGCCGGCCGAAGAAATCTGAGGGTCCCCGCGCGCCTCCCCGCCTAGGGGGTGATGACCGAGACCCAGACCTCCCCCGACGCGGCGTTTCACCGCCCGCCGCGCGCCTTCCCGCCACCTGTTCCGACCGAGCAGGTCAGCCTCGCGCCGCCGCCCGCGACGATCGACGGACACCACGAGGGCTGGGTGTCGGTCCTCTTCCCGGTCGTCGGCAGCCTCGGGCTGTTCGCCTTCGCGCTCGTCTACAAGAACAAGCTCTTCCTCTACATCGCCTGCGCGATGGTCGTCATCTCGATCGTCTTCGCGCTCGCGATGCGCTGGAGCCAGAAGCGCAGCGGCAGGAAGTCCGCGCGCCGCCAGCGCCGCCGCTACCGCGAGTACCTCGCCGAGCAGGCGGCGCGCCTGGAGCAGATCGCGGAGCTGCAGCTCGCCTCGGCCCTGCGCCGCCACCCCGACCCGCAGCGGCTCTGGACCAGCGTCGTGCGCCGCGAGAACCTCTGGGAGCGCCGCCCGGGCGACGCCGACTTCCTCTCCGTGCGCGCCGGCCGCGCGCCGGTCGCGCACATCGCGCGCCCGCAGGTCGACTTCGGCCACAACCCGCTCGCCGAGCACGAGCAGGCGCTCGTCGACGAGGTCCGCGACCTCGCCGAGCTGTGGGGCACCGTCGACGACGTGCCCGTCGCCGTTGCGCTGCGGGCCGCGCCCGTGCTCGCGGTCGTCGGCGCCCGCGCCCGCACGAGCGCCAGCGTGCGCTCGATGCTGATGCAGCTGGCGACCTGGCACGCGCCGAGCGACGTGCGCCTGGCCGTCGCGCACGTCGGCCGCGACGAGGACTGGGACTGGCTGAAGTGGCTGCCGCACGCGCGCCGCGACGGCGGCGAGGACTGGGCGGCGCCGCACCTGGCGATCGCGCCCGACGTCGCGAGCCTCTCGGCGCTGCTCGACGAGCACGTCGCCCCGCGCCTGGACCAGCTGCGCACGCTCGAGAGCATCGCGACGCGCGGCGCGGACGAGCAGATCGACGCGCCGCAGCTCGTGCTCGTCGTCGACGGCCTGCATCCCGCCGACCCGCGCACGCGGCTGCCGCTGCTGCGCGAGATCCTCGCCCACGGGCGCGCGCTGCGCGTCGCGCTGATCTGCACCGTCGAGCAGCCCGGCGACGAGCCGGCCGAGACCTGCGCGCGGCTGCGCCTGCCCGACCGCGGCCCGGCGACGCTCGAGGAGACGGGGCCGGCCGGCTACGTCCAGAGCGACGTGCGCGTCGACGAGTCGGCGCCCGGCGCGGCCGAGGCCGTCGCCCGCTCGCTGGCGCCCGTGCGCCTGCAGGAGCACGGCGCGGCCGGCGCACTGGATGCCCGCGACGGCCTGCTCGGGCTGCTCGGCCTGCCGTCGATCGACGCGCTCGACCCGCGCGCGGAGTGGTCGCGACGGCCGCGCTCGCTGGCGCTGCGAGCGACGATCGGCGTCGACGCGGCCGGCCGGCGCCTGGAGCTCGACCTCAAGCAGGCGGCCGAGGGCGGCATGGGCCCGCACGGGCTGATCATCGGCGCGACGGGCTCGGGCAAGAGCGAGCTGCTGCGCACGCTCGTGACGAGCCTCGCGCTCGCCCACCCGCCCGAGGAGCTCGCGTTCGTCTTCGTCGACTTCAAGGGCGGCGCCGCGTTCGCCGAGCTCGAGTCGCTCCCGCACACCGCGGGCATGATCACGAACCTCCAGAGCGACCTGCGGCTCGTCGACCGCATGCACGCCGCGCTGCACGGCGAGCAGGAGCGCCGCCAGCGGATGCTGCGCGACGCCGGCAACGTCGACGACGTCATCGCCTACCGCCGCCTGCGCGAGCACGACCCGTCGCTGCCCGCGCTGCCCGACCTGCTCGTCGTCATCGACGAGTTCGGCGAGCTGCTCGCCTCGCGCCCGGAGTACATCGACCTGTTCGTCGCGATCGGGCGCGTCGGGCGCAGCCTCGGGATCCACCTGCTGTTCTCCAGCCAGCGCTTCGACGAGGGCCGCCTGCGCGGCCTCGAGAGCCACCTGCGCTACCGCATCTGCCTGCGCACGTTCAGCGCGATCGAGAGCAAGGGCGTCCTCGGGACGTCGGACGCCTACGTCCTGGCGCCGGAGCCGGGGCTCGGCTACCTCAAGGTCGACACGAGCGTCTACGAGCGCTTCCGTGCAGCGCTCGTGGCCGAGCCCCGCAGCGCGCGCGCCGTCCCCGGCGCGCGTGCGGCGGTGGTCGTCACGCCGTTCGGGGCCGGCGCGCCCGCGCGCCCGGTCGCGGCGGCACGCGGCGAGTCATCCGAGAGCGGCGGCGACGACCTGCGCCGGATCGTCGCGCGGCTGCGCGAGGCGCACGCCTCCGGGCCGGTGCACCAAGTCTGGAGCGCGCCCCTGGAGGCCGAGTTCGCGCTCGACGCCGTCGCCGCGACGCCCGCGTTCTGGGAGCGCGACCTGCCGCCCGCGCAGCTGCGCGTGACCGTCGGCATGGTCGACATCCCGCGCGAGCAGCGCGCCGAGCCGCTCGCGCTCGACCTCGCCGGCACGGCCGGCCACCTCGCCGTCGTCGGCGCCCCGCAGAGCGGCAAGAGCACGCTGCTGCGCACGCTCGTGCTCGACCTCGCGCGCACGCACACGCCCGACGAGCTGCAGGTCCTTGCGATCGACCTCGGCGGCGGCCAGCTGCGCGGCCTCGGCGCGCTGCCGCACGTCGGCGCGGTCGCGGGCAAGGCCGACCGCGAGCTCGTCCAGCGCGTCGTGGCGCGGGCGCGCGCCGAGATCGAGGCGCGCGAGGCCGCGTTCCGCCGCCTCGGCCTGGACTCGATGGCCGACGTCCACGCCCGCCGCCGCGCCGGTCAGGAGGTCCCGTGCGGGCACCTCGTGCTCGTCATCGACGGCTGGGCCGCGCTGCGCCGCGACTTCCAGGACCTCGACTTCGCGATCGAGGAGCTGCTCGGCAGCGGCCTGACCTACGGGCTGCACGTCGTCGTGAGCGCCAACCGCTGGGCCGAGATGCGCCCGAGCGTCAGCGACAACCTCGGCTCGCGGCTGGAGCTGCGCCTCAACGACCCGATCGAGTCCGAGATGGGCCGCCACGCGTCGGCCGCGCTGCCCGCGGGCATGCCCGGTCGCGGGCTCGTCCGCGGGGGCCTGGAGTTCCAGGCCGCGCTCCCGCGGCTGGACGGCGTCGCGTCGGCGGACGACCTCGCGCCCGCGGGCGCCGCTGCGGCCGCCGCGATCGCCGCCCGCTGGGACGGCGCGCCCGCGCCGCCGGTGCTCGTCCTCCCGCGCGTGCTCGAGCGCACCGAGCTGGCGGCGAGCAGCGCCGGTGTCGCCCTCGGCGTCGAGGAGGAGCGGCTGGAGACCTTCGGCGTCGACCTCACCGGGCCCGACGCGCACCTGCTCGTGCTCGGCGACGGCGAGAGCGGTCGCACCAACGTCCTGCGCGCGTTCGTCGAGGGACTCGGTGTCGGTGGCGCGTCCCCGCGCGTCATCGTGCTCGACCCGCGCCGCACGCTCGGCGACGTCGCGGCGCTGTCGTACGTCGAGACGCACGCGACGACCTCGACGGGCGCTGCGCAGGCGGTCAACGCGCTGGTGGCGGTGGCGCGTGAGCGGGCGGCCGCCGAGGACGCCGGCACGCCCGTGACGGGCGCACCGATCTACCTCGTCGTCGACGACTACGACCTGCTCGCCGGGCCTGAGGGCAACCCGCTGGCGCCGCTGACGAGCGTGCTCGCCCGCGGGCGCGACCTCGGGCTGCACGTCGTCCTCGCGCGTCGCGTCGCGGGCGTCACGCGAGCCTCGTTCGAGCCGTTCTTCCAGCAGCTGCTGGAGCTGCGCACCCCGGGCATCGTCCTCAGCGGCGACCCCGCCGAGGGGCCGCTGCTCGACGGTCAGCGCGCGCGCCAGCTGCCGCCCGGGCGCGGGCTGCTCGTCCGCCGCGGCCGGCGACCCGTGCTCGTCCAGACCGTCCTCGCACCGCCGCGCGCGAGCAGCGCGCCCGACAGCTCGCCCAGGCATCTCTCGATCGCAGGAGGAACGCCGTGAACACCGTGCTCGTCACGATCGTCGGTCCCGAAGGACGCACCGACGCGGCCGCGCCGGCGGACACGCCGCTGCGCGAGCTCGTCCCGACGTTCGCGCAGCTCACGGGCACGATCGGCTCCGACGCGTCCGGCTGGGACGTCGGCCCTCCCGGCCGCTCGCCGCTGCTGGCCAACAGCTCGCTCGGCGACCAGGGCATCGTCGACGGCAGCGTCCTGCACCTGCGCCCGCGCGGCGCGGCGTCGCCGGTGCTCGAGCTCGCGCCGCCGCCGGAGCGGCTGCGCCCCGACGACTCCTCGCCCGTCCGGCGCACGCGCGACACGCTGCCCGAGTGGCTCGGCGTCGGCGGCCGCCTGCGGGCGGCGCGCGGGGCGGAGGGCGGCCTGCGCGCCGGCTGGCGCACGACGTCCTACGAGCGCCGCCTGGAGGAGTCGATCCGCGCGCGGCGCCTGAGCCGCCCGGTGACGATCGCCGTCGTGTCGCCCGCGGGCGGCGCGGGCCGCTCGACGATCGCGACGCTCCTGGGCATGCTGCTCGCGCAGCTGCGCGTCGACCGCACGATCCTGCTGGACACCGCGCCGGTGAGCGGCTTCGGCCCGCGCCACAACGTCGCGGTCGACAGCCTGCTCGACCCGGAGGTCGCGCTCGACCCCTGGCTCGTGCCCGCCAACGACGGGCTCACGCTGCTGCCGGTCGCCGCCGGGGCGGACCCGGGCGCCTACGAGCGCGTCGTCGAGCGCCTGCGCGAGGCCGCCGGCCTCGTGATCGTCGACTGCGGCGCCGGCTTCGACGACCCCGCCGCGCGGGCGGCGCTGGGCGCCGCCGACCAGCTCGTGGTCGTCGTCGACGCCGGGCCCGCCGGCCGCGAGGACGTCGCCTGCGCAGCGGCGGCGCTCGGCGAGGGCACCCCGCCGGCGGTGCTCGTCGTCAACCGGATCCCCGCGCGCGGGCAGGACGTCGCCTGGCTCGAGCACGAGATGCCCGCCGCCCGCGGCCTGATCGCCGTCCACAGCGACCCGCGCCGCGCGGCGCGGCTGGCCGCCGGGCAGCTGACGTGGAGCGAGCGCATGGGCCCGTGGGACGAGCCGCTGCGCGAGCTCGCGGCGATGCTGGCGTCGGAGTGGGTCCGGCTCGGGCTCGTCGCGCGCCGCTGAGCGCGCGGGGCGGCTCAGGCCGCGAGCTTCTGGGTGCGCTGCTCGCGCGCGATCTCGCGCTCGGGCCGCGGCGGGCGCGGCAGGCGGCGCGTGAGGCGCTTGCGCCAGAAGCCGATCAGCCCGATCCGCCACACGTAGTAGCCCGTGCGGCCGGGGGTCGCCGAGAAGTCGAGCTTGACGAGGTGGCTCAGCGCGCGGCGCGTGAGGTACATCCCGCGCAGCAGGCGCCCGAGGCGCGGGTAGAGCTGCTGCTCCTCGGTGCTGGCACGCACGCGCGTCAGCAGGCGCTTCCACAGCCACTGCGGCGGGCGGCAGATCGTGAGGAGGTAGAGCATGAGGTTGTTCACGCGCGCCGGGATCGCCATGAACGTCGCCGAGATCTCCTCGATGTCGACGCCGAGCTCCTTGAGCTTCTTCTCGAGCTCGGTGTTCGGGATGACCTTCAGCGCGTAGATGAACAGCGTGTACGGCCGCTCCATCTCGTACAGGAGGTTGAGCGTGTCGCGGATGTCCTCGCGCGTCTCGATCGGGTTGTCGGTGATGATGTCGTAGGCCGGGGGGATGTGGTACTTCGGCGCGAAGCCCGCGTTGATCGTGCCCGCGGCGAGGATCTTCTCCGGCGGCGAGGGGCGCTTGTAGAAGTCCAGCGTCCGGCGGCTGCCGCTCTGGATGCCCATCCGCACGCGGTTCATCCCGGCCCAGGTGAGCAGCTCGAACTTGTCCTGCTTGACGTAGTTGGGGATCACGCCGTAGACCGCGAAGGGCAGGTCGAGCTCGGCCTTCCAGAGCTCGGCGAACTCCTCGATCTCGCGGTAGGGGATCGCCATGAAGCTGTCGTCGTGGAAGGAGACGTGGCTGAGGTGGGGGAAGCGCGCGCGGGCGGTCTTCACCTCGTCGACGATGTAGCGCGCGCTGGGGTGACGGATGCGCTTGTACTTCGGGTCGTTGGAGATGAACTTCGTATTGCCGCAGTAGGTGCAGTGAAACGGGCAGCCGATCGACCACAGCGTCGTGTAGCTGAGGCCGTCGTTGTCGATGTAGTGACGGGCGTTCATCGGGCGAAAGCCCGCGCCCGCCTCGTAGATCGTCTCGCCCTCGCCGTACTGCGGGAACGGCAGCGACTCCATCTCGGTCGTGCTCATCAGCGGCAGGAAGTGGTTGCGCACGACCTCGCCGCCGGGCGCCTTGAACCAGAAGTTCTTCACCGTCGTCGGGTCGCGCCCCTCGATCAGCAGGTCGCGCAGCTCCTGGAAGGCGAACTCGCCCTCGCCGGTGCAGATCGCGTCGACGTCGGCGAGGATCGCGTCCTCGGGGTGGATGATCGGGTGGATCCCGCCCCAGATGACGTAGGTCGAGGGGTCGATCTCCTTGACGCGCGTCATCAGCCTGCGCGTGAGGTCGGCGTAGCCGGTCATCGACGAGAAGCCGACGACGTCGGCGTCGGTCAGCGCGCGCGCGGCGGCGTCGATGTCCTCCTCCTCCAGCGAGCCGGCGCTGCCGAGCGTGCCGCGCAGGCCGTTGCGGATGCTGCGATAGCGGTTCGTCGACACATAACAGGACTCCGTGTCCTCGTTGATGCGTGCCGCGAACGCAGCCATCTTTCGAAACCCGCACGAGGTGATCCCGTCCTCGAGCGACACGAGCTTTATGCGCATCGGCCGTCCCTGCCTTCCGCTGTTTGAGGGTGAGGGTAGCTCCGGCCGGCGGGTCGCGGTCGATTTATCTCAAAGCGCGGCGCGCGACGACGGCGCGCAGCTCGTCCCAGTCGAGGTCGCGGAAGTTGTGCATCGGGCAGTACTTGGGCCCGCACATCGAGCAGAACTCGGCGCTCTTGAAGTGGTCGTTGGGCAGCGTCTCGTCGTGCATCGCGCGCGCCGTCTCGGGGTCGATCGACAGCCGGAACTGCTCGTTCCAGTCAAAGCCGAAGCGCGCCTCCGAGAGGGCGCGGTCGCGGGCGGCGGCGGTGCGGTTGCCGCGCGCGAGGTCGGCCGCGTGGGCGGCGATGCGGTAGGCGATCATGCCCTGCTTGACGTCCTCGGCAGCGGGCAGCCCGAGATGCTCCTTGGGTGTGACGTAACAGAGCATCGAGGTGCCGTGCCAGCCGACGATCGCCGCCCCGATCGCCGAGGTGATGTGGTCGTAGCCGGGCGCGATGTCGGTGACGAGCGGGCCCAGCGTGTAGAACGGCGCCTCGTGGCAGACCTCCTGCTGGCGGCGGACGTTGTCCTCGAGCTGGTGCAGCGGGATGTGGCCCGGGCCCTCGACCATCACCTGGACGTCGCGCTCCCAGGCGCGGGTGGTGAGCTCGCCGAGCGTGCCGAGCTCGGCGAACTGGGCGGCGTCGGAGGCGTCGGCGATGCAGCCCGGCCGCAGGCCGTCGCCGAGCGAGATGCTGACGTCGTGCTCGCGGCAGATGTCGAGGACGTCGTCGAAGTGCTCGTAGAGCGGGTTCTCGGCCTTGTGGTGGACCATCCACCGCGCCAGCAGCCCGCCGCCGCGCGACACGATCCCCGTGACGCGGTGGCGGCAGAGCGGCAGGTGCTCGAGGCGCACGCCGGCGTGGATCGTCATGTAGTCGACGCCCTGGCGCGCCTGCTGCTCGATCACCGCCAGCAGCAGCTCGGCCGTCAGGTCCTCGGGCCTGCTGACGCGCTCGAGCGCCTGGTAGATCGGGACGGTCCCGATCGGCACGCTCGACTGCGCGAGGATCGCCAGGCGCGTCGCGTCGATCCGCTTGCCGGTGGAGAGGTCCATGACGGTGTCGGCGCCCCAGCGCTCGGCGAGGCGCAGCTTGCCGACCTCCTCGTCCAGCGACGAGGTCGTCGGCGAGCTGCCGATGTTCGCGTTGATCTTCACCCGCGCCTTGAGCCCGATCGCCATCGGGTCGAGGGCGCCGTGGTGGTGGTTGGCGGGGATGATCATGCGCCCGCGCGCGACCTCCGCGCGGACGAGCTCGGGGTCCAGCGACTCGCGCGCCGCGACGCGCTCCATCTCCGGTGAGACGGTGGCGTTGCGGGCGAGGCCCATCTGCGTCCTGGTGGACGAGTGCGACGAGAACGTGGTGCGATGCGGCACGGTTCCTCCCTTCGCTGGTATGAGCCAGATCAGGTTCGTCGGGTCGGCGCTAGGCAGCGCCCTCTCAGCCCCTCCTGCAGGGACCCCCCGGGATGTATGCGATGTGCGGCGGACCCTAGCGGTGCGTGCCGCGGGTTCGGTGCGCGGCGGCGGGACTGAACGGCATCGATGAGGTGAGGCACTCGCCGAGTGGCGCCCTTCGCGGCCTCAGACCGCGAAACGCACCACTCGGGCGCCGAAACCGCCTGCCCCCGCGCTCACGTTCCCTCGGCGATGCCGGTCGCCAGCGCCGGGCTGCGCGCGGGCGAACGAGCCGCCAGCACCCGCTCCGCCAGCCACCCGAACCCCAGCCCGATCGCCGTCCACAGCACGAGGTTGATCCCCAGCGACGCCACCCGGAAGCGCCACAGCACGTCGGCCGGGAAGCCGTTCGGGGTCTCGTGGACCGCCGGCAGGATGAGCTGCGCCACGGCGACCACCGCGACGAACGCCACCGCCGCCAGCGTCGCGGCGTTCCACGCGCCGGCACGCGAGACGAGCAGCCGCCGAACGCGCACCGCGGCCATCAACGCCAGCAGCGTGATGGCGATCATCGCCACGTAGGCGACGGTGCGGCGGTCGATCGTGTCGGGGTTGCCGACCGTCGGCGGGTTGGCGGGGTATTTGGTGAACGGCACGAGCGTCACGGTGAAGAACGCGCCGAGCGCCAGCAGCGCGGCGGTCGTGCGCGCGCCGAACGGGCCGACGCGCCCGTAGGCCCACGCGAACACCAAGGCGAACAGCCCGCCGAGCGCGATGCCCATCGCGACGATGCCGGTCAGCAGGCCGAGCGTGCGCTGCGTGCCGCGGGCGACGACCTCCGCCGCCGCGGGCTCGTGGGCGAGCCGGGCGAGGTGGTCCTCGAAGTCGATGGCGGCCTGGACCTGCGGCTCGCCGAAGGCGTACGCGAATGCGAAGGCGAGCAGGCCGGCGGCCAGGCCGGCGAGCATGCCCCGCACGAGCAGGGCGCGGACCATGGCCGCGCGCCTAGTGGCAGGGGAAGCCGAGCAGGTGGCGCCCGTCGTGCACGAACTCGTGGACGAAGGTGCCCGAGAAGACCGACGCCGCGCCCTCCTCGGCGCCGACGAAGTACAGGAGCACGATCATGACCACGCCCGCGAACAGGACGTAGGGCAGCAGCTCGGCGGGTGAGGCGATCGGCGCGGGCGCAGTGGTGGGGCTGGTGCTGCGCTGCAGGGCGACGTCGGACATGTCCGGACCTCCTCGGGATCACGCGTCCCGTCGTGGATTGGTCGCGTGACGGCGAAGTGTCTGGCTTCCGGATCGCACGTCGATCCGGTCACAGTGGCGCGACCGCGCCGGTATTGCACCGGCTTCCTCGCACCGTCACACGTTCGCCCGGAGCATAGTGGCGCCGGACCGCCCGTGCACCCTCGCGCGGGCTATGCTCCGGCCGTCAGCGCGATGGCCTCGAGGAACCCGGTGTGAAGCCGGGACGGTCGCGCCACTGTGACCGGGCACCACGACCCGGAAGTCAGGAACTCGGGCCATTGCGAATACCGCTTACGGGAACGCGTTCTTCCCAGGAGGTAGCTCGTTGCGCCCAGTCCAGGAGGGTCGTGCCGCGGTCCTCCGCCACGCTGAGGCGACCGATCGCTGCCCCGGCGTGCTGACGCTCCACGGCGCCGCCGACGGCCAGCTCGTCCGCGTCCGGCTGCCGGGCGGGCGCCTGACGCCGGTCGCGCTGGACGCCGTCGCGGGCCTCGCCGCCGACCTCGGCAACGGGATCGTCGAGCTCACGTCGCGCGCCAGCCTGCAGGTCCGCGGCCTCGCGCCCGGCGACGCCGAGGCGGCGGCGGCGCGCCTGCGCGGCGCCGGGCTGCTGCCCGCGCCCGCACACGACCGCGTGCGCAACATCCTCGCCAGCCCCGTCGCCGGCCGCGCGCCGGCGTCGCTGGCGCCGACCGACGAGCTCGTCGCCGCGCTCGACCGCCTGCTCTGCGCCGACCCCGACCTCGCCGCGCTGCCCGGGCGCTTCCTCTTCGCCGTCGACGACGGCAGCGCGACCGTCGCGAGCGCGCGCTGCGACGTCGCCCTCGTCGCCGAGGCCGCCGGCGTCTTCCGCCTCGCGCTCGCCGGGGTGCGCACGACGCTCGTCGGCGGCGCCGCGCTCGCGCTCGACGCGGCGCGCGCGTTCCTGGCCTTCGCCGACGACGCCTGGCGCGTCGCCGAGCTGCATGGCGGGCCGGCGCGCCTCGTCCGCCGCCTCGGCGGCGAGCTGCTCGGCCCGCTCCCCGCCCCGGCCGCGCTGGAGCCCGGGACGCTCGCCCAGCGCGACGGCCGCTTCGCCGTCACCGCGCTGCCGCGGCTCGGCCGCCTGGACTGCGCGAGCGCCGCGCGGCTGGCACAGCTCGGCGAGCTGCGCCTGTCGTCGGCGCGCACGCTGACGCTCGTCGACCTCACGCCCGCCCGCGCGCAGCGCGCGCTCGCGGAGCTGGCGGCGCTCGGCCTCGTCGTCGAGGCCGGCTCGGGCTGGAGCGGCCTGTCGGCCTGCGCGGGCCGCGGCGCCTGCGAGCGCGCCCGCGTCGACGTGCGCGCCGCCGCCGCGCAGCGCGCGCAGGCGCGCGGCCCCGGCGCGCCCGCCGAGCACTGGGCGGCCTGCGAGCGCGGCTGCGGGCGGCCCGCCGGCGCGGCGCTGACGGTGCTCGCCACGAGCGACGGCGTCGCGGTGCAGCGCGGCACCGAGACGACCGACACCGCGAGCGTCGACGAGGCCGTCGCGCTGCTGGGAGCGGGCGCGTGAGCACCTACGTCCGCGACGGCGCCGAGATCTACCGCCGCTCGTTCGCCACGATCCGCGCCGAGGCGTGCCTCGACGGCCTGGACCCCGTGCTCGAGCGCACCGTCGTGCGGATGATCCACGCCTGCGGAATGGTCGACCTCGCCGCCGACGTCGCGGCCTCGCCGGGATTCGCCGCCGCCGCCGAGACCGCGCTGCGCACCGGCGCGCCGATCCTCTGCGACACCTCGATGGTCGCATCGGGCGTCACGCGCGCGCGGCTGCCCGCCGCCAACGAGGTCGTCTGCACGCTCGCCGACCCGCGCGTGGCGGAGCTCGCCGAGCGGCTGCGCACGACTCGCACCGCCGCCTCGCTGGAGCTCTGGCGCGAGCGGCTGGAGGGCGCGCTCGTCGTCGTCGGCAACGCGCCGACGGCGCTCTTCCGGCTGCTGGAGCTCATCGACGAGGGAGCCCCGCGGCCGGCTGCCGTCGTCGGCGTCCCCGTCGGCTTCATCGGCGCGGCCGAGTCCAAGCTCGCGCTCGCCGCGCACCCGGCCGCGCTCGCGCATCTCGTCGTCCACGGCCGGCGCGGCGGCAGCGCGATCGCGGCGGCCGCCGTCAACGCCCTCGCGAGCGCCGCGGAATGACCGCCGCCGGCCGGCTCTTCGGCGTCGGCGTCGGGCCCGGCGACCCCGAGCTCGTGACGCTCAAGGCGCAGCGGATCATCGGCGCCGCCGACGTCGTCGCCTATCCCGTCGCGCGCCACGGCCGCAGCGTCGCGCGCAGGATCGCGGCGCCGCACCTGCGCGAAGGCCAGGTCGAGATCGCGCTCGGCTACCCCGTGACGACCGAGCAGACCGACCACCCCGGCGGCTACGAGGCCGCGCTGCGCGAGTTCTACGACGACGCCGCCGCGCAGCTCGCCGAGCACCTCGACGCCGGGCGCGACGTCGCCGTCCTGTGCGAGGGCGACCCCTTCTTCTACGGCTCCTACATGTACCTCCACGAGCGCCTCGCGCCGCGCTACGAGACCGAGGTCGTACCGGGCGTGACCTCGTTCAGCGCCGCCGCCGCGAGCGCCGGGACGCCGCTGGCCAAGCGCGACGACGTGCTCACGATCCTGCCCGGGACGCTCGCGCCCGAGCAGCTCGCCGCGCGCCTGCGCGCGACCGATGCCGCCGTCGTGCTGAAGCTCGGCCGCCGCTTCCCGGCCGTGCGCGAGGCGGCCGAGCGCGCCGGCGTCGCCGGTCGCGCGCGCTACGTCGAGCGCGCGAGCTCGGCCGAGGAGCGCTGCGCGCCGCTGCGCGACGTCGACGCCGCGACCGTGCCCTACATGTCGCTCGTGCTCGTCCCGACGGCCGGACCGCAGCACGCGCACACGAACGGCAACGGCGCCGGCCGCGTCACCGTCGTCGGCCTCGGCCCCGCGGGCGCACAGTGGCTCACGCCGGAGGCCGGCGACGCGCTCGCCGCCGCCGACGACCTCGTCGGCTACGAGCCCTACGTCGCCCGCGTGCCCGCCCGCCACGGCCAGCGCCGCCACCCGAGCGACAACCGCGTCGAGGCCCAGCGCGCGCGCCACGCGCTCGAGCTCGCGGCCGGCGGCGCGCGCGTGGCCGTCGTCTCCTCCGGCGACCCGGGGATCTTCGCGATGGCCTCGGCCGTGCTCGAGCAGCTCGACGAGGGCGACCCACGCTTCGCCGGCGTCGAGGTCCGCGTCGTGCCCGGGCTGTCGGCGATGCAGGCCGCCGCCGCCCGCGTCGGCGCGCCGCTGGGCCACGACTTCTGCGTCCTGTCGCTGTCGGACCAGCTCAAGCCGTGGGAGGTCGTCGCGCGCCGCCTCGAGGCCGCCGGCGCCGCCGACCTCGTGCTCGCGCTCTACAACCCGGCCTCGCGCACGCGCCGCGAGCAGCTCGCGCGCGCCTTCGAGATCCTGCGCCGCCACCGCGCCCCGGCGACGCCGGTCGTCGTCGCCCGCGCCGTCGGCGCGCCCGAGGAGGCGGTCACCGTCACGACGCTCGCCGGCGTCGACCTCGACGCCGTCGACATGCGCACGCTGCTGATCGTCGGCTCGTCGGCGACGCGCGTGATCGACGGCGCGCCGCCGCGCGTCTACACGCCGCGCCGGTACCCGTGATGGCGCGTCCAGCGCAGCGCGCCGTCGACCGACGTCAGCGTCGAGGCCTCCGCGCGCGGCGGCCGGCGCACCACGACGACCGGCAGCCCGCGCTCGCGCGCGGCGTCGAGCTTGGCCTGCGTGTGGGCGCCGCCGCTGTCCTTCGTGACGACGATGTCGATGCGGTGGTCGGCGATCAGCGCGAGCTCGCCGGCGAGCGTGTAGGGGCCGCGGTCGAGCAGCAGCTCGTGGTTGGCCGGCAGCGGCGGCGCGGGCGGATCGACGCAGCGGACGAGAAACCAGGCGTCGTCGCGGTCGGCGAACGCGGCGAGGCCCTGGCGGCCGGTCGTCAGCAGCACGCGGCGGCCGTGCTCGATCTTCGCGGCCGCGTCGTCGAGGTCCTCGGCCCAGCGCCAGCGGTCGCCCGCGCGCTGCCT
Organism: uncultured Actinomycetes bacterium; assembly: GCA_963786575.1. Taxonomy (GTDB): domain Bacteria; phylum Actinomycetota; class Thermoleophilia; order Solirubrobacterales; family Solirubrobacteraceae; genus CADCVQ01. The sequence continues at coordinate 39,520 of CAWAZH010000009.1, forward strand.
CCAGCCGGGCCGCTCGAGGCGCAGCAGCGGGACGCCGCGGCGCTCGCAGGCCAGCACCGCCGAGGCCGAGATGCGCTCGGCGAACGGGTGCGTCGCGTCGACGACCGCCGCGACCTCGTGCTCGGCCAGCCAGGCTGCGAGCCCCTCGGGGCCGCCGAAGCCGCCGATCCGCACCTCGCCGGCGGGCAGGCGCGGGCGCGCGATGCGGCCGGCGAGCGACGAGACGACGCGCAGCTCGGGCGCGCCGGCGACCAGCGCCTGCGCGAGCTCGCGCGCCTCCGCCGTCCCGCCGAGCACGAGCACGGTGCCGGCCGCCTCAGCCATCGACGGGGCCGCGTGTCGTGAGGCGGGTGCTCGTCATCGGCATCGGCGCGGGCGATCCCGAGCACGTCACGGTGCAGGCGATCGGCGCGCTGAACGCCGCCGAGGTCTTCTTCGTCATGGACAAGGGCGCCGCCAAGGACGAGCTCGTGCGCCTGCGCCGGGAGATCTGCGAGCGGTACATCGAGCACGATTCCTACCGAATCGTGGAGATCCGCGACCCCGAGCGCGATCGCACGGCCGCCGGCTACGCCGCCGCGGTCGCCGCCTGGCGCAGCGCGCGGGCCGTCGTCTGGGAGCGGCTGATCGCCGCAGAGCTCGGCGACGACGGCTGCGGTGCGTTCCTCGTCTGGGGCGATCCCGCGCTCTACGACAGCACGATCGCGGTGCTCGACGAGGTCGCCGCGCGCGGCCGCGTCGCGTTCGAGGTCGAGGTCGTCCCCGGTATCAGCTCCGTCCAGGCGCTGGCGGCCGCGCACCGCGTCCCGCTCAACCGCGTCGGCGAGCCGTTCGCGATCACGACCGGGCGCCGGCTGCGCGAGCAGCAGCCCGCCACCGACGCCGTCGTGATGCTCGACGCCGGCGGCGCCTTCGACGCCGTCGAGGACCGCGACACCGAGATCTACTGGGGCGCCTACGTCGGGACCGAGGACGAGCTGCTCGTCGCCGGGCGGCTGGGCGACGTCGCCGGCGAGATCGCGCGCGTCCGCGCCGAGGCGCGCGAGCGCCACGGCTGGATCATGGACGTCTACCTGCTGCGTCGCCCGCCTTCGCCCGATTGACTGCACGCTCGCGCAACGTGTGCGCGAGCGATGCGAGCTAGCGTGGCCCGCGCTGCGTCAAACGGTCTGAGGGGAAGGTCGCCGTGGGGGATCGCAAGCGCCTGGTCGTCGTGATGACGGTCGTCCTGGGGACGGCATTCGCAGCCGCGCCCGGCCTCGCCGCGTCGCGGCCACTGCCGGCCGACGAGGGCCTGGCGAACGTCGACCGGCGCGCCGCCGCGCCCGCCGCCGTGGCGCCGCAGAACGAGCGCGGCGCGCCGCGAGCTGGCGCAGCAGCTGGGCCCGCTCAGCGACGTCCGCACCGACCGCGCCGGCGGCGGGGTCGCCTACGTCGGCCGCCCCGACGAGCTGCTCACCGGCCCCTCGTCCGCCGATCCGCGCGCGATCGCGCTGGACTACGTCCGCGATCATGGCGCCGCCTTCGGGCTGCAGAAGGGCGATCTCGAGAACCTGCAGCTCGTCGCGCGCGACGTCAGCCCCGACGGCATCACGCACCTGCGCTTCAACCAGGTGCTCGACGGCATCCAGTCCTTCGACAGCGGCCTCGACGCCCACGTCACGCGCGACGGCCGGCTCGTCAACCTCTCCGGCGCGCCGATGCCCGGCGCGCGGCTGGCCACGACGACGCCCGCGCTCGACGCGCTCGCCGGCCTCGGCGCGGCGCGCACCGCCGCCCGCGCGACCGGCGTGCCGCCGCGCCAGACCAGCGTGCAGCCCGGCGCCGGCCGCGTCACGACCTTCGCCACCGGCGAGCGCGGGCAGCTGCGCTGGAGCGCAAGCGCTGCCGGGCCCGTGCTCGCCTGGCACGTCATCACCGAGGGCAGCGACGGCCACGGCTACGACGTCCTCGTCGACGCGGCCGACGGCGCGCTGCTGCGCCGCCAGGACCTCACCGCGCAGCTCGGCCAGAACCGCTGGTTCCGCCGCGACCCCGACTCGACGGCGATCCCGACCCAGATCACGATGCCGCCGGCCTGGTATGACGACAGCGCGGGCGGCACGCGGCTGTGGGGCCAGTTCGCCCGCACGTACGTCGATCCCGCCGACGAGGATCCCGCCGCCGGCGCCGAGGACGGCGGCACGCGCCGGCAGATCCCCGCGAGCGCGGGCGCCCCCGCGGCGCCCGACTGGCTGTTCACGCAGAGCCACGCCTTCCCGGGCGCCACGCCGTGCGCGGTCTCGGGCTGCACCTGGGACTCGGCGACGCCCGCGACGTCGCTGACGAACGAGCGCCAGGCGGGCTCCAACCTGCACGTCCTCGCCAGCCGCTACCACGACTACCTCGCCCAGCCCCCGATCGGGTTCGACGAGGCCTCCGGCAACTTCCAGCGCACGAACACGGGCGCGGCGGGAGCGGGCAACGACTACGTGCGCGCCGAGGTCAACGACGGCCAGGGCCTCAACAACGCGAACATGTTCACACCGCCCGACGGCCAGGCGCCGCGGATGCAGATGTTCCTGTTCACGACGCGCGACGTGAACGGCAGCGACGACGCGGCGGTCGTCTACCACGAGTACAGCCACGGGCTGAGCAACCGGCTCGTCGTCAACGCCAGCGGCAGCTCGACGCTCTCGTCGCTGCAGCCGCAGATGATGGGCGAGGCCTGGAGCGACTTCTACGCCAACGACCTCCTCAACGCCGAGGGCACGCTGCCCGACACGCCCGCGCCGGCCGAGGTCACGACGGGCACCTACGTCGTCGGCGGCGCCGGCATCCGGGCCAAGCCAGAGGACTGCCCGGTCAACCCCGCGGGCGTCGCCGGCTGCAACGCCAACGGCACCGCGACCGTGGTCCTCGGCGGCTACACCTACGGCGACATCGCCGTCACCAACAACGCCGGGCCGCACAACGGCGGCGAGGTCTGGGCCGAGACGCTGTGGGACATCCGCACGGCGCTCGGGCGCCCGGCGGCGCTCGCGCTCGTGACGGGCGGCCTGCGCCTGTCGGCCGACAACCCGTCGATGCTCGACATGCGCGACGCGATCCTGCAGCAGGCGGTCGCGACGCGCAGCGCCCCCGGCGCCGCCGACGACCACTACGCCGCGCTGTGGGCGATCTTCGCCGCGCGCGGCATGGGCGGGAGCGCGACGACGCCCAGCGCTGCCGCGACGAACCCGACCGAGGCCTTCAACCTGCCGGCGGGCCTGCGTGCCCGGGCGACCACGCTGCGCGATCCCTACCCGGGCGGCGACAACGACGGCGTGATCGAGCCCGGCGAGCGCTTCCTCGTCGACCAGGCGGTCCAGGGCATCGGCCTGGTCGACCTCCCGGGCGTCACCGGCACGCTGACGTCGGGCAGCCCGGCGGTGACGATCGAGGACGCAAGCGCCGCCTGGCCGCTCCTCGGCAAGGGCCGCAGCGCCGTCAACGGCGACGAGCTCGCCGCGCGCCTGGCGGCGGGCTCGTGCGCGACGACGAGCGCGATCTCGGTCAGCGTCAGCTCGTCGGAGGGCCCGGCCGTCGCCAATGCCGTGATCGACCCGCGGCCCGGGACGCACACGGCGGTCGCGGTGGCGGATGCCACCGGCACGCCGGTCGCCCCGGTCCCGACGACGTCGGAGTCGAGCTTCACGGTGCCGTCGGGCGGCACGATCGCCGATGTCGACCTGCGCATCGACGAGCTGCGCCACACGTTCCTCGGCGACCTGCAGATCGCGCTCGTGCACGACGGCGTCAACGTGGCGATCACCAACCAATTCGGCAACCCGGGCTTCGACGGCGACGACATCGTCGAGGCCGTCTTCGACGACGAAGCCGCCGCGCTGCCGGGGACAGCGGTCGCCCCCGTGACCGGCCGCGTGAGGCCCTCGGGTCTGCTGTCGGCGTTCGACGGCCACCCGGCCGCGGGCACGTGGACGCTGCGGGTCACCGACACCTTCCCGGGCGACGCCGGCGAGCTGCGCCACTGGGGGCTGGACTCGCCGCAGGTCGGCTGCGGCCGTCTCGAGATCCCCGCCGCCGCGACCGGCGACGCGACCGGCGTCGGCACCGGCGCGGCGACGCTCGCCGGGACCGTCACGCCCAACGGCCGCGCGACCGGCCTGCGCTTCTCCTACGGCACGACGACCGCCTACGGCACGAGCACCGCGGTGCAGGACGTCGGCGCCGGCGATGCCGCGGCCGCACGCTCCGCGGCGCTCGCCGGCCTGGCCTCCGGCACGACGTACCACTACCGCGCCGAGGCGATCCGCGAGGGCGGCGCCGTCGCCGTCACGGGGGCCGACCGGACGTTCACGACCGCCGCGCCGCCTCCGCCGCCGCCCCCGCCGCCTCCGCCGCCGCCACCTCCGCCGCCGCCGGATGCGCCGCCTCCGCCGCCGCCCGCGCCGGGCGAGCTGCCGGCGCCCACGGGTCCGTCCGCGCCCGCCGCGATCGCGCCGATCGGCGTCGGCAAGCTGGTCCCGGCGTTCGTCGGCAGCGTCCGCGTGACGCAGTCCAAGGCGCGGGTCCGCGGCCGCAAGCGCGCGACCTTCCGCTTCTCGCTGAACGTGGCGGCGTCCGTGCGGGTGACGCTGACGCGGGCGGCCAAGGGCGTGCGCCGCGGCTCGCGCTGCGTGGCGAGCGGCCGCGGCCGCAGCTGCACGCGCCAGATCGCCGCGGGCACGGCGACGCGCGCGTTCACGAAGGCGGGGGCCGGCACGCTCGCGCTGAGCGCGGCCGGGCTGCGCAAGGGCCGCTACACCGCGACGCTGGTCGCGAGCGACCCCGCCTCGAAGGTGCGCTCGGCGCCCAAGAAGGTGAGCTTCACGGTGCGCTGAGGTCGAGCCCGCGCGGCGGCACCGGCGCCGACTGCACGACCGAGGTCGTCGTCGAGCCGTAGGGCGTGAAGCGGTCGATGACCTCCTCGAGGTGCTCGACCGAGCGCACGTGGGCGAGCATGACGTAGCAGTCGTCGCCGGTGACGCGGCGGCACTCGACGACCTCCGGCGTGGACCGGGCGATGGCCGCGGCCTTCTGCAGCTGGCGCGGGGCGGGGCGCATGCGGATCACGGCGCTGAGCGCGAAGCCGAGCGCGCGCGGGTTGATCTGCGCGCGGTAGCCGAGGATCACCTCGTCGTCCTCGAGGCGCTGCAGGCGCTCGGCGACCGCGGGCGACGACAGCCCGACGCGGCGCCCGAGCTCGGCGAGGCTCAGGCGGGCGTCGGACTGCAGCTCGGCGAGCAGGCGCAGGTTCGTCTCGTCCAGCGAGGCACCTTCGGTGAGGCGGTCATTCTGCCTGCGATTCGACGGCATGACGACCAGTCTACCTACGTTGCACCATGTGAAGTGGCGCTGATACCGACGAGACTACGGCGGGTGCAGCGGACCGCCCCGATCGCCCGCGCCGTCGAGGACGCGCCACCGCAGCTGTACTTCGTCGTCAGCGCCGTCTTCCACTACCTCGGCCCGTCGTTCGCGGTGCTGCTGTTCGCGCGCGTCGAGGTGCTCGGCGTCGCCTGGCTGCGGATCGCCTCCGCCGCGCTGATCTTCGCGCTCTGGCGCCGGCCCTGGCGCGCGTTCGCCGCGCTGGACCGCGACGGGCGCCGGCTGCTGCTGGCCTGGGGCGCCGTGCTGGCCGTCATGAACGTCTGCTTCTACACGGCGATCAGCCGCCTGCCGCTGGGCACCGTCGCGGCGATCGAGTTCCTGCCGGTGATCGCGCTGGCGGCGGTCGGGGCGCGCAGCCCGCGCAACCTCTTCGCGCTGGCGCTCGCGGTCGGCGGCGTCTACCTGCTCACCGACGTCCGGCTGGCCGGCGAGCCGCTCGGTCTCGCGTTCGCGTTCGCCAACGCCGTCCTCTTCGCGCTCTACATCGTGCTCGCCGACCGCGTCGCCAAGCGCCCCGCGCTCAGCGGCATCGACGGCCTCGCCGCGGCGATGCTGATCGCGGCGGTCGTCGTGACGCCGATGGGCGGCTGGCAGGCCGCCCCCGCGCTGATCGACCCGACGGCGCTGCTGGCCGGCATCGCCGTCGGGGTCTCCTCGTCGGTGATCCCGTACGTCACCGACCAGCTCGCGATGGCCCGCCTGGCGCGCGCGACCTACGCCCTGATGGTCGCGCTGCTGCCCGCGATCGCGACCGTCATCGGGATCGTCGTGCTGACGCAGATCCCGAGTGCGGTCGAGGTCGCGGGCGTCGCGCTCGTCATCGCCGGCGTGGCGTTGCACCGCTCACGCGTCGCGCCGCTCGAAGGCGGTGAGGGCGCCGCCGAGGAAGACGGCGGTCCAGGCGAGCACGACGACGGCGGCGAGCGCCGGGGCGAGCCCGTCGGCGCCGCCCACGCCGGTGATCGCGTCTGACGCGGCGATCGGGAACCAGTCCAGCGCGCCCTGCCAGGAGTGCGGCAGCAGGCCGCCGATGAACGGCGGCGCGAAGATCACGCCGAGGGTGGCGATGATCGCCGCGGCCGTGCTGCGGAACACGATCCCGAGCGTCAGGCCGATCAGCGGCAGCAGCGGCGCCAGCACGCTGCCGGCGAGGATCGCGTTCAGTGCGGCGGTGTCGCCGAGGTGCGGGGTCGGCAGGCCGTAGGAGCCCATGATCACCTGCGCGACCAGGAACATGCCGACGGTCGAGACGAGCCCCGCGACGAACGTGATCGCCGAGACGACCGCGGCCTTCGCGGCCAGCACGCGCCAGCGCTGCGGGGTCGCCGTCAGCGTCAGGCGGATCATCCCCGAGCCGTACTCGCTCGTGGCGGCCTTGACGCCGAGCACGAGGAACAGGATCGCGGTGACGATGGCGCCCACGCCCGCCGCGTCGGTCGGGTCGAAGGCGCGCACGTCGGCGGCGCTCCAGTCGTGCCAGGTCAGCCCGAGGACGAACGACAGCGCGGCGGTGAGCGCGAGGCTCAGCAGCACGGCGAGCCCGACCAGCAGCTTCGTCGAGCGCAGGGAGACGAGCTTCGTGAACTCGATTTAAGGGTGTTTCGTCCTGCGGTCCTCGCAAGCTCGGACCTCCGGCCGACGCTACTCATGCCGCCACCTCCTCGGGCCGATACTCGACGCTGTCCTGCGTCAACTCCATGAACGCCGTCTCGAGGCTCGGACGGTGCGGGGCGAGCTCGTGCAGGCGCAGCCGGTGCTCGGTCGCGAGGTCTCCGATCAGCGCCGAGGCCAGCCCGCTGATCGCCAGCGAGCCGTCGTCGGCGACGATGACCTGGCCGCCGGCGCGCTCGACGAGCACGGCGAGCGTGGCGGCGTCGGGCGAGACGACGCGGACGTGGCTGCCGTGTCGCGCGCTGCGTGAACTCGGCGGTGGTCGTGTCGGCGATCAGCCTGCCGCGCCCGATGACGAGCACGTGATCGGCGGTCTCCTCCATCTCGTGCATGAGGTGGCTGGAGACGACGACCGTCCGGCCCTCGGCGGCGAAGCGCTGCAGCAGCGTGCGGATCCAGCGGATGCCCTCTGGGTCCAGGCCGTTCATCGGCTCGTCGAAGAGCAGCGTCGCCGGGTCGCCGAGCAGCGCTGCGGCGATGCCCAGGCGCTGGCGCATGCCCAGCGAGAAGCCGCCGACGCGGCGGTCGGCGACCTCGGGGAGGCCGACCTGCTCGAGCACCTCGGCGACGCGCGTGCGCGGCAGGCCGCCGGCGTCGGCGAGCCAGCGCAGGTGGTTGCGGGCCGTGAGCTTGCCGTTGACGGCGCCGGCGTCCAGCAGCGCGCCGACCTCGTGCATCGGGGCGGCGAGGTCGCGGTAGCGGCGGCCGCCGACGCTGACGGTGCCGGCCGTCGGGCGGTCGAGCCCGAGCATCATCCGCAGCGTCGTGGACTTGCCGGCGCCGTTGGGCCCGAGGAAGCCGGTCACGACGCCGGGCCGGATGTCGAAGCTGAGGCCGTCGACCGCGACGGCGTCGGCCGAAGTGCTTCGTGAGGTTCTCGGCCTGGATCATGAGGCCCCGTTTCGCTTGCGCCGCTCGCTCTCGCCCACGAGGGCGAGCGCGAAGATCACGGCGAGGATGATGAGCTTGCCCGGGCCCAGGAGGAAGTGCAGCCACCCGGGGACGTCGGGGATCGAGATCGCGTTCATGCCAGACAGCATCCGCCGCGGGCGCCCGCCGCACATCGGGCGCGAGGATGGACTTGGCCTCCGTCTTCAGGCGGAGCGCGGCCGCACGAGGCCGACGTCGTAGGCCAGCACGACCGCCTGGATGCGGTCGCGCAGGCCGAGCTTGCGCAGCACCGAGGAGACGTGCGTCTTGACCGTCGCCTCGGTCAGGACGAGGCGCGCGGCGATCTCCGCATTGGACAGCGCGAGCGCGACGAGCTTCAGCACCTCGAGCTCGCGCTCGGTGAGCTCGTCGAGGTCGGGCGGCGGCGCGGCGTCGGGGCCGGGGAGGCTGCCGGCGAAGCGGTCCAGCAGGCGCCGCGTGACCGACGGCGCGAGCAGCGCGTCGCCGCCCGCGACGACGCGGATCGCCTCGACGAGGTCGGCCGGCCGGACGTCCTTGAGCATGAAGCCGCTGGCGCCCGCGCGCAGCGCGGCGAAGACCGAGTCGTCGACGTCGTAGGTCGTCAGCACGATCACGCGCGCCGCGCTGTCGGAGGCGACGATCCGCCGCGTCGCCTCGAGGCCGTCGACGCCCGGCATCCGCACGTCCATCAGCACGACGTCGGGCGCCAGGCGCGCGACGAGCTCGATCGCCTCCGCGCCGTCGGCGGCCTCGCCGACGACCTCGAGGTCCTCGCGCGCGTCGAGGATCATGCGGAAGCCGCCGCGCACGAGCGCCTGGTCGTCGGCCAGCACGACGCGGATGCTCATCGCGCGGGCTCCAGCGGCAGGCTCGCGTGCACCCGGAAGCCGCCCCCGGGCCGCGGCCCGGCCTCGAGCGTGCCGCCGAGCATCGCCGCCCGCTCGCGCATCCCGGCGATCCCGCGACCGGCGCCGTCGCTCGGGCGCGTCTGGCCGCTGCCGTCGTCGAGCACGTCGAGCTCGAGCGTCCCGCCGCCGGCGCGCACGGTGACCTCGGCGCGGCTGGCGCCGGCGTGGCGCAGCGTGTTCGTCAGCGCCTCCTGCACGATCCGGTAGGCCGACAGCTCGACGCCCGCCGGCAGCGCGCCGGCGTCGCCCTCGCGGCGCAGCGCGACCTCGAGGCCGGCGGCGCGCAGCTGCTCGGCGAGCTCGCCGAGGCGGTCCAGACCGGGCTGCGGCCCGGCCGGCTCGTCCTCGGGCCGCACGGCCGCCAGCAGGCGGCGCAGCTCGGCGAGCGCCTCGCGCCCGGCGGACTCGATCGAGCGCAGCGCCGCGCGCGCCTGGTCGGGGCGCTCGTCGAAGACGTCGTCGGCGGCCGCCGCCTGCACGACGATCACCGACACGCTGTGCGCGATCACGTCGTGCAGCTCGCGCGCGATCCGCGAATGCTCGTCGCCGACCGCGCGCCGCTCGGCCTCGGCGATCGCGACGCGGCGGTTGCGCGCGGCCTCGCCGAGCGCCCACGCGACGACCGGGAACGGCATCGCGAAGGTGGAGTCCTCGACGTTGGAGGTGACGTAGTTCAGCGCCGTCAGGCCGAGCAGCGCCGCGAGCCCCACGAGCGATTCGCGCGGCGGCCGCGCGGCGGCCAGCGAGCCGACGGCGATCAGCGCGGCGTAGGGGAAGACGCCCTCGGGTGCGATGAGCCACACGACCAACCCGCCGGCGAGGGCGATCGCGAAGACCGTGACCGGATGCGCGCGCCGCCACCACAGCGCCGCGCCCTGCGCGAGGGCGGCGAGCACGCCGAGGGCGACCACCGCGCCGGGCTCGCCGGGCGAGTCGATGACGAGGGCGGCGAGGAACAGCCCGACGACGAGCGGCACCGCGACGTCCGCGCTGCGCTGGAGCCGGCTGCGGGGCGCAGGCCGCACGGCCGCATTGTCACCGATCGCCGAAGCTGCCACGGTGCGCGCAGGCATGGGCCCCGACGCCGACGATCCGACCGGCTGGTTCGACCGCCTCTACCGCGCGGCCGAGCGCGGCGAGCGCTCGGTGCCGTGGGATCGCGGCGCGCCCGACCCCAAGCTCGTCGAGTGGGCGACCGCGCGCGAGCTCGACGGCGGCGGCGCGCGGCGCGCGGTCGTCGTCGGCTGCGGGCTGGGCAACGACGCCGAGTTCGTCGCCGATCACGGCTTCCAGACGATCGCCTTCGACGTGTCGCCCACGGCGGTCGCGGCCGCCCGGCGGCGCTACCCGCGCTCGGCGGTCGGCTACGTCGCCGCCGACCTGCTCGACCCGCCGGCGGACTGGGAGCGGGCGTTCGACCTGGTCGTCGAGAGCCGCACGGTCCAGTCGCTGCCCGACCCGCCGCGGCGCGAGGCGATCGGGCGGGTGGCCGGGCTCGTCGCGCCCGGCGGCACGCTGCTCGTGATCGCCAACGCCCGCGACGCGCGCGACGGCCCCGTCGACGGGCCGCCGTGGCCGCTCACGCGCGAGGAGATCGACGCGTTCGCGACCGCGGGCCTGGAGGCGGTGCTGATCGAGGACCTGCGCGACGACATGCGCCGCTGGCGCGCGGAGTTCCGCGCGCCGGCGCCAGCGACCGCCTGATCAGTCCAGGTGCTCGTCGAACCAGCCGAGCGTCTGGTGCCAGGCCTCGGCGGCTGCGGGCGGGTTGAAGCGCGGCCCCGTGTCGTTGAAGAACGCGTGGTCGGCCTGGTCGAACTTGAGGATCCGGTAGTCGAGCTTGGCCGCGTCGAGGGCGGCGGTCGCCGCGGGGCGCGTCGCGAGCACGCGCGCATCGAGACCGCCGTAGACGGCGAGCACCGCGGCGCGCGCGTTGCGCAGGGCGGCGCCCTCCGGGAACGGGCCGTAGAACGGCGCGGCCGCGGCGACGCGCTTCTCGCCGGCTGCCAGGAGGCGCCAGATCATGCCGCCGCCGAAGCAGAAGCCGATCGCCCCGACCTTCTTTCCCCGCGCGCGCCGGCGCAGCTCCGTGACGGCGGCCTTCATGTCGGCGTCGAAGCGCGCCGGCGGTGCGGCGCTCAGCGCGGCGCCGACCTCGGCCTCGCCGGGGAACGCGCCGGTGCCGCCCTCCTCGGAGAGCAGGTCGAGGGCGAGGGCCGAGTAGCCGCTGGCCGCGAACCGTCCCGCGACGGTGCGGATGTGATCGGTGAGCCCGCGGTTCTCGTGGATGACGAGGACCGCGCCGCGGGCCTTCGCGCGGGCCGGAGCCCAGGCCGCCTGCAGCTGCCCGCGCGGACCCGCGAAGGTGATCGGCTGCGTGGCGACCGGCGCCCACGCGGCGGTCCGGGCGAGCGCGGACTTGCTGCCCTTCGAGCTGGACGGAGCCTTGGCCACCGCATCGCCGGCGGCGGCGGTGAGCAGCCCGGCGGCGGCGCTCGCGCTGACGCCGAGCAGCCCGAGCCGGCGCATCGCCTCGCGGCGGGTGATGATGCCGTCGACGTGGTCCTCGGCGACCTCTTCGGCCAGATAGCGCTGCAGCTCGGTCATGGCTCCCCCTCCGGACGGATGTCGTTTGTCCTCCGTTTGTACTACCCGGCGCCGCGCCGAGCGCCACATGCCAACACGGCCGCTTGATGCGTGTGCGACGCTCGGCGTTCGCGAACCGAAAAGGTGGGGACATGGGACAGCCAGTCGTGCACTTCGAGATCATCGGCAAGGACGGCGAGGCGACGCGCGCCTACTACGCCGAGCTCTTCGGATGGGAGATGGACGCGAACAACCCGATGAACTACGGGGTCGTCGCGCGTGAGAGCGTCCAGAACGCCGACGGCATCGGCATCGGCGGCGGCGTCGCCGGCGGACCGGAGGGCTACGAGGGCCACGTCACGTTCTACGTCCAGGTCGACGACGTCGAGGAGGGCATGGCGAAGGCCGAGAGCCTCGGCGGCACGCGGATCTTCGGACCCGAGGAGATCATGCCCGGCCTGATCATCGGGCAGTTCAACGATCCCGAGGGCCGCATGGTCGGCCTCGTCAACACCGCGCGCTGAGGGTGAGCATCGCCAAGATCAACGCGATCACCGTCCCGCGCGAGCGCTTCGACGAGTTCGAGCAGCGCTTCGCCTCCCGCGCGGGCCGCGTCTCCAGCGCCGAGGGCTTCGAGGCCTTCGAGCTGCTGCGGCCCAACGACGACCGCGACGTCTGCCTCGTCATCACGCGCTGGCGCTCGGAGGAGGACTTCAGGGCCTGGGTCGCGGGGCCGGACTTCAAGGCCGGCCACGCGCAGCACCGCAGCGGCGGGCCGGTCGGGACCAACAGCGAGATCTGGTCCTTCGACGTGCTCGAGCTGGAGGGCCCGGCGGCGGCGTAGCGGCGGCGCGGGCGGGTAGCCCCTCGGCATGCTGACGCTTGCCGAGGAACTCATGCTGCTGGCCCTCGACGACGAGAAGGGCAAGGTCACCGGCTGGGGTCGGGCCTGGACCAGGCGCTCGCCGGCGCCGTGCTGACCGAGCTCGTCTTCGCCGAGCGGATCACGGTGATCGACGAGCGCGTCGTGCTGCGCGCCGACGGCGCCACCGGCGAGCGCCGGGGACGCCGCGCGCGCCACGATCGCCGAGCGGGAGGGCGCGCGCGGCGCGCCGTGCTCGTCGACGGCGCCGAGCCCGACGAGCGCACGCCGCCGTGATCGCGATCGCGCACGCCTCCGGCCAGGGCCGCACGCTCGTCGCCGACCGCCCGTGGAAGGAGATCGAGCCGCGCGCGAAGGAGGTCGCCGAGGGCGACTGGGCCGCCGACGCGGTGCGCAAGGCGATCCAGAGCGTCAACGCAGCGGTGATCGCGGCGACGATGGTGGCAAGCGGCGCGGCGGTGGCGGGCTCGTAGGGGCTGGAACGAGGCGCTACGTATCGCGCCGCGGATCGCGCAGGATCCAGAAGAGCGTCGCGTCCCCCACGCCGAGGTTGCGCCAGCCGCTGATCGGCGCGTCGTCGATCAGGAGCGTCTCACCGGTTCTCAGCACCGGCCGGCCGGTCTCGAGCAGCACCTGCACGAGACCGCTGGCAACCGCGACGAGCTCGGTCCCCTTGTGGAGGATGTGCGGGGCTCCTGAGCCGCGTCGCGGCATTCGGACGACGTACGCGCGCAGACCGGCCTCGCGGTCGTCGAGCAGGGGGATCGGGCCGCCGTCGTCGGCCCGGCGGCGCGGCGGGTAGCGGCCGCGGCCGATGCGGTAGCCGGTGGCGACCTCGCCGCGCAGCAGCTCGTCCAGGGTCACGTTGAGGCCCGTCGAGAGCTCGAGCACGGTCTCGAGGGACAGCCCGCGCTGTCCGCGCTCGGCCTGCGAGATCGCGCTCGCCGAGACGCCGGCGATCCGCCCGAGGTCGGACTGGGTGAGGTTGCGCTGCAGCCGCGCGGCGCGGACGGCGGCGCCGATGCGCGCGACGACCGGCGCCGGGGTCAGGACCGGGAGCCCGTCAGCCTCCGAGCAGCGGAAGATGCCGCCCTCGACGCCGGGCGACCGGCCCTCCGCCTTCGCGACGCGCAGCCGCCCCGCGTCCAGCAGGAACACGCACTGGGTGATCTCCTCCACGGTCCGGCGCAGCGCAACATGCTCGTCGGCGGCGGGCATGAACCAGTACGCGATCGCGCCCAGCTCGAGGAGCTGCGGGCAGCACGTCGCGAAGAAGCGGCCCGCGATGTCGGCGCCCCAGCGCGCCGCCATGACGTCCAGACCGTCGAACAGCAGCAGCGCGCGCTCGGCGCCCTGGCAGCGTTCGAAGATCGCGTGCAGCAGCGGCGCCGGCTGGCCGAGCCTGCTGTCGGGCCCCGCGTCGATGACGTCGAACCCCGGATACGCCGGCGACGCCTCCTGGAGGCGGACGAAGAGCCGGCGGTCGTAGGCGACGTCGCTGCGCGCGATCGCGCGGTAGAACGGCTCGGCCGACGCGCCGTCGGCCACCTGGAAGACGACGTTGTCGCCCCAGAACAGCCCGCCGAGGCGTGCGTCGAGCGCGGCGACGCCCATCGCGGCCACGTCGCCATCAAGCGGAAGTGTCGGCTCGGGCCGCCTGCGAGCCACGCCGGAAGCATAGCTTCCAGAGACGCCAGTATGTGTCTCCTGCGCTATAGCGTCGCCGCCCCCGAGTCAGGAGCTGCCGACATTGTGCTTTAAGAACCTCCCGATCGAGTTCGACGCCCAGGGCAACGCGACGCTGAAGCCGGGTGTCACCGATCCCTACTCCTACGCGGAGACGCCGCTGCCGACGCCGATCGAGGACGACCCGCAGCGGATGAAGGAGCTGTTTGAGCGCAACGGGAGCGTGCGGCGCGTGGACTTCGATCCGGTGACGCGGGTGGCGGGGGCGCTGGCGTTTCACACGGTCGTCGACCTCGAGAACCGCGAGGTGCTCGAGACGGCGTCGATGGCGACGCTGTTTCGCGGCTACGAGATCATCCTCAAGGGCCGCGACCCGCGCGACGCGATCTTCATCTCCAGCCGCGCCTGCGGCGTCTGCGGCGGCGTGCACGCGAACACCTCGGCCCTCGCGTGCGAGATGGCGTTCGGCATCCACCCGCCGCCGATGGGCGTCACGGCCCGCAACCTGCTGCAGGCGGTCGAGTACCTCTACGACCACCCGATCCACCTGTCGCTGCTGGCCGGCCCGGACTTCTCCGAGGCCGCCGTGCGCGAGACGAACCCCGAGATCTGGGAGCGCGCGCTCAACACGCGTACGCGCGGTCGCGCCGAGCACGGCTACGAGTTGATGTCCGATCTTATGACCGACCTGACGCCGCTGACCGGCAAGCTCTACCTCGAGGGCCTGTACTACACGCGCCTGGCGCGCGAGGCGTACGTCCTGATCGGCGGCAAGTTCCCGCACCCGCAGACCGTCATCCCGGGCGGCCTGAGCACGACGATCGACCCGTCGGATCTCAACGAGATCGGGCTGCGGATCGTCAAGTACTTCGACTACGGCCGCAAGACCGCCGCGATCTGGGACGACATCGCCGAGTTCTTCTACGAGGTCAACCCGAAGTACCAGGACATCGGGACGCGCGCCAAGAGCATGATCGAGCCGGGCCAGTGGGACGATCCCTACGCCTACGACGGCACGTTCGCCAACTGCGACGACTGGGGGCGCAAGCGCTGGGCGCCCCCCGGCGTCGTCGTCGACGGCGAGCTCGTCACGACGAGCCTGCAGATGCTCAACGCGGGCCTGGAGGAGTTCGTCGAGCACGCCTTCTACGAGGAGTGGACGGGCGACGGCGACGAGTACTACCGCCACAAGACCGACCCGGCCGGCAACCCGCTGTCGCCGTGGCACCCGTGGAACAAGGAGACGATCCCCAAGCCGACGGCGACGAGCTGGAAGGACAAGTACTCCTGGTCGACGGCGCCGCGCTGGGACCGCCAGTCGATGGAGACCGGCGCCTACTCGCGCATCTGGGTCGCGGCGCAGACCGGCGCCGCGAACTTCCGCGACTCGAGCTTCATCAGCTCGACGGGCCACAGCCTCCAGATCGACCTGCCGAAGGCCGAGCTGCCCAACGACCTGATCGAGTGGAAGATCCCCAAGGTGTGGGGTGCCTTCGAGCGCAACCGCGCGCGCGCCTACTGCATCCTCTACACGGCCGCGATCGCCTACGACAACCTCCAGCTCGCCTACAAGCTGCTGAAGGCCGGCGGGCCGGATGCGCGCATGTCCACGCCCTACACGGTGCCGCAGGACCATCGGGTCGGCGTCGGGCTCTGGAGCGCGGGGCGCGGCTTCCTCACGCACCACCTCGAGATGGACAAGGGCGTGCTCGAGAACTACCAGATCCTCACGCCCTCGACGTGGATGGCCTCACCGAAGGACCCGTTCGGCAAGCCGGGGCCCTACGAGGAGGCCGTGCTCGCCACGCCGCTGCTGGAGAACTACGAGAAGCCCGAGGACTTCAAGGGCATCGACGTGCTGCGTGCGATCCGCAGCTTCGACCCCTGCATGCCGTGCACGACGCACCTGCACACCGGCAAGGGGCGCGTCATCTCGCGGGAGATCATCAGCTGCGCCTGTGGCTCCGACGGCCCCCACACGCACTAGGAGGAGCGGGCATGGAGGAGGTCGTGATCTCGCTGCTGGCGCCCGTCGAACCGAGGCGGGTCCAGCACTGGGTCGAGGCGGAGGTCGACCGGCTGCGCGCTCGGGGGCGTGCCGGCGGCGTGCGGCTCGGGCGGCTCGTGGCGTCCTCCCCGGCGCAGGACGGCGATTGGCTGATCGCGGTCGATCGCGAGGATCGCTCGATGGCGCTGAAGGACGACGTCGCGCTGGCCTCGATCCTCACCGACATGGCGATCCTGGGCCTGCGGCCGCGCCTCTTCGTGGTCTGCCGCCAGCCGGGAGCGCGGCGGTCGCGAGACGCCCACGACGCGGGCGCCGCTGCGGAGCGGCGACAGCCGGCACGCCACGGCCGCCCGGCCTGTCGCCGTCGGACCTGAGAGGTCACGACGGGCGCGCGCGCGCCGCCGAGTAGAGGTGGCTGTCGCGGAAGCCGCGCGCGCCCAGCGCCGGCCCGACGACGATCGTCGCGGTCCGCCGGATCCCGGCGTCCGTGGTCTGCTCGGCGATCGTGGCGAGCGTGCCGCGGACGATCAGCTCGTCGCTCCAGCTCGCGCGGGCGACGACGGCAGCCGGGCAGTCCGGGCCGTAGTGGGAAATGAGCGTCGCGGCGATCTCGTCGATCGCCTGGGCGCCGAGGTGGACGACGAGCGTCGCGCCGTGGGCGGCGAGCGCGGCGAGCTCCTCGCCGGGCGGCATCGCGCTCGCGCGGCGCCCGTGGCGCGTGAGGATGACCGTCTGTGCGACCTCGGGGACGGTGAGCTCGACGCGCAGCGCCGCGGCGGCGGCGGCGAATGCGGGCACGCCGGGGGTGACGTCCCAGTCGATGCCGAGCTCGTCGAGGCGGCGCATCTGCTCGGCGGCGGCGCTGTAGATCGACAGGTCGCCGGAGTGCAGGCGGGCGACGTCCTCGCCGCGCTCGCCGGCCGCCCGCAGCTCGGCGACGATCTCGTCGAGCGTGAGCGCCTGGGTGTCGACGACGCGCGCGCCCGGCGGGGCGTGGGCGACGATCTGCGGCGGGACGAGCGCGCCCGCGTAGAGGCAGACCGGGCACGCTGCGATCAGGCGCGCGCCGCGCAGGGTCAGGAGGTCCGGGGCGCCCGGGCCGGCGCCGATGAAGTGCACCGTCATTTCTGCGCCGCCCACTGGACCACCGGGCGCTGGGGGCGCCACGACGTGTAGCCGCCCAGCGGCTCGGCGTGGGCGATCTCGATCCGCGTGAGCTCGCCGCCGTGGGCGCCGCGGGCGCCGATCAGGGTCTGCTCGCCCTCGAGCGTCACGGCGTTGGCGACGAGCCGCCCGCCGGGTGCCAGGGCCGCCCAGCAGCGCTCCAGGAGGCCCGGCGCGCTGAGCCCGCCGCCGACGAAGATCGCGTCGGGGGCGGGGAGATCGGCGAGCGCGTCCGGCGCCGCGCCCGTGCGCACGTCGAGCTGCGGCACGCCGAGGCGCAGGGCGTTCGCGGTTGCGCGGGCGGCGCGCTCGGGCTCCCGCTCGACGGCGATCGCGCGGGCGCCGCGCTCGGCGCGCAGCCACTCGATCGCGATCGACCCCGCGCCCGCACCGACGTCCCACAGCAGCTGCCCCGGGAGCGGCACGAGCGCGGCGAGGGTCAGCGCGCGGACGTGGCGCTTGGTGAGCTGGCCGTCGTGCTCGTAGGCGTCGTCGGGCAGGCCGGGGCTGGGGGAGAGCAGCGCTGCGCCGGGCCTGGCCTCGCACTCGATCGCGACGGCGTGCAGCGGATGCGCGTCGCCGTCCCATTCGTCGGCGGTCGTGTCGACGAGCCGCTCCTCGGGCGCGCCGAGGCGCTCGAGCACGACGAGCCGGCTGGGGCCGTAGCCGCGCTCGCGCAGCACGTGCGCGACGCGCGCCGCGCCGCCGGCGCCGGTCACGTAGGCGACGATCCGCCGCCCCGGCGCGAGCGCGCGGCGCGACGACCTCCGGGCGGGCGCGCGACGGCGCTGACGAGCTCGACCTCGGCCGCCGCCCAGCCCAGGCGCGCGCAGGCCAGCGCGAACGCCGACGGCTGCGGGTGCACCTGCGAGCCGGTCCGGGCCCGAGGCGCCGGGCGAGCGTCGCGCCGATGCCGTGGAGCATCGGGTCGCCGCTGGCGAGCACGCAGGCGCCGCCCTCCGCACGGGTCGCGAGCTCGTCGAGCAGCGGCTCCATCGGCGACGGCCAGGCGCGCGTCCTGCGCGCCGGACTGCGGCGGCAGCAGCGCGAGCTGGCGCGGCGAGCCGATGATCTCCTCGGCGCCGAGGATCGCGGCGCGCGCCTCGTCGCCGAGGCCGGCCCAGCCGTCCGCGCCGATCCCGACGACGGCGATCACACGCACGCCGCGACGACCTCCTCGACCGCGGCGGCGAGCCGCGCGTTGGCGTCCGGGTCGCGGGCGGTGATGCGCAGGTGGCCGTCGCCGAGACCGGGGAACGACGCCGCCGGGCGCACCGCGATCGCGCGCTCGCGCAGCGCGGCGACGAGCGCCGGCCCGTCGGCGACCTCGACGAGGCAGAAGTTCGCCGCGCCCGGCCAGACGCGGACGCCGGGGATCGCCGCCAGCCGCGCGGCGAGGTCGGCGCGCTCGGCGGCGGCGCGCTCGGCGATCGCCGCGATCGCGCCCGGGTGCTCGGCGGCGGCGGTCAGCGCCGCGAGCGCGAGCGCGTTGCAGGACCACGGCGGGCGCACCGCGCGCAGTCGCGCCGCCAGCGGGGGCGCGGCGACCGCGTAGCCGACCCGCAGGCCCGGCAGCGCGAGCGCCTTCGTGAGGCTGCGCACGACGATCACGTCGCCGAGGGGCTCGCGCACGAGCGTCCCCGGCTCGCCGGGGACGAGCTCCATGAAGGCCTCGTCGACGACGACGGTGCGGCCGGGCCGGCGCAGCGCGAGCAGCGCGGCGGCGGGGTCGAGCGTGCCGCTCGGGGAGGCCGGGTTGCCGGCGACGACGAGGTCGGCGTCGTGCGGTATCGCGGCCGGGTCGAGGGCGAAGTCGCGCTCCGGGTCGCGACAGATGCGGGTCGTGCGGATGCCGTGGGCGCGCAGCGCGGCCTCGGACTCCGTGAAGCCGGGGTGGACGACGACCGCGTGGCGGGGGCGCAGCGCGGCGGGCAGCAGCCAGAGCGCCTCGGCGGCGCCGTTGGTGGGCACGATCTCGGCGGGGTCGCGGCCGTGGCGCGCGGCGAGCGCGGCGGTCGCCGCGCGCTCGTCGGGGTAGCGCGTGACGTCGGCGGCGCGCAGCGCGTCGCGCAGCCACGCGGGCGGGCCGCCGGCGACGACGTTGACGGCGTGGTCGGCGTCGCCGGGGCGCACGAGCGTGTCGCCGTGCAGGCGCAGGTGGTCGTCGTCTGCCGGGGCGGCGTGGTGCGGGGCGCCGAGCTCCAGCGCCCGTCCCGCCACGACGAGCAGCGCGCGATCGGCGGCGCCGGCGAGCGCCTGCGTCGCCTCGCCGAGCAGGTCGAGCCAGTCGCGCGAGAGCGCGTCGGCCGGCAGCAGCCCGGCGCCGGCCTGCTCGGCCACGACGATCACCGTGCCGCCCGCCCGGGCGAGCGCGGCGACCTCGGCGCGGGCGTCGGCGCGACCGCGCTGCAGCACGCCGGCGATCCAGGTCCCGAGGCCGTCGATCAGCACGCAGCGGCCCGGGACCACCAGGCGCGCCAGCTCGTCGCCGGCGACGACCGTCTCCCACTCCGGCGGGCGGCGCGCGACGTGCACGGCGATCCGCTGCGCCATCGCGTCGTCGGGTGTCGCCGTGGCGACGTAGCGCACCGGCAGGCCGGTCTCGAGCGCCAGCCGCTCGGCGTGCGCGCTCTTGCCCGAGCGCGTGCCGCCGATGACGAGCGTCAGGCTCATCGCGTCGCTGCGGGCACGGCGGCCGCCGCGTCGACGAAGCGCTGCGCGACGTGCGGGTGCGCCGCCCAGCGCGTATGCAGCCAGCTCGCCTGCAGCGCGCCCGCGACGACGCCCTCGTCGCGGGTGCGTCCGCGCGCCGACAGCGACCATGCCGGCGCGGCGCCGGCGGCCGGCTCGATCTGCGCGTAGTGGAACTCGTGCCCGCGCACGCGCTCGCCGGCATCGAGCCAGGGCGTCGCGGTCGCCGCGACCGCCTCGCGGTAGCCGAGCGTCAGGCGCTCGGACATGAAGCCGCGCGCGGGCAGCACGCCGCACATCTCGTGGCCGTCGAGCTCGCTGCAGAGGTACAGCAGGCCACCGCACTCGGCCAGCAGCGGCCGTCCCGCTGCGGCGAAGGCGGCGACCTCGGCGCGCAGCGGCGCGTTGGCGGCGAGCTGCGCGCCGAAGACCTCCGGGAAGCCGCCGGCGAGGATCAGCGCGCCGGCGCCGGGCGGCAGCGCCTCGTCGTGCAGCGGGTCGAACGGCGCGAGCTCGGCGCCGGCGGCCGCCAGCAGCTCGAGGTTCTCCTCGTAGTGAAACGAGAACGCGGAGCCGCGGGCGATCGCGATCCGGACGGGGGTCGGCTCGGCCGCGGGCGCGGGCGACCAGGCCGGCCCCGGCAGCGCGGGGGCGGCGCGCGCGAGGCGCTCGATCCCCGCGACGTCGGAGTAGCGCTCCATCGCCGCGGCGAGCGCGTCGAGCGCCGCGCGCGCGAGTGCCTCGCGCTCGCCGGCGGGGACGAGGCCGAGGTGGCGCTCGGGCGTCACGATCCGGTCGTCGCGGCGCAGCGCGCCGAGCACCGGCACGCCGAGCGGCTCGACGGCCTCGCGCAGCAGCTGCTCGTGGACGTCGGAGCCGACGCGGTTGAAGATCACGCCCGCGACGTCGACCTCGGGGTCGAAGGTGCGATAGCCGTGGACCATCGCGGCGGCCGAGCGGGCCATCGACGCGCCGTCGACGACGAGCAGCACCGGCGCGCGCAGGAGCTTGGCGACGTGCGCCGTCGACGCCAGCTCGCCGCGGCCCGAGGCGCCGTCGAAGAGCCCCATGACGCCCTCGATCACGGCGACGTCGGCGCCCGCGGCGCCGTGGCGCACGAGCGGCGCGATCAGCTCCGGGCCGTCGATGAAGGCGTCGAGGTTGCGGCCGGGGCGGCCGGCGGCGAGCGCGTGGTGGGTGGGGTCGATGTAGTCGGGGCCGACCTTGAAGCCCTGGACGCGCAGGCCGCGGGCGCGCAGGGCGCCGATCAGCCCGCAGGCGACGGTCGTCTTGCCGGCGCCAGAGCTCGTGCCGGCGATGACGACGCGCGCGATCACCACTCGATCCCCTGCTGGGCGCGGATGCCGGCGTCCATCGGGTGCTTGACCTTCACGACCTCCGACACGAGGTCGGCGAGCTCGAGCAGCTCGGGCGCGGCATTGCGCCCGGTGATCACGACGTGCTGGAAGCCGGGGCGGTCGCGCAGCGTCGCGACGACGTCCTCGACCTCGATCCAGCCCCACGTGACCGGGTAGGTGATCTCGTCGAGCAGCAGGAACTCGTAGCGCTCGGCCGCGATCGCGCGCTTGACCTCGGTCCAGCCCTCGCGGGCCATGTCGGCGGACTCCTCGAGGTCGCGCGACAACCACGACCAGCCGTCGCCCATCTTCTCCCAGTGGATGTCGCCGAGCGCCGCCGCCGCCTTCGCCTCGCCGACCTTCCACTTGCCCGACTTCACGAACTGAAAGACGCCGCAGCGGTGTCCGCGCGCCCACGAGCGCATGAGCATCCCGAACGCCGACGTGCTCTTGCCCTTGCCGTGGCCGGTGACGACGATCACGAGCGGGCGGTCGCGCGGCTTGCGGCGCCGGGGCTCGGCGCTTCCACGGTCTTCGGTCATGCGGCTCTCCTGGTCGGGGCGACGAGGCGGTGCAGCTCGCCGCCGGCCGCGGCGGCGAGCGTCGTGGCGAGGCCGAGGCGCACCGGCCCGTCCTCGGTGTCGACGACGTGGACCGCATGCGCCGTGCGGCCGAGCTGCGCGGCGGCGCGCGCGACGGCGCGGTCGGGGTCGGCGACGCGGCCGTCGGTGAGGACGATCGCGATCGCGCGCCGGCCGGGCTCGCGCAGCGCCTCGCGGCTGATCAGCTCGGTCGCGCTCTGGAGGCCCGCGGCGAGCGGGGTGCGTCCGCCGGTCGGCAGCGCGCGGATCGCCGCGGCGGCGCGCTCGAGCGGCGCGCCCGGCGCGAGCAGCAGCTCGGCGGCGCTGTCGCGGAAGGCGATCACCGCGACGCGGTCGCGGCGGGCATAGGCGTCGCCGAGCAGCGCCAGCAGCGCGCCCTTCACGCGCGCCAGGCGGCTGCGGGCCCCCATCGAGCCGCTGGCGTCGACGACGAGGCAGACGAGCGCGCCCTCGCGCCCGTCGCGCACGTGCTCGCGCAGCTCGCCGGGGCGCAGCAGGGTTGCGACGAGCGCGACGTCGGTCGGGTCGGCGGTCGCGGGTCGCGAGTCGATCGTGCCCGCGGCGGGGCCGTGGGTGCGCGCGCGGCGGCCCGCGGGGCCGGCGCCCGCGCCCTGCAGCGCCACGGCGCTCGACGGCAGCCGCGCGGGTGCGGGCGGGTCGCGGCGCTCGCGCGCGGGGCGCTCCGGCGCCGGCGTCGCGGGCGGCTCGGGATGCGCGCCGTTGCCGCCGCCGCGCGGTGGCGGCGGGGGCGGTTCGTCGTCGTCGTCGAGCGCGCGCTCGAGCTCCTCGGGCTGCGGCTCGCGGCCGTCGAGCGGGTCGCGCCGGCGGCGGTGGGCGAGCGCGAGCGCGGCGGCGCGGCGCACGTGCTCCTCGGCCACCTCGGCGGCGCCGTCGAGCGCCGCCAGCGCGCGCGCCGCGCGGGCGCAGACGATGTCGCCGCGGACGCCGTCGATCGCAAGCCGCGCGCAGGCGCCGGTGATCCGCAGCAGCTCGCGCTCGGGCAGCCGCACGCCTGCCAGCCGCGCCCGCGCCGCCGCGATCCGCGCCGCCAGCGCGCGCTCGTCGTCCGCCCAGCGCGCCGCGAACGCCGCCGGGTCGAGCTCGAACGCCAGCCGCCGCCGGACGATCTCCGCGCGCGCCGCCGGATCGCTCGGCGCGCGCGCCTCGACGCCGAGCCCGAAGCGGTCCAGCAGCTGCGGGCGCAGCTCGCCCTCCTCGGCGTTCATCGTCCCGACGAGCAGAAAGCGCGCCGCGTGCTGCGCCGACACCGCCTCGCGCTCGACGCGCGCGACGCCGGTCGCGGCGGTGTCGAGCAGCACGTCGACGAGGTGGTCGGGCAGGAGGTTGACCTCGTCGACGTAGAGGATCCCCTGGTGTGCGCGGGCCAGCAGGCCGGCCTCGAAGGCGCGCTCCCCGGCCAGCGCGCGGGCGAGGTCGAGGGCCCCGACGAGCCGGTCGAGCGTCGTGCCGAGCGGCAGCTCGACGAGCGGCGCCGGGCGCTCGGCGACGACCGCATCGAGCGCCACGGGCCCGTCCGGCGCGAGCTCGCCGGGGGCGAAGCAGAAGCGCTCCGAGGCCGCCGCGCGCACGGGCGCCAGGAGCGGGGCCAACGCCCGCACGGCCGTCGACTTCGCCGTCCCGCGCTCGCCGCGCACGAGCACGCCGCCGACCTCGGGCGCGACCGCGTTGACGAGCAGCGCCTCGACGAGCGCCTCCATCCCGACGATCGCGCTGAGCGGAAACGCCGGGGTCATGCCTCGACCCCCTCCAGCTCGCCCTCGAGCTCGAGGAAGCGGTCGCGGATGCCGGCCAGCGTCGCCTCCATCGGGCGCGCCCCACATGCCGCGGTCGGCGGCCTCCAGCAGGCGCTCGGCGATCGCGCGCGCGGCCCACGGGTTGGACTGCGCCATGAACGCCGCGACGTCGTCGTCGAGCAGGTACTTCGCCGCGACCTGCTCGTACATCCAATCCTCGGCGACGCCCGCCGTCGCGTCGTAGCCGAACAGGTAGTCGACGGTCGCCGACAGCTCGGCCGCGCCCTTGTAGCCGTGGCGGATCATCGAGGCGATCCAGCGCGGGTTGGCGACCCGCGCGCGGAAGACGCGCCGCGTCTCCTCGTGCAGCGTGCGCGCGACGACGCGCGAGGGGTCCGAGCTGTCGCCGAGGTAGGCGGCGGGCTCGCTGCCCAGCGAGCGGACCATCGCGACCATCCCGCCGTGGAACTCGTAGTAGTCGCCCGAGTCGAGGATGTCGTGCTCGCGCGAGTCGACGTTCTGGGCGGCGACCTCGATCCGCGCGTAGGCCTCGCGCATCGCCGCCTGCGCGGGCGCGCCGTCGAGGCCGCGCCCGTAGGCGTAGCCGCCCCAGGCCGCGTAGACCTCGGCGAGGTCGGCGTCGCCGCGCCAGTCGCGGGCGTCGATGAGCTGCGCCAGGCCGGCGCCGTAGGTGCCGGGCTTGGAGCCGAACACGCGCGTCGTGGCGCGCCGCCAGGCGCCGGCGGCGCCGAGCTGCGCCGCCAGGCGCTCGGCGTCGGCGCGGGCGTGGGCGGCGACGTGGTTGGCGTCGTCGGGCTCGTCGAGCGCCGCGACCGCGGCGACGGCGTCGTCGAGCAGCGCGACGAGGTGGGGGAAGGCGTCGCGGAAGAAGCCGCTGATGCGGACGGTGACGTCGATCCGCGGGCGGCCCAGCTCCTCCAGCTCGACGACCTCGATGCCGGTGACGCGCCGCGACTCGGGATGCCAGGTCGGGCGCACGCCGAGCAGCGCGAGGATCTCGGCGACGTCGTCGCCCTGGGTGCGCATCGCCGACGTGCCCCAGGCGACGAGGCCGACCATCTTCGGCAGCTCGCCGGTGTCGCGCAGGTGGCGCTCGAGCAGCGCGTCGGCAAGCCTGCGGCCGACCTCCCACGACAGCTCGGACGGCAGCGCGCGCGGGTCGACGGAGTAGAAGTTGCGCCCGGTCGGCAGCACGTCCAGGCGCCCGCGCGTCGGCGCGCCCGAGGGGCCGGCTTCGACGTGGCGCCCGTTCAGCGCGGCCACGATGCTCGTCAGCTCGTCGCCCGTGCGGCGGATGCGCGGGACGACCTCGGCGGCGGCGAACGCCAGCACGCGCTCGACGCCGGCGTCGCGCATGCCGAGCACTGACGCGCACACGTCGCCGGCGGCGCCGGCGTCCCAGCCGCGCGCGGCGAGCGCATCCAGCAGCGCCATCTGCAGCGCCTCGAGGCGATCGACGGTGACACGGCCGGCGTCTGTCGCGACCTCGCCGTGGGCCGCCGCGATCGCGTCGCGGAAGCCCGGCACGTCGCCGCTGCCCAGGCGCAGCAGCGCCGCGGTCAGGCCGCGCAGCTGGTCGCCGGTGGGCGCCTGGCCGAGCACGTGCAGGCCGTCCTTGATCTGGATGTCCTTGACCTCGCAGAGGTAGCCGTCGATGTGCTCGACGAGCAGGCCGAGGTCGTCGGGGCGCTCGTGGACGTCGAGGTCTGACTGCAGGTTCGCGCGCTCGATCGCGCTCCAGATCCGCGCCGCGAGGCCGGGCAGCTTCGCCGGGTCGAGCACCTCCAGGCGCGCGTACTCGTCGAGCAGCGCCTCCAGCTCGGCGAGCTCGTCGTAGGTGTCGGCGCGCATCATCGGCGGGACGAGGTGGTCGACGATGACCGCGTGCGCGCGCCGCTTGGCCTGCACGCCCTCGCCGGGGTCGTTGACGACGAACGGGTAGACGAGCGGCACGTCGCCGAGCGCGGCGTCGGGCGCGCAGCCGGCGCTCAGCGCGAGCGTCTTGCCGGGCAGCCACTCGAGCGTCCCGTGCTTGCCGAGGTGGACGATCGCGTCGGCGCCCCAGTGCGCGTCGATGAAGCGGTAGCAGGCGAGGTAGTGGTGCGTCGGCGCCAGCTCGGGGTCGTGGTAGATGCCGACAGGATCCTCGCCGTAGCCGCGCGGCGGCTGGATCGCGACGAGCACGTTGCCGAGCTCGAGGCCGGCGATCACGAATTCGTCGCCGTCGAGGAAGCGGTCGCCGGGCGGCGGGCCCCAGCGCTCCTCGACGGCGCGCCGCAGCGCGTCCGGCAGCGTTGCGTACCAGCGCTCGTACTCCGCAATTGGCAGCCGCAGCGGCGCCGCCGCGAGCTGATCGTCGGTGAGGAACTCGGGGTCGTGGCCGCCGCCCGCGATCAGCGTGTGCATGAGCTCGTCGCCGTGCGCGAAGGGGCGCTGCACGTCCATGCCGTCGGCGTGCAGCGCGTCGAGCAGCTTCAGCGCGCTGGCGGGCGTGTCGAGGCCGACGGCCATGCCGACCTTCGCGTGCTTCGTCGGGAAGCTCGTCAGCACCAGCGCGACGCGCCGGCGAGCGGCCGGGAGGAAGCGCAGCCGCGCGCTGCGCACCGCGAGTCCTGCCACGCGTGCGCAGCGCTCGGCGTCGGGGACATAGCGCGCGACCGCGACGCCGACCGGTGAGGCATCGGCGTCGCGCTCCTTGAACGAGATGACGCCCGCGAGGATGCGCCCGTCGAACTCCGGGATCGCGACCTGCGTCGCGGCGTCCAGCGGCGTCAGCCCGGTGGCCGACGCCTCCCAGGCCGCGCGCGAGGCGGTCGCGCAGACGGCCTGGAAGACCGGCACGTCGAGCGCCGCCAGCGCGCTCGCGTCCCAGCCCAGCCAGTCGTCGCCGAGGTCGGCCGCGCCCGAGCCGCCGGTGGCGAGCATCGTGACGAGCAGCGCATCGACGCGGCCGTGCAGCAGCGCGAGGGCGGGGACCTGTCCGTCGGGATCGCGGCGCAGCGTGTAGCTCCAGACCGCCAGCGCGTTGGCGCCGGCGTCCTCGATCGCGGCGCAGAGCGCGTCGACGAACGCGGTGTTGCCGGTGAGCCGGTGTGAGCGGTAGAAGCAGACGCCGACGGTCGGGCGACGCGGGTCGTGGTTGGCGACCGCCGCGTCGAGCGGGAGGTCGCCGGTGCCCGGCACGTAGACCCCGAGGTCGGCGACCTCGCGCGGCGCGTCGAAGCCGTGGCCCTCGAGCAGGAACGTGTCGGCGAGGAAGCGCAGCAGCTGCTCGACGTTGCCGACGTCGCCGTGGCGCAGGTACTCGCCGGCCTGCGCGACCGCGCCCGCCGGCGCCAGCGACATGCCCGTCATCTCGGCGTCGGGCGCGGCCTCGCCGCCGAGCGCGAGCAGCGCGATCCCGCGCTGCCGGCAGCGCTCGCGCAGCAGGTCGAAGCCGTCGGGCCAGCCGCGCCGGCCGCCGAGGATCCGGCACACCACGACGCGCGCGCCGTCGAGCACGTCCTCGACGAACGCGTCCGCGTCCGGCGCGCCGAACGGGTTCGCGCAGCGGACCTCGGGGAACTCCGGCGGCAGCCCCGCGACCGCGCTCGCGGTGGCGAGGATCTCGGTGTCGGCGGTCGTCACGAAGCGCAGCACGGGCGCACCTCCGTCTGGATCGTGGGCAGTCCGGCGGGCACGCCGCCTTCGATGAGCGCGGCGAGGCGCGCGGTGTCGACGTGGTCGGCGACGAGGTCGCCGAGCGTGTCGAGGTGCGCCTCGCGGGCGGCGGCGAAGGACACGTCGCCGGGCACGAAGCGCCGCCCGCGGGCGGCCGCGACGCGCGCCAGCAGCGCGCGCCGGAAGGCGTCGTGCTCGAGCGCGCCGTGCCACGAGGTGCCGAGCACGTCGCCGACGCGGCAGCCGTCGGGCTCGCCGTCGGCGGCCGTCAGCAGCGATTCGCCGCCGAGGCGCTCGACGCGCCCGTGGCGGATCTCGTAGCCGCCGGCCTCGGTGTTCAGCCAGGCGCAGCGGCCGCGGCGGCGGCGCAGGAGCTTGTCGGGCTCGAAGGTCGTGAAGACCGGCAGCAGCCCCAGCCCCGCGACCGTTCCCCGGCGCGACTCGACGCGGTCGACGATCCGCTCGCCGAGCAGCTGGTAGCCGCCGCAGATGCCGAGGATCGGCGCGCCGGCTGTGGCGCGCGCCGCGATCGCGCGGTCCAGGCCGGCGGCGCGCAGCAGCGCGAGGTCCTCGACCGTCGCCTTCGTCCCGGGCACGACGAGCAGGTCGGCGCGCTCGACGTCGGCGGCCGAGCGCGTGAAGCGCACGCGCACGCCGGGCTCGGCGGCGAGCGCGTCGAGGTCGGTGAAGTTGCTCATCCAGCGCAGGCGCAGGACGGCGACGTCGAGGGTGTCGGCGCCCGCGGGGGCCTCGGCGCGGCGGCCCTCGAGCGCGAGCGAGTCCTCGGCGTCCATCCAGAGGTCCTCGACGTGCGGCAGGACGCCGAAGGTCGGGCGCCCGCTGAGCTCCTCGAGCTGCTCGAGGCCCGGCGCGAGGATCGACGCGTCGCCGCGGAACTTGTTGATCACGAAGCCGGCGACGTGCGCCTGGTCCTCGGCCGACAGCAGCGCGAGCGTCCCGAAGAGCGACGCGAACACGCCGCCGCGGTCGATGTCGGCGACGACGAGCACCGGCAGGCCGGCCGCGCGCGCGAGCCCGAGGTTCGTCAGGTCGGCGTCGCGCAGGTTGATCTCGGCCGGGCTGCCGGCGCCCTCGCAGACGACGACGTCGAAGCGCGCGCGCAGGCCGGCCAGCGCGTCGGCGACGACCGGGCGCAGCTCGTGCTTGAGCTGCTGGTAGCTGCGCGCGCCGACGTCGGCGTAGGGCTTGCCCATGACGACGACCTGGCTGTGGCGGTCGCCCGACGGCTTGATGAGGATCGGGTTCATCGCCGCCTCGACCTCGACGCCGGCGGCGGCCGCCTGCACCGCCTGCGCACGGCCGACCTCGCCGCCGTCGGCGGTGACGACGGAGTTGAGCGCCATGTTCTGCGCCTTGAAGGGCGCGACGCGGACCCCGCTGCGCGCCAGCCAGCGGCAGATGCCGGCGGTGACGACCGACTTGCCGGCGTCGGAGTGCGTCCCGCAGACGAGCAGCGCGCCCTTCATCAGGCTGCCTGCCTTGGGCGGCGACGGGGTCGGGACGCCGTCTTTGGAGCGGGCGCTTCCGGCATCGGTGAGTGGTCCGGGGTGTTCGTGGCGCTCCGCGCCGTCGCGGCGGGTCGTGCGGGCCGGCGACGGCGCGCGCCGCGCAGGGCCGCGCAGGCCGCGGCGGCGCTCGCGCCGACGGCGAGCGACAGGCGCACGGCGCGCTCGACGTCCGCGACGGCGGGAGCGCGGCCGTCGCCGAGCGCCGGCCGCTGCTCGGCGCGGCCGCCGTAGACGAGCGGGCCGCCGAGGCGCAGCCCGAGCGCGCCGGCGAACGCGGCCTCGACGCGGCCGGCGTTCGGGCTCGGGTGCTCGGCGCCGTCGCGGCGCAGCGTGCGCCAGGCGGCGCGCGGCCGCCCGCCCGCGACGGGCGCGCAGACCGCGGCCAGCGCCGCGGCGCCGCGCGCGCCCGGCCAGCTCAGCGCGTCGTCCAGGCGCGCGGCGGCCCAGCCGAAGTGCTCGTAGCGGGCGCTGCGGTGGCCGACCATCGCGTCGAGCGTGTTCGCCGCGCGGTAGCCCGCGACGCCGGCGGGGCCGAGCAGCGCCCCCCACACGAGCGCGCCGACGACGGCGTCGCCGGTGTTCTCGGCGACCGATTCGACTGCCGCGCGGCACAGCTGCGGACCGTCGAGCCCCGCCGGGTCGCGGCCGCAGAGCGACGGCAGCACCGCGCGCGCGCCGTCGAGGTCGTCGCGCGCGACGCAGGCCGCGAGCGCCCGCGCCTCGCGCGCCAGCGAGCGGCCGCCGAGCGCCGCCCAGGTGACGAGCGCGAGCGCCGCGCGGCGGCCGGCGCACACGGGCGAGCAGCTCGCCGAGGAGCGCCGCGCCCCCCACCAGCGCGCCCGCGAACAGCACGCCGCGCAGCCGCGTCGGCGCGTACACGCCGCGCTCGGCCGCCAGCGCGACGCGGCCGAAGCCGGCGACGGGGTGCCAGCGGCGCGGGTCGCCGAAGACGAGATCGGCCGCGTAGCCGCCGAGCGCGCTCATGCCGCCGCGACGTGGTTGAGGCGGGTCACGGTCCAGCGGCCGTCGTGCGCGTGCAGCTCGGTGATCGACAGGGGCGCGGCGTCGATCCGCCAGAACGCATCCAGCGGTGCGCCGAGGGCGTGGACGAGCGCGGCCCTGATGACGCCCGCGTGGGTCACGGCGATCGTGCGCCCGTCGCGGCGACCCTGCGCGTCGAGCCAGCCGCCGACGCGCGCCGCGAACGCGGTGAGGCTCTCGCCTCCGTGCGGACGGGCGTCGGGATCGGCCATCCACGAGCCGGCGTCCCGCTCGTCGATGTCGGCAAGCGCCAGACCGGCCCAGTCGCCGAAGTCGCACTCCGCGATCGCGGCGTCCACGCGGGCGACACCGAGGCCCGCCGCCTCCGCCGTCTGGCGGCAGCGCAGGGCCGGGCTGCGCACGACGTCCCAGCCCCCGTTCGGCAACTCCGATCCGAGCAGCGCGGCGGCGGCGCGACCGCGCTCGTCGAGCGGCTCGTCGGCGCCGAACGCGGCGGCGCGGGTGGCGGCAGTCGGCGCGTGGCGCACGAGCAGCAGTCGCCTCACGAGAGCCCCCGAAGGGTCCGAACCACTACGACCGCCGCGTGCATCTGGCTACCTCCGCGGGATCGGGCGTCCCGCTTGCGTGGAAGGGTCCGCGGCGGCCGAGTCTCTGGCTCCCGGAACGCACCTCGTCCCGGTCACAGTGGCGCGACCGTCCCGGAATCTCACCGGGTTCCTCGCACCGCCACGCTGGTCGGGCCACTGTACTCCGAGCAATGCAGCGGCGTACGCTTCCCGGCCATGTCCTCAGGCGATCGCCTCGTACGCCCGCCGACGCCGGCCGGCTTCGACGCGTCGCGGGCCGCCGAGCGGGCCGCCGATCCGGGCGGCTGGCGCTACCCCGAGGCCGAGCGCGCCGCCGTGCACCGCGTCATCGCCGAGCGCCGCGACATCCGCCGCTTCCGCCCCGACGACGTGCCCGCGGACGTCCTGCAGCGCGTGCTGCAGGCCGCCCACAGCGCGCCGTCGGTCGGGCTCATGCAGCCCTGGCGGCTGATCGTCGTGCGTGCGCTCGACACGCGGATCGCGATCCGCCGCCTCGCCCAGCGCGAACGCCTGCGCCAGGCCGAGCGCTTCGACGAGCGCGCCCGCCAGTTCCTCGACCAGAAGATCGAGGGCGTCGTCGAGGCGCCGCTGGGCATCTGCGTCTGCTGCGACCACGGCGACCCCGAGACCGAGGTGCTCGGCCGCGGCACGATCCCGCAGACGGACACCTACAGCACCGCCTGCGCGGTCGAGAACCTCTGGCTCGCCGCCCGCGCCGAGGGCCTCGGCGTCGGCTGGGTGAGCTTCTACCGCCCCGGCGACCTGCGCGACCTGCTCGGCATCCCGGCGCGCGCGGACCCGATCGCCTACCTCTGCCTCGGCTGGCCCGACGAGCGCCCGTCGCGGCCGGGCCTGGAGTCGGCGGGCTGGTCGGCGCGGATGCCGCTCACCGACGTCGTGATGGCGGAGCGCTGGCAGGAGCCGGCCGGTGCCGCGACCGCCCGCGCGGCCGCGCCGCAGCCCGACCGCGCCGCCGCGATCGCCGCGCGCGACCGGCTCGACGCGCTCGTCAAGCCCGCCGGCAGCCTCGGCGCGCTGGAGACGCTGATCGAGCGCTGGGCCTCGATCACCGGCGCGCCGCCGCCGCCGCAGATCCGCGCGGGCGTGCTCGTCTGCGCCGCCGACCACGGCCACGTCGTCCACGGCACGAGCCTCTTCGACGGCTCCGTCTCCGCGCAGGTGACGGCCGCCGCCGCCCGCGGCGAGACAGCCGTCGGCGTGCTCGCCGCGCGTGGCGGTCACGCGCTGCTCGTCGCTGACGTCGGCCTCGCCGGCGCCACGCCGGCCGGCGTGCGCGACGCGAAGATCGCGCCCGGCAGCGCCGACATGCTCGCCGGGCCCGCGCTCACCGAGGTCCAGCTCGACGCCGCGCTCGCAGCCGGCGCGCGGCTCGCCGGCGAGCTCGCCGACGGCGGTGTCGACTGCCTCGTCCTCGGCGAGATCGGCATCGGCAACACCGCGACGACGGCCGCCCTGCACTGCGCGCTCACGGGCGCGCGGCCGGAGCAGACCGTCGGCCGCGGCACGGGCCTGGACGCCGCCGGCCTGGAGCGCAAGCGCGCCGCCGTCGCGACCGCGCTCGAGCGCCACGCCGCGCACGGGCCGCTCGCCGCGCGCGCCGCGCTGCTCGCCGTCGGCGGGCTGGAGCTCGCCGCGCTCGCCGGAGCGATCCTCGAAGCCGCCCGCCGGCGCCTCCCGGTCGTGCTCGACGGCTACGCGGTCGCGGCCGCCGCGCTCGCCGCCGCGGGGCTGCAGCGCGCGGCCGCGGAGTGCCTCGTCGCCGGCCACCGCTCGGCGGAGCCGGGCCACGACCTCGTCCTCGCCGAGCTCGGCCTCGAGCCGCTGCTGGACCTGCGCCTGCGCCTCGGCGAGGCCTCGGGCGCGCTGCTCGCGCTGCCGATCGTCGCGGCGGCCGGCGCGCTGCACCGCGAGATGGCGACGTTCGCGGAGTCCGGTGTCAGCGGACCGCGCTGAGCAGGCCCGCCGCGAGGCCCGCGGCGCCGCGCGCTCGGCCCTGCTGGCGGTGACGTTCCTCACGGTGATGCCGCTGCGCCTGACCCGGCCCGCGGGCGACCTCGGCGCGGCCGCGCCCTGGTTTCCGGTCGTCGGCGCGATCCTCGGCGCGCTGGCCGGCGGGCTGCTGCTCGCCGCCGAGCCGCTCCTCGGCGTGCAGGTGGCGGCGACGCTCGCCGTCGTCGTGCTCGTCGCGACCACCGGCGCGCTGCACGCCGACGGCCTCGCCGACTGCGCCGACGGGCTCGGCGTCCGCGGCGACCGCGAGCGCCGCCTCGAGGTCATGCGCGACCCCGCGACCGGCGTCTTCGGCACGTTCGCGCTGATCGCCTGGGTCCTGCTGATGGTCGGGGCGCTCGCCGGCCTCGGCGCCGACGAGGCGCTGCCGGCGCTCGTCCTCGCCGCGGCGGTCGGGCGCTGGAGCGTCCTGCTGCACGCGGCCACGGCCCCGCCGGCGCGGCCGGACGGGCTCGGCGCGGGCTTCGTCGTCCCGCCCACCGCGGTCGCCGTCGCGGCGGTCGTCCCGGTCGCGCTCGCGCTCGCGCTCGAGCCGCCGCTGCACGGCCTCGCGGCGCTCGCCGCCGGGGTCGCGGTGGGCGCGCTCGCAAGCGTCTGGGGGCGGCGCTGCCTCGGGGGACGCACGGGCGACTCGCTCGGGGCGAGCGTCGCGCTGGGCGAGGTCGCGGTGTGCCTCGCGCTGCTCGCCACGGCGGGCGGCTGACTCTCAGATTGCTGTGGTACGTTCCCGCTTGTCATACGCCGAGTCGCGACGTCTCCGGGCGCCGTGAGCGGGGGAACCAAGGAGCCGCGCAGTGCGGTTCAGGGGCGAATCGCCGATCGGATACGGCGTAGCGCATCGGCGCGAGCCCGTCAGCTCACCTCGCAGGCACCGACGTCGAGAGGATGAGGGGGAGGTCGCGAGCCGATGCCGTCAACCGGCAACCTGCACGTCACGTCACGATCGCAGGGATCGACGCAGGTCCTGTCCGTGACGGGCCAGGTCGACGTCGCGACGGTCGGCGCCCTCGCGGGCCGCATCCGCGACGCGCTCGCCACGGCCCCGGAGACGATCGTCGTCGACCTGTCGGCCGTGGGCTTCTTCGGCTCGGGCGGCCTGCGCACGCTGCTCGAGGCGGACGGCAACGCACGCGCCAGCGGCTGCCGGCTCGTCGTCATCCCGGGAACCGGCGTCGTGCGCAGGATGCTCGACCGCACGAAGGCCGACCGGCGCCTGACCATCGCGACATGATGATGACCTCCACCACGAGCGGTGCCCCGGATCCCGGCGTGGCCCCGCAGCGCCCGGCGCAGCAGCCGGTGGAGCTGCCGTGCACGCTGATGCGCGGCGTCGGCTCGCCGATCGTCGCCGAGACGATCGACCTCGGCGTGACCGGCATGCGCCTCACGACCGCACGTCCGCTCGCGCTCGACGAGACGGTCTCCTTCGACCTGCCGGTGCACGACGCCCAGGACCACATCTGCGGCCACGCGCGCGTCGTCTCGCAGGAGCGACCCAACGTCTACGCGCTGCGCTTCGACCGCCTCACGCAGCCGATGACGACCTGCCTGCAGGACGTCGTCTCCGAGCTCGCAGCAGCGCCGTAGAACGACGAACGGCGCCCGGATTGCGGGCGCCGTCGTGTCACGTCAGATCTGTCTGCTCGGCCGGGGTCAGGCCTTGGAGACGTTGTCGCTGAACTGCTTGATGAGCGCCTGCAGGACCGCCTGGACCGTGCCCTCGCCCATCGTCGCGGCCTTGCCGCTGACGTTCGCGGTCGCGTCGACCGTGCCGCCGTCGCCACCGATCGTGATCGTCACGGTGCCCTCGGCGTTGGACTGGCCGCTGGCCTCCTTCGCCTGGGCCTTGATGACGGCGCGCTTGGAGCCCTCGTCGGCCTCGACGATCTCGACCGGGCCCTTGAAGGACATCGCCATGGAGCCCATGTTCACGTCGATCTGCGCGTCGGCCTTGGTCGGGCCCTCGGCGTTGAGAACCTTCGCTCCCGGGACGCAGGGCACGAGTTTGTTGACGTCGGAGATGACGCCCCATGCCTGGTCTGGATCGGAAACGGTGAAGGTCTCCTTCAACTGCGTAGCCATAGTCAGCTCTCTCCCTTTATCGACTGTCTCTTAAGGCGTACCCGACTCACGCGAGGTCAATCCCGGGCACCGCGGGACGGCCGCGCGGCAGCCACGACAGGCCGCGCGGCAGGTACCAGTTCCAGTCGCCGAGGAGCTTCATCGTCGCCGGCAGCAGCACGCCGCGGATCAGCGTCGCGTCGATCAGCACCGCGACCGCCAGGCCGACGCCCATCTGCTTGAACTCGATCGCGCCGAGGGTGCCGAAGATCGCGAAGACCGCGATCATCACCGCCGCCGCGCTCGTGACCACGCCCGCCGTCGACTTGATGCCGTGGGCGACCGCGGCCTCGGTCGGCATGCCGCCGAGGAACGCCTCGCGGACGCGGCTGAGGATGAACACGTGGTAGTCCATCGACAGGCCGAACAGCACGACGAACAGGAACAGCGGCAGCCACGAGGTGATGCCGCCGACCGACTCGAAGCCGAGCAGCGATGCGCCCCAGCCGTGCTGGAAGACGAGCGTCAGCACGCCGTAGGCGGCGCCGACCGACAGCAGGTTCAGCACGATCGCCTTGATCGGGATCACGAGCGACCGGAACGTCACGAGCAGCAGCAGGAACGCCGCGGTCAGGACGAAGCCGAACACGAGCGGCAGGTGCGACTTCATCGAGTCGTTGAAGTCCTTGCTGCCGGCCGCGTCGCCGGTGACGTTCGCCGTCGCTCCGGGCACGCGCTCGATCGTCGACGGCACGACCTCGCCGCGCAGGGCCGCAAGCGACGTCAGCGCGGCCTGGCTGTCCTCGCTGCGCATCGGGACGTGCACGATCGCGAGCGTCTTGGCCGGGTTGACGGTGACGTCGATCGGCTCGTACATCCGCCCCGTCGCGATCGCCGCCCTGCGCAGGCCGGCGATGCCCGCCTGCACCTGCGGCGACGTGACGTCGGCGGCCTGCACGACGACCTCGGCGGGCTCGGTCGTGCCGGGGAACGCGGCCTGCACGCGGTCGTAGGTCTGGCGCACCGGCTGGTCGGACGGCAGGCCGTCGATGCCCGGCGACAGCGTGTGCATCCCGAGCGCCGGCAGCGCCAGCGCGATCAGGATCGCGGTGGCCGCGCCGGCCGAGACGACCGGATGGGCGAGCACGCGGTCGAGCACGAAGCCCCAGACGCGCGAGCGCCCGCCGCCGCGATGGCGCAGCCGCCCGAGGATCGGGACGCGGCCCTTCTCCGTCCAGCCCTTCTCGCCCAGCCACGACAGCATCGCCGGCAGGAACGTCAGCGAGCCGATCATCGCGACGGCGACGACGGTCATCGTCCCGACGGCGAAGGAGACGAAGATCGGCGAGCCCGACAGCAGCATGCCGGCCATCGAGATCAGCACCGTGAAGCCGGAGACGACGACGGCGTGGCCCGACGTCGCGGCGGCCGCCTCGAGCGCCGCCTGCGCGCCCTTGCCCTTGTCGCGCTCCTCCATCTCGCGGCGGACGTAGAACATCGAGTAGTCGACGCCGACGGCGAGGCCGATGAGCAGGACGACCGAGCCGATCTGGTCGGTCACCGGCGTGAGCTGGCTGAGCGGGCCGATCAGGCCGAGCGTCGCGCCGACCGCCGTGAGGCCGAGCAGCAGCGGCAGGCCGGCGGCGACGAGTGCGCCGAAGGCGGCCAGCAGGATGATCAGCGTCAGCGGGACCGACAGCGACTCGGCGCGCTTGAAGTCCTCGTCGAGCGACGCGGAGAACGCCTTCTCCGCCGATGCCGAGCCGATCTGCTCGACGCGCAGGCCGGGGTGCGCGCGCTGCACCGCCGCGGTGGCGGCGAGCGTCGGGTCGACGCGATCGAGGGCCGCGTCGTCGTCGCCGGCGATGTCGAACGACAGCAGCGCCGAGCGCCCGTCCTTCGACACCTGGCCGCTCGCGCCGGCGGCGTAGGGGGAGACGACCTTCTCGACGTGCGGGACGTCCTTCAGCCGCGCCGTCAGATCGTTCGCCGCTTCGCGCAGGTCGGCGGGCCGCGCGCCCGCTCGAGCCTGCAGGAGCACCTGCTCGCCGGATGTCTCGCGGAAGCCCGCCGCGTCGACGGCGATGTCGGCCGTGCGCGAGGAGCCGTTGCCCATCTTCGCCTCGTCGAGGCTCTTCGTGCCGATCATGCCGCCCGCGACGGTCGCCAGGACGACGAAGGCGAACCATCCGAGGATCGCCGATCTGCGGTGTCGTGCGCTCCAGCGCCCGGCTCGTGATGCGATGTTGCGAGGTGTCATGACGGCTCCCGTCGTCGAGGTGATCGCGTGTGATCACTCTCGACTCCGGGAGCCGCGAGATCGCTGCGGCGGGCGGGCGAACGGGGGTGGGGAAGACCCCCGGTGCCACCCGCCCGCCTGCCCCCCGCCCACCCCTGCGACGCCCTACGCGAGCTCGTCGAGCGTGCGGCCGCTGACCACCGACTGTGGCTGCTCGGCGACGACGTCCGAGCCCGGCCGCGCCTCGTCGTCGCGGCGCTTGATCAGCAGCCACTGGGCCTTCGCGCCGGAGCGCGTGCGCTGCAGGGCGAAGCCGCCGCGCAGCTTCTCGCCGTGCAGGACGAAGACGGCGTGGCCGCGATCGAGCGCCTCCGGCCACGGGACCCGCCCGCCCTGCTCGTAGCCGCCGCGGTCCCAGACGATCACGCGGCCGCCGTCGAGCGTGCCCTCGAACGTGTTGTGCGCCATCGCGTGGTCGCCGACCTGCACCGCGAACCGCTTGACGGCCGGATCCAGCGACGGCCCCTTCGGGACCGCCCACGAGCGCATGACGCCGCCGACCTCCAGGCGCAGGTCGAAGTGGTGCGCCGTCGCGGCATGCTCCTGGACGACGAACACGCCGGCGTCGACGCCGCGGATCGCGAACTGCTCGTGGCCCTCCGCCTTGACGCGCTCGACCTCGGCGCCGGGCAGGAACGCCACGAGCTCGTCGACCGCGTCCGCGCTGCCCTCGGCGTGGACGCGCAGCACGCCGTCGTCGTCGCAGCGCGCCCAGCCCAGGACGCCGAGCTCGCGCGCCCGTGCGGCGACGGCATCGCAGAGCTGCGCGTCGCCGCGCACGGCGGCGCGGATCGCTGCGGCCGCCTTAGGCAAGGCCCGAGCGCAGGAAGGCCAGCACCGCCAGCACGCGCCGGTGGTCGTCGTCGCTGGCGGGGAGGTCGAGCTTGGAGAAGATGTTGCGCACGTGCTTCTCGACGGCGCCGCCGCTGACGACGAGCGCCCGCGCGACGGCGGCGTTGGAGCGGCCCTCGGCCATCAGCTCGAGCACCTCGCGCTCGCGCGGCGTGAGCAGGCCGAGCGCGCCGTCGTCGTCGCCGCCCGCCGTGCGCGCGCGCATGAGCTCGGCCACGACCTCGCGGTCCAGCGCCGTCCCACCGGCGGCGACGCGCTCGACCGCCTCGATGAAGCCGCGCACGTCGCCGACGCGCTCCTTGAGCAGGTAGCCGACGCCCGCCTCGCCCGACGCCAGCAGCTCGGCGGTGTAGACCGGCTCGACGTACTGCGACAGGATCAGGACGCCGAGGCCGGGGTGGCGCTTGCGCGCCTCGATCGCCGCCCGCAGCCCCTCGTCGCTGAAGGTGGGCGGCAGGCGCACGTCGACGATCGCGACGTCGGGCTTGTGGCCGGAGACGATCCGCTCCAGGCCGGGGCCGTCCTCGGCCTGGGCGACGACCTCGATGCCGTTCTCGCGCAGCAGCGCGACGATCCCCTCGCGCAGGAGCGCGAGGTCCTCGACGATCACGGCCCGCATGGCATCTCCGCGCGCACGAGCGTCCCGCCGCCGGCCGGGCTCGTCACCTCGAGCGTCCCGTCGAGCGCCTCGACGCGGTGGCGCAGGCCGGTCAGCCCGCCGCCGTCGGCGTTCGCGCCGCCCGGGCCCTCGTCGGCGACCTCGATGACGAGCTCGTCGCCGGCGCGGAAGACGCGCACCGTCGCGGCGGCGCCGCCGGCGTGCTTGGCGACGTTCGTCAGCGCCTCTGCGACGACGAAGTAGGCGGCGGTCTCGACGACCGGCAGCGGCCGCTGGTCGGGGTCGGCGTCGACGGTCACCGGCATCGCGGAGCGCCGCCCGAGCGCCTCGACGGCCGCCGCCAGGCCGCGGTCGGCGAGGATCGGCGGCGCGATCCCGCGGGCGAGGTCGCGCAGCTCGGCGATCGCCAGGCCGGCGTCCTCACGGGCCCCGCGCAGCAGCGCCGCGAGCTCGGGCTGGTCGGCGACGCGCTCCTCGGCGCGGCCGAGCTGCATCGTCAGCGAGACGAGCCGCGCCTGCGCGCCGTCGTGCAGGTCGCGCTCGATGCGCCGCAGCTCGGCGGCCTGCACGTCGAGCGCGCCCTTGCGCGTCCGGGTGAGGACGTCGACGCGCTCGGCGAGCTCCTGCTCGCGGGCGCCGAGCGGCAGCCGGGCGCGGTTGACGATGATCGCGTGCACGGCCCAGATGATCGCGAAGCTCAGGATGCTGAAGAACGGCCAGAAGACGCCGAACCCGGTGATGACCCAGATGCCGATCAGCAGCGCGGAGATCGTGACCCAGAACTCGCCGTGGACGCGCAGCGCGCGCGTTGGGCTCGGCGGCGCCGCCTGAGCGCGGACGATCACGAGGTCCAGCGCGACCGACAGGCCGAGGCCGAGCCAGACCCAGATCGGCCAGAAGTAGTGCCCGAAGCCCGTCGCGGTCCAGATGATCAGCATGACGGCGCCGATCAGCAGCGCGAACGCGATGTGCAGCGACAGCGGCAGCGCGAGCGCCATGCCGGGCTCGTGCTCCTCGCTCGCGGGCGCGCCGGCCGCGGGCGCGGGCGCGGGGATCGTGTCGGTGGCGCGGGGGGCCAGCAGCCAGCGCATGACGGCGAGCTCGGCGACCGTCATGCCGTGCACGACGGCGCCCGCGACCGGCACGAGCGCGAGGCCGGCGGCGGCCGCGGCGAGCGCCCGCGGCAGCGTGTCGATGTTCCAGATCCCGACGTCGGCGGCGTCCGGCAGCGACCAGTACCAGGCCGGGAGCGTGACGAGCCCCAGCACGAGCCCCCAGAGCGTCACGGCGATCCCCGACAGTACGAGCGCGACGATCCCCGACAGCCCGGTCCAGGCGAAGTCGCGCCACGTCGTCGGGTCGCCGATCAGCGCCTGCAGGCGAGCGGTCCAGCGGGCGCCGGCGGCGGGCGCGTAGCGCTCCGGGATCGGCGCGCCCAGCACGATCGCCGCGCGGCGGCGCTCGAGGCGCGCGAACCAGCGGCAGGCCAGGAGCGTCCCGAGCGCGACGACGAGCCCGAAGTAGGTGATCGCGAGCCCGAGGCTGACCGGCACGCCCGTCCACCAGACGACGAGCGCGACGTTCGCCATGACGAACCCCGCGACGTGGAAGACGAACTCGCGCCACCAGCGGGTCGCGGTCGATGTGAGCCGGGAAGTGGACACGAGCAACAGCATCGTGCCACCGCGCGGTGTCCGCAATGACGCCTGTCGGCGTCCTGGTGGTGGGGACAACCCCCGTTCAGCCGGTCGCGGCCGCGGTCCAGCGCCAGGAGGCGAGGAGCGCGGAGAGCGCGCGGTCGGGGGCGGCGAAGCCGGCGGCCGGTGCGGTCAGCGCGGCGGTGTACGCGCGACGGCCGCGGACGACGACGACCTGCCGGGTGCGCAGCTTCGTGCCCGAGTCGTTCGTCGTGTCGTAGCGGTAGGAGACGCCGCGCGTGCCGTCGAGCGTGACCGCCGCGAGGTCGGCGGCCCCGGTCACGCCCGCGCGTTGCACCTCGCTGCGCTTCAGCGTCGCCGTGAGCTCCGCGGCGCTGACGCCCTTGGCCTGCTTGTCGATCGTGACGATCACGACGCCCGGGGGGTCCTCGCTGGCGACGACGAGGTCGGGTGCGTGCAGCAGGCCGGTGTCCTCGTCGCCGGCGTCGCGCCAGCCCTGCGGGAGGCGCACGGTGTAGCCGGTGCCCGGGAGCGTGGCGCCGGTGGCGGGTGCGGGCGCGGCCGTGGTCGCGGTCGTCGTGGTGTCGTCCCCGCCCCCGCCGCAGCCGGCGAGCAGCGCGACGACGACGGCGAGCAGCGCGATGCAGGCGGCCGGCACGCGGCGGACTCTAGCCGCGCGCGTGGCGGCGCCGCCGCGGTCGACCGGCATCGACGAGGAGCGCGAGTCGCCTGCGGCGGAGGCCGGCGACCGCGGTGGGACGCGGCTGGCGTCTGATGCGCGGATAGAGCGCACGAGACGCCAGACACGGGCTGAATGTCGCCTTCTCCCCGTATATCGCGCACAAGGCGACATCGGCGAGAACCACGTGCGCCCCGCCCGCGCCGGCGACGTCGATTCCGCCCTCATCGCTGCCGTAAGCGCCCGCGCCCGGCAAGCGCACCGGTCACGCGGCCTAGATCCTCACAGATACGCCCCGCTCGGCAGGTACGGCGCCATCGGCCCGACCTCGCCGCGCACGAACACCGCGGCGTGGTCGGCGATCGCGAGGCCTGCCTCGAGGCCGACCTGGATCGCCCACTGGTTCTCCGCCGTCGCGAAGTCGACCGACACCGTGCCACCGCGCGGCCCGCTGGCGAACGAGCCCCACAGCAGCTCCTCGGCGGCGTCGTCGCTGCGCGCAGCCAGCATCATCGGCGAGCCGTTGCGCGCGCAGGCGTAGCCCTCGCCGTCGATGACGAGCAGCTTCGCCCCCTGCCGCTCGAGCTGGGTCGGCAGGTCGCACATGTGCGAGGCGCCGCGGACGTGGCGCGACGCGGCGTCGATCGTCTCGGCGTCGGCGGTCAGCGAGCCCGGCCGCACGCGCGGCAGGTCCGGCATCCGGCGCGGATCCCAGGCGCCCGCGAGGCCGACGCTGGGCAGCAGCCGGAAGCCGGGGCTGCGCGCGTAGCGGCGCAGCGCCGCGGGATGCGAGGAGGACAGGATGATCCCCCCGCGGGCGTCGGCGCCGTACTCGAGCGCCGGCGCATAGAGGCGGTTGCCGATCCCCAGCCCCTGGTGGTCGGGCACCACCGCGAAGAGGCTGAGGCCCCAGACGCCCTCGCGGATGATCGCCAGCGCCGAGCCGACGATCCGGCCCTCGCTCTCGGCGACCCAGCAGCCGCCCGGGTCGGTGCGCTGGATGTGCGCGACGCGCGCCGCGCCGCCGGCGGCGCGGACCGCCTCCTCCTCGGGCGTCATCTCCTCTGACGGATAGAGCTCCTCGAGCGCGATCCGCGCGGTCGCCGCGGCGGCCTCCGCATCCTCGGAGCGCAGCGGGCGGATCATCACGTCGGACACCGCTGGAGCCTAGCCCCACAACGCAGAACGGCCCGCCGAAGCGGGCCGTTCCGGTTACGACGAAAAGCGGTGCTCAGATCGTCTGCACGTTGCCGGCGCTGGGGCCCTTGGGGCCCTGCTCCGGGTCATACGAGACCTTCGCGCCCTCGGCGAGCGACTTGAAGCCGCTGCCGGCGATCGCGCTGTGGTGGACGAACAGGTCCTTGGTCTCGTCGTCGGGCGTGATGAAGCCGAAGCCCTTGTCGTCGTTGAACCATTTGACGGTTCCAGTTGCCATGTGTGTTCCCTCCCGGGAGATATGTGGGTGCTGCGAAACGCGGGAGGTGCTGAAGGCAACAACTACGAACGCTGGCACTACCTCGTCGAGCCCATTGCTCGACGTACACCGAGGAGTCTAGACGGTCAGGCGACCGAGGCCTCGGAAAGCTCGAACGCGCGGGCGATCCGCTCCAGTCCGCGCAGCCGCATCCCGGGCTCGGCGACCTGGCTCGTGAGCATCAGCTCGTCGGTCCCCGTGCGGTCGATCAGGTCCAGCAACCCGGCGTGGACGGTCTCCGCCGAACCGACGATCGGCCGCGCCAGCGCGTCGTCGACGGTGGCGCGCTCGGCCGGCGACAGGCGCTCCACCAGCGTCGCGGCATCGGCCACCGACGGGATCGGCTCGGGGCGCCCCTGGCGCAGGCGCAGCATCGACACCGCGCCCGGCAGCGCAAGCCGCGCCGCCTCCTCGTCGTCGGCGCCGACGACGACCCCGGCGGCGACGATCGTCCGCGGCGCGGCGAGCATGTCGGAGGGCTGAAAGAGTGCGCGGTAGAGCTCCAATGCGGGCTCGGTGAAGTGCGGGTGGAAGTGGTGGGCGAAGACGAACGGCAGCCCGAGCTGCGCGGCGATCCGGGCGCCGCCGTCGGTCGAGCCGAGCATCCACAGCTCCGGCACGGTGTGCTCGCCGGAGACCGCGCGCATCCCGCCGTAGCCGTTGCCGAGGTGCCCGCGCAGCTGCGCGAACTGCTCCTCGAAGCTCTCCGGCGACGTGCTGCGCAGCGCCATCGCGGTGCGCATGTCGGTGCCCGGCGCGCGGCCGAGGCCGAGGTCGATCCGGCCCGGATGCAGCGCCTCGAGCATCCCGAAGCGCTCGGCCACGGCGAGCGGGGCGTGGTTGGGGAGCATCACGCCGCCGGAGCCGACGTGGATGCGGTCGGTGTTCGCGGCGAGGTGCGCGATCAGCGTCTCGGGCGCCGTCGAGGCGACGGACGGGATGTTGTGGTGCTCGGCGACCCAGAAGCGCCGGAAGCCGAGGTCGTCGGCGCGGCGGGCGAGCTCGGTCGTCTCGGCGAGCGCCTCGGCGGTGCTGCGGCCGGCGGCGATCGGGGCGAGGTCGAGGACGGAGAGGGGAGTGCTCATCCACTCCAATGTAGGCCGCTCGGTCAGCCGGCCTGCGACGTCGCCTTCGGCGCGGCCGCCGGCGCCGGCATGAGCTCGGCGAGCGCCTCCTCCAGCCAGCCCATCAGCAGCGCGATATCGGGCATCTGCTCGCGGTCGGCGACGATCCCGAAGTCGAGGTGGCCGCAGTAGCTCATGACCGTGATGTTCAGCCCCATGCCGTCGGTGATGACCGACACCGGGTAGTTGGCGACGAGCTGCGCGCCGGCGAGGTAGAGCGGGAACTGCGGCCCCGGGACGTTGGAGATGACGAGGTTCCAGACCGGGTGCCCGGGCCCGCTCGTCGCGATGCCGAACGTCAGCCGCGCGGCGCGCGAGAAGATCGCCGGCGGCACGAAGTGGTTGGCGTCGGCGAGCAGGCTCGCGGGCAGCGCCTTGTGGCGCTGCTTCATGTCGCCGAGCGCGTCGTGGGTCTTGTGCAGCCGCACGACCGGGTCGGGCTCGTCGGTGAACAGCGGCGCGCCCATGAGCATGATCCGGTTGCCGTACGTCCCGATCTGCTCCTCCGTGCGCACGGACACCGGGATCTGCGCGACCAGCGGCTCGGCGGGCAGGTCGTCGTGGGCGACCAGCCAGCGGCGCACGGCCCCGGCGCAGAGCGCGACGATCACGTCGTTGACCGTGACGCCATGGGCGTTCTTGACCGCCTTGACGTCGTCGAGCGAGAGCTGGCCGAAGGTGAAGCGCCGGTGCGCGGACACGCGCCCGCTGAACAGCGTCTTCGGGGCGATCAGGCGCTCGCCGAGCTCGAACGCCGCGTCACCGCGGTCGATCGCCCGCTGCGCG
This sequence comes from uncultured Actinomycetes bacterium, assembly GCA_963786575.1. Lineage (GTDB taxonomy): Bacteria > Actinomycetota > Thermoleophilia > Solirubrobacterales > Solirubrobacteraceae > CADCVQ01. The sequence goes on from CAWAZH010000009.1 coordinate 83,537, forward strand.
CGGTTGACGAGCCGGCCGAGCTCGGCCGCCCCCGGGATCGCGCTGAACTGCGTCTCCTCGAGGTTCGGCAGCGTCGTGTGCAGCGCGCTCAGCGCGCGGAACGGGTAGCGCGCCGCGCCGAGGACCCCGCGCACGAGCATCCCGAGCGGCCCGGGGACGAGCTCGTTGTCGCCCCAGGTCGCCGGCGTCTCGACCGCGCGGATCTCGGGCGTGAGGTCGAGCAGCAGCCCGAGGATCTCCGCACCCGACATCCCGTCGATGACGGCGTGGTGGATCTTCGTGAGCATTGCCGTGTGCCCGGACTGCAGGCCGCTGATGAGGTACAGCTCCCACAGCGGCCGGGAGCGGTCCAGCGGGCGCGAGACGATCCGCGCGACCTGCTCGGCGAGCTGCTCGTCGCTGCCCGGCGCCGCGAGCCCGAGCTCGCGCACGTGGAAGTCCAGGTCGAAGTCGATGTCGTCGACCCAGTAGGGGTAGTCGAGGCCGAGCGGGACCTCCTGCAGGCGCCAGCGCAGCGGCGGCAGCAGCGGCAGGCGGTCGGCGATCAGCGCCTGGATGTCGGCGAGCGTGAGGGTGCCGGAGGCCGTCGTCGACGTGTCGAGGATCGCGACGCTCGCGACGTGGCCGCTCTGGCGCGGCGTCTCCAGCGCGAGGAACTGCGAATCGAGGCTCGTGAGCTGGCGCATCGTGCGGTCAGGACGATACGCCGGTTGCTGCGAACCCGGGGCCGAGCCGGCATGCCCGGCCCCGGTTCGCGGCTACCGCGGGGTCCTCAGGACGACTTCCCCAGCAGGCGGTCGACCGTGGCCTGCGAGACAGGCGACAGCTGACCGTTGTGCGTGATGAACCCACCCGGGGCGGCCGGCACCACCTGGGGCGGAAGGGTCGTTCCGAGCGTCGCCCACCCTCCCGGGGGCGGACCGCTGGCGCGAGGCGTATCTGACACGTGCAACTCCTTGTGCTCGTTGCGGTGAAACCGCGATGGACACCCATGCCGCACACCCGTCTCCCGAGAGACAGGGCGAGCCGCTTCCTGCTATCCGCTCCTGTGTGCCACGACCACGCGGTGACACGACGGAACGCGGCTAGCTTACAGACAGATCGGTATCGCTGTACAGACCGATCTGTCCCATCAGCCTGGCGCAGCGGCGCTCGGCGTCTCGGCGCCCGCGCTGAGCGGGCTGGCATCCGAACGCTCGGCTGTCGAGAGCTCCTCCGGCGACACGCTCAGCGGGTGATGGCAGGCCGCGAGATGGCCGTTGGCGTAGCGCGTCAGGGGCGGCTGGACGGTGCGGCAGACGTCGGTCGCGCGCGGGCAGCGCGGGTGGAACACGCAGCCGGAGGGCGGGTCGATCGGGTTCGGCGGCTCGCCGCTGACGACGCTCCGCGTGCGCTCGCGGTTCTTGCGCGGGTCGGGGATCGGGATCGCCTCCAGCAGCGCCGCCGTGTACGGGTGGATCGGCTTCGTGTAGAGCTCCTCGGAGGGCGAGACCTCCATGAGCTTGCCGAGGTACATGACGGCGATCCGGTCGGAGACGTGGCGCACGACGCTGAGGTCGTGGGCGACGAAGAGGTAGGTCAGGCCGAGCTCGTCCTGGAGGTCGTCGAGCAGGTTGACGATCTGCGCCTGGACGGACACGTCGAGCGCGGAGACCGGCTCGTCGAGCACGATCAGCTTCGGCTCCAGCGCGAGCGCCCGCGCGATCCCGATGCGCTGGCGCTGGCCGCCGGAGAACTCGTGCGGGAAGCGGTTGACGTGCTCGCGGTGCAGCCCGACGCGGTCCATCAGGTCCAGGACGCGGCGGTCGGCCTCGTCGGCCGACGCGCCGTGGCGGCGCAGCGGCATCCCGACGATCTGCGCGACGCGCTTGCGCGGGTTCAGCGAGGCGTAGGGGTCCTGGAAGACCATCTGCACCTCCTTGCGCATCGGCGCCAGCTCGCGCCGCGAGGCCTTCGTGACGTCGTGGCCGCGGAAGCGGATCGCGCCGTCGGTCGAGTCGGTGAGGCGCATGATCGTGCGCGACAGCGTCGTCTTGCCGCAGCCCGACTCGCCCACGAGCCCGAGCGTCTCGCCGCTGCGCAGCGTGAACGTCACGTCGTCGACGGCGTGGACGTTGGCGACGACGCGATCGAGGATCAGCCCCTGCTTGATCGGGAAGTGCAGCTTGAGGTGCTCGATCTCGAGCAGCGGCTCGTCGGTCATGCCGCGCCCTTCGCCGGCTCAGCCGGCTCAGCCGGCTCAGCCGCCTCAGCCGCCGCAGCGGGTGCGACCGCCTTGGCGCGCAGCCCGATCTCGCCGGGCGCGACCTCGCGCAGCGCCTCCTTGCGCACCTGCGACAAGAAGCAGCGATCGGTGTGGTCGGCTCCGACCCCGCCCGCGCCGACGGCGGCGCGCACCTCCAGCGCCGGGATCTCCATGCAGTCGGCGAACTCGTGCGGGCAGCGCGGGCGCAGGTGGCAGCCGTCGGGCCGGTTGGCCAGCGACGGCGGCAGGCCGGCGATCGTCGGCAGGCGCTTGGGCCGCGGCCGGTCCATGCGCGCGATCGACCCGAGCAGCCCCCACGTGTAGGGGTGGCGGGGGTCGTAGAAGATCTCGTCCAGCGTCCCCTGCTCGACGATCCGGCCCGCGTACATCACGGCCACGCGGTCGGCGATGTCGGCGACGACGCCGAGGTCGTGCGTGACGAGGATCAGGGCGGCGTTGGTCTGCTCGCGCAGCTCGCGGAAGCGCTCGAGGATCTGGGCCTGGATCGTCACGTCGAGCGCCGTCGTCGGCTCGTCGGCGATCAGGATGCGCGGGTCGCAGGACAGCGCGAGCGCGATCATCACGCGCTGGCGCATGCCGCCGGAGAACTCGTGCGGGTAGGAGTCGATCCGCTCCCTCGCCCGCGGGATCCCGACGCGCTCGAGCAGCCCGACGCTGCGGTCGCGGGCGTCGGCGTCGGAGAGGTCCTCGTGCGCCTGGATCTGCTCGGAGATCTGCTTGCCGATGCGCTGGACGGGGTTCAGCGCGGCCATCGCGTCCTGGAAGACCATCGCGATCTCGGCGCCGCGGATGGACTGCATCTGCTCGTCGCTGGCGCCGATCAGGTCGGTGCCCTGGTAGAGCGCGCTGCCGGAGAAGCGCGCGTTGGAGGAGCGCGTCAGGCCGAGCAGCGTCATCGCCGTGACGGACTTGCCGCAGCCCGACTCGCCCACGACGGCGAGCACCTCGCCGGCGGCGAGGTCGAACGAGACGCCGTCGACGGCCTGCACGATGCCGTCGTCGGTCGCGAAGGAGACGGCGAGGTCGCGGACCTCGAGGATCGGAGGGTTCGTCATGACAGGCGGATGCGCGGGTCCAGGGCGGCGTAGAGGATATCCACGACGGTGTTGAGGACGACGACGAAGAATGCTCCGAACATCACGATCGCCAGGACGGGCGGGATGTCGAGCTGGCCGACGGACTCCGCGGCGTACTGGCCGACGCCCTGCAGGTCGAAGACCGTCTCGGTGAGGATCGCCCCGCCGCCGATCACCGCCGCGAAGTCCAGGCCCCAGAGCGTGACGATCGGGATCAGCGAGTTGCGCAGGACGTGGCGGACGAGCACCTGGCGCTCGGACAGGCCCTTCGCCCGCGCCGTGCGGACGTAGTCGTCGTTGATCGTGTCCAGGACGTTGGAGCGCAGCACGCGCGAGTAGACGCCGATGAACAGCAGCGACAGCGCCGTCCACGGCATGACGAGGTGGTAGGCCCAGTCGACCGGGTTCTCCGTCAACGGGACGTAGCCGCCGTTGGGAAATATCTTCCACTTGAAGCCGATGTAGTAGTTCATCAGCGCGCCGACCCAGAACACGGGCATGGATATCCCGATGAGCGCCAGCACGGTGAGGAAGCGGTCGGCGAACTGGCCCGCCTTGACCGCCGTGTAGAGGCCGATCGCCACGGCGAACGCCATCCAGATGATCGCCGCGCCGATCGCCAGCGAGAACGTGCGCGGGATGTCCTGCAGGATCTCCTGGTCGACGTCGACGCGGGTCGAGTAGGAGATCAGGTCGCCCGTGAAGACCTTCTGCATCGTCTTGGCGTACTGGACGTAGAGCGGCTCGTCGAAGCCCCAGGTGCGCCGGATCGCCTCCAGCTGCGCGGGCGTCTGGTTGCGGCCCGCCAGCCGCAGGGCCGGGTCGCTGTTGGGGATGACGTTGAAGATCGAGAACGTCACGACCGAGATCGCGAACAGGACCGCGACCATCGCCAGCAGCCGCCTGATGACGAAGCGCCCCATGGCCTAGCGCGCGCGCACCTTGGCGCGCGGGTCGAAGGCGTCGCGGATGCCGTCGCCGAAGACGTTCAGCGACAGGACCGTCATGACGAGCATCAGGCCCGGCACGATCGTCTGGTGCGGCGCCGTCACGATGCGCGCGATCCCCTCGCCGAGGATCGTGCCCCACGACGGGTTGGGCGGCCGCACGCCGGCGCCGAGGAACGACAGCGCGGCCTCGAGGCCGATCGCGTTGACGACCATCAGCGGGAAGAAGACGACGATCGTCGACACGAGGTTGGGCAGGATCTCGGAGAACATGATCCGGATCGAGCCCGCGCCCTGGGCGCGCGCGGCCTCGACGAACTCCTTCTCGCGCAGGGCCATCACCTGCCCGCGCAGGGGTCTCGCCATGTACGGCACCTGCACGATCGCGATGATCAGGATTGGTATCAGCTTGGAGTCGCCGGGGATCGTGATCGGGCCGACCTTCAGCCCGCCGAGCGCGAGCGCCGTGCCCAGCGCGAGGCCGAGCAGCAGCGGGGGGAAGGCCCAGAGGACGTCCAGGCTCCGCGAGATCACCGTGTCCACCCAGCCGCGGAAGTAGCCGGCGAGCGTGCCGAAGAGGATCGACAGCAGGATCGTCCCGATCGCCGCGCCCGCGCCGATCAGCAGCGAGGTGCGCCCGCCGTAGAGCAGCCGCACGGCGATGTCGCGGCCGTTGCCGTCGGCGCCGAGGAAGAACTTGCCCTGCCAGGTCGGGCCGATCGGGATGCCGTCGGGGGCGACGACGTCCTTCGTCTGGCCGCCGACGACGATCTGGTCGGTCAGGTGGTTCTTGAAGGGGTCGGTGTGCGCGACGTGGTCGGCATACAGCGGCGCCGCCAGGCAGACGAGCACGATGACGACGAACAGCGCGCCGAACACGAGCGCCACCTTGTTGCGGCCCAGCCGGCGCGCCGCCAGCCGCCACGGTCCGAGGCCCGCGACACGGTCGCGCGAGTCCTCGGCTGCGAGAACGCCGGGATCGCCGAACGTCAGCTCGGTTGCAGGCTCGACGGCCACCAGAACCTCAGCTTACGCCGGTCCGCAGGGGCCGTGGCCGGGAGGGCGCCGAGGCGCCCTCCCGGTCCCAGCGGACTGCCGCTACTTCAGGCAGAACTGCAGCCAGTCGTTCTTGTAGATCGGGCTGACCCCGTTGCAGTTCTCGAAGTCCATCCGGTCCGAGAAGAACGAGGACGCCAGCTCGTTGCCGTAGACGGTCACGTTGCCGTTCTCGACGACCGAGCGGTCGACCTTGGCCCACTCGTCGGCGACCGACTTCGGATCCTGCGGTGTCAACTCCTTGAGCGCCGTGTCCACGACCGGGTTGCTCTTGAACTGGAAGTTGAACGTCGGCGAGGACTGCAGCGCCGCCTTGGAGAGGTTGGGCTCGAAGAAGTCCGCCGGGTGCGGGAAGTCCGAGAACCAGTCGGTGAAGCCGGCCTGGGCCTGCGTCTTCTTCAGGCCGATCGTGCCGAAGTACACCTGCTGGTCGAGGACCTTCGTCTTGGCCTTGAAGCCGATCTGGTTGAGGACGTCGCGGAGGTAGTCGACGATCGCCGGCCGCGGGTCCTTCGTGTTGCCCCAGACCGTGACGTCCATGCCGGCGTAGCCGGACTGCTGCACGAGCTGCTTGGCCTTGGCGATGTCGCCGGGGCCGTTGGGATCGCCGTACGGGCAGGGGTCGATCTTCTCGTAGCCGTTGCCGGCGTAGCCGGGCGGCAGGAAGTTGCAGGTCGGCTGCAGGCGACCGCCGAAGATGCGCCCCAGGGCGCGGCTGTCGATCGCGTAGTTGACGGCCTGGCGGACCTCGACCTTGTCGAACGGCTTGGTCGTCTCGTTGAGGAAGAACCAGTACGTGTTCGGCGGGTTGGGATCCAGCCGGAAGCGGCTGGAGTACTTCGCCTTGACGAGCGGCAGGTCATCGCCGGACGGGTCCTCGGTCATGAAGTCGAGCTTGTTGTTGATGACGTCCTGGGTCATCTTCGGCACGGTCTCCTTGAGGACCGTGATCTTGTCGACCTTCGGCTGCGGGATCGTCGGCACGTTGAAGCTCGCGTTCTTCGTGAGCGTCAGCTGCCGGGTCGGGTTCTGGACCGTCATCGTGAACGGGCCGGCACCGGGCATGTCGCCCGTCGAGGCCTTGAACGGCGACTTCGCCGCGGGCGTCGGCGCGGCGCTGACGAGCGCGATCGCGAACAGGAACTTGCTGTCGGGGTTGCTGAGCTTGACGGTGATCTCGCCGGTGTCGTCCTTGGACGTGATGCCCGTGATGTCGGCGTTCTGCTTCTTCGCCGCCAGGTACTCGGGGACGCCCTCGATGACGTTCGAGAACGACGAGAACGGGCCGCCGAGGAACATCAGGCGCTTGATCGTGTGCTCGAAGTCGCTGGCGACGACGGGCGATCCGTCGGAGTACTTGATCCCCGCGCGCAGCTTGAAGGTGTAGGTCTTGCGGTCCGACGAGATCGTCGGCATCGCCTCGGCCAGGCCGGGGATGAGGTCGTTGCCGGCCGCGCCGGTGGTGTGCTTGTAGGTCACGAGGCCGGTGTAGACGCCCTGCAGCGCCTGGTTGGCCTGGTTGGTCTGGATGAGCACCGGGTCGAAGGAGTCCGGGAAGGCGCTGCCGATCGTGATCGAGCCGCCCGTCTTGCCCGCTGTGCTGTCGCCGCTGCTGCTACTGCCGCCGTCGTCGCTGCCGCCACAGGCGGCCACGCCGAGCCCGGACAGCGCCGTCACGGCTGCAACGGCTAGGACCTTGCCAACGCTTCTCATCTTGGAGCTACCTCCCGATCGCCTCGGCACGCACCATGCGTGCTGTACGCGGCGGAAAGCTACTCCTATCGACCTCCGTATGCACGGTGTCGTACACACGACGGCCCGGTCCGTTCGTCGCCGCTGTACAGGTCGGCCAGACGCGCCGCGCGGTGTTGTGCTTCCCGTCCAGTTTGTGCCTGCGCTCCGGCGAGAACGAACATTCGCGCCCGATCGGCGTCTTCGGATGAGCGTGCGCAAGGCCGCGCCCGCCCGTTCCCCACAGGAGGTCAGTCACCGATGAAGCGCCCTGCCCGTCTCGCCACCCTCGCCGCCACCTCGATCCTCGCCATCTCCGGCGCGGGCGTCGCATACGCCTGCCCCGGAAGCGGCACGGGCGACACCGCCGGCACCTACCCGACCGACACGACCACCACGTCGACGACCGACGCGACGACGACCGACGCGACGACGACCGCCACGAGCGCCGGCTCGACGCGCTCGGCCCGCCGTGCGCGCGCCCGCGCCCGCGCTCGTGCGCGGGCCCGCGCGACTGCCCGTTCGGCCGCGAGCTGACGTCAGCGCAAACCCGCCGCGGGGCCGAGGACCGGCCCCGCGGCGCCCGCGCGCTCAGCGAAACCCCAGCGAACGCCCAGCGTGCGCGCAGCAGCGCCGCCGATGCTCGCCGCAACCCATGACCCGCCTGCTCCAGCCCCCGTCGCGGATCGCGACCGACGCCCAGCTCGCCCGCCGCGCCACCGGCGGCGACGACGACGCCTACGCCGCGCTCTACGCGCGCTACCAGCCGCGCCTGGAGGCCTACTGCCGCTCGATCGTGCGCAACGACGAGGATGCCCGCGACGCCGTCCAGAACGCGATGACGAAGGCGCTCGTCGCGCTGCGCCGCGACACGAGCCACGTCGCCAACGTCGCCAACGTCCAGGCCTGGCTGTTTCGGATCGCCCACAACGAGTCGGTCAGCGTCCTGCGCCGCCGCCGGCCCACGAGCGAGCTGGCCGACGACGTCGGCCACCCGGGCAACGATCCCGCCAGCGACGTGCTCATGCGCGAGGAGCTGTCGGCGGTGCTCGCCGGCGTGCGTGACCTGCCCGGGCGCCTGCAGCAGCCGCTGCTGCTGCGCGAGCTCGCCGGGCTCAGCTACGGCCAGGTCGCCGCGGTCACCGGCGGCACGCCGGCCGCGGCCCGCAAGGCCGTCTTCGACGCGCGGCTGGCGCTGAGCGCCGACCGCGAGGGTCGCGACGAGGCCTGCTCGGTGATCCGCCAGTCGCTCTCGGAGGGCGACTACCGCCGCCGGCGCGCGCGCATCGTGCGCAGCCACCTGCGCGTGTGCGGCGCCTGCCGCGCGTGGGAGCACGACCTCAGCGCCCGTCGCCGCCAGCTGCTGGCCGCGTTCCCCGCGGGCGCCGCGGGCGGCTCGCTGTGGGCCTGGCTGGGCGGCCTGCTGGGCACCGGCTCGAGCGCGGCCGTCGGCGTCGTGTCCAACGCGAAGGTCGCCGCGGCGGTGGTCGCGATCGCCGCGGGCGCGACGGTGCCGGTGGTCGCCGAGCAGGAGCGTGATGCGGGCGCGGACGGCGGCGCCGGCGCGGTTGCCGTGGTGACGACGCCGCCGGCGAGAACGGCGACGGCGGCGGCGGCGGCGGCGAAGCGCGCCGCGAAGGCGGCCGCGGCGACGCCGGCGGTCGCGGCGCGCGCGACGCCGGCGGTCGCGCCCGCCACGGCCCGCACGAGCGCGCCCGCTCGCCCGCAGGCGCGCGCATCCACCGGCGCAGCGGCGCCGCGCGCCAAGGCGAGCGAGCCGCGCGCCGAGCGCCACAGCACCGCACCCGACCGCGCCGCCTCGTCGCCGGCTCCACGCCACGACGCGCAGCCAGCGCAGTGGGCGACGGCCGCGCAGGCGCCGGCACCCGAACTCCCCGCGGGCGACGCGCGTGCGCCCTGGGGCTCGCAGCAGCGCTCCACCGTCCCGGCCGCCACCGACCTCGCCGGCGCGCACCCGCCGCAGCACGCCGCGCCCGCGCCCGCCACGGCCACGTCCGCGCCCGCCGATGTCGGCTAGGCGCCGCCTCCTCGCGCTGGCGGGGACCGCGCGTCGCGCTCGCGTCACCGGCCGCCGCGGGCGCGGCGGTCATCGGCTTCGGCGACCAGAACGCATCGGTCTTCGCCGACGCCCGCCTGCGCTCATTCGGCCTGCCGGTCGCGCGGCTGGTCGTCCCCTGGGACGCCGCGACCTCCCAGCCCGACCGCGTCGCTTCCTGGCTGGCCGCCGCCGCGGCGGCCGGGATGAAGCCGCACGTCGCCTTCGAGCACCTCACGAGCGACCGCTGCCCGGCGAGCCCCTGCACGGTCCCCGGCCGCGCGACCTACGCCGCCGCCGTCAGGCGCTTCGTCGCCCGCTTCCCGCAGGTGCGCACGTACACGACCTGGAACGAGGCCAACCACTCCAGCCAGCCGGTCGCCGCGCGCCCGGACGCGGTCGCCGGCTACTACGAGGAGCTGCGCGCTGCCTGCAGCGGCTGCACCGTCGTCGCCGGCGACGTCCTGGACTCGGGCTCCTACGTGCGCTGGCTGCAGCGCTTCCGCGCGGCGACCTCGACCGACCCGCAGCTCTGGGGCCTGCACAACTACGGCGACGTGACGTACGGCAGCACCGAGGGCACCGACGCCGTCCTCGCCGCGGTCCCGGGCAAGCTCTGGATCGAGGAGACGGGCGGCATCGTCGTCCTGCGCAACGGCACGGCCGTCACGCTGAGCCACAACGAGACGCGCGCGGCGGCGAGCATCGATCGCGCGTTCGCGCTGCTGGCGCGGCGCCCGCGCATCACGCGGATGTACGTCTACCACTGGAAGGGCACGACCGGCGGGCGCTTCGACGCCGGCCTCGTGCGCCCCGACGACAGCCTGCGCCCGAGCTACGCCGCGGTCGTGCGCGGCATCGCCGGGCAGCCGGCTGCGAGCACGACGAGCGCGTCGCTGCGCTGGACGGCGACCTGGTCGACGGTGCGCCGCGGCGTGCTGCTCGTGCGCGCGCGCTGCCGCACCGCAGGCGGGCGCTGCAGCGGCCGCGCGACGCTGTCGCTGCGCACGCGCCGCACGGCCGCTGCGAGCACCCGCGTCGCCAGGCTCGTCACGCGCTCCTACCGCACGAGCGCGACGCACCGCACGCAGACGCTGCGCGTCAAGGTGAGCAGCGCGCTGCGCAGCCGTCTGCGCGGCGCACGCACCCGCCGCCTGCGGATCGCCGTCCGGCCGGCGACGCCGACGGGCGCCGCGAAGACCGTGACGCTCGCGCTCGCCCGTCCGTCAGGCTGACAGCGCCGGGAAGACGCGCGACGAGGCCGCCACGCCGAGCGCGCGGGGGTCGATCGCGACGATCTCCGCGATCTGCCGGCGGGCGTCGTGCTCGTCGTCGGCGGGCACGTTCTTGACGAGCAGCGGCGGCGTGCCGTCGTAGTCCTTCGTGCGCCCGGGCGCGACGATGACGCCGTCGAGCGCCTCGAGCCGCTCGCGCGCGGCGGGCGCGATCTCGTGCTCGTCGGGGATGCCGACGATCCACAGGCGCGCGTAGCGCCGGCCGCTGTCGAGCGCGTGGTGCACGCGCTCGACGCTGAGCCCGTAGCGCTCGGCGAGCGCCGGCGCGTCGGCGCGGTGAAACTCGGCCTCGTTGGTGCCGATGTGGCGCGCGGCGTCGGACCTGACGAGGTCGCAGAGGTCCATGAGGAACTGCTCGAGATCCCACTCGCCGGTGACCGGGACGTCAAAGCCGAACCGCGCGATCGAGCGGCCGCTCTGGCCCTCGGGCCACGCGAAGCGGCCGCCGGCGACGTGGTGCTCGAGGAGGTAGCGCATCTGGAAGATCTCGCGCTCGGCGCCGGCCTCGGCGTAGTCGGCGAGCGCCTCCAGCGCCTCGGCGCTCTGAACGTGGCGCGGGTCGTCGGGGCGCTCCGCGTAGGCGGCGCGGTGCGTCGTGGCCTGCTCGCGCAGGTACTCGGAGAGCGGGTTCATCGCTCTTCACGGTTGCCCAGGTGGCGCGAGTCCAAGACCGACGTGACGGCTTTGTTTCCTTCGAAATTCGCTTTTGTGGGATCTTCTTCTCAGAAATGAGAACGACAGCGCCGTCGATCATCCCGCTGTTTCGCTCGGAGATGCAACTGCGGTTGCTCGCACTCCTGCTTCTCCAGCCCGAGCGCAGCTGGACTTCCCTACAGCTCGCCGAGGCGCTCACGGCACCACCGTCGTCGGTGCATCGAGAGCTCCAGCGCGCGGAGGACAGCGGAATCGTGGTTCGCGATGTCGGTGCGCGTCCTCATCAATTCACTCCCGCGACCCAGGATCCGTTCTATGAGCCGCTTGCGCTGCTGTTGCGCCGATCGGTCGGGATCGAGCAGGAGCTGCGGACCGTGCTCGCGGGCAGCGACGGCGTCGAGGCGGCCGTCGTCCACGGGTCCTGGGCGGGCGGCTCGCGCAGACCCGAGAGCGATGTCGATGTGCTGGTCGTGGGCGATGCCGACCTGCGAGAGCTGCGTCGGCACGTGCGTCCGATCGGCAAGCGCGCCGGTCGCACGATCGATCTCACGGTGCTCTCCGTGGACGAGTTCCGCCAGCTCGCGCGGCAGGGGACGAGCTTCGCGCGCCGCGTCCTGGAGGCACCGTCCATCCCGATCGTCGGGGACCTTCGCAGCATCGAGGCCCCGTGACCGACGCACGCGTGGAGCGGGTTCACGCCGACAACGTCACGGCTCGTGAGTTCGTCGAGCAGGCTGAGCAGTTTCTCGGGGATGCCAGTATCGACGGGCTCAGCTCCGCGTCCCGTGTTGTGCTTCTCCATAACGCGACGATTGCGGCGTGCGATGCGATCCTGCAAGCCGTCGGCCTGCGTGTCGGTTCTGGTGACCGCTCCCATGCCTTGCGGCTCGAGCGCGCGCTGGAGGAACTCGATGTCGATACAGAAGAACTGCTCGACCGTCTCGACGCCTCACGGGAGCGCCGCAACGAGGCCTCGTACGCGGTCAGCTTCATCGCGTCGGCCAGCGTCGCTGACGCCAACGACGCGACCACCGAACTCGTGGAGCTTGCCCGCTCATTTGTGCACGCGCCGTAATCGCGTGGTGGAGGGCGCGCGGACGGCTCGCGCGCGGTTGAACTACGACTGCGTGTGGCGGCCCAGGTGCCGCCACGCGAAAAAGCCGGCCAGCGCCAGCACCGCCAGCCCGACGCCGACGAGGCCGAGCGTCCGGAAGAGCTTCTCGGCGGTCGGGCCCAGCCAGTAGGCGAGCATCCCGACCGACGTCGCCCAGGCGATCCCGCCGAGCGCGTTCCAGAAGAGGAAGCGCCGCCAGTCCATGTGGTTGATGCCGGCCAGCCACGAGGCCGCGATCCGCAGGCCCGCGACCCAGCGCCCGAGGAAGACGGCCTTGGGGCCGTGACGCTCGAAGAACGGCTCGCCGTGGACGATGATCCCGCGGCGGTACTTCTCGCCGAAGCCCGGGCGCTCGAGCAGCCGCCGCCCGCCGGTGCGGCCGATGAGGTAGCCGACGTTGTCGCCGATGATCGCCGCCACCGCGGCGATCGCGATGACGAACTCGATGTGCACGCGGCCGTCGCTGGCGAGCACGCCCGCGGCGATCAGCGCGGTCTCGCCGGGCACCGGCACGCCGCTGGACTCGGTCGCGACGAGCGCGAAGAGGGCCCAGTACGCGACGCGCGCGTTGATCTCGAGGAACGCGAGGAGGATCAGCGGATCCTGCCGTAGAGCGCCGACCGGCGTGTGAGGTGGCGCTTTCGCGCGCTCTCAGCCATTTCTCAGCGAACTCAGGGGCGCGTCACACGCGCGCGCCGGAGACTGCGCCGACATCTTGAAGACCTGAAGGAGCCCGTCGTGTCGCTCGCACTACACCCAGCACCACCCGCACCCGTCGTCATCGTCCTCGCCGGCGAGCTCGACATCGCCAACGCCGCCGCCGTCGAGGCGGCGCTGCTCGGCGCCGAGGACTCCGGCGCCGAGGAGCTCGTGCTCGACCTGTCGGGCCTGCACTTCATGGGCAGCGTCGGGCTGCGCGTGATCCTCGACGCGCACGAGCGCGCGCTGGCGCGCGGCCATCGCTTCACGGTGCGCACGAGCCCGGCCGTACGGCGGATCACCGATCTCGCCGGGCTGACCGCGACGCTGCCGATCGCCGCCTGAGGTAAGGACCCCGGTCGACGGGACGCCTACTGACGGTGCCGCAGCCGCGGCGCCGTCACCAAGGAGGAGGCTCCCATGGCCGTCACCACCCCGCGCCCGCGCCAGGACCGCGGTGCCGCCCGCAACGGCGTCGCCGCCGGCGCCGGCGCACCTGCCGATCTGCGCGACGCGCGCTACCAGGCGTTCGCGCTGCTGCGCCTGGCCTTCACCGTCGCCCCGATCGCCTTCGGCCTCGACAAGTTCTTCAACGTCATGGTCGACTGGCCGGTCTACCTCGCGCCGTGGATCAACGACATCGTCCCCGGCTCGGGCCAGGACTTCATGTACGTCGTCGGTGCGATCGAGATCGTCGCGGGCGTCGCCGTGGCGATCAAGCCGCGCTACGGCGCCTACGTCGTCGCCGCCTGGCTCGGCGCGATCGTGATCAGCCTGCTCACCTCCTCGGGCTACTACGACGTCGCGCTGCGCGACGTCGGGCTCCTGCTCGGCGCCCTGACGCTCGCCCGCCTGGCATCCGTCTACGACGCCCCCCTGGCGCGGCGTTGAGCTCCTCCAACCCCGGGGCCGCCCGCGCGGTGGCCGGGCTGCATGCCGTCGGCCCGGCCGATCGCGAGGGGCGGCCGGCGATCGACCGGCCCGCCGCCGAGCGGGCCGTCGCCGACCTGCTCGTGGCGCTCGGCCGCGACGTCAGCGAGGACGGGCTGCGCGAGACGCCGCGGCGCGTCGCCGCCGCGTACGCGGAGCTGCTCACGCACGAGCCCGTGGCGCTGACGACCTTTCCCAACGACGCCGCCTACGACGAGCTCGTCGTCGTCCGCGAGATCCCCTTCCACTCCCTGTGCATGCACCACCTGCTCCCGTTTCACGGCGTCGCGCACGTCGCCTACCTGCCGGGCGAGCGGATCATCGGGCTGTCGAAGCTCGCCCGCGTCGTCGAGCTGTTCGCCCGCGAGCTGCAGCTCCAGGAGCGCCTGACGATGCAGGTCGCCCAGTGTCTGCAGGAGCACCTGCGGCCGAAGGGGGTCGGCGTCGTCCTGGAGGCCGAGCACATGTGCATGTCGCTGCGCGGCGTGCAGAAGGCCGGCGCGCGCACGACGACCTCGGCGCTGCTCGGGCTGCTGCGCGACGACGCGCGCACGCGCCAGGAGTTCCTCTCGCTCGTGCGGCCGTGACGTAAGAACCGCGCGCCCCGGGACGCAGACGACACATGAGCCACACGCGGTCCGACACTGCCGCGCCGGCGCCCGCCACCGCGGTCGGCGCCTGGCGCCGGCAGCGCCTGGCGGCCGCGGGCTTCGATCCCGAGCTCGCGGCGCGCCTGGCCGCCGAGCCGGCCGTCGACCTGCACGAGCTGCTGGTGCTGACCGACCGCGGCTGCCCGCCACCGCTCGCGGCGCGGATCCTCGAGCCGCTGGACGCCGGGGCCCAGCAGCCGTGAGGGGACCGGGCAGCGATACGGTCCCGCCGGTGGCCCGCGAGCACGATGCGAGCCCCGCGCCGTCGGAGGGGCTGGACGCCGAGTCGCGGCGCTGGCTGGAGGATCTCCGCGGCGCCGGGCACGCGCACGACGACGCCGTCGCCCGGCTGCACGAGCTGCTGCTGAAGGCGGCGCGCTTCGAGGTCGCCCGCCGCCGCCGCGCGCTGGCGCACCTGCGCGGCGGCGACCACGACGACCTCGCCCAGCAGAGCGCCGACGACGCGCTCGTCGCGGTGCTGCGCAAGCTCGACGACTTTCGCGGCGAGAGCCGCTTCACGACCTGGGCCTACAAGTTCGCGCTCTACGAGGCGGCGGTGAAGCTGCGCCGCCGCGCCTGGCAGGACCGCGAGCTGCCGCTGGAGCCCGAGACCTGGTCGCTGATGGCCGCCGGCGGCGCGTCGCCGGCCGAGCACGCCGCCGAGAGCGAGCTGCTCGCCGCGCTGCAGGTCGCGATCGCCGAGGGCCTGAGCGCGCACCAGCGCGACGTGCTGGTCGCGATCACGCTCAACGGCGTCCCGATCGACGTCCTCGCCGAGCGCCTGAACACGACCCGCGGCGCGCTCTACAAGACGCTGCACGACGCCCGCCGCAAGCTGCGCCGCGGCCTCGCCGAGGGCGGCTTCGACCTCGAGGAGCGGTCATGAGCGACCACGCCGAGCTGATCGGCGCCCTGCTCGGCCCGGCCGGGCCCGAGCTCACCTGCGACGCCTGCTTCGACGAGCTCGATCGCTACGTCGACCTCGAGCTCGCGCGCGCCGACGCCGACGCCGCCGTGCCCGGCATGCGCGCGCACCTCGCCGGCTGCCCCGCCTGCGGCGACGACCACGAGAGCCTGCGCGAGTTCGTCCGCAGCGTGGACGCCGCGCCGTAAGACGCGCGCGCCCTGTGGCACTCACAGGGCATGATCGAAATCGGCGTCCTCGCTCTCCTGTTCCGCATCGCGGGCTTCGGCTACCAGCCGGTCCTCGCCTGGCGGGTCGTGGCGGCGGGCCTCGAGCAGCTGCACGCGCTCGCCACCGACCCGCGCACCTACGCCGGTACCGCAGAGGTGCGGCCGAGCAGCTGTCAGCGCGTCGTCGTCGTGCGCGTCAGCGCCGGCCCGCGCCGGGTCCTGCGCTACACCTGGATGTTCAGCCCCGGCCGCGGGACGACGCAGGTCGACCTCGCAGTCCAGGTCGAGGCGCACGGCCCGGCCGTCCGCCTGGCCCTGCTGCTCGGCGGCCGGCGCCACCTGCGCGGCGATCTCGACACGATGCTCGCGACGCTCGCGCAGGCGGCCGCCGACGCCGCCGAGCAGATCCCCGCCGCGCCGCGCGCACCCGCGCCCGCGGTCCTGCACCACGCGGCCTGAGACCCCACCGCCGGCGCTGCGGTCGCTGTGAGCTAGACGCGCGCCGCGCGGCGGCGCTCGAGGCGGCGCCGCAGGCGCAGCCGCAGGCTCGCCCGGCGGCGGCGGCCGGTGTGCTCGCCGGCGCCGGTCAGGTGCACGATCGAACGGTGGTCGGCGCGGACGCGGCGCGGGCGCTGCAGGCGGCGGCGGTGGGCGGGAGCGTGCTCGGCCACGGCCGTCGCGGCGGCAACGGGCGCGGGTTCCGGGGCCGTCCACGCGGCCGCGATGGGCGGCCGGGCCGGCGACCACAGGCCGCCGCCGGGCAGGTCGCCGGGCGCGGGCGGCGCCGACGGCCACAGCGGCGAGGGCGAGCCGCCGTCGTCGCCGTCGTCCTCCTCCTCGCCGAAGCCGTCCTGCAGGCGCGGCGCGCGCGCGAGCCAGACGCACGGCATGACGAGCAGCCAGGCGGCCGTCCCGCAGACCGCGCTCACGACGACGGGCAGGTCGGCGAGCGCAGCCGCACCGGTGAGGATCGTCGCCACGCAGGCGCCACAGAGCAGCGCCGCGTGCAGCCCCACCTCGCCGGCCTGCGGGCGCGCGGGCGCCGGCAGCAGCAGCGCCGCGACGAGCGCCAGCGTCAGGACGGTGAAGAGCACGTAGACCAGCTCGGCCACGACACCGACGGTAGCTCGCCGCGGCGAATCTCTCAACGGTCCTGGCGCAGATCCCCGCCGGGTAGCGTCACGGCCATCGCCGCCACCGACCCCGCAGCCATCGCCGAGCTGCTCGACTACCGCCGCCGCGTCGCCGAGCTCTACGCCGAGGTCCGCGCCTGCGAGGACCCGCGCGCCGCGCACGCGCGCTGGTGCGCCGCCCGCCGCCGGCTGCACGCGACGCACCCGCAGTCGCCCGTGCCCGCCGCCGAGCGCGACGGCTACGAGGGCCCGCACGTCTGGGACTACGACCCCGCCTGGCGCCTGCTCGCGACCGTCGAGGCCGCGCCCGAGCAGGTCCTCGAGCTGCCCTCCAGCGACGGCGCGACGATGCGCGTCGTCCGCTTCGCCCGTGCCCGCGCGGAGCGGCTGTCGCTCGACATGTACTGGCTGGACGCCTACGGCGGCGGGCTGTTCGTCCCGTTCGCCGACGCGACGAGCGGGGAGGAGTCCTACGGCGCCGGGCGCTACGCGCTGGACACGATCAAGGGCGCCGACCTCGGCAGCGCCGGCGGCCGGCTCGTCCTGGACCTGAACTTCGCCTACCAGCCGTCGTGCTCCTACGACGAGCGCTGGGCGTGCCCGCTGGCGCCGCTCGCTAACCGGCTCGCAGAGGCGGTGCGGGCGGGCGAGCGGCTGGCGCCCGCTCCGAGCGGCACACCCGCAGCGCCTCGCTAGCGACCCACAGCCCGCCGGCGAGGGCGGCGAGCATCTCGATCCACGAGCCGGCGTCGAGGTAGCGGGCGGCGTAGGGGTCGCTGAACATCGACCAGTCCGGGGCCAGATGGACCGCGACGAAGCCGAGCGCCGTCGCCAGCCCGACGAGGCCCGCGAACTGCGCGGCATGCTTCGTGCCGCGCGCGACGAGCGCGAGCGCGACGAAGACGGCGACCGTGCCGAGCAGCCCGGGGAGGCTCGCGACGAGCGAGAGCTGCTCGTCGCCCGGCTGGCGCAGGGCGTGGTCGGCGACGTGGCCGGCGAGCAGCGCGGCGAGGGCGGCGGTGGCGATCAGCAGGCGGCGCACGGGGCCTACTACGCTAGCCGCGCCGCGGCGGACGCATGTCACCATGGATCGCGTGAGCCGCCGCGATCTCGCGCACGTCATGACCGCGCTCTGGAAGCTGTCGGGCGCCGAGGCGGGCGCGGCCGTCGAGGCCGCCGCGGTCGACGAGGCGATCGGCCGCCACCGCGGCGACATGCGCACGCCGCTGAACCTCCAGTCGCTCGCCGACGACGGCGTCGTGGAGGCGCTCGGGGACGGCCGCTGGGCGCTGACGCCCGCCGGCGTCGAGCGGATCGCGGAGGACCGCGAGCTCTCGGACCGCTGAACGGCGGCCCCGGATCGGGGGACCCGCCTGCTACGGTCAGTGCTCCCGGGAGTAGCGTCCCTTACGCGTCACTCCCCGTCACATTCGGAGGACTCATGGCCGACAAGGCCCCGCCCGTCACGCCGTCTCGCCCCAAGCGCCCGCCGGTCACCGTGTCCCATCAGCCCAGCAAGCGCGAGGCTGCCGAAGATCGCCGCGCGCGCCAGACGGCCGCCGCGATCGACGCGCAGGCCAACCTCAAGCGCGAGGCCGCCGAGCGACGCGCCGCCAAGGCCAACTCCTGACGCACCCTGCTGCGCGGCTCGCGCAGCAGTGCCGCATCCGCAGCGACCGATGAGTTTCGCCGCTCCCGCTGGTCTGAGGGAC
Organism: uncultured Actinomycetes bacterium; assembly: GCA_963786575.1. GTDB lineage: Bacteria > Actinomycetota > Thermoleophilia > Solirubrobacterales > Solirubrobacteraceae > CADCVQ01. The sequence goes on from CAWAZH010000009.1 coordinate 101,990, forward strand.
ACCCAGGCACGCAACGGGAGGTCCCGGTCTCATGAGCACAGTCCAGTCGGGCGACGCCGGCGTCGCCTTCCGCGCCCCGATCCTGCTCGGCGGCACGACCGCCACCGGCATCCATGTCCCCGACGAGGTCGTCGCCGCGCTGGGGTCCAGCCGCCGCCCGCGCGTCCACGCGACGATCGCCGGCTACGCGTACCGCAGCACCGTCGCCCCGATGCGCGGGCGCTTCATGCTGCCGATCAGCGCCGCGGTGCGCGAGCGCCGGATCGCCACGTCGGTCGCCACGCTCCGCGAAGGGCCGCCCTGACCGGCGGGCTCGTCATCGACCACCCGCTCGCGCCGGGTGACGTCCAGGCCCTCTGCGAGCGCCTGCGCAGCCTCGCGCGCGACGGCGGCGAGGAGGTCGTCTGCGACGTGCGCGGCCTGGCGCCCGACGCCGTCAGCGTCGACGCGCTCGCGCGCCTGCAGCTGACCGCGCGCCGCAGCGGCTGCCACATCCACCTGCGCCACGCCTCGCGCGAGCTCGGGCAGCTGCTGTCGTTCTTCGGGCTCGCCGACGTCGTGCCGCTAGGCGGCCTCGAGGCGCAGCGGGAGCCCGAAGAGCGGGAACATCCGCTGCACGTCGAGGAACGAGTCGATCGCGGCGACGCGCCCGTCTGAGATGTCGATGACCTGCAGCGCCCAGGCCTCGTGGCCGCCCTGCGCGCTGGAGCGGTACTGCGCGAACGCGGGCGCGCCGTTGGCGGAGACCGCGACGAGGCGCGAGCCCTCGCAGTGCCTGCCCACGCCGAGGTACCACGCGCGCAGCTGCTCGGCTCCGCGCAGCCACAGGTCGTAGGGCGGCATCGACAGCCGCGCGTCCTCGCTCAGCAGCGCGACGAGCGCGTCGATGTCGTAGTGCTCGAAGGCGTCGACGTAGCGGGCCAGCAGCGCGCTGTCGGCCTGGTCCAGCGGCGCGGCCGCGCCATCGGCGTCGGCGCCGCTGGCGGCGATCGTCGCGCGCGCGCGCTGCAGCGCGCTGTTGACCGACGCCACGCTCGTCTCCAGCAGCTCGGCGACCTCGGTCGCCTTCCAGCGCAGCACCTCGCGCAGGATCAGCACCGCGCGCTGGCGCGCCGGCAGGTGCTGCAGCGCGGCCACGAACGCCAGGCGCAGGGTCTCGCGCTGGATCGTCTGCTCGACCGGGTCGCTCTCCTCCACGAGGACGCGCCCGTCGGGCATCGGTTCCAGCCAGGTCACCTCCGGGAGCACCTCGAGCGAGGGCTCGGTCGCCGATCCGGGGCCGCCGAGGTCCATCGGGCGGGCGCGGCGCTTGCGGCCGTCGAGCATCGTGAGGCAGACGTTCGTGGCGATCCGGTAGAGCCACGACTTCATCGCCGCGCGACCCTCGAACTGGTCGAGGTTGCGCCACGCGCGCAACATCGTCTCCTGCACGGCGTCCTCGGCCTCGAACGACGACCCGAGCATCCGATAGCAGTAGCCGGTCAGCTGCGGTCGGTACTGCTCGAGCTCGGACTCGGTGGCGGTTGCTGTCAGTTCGGCCATCACGAAACCCTACCCGGCGCCCGGGCTGACGAGCCCCGACTCGTAGGCGAGCACGACGGCCTGCACGCGGTCGCGCAGGCCGAGCTTGGCGAGCATCCGCGCGACGTGGGTCTTGACCGTCGTGTCGCCGACGACGAGCGCCGCGGCGATCTCGGCGTTCGACAGCCCGCGCGCGACGAGCTTGAAGACCTCCAGCTCGCGCGCGGTCAGCTCGTCGAGGCCCGGCGGCGGCGTGCTGCTCGACCGTCCGCGAGCGCGCGAACTGCTCGATCAGCCGGCTCGTGATCGACGGCGCCAGCAGCGCGTCGCCGCCGGCGACGACGCGGATCGCGGTGACGAGCTGCTCGGGCGGGCTGTCCTTCAGCAGGAAGCCGCTGGCGCCCGCCCCGAGCGCGTCGTAGACGTACTCGTCGAGGTCGAACGTCGTGAGGATCAGCACGCGCGCGGCGCCGTCGGCGTCGACGATCCGGCGCGTGGCGGCGATCCCGTCGAGCTCGGGCATGCGGATGTCCATCAGCACGACGTCGGGGTGCAGCCGCTGCGCGCTGTGGATCGCCTGCTCGCCGTTGGCGGCCTCGCCGACGACGACGATGTCCTCCTCGGCCTCGAGCACCATGCGAAAGCCCGCGCGCACGAGCGCCTGGTCGTCGGCGATCAGGACCGCGACGCTCATGGGGCCAGCGGCAGCGAGGCGCGCACGACGAAGCCGCCCTCGGGGCGATGGTCGGTGTGCAGGTCGCCGCCGTAGAGCGCGACGCGCTCGCGCATCCCGAGCAGGCCCTGGCCGTCGCCGTTGACGGCCTGCGCGCGCGGCGGGCCCGGCGCGCCGTCGTCGGTGATCTCCAGCTCGAGCTCGTCGCCGGCGTAGCGGACGGCGACGCGCGCGCGCACCGGGCCGGCGTGCTTGAGCGTGTTCGTCAGCGCCTCCTGGACGATCCGGTACGCCGACAGGTCGACGCCGGCCGGCAGCGGCGCGGGCTCGCCCTCGGTGACGAGCTCGACCTCCAGCCCGCTGTCGCGCGCCTGCGCGACGAGCGCGCCGAGGCCATCCATCCCCGGCTGCGGCGCCAGCGGCGCGTCGGCGTCGGTGCGGCGCAGGACGCCGAGCGAGCGGCGCATCTCGTCGAGCGCGGTGCGGCCGGTGCGCTCGATCGCCGCCAGCGCCTCGCGGGCGCGCTCGGGGTCGCGGTCGAGCACGCGGCCGGCGCCCTGCGCCTGCGCCACCATCGCGCCGACGCTGTGGGCGACGACGTCGTGCAGCTCGCGCGCGATCCGCGCCCGCTCCTCGCCGACGGCGACGCGCTCGCGCTGGCGCTGCTCCTGCTCGAGCAGCTCCATACGCTGCGCGCGCGCCCGCGAGCTGCGCCCGACGAGCCACGGCGTGGCGACGATCAGGCCGCCGGCGAAGAGGAAGCTCTGGACGTCGATCTGCCCGCTCGCGAGCACGGCCGCCCACATCCCCGCGACGCCGATGCCCGCGCCGATCCGCGCGACGCGCTCCTCGGCGTGCGCGCCGACCGAATAGAACACGACCGCGCCCGCGACGAGCGACGCGAACGGCGGCGGCTCGCCGTCGAACAGCCCGCCGCCGAGCGCCGCCTGCGCCACCGCGACGGCCGAGAAGCTGCACGCGACGGCGAGCGGCGCGCGCCGGCGGGCGGCCAGCGGCAGCGTCAGCGCGAGCGCGCAGACGACGTTGACGGCGGCGTCGCCCGCGTGGTCGGTGAGCGCGAGCTGCAGCTGCAGGACGACCGTCAGCGCGAGCGCGAGCAGACCGTCCAGCACCCGGGTGTCGCGGAGCCTGTCCATGCGGTCGACGGTAGCGGCCCGCGGCGCGCCGGTCCTCGTCCGCTGTGACGACCGCCGCTCGTCCTCGCGGACGACGCGCGGGCGCCGAGGATCGTCCGGCGGGCCACGGCAGATCGGCGGCGCGGCCGACGAGATCCGCGGCGCCGGCGGCGATGGTGACGGTGCGCTGCATCGACCTACGACGCGAGGAGCGAACGACATGACCACAGCGACGATGCCCGGGGGTGACCGGGCGACCGCACCACGCACCGCGCCGCCCGCGGTCTCCCTGCGCGGGCTGACCAAGCGCTACGGCGAGCGCGTGGCGGTCGACGGCCTGACGATCGACGTGCCGGCCGGCGTCGTCGCCGGCTTCGTCGGCCCCAACGGCGCCGGCAAGACGACGACGATGGCGATGCTGCTCGGCCTCGTCGCCCCCAGCGGCGGCGACGGCAGCGTGCTCGGCCAGCCGCTCGGCGACCCGGCCGCCTACCTCGGCGGCGTCGGCGCGCTGATCGAGGGGCCCGCCTTCTACCCGGCGCTCAGCGGCGAGCGCAACCTGGCCGTGCTGGCGACCGCCGGCGGCCACGACCCGGCGCAGATCCCGCAGCTGCTGGAGCTCGTCGGGCTCACCGAGCGCGGCGACGACCGCGTCCGGCGCTACTCGTTCGGCATGAAGCAGCGCCTGGGGATCGCCTCGGCGCTGCTCGGCGACCCGCGGCTGCTGATCCTCGACGAGCCGATCAACGGCCTCGACCCGGCCGGCGTGCACGAGATGCGCGGGCTGATCGGCCGGCTGGCGAGCGGCGAGCGCACGGTGCTCGTCTCCTCGCACGTGCTGACCGAGCTCGAGCAGGTCTGCGACTGGCTGATCGTCATCGACGGCGGCCGGCTGATCTTCCAGGGCCCGGCGGGCGAGCTGCTGGACCGCACCGGCTCGCGCCTCGTCGTCGCGCCCGAGCACCCGGCCGACCTCGAGCGCCTGCGCGGCCTCCTGGCGGCCGCCGGACACGACGCCGAGCCGGGCGCCGAGCACCTGCAGATCGCGCTGGACGGCGGCGACCCGCGCGCCGTCGCCGCCGCCGTCAACCGCGCCGCATCCGGCGGCGGGGTCGTCCTCGCCGAGCTGCGCGTCGCGCGCACGAGCCTCGAGGACCGCTACCTGTCGATGGTGAACGGAGGAGACCGATGATCGCCATGTTCAACGCCGAACTGCTGAAGCTGCGCAGGCGCCGCGTCGCCGTGTTCACGGTCGTGGCCGCGCTGGCGTTCGCCGTGCTGTCGTCGCTGGTGGTGTTCCTGTCGGCGCCCGGCCCCGGCGAGCGTGCCGCGTCGCGTGGCGCCACGGCCGCCGAGCTCGCGCAGGCGGGCGGCGCCACCGAAGCGTTCTCGATCGGGGCCTCGTTCGTCGGGATCCTCGTGCTCGTCCTGTTCATCGCCAACGTCGCGGGCGAGTTCTCCCAGGGCACGTTTCGCACGCTGCTCATGCGCCAGCCGCGCCGCGTCGCGCTGCTGGCCGGCAAGATGGCCGCGCTGCTGGTGTTCGCCGCCGCCGTCCTGGCGCTCGGCGAGCTGCTGACCGTCGCGGCGTCGGCCGCGCTCGCGCCCTCGCAGGACATCTCGGTGGCGTCGTGGTTCGGCCTGGACGGGCTCGGCCAGGCGGCCGGCGACTACGGCCGCGCGCTGCTCGGCATCGCCGCCTGGGCGACGCTCGGCATGGCGCTGGCGATGTTCGTGCGCTCGATCCCGGTCGCGCTGGGGATCGGCATCGTCTGGTCGGGGCCGCTGGAGCACCTCATCCAGGACGCCTGGACGAGCGCGACGCAGTGGTTCCCCGGGCTGCTGCTGGAGGCGCTCGCGGCCGGCGGCACCGACGACGTCTCCGTCGCCCGTGCGCTGCTGACGGTCGGCGTCTACTGCGCGCTCGCCGCGAGCGCCGCGGCATACGTGTTCGCGCGCCGCGACGTCACGGCGTAGGCGCGCGCTGCCCGCCGCGGCTGTGCCATCGTTCACGCCGTGAGCACGCAGAGTGAGACCTGGTCGGTGCTGTCGGACGTCGCGGCGCTGGAGGAGCTCGTCGGCGTGCCGAAGCCCGCCGCGGCGGACAAGGTGCGCCCGTCGCTGCACGAGCTCGACCGCCGGTGGCTGGCGGCGTCGCCGATGGTGCTCGTGGCGACGGCGGGCGCGGACGGCGGCTGCGACGTCAGCCCGCGCGGCGACCCGCCGGGCTCGACGCTCGTGCTCGACGAGCGCACGATCGCGATCCCCGACCGGCCCGGCAACCGCCGCGTCGACGGCTTTCGCAACATCCTCGAGAACCCGCACGTCGGGCTGATCTACCTCGTGCCGGGTCGCGGCGACACGCTGCGGATCAACGGCACCGCGGAGCTGCTCGACGACGCGCCGTTCTTCGACGAGATGCTCGTCAAGGGCCATCGCCCGCGGCTCGTCGTGCTCGTGCACGTCGAGGAGGTCTTCTTCCACTGCTCCAAGGCCTTCCTGCGCTCGGCGCTGTGGGACCCGGCCACCTGGGCGCCCGACGGCCCGCCGAGCCGCGCGAAGATCGCCAAGGCGCTGGAGCGCCCGGGCGACGCGCTGGCCGACCTCGAGGCGTACTACGGCCCGAGCTACGCGGACCTGATCTACCGCGAGGTCTGACGTGTAGCCAGTCCTGGGGATGGCGCCAAGAGTGCCGAACCTGGGGATGGCCGGGCCCGGCGGCGGCTCCTAGGGTCCCGCCGCATGCTGATCGAACACGCAGGACCGCAACGACGGACGCCGCGTATGGCGCTGTCGCTCGTGGCCGCAGCCGCGGCCGCGCTGATGGCGCTCGGGCTGGGCGCGCAGGCCGCCGAGGCCTACGACGCCTATCCGTGCAACACGCCCCGCACCCGCAACTTCGTCTGGCACGGCTACACGTATCCCAGGGTCGTGGTCATGACGTGCCCGCTGTGGACGGGCAACGTCCCGGTCCGCGCCTACAACTCGCCGCGAGCGCCGGTCGTCGGCAAGCTCGTGCAGGGCGGCAGCGCGAACTGGTTCGTCGTCGAGAAGCGCGGCGACCGCCAGACCGTCAGTGGCGCCACCAACATCTACTGGGCCAGCACGATGGCCGACAACGGCGCCTGGGGCTGGGTCAGCGAGGTCTACTTCCGCGGCGGCGGCAACGACGAGGACGATCGCGGCCTGCTGTTCCCCGGGCCGATGACGTGCTCGACGCCGTGCGCCCCGATCCCGCCCTGGCACTGATCGAAGCGGTGGTTGCGCCCGCCCGAGCCCAGGGCTCGGGCGGGACGCAGCCGGCACGGCGCCCGCGCGCTAGCCGAGCAGCCGGCGGGCGTCGGGTCCAGAGCGGGTCGCGCGTCCGGGCGGCGTACTCGCCCAGCAGCGGCCAGATCGGCTCCTGGCGCGGCATGCCGTGGCGGCGCGCCCAGGCTTCGACCCTGGCGGCGTCGGGCGTCGCGGCGGACGCCCGTTGACGCGTGCGAGGATGCCGTGCGATGGACGCGAGCATCTGGCCGCAGCTGTCCGTCCGGCGCGGCCGCGCGGCGGTCGCGTTCTACGAGGCGGCCTTCGGCGCCGTCGTCGCCTACCGCGTCGGCGGCACCGACGAGCATGAGCCGGTGGTCGCCCAGCTGACCGTCGGTGGCGCCTCGTTCTGGGTCGCCGACGAGTCGCCCGAGTACGGCAACGTCAGCCCCGAGTCGGCGGGCGGCTGCACGGTGCGCCTGCTGCTCGTCGTCGAGGATCCCGACGCCGTGGCGGCGCGCGCGGTCGCCGCGGGCGCGGTGCAGACCGCGCCGGTCGGCGAGGAGCACGGCTGGCGCGTCGGGCGGATCACCGACCCGTTCGGCCATCACTGGGAGATCGGCCGGCCGCTCGTGCCCTGGCCGCCGCCCGGCGGCCGTCCCGGCGGTCACTGACCGAGGTCGTCCGCCAGCTCGAGCTGCGTCCCGCTCCCCTCGCCGGCGAGGTTCGCGACGGCCACGCCGATGCAGGTGAGGCCCTCGCGCTCGATCGTCGGCATCGCGGCGGCGAGCAGTGCGCGCGTCGCGGCGAGGATCGGCTCGGGCGCCGCGGTCGGGTCGGCGAGCGTGTGCGAGCGGGCGACGCGCGAGTAGTCGTCGAAGCGCAGGCGCAGCAGCACGGTGCGACCGGCCGCGCCCGAGCGCTGCATCCGCTTCGTCACGCGCTCCACGAGCCCGGCGAGGATCTCGTCGAGGTCGACGGGCGTCCCGCGCGAGCGCCCGAGCGCGCGCTGCGCGCCGTAGGAGCGCCGCGGCCGGTTGGGCCGTACCGGGTGGCGCTCGTGGTTCTGGGCGAGCGCGTGGACGTGGCGGCCGGGCCCGGTCCCGAGGATCGCGACGAGCGTCGCCTCGTCGAGCGCGGCGAGCTGGCCCACGGTCTCCAGGCCCTGGCCGCGGAGCTTGGACGCGATCGCCGTGCCGATGCCCCACAGCTGCTCGACGCGCAGCGCGTCGAGGAACGCGCGCTCGGCGCCGGCGGGCACGACCAGCAGGCCGTCGGGCTTGGCCGCCCGGCTGGCCATCTTCGCGACGAGCTTCGTGCGCCCGGCGCCGACGGTGATCGTCAGCCCGACGCGCTCGCGCACCTCGCGGCGCACGCGCTCGGCGACGGCGCGCGGCGAGCCGTCCTGCGACCCGAGCCCGGCGACGTCGAGGAACGCCTCCTCGATCCCCATCCGCTCGACGACCGGCGCCGCGCGGTCGAGCACCTCGAAGACCGCTCTGCCGGCCTCGACGTAGGCGGGCCAGTCGGAGTCGGCGACGACGAGCTGCGGGCACAGCCGCCGCGCCCGCGCGCCGCCCATCCCGCCGCGGATGCCGAAGCGGCGCGCCTCGTAGCTGGCGGCCATCACGACGCCACCGCCGACGACGACCGGCAGCCCGCGCAGCGCCGGATCGTCGCGCTGGGCGACCGCGGCGTAGAAGGCGTCGACGTCGGCGTGCAGGATCGTGGGCGCGTCGGACACGAACACATGTTCGCATGAAAGCGGCGTTTGCTACAACCCCGGCATGGCCATGCAAGCTGTGACGATCCCGAGGTTCGGCGGCGCCGACGTGCTCGAGCTCGCGACGCTGCCCGCGCCCGAGCCGGGTCCCGGCGAGGTCTCGATCGACGTCGCCTTCGCGGGCGCGAACTACGCCGAGATCCTCTATCGCCGCGGTCTCGTCGACGTCCCGCTGCCGTTCGTGCCGGGGATCGAGATCTCCGGCCACGTCCGCGCGCTCGGCGACGGCGTCGAGGGCCTGCGCATCGGCCAGCCCGTCGTCGCGCTGACGATCGTCGCCGGCGGCGGCTACGCCGAGGTCGCGGTCGCCGACGCCCGCCTCGTCGCCGCGCTGCCCGAGCCGGCGTCGGCCGAGCAGCTCGCGGTCGCCGCCGGCCTGCCGTCCAACAGCACGACCGCGATCCTCGTCTTCGACCGCGTCGCCCGGCTGCGCGAGGGCGAGACCGTGCTCGTGCACGCGGCGGCCGGCGGCGTCGGCAGCCAGCTCGGGCAGGCCGCGCGCATGTTCGGCGCGGCGCGCGTCGTCGGCACGGTCGGCTCGGCGCGCAAGATCGCCGCCGCGCGCGAGTTCGGCTACGACGAGGTGATCGTCCGCACCACGCTCGCCGACCGCCTCGCCGGTCTCACCGGCGGCGCCGGCTTCGACGTGGTCGTCGATCCCGTCGGCGGCCCGACCCGGCGCGCGAGCTTCGACGCCCTCGCCGGCGGCGGCCGCCTGATCGCGATGGGCAACGCCTCCGACGGCGACGACGCCGAGTTCAGCGCCAACGAGCTGTGGCTCAGCGGCAAGGCCGTCATCGGCTTCAACCTCGCGGCGCTCAGCGCCGGCGCGCCCGAGATCGTCGGTCACGCGCTGCGGCGCGCCGTCGCGGCGCTGGCCGCGGGCGAGCTGAAGGTCGACGTCCGCGACCGCGTCCCGCTCGCGCGCGCGGCCGACGCGCACCGGATGATCGAGTCGGGCGCGAGCACCGGCAAGCTCGTCCTGGCGGTCGGCAACGGGGCGGCCGCGTAGGGTCGGCCGATGTCGCTGCAGTCCGCCCGCGGCCTGGCGGCCGCGCACCCGCAGGCGATGCTGCCCTGCCCCGTCTGCGGGACGGGCGTGCGCGGCTCGAACCTCGAGCGCCACCTCGGCAAGTCGCACGCGGGGGCGCCGAGCGGCGACGCGGCCGCGGCATGGAGCGATCAGCGCGGGCTGTCGGCCGCCCGCCTGTCGGCCGACGGCGACGAGCTGGCGCTGCGCGGGCGCACGGGCCTGCGAACCCGGCGCCTCGCGCTGCCGGCGGCGGTCGAGGTCGGCGGCCTGGAGCGCTCGCGGATGACGTCGGTGGGCTCCTCCTACGTCGACGACTATCCCGGCATGGCGGACGCGACGACCGAGCGCGCCGGGGTCTACCTGCGGCTGGGGAGCGCGACGATCGGCTGCCGCTCGAGCACCGACGTGCGCAAGCACTGGACCGGCTGGAAGCAGGCCGGCCGGCGGCGGCGCTGCGACATCATGCTCGCGCCGGCGGACTTCGTGGCGCTGCAGTACCTGCTGGCCGCGCGCGGGCTGCTCGCCCTGCGCGCCGCGTGATCAGCGCCGCAGCGCGACCTCGTGCGTCAGCGTCCGCTCGTTGCCGGCGGCGTCGGCGACGACCGCGCGGACGCGGACGGCGGTCCGCCTGCCGCCGCGCAGCGCGCTGCCGATCGCCTTGCGCGCCTGCGGTCCGAGCGCCAGCCGGACGGTGACCCGCGTGCCCTTCGGGACGGCGCGAGGACGGCCTTCAAGCGGTAGGTGTGGGCCTTGACGCGCCCGTGCTTCGCAACGCGGACGCTGCCGGTGGTCGTGGTGTCGCAGGCCTCGTCGGCGCAGCGGATCTTCACCGCGACGGTCCTGGCGAGCCGCTGCGCGGCGCCGCCGAGCGACGCGATCGGTGCGCTCGTGTCGGCGGCGGCCCGCTGCGGCGCGGGCTGGCGCGGCGCCGCCGTGGGCGTGGCCGCGGGCGCGGGCGCAGCGGCCGGAGCCGGCGGCGGCACGACCGGGGCCTCGGCGCCCGGGATCGGATCGGTCGCGGCGAAGCGCAGGGCGATGAACTGCCCGGCCTCGCCCGTCCCGGCGCCCTGGAAGAACGCGTAGCCGGAGATGAACAGCAGCGGGCGGCCGGTGGGCCCGACGAGCGGGCGGACGGTCGGGTTGCCGAGCGCGTAGGAGCCGGCCGGCCCGCGCAGCGCCAGCAGCCGCGCCTCGTGGCGCTCGCGGTCGTAGAGGTACCAGCGCCAGGCGCCGAAGTCGTTGCGGACCGACTGCGCCTCGACGACGGCGAACGCGTGGCCCTCGTAGCGCAGCTCGGCGCGGTCGCCGAGGTTGCCGCGAGTCCCCAGGCCGAGGAAGAGGCTGTTGAAGGGCGCGTCGGGCTGTGGCGCCCAGCTCGCGGCGTCGAAGTTCGTCAGCACGCCGGCCGCCTGGCGGTCGACCTCGATGTGCTTGAGGTAGTGAAACGTGATCACGATCTGCGACGCGCCGGGGCCGTTCCAGCTCGCAACCGTCAGCGACGGCGTGCCCTCGGCGGTCTCCGCCAGCGTGCGCGGCAGGTCGACCTGGCGATCGAACGTGCCCGCGGCCAGGGCGGCCCAGCTCGCGTAGTGGCGCACGACGAGGTTCGAGCGCGACACGTAGACGTCGTCGGGCGTGTCGCGCTCCAGCGCGAGGAGATAGCCGCCGTCGGGCAGCGCGGTGAGCGTCGGCTGCGAGGCGTGCGTGTCGAGGTCGGCGCGGTGCGTCCAGGCGGTGAGGTCGTCGGAGGTCGCGAGCTTCGTGACCCAGACGCCGCCCACCAGCGTGTGATGGACGCCGACGTAGTGCCCCGGGACGCCCGCGCCCGGCGGCGCGGCGATCACGTCGAGGCCGGCGAGCTCGCTGCCGAGGTCGTCGCGCGCGCCGGCGACGAAGGTCTCCGCCGCGCGCGGGTCCAGCAGGCCGGCGAGGCGCGCGCCGCGCTCGTCGTCGGGCGTCACGACGAGCTGGGGCGCGTCGGCGCCCTCACGTGACGAGAAGCTCGCGGCGTCCAGCAGCGGTCCGCTGACCTGCAGGCCGACGTCGCCGTCGCCGTGCACGGCGTCCGTGACGTCCCACTCGGCCCAGGTCCCGGCGTTCGCGCCGGAGATCGTCGCGAGCGCGGCGGGCTCGGGCGCGAGCGTCGCGGGCGTCCCGTCGTCCTCGCCGAAGGCCGGCGGCAGCACGCGCACGACGAGGCCCTCGACCGTCGGGGCGGTCACCCGCAGGCGCAGCACGGCGCGGGCCGGCGGCGCGCCGAGGCCGCGCACGTCGAAGCGCAGGAGCGTGCGGTCGGCGCCGCCTGCGGTGAGGCTCGTGGCGCGCCCCGCGGTCAGCTGCTCGCCCGACGAGGAGCGGGTCGTGTCGGCGGCGATCGTGGCGACCGCGTGGGCCGGGGCGGCGAGGGCGAGGGCCAGCGCGGAGGCGGCCAGCACGGCTTTCAGCCCGCGCTCGAGGACGTGGGCGGGCATGCGTCACGTGATCGGCGCCCGCGGGCGCCAGCTTGAGCGATCGCCGCGCGCCGGGACGAAGTATGCGCTTGAAGGGCGACCGTCCGGGGCAGCGTCGCGGTAGGTCATGCAACGAGCCGCGCGCCTGGACCCAGCCGTCTTCAACCTGCCGGTCGGCCGGCTGCGGGCGGGCTACTACAGCGACGCCTACTTCAACCTCGCCAAGGAGCTGCTGGAGGCCGAGGACCGCCACCCGCGGGTGCTGATGCAGGTCTTCCAGAAGCACGACGCGGTGCTCGGCGGGGTCGACGAGGCGATCGCGGTCCTCAAGCTCGGCTCGGGCTCGCGGAGCGAGGGCGGCGTCTGGACGCCGGGCTGGGACGACCTCGTCGTGCACGCGCTGCACGAGGGCGATCCGATCACCGCCTTCGAGACGGTCATGACGATCGAGGGCGACTACGCGCTCTTCGCGCACCTGGAGACCGTCTACCTCGGCTCGCTCGCGCGCCGCTCGCTCGTCATGCGCAACGTCCGCGAGGTCGTCGACGCCGCGCACGGCAAGTCGGTGTTCTTCTTCCCCGCGCGCCACGACCACTGGCTCGTGCAGACCGGCGACGGCTGGTCGGCGCACGTCGCCGGCGCGATCGGCGTCTCGACCGACGCGCAGGCGTCGTGGTGGGGCGGCCGTGGCGTCGGGACCGTGCCGCACGCGCTGATCGCCGCCTACGGGGGCGACACCGTGGAGGCCGCGCGCGCGTTCGCCCGCCGCTACGCCGGGCAGATGAACGTCACGGTCCTCGTCGACTTCGACAACGACTCGCTGCGGACCGCCGTCGAGGTCGCCGACGCGCTCGGCGAGGACCTCTGGGGCGTGCGCCTGGACACGTCGGAGACGCTCGTCGACCGCGGCCTCGCGGACCTCGGCGAGGAGGCTCCGCGCGGCGTCAGCGTCGAGCTCGCCCGGCGCGTGCGCGCGGCGCTCGACGACGCCGGCCACGCGCGCGTGCACATCGTCGTCTCGGGCGGCTTCGACGCCGCGCGGATCCACGAGTTCGAGGCCGCGGGCGCGCCGGTCGACGCCTACGGCGTCGGCTCGTCGCTGCTGCGCGGCGAGAACAACTTCACCGCCGACGTCGTCCGCGTCGACGGGCGCCCGCTGGCCAAGCACGGCCGGCGCGAGCGCCGCAACCCGCGCCTGCAGGTCGTCTCATGAGGCGGGGATCCGGTTGATCGGGTGCTCGCCCGTCGCCCACAGGTGCTGGACCGCGTAGGCGCGCCAGGGCCGCCAGGCGGCGGATGCGGCGGTGAGCGCCGCGGGCGTCGACGGCAGCCCGAGCTGCTGCGCCGCCCGGACGACGCCGAGGTCGCCGGCGAGGAAGGCGTCGGGATCACCGAGCGCGCGCATCGCGATCGTCTCGACGGTCCACGGGCCGAAGCCCGGCAGCGCCGCCAGCCCCCGGCGCGCCTCGGCCCAGGCGGTGGCCGGGCCGAGGTCGAGCTCGCCTGACGCGAGCGCCGCCACAAGCGCGGTGAGGCTCGCCCGCCGCGAGCGCGGCATCGCGAGCGTCTCGGGATCGAGGTTCGCGAGCGTGGCGGGATCGGGGAACAGGTGCGTGAGGCCGCCGCCGGCGTCCGGGTCCTCGATCGGCTCGCCATGGGCGGTCACGAGGCGCGCGGCGTGCGTCCGCGCGGCGGCGGTCGAGACCTGCTGGCCGAGCACCGCGCGCACCGCGAACTCCGCGGGGTCGACCGTGTGCGGCACGCGGCGGCCGGGCGCGGCGGCGACGAGCGGGGCCAGCCGCGGGTCGGCGGCGAGCTGCTCGTCGACGGCGACCGGGTCGGCGTCGAGGTCCAGCAGCCGGCGGCAGCGGCTGATCGCGACCGCCAGGTCGCGCAGGTCGCTCAGGCGCAGGCGGCAGTCGATGTGGCCGTCGCGCGGCGCGAGCGCGACGACGCCGCCGCCGTGCGGCAGGCGCAGCGTGCGCCGGTAGGCGCCGTCGCGCCACTCCTCGACGCCCGGCACGGCGGTCGCGGCGAGGTGCCCGAAGAGGTTGTCGGGGCACAGCGGCCGGCGAAACGCCAGCCGCACGGTCACGCTCCCGGGCGGGCCGGGGCCGCCGTTGCGGGCCGCGCGGCGGCGCAGCTCGGTGGGCGTCGTGGCGAACACCTCGCGCACGGTCGCGTTGAACGACCGCACGCTCGCGAAGCCCGCCGCGAGCGCGCTCTCGGCCATCGGCAGCGGTGTGGTCTCGATCAGCAGCCGCGCCGTCTGCGCGCGCTGGGCGCGGGCGATCGCCAGCGGCCCGGCCCCGAGCTCGGCCTGCAGCTGGCGCTCGACCTGGCGCGTGCTGTAGCCGAGGCGGCCGGCCAGCCCGCCGACGCCCTCGCGCTCGACGATCCCGTCGGCGATCAGGCGCATCGCGCGTGCCACGACGTCGGCGCGCTGGTTCCAGCGCGGCGACCCCGGGCTGGCGTCCGGGCGGCAGCGCTTGCAGGCCCGGAAGCCGGCCTGCTGCGCCGCCGCGGCGGACGGATAGAAGCGCATGTTGACGGTCTTCGGCGGCCGCACCGGGCAGCTCGGCCGGCAGTAGATCCGCGTCGTGACGACCGCGACGAAGAACCATCCGTCGAAGCGGGCGTCCCGGGACTTCACCGCCCGCAGGCAGCCTTCGCGATCCTCGTGCATCCCCGCAGCATCACCGATCGGGGCGGTGATGTCTGGCAGGTTTGCGACATCGCGGTCACGCGCGCGAAGCACGCCCGCCCGGCTTGTCCGGGGCCCTGGCCGGGTAGCCAGACGGTGGACGAAATCCCTCCACGAATGGGAGACACCATGAGCATGCTCGACAAGCTGACAGGACGTGTGAAGAAGGCCGCCGGCGACCTGACCGGTGACGGTGGGCTGCGCCGCGAGGGGCGCCGTGAGGAGCGCAAGGGCGAGGCCAAGGAGGAGCTCGATCGCGCGCAGGATCGCGCGGCCGCCAAGGCCGAGGAGGTCGCAGACCTCGAGCGCAAGACCTGAGCGCGCCGCGCTCCGGCCCCGTGACGCGCTCGGTGATCTACTCGATGGGCGTGTCGCTGGACGGCTTCATCGCCGGGCCCGGCGGGGAGTTCGACTGGGCGGCGCCCGACGAGGAGCTGCACCGCTTTCACAACGAGCAGACCCGCGAGCTCGGCGCGCACTTCTGCGGCCGGCGGCTGTACGAGCTGATGCTCTACTGGGAGACCGCCGGCGAGGACCCGGCGTCCGGTGCGACCGAGCGCGAGTTCGCCCGCATCTGGCAGGACCTGCCGAAGATCGTGTTCTCCGACACGCTCGAGCGCGTCGAGGGCAACGCGCGGCTGGCGAGCGACGCAATCGCCGCCGAGGTCGCGCGGCTGAAGCAGCAGCCGGGCGGGGACCTGGCCGTCGGCGGCGCCGGCCTGGCGGCCGCCTTCACGCAGCTGGGCCTCGTCGACGAGTACCGGCTGTTCGTCAACCCCGTCGTGGTGGGCGGCGGCACGCCCTTCTTCCCGCCGCTGGACGCCAGGATCGACCTCGAGCTCGTCGAGACGCGGACGTTCGGCTCGCGCGTCGTCTACCTCCGCTACCGGCGGGTGTGAGACGGTTGCGCGCATGGCCGAGGAGCAGCCGAGCTACGAGCAGGGCGACCGCGTCGCGCTCCTGCGCATGCACGGGCTCACGGGCGAGATCCAGATCATCCCGGCGACCGTCGTCGGCGTGATCGACGAGTACCAGGTGGTGCTGCGCTTCGCGGGTGGCGAGGAGCGCCCGCACCCGATCGGCGACATCACGCCGATGCCCAAGGGCGACGCGCGGAGCTGACCGAGCGGCCGCCGTCTCAGCGGTAGCCGGTGGCGTCCGGCGGCAGCCCCGCGTCCTGCACCTCGACCATGTAGCGCCAGGCGTCGGGCCGGGAGCCGTCGACGTCCGTGAAGCCGTACTCGCGGGCGAGGCCGCCGGAGGAGAACGAGCCGCCGTTGCGCTCGTGCACGCCGGGATCGCCGGCCAGGGCGGCGACGGCGCGGCCCACGAAGCGCGGCGATTCGGAGATCGCCATGAAGTGCGGGTTGCCGCGCTCGGCGTCCTGCCAGGTCTCCTCGGTGACCCCGTAGATGTCGAGCATCATCTCCGAGCGCAGCCAGCCGGGGGTCAGGGCGACGGCCGTGCAGCCGTGTGGCGCGAGCTCGGCGCCCTGCGCGAACGCGAGCCGCAGGACCGAGGTCTTGGCGAGGTCGTAGTAGGTCGACAGCCGGAAGTTGGCGGCGTTGTACTCCAGCGTGCCGTCGGTCATCTCGACGACGAGGCCGCCGGGCCGGCGGACGAGCAGCGCGAGCGCGAAGTGGCTCGTGATGAGATGCGTGTCGATCGCGAGGCGCAGCAGCCGCAGGCCGCCCGCGAGGTCGTGCTCCCACACGGGCGTGTCCCACTCGGCGAGCTTCTCGCCGCCCCAGATGTCGTTGACGAGGACGTCGAGGCGGCCGTGGTCGGCGTCGATCCGCTCGATCAGCGCCTTCACCTGCTCGGGCTCCAGGTGGTCGACCTCGACGGCGATCCCCACGCCGCCGGCGGCGTCGACGAGCTCGGCGGTCTCCTCGATCGTCTCCGGCCGGTCGTACTCCGAGCGGTGCTCGCGCGTCGAGCGACCGGTGCAGTAGACGGTCGCCCCGGCCTCGCCGAGCGCGATCGCCGTGCCGCGGCCGGCGCCGCGCGTCGCGCCCGCGACGAGCGCCACCTTGCCGCTCAGCGGACCTGGATCTGTGGGCATGCTGCGACCTCCGTCGTCGTCGTTGTCGTCGGGGGCGGCGCTGCCGGTCAGGTAGCGCGCCGGTCCGCGGGCGGGTCGCCCTCGGTCCAGACCAGCCGGATCGCGAGCTGGCGCAGGCGCCAGCCAGCGGGCGTGCGGACGGCCTCGGCGTCGACGTACCCGCCGATGTGCAGGTGCGCGCCAGGGTCGTCGGCGTGGTGGACGTGCGTGGCGTGCAGCACCGCGGTGACGCTCGCGCGGTCGCCGTCGAGCGCGATCGCGTGCTCGGAGAGCATGTGCAGCGTCCGGTCCCAGAGGCCGGCGATCCGGCCGGTCAGGTCTCCGAGGCCGGCCAGCCCCTCGTGCGTGCCGGCAGGGACGTCGACCGTCACGTCGTCGGTGAAGATCGACTGCAGCCACGCGTCGTCGGAGCGCTTGGCCTCGAAGCCGCGGAAGTACTCGACGAGCAGCATCCGCAGGGCCTCGCGGTCCTCCAGTGCAGCGACGCGCGCGTGGAGCTGCTCGTCGGTCATGGGGCGACCCTAGCGAGCGTCAGGGCGTGAGCGCGAGCTCCGCGAGTTCGCGCACGCAGACCCCGACGCGATCCTCGTTCCCACGCACGATCCCGACGCGTGGAAATCCCTGACGAAGGCGTCATGAAGGCGTCACCGCCCTTGCCGGTCCGGACGCCGCGGGCTACCCTCGTCGCCCCGGTGCACCGTCGGTGAAGCGCCGGGCCGTCCGGCTCTGAGCGCTCAGGCTGCGGCGCGGCGGCGGGCTCGACGCGTGCGGGTGACGTGCGCCGCCGGGACGCCGAGCAGCCCGAGCGCGCCGAGGCCGATCAGGACGGCCGTGCCGGCATCGTCGAGCGCGCCGTCGGTGAGCACCGCGTGGCCGAACCCGAGCGCGATGACGACCACGGCGAGGTAGGCGTGCAGCACGCGCCAGGTGCCCGGCCGCAGCGGCAACCGGCTGCGCAGTGCTCCGAGCGCCACCACGCCGAACAGGGCGAGCGTCGCGAACAGCGCCATGCGGGCGCGGGTCGGGCCGTCCGGCGACAGCGCGAACCAGGCGTCCGCGGGCGACTCGGCGAACAGCCCGGCGACGTGGACGAGGACCAGGGCGAGCGCGACCGCGCCCAGGAGCTGATGGCGCGCGATCCTGCGACCGCGCGCGAGCAGCGGCTGGACGGCCAGTGCCGACACCGCGAGCGTCCCTGCGATCGTCGACACGGTGAGCGCCGCCGAGGCGCGCGCGAGGTGGGCGTCGGTCAGCGCCATCACGGCGGGCACGGCCACGACCGCCAGCGCGGCCGCGCCCAGCGCGAGCGCCCGCGGGTCAGCCACTGCGGGCGAGCGTGAGGTCGACCACGGCGCGCTCGTCGTCGAGGTCGACGACGCGGCGGATGAAGACCTCGCCGTACTCGTCGTCGTCGTAGCCCACGTGGATGTTGGGCTCGCCGAACTGCGGCACGGTCGGCGCCGTCTGGATCCGGTAGCGCCCGTCGGGGCCGGTGCGCACGCTCGCCCGGTTGTCCTGCTCGCCGCCGGTCTCCGTCGCGAGCCAGACCTGGACGCGGACGTCCTCGAGCGGGCGGCAGCCGTCGGCCGAGCGGACGACGCCGGTGATCACGAAGCCGCTGCCGAGCGAGTCGCGCGCGGGGGCGTCGGGGATGTAGTTGTTCGTGCCGCCGGGATTGCTCTGGGTCGGCGTGCAGCGGCGCGGGGTCCGCTCGGCGTCGCCCGCCGCAGGCGCTGGCTCGGGCGCGGTGGTGCGCTCGGGGCCGGACTCCCCGACGTTCTCGGCGCCCGTCCCGGAGGTCTCGCTGCCGACGAGCGCCACGACGATCCCCGCGGTGATCAGCGCGAGCAGGAGCGCCAGGAGCCATGGCCGCCGCACGGCAACGACGATATGCGACGCGCCGTGCGCCGCGCCTCAGTCCAGGCGCGGGCGATGCGTCCCAGGCGCTCGCTGACCTTCACGGAGCGCGAGACCGACAACTTCGGCTTCGCCGACAACGTCCCCGAGAGGGAGTCTTGCCCCGTCGCCGCCGCGGCCGGCTTCCTCGCCGAGCAGTCCCTCCACCAGGTCGAGCACGGCCTGCATCGCGCGCCGGGGGATCGAGCGCGCGCCGAGCGCCGGAACGGAGAGGAGTCCGACCCTGTACATCGCGCTGGCGTGCGCGGTGACGGGGCGCCGGTTCGCCCGGAGCCGGAGGTCGGTCAGCGCGACGGCGAGGTGCCACCCTCGTGCTGCATGCGCCGCCGAATGGCCTGCTTGAGCGCCTCGATGGTGGTGCCCCGCGGGCCGCGCTCTCGTTCGAGGCAGAGGAAGTCCAGCGAGGCGGGGCCCGGCACGTCCCGGTAGACGTTCCCTCCAACGCGACGATCTGGGAGCTGAATGAGGTTCCATGTCGAGAAGCGCCGACCGGCTCCGCTCATCAGGAGAAGGCCGCCAGCGGTGCGGCCAACGACACGAGGAGACCACGATGCCGACGTATCTGCTGCACGACGAGTACACGCCGCAGGAGCCGGCCGGAGGCCGTTCATGACCGTCCAGCGCCTGGAGCACATCGGCATCGTCGTCGACGACCTCGCGGCGGCGACCGCGTTCTTCGCCGCACTGGGGCTCGAATTGGAGGGCGAGACGTCGGTGCAGGGCGGCTTGGTGGACCGCATCAACGGGCTCGAGGGCGTGCAGGCGGACATCGTGATCCTGCGCACCCCGGACGGCAACAGCAAGGTCGAGCTGGCTACGTACCGCTCGCCCTCATACGAGGGCGACGACGGGCCGCCGCCAGCCAACGCCCCAGGCATCCGCCACATCCTTTTCGCCGTCGACGACATCGAGGCATCCCTCGCCGGCCTGCGAGCGCATGGCGGCGAACTGGTCGGCGAGCTGGTGAACTACGAGAACAGCTATTGGCTCTGCTACGTGCGCGGCCCGGCGGGGATCATCGTCGAGCTGGCGGAGAAGATCGGCGCGTTGGTGCGGCCTATAGTTCGGTCGAGGGCGGTGCCGAGCGGACCACAGCCGCTGAACACCAAGCGGTTCGGAGACGACCTAGTCCGGACCAGTGGACGCGCTGCTTGACGACGTGGACACGAAGGCGCGTTCGGATGCGATGCCGCAGAACGTGCAAGTCACCGTACGTGACGCGGGAACGTTGAGTGTGGTCGTCGGCGCAGACCGCAGCGTCCTCAACCACATCCCATCCGACCTCGATCCGCAAACGCAGGCAGTGGTCCTGCGCGCAAGAGCCGACGGGGTGGATTCCCTACGTACGACCGCGCCAAAAATGCCCGGCGACGATCATCGCTTGATGATGTTGTGCACCTCGAGCACTTCCGGTTCGCCGGGCTCGATGCCGAACTCCGTGAGTATCGGCATGAGCTGCGCGCCGAAAGCGTCGAGCTGTTCCTGAGAGTCCCAGACCTGGCTGACCTTGAGGTTGCCGGGCTGGCCGAAGCAGATCTCGTAGTCCAGCCCGTCCGCAGGCAGGATGCCCTCGTCGTTCATCCGCTGAACGACGCTGTCGTATTGCTCCGCCGTCAGCGACGGCGGGGAAAACCGAATGACCAGGCTCACGGCGTCCTCCATATCTCGGGTGTCGTTCGACCGTACTAGTCCGATCGGGGTGCGTGGTGGCTGGACCGGTCCGGACCCCCGCACGTGAAACGGCTGACGGCAGCCGCGGATCAACTCTGCGGGTTCCGGAACGCTGCTTCGATGCGAATGAGGGATCCACGGGGCGTGCTTCCGCCGCGGCGCGGTCGCTTGACAGGCTGAGACTCAGCATCTTCCCAGCCGGCTCACAGGGGAGCCTCGGGGCCGCCCCCCATCCTCGGCTTGGGAGACAGGACAGACCCTAAGGAGATCGCAGATGCTGACTCGCAGACTGATCAGGCCCATCGCCATCGCTGCCACGGTCGTGGTGATCGGAGGGGGCGCCTACGGGATCGTCGGCGCCATCCCCAGCAACGGCTCGGCCGGCGCCGGAACCGGGCAAACGGCGAATACGCCATCCGCAGCGAGGGCGGGCTCCAACGCGCGGTCTGCACCGGCCGCAGGAGGCGTGGTCGGCACGGTCAGCAGCGTGTCGACGTCGAGCTTCACCGTGTCGACATCAGCGGGTCAGAAGGTGACCGTCAAGAAGGTGTCCTCCACGACGTACCGGAAGGGGACGACCTCGGCCTCGGCGAGTGCCGTCACAAGAGGCAAACCTGTCCTCGTACTCGGGACGACCAGCGCAACGACCATCACGGCAACGCAGGTCATCGTGCGGCCGTCCAGCGGCGCATCTGCGACGTATGCGCCGTCGAAGGTGATTCCCTTCCAGCGCGGGGCACCGGCCACGTCCACCCAGGACGGCCAGATTCCGGCGAACTACAGTGAGGGCTCGGGGACGATCGTCGGCGGAACGACGGCGAACAAGGCGACCAAAGCGGCACTGGCCGCCTACCCCGGCGGCGTCGTAGACCGTGTTGTCAAGCTCAGCAACGGCGAGTACGAGGTCCACAACATCGGCGTCAGCTGGCCTCACCACATCTTCGTGAGCAAGAGCTTCAAGGTCGTCGGCGCCAACTAGCAGCGCCTTGACCGCGAAGGGCCCGGCGGACGCCGGGCCCTTCGGCCGGCCAGCGGGTCGCCCTCCAGATCTTGCTCAACCAGGGTCTCGTCGAGGTCGACCGCGATGGGGCGGTCGTGATCACGCAGACCGTCCGCCGCGGCTTCTTTCCTACCGAGCCCGCGCGACGCCGCTGAGCGGCCAGTGGGCACTGGCGTATCGACGCCGACCCACTGAACAACTCGTGTCATCGCACGAGAAACCCGCTCACAAGTACTGGAACTCACCCACACCCGGTGTTGTTCCCGCAGCTCGAGCACGTGTAGCAGGAGCCCGTCCGCTGCATCATGCCGCCGCACTGTGCGCACGCGGGGCCGAGGTCGAGGCCCTTCATGCGCACCGGGACGACGGGCGGGGAGTCGGTCAGCGCCTCGGCGGCGGCGCGGGTCGTGGCGGGGGCGCTGCCGGCGACGGTCTGCATCGCGCCGTGCTTGGTGGCGCCGTTGGACGGGCCCGCGGTGTCGGAGGACTGCGACGACGTCGCGGCGTCCTCGGCCATCTTGCGGGCGCGGACCTCGGGGGTGAGGATGCCGAGCTCCTCCTGGATGTCGGTGTCCAGGAAGCGCGAGGCGAGCCAGCGCATGATGTAGTCGGGCATCGACTTGGCGAACGGGATCTCGGAGTTCTGCGTGATCCCCTCGGGCTCGAAGCGCATGTAGCTGAACTTCTCGACGAGCGTCTGGAGCGGCACGCCGTACTGCAGCGCGATGCTGATCGACGTCGCGAAGGCGTTCATCATGCCGCGCAGCGTCGAGCCCTCCTTGCCGATGTCGGTGAGGAAGATCTCGCCGACGGTGCCGTCCTCGTACATGCCGGCCGTGATGTAGCCCTCGTGCCCGGCGATCGAGAACTTGTGCGTGATCGACTGGCGCTCGCGCGGCATGCGGTTGCGCTTGGGGCCGACCGACGCGATCGCCTCCTTGCGCGCGGTCGTGACGGCGGTGGCGACGATCTCGTCGACCTGCTCCTGCGACAGGCCGCCCTCGGCCGGTGCCTTCTTGCCCTCCTGCGCGTCGGTGCGCAGCGCCTGCGCGGTCTTGGAGCCGTCGCGGTAGATCGCCAGCGCCTTGACGCCGAGGTTCCACGCCTGCAGGTAGGCGTCGGCGATGTCCTCGGTCGACGCCTCGTTGGGGAGGTTGACCGTCTTGGAGATCGCGCCCGAGATGAACGGCTGGACGGCGCCCATCATCTTGATGTGGCCCATGTGCGAGATCGCGCGCTCGCCGACCGCGACGTCGAAGACCGACAGGTGCTCGGCCGCCAGGCCGGGCGCGCCGACGATCGTCGCGTGCTCGTTGATGTGGGCCTCGATCTTCTCGATCTGGGGCTCGTCGTAGCCGAGCGTGCGCAGCGCCATCGGGATCGTCTGGTTGACGATCGTCATCTGGCCGCCGCCGACGAGCTCCTTGAACTTCACGAGCGAGAAGTCGGGCTCGACGCCGGTCGTGTCGCAGTCCATGAGGAACGAGATCGTCCCGGTCGGCGCGAGCACCGTCGCCTGCGCGTTGCGGTAGCCGTGGTCCTCGCCCGCGGACACGGCCTCGTCCCAGACCGTCCGCGACGCCTCAAGCAGCGCGGTGTCGATGCAGGCCGAGTCGGGGATCGCCAGCGACGCGTCGCGGTGCATCCGCATGACCGCGTTGTGCGCGTCGCGGTTCTCGCCGTAGCGCTCGTAGGGCCCGATCGCCGCGGCGATGTGCGCCGACTCGAGGTACGCGCGCCCGGTCATCAGCGACGTGATCGCGGCCGCCGTGCCGCGGCCCGCGTCGGAGTCGTAGGCGACGCCGTTTGACATCAGCAACGCGCCGAGGTTCGCGTAGCCCAGGCCGAGCTGGCGGAACGCGCGGGCGTTGACGCCGATCTCCTCGGTCGGGTAGCTCGACGGCCCGACGATGATCTCCTGCGCGAGGAACATCACGTCGACGGCGTGCTCGAAGGACGCGACGTCGAAGGTGCCGTCGGCGCGGCGGAACTTCATGAGGTTCAGCGACGCCAGGTTGCAGGCCGAGTCGTCGACGTGCATGTACTCGCTGCACGGGTTGGACGCGTTGATGCGACCCGACACCGGGCAGGTGTGCCACTGGTTGATCGTCGTGTCGTACTGCACGCCGGGATCGGCACACAGCCACGCGGCCTCGGCGATCTCGCTCATGAGCTCGCGCGCGGGGATCGGATCGCCGACCGGCTCGCCGGTCGTGCGGGCGATCAGGCGCCAGTCCTCGTCGTTCTCGACCGCGCGCATGAAGTCGTCGGTGAGGCGCACCGAGTTGTTGGCGTTCTGGTACTGGATCGACGTGAAGCCCTCGCCGTCGATCGACATGTCGAAGCCGGCGTCGCGCAGGGCGTTGGCCTTCTTCTCCTCCTTGGCCTTGCACCAGATGAACTCGCGGATGTCCGGGTGGTCGATGTCGAGGACGACCATCTTCGCGGCGCGCCGCGTCTTGCCGCCGGACTTGATCGTGCCCGCCCACGAGTCGGCGCCGCGCATGAACGAGACCGGCCCGGAGGCCGTGCCGCCCTTGGCCAGCGGCTCCATCGAGCCGCGGATGTTCGAGAGGTTGATCCCCGATCCCGAGCCGCCGAGGAAGATGCGCCCCTCGCGCGTGTTCCAGTCCAGGATCGAGGTCATGTTGTCCTCGACGCTGAGGATGAAGCAGGCGCTGCACTGCGGGCTCTCCTCGAAGCCCACGTTGAACCAGACCGGCGAGTTGAACGCCGCCATCTGGTGCAACAGGATGTACATCAGCTCGGCCTCGAAGCTGTCGCCGTCCTCGGCCGTCGCGAAGTAGCCGCGCGAGCGGCCCCAGTCGGCGATCGTCCCCGCGACACGACCGACCATCTGCTTGACGGAGTGCTCGCGCGCCGGCGTGTCGAGCTGCCCGCGGAAGTACTTCTGCGTCACGATGTTGGTCGAGTTCTGCGACCACGTCTTCGGGAACTCGACGCCGCGCTGCTCGAAGGCGACCTTGCCGCCGTGGCCGATGCGCGCGTCGCGCAGCTCCCACTCGACGGACTCGAACGGATGCACGCCGGGGGTCGTGAACTGACGCGTGACGGAAAGGGGCTCGCCGGCCCTGGTGGCGGTCTGTACTGGGGTCTGCGAAGTGCCTTCCATCGTCCTGCTCCTCTTCTCGCCGCGGCGAAATTCCCGGTCGTTGCGGCGCGTCGTCTACGGCTTGGCGGGCGTTGTAGTCAACGCTTCGGGTCGGACGGAACGGGGGCGACGAGCGCTCCTCAAGTTTACCGACCCCGTGGGGCCAAACCGGGGTCCTGAGGGCTCGTCGGGACCCATCGAGTCGGACCTTTGCAATTCGACACATCCGACCGGTCTGTCGAACATGGGTAACAGACCCCCGCTGGGCGGGTGAGGACTGTTAGATGACGTCGATGCCTCCAAGCACAGCCGTACTGTTCCCCGGCCAGGGGAGCCACTCCGAAGGGATGGAAGCGCCCTACCGCGAGCACCCGCTGCTCGTGCGCGGGATCGAGCTGCTCGGCTTCGACCCCTTCGACGACATCGCGCAGGGCGGCACGCTCGCGCACCAGCCCGCGCTGTTTCTCTGCTCGATGGCCCAGTGGGCGTCGCGCGACGACCACGACGAGGACCCGCTCGCCGCGGCCGGCCACTCGCTCGGCGAGTACGCCGCGCTGACCGCCGCCGGCGCGATCGACTTCGAGGACGCCGTCCGGCTCGTCAAGGCGCGCGCGACCGCGATGTCGCACGCCGCCGAGCTCGAGTCCGGCGGCATGGTCGCGCTGCTCGGCGGCGAGCGCGACGACATCTTCGAGCTCGCGGCCGAGCTCGGCCTGTCGCTCGCCAACGACAACGCCCCCGGCCAGATCGTCCTGTCGGGCCGCACCGGCGCGATCGAGCAGGCCGTGCAGCGTGCCGACCAGATCGGCTGCCGCGCCCGCCAGCTCGCCGTCGGCGGCGCCTTCCACTCGCCGCTGATGGCGCCCGCCGCCGAGGCGCTGAAGGCGGCGCTCGACGCGACCGACGTCCAGGAGCCCGCCTTCCCCGTGCTCTCCAACGGCAGCACGCAGCCGTTCGCCGACATCCGCACCGAGCTCGCCGAGAACCTCCTCAAGCCGGTCCGCTGGCGCGAGACGCTGTTCGAGCTGCAGGCGATGGGCGCGACCGACTACGTCGAGTGCGGTCCCGGCTCGGTCCTCAAGGGCCTCGTCAAGCGCACCCTGCGAGCGACGCCGGAGCGCAGGCCCGCACGATGAAGGCCGGCGTCTTCGGGATCGGCTCCGCACTGCCCGAGCACATCGTCACGAACGCCGACTTCGCGGCCTACCTCGACACGAGCGACGAGTGGATCCAGCGCCGCACCGGCATCAAGGAGCGCCGTCACCTCAACGGCTCGCGCAGCCTGACCGACCTCGCCGTCGAGGCCTGCAACGCGGCCCTCGCCGACGCCGGCCGTGACGCCGCCGACGTCGACCACCTGATCGTCTCGACGCTCACGCCCGACCGCCTGATGCCCGGCCTCGCGCCCGGCGTCGCCGACCTGATCGGCGCCAACGGCGCCGGCGCGATCGACGTCAACGCCGCCTGCTCGGGCTTCCTCTACGCGCTCGACCAGGCCGCCGCGCTCGTCGAGTCGGGTCGCTGCAAGCTCGTCGTCGTGTGCGCCGCCGAGGCGCTGAGCCGCATCACCGACCGCAACGACCGCGGCACCGCGATCCTGTTCGCCGACGGCGCCGCGGCGGTCGTCGTCGCCGGCGGGGACCTCGATCTGGGCTGCGCGCCGTTCGTCCTGCACTCCGACGGCATCCACGGCGATCTGCTCTACGCGTCCAGCGACGAGCGGCTGCTGCGGATGGAGGGCCAGGAGGTCTACCGCCACGCCGTCGAGCGGATGGTCGAGGCGACCACGGAGGCTCTTGAGCGCGCGGGCCTGTCCGTCGCCGAGATCGATCTCTTCGTCGCCCATCAGGCCAACGCGCGGATCATCGAGGCCGCCGCCCGGCGTCTCGGCGTGCCCGCGGAGAAAGTCGTCATCAACGTCGACCTCGTCGCCAACACGTCGAGCGCGTCGATCCCGCTGGCCCTGCACCAGGCCGAGCGCGAGGGGCGCCTGAAGCCGGGCGCCACCGTCGCGATCGCCGCCTTCGGCGCGGGCTTCGTGTGGGGCGCCGGGGTCATGTCCTGGAAGGAGCGGGTCCATGCCACGGCCTGACAGCCCCGTCGCCCTCGTCACCGGAGGCTCGCGCGGCATCGGCAAGGCGATCGCCGACCGGCTGAAGGAGGACGGCTACACCGTCGCGACGCTCGGCCGCACGAGCGGCGACGTGCAGGCCGACGTCGGCGACGCCGCGTCGGTCGAGGCCGCCTTCGCCGAGGTGCGCGAGCGCTTCGGCCCCGTCCTCGTGCTCGTCAACAACGCCGGCGAGCGCCAGGACGGCCTCGCCATCCGCCTCAGCGCGGACCAGTGGGAGTCGGTCGTCGGCACGAACCTCAACGGCGCCTTTCACTGCATGCGCCGGGCGCTTGACGACATGCTCACCGCGCGCTGGGGGCGGATCGTGAACATCTCGTCGGTCGTCGCCGAGCGGGCCAACCCGGGGCAGTCCAACTACGGCGCCGCCAAGGCCGGGATGCTCTCGCTGACGCGCACGGTCGCGCGCGAGATGGCGCGCAAGGGGATCACCGTCAACGCCGTGACGCCGGGGGTCATCGAGACGGACATGACCGAGGGCATCTCGGACAAGCTTCTGGCCGGCGTTCCCGCCGGCCGGGTCGGGCAGCCAGAAGAGGTCGCCCATGCCGTCTCGTTCCTCTGCTCGGACGGAGCGGCATACATCAACGGGGCAACGCTCGCCGTCGACGGCGCGCTCGCCGCATGAACCAAGGAGAACGAATGGCCGTCAACGAGAACGACGTGCTCGAGGAGATCCGCGATCAGCTCGAGTCGATCAAGGTCCCGGGCGCTCGCGAGGCGACCCCCGACAACACCTGGAACGACCTCGACGTCGACTCGCTCGACCTCGTCGAGCTCGTCAAGGCGCTGGAGGATCGCTTCGGGATCACGATCAGCGACGACGACCTCAAGCCGATCGAGTCCGTCGGCGATGCGATTGCTCTGACGGTGCGTCTCGTGGAGGCCAAGGAGGGGGCACCTGCATGAGCTGGCACCCGTCCCCCGAGGTTGAGATCGCGATCACCGGACGCGGAGTCGTCTCGTCGATCGGCGAGGGGGCGGACGCGTTTGTCGACGCGCTGCTCGAGCGCCGCTCGGGCATCGTCGACGGCCTGGCTCCCTGCACGGAGTTCGATCCCGAGACGGCGATGAGCGCGAAGGTCGCGCGCCGCTCGGACCGCTACACCCAGCTCGGCTTCGCGGCCGCGGTCCAGGCCGCAGCCGAGGCCGGCCTGCCGGGTGACGTCGACCTCGAGCGCTTGGCGATCCTCGTCGGCACCGGCGTCGGCGGCCTGAAGACGCTCGAGGACGAGTGCCGGGCGTTCGTCGACGGTGGCGAGCGGGCCGTGTCGCCGCACTTCGTCCCGATGATGATGCCCAACGCCGCAGCCGGCGCGATCGCGATGGAGCTCGGCGCCCACGGCCCCGGCTTCAGCGTGTCGTCGGCCTGCGCCACGGGCAGCCACGCGATCGGCGAGGCCAAGCGGATGCTCGAGCGCGGCGAGGCGGACGTCGTCGTCGCGGGCGGCACCGAGGCGGCCATCACGCCGCTGTGCGTCGCCGCCTTCAAGCGCATGGGCGCGCTGTCGAGGGAGGGCGTGTCGCGGCCGTTCGACGCTCGCCGCGACGGCTTCGTCATGGGCGAGGGCGCGGCCGTGATCGTCATGGAGCGCGCCGACCACGCACGTGCGCGCGGCGCGAAGATCCTCGGCTACGTCGCCGGCTACGGCGCGTCCAACGACGCGTTCCACATGACCCAGCCGGACGCCGAGGGCAGGGGCGCCGAGAAGGCGATGCGCGCGGCGCTCGCCGACGCGGGCGTGACCCCGCAGCAGGTCGGCTACATCAACGCGCACGGCACGTCGACGCCGTTCAACGATCGCATCGAGACGCGCGCGATCCACGCGGTCTTCAACGGCGACCACCCGCCGGTGTCGAGCACGAAGTCGGCGATCGGGCACCTGCTCGGCGCGGCCGGCGCCGTCGAGGCGATCGCGGTCCTCGGAGCGCTGGAGCGCGGGCTGCTGCCGCCCACGCTGAACTTCGAGGAGCCCGACCCCGACTGCGACCTCGACTACATCCCCGACGGCCCGCGCGAGGCGCCCGGGATCGAGATCGCGATGAGCAACTCGTTCGGCTTCGGCGGCCAGAACGCCTGCCTGGCGTTCCGGAAGGCATAGCCCCATGAGCACCCAGGCGCCCGCCTCCGACGCGGCGGTCATCGCCGAGCCCGAGCCGCCGATCCCCGCGATCGCGCGGATCGAGCTGCTCTGCGACGAAGGCTCGTTTCATCCGATCCGCAGCGAGTCCGGGGACGGCGTCATCGCCGGCACCGGCAAGGTCGCCGGCCGCCCGATCCGCGTCTGGTCGCAGAACGTCAAGCACAAGGGCGGCTCGCTCGGCCAGGGCGGCGGGGCGACGATCGTCAGCACGATCCAGGCCGCCGACAAGGCCGGCGTGCCGGTCGTCGGCTTCCTGCACTCCGGCGGCGCGCGGCTGCAGGAGGGCGTCGGCGCGCTCGGCGCCTACGCCTCGATCTTCCGCGCGACGTCGCGCGCGAAGGTCCCGCAGATCAGCGTCATCGTCGGACCCTGCGCCGGCGGCGCCGCCTACTCGCCGTCGCTCGGGACGCTCGTGATGATGGTCGGCGACGGGGCGCAGATGTTCCTCACCGGCCCGCGCGTGATCGCGAAGGTCACGCGCGAGAAGGTGACCGGCGTCGAGCTCGGCGGGCCACGCGTGCACCGCAAGTCCGGCGTCTCGCACATCGAGGCCGAGGACGACGCCGAGGCCGCCGACGTCATCCGCCAGGCGCTGTCGTTCTTCCCCGACCGCCTCGGCGGGCCGCTGCCGTTCGCCGATCCGCGCGATCCGATGGCCGGCGATCCGGCCGCGACGGTGCCGAAGAACCAGCGCCTCGTCTACGACGTGCGCGACGTCACCCGCCACCTGCTCGACGGCGGCGAGTTCCTCGAGCTGAGCAAGCGCTACGCGAAGAACATGGTCGTGGGCTTCGGCCGCATCGACGGCCATCCGGTCGGCGTCATCGCCAACCAGCCGCGCTACCTCGGCGGCGTGCTCGACGCGCAGTCGTCGGACAAGGGCGCCTGGTTCGTGAACATGTGCGACCGCTACGGGTTCCCGCTCGTCGTCCTCTCCGACACGCCCGGCTATCGCCCCGGCACGCGCCAGGAGAGGGAGGGCGTGCTGCGCCGCGGGGCCGAGCTGCTGCGCGCGTTCTCGGTCGCCGAGGTGCCGCGCGTGACAGTGACGCTGCGACAGGCGTACGGTGGTGCGTACATCGTCATGAACTGCCGCGATCTCGGAAACGACCTCACGCTTGCGTGGCCCGGCGCCAGGATCGGCGTCATGGGCGCACCGCAGGCGATCGAGATCGTCAACCGGCGCGACCTCGAAGCGGGGGCCGACCCCGAGGAGCTCGCCGCCGCGTACGAGGAGCAGCACCTGCCCGTTGCGCTCGCAGCGAAGTCAGGGTTCATCGACGAGATCGTGACCCCGGCCCAGACTCGCGAGCGCATCGCTGCCCACTTCGAAGCCAGCCGATAGCCCGGCGCCCGACGCCACAGCCCCGCCCGACGCGCCGCTCGCGCCGCGCAACGCGACCGAGGACGCGATCCTCGAGGCCGCGCGCGAGCTGCTGGGCGAGGGCACGCAGGACCAGGTCACGATCGACACGATCGCCCGGCGCGCGTTCGTCAGCCGCACGACGGTCTACTTCTACTTCGAGAACAAGCGCGCGGTCATGGACCGCCTGATCCAGCAGGCGTTCGCCGACATGGACGACGCCGCCTCGCCGTACTTCGAGGGCAGCGGCGACCCGCGCATGGAGCTCGCGCTCGGGCTCGCCCGCTTCGTCGGCGTCGTCAACCGCAACGGCCCGATCCTGATGCTCGCCGCGCACCTCTACGGCCAGGACGAGCACATGCCGTCGCAGTGGGAGCCCTACGTCAACCGCTTCATCGCGGGGGCGGAGGCGCGGATCGCACGCGACCAGCTGCGCGGCCTGGCGCCCGGCGACGTCCCGGCGCGGGTGGCGGCGCAGGCGCTCTGCGCGATGGTCGAGCGCCACCTCACGATCGAGGTCATCCGCCACGGCCGCGACATGCGCGAGGCCGTGCGCCAGCTCACCGAGCTGTGGTTCCGCGCGGTCTACGCGGGCGGGGCGTCGGCGTCGTCGTTCGTCTCGTCGCCGTCGTCTGACGGCGGCGGTGCCAGCGGCGCGCCGAGCGCGTGATAGCCGCCGTCGACGTGGACGATCTCGCCGGTCACGCCGCGCGCGAGCCCTGACATGAGAAACAGGCAGGCGTCGGCGACGGGCCCGGCGTCCTTGTCGTTCCAGGCCAGCGGCGCCTGGCTGTCCCAGGCGGCCGCGAGCATCTCGAAGCCGGGAATCGAGCCGGCGGCGATCGACTTGATCGGGCCGGCGGAGACGAGATTGGAGCGGATGCCCATCGCGCCGAGGTCGCGCGCAAGGTAGCGGTTGACGGACTCCAGGGCGGCCTTGGCGACGCCCATCCAGTCGTACGCCGGCCAGGCGACGGTGGCGTCGAAGTCCAGGCCCACGATCGACGCGTGCTCGCCCTTGCGCAGCAGCGGCAGCATCGCCGCGGCGAGTCCCTTCATCGAGTAGGCGCTCGTCGTGAAGGCGATCTGCGCGGACTCGGGGGGCGTGGCGAGGAAGTCGCCGCCGAGCGCGTCGCCGGGGGCGAAGGCGATCGCGTGCAGGACGCCGTCGAGCGCGCCCCAGCGCTCCTCCAGGTCGGCCGCGACGGCGGCGAGCTGGTCGGGGTCGTTGACGTCGAGCTCGAGCACGTCGGGCGCGGGTTCGCCGAGGCGCTTGGCGATCCGCTGCGTGATCCGCAGCCCGCGCCCGAAGCCGGTGAGGACGATCTGCGCGCCCTCCTCCTGCGCGCGGCGCGCGACGGCGTAGGCGATCGAGCCCTCGGTCAGGACTCCGGTGATGAGCAGGCGGCGGCCTTCGAGGAACGGCATCTCAGCTCACCTGCCCGTGGGTCAACGGCCGAAACGAACGAAGTCCGTGAACTCGGCCCACGTCGAGGACGCCCGCCAGCCGGCCTCGCCGGTGGCGTGGCGGACGCGGTGGGCCCAGGCGGGCTCCCACGCGAACCAGCGCGCGAGGCCGAAGAGCAGCCCGCTGATCGCGAGCAGTCCGGCGAGGATCGCCAGCATGACGATCGGGAAGGGGGCGCTGCCGCCGTCGTCGGTGCTCTGCGCGGCGACGGCGATGGCGTCGGTGACGACGCCGGGTGCGGGCGTCGGGTCGGCGGTCGGCGCCGGCGCGGGCTGCGCGACGGCCGGCTTGCCCGGCACCGGCGCGGCGGCCTTGGGCGCGGCGGGCGGCGGCGGCGCGGCGGTGCCCGTCGGCGCGGGCGCCTGCGCCGGTGCGGCGGCCTGCTTGCTGCTTGTTGCAGGCGCCCTCGGCGCGGCGCGCGATCGCGTCGTCGATCGCGGCGATGAAGTCCGGCGTGTACGCGTTCTGGTCGAGCGGGACCGCGTTCTTGATCTTCTTCAGCTCGTCCTGCGTGTAGGAGCACACGTCCAGGCGGCCGTCGGGGATGTAGTCCTTCAGGACGTCCGTGGCCAGGTTGGCCGACGCCGGCGCGGCGAACGCCAGGCTGATCAAAAGTCCAGTGATGAAGGGCAGGGTGCGGCGCATGACTGGGGGTCACGCTAGCATCGCAGGCCGCTGTCCATGGCCGTCACGACCCCCGCCAGCCCGCGGGTCGCCGCCACGCCCGTGGGTGTGCGACCCGTCCGTGCCCGTAGTTCGAGATCGGGGAGCGCGCTCGTCGTCGCCCTGGTGGCCGCCTGCGCCTACGCCGTCTTCGCCCACGGGGCCGCCGGCCTGCCCGAGGAGCCGCGCCTGCAGATCGGCGTCGCGCTCGTCGCCGTCTGCGCCTCGATCGGCTGGCTGTTCTCCGGCACGCTGCGCCCGCGCGCGCCCGCGATCGTGTGGCTCGGCGTCGGGCTGCTCGGCCTCTTCGCGGTCTGGTGCGGCGTCACGCTGCTGTGGTCGGTCGCGCCCGACCGGACCTGGGGCTACATCAACCGCAGCGTCGCCTACACGCTCGTCGTCGTGCTCGCGATCGCGGCCGCGTCGAGCGCGCCGAAGGTCATCGAGCGCGTCGCCTACGGCTGGCTCGCGGTCGCGCTGGCGACCGCGCTGTACGCGCTCGCGGGCAAGGTCATGCCGGGCGCCGAGATCCTCGGCGTGAGCTTCAACCACACCGACGTCGCCTCGCGCCTGCGCGCGCCGCTGGAGTACTGGAACGCGCTCGCGCTCGTGATGGTGCTCGCGGTGCCGATCGCGCTGCGCCTCGCGACCGACCCCGCGCGCCGCGAGCGCACGCGCCTGTTCGGGCTCAGCGCGATGTTCATCCTGCTGCTGATCCTCGGCATGACGTACTCGCGCGGCGGCCTGGTCGCGTTCGCCGTCGCGATCACCGTCGTCACGCTGCTGGGCCGCGAGAAGCTGCGCGGGCTGGCCGTCGTCGGCGTGACGCTCGTCGCGATGATCCCCGTGCTGGGGCTCGCGTTCAGCCGCCCGGCGCTGAAGGCGATCAACGTCCCGCTCGCCGACCGCACGCCCGACGGGATCGTGCTCGGGCTCGTCCTGGCCGGCAGCCTCGTCGGCCTGCTGATCGCCGGCTGGGGACTGCTGCGACTCGAGGAGCGCACGACGTGGAGCGACGAGAACACGCAGCTCGTCTGGCGCGGGCTGGCCGCGACGGCGGCCGTGATCGGCGTCTTCGCGCTGGGCGGGATCGCGACCGCTGACGGCGGGCCCTCGGGCTTCGTCCACGACGCCTGGCACGAGTTCTCCAAGACGAGCAAGGACGACGTCTCCAACCCCGCGCGGATCATCTCCTCGAACTCCGGCAACCGCTGGGTGTGGTGGGAGGAGGCGGCCGGCGCGTGGTGGGCCAAGCCGCTCGGCGGCTGGGGCGCGGGCTCGTTCCCGGTGACCCACAAGCTCTACCGCCAGGTCGAGCTCGGCGTCGCGCAGCCGCACAACGTGCCCCTGCAGTTCCTCGCCGAGACGGGGCTCGTGGGTGCGCTGATCGCGATGAGCGCGGTCGCGCTGCTGCTGTGGGCGGCGCTGGCCCGCGTGCGCGCGATGGCGCCGGGGCGCGAGCGCGAGATCGCGGTGGCGCTGTTCGCGGGGGCGATGGCCTGGCTCGTCCACGGGCTCGTCGACTGGGA
The DNA here is from genome assembly GCA_963786575.1 of uncultured Actinomycetes bacterium. GTDB lineage: Bacteria > Actinomycetota > Thermoleophilia > Solirubrobacterales > Solirubrobacteraceae > CADCVQ01. The sequence continues at coordinate 135,602 of CAWAZH010000009.1, forward strand.
CTGGGACATCCCCGGGGTGACGGTCCCGGCGCTGCTGTTCGTCGGCGTGCTCGTCGCCGTCCGCGCGCCTGCGCGGGTCGGCGCCGCTCGGCCGGAGGGCTCGGTCGGCGTGCGCTCGCTGGCGCTCGGCCTCGCCTGCGTCGTGCTCGCGCTGTCGATCGTCTCGGCGGCCCTGCCGCTGCTCGCCGACTCCAAGGCGACCGCGGCGCTGGCGGTCACCAACGACGCCGGCGAGGGCGAGCTCGAGAACGCCGCCGCGCAGGCCGACCTCGCGTCGCGCCTGGACCCGACCGCGGTCCGCTCGCTGCTCGCCGCTGCGGCGATCGAGCAGGGCCGCGGGCGCCTGCTGGACGCCCGCCGGTATCTGCTCAAGGCGGTGCGCCGCCAGCCCTACAGCTCGGCCGCCTGGGAGCGGCTGTTGCGCCTGACGCTCGAGACCGCCGACCGCCCTGGCGCGCAGGCGGCCGGACGGCGGCTGCTGACGCTCGACCCGCTCGGCAAGGGCTCGCGCATCCTCGCCGCCCAGCTCGTGCTGTTCCGCGCGCCCCCGGGCTCGTCGCCGACGGCGACCGGGACCCCGCTGAGCCCGGCCTTCGCGGCCGCGGGGCAGACGCCGACGCCCGCGCCCGGCGGCGCCGGCGCGACTAGCCCGTAACCGCGACGCGCAGCACGCCGAGCACGAGCAGCGTGGCGGCGGCGGCCGCGATCAGCAGCAGCAGGATCCCGACGACGAGCTCTGACGGCAGGAAGCGCGAGCGCGCTCGGAAGCGCTCGCGCGGGAGCGTCGTGACGCTCGTCGGCGCCGTGCGCGTCGCGGGCGCCGCCTGACGCAGCTCGCGCTCGCGGGCGACGTGGCGCTCGCGCTCGCGTGAGCTCTTGCGGCGCTCCGGCTCGCGTTCGCGCTTGCGCTTGCGGGGGCGCTCGGTGTCGGGCTCGCGGTCGCGGTCGCGCCGGCGGCGGCGCTCGCGCGCCGGGGCGCTCGGCTCGGGCGCCGGTGCGCGCGCGGCGCGCTCGGCGGCCTCGGCGGCCGCGCGGGCCTCGGCCTCGGCGCGGGCGCGCGCCTCGGCCTCGGCGCGGGCGGCGGCGCGCGCCGCCTCCAGCGCCCGCGCCTCGGCGGCCGCGCGGGCCTCGGCGGCGGCGCGCTCCTCGGCGGCGAGCTGCGCGCGCCGCGCCGCGCGTTCCTGGCGGCGCTGCTCGACGGCCGAGCGCAGGTCCTGCTCCTGCGCACGCCGCACGGCCTCGGCCTCGGCGACGCGCTGCTCCTCCTCGGTGCGCCGGCGGGCCGCGCGCTCCAGCGCCTCCTGGGCGGCCTCGCCGCGGGTGGCGGCGCGCGCCTCGTCCTCGGCGGCGCGGCGGGCGGCGCGCGCCTCGGCGGCGGTGGCGGCCTTCGCGGCCGCGGCCTTCGACGCGCGCGCCGCGGCGCGGCGGGCGGCCTTGCGCGCCTCCTGCGCCTGCTGGGCGGCCTCCTCGCTCGTCTCGGCGAGCTCGGCGATGCGCTGCTCGAGCGCCTTGCGCGCGGCGTGCTCGGCCTGCGCGCGCTGGGTCGCCGTGGCGGCCGCCGCGATCGCGGTGTCGAGGCGCTCGACCAGCTCGTCGCGCTCGGCCTCGTCCTCGGCGATCCGCTCGGTCGCCCGTCGCACGTCCTCCAGCGCGTCCTCGAGGTCGCCGCCCAGCGCGCCCTCCAGCGCGGCCAGCCGCTGGACCTCGTCGAGCGCGCCGGTCAGCGCCTGCTCGAGCTCGCGCTGCAGCGCGGCCTCCTCCTCGCTGCGCTGGTCGGCGTCGGACCGCGCCTCGGCGAGCGCGCCACCGAGGCGCTCGATCTCCGTCAGCGCGCCGTCGCGCTCCACGACCGCCGACGACAGGTCGCCGCGCATGAGGTCGAGCTCCTCGGCCAGTGCGTCGATGCGGGCGCGCGCGTCGCGGCGCTCGGTCACGAGCGCGGCGATCTCCGCGTGCGCCCCGTCGCGCTCGGCGGTGAGGCTCGCGATCCGCGCCTGCGCCTCGTCGCGCTCGTGCAGCAGCGCCGCGATGCGGGCCTGCGCGTCGTCGCGCTCGCCGGCCAGCCGCTGCAGCTCCGAGCTGGTCGTCTCGTGCTCGGCCGTGAGCGCCTGGAACTCGGCCGTGCCGGCCTCGCGCTCGGCGCTGAGCTCGCGCAGCGCGGCCTGCGAGCGCCGGCCCTCGGCCGTGAGCTGCTCGATCTGCGCGAGCGCGCCGTCGCGCTCGGTCGTGAGCGCGGCGATCGCGGCCTCGGCGGCGGCCTGCGCCGTGGTGAGCTGCTCGATCTGCGCCCACGCCTGCTCGCGCTGGGCGACGAACTGCTGGATGTCGGCCTGTGCGCGCTCGCCGCGCAGCCTGAGGTCCGCGACCTCACCGCGCGTCGCGTCGCGCTCGGCGGCCGTCTCCTGCAGCTGCGCGCGCGTGTCGTCGCGCTCGGCCGTGAGCGCGGCGATCGCGGCGAGCGCCTGTTCGCGCTCGGCCGCCAGCGCGGCGATCTGCATCTGCGCCGTGTCGTGCTCGCCGGTCAGCGACTCGATCGCATCGCCGGCGGCGGCGCGCTGGGAGTCGAGCGCGGCGACCTGCGCGCGGGCGTCGTCGAGGCGCTCGGTGAGGCCGGCGATCTGCGTCTCGGCCGCCTCGCGCTCGCGCGCCAGCTCCGTGATCCGCGCGCTCGCGCGCTCGCGCTCGGCGGTCAGCTGCTGGATGTGCGCGTGCGCGACGTCGCGCTCGCCGGCGAGCGTGTCGATCTGGGCCAGGGCGCCGTCGCGCTCGGCAACGAGGGCGTCGATCTCGGCGGTCGCGTCGCCGCCCCTGACGGCCAGCGTCTCGATCCGCGCCTGGGCGTCGGCATGGCTGCGCGTCAGCGCCTCGATCTGCGCGAGCGCATCGTCGCGCTCGGCGCCGAGCTCCTCGATCCGGGCGTGCGCCGCGTCGCGCTCGGCCGCGAGCGCGTGCAGGTCGCGGTCGGCCTGCTCGCGGGTCTCGGCGACCTGCTGGGCGAGCTCGTCGATCTCGGTCTGCGCGAGCGCGAGCTGCGCGCCGGCCGCCGCCGTCTCGGCATGCGCGCGCTCGAGCGCGGCGCCGCGCGCGGCGACGTCGCCGCCGGTCTCCTCCAGCAGCTCCTCGAGCGTCTGGGCATCCTCGCGCGCCGCGGCGGCGCGCTGCTCGGCGGCGGTCGCCTGCGCGCGTGCGTCAGCGAGCTCCTGCGCGAGCGCGGCGCCCTGCGACCGGGACTGCTCGAGGTCGCGCGCGACCGCGGCCGCGCGCTCCTGGTCGGCGCCGCGCTCGGCGTCGCGGGCGACCAGCTCGGCTTCGCGGTCGAGGCGCTGCTCGACCTCGGCCTCGAGCTCGGCGATCCGCGCCTGCAGCGCGTCCTGGCGGCGCCGCGCCGCCTCCAGCTCGGCGCCCTGGGTGCGTGCGTCCTCGAGCTCGCGCTCCAGCGCGGCGTCCTGCGAGCGGGCCTGCTCGAGCTCCTGGGCGAGCGCGGCCGCGCGCTCCTGGGCGTCGGTGAGCGCGTGGCCGGCAGCGGCGCGGTCCTCGTCCTTGGCGGCGAGCTCGGCCTCGAGCTCGCGGCGCTCCTCGAGCTCGGTCTCCAGCTCGGTGAGCCGCGCCTGCAGCGCGCTCTGCTGCTGCTGGGCGTCCTGCAGCTCGGCGGCGTGCGCGGCGGCCTGCGCGCGGGCGCGCTCGGCGTCGGCGGTGCTCGCCTGCGCCTCCTCGCGCGCGGCGTCCAGCGCCTTGCTGCGCGCCGCGGCCTTCCAGGCGACCGACTCCAGCTGGGCCTCGAGCTCCTGCGCCGCGGCGGCGCGGTCGGTCAGCTCGGCGACGCGCGCCTCCAGCTCGCTCGCCCGCGCGACCTGCCTGCGGGCGGCGGTCAGCTGCGTCTCGAGCTGCGCGACGCGGGCGGCGGTCGCGAGCGCCTGCTCGAGGCGGCGCTCGAGCTCGGGCAGCCGCGCCTGGCCGGGCGCGAGCTCGGCGACGCGCTGCTCCAGCCGCGCGCCGGCTTCGCGCGCCTGCTCGGCGGCGCGCTCGGCCTCGGCGCGGGCGGCGCGCTCGGCCTCGGCGTCGGTGAGCGCGGCGTCGGCGCGCTCCCGCGCCTCCCGTAGATCGGCGCGCAGCGCGGCCGCCTCCTGCTGCGCCGCCTGCGCCTGGCCGCTCGTCTCGCCGGCCTGCTCGGCGATCCGCTCGCGCTCCTGCGCGGCCGCGGCGGCGCGGCGCTCGGCGGCCTCGTGCGCGGCCGTCGCGCGGCGGTGCTCGTCGCGCAGCTTCGCGAGCTCGGCCTGGACGGCCGCGGCCGCCGCCTCGGCGCCGGCGCCCTGCTCGCGCGCGCGCTCGAGCTCGCCGGCGAGCGCCGCGGCCTGCTCCTCGGTGCCCTCCAGCGCGGTCGCCCGCTCGCGCGCCTGCACCGCCCGGCGCTCCAGCGTCGCCGCGCGGCTCTCGGCCTGCGCGGCGCGCGCATCGAGCTCGGCCGCGCGCTGGGCGTGCGACGCGACCTGGGCGCGCAGCTGAGCGCCGGCGCTCGTCGCCTCCTCCAGGGAGCGCTCGAGCTTCGCGGCGCGCGTCTCGAGCTCGCCGGCGCGGCGCTCGGCGGCGGTCGCCCGCTGGGTCAGCGCCTGGACCTGCTCGCTCGCATCGCGCGCGCCGGCGACCTCCTCCTCGGCGCGCGCGCGCAGCTCGGCCGCGGCGCGCTCGGCCTCCTGCTCCAGCGCGGCGGCGCGCGCGCGCTCGGCGCGCAGCTCCTGCGTCGCCTCGCCGAGCTCGTTCGTGCGGCGGTCGCGCTCGGCGCGCAGCTGCTCGGCGTGCGTCTCGGCGGCCCGCAGGGCGGCGCGCTCGCGGTCCTGCGCGGTCTGCTCGAGCTCGGCGACGCGGGCCAGCAGCCGCTGCGCCTCCTCGCTGGCGTCCTGCAGCACGGCGGCCTCGGCCAGCGCCTGCTTGTGCTCGCCGCGCAGCTGCTCGAGCGCGGCGAGCGTGCTGTCGGCGCGCGTCTGCAGGTCGCGCCGCTGCGCGTCGGAGGCCGCCAGGTCCTGCTCGAGCTTGGGGACCTGGTCGGCGAGCGTCGCGACCTCGCGCCGCGCGTGCTCGAGCTCGGCGACGCGCGCCTTGAGATCGGCGACGTGCTCCTCGGCGACGTCGGCGTTGCGCCCGCGCCGCTGCGCCTCCTCGAGCTCGCGCTCCAGGGTGCGCACGCGGCTCTGCGCGCGGTCGGCGCGCTCGGCCGCCGTCCGGCCCGCGACGAGCAGCTCGTCGCGCTCGCGCTCGACGCGGCGGGCGGCCTCGAGGGCGCGCGCCGTCTGCGCCGCCCGCGCGCTCGCGACCTGGCTTGCCTCCGCGGCCTCGGCGACCTGTGCCTGCGCGGCCTGCGCTGCCGCGGCGCGCTGCTGGGCCTGCGTCTCGGCGGCGGCCCGTGCGCCCTCCAGCGCCTGCGCCTGCGCGTGCGAGCGCTCGAGCTCGGCGGCGAGCTCGGCCTGCGCGGTCCGGGCGGCCTCGAGGTCGCGGGCGCGCGCGGCGGCGAGCTCCTGGGCGGCCTGCATCTCGGCGCGCGCGGCCTGCGCCTGCTCGCCCGCGCGGCCGAGCAGGGCCTGCGCCTCGGCGGCCGCGCGCTCGGCCGCCGACCGTGCCTCGGCCGCGGCCGCGGCGACCTGCTCGCGCGCCGCCGCCTGCTCGCGCTGGATCGTCGCGCGCGCCTGGTCGCGCGCGGACTGGACGGCCTCCTCGGCGCGCTTGGCGGCCGCCTTGGTCTCCTCGCGCGCGGCCTCGCTCTGCGCCTCGGCGCGCGCGGTCGCCTGCTCGGCCAGGGCGTGGGCGGCGCGAATCTCGGCCTGGGCGCGCTCGGCCTTGGCCTGCGCGTCGGCCCGCAGTCCCTCGAGCGCGCGCTCGGCGTCGCGGGCGGCGCGCTCGGCCTCGCCGCGCGCGCTGATGACCTCGCGCTCGCGCGCGGCGACGGCGGCCTCGAGTTGCTGGCGTGCCGTGCGCTCGGCGCCGATGCGCTCGTCGAGCTCGGCGCGCGCGGCCGCGATCTCGTCGCGGGCGCGGTGGGCCGATTCCTCGGCGGCGGCGCGCGCCTGCTCGAGGAAGGCGACCCGCTCGCCGAGCTCGATCGCCTCGCGCTGGCCGCTGCGGGCCGCGGCCTCGGCCTGGGCGCGCAGGCGGACGAGCTCGTCGCGGGCCTCGCGGGTCGCGCGCTCGGCGGCGCTGCGGGCGCCGCGCTCGGTCTCCAGTCGCGCCTCGAGCGCGGACATCGCCTGGCGGCGCTGCTCGGCGGCGCGCTCGGCGTCCTCGCGGCGGCGGCGCTCCTCGCGCAGGACCGCCGAGTCGCTGCCGCGCGCCGGGATCGGCGCGGGGACGGGGATCGGCGCGGGCGCCGCCGGCTCGGGCTTGGGCGGTGCGCGGCGGGCCGCCTCCTTCGGGCGCGGCAGGTCGACGATGCCGTGGGTCGTCTCCAGCGCGAACGCGACGCGGCCCTCGCTCAACAGCGCGGCGGGCGCCGAGAAGGCGGCGCGCCAGTCGGGCGGATCGGGGCCCGCCAGCGGCGAGGCGTCGTCGGGGCCGGGCAGCGGCGAGACGCGGCGCGTGCGGCGCCCGTCGTCGAGGATCAGGATCGGCGGGGCGAGGCGCTCGCGCTGGTCGGCGCGCCAGCGCCCGGACAGGCGCAGCAGCACGGTCGCCCCGGCGGCGACCCGCTCGAAGCGATCGACCTCGAATTCGGGTTCGCGACCGCTCACGACCGCGGGGAGTCTAGGTCGGCCAGGAGCTTCAGGGCGGCGCTGAGCAGGGATTCCTCGTCCTGCGACGCGTCGAGCACGCGCACGCGGCGCGGGTAGCGGGCGGCCAGCTCGTCGTAGGCGGCGGCGATCGTCGCGAAGAAGTCGTCGTCCTCGAGCTCGAGGCGGTCGGGGACGTCGTCGCGCTCGCGCAGCCGCGCGCGGGCGGCCGCGGGGTCGATGCGCAGCAGCAGCGTGCGGTCGGGCTCCAGGCCGCCGGTGGCGAACGTGTTGAGCTCTGCGACCGCCTCGATCCCGAGGCCGCGGCCGGCGCCCTGGTAGGCGAGCGAGGAGTCCACGAAGCGGTCGAGCAGGACCCAGGTGCCGGCGGCCAGCCAGGGCTCGAGGCGCTCGTCGACGAGCTGCGCGCGGGCGGCCGCGTAGAGCAGCGCCTCGGCACGCGGGTCGCAGCGCAGGGCGGGATCCTTGACGAGCTCGCGGATGCGCTCGGAGAGCGCGACGCCGCCCGGCTCGCGCAGCAGCTCGACAGGGCGATCGGCCGCCAGGGCGTCGCGCAACGCGGCCGCGAGCGTGGACTTGCCCGCGCCGTCGATCCCCTCGATCGTGATGAGCCGGCCACGCATCACCGCGACGGTACCGTTCGCGGGCGATGCTGCCGGGAACCGAGCGCCACCCCCATGCCCGCGCCGTGCTCGGCGCGGCGCTCGCGCCGGCGGGATCGCCGAGCCACGCCTACCTCTTCAGCGGGCCCGCGGGCAGCGGCAAGCGCACGGTCGCGCGCGCCTTCGCGACCGCGCTGCTGACCGAGGGCGCGCCCGACCCCGAGGGCGCCGCGCTGCGCGTCGCCCACGGCGCGCATCCCGACCTCGCCTGGGTCGCGCCGACCAGCGCCGCCGGGATCCTCGTCGGCGACATCGACGAGGCGGTCGTCGCGGGCGCCGCGCGCACGCCGTTCGAATCCAGCCGCCGCGTGTTCGTCATCGAGGACGCCGACGAGCTCAACGACCAGGCCGCCAACCGGATGCTCAAGACGCTCGAGGAGCCGCCGTCGTTCGCGCACCTGATCCTCCTGACGAGCCGGCCCGGCGAGGTCCTGCCGACGATCGCCAGCCGCTGTCAGCCGGTGCGCTTCGACGCCCCCTCCGACGACGAGGTCGCCGAGCGCGTCGGACGCCACGGCGTCGCGCCCGAGACCGCGCTGGCCTGCGCGCGGCTGGGCCTCGGCGACGCCCGCCGGGCGCTCGCGCTTGCGCTGGGCGAGGGCCCGGCGCTGCGGGCCGGGGCCGAGGCGGTCGCGCGCGGCGCGCTGCGCGGCGAGATCGCCGAGCGGCCGTGGAGCACGCTGATCGCGCAGGCCCGCGCCGCGGGCGCGCGCGCGGGCGACGAGGTCGAGGCGGCGCTGGACTCCGAGCTGCAGTACGCGATCTCCAAGGACCACGCGCGCATGCGCCGCGAGGCGGGCGAGCGCGGCAAGCGCGCCTCCCGCCGCGCGCAGACCGAGGCGCTCGATCGCGGGCTGGCGCTCGTCGGGCTGTGGCTGCGCGACGTCGCCTGCGTGCTCGACGACGTGCCCGAGATCGCGCACAACAGCGACCGCGCGGCGCTGCTCGCCGAGGACGCCGCGCTCGGCGTGCCGGCGGCGCGGATGCGCGCGGCGCAGGGGCTCGTCGAGGAGACCCGCTCCTCCTTCGAGCTCAACCCCAACGAGGAGCTCGCGCTCGACGCGCTGGGCTCACGCCTGGCGCGGACGCTGAGCGGCTAGGTCCCGGATCGGGCCCAGGCGCGGCTTGCAGCCGTAGAGGTCGAAGGCGCGAAAGCGCGAGAAGAGCCGGTGCTGGGGCCCGTGGAAGTCGGCCGAGCCCGTCGTGAGCAGGTCGTGCTCGGCGGCCCAGTCGCACAGCAGCCGCGTCTGCTCGCGGTTGTGGGTCGCATAGAACGCCTCGACGCCGTCGAGGCCCGCCGCGGCGAAGCGTGCAAGCGCCCCGCGGACGTCCTCGTCGTGCGCGAGGTCCCAGAACGGATGCGCCCAGACGGCGACGCCGCCGGCGTCGTGGATCGCGTGGATCGCCTCGGCCACGCTCGGCGTCGTGCGGCGGCTGTAGGCGGGCTGGCCCGGCACGAGGTAGGCCTCGAGGAACGCCGACGGCTCGTCCAGGCCGGCCGCGGTGACCTGCTCCCGGTTGCCGGCGATCGCCGCCGCCGCGAGGTGGGGGCGGCCGATCGGGGAGCCGCTCGCGCGGCGGGCGTCGAGCTCGGTCGGGTCGGGCGTGAGGCCGAGCTCGTCGAGCATCTCGATCATGCGGTCGATCCGCGCCGCGCGGTCGGCGCGCCACTCGACGAGCCGCTTCGCGAGCCCGGCATCGGTGTGGTCGATGCCGTAGCCGAGGACGTGGAAGTCCTCGCCCAGCGAGTCGACCGTCGACAGCTCGACGGCCGGGACGAGTGCGATCGCGTGCCGGTGCGCGGCCTCGATCGCCGCGGGGATCCCGTCGACCGTGTCGTGGTCGGAGAGCGCCAGCGTCCGGACCCCGGCCGCGGCCGCGGCGGCGACGAGCGCGGCTGGCTCCAGCGAGCCGTCCGAGCACGTCGAGTGCGATTGGAGGTCGAACGTCGGCGCGCGGCCGTGGGGGCTCATCCAGGCAGCTTGTCGGAAGTCGCCGCTCGGCGGCGGTAGCTTGCGCGCCATGCCGTCGCCGCGGGTCCTCGTCGCGCCCGACTCCTTCAAGGGCACCTTCGGCGCGACGGAGGTCGCCGAGGCCCTCGCGCGCGGCCTGGAGAGCGCTGGATGGGAGGCCGATCGCTGCCCGGTCGCAGATGGCGGCGAGGGGACGCTGGAGCTGCTCGTCGCGGCGCTCGGCGGGCGCGTGGAGGAGGCCGAGGCGAGCGATCCGCTCGGGCGCCCGGTGGCCTGCGTGCTCGGCTGGATCGGCGACTGCGACACCGCGATCGTCGAGGTCGCGCAGGCGTCGGGGCTCGGGCGCGTGACCTCCGAGGAGCGCGACCCGTGGCACGCCTCGACGCGCGGCACGGGCGAGCTGATCGCGCGCGCGGCTGCGGCGGGCGCCCGCGAGATCCTCGTCGCCGGCGGCGGGAGCGCCACGACCGACGGCGGCCGCGGCGCGATCGAGGCGATCCGTGCGGGCGGCGGGCTGCGGGGCGCGCGGCTGGTCGTGCTGTGCGACACGGAGACCGTCTTCGAGGAGGCGCCGCGCGTCTTCGGACCGCAGAAGGGCGCGGACGCGGCGATGGTCGCGCGGCTGCGCGAGCGCCTGGACGCGTTTGCCTCCGAGCTCCCGCGCGACCCGCGCGGCGTGCGCGCGACCGGCGTCGCCGGCGGCCTCTCGGGCGGGCTGTGGGCGGCCTTCGGCGCCGAGCTGCGCCCCGGCGCGCCGGCGGTCCTCGACGTGCTCGGCGTGGACGAGCGGATGCGCGCCGCGCAGCTCGTCGTCGCCGGCGAGGGCTGCGTCGACGAGCAGAGCTTCGGCGGCAAGATCGTCGGCGAGCTGGCGCGCCGCGCGCGGGCGGCGGGCGTGCCGGTGGTCGCCGTCGCGGGCTCGACGACGCTCGACGAGAGCGCGTGGGTCGCGGCGGGCCTGGAGCGCGTGTGGGTCGCGTCGACGCTCGAGGAGATCGAGGCCGCCGCGCGCGAGCTGGGGCGTCTTACGGGCGCACGTGGGTGACCGGCAGGCCGTAGCGCTCGGCCAGCCGCTCGGCGATCAGCGAGCGGTGGCAGGCCTCGGGATCGGCCTCGACGCAGAGCAGCGCGGTCGCGCCCTCCTGCGGCAGCGCGGCGACGAAGGCGTCGAGGTCGGCGCGGTCGAGGATCTCGTGGATGTAGCGCTCGCGGTACTCGGGGTCCAGCAGCGCGCGCGAGCGCTTGCCGACGCCGGCGCGGTCGTCGGCGGCGTACTGGAGCTGGCGCAGCTCGGTCGTCGGCGCGAGCTCGGGGGCGTGGCGGTAGGCGATCCCGGCGTCGGCGAGCGCCGCCTGCAGCCGGCGCGAGTTGGCCCAGGCGTAGCGGCTGCCGCGCACGCCGCGGCGCTGGCGGACGTCGACGAGCAGGCGCACGCCGGCGCCGCGCAGCGCGGCCAGGAACGTGTCGAGGTCGAACTCGTAGACGCCGATCGTGACGACCGGCGGCGTCATGACAGCGACGACAGCGCGAGCGCGACCGCGAAGCCGAGGGTCGTGACGAGGCCCGCGGCGCGGCCGGCGTCGCGGCGCGCGTCGGGGATCATCGAGTCGATCAGCATCACGAGCAGCGCCCCCGCGGCGAAGCCGTCGATCGCGGCGCGCAGCCCGCCCGAGGCCGACGACGCGATCGCCCAGCCGACGACGCTCGCCGCCGTGCACACGAGCGCGACGGCGATCCACAGCCGCAGGACCGAGCGCCGGCTCGTCCCGTTCGCGAGCATGTCCGACGCCGACCCGGTCGCCTCCGGCAGGTTGGAGATGAAGATCGCCACCAGCAGCCCGATCCCCACGCCGGCGCCGCTCGCGATGCCGATCCCCAGCACGAGCTGCTCGGGGATCCCGTCCAGGAACGCGCCGAGCGCGAGCGCCGTGCCCGCGCCGTCGGGGAAGCGGCGCTCGACTGCGCCGTCGAGCGCGTAGTACGTCAGCGCGCCCGCGGCCAGCCCGGCGGCCGTCCAGCCGAGGCCGCCGAGCCCCAGGCCCTCCTCGGCGAGCTCGAAGCTCACGGCGCTCACGAGCGCGCCCGCGCCGAAGGCCAGCACGATGCCGATCTGGCGCTTGGACCACGGGCGCGCGAACGCGATGAGCGCACCGAGGACGAGCGAGCCGGCCGAGAGCCCGCCGAGGGCGGTCGCCTTGAGCACCCGGCCATTGTGCCCGCGCGGGCCGCGTCACAGTCCGTGTCTAGGGTGGAGGCATGGGCATCGACGAGCGCATCGACTCCATAGGCCGCCACCCCTTCCGGGCCAAGTTCCACCTGCGTGGGCGCGAGCGCGCGCTCGTCCAGCTGCGCGGGATGAGCGCGGTGCGCACGCACGCCGAGGAACTGTTCGAGCGGCGCGTCGCCCCGGCGCAGCCGCGAAAGGACGGCCGCCAGACGCCCTACCGCGGCCATCCCGTCTTCGTCGCCCAGCACGCGACCGCGACATGCTGTCGCACCTGCCTCGAGCGCTGGCACGAGATCCCCAAGGGCCGCGAGCTCGACGAGGCCGAGCAGGCATACGCCGTCGACGTGATCTGCCGATGGATCGAGCGGGAGCTAGCATTGCCGCGCAAGCCGACGTAGCTCAGCTGGTAGAGCACTTCACTCGTAATGAAGGGGTCAGCGGTTCGAATCCGCTCGTCGGCTCTTGCGAAAGCCCCGCTAATGTAGTGTTTTCTTGTTCCGCTGAGGCTCCTCTGGAGCCGGCGGCTGTGATGCCGGCGATCTGTAGCCTTCGAGACATGTGCGGTGCCTGCGCGATGGCAGCGATGGCCGGGGCGAGCGGAGCCCGGACGTGGCTTCAGGCCCACCACGTGACGTGGCTGACGCCGCGCAGGTTGCGAACGCTGACGATCGCGGGTTCGTCGTGGCGATGATGGCATCGTCGGTCACGTTGTCGGGCTCGACTGCGCCCGCGAAGGGCGACGCCGCACATCCCGCGCACGCGGCGCGCTGACCGCGCCTCCCTTCGCTCGCGAATCCGCGTGTCGGCTCCCGCCCACCGCTACGACGCCACGCGCTCGAGCACCCGCAGCAGGGCCGCGAGGTCCTCGGCAGGAAGCTCGCGCAGGGCGGCCGGGGGCTCGTCGAGGATCGCGTCGGCGCGCGCGGCGGCGGCGGCGCCGGCGTCGGTCAGCGCCACGAGCTTCGATCGCCGGTCGTCGGGGTGCGGCGTTCGCTGCACCAGCCCGCGCTGCTCCAGGTCGTCGACGATCAGCGTGACGTAGGGCGGGTCGGCCAGCAGCTGCTCGGCGAGCGCGCGCAGCGTGAGCGGCTGCGCGGCCAGACGCCGCAGCGCGCGCACGCGCGCGAAGCTCAGGCCGAGCGCCTCGGACACCGCGGCCTTGCGGTTGTGGCCGAGCACGACGTCCGACATCGCGCGCCAGGCGCGACGGGCGAGATCCCCGTCCTCGTCCGCGGCGCCCATCACGCCTCCTGCAGACGCGCCGCGGTCCGCTCGGCGCTGGCCTGGGCCCCCGCGGTGCTCGCCGCCAGGCCGAGCACCACGATCCCGGCGCCCAGGGCGGCGATCAGCCACCAGGCGGCGTGCGTGCCGGTCGCGAGGTCGTCGTGCAGCGAGCCGCCCACGCCCGCCGCGACGACCGCGCCGACCACCGCGACGCCCAGCGTCAGACCGACCTGCCTGCTCGTCGTCGCGACGGCCGCAGCCACCCCGGCCTGGCTCGGAGGCATGCCCGACACGGCGGTGTTCGTGATCGGCGCGTTCACCGCGCCGAACCCGAGGCCGAAGATGCAGTACGCCCCCAGCAGCCAGCCGAGCGAGGTGTCGGCGCTCAGCGACACGAGCATCAGGCCGCCCACGCCCAGGCCGAGCCCGCCGACGACGAGCGGGCCGCGCACCCCGCGCGTGCCGACCACGCGGCCGGCGATCGGGCTGCACAGCACGGTCATCGCCGCGATCGGCAGCGTGCACAGGCCGGCGCTCGCCGGCGAGAGGCCGCGCACGTCCTGCAGGTAGAGCGTGTTGAGAAACAGGAAGCCGCCGAACGCCGTGAAGGCCGCGACCGCGATGATCGTCGCCGCGGCGAACGGCCGGCTGGCGAAGAAGCGCGGCTCGATGAGCGGGTCGACGCGGCGCAGTTCGTAGCGCACGAGCGTCGCGAGCGAGACGCCCGCCGTGAGCGCGAGGGCGACGATCACCGGCGAGCCCCATCCGAGGCTGGGGCCCTCGATGATCGCCATGGTCAAGCTCGCCAGCATGACGACGACCAGCACCTGTCCGACAGGATCGGGACGGCGCGGCCGCGGCGCGCGGGACTCCGGCACGAAGCGCGCCGTGAGCGCGATCGCCGCCAGGCCGATCGGGATGTTGACCAGGAACACGGCCCGCCAGCTCAGCCCGACCAGAACGCCGCCGAGGACCGGGCCCAGCGCCATGCTGATGCCCACGACGGCGCCCCAGATCCCGATCGCCTGCGCCCGCTCGCGCGGATCCTCGAACGTGTTGCGGATGATCGACATCGCCACCGGGTTGAGCATCGCTCCGGCGGCGCCCTGCAGCACGCGGAAGGCGATCAGCCAGCCGATCCCCGGCGCCAGGGCGCAGGCCAGGGACGCGGCGGTGAACAGCGCGAGGCCGAACTTGAACACGCGGGCGCGACCCAGCCGATCGCCGGTCGACCCACCCAGCATGAGCAGGCTCGCGAGCACCACGGTGTAGGCGGCGGTCGTCCACTGCAGCGACGACACCGATGCATCGAAGTCGCTGCGGATGGACGGCAGCGCGACGTTGACGATCGTCACGTCCATTCCCACGATCAGCAGGCTCATGCAGCAGATGGCCAGCACGAGGCGGGGCCGGGTGCGCGTCACGGGGTCCGCGTCGCCCGCCGCCGCAGTGGTAGTGATAGGCATATAATGATTATAGCGCTATAAGCACATTGGCGCGAGCGGATCGGCCGGGGCGCCCCCGAGATCCTTCGATACGCTCCCGCATCTCATGGCCGACGACATCAGAGAGATCCTGCTGGACCTGCCGCTGGTCCAGGCCGAGGGCAGCCCCCCCGGCATGCTCGTCTTCAACCGCGCCGACGTCCCCGAGGACCGGCGCGAGGAGGCCGACGAGTTCGTCGCGGCCAACGGCGGGATGGTCGGCCACAAGCCGCTGTTCGAGGTCATCGGCGGCAAGACGCCCGCCAGCGTGCCGGGCCAGGCGGCGTTCTACGCGCTGCCGCCCGCGGCGCTCATCGCGCCCTAGCGCCGCGGGACTCTCAGCGCTTTCTCAGCCAGACCCGAACGTTTCCCCAGGCGCGGCGTCGACCTTGTGAGCACAACGGATCACAAGGAGACCCCGCACCCATGTTCGAGACCACCAAGAAGACGCTCGTCGCGCTCGGCCTGATCGGCGCGTTCGCCGCCGGCGGCGCCACGCTCGCCGGCGCGGCCACGAAGAGCAAGTCCTCGTCGGCCGACCCGACATCGACGACCGAGCAGCGCCCCGATCGCCCCGCGCAGACCCAGCTCACCGGCGACGCCGCCGACAAGGTCAAGGCCGCGGCGCTGGCCAAGGTCCCGGGCGCCACCGTCCTGCGCGTCGAGTCCGGCGGGCACAACTCGGCCTACCACGCCCACGTGCGCAAGTCCGACGGCACCGAGGTCGTCGTGCTCGTGAACTCGAGCTTCGAGGCGACCGCCGTCGAGACGCGCCCGGCCGGCGGGCGCGGTGGCCATCGCGGCCACGGTGGTCCCGGTGGACCCGGCGGCCGCGGCGACCACAAGGCCGAGACCGCGCTGACCGGCGACACCGCCGACAAGGTGACCGCCGCCGCGAAGGCCAAGGTCCCCGGCGGCACGGTGCTGCGCGTCGAGAACGACTCCGACTCGAGCTCGCCCTACGAGGCGCACGTGCGCAAGGCCGACGGCACCGAGGTCGTCGTGCTCGTCAACTCGAGCTTCGAGGCGACGTCGGTGAAGGAGCACCCGCAGCACCCGTAGCGGGGCAGGCTGGAGCCCGGCTCTCGGGGAGCCGGGCTCCTTGCCCAGCGGGCTGGTGGCCTACATTGCAGGTATGGCCGTCTGCTCGCACCTGGACAGCATCGAGTTCGTCGAACCGCCCGGGCCGGTGGCCGGCTGCGAGGAGTGCCTCAAGATCGGCGACGCGTGGGTGCATCTGCGGATGTGCCATTCCTGCGGCAAGATCGCCTGCTGCGACAGCTCGCCCAACCGCCACGCGACGGCGCACCACCACGAGACGGGCCATCCGATCGTCCGCTCCGTCGAACCCGGGGAGGACTGGAGCTGGTGCTACCCCGACCAGCTGATGTTCCGCCTGCGCCCCAGCGCATGAGCCCCGTCCGGCTGACGGTCACCTGACGCACTGACGTTCTCAGCAAACGCTGGGGAAAGGCTCGGGGGGAGCACACGAGGGCGCCGCAGCATGGTCGTGGTCAGCAGCACTCCCCTCCAAGCAAAGGATCACGCCATGCCCTCGCTTCGCAACAAGCTCACCGCCGTCGCCGCGATCGGCGCCGCCGCCCTCGGCGGCTCGGCGATCGCCAACGCCGCGACGTCGTCCAACAGCACCTCGACGACCGCTGCTGGCGCGCAGCCGCAGCAGGCCCCGCCCGCCCAGCGCGATCCCGCGCTCGGCGGCCACATGAACAACGGCGAGACCGAGAAGCTCCTGACCGGCGACACCGCGGCGAAGGTCAAGGCCGCCGCCGAGGCGAAGGTCAGCGGCGGCACGGTGCTGCGCGTCGAGAACGACGCCGACTCGGGCTCGCCCTACGAGGCGCACGTGCGCAAGGCCGACGGCAGCGAGGTCGTCGTGCTCGTCAACTCGAGCTTCCAGGTCACGAGCGTCGACGCGATGGGCCACCCGTAGGCGCCGCGTCACGGCAGCGCAGCGCAGCGCCCGGCGCCCCGCCTCCGCGGGGCGCCGGTCGTGCGTGCGGACGGCCGCCAGCGCGGCGTACTGCGGCGGCGCCGCCCCGCTCGCCGACAGCAGCCGCGGCGAGCGCCGCTCGCCGTCGTCCTGGATCCCGCGCACCTCGATCCGCACGCGCCACTCGCGCGCGAAGTCGAAGACGTAGGAGATCTGCTGGCCGCAGCGCAGGCCGAGTCCGGCAAGGCGCTGGCAGGCGTTGCGCGCGAGCGGATCCGGCGACGTGGCGTGGTGCGGGCTGACGTAGTGGTCGGCGCCCGCGGGCCAGAAGCCGCCGTCGAGCCAGAACGCGTAGAGGTGGTCGTCGTCCCACCCGAACGCCGACTGCAGTGCGTAGTGCAGGTCCACGAGCGTCAGGTCGTCGCGCACCGCGATCGCCCGTCGCACGCCCTCGAATCCGACGAGCTCCGCGTCGAACACGTACATCTGCCGCTCCATCCCGCTCCTCTCGCCCAAGGTGCAAAGCGCGACGGTACGCGCCGTGCCCGACGGAATCCCCGATACCCTGCCAGCCCGGTGACCGCGTCGGCCCAGATCAGCTCAACCGAGCCCGCGCCGCTCACGCCTGCGCTGCTGTCGCGGCTGCGCGCGATCTGCGGCGAGCCGCACGTGCTCACCGACGCGACGCAGCTGCGCACGTACGAGTCCGACGGGCTGCTGCAGTACCGCGCGTCGCCGCTGGCGGTCGTCCTGCCCGCCAGCTCGGTCGAGGTCCGCGACGTCGTCAAGGCCTGCTCGGACGCCGGCGTGCCGTGGGTCGCGCGTGGCGCCGGCTCGGGCCTGTCGGGCGGCGCGCTGCCGGTCGCCGAGGGCGTCGTGATCGCCGTCACGCGCATGCGCCGCATCCTCGACGTCGACCTCGACAACGGGCGCATCGTCGTCGAGCCCGGCGTGACGAACATGGAGGTCTCGGCGGCCGTCGGCCCGACGCACTTCTACCCGCCCGACCCGTCGTCGCAGATCGTCTGCTCGATCGGCGGCAACGTCGCCGAGAACTCCGGCGGCGCGCACTGCTTCAAGTACGGCTTCACGACGAACTACGTCACCGGGCTGGAGGTCGTGCTCGCCGACGGCGAGGTCGTCGCGCTCGGCGGCAAGGAGGTCGACCACCCCGGCTACGACCTGCTCGGCGCGTTCGTCGGCTCGGAGGGGACGCTGGGGATCTGCACCGCGATCACGCTGCGCGTCGTCCCGGTGCCGGAGGCGATCAAGACGATGGTCGCCTTCTTCGACACCACGAGCCAGGCCGGCGAGGCCGTCTCTGAGATCGTGTCCGGAGGCGTCATCCCGGGCGCGATCGAGATGATGGACAACCTCACGATCCAGGCGGCCGAGAAGGCCGTCGGCGCGGGCTTCCCGACCGACGTCGGGGCGGCGCTGATCATCGAGCTCGACGGCTCGGCGGCGGAGTGCGATGCCTGCTTCGACGACGTCGTCGCGATCTGCGAGCGCAGCGGCTCGCTGAGCATCCGGATCGCCCGCGACGACGCCGACCGCGCCGCGATCTGGCGCACGCGCAAGGCCGCCTTCGCCGCGATGGGCCGCCTCGCGCCGAACTACTACGTCCAGGACGGCGTGATCCCGCGCACGAAGCTGCCCGAGGTCCTGACGCGGATCGCCGAGCTCGCCGAGGAGCACGGCCTGCGCGTCGCCAACGTCTTCCACGCGGGCGACGGCAACCTGCACCCGCTCGTGCTCTACGACGGCGAGGAGCAGGCGGAGGGCGCCGAGGAGCTGGCGGGCCGGATCGTCGAGGCCTGCGTCGACGCGGGCGGCTCGATCACCGGCGAGCACGGCGTCGGCGTCGACAAGAAGCGCTACATGCCGAAGATGTTCGAGGAGCCCGACCTCGCGGCCTTCCAGATGCTGCGCTGCGCGTTCGACCCACGCGGGCTGGCCAACCCGGGCAAGGTCATGCCCACGCCGCGCCTGTGCGGCGAGGTCCCGGGTCCCTACCGCCGTCACCCGCTCGAGCGCGACGGCATCGCGGAGCGGTTCTAGCGCTTATGGGCACCGAGACGCTGCGCCGGGAGACCCCGCCGACCGCCGAGGCCGCGGCCGAGCTGCTGCGCGCCTGCGGGCGCGACGGGACCGGCGTGCGGATCGCCGGCGGCGCGACGAAGCCCTGGGGCCACCCCGGCGCCGACTGCGGCGTGCTGCTGAGCACGGGCGCGCTGGACGCCGTGCTCGAGCACAACGTCGGCGACCTCACGGCGGTGGTGCAGGCCGGCGTGACGCTGCGCGCGCTCGACGAGCTGCTCGCGCCCGCCGGGCAGATGTTCGCGCTCGACCCGCCGCTGGGCGCCGGTGACGCCGCGACCGTCGGCGGCGCGATCGCGGCGGGCGACAGCGGCCCGCTGCGCCACCGCTACGGCGCCGCGCGCGACCTCGTCCTCGGCGTCACCGTGGCGCTGTCGGACGGCTCGGTCGCCCAGGCCGGCAGCAAGGTCATCAAGAACGTCGCCGGCTACGACCTCGCAAAGCTCTTCAGCGGCGCGTTCGGCACGCTCGGGCTGATCACGCAGGTCGCCGTGCGGCTGCACCCGGTCGCGCCCGACCACGCGACCGCGGTCGGCGCGACCGACGACCCCGCGCTGCTGCAGGACGCGGCGATCGCGCTCGCCGGCAGCTCGCTTGAGGCGCAGACGCTCGACGTGCGCTGGGAGGCGGGGGAGGGGATGGTGCTCGCCCGCTTCGCCGGGGTCGCCGCGACCAAGCAGGCCGACGCCGCCGAGCGGCTGCTGGCCGCCGCCGGCGTGCAGGCGCGGACCGAAGCCGACGACGCGCCCCTGTGGGCCGCCCAGCGCGCCGCGCAGCGCAGCGCGGACGGCGCGGTCATCCGCGTCTCGGGGCGCCCGACGCAGCTCGCCGACGTCTGCGTCGCCGCCGACGTCGCGGGCGCAACGCTCGCCGGCCGTGCGGCGCTCGGGCTGTCCTGGATCGCGCTGCCGGCCGCCGCGCCGGGCGAGCTCGTGCAGGCGATCGCGCGCGTGCGCAAGGTGCTGCATCCGTCGCCCTGCGTCGTGCTCGACGCGCCCGCGCCGGTGCGCGCGCACCTCGACCCCTGGGACCAGCCCGAGACCGCCGCGCTCGTGCTCATGCGCCGCGTCAAGCAGCGCTTTGACCCGACCGCCACCTGCAACCCGGGCATCTACGCCGGAGCGATCTGATGCGCACCCCGATCGACAGCGCCTTCGACGACCACAAGCCGCCCCAGCAGGAGCTCGTCGAGGACTGCGTGCACTGCGGCTTCTGCCTGCCGACGTGCCCGACGTACGTCCTCTGGAACGAGGAGATGGACTCGCCGCGCGGGCGCATCGTGCTGATGGGCGAGGGTCTGCAGCCCGGCAGCGAGCTGACGCCGACGATGGCCGGGCACTTCGACAACTGCCTGGGCTGCATGGCCTGCGTCACCGCCTGCCCCTCGGGCGTGCGCTACGACCTGCTGATCGAGGACACGCGCCAGCAGGTCGAGCGCCTGCACCCGCGCACGCGCCGCGAGCGCCTGCTGCGGCGCGGGCTGTTCGCGACGTTCCCGCACCCCGGGCGCCTGCGCGCGACGGTGCCGCTGCTCGTCGCCTACCGGCGCTCGGGCCTGGCCGCGCGGCTGCAGCGCTCCAAGCTCTTCGACCGTCTCCCGCTCGCGCGCACGCTGTCCGAGCTCGCGCCGCCGGTGACGCTGCGCGACGCCGTCCGCCGGCTGCCCGCCGTCACGAAGGCCAAGGGCGAGCGCCGCGGCACGGTCGGCTTCCTGCAGGGCTGCGTCCAGCGCGCCTACTTCGGCGACGTCAACGCCGACACCGTCGCCGTGCTCGCCGCCGAGGGCTTCGAGGTCCACGCGCCGCGCAGCCCGCGCTGCTGCGGTGCGCTGGGGCTGCACGCCGGCCAGGAGGAGGACTCGCTGCCGCTCGCGAAGGCGACGATCGAGGCCTTCGAGCGCTACGACCACGTCGTCGTCAACGCCGCGGGCTGCGGCTCGGCGATCAAGGACTACGGCCACCTCCTGCGCGACGACCCCGAGTGGCGCGAGCGCGCCGAGCGCGTCGCGTCGCGGGCGCGCGACGTCCACGAGCTGCTGGGCGAGGTGCAGGCGCGCGCGCCGCGCGGGCGCGTCGAGCTGAAGGTCGCCTACCACGACGCCTGCCACCTCGCCCACGCCCAGGGCGTGCGCTCGCAGCCGCGCGAGCTGCTGCGCTCGATCCCCGGCATCGAGCTCGTCGAGCCCGCCGAGTGGGAGATCTGCTGCGGCTCGGCCGGGATCTACAACCTCACGCGCCCCGACGCCGCCGCCGAGCTCGGCGCGCGCAAGGCCGACAACCTGATCGCCACCGGCGCCGAGGCGATCGCGGCGGCCAACCCCGGCTGCACGCTGCAGATCGCCGCGCACCTCGAGCGCAAGGGCACGCCGCTGGAGCTCCTGCACCCGATGCAGCTGCTGGCGCGCTCGATCGAGGCGGCGGCGGGGCCGCGCCGCCGGCTGCGCCTGCGCCTGCGCCGGCGGTGAGCGCCTTCCTCAAGGCGCACGGGACCGGCACGGCGCCGCTGCCCGACCACTGGCTGGCGGCCGGCAGCTCGCTGCTGGACCCGGGCCGCACCGGCTTCCCGCGGCGCCCGCGGATGGCCGTCGGCGACCGGCTCGTCCTCTACGCCTCGGGCTGGCGCTGCGTCTTCGGCGTCGCCGAGGTCACAAGCGAGCCGGAGGTCGATGCGGCGCGATCGCAGCGCTGGCCCTGGTCGGTCGCCGTCGAGCTGCTCGTCGTCGTGCCGGTGCTCTCCAACGCGCCGCCGGTCGAGGCGATCGGCGTCGCGCCGCGGTCGATGAGCCAGCAGAGCCACATCCGGCTGGAGGAGCGCCACCTCGAGCTCGCCGTCGAGGCGCTGGCGGGGGTCGCGCGCTAGTAGCCGGTCGGGCCGGCGGGTACACCGCCGCGCATGGCCGGCACGACTGAGCCTTCCGGCGACGCTGACGGAGCCGCCGCCGTCGCCCGCAGCCCCGCGTACGGCCGCCTCGTCGCGGCGCGCCGGCGCTTCACGCTCGTCGCCGGCGGCCTCTTCTACGGCCTGCTCGCGACGTTCGCCGTCCTCGCCGCGTGGGCGCACGACTGGATGGGCACGCGGGTCGTCTCAGGGCTGACCGCCGGCTACCTCGTGGCGCTCGCCGTCTTCATCGCGGTCTGGGTCCTCGCCTTCGTCCACGCGCGCATGAGCATCCGCGTGTTCGACCCGCTCGCCGAGCAGGCGCAGGAACCGCCCGAGCCGTGATCGCCGCCGAGACAGCCCACGGCCTGACGCTCGGCGTCTTCGCCGTGATCCTCGCGCTGACGCTCGCGATCACGTGGTGGGCCGCGCGCCAGACGAGCAGCGCGTCGGGGTTCTGGGCCGCCAACCGCGGCATCAGCGGCGCGCAGAACGGCCTGGCGATCGCCGGCGACTACATGTCGGCGGCGGCGTTCCTGGGCACCGTCGGCCTGATCTACCTGTTCGGCTTCGACGGCTTCATCACCGGCGTCGCGGCGCTCGCCTCGTTCGTGACCGTGCTGCTGCTGCTCGCCGAGCGGATGCGCAACGCCGGCAAGTACACGATGGCCGACGTGCTGGCGTTCCGGCTGAACGCGCGGCCCGCGCGGACGGCGGCCGCGATCGGGACGCTCGTCGTCGTCGGCTTCTACCTGATCGCCCAGATGATCGCGGCGGGCGCGCTGTTCGAGGCGCTCGCCGGGATCACGTTCCCGGTGGCGGTGTTCCTCACGGGCGCGTTCATGCTCGTCTACGTCCTCTTCGGCGGCATGATCGCGACGACCTGGGTGCAGATCGTCAAGGCCGTGCTGCTGATGGCCGGCGTCGTCGTGCTCACGATCCTCGTCCTGCACCGCGTGAGCTGGAACCCGTTCGAGGTCATGGCGCAGGCGCCGAGGCACAGCAAGGAGGGCGAGGCCTTCCTCGCCCCGGGGCTGTTCTTCCACACGCCGCTGGACACGGTCTCGACGATCGTCGCGTTCGCCTTCGGCACGGCCGGCCTGCCGCACATCCTGATGCGCTTCTTCACGGTTCCCGACGGGCGCGCCGCGCGCCGCTCGGTCGGCTGGGCGGTCGCGGTGATCGGGAGCTTCTACCTGCTCGTGTCGATCATCGGCTTCGGCGCGCGCGACATCCTCGGCCAGGCGGGCGAGGAGGCGGTCGGCACGGGCGGCAACCTCGCCGCGCCGCTGCTCGCGCAGAACCTCGGCGGCGGCGCCGGGACGTTCGGCGGCGACTTCCTGCTGGCGGCGATCAGCGCCGTGGCGTTCGCGACGATCCTCGCCGTCGTGGCCGGCCTCGTCATGGCCGCGTCGGGCGCCGTCGCGCACGACATCTACACGAACGTCGTGCGCCGCGGCGACGCGTCCGAGGCCAGCGAGCTGCGCGTCGCCCGGGTCGGCGCCGTCGGCGTGGCGATCATCGCGATGGTGCTCGCGATCCTCGCGGGCAAGGGCTTCAACATCCAGTTCCTCGTGTCGCTGACGTTCGCCGTCGCGGCCAGCGCCAACTTCCCGGCGCTGCTGCTCGCGCTGACGTGGCGGCGCTTCAACACGACCGGCGCGCTCGTCGGCGTCGCCGTCGGCCTCACGAGCTCGCTCCTGCTGATCGTCCTGAGCCCCGCGGTCTGGCCGGGCGCCGACAGCGAGGGCAGCCCGGTGTCGCTCGTCAACCCGGCCCTCATCTCGATGCCGCTCGGCTTCCTCGGCTGCTACGTCGGGACGCTGCTCGGCCGCGCCGAGCCCGGCGACCGCTTCACCGAGCTGCGCGTGCGCGCCGACACCGGCCGCGGGGCCGAGCGCGCGGCCGCGCCGGCAGGGCCCTAGCCCGCCACGCGCGCGAGCCGCTGCGGATCGCGCAGCGGCGGGCCGTGGCCGAACAGCACGAGCGCGGGGCGCAGCTCGGCGAGGCGGCGCATCGACGCGCGGTTGACGGCAGGGTCGAACGTCAGGAAGCCGGGCGGCGGGCCGAGCCGCGGGAGGTTGAAGAAGACGTCGCCGGCGATCAGCGTGCGGTCGGCCTCGCGCCACAGCGCGATGTGCCCGGGCGAGTGGCCGGGGACGTCGAGCACGTGGAAGCCGGCGCCGACCGCGTCGCCCTCGCGCAGGCGCCGCTCGACCGGATGGCCGGGCGGCATCTTCGCCTTGGCGAGCAGCTCGCCGACGCGCGTGTGCGACGGCACCGGGCGCCCGGTCTGCACGGCCTCGGCGTCGAGGTCGCCGGTCCACAGCGGCAGGCCGAGCTGCTCGCAGACGGCGTGGCTGGAGCCGAAGTGGTCGGGGTGCGCGTGCGTGACGAGATGCGCGGACAGCTCGCGCCCCCGCAGCTGGCGCAGGATCCGCCGCCTGGCGCTCGGCGTGCCCGCGTCGACGAGCACGTCGCCCACGAGGTAGACGTTGATCGTGTGGGGCGGCCGGCCCTCGAGCTCGTGGACGTCGAGCGCATGCGTGCGCATGCCTCGATCGTAGGCACCCGCGCCGCGGCGGGCGTCAGCAGCCGCTGATGCGACCGCGGTCCCAGCTGCGCTCGCGGGCGAAGCCGGTGATCCCGGTGGCGCCGAACTTCGCGGCGTAGCCGCGGCTGCGCCGGGCCGACGTGACGCGGAACGGCTCGCCGCCGTCGTCGACGAGCAGGTTCTGCGTGCGCCCGCCGTCGCGGCTGATCTTCAGCGACGCGGTCCACGCGACGCGGTGGCTGCGGCTCGTCGCCTGCAGCTCGAGCACGGTCGGCTCGGTGCGCTCCAGCGGCAGCGACAGCTTGCGCGCGGAGGCGCCCTTGGCGCCGGCGTAGCGGACCTGGCGCCGGCGCGAGTCGAGCGTGACCCGCGCCACGCGCACGGGGTTGAACTCGCACGCCGGCTGGGCGGTGAACCAGCCGACGAGCGGGCGCGCGTCGCTGACGACGTCGAAGCTCACGCCCTCGACCGTCACCGGGTCGTCGGTCGTGGAGCGCAGCTCGAGGCGCACGATCTGCGGGCTGCCGGCCTGGCCGCCCTTGCTCAGCGCGGCCTCCGGTCGCGTGACGAAGCGGTTCGTGGAGGCCTTGGAGAGCTTGCCCGGCCGCGCGACGCGCTTGTCGGGCACGACGTAGTACGGCGCGTAGCGGTGGGCGCTCTCGAACGATCCGGGCGCGAGCACGCGCGCGGTGACCGGCGGCGGGCCCGCGACCTCGGCGGAGTCGTCGTCGGAGCCCTGCAGCTCGTAGGCGGCCAGCATGACGGCGGCGGCGACGAGCAGCACGCCGACGCCCTGTACCAGGCGCTTGCCTGTTTTCTTGACCTTGCCTCGCTTCATGACCCCGCGCGGGGCAGACTAGTCAGACGCGGCGCGCAGCGGCAGCACGACCGTGAAGCGCGCGCCGCCGCCCTCGGCGTCGGCGGCCTCCGCGCGCCCGCCGTGCGCGTTGACGATCCCGGCGACGATCGCCAGTCCGAGGCCCGCGCCGGCGCGGCCGCGGCCACGTCCGGGGTCGGCGCGCCAGAAGCGATCGAACAGCTCGCTCGGGTCGCTGGTCGGCAGGCCGGGGCCGTGGTCGCGGACGGCGAGCGTCGCCTCCGCGCCCGTCGTCGTCAGCGCGATCTCGATCGGCGTTCCCGCGGGCGTGTGCACGAGCGCGTTGCGCAGGAGGTTGGCGAGCACCTGGCGCAGCTGGTCGGGATCGCCGTCGACGACGGCCGCGCCGTTGCCGCCGCCGCGCAGCTCGATCTCGCGGTCGGGCGCGACGGCGCGCGCGTCGTCGGCGGCGTCGCCCGCGAGCTCGCCGAGGTCGACCGGCTCGCGGTGCGCGTCGCGGATCTCGTCCAGGCGCGCGAGCGCGAGCAGGTCCTCGACGAGGACGCCCATCCGCGCCGACTCGTCCTCGATGCGGCTCATCGCCTTCTCGACGTCGGCGCCCTCGCGCGCGGCGCCGATGCGAAACAGCTCGGCGTAGCCGCGGATCGACGCCAGCGGCGTGCGCAGCTCGTGCGAGGCGTCGGCGAGGAAGCGGCGCAGGCGCTCCTCGCTCGCCCGGCGTTCGGCGAACGCCTGCTCCAGGCGCGCGAGCATCGCGTTCAGCGCGAGCCCCAGGCGCCCGACCTCGGTGCGCGGCTCGGCGCGCTCGACGCGGTGTGAGAGGTCGCCGGCGGCGATCGCGCCGGCCGTCGCGCCGATGCGGTCCAGCGGGCGCAGGCCGAGCCGCACGAGCCACCAGCCGGCGGCCGCGAGCGCGGCGAGGACCGCGGCGATGACGGCCGCCTCGACGGCGAGCAGGCGGTGCAGCGTGGCCTCGATCTCGGTGAACGGGACCGCGACGATCGTCATGCTCGTCGGGTCGCCCGGCGTCGCGGCGGCGTAGACGCGGTAGCGCAGGTCCGAGCTGCCGGCCGCGCCGACCGTCGTGCGCTCGCCGGCGTCGAGCTTCGCCGGCAGCACCGGCGCCGCCGGCTTCGTCTCGCCCGTGGGCAGGCCGAGGACCTCCGCCCCGACGACGGCGCCGGCGGCGTTGCGCTGCTGCGCGAAGGTCCCCGCGGGCGCGAGGTCGATGCCGCCGGGCGGCCGGGAGGGGCGGCGGTCGTCGTCGTCGGAGTGGCCGAAGCCGCCGACCGGCGGGAGCGCGCCGCCGTCGTCGACGCCCTGGCGCTCGAACTGGCGCACGGCCTGGCCGACCGCCGCGGTCGCCTGCTGGTCGACGCGGTTGACCTCGAACGAGCGCAGCGCCGCGTACGTCGCCGCGCCGAGCACGAGCAGCCCGACGCCCGCCAGCAGCACCAGCGTGAGGATCAGCCGGCCGCGCAGCGACATCTCAGCTCCGCGGCAGCCGCAGCGCGTAGCCGACGCCGCGCACGGTCTGGATCAGCGACGGCCCGTGCGGGTCGAGCTTCTTGCGCAGGTAGCTGACGTAGGTCTCGAGGATCCGCGAGTCGCCGTCGAAGTCGTACTCCCAGACGTGGTCGAGCAGCTGCGCGCGCGTGAGCACGCGGCGCGGGTTGAGCAGCAGGTAGCGCAGCAGGCGGTACTCGGTCGCCGTCAGCTCGACCGGCTCGCCGGCGCGGCTGACCTCGTGCGTGTCCTCGTCGAGCTCGAGGTCCTCGAACGTCAGGCGGCTCGACGACGGCTGCGCGAGGCCCGTGCGGCGCAGGATGACGCGGATGCGCGCGACGAGCTCCTCGAGGCTGAACGGCTTGGTGACGTAGTCGTCGCCGCCGGTCGTCAGCCCGCGGATCTTGTCCTGCGTCGCGTCGCGCGCGGTGAGGAAGATGATCGGCAGCTGCCCGCGCTGGGCGCCGAGGCGCTCGGCGACCTCGAAGCCCTCCATGTCGGGCAGCATGATGTCGAGCACGAGCAGGTGCGGGTCGAAGCTGCGCACCGCCGCGAGGGCGTCACGGCCGTTGCCCGCCGACTCGACGGCGAAGCCCTGGAAGCGCAGGGCCATCGAGACGACGTCGACGATGTTGGGCTCGTCGTCGACGACGAGGATGCGGTGCTGCTCGGCTGTCTCTGGCATCTGCATACCGACATTGTCGGCACGAATGCTGGGAGCCTGCTGAGAGCCTCCTATGAACGCCGCCGCCTCCGCCGGGACCAACCCGGCGGAGGCTCTCTGGCGTTCAGCTGAAGACGCCCGGGGGGGTGAGGTCGGGCGCGTCCGAGCTGTCGGGCTTGAAGCCGCCAGGCCTCAAGTCGGGGGCCGGCCCGCCGCCGCGCTTGCCGCGGTGACGGAACGTCGGGCGTGCGTCGCCGAGGTGGGCGAGCGCGTCGTCGAGGTGCGAGAGCAGCTCGTCGGCCTGCTTCTGGGTGAGGTCGCCGTCGGCGACGGCCTTGTCGGCGCGCGTCTTGGCGTCGGCCTTCAGCGACGCGCGCACGTCGTCGAGCGTCTTGCCCTGGGCCTTGGCGATGTCGGCGATGCTCTTGCCGTCCTGCAGCTGCTCGCGCAGCTGGGCGCGGGTGATCCCGAGCGCCTTGGGCAGGTCGGGGAAGATCCCGGAGCGCTTGGCGCCGTGCGGGGCGAAGCCGGGACCGGGACCGCCGCGGCCGAAGCCGGGGCCGCCGTGACCGCCGGGGCCGAAGGGCCCGCGGCCGCCGAGCACGCGCCCGGACTGCTTGCGGCGCTCCTTGATCGCGTCGGCCTGCTTCTGCGTGAGCTCGCCGTCCTTGACCGCCTGGTCGAGCTGGGCCTCCTCGGCCGCCGACAGCGCCTCGCGCAGCTTGTCGGGCGTGACGTTCAGGCGCTTGGCCGCGTCGTTGAGGATGGCATCCTCGGCCTTCTTGCCGTCGTCCTTCGTCACGGCCGCGATCGCCGCGCCGGTGCCGCCTGCGAGCAGCGCGCCCGTGAGGGCGAGCGCCGCGATCCTTCGTGCACTCATCCAGGTCCTTTCGTTCGGGGCAGGGCGGTGGTGGCGAGGACGTTCCCACCCGTGCATAAGAGCCACGTACGAATTGCCTGAGGTCTTAAGCCGGCGTTGAGGACCGGGCGGTGGAGTGATGCCATGGCCGCAGCCTCACACGCGATCTTCGAGGAGCTCCCCGCCACGGCGGCGCTCGACGTCCCGCCCGCCGGCGACAGCGACCGCCACGCCAGCGCGCTCGACGACCTCGCGCCGGCGCGCTACCTCGTGGTCGAGGACGGCGAGGCGCTCGCGCTGGCCGGCGACGTCACGCACGTCGGCCGCGGCATCACCGCCGACGTGCGCCTCGACGACCACACCGTGTCCGCCCGCCACGCGATCCTCGTCGCGCGCCCCACGGGCCTGAAGATCCTCGACGACCGCAGCACCAACGGCACGGTCGTCAACGGCCGCCGCGTCGACGAGGCCGAGCTGCACGACGGCGACGTCGTCGTGCTCGGCCGCGTCGTGCTGACGTACCGCGACCTGCGCTAGGAGCTACATGGACTTCGCCGCATCCGGATGCGCCTGCAGGATCTCCTCGCCGGCCTCGCCGGTGCGCACGCGGTAGGCCTCCTCGACGGGCAGCACGAACACCTTGCCGTCGCCGACGCCGCCGGTGCGGGCGTGCTTGAGGATCGAGTCCACGACCGTCCGCACGTCGCGGTCGGCGACGACGCACTCGATCTTCACCTTCGGGCGCAGGTAGTTGGTCAGCTCGGCGCCGCGGTAGCGCTCGGTGATCCCCTTCTGGCGCCCCGAGCCCTTGACCTCGCTGACCGACAGCGACGGGAAGCCCTGGACGAGCAGGTCGGCTCGGATCGGCTCGAACGCCTCATGGCGGATATAGGCAATCACCATCTTCATGCGGTCACACCTCAAGGGGTCGGACGACGACAGGCCGGGAGCACGCTACCCGACGCGCCCGACCCCGGAGACGAATTCGTGGGCGCCGTCAGGTCCGCGTCAGCGCCAGCTCGTCCTCGATCGCGCCGTCGGGCTTGATGAGGATCGCGCCCTCGCCCGAGGCGTAGGCCTCCTCGCCGTGGTGGACGATGTCCATCCCGACCGCCTCGTCGTGATCGGAGCCGCGCAGCGGCGTCAGCAGGCCGATGACCTTCAGCAGCCCGAACGTCATGACGAACGCGTACACGGGCGTCGCGAGCGCCGCGATCACCTGCCAGCCGAGCTGGCCCGCGTCGCCGTAGAACAGGCCGTCGGCGACGCCGTTCCAGGACTGGTTGGCGAAGAAGCCGATGAAGATGATCCCGGTCAGGCCGGCGACGCCGTGCGCGGCGAGGACGTCGAGCGTCTCGTCGACCCGCGTCCGCGTGCGCCAGACGATCACGGCGTAGCTCGGGACCGCGGCGATGCCGCCGAGCACCATCGCCCAGCCCGGGCTGATGAAGCCGGCCGCCGGCGTGATCCCGACGCAGCCGACGATGATCGCCGTCGCGGCGCCGATCGCCGTCACCTGGCGTCCGCGGATGAGGTCGAGGATGAACCAGACCGCGAGCGTGCAGGCCGGCGTCAGCAGCGTGTTCGTGAACGCGAGCACGCCGGAGTTGCCGGTCGAGAAGCCGCTGCCGCCGTTGAAGCCGAACCAGCCGAACCACAGCAGGCCGGCGCCGACGAGCACGTAGACCGCGTTGTGCGGCAGCAGC
Source organism: uncultured Actinomycetes bacterium (assembly GCA_963786575.1). Lineage (GTDB taxonomy): Bacteria > Actinomycetota > Thermoleophilia > Solirubrobacterales > Solirubrobacteraceae > CADCVQ01. Next base: position 164,943 of record CAWAZH010000009.1, read on the forward strand.
GCCTGGCGCCCGTAGTCCTTGCGCGCCCCGACGACGAGCGCCGCCGCCAGCGCCGAGAAGCCCGAGCCCATCTCGACCGGCACGCCGCCGGCGAAGTCGAGCGTCCCGTGGGCCTGCAGCCAGCCGCCGCCGAAGGACCAGTGCGCGAGCACTGCGTAGACGAGCACCGACCACAGCGCCGCGAAGAGCAGGAAGGGCCCGAAGCGCATCCGCTCGACGACCGCGCCCGAGACGAGCGCGACGGTGACGATGCAGAACGTCGCCTGGAAGGCGAAGAACAGCAGCTCGGGGATCGTCGTCCCGTCGCGCGGCGCGAAGTCGACGCCGTTGAGGAGCGCGTGGCCGAGGCCGCCGACGATCGCGCCGTCGCCGTCGAAGGCCAGGGAGTAGCCGACGAGCGCCCACGTGACGGTCGCGACCGCGATCGCCGCGATGCACATCATGAACGTGTTCAGCGTGTTCTTCTCGCGCACGAGGCCCGCGTAGAACAGCCCCAGCGCCGGCGTCATCAGCAGGACGAGCGCCGTCGCCGCGAGCATCCAGGCGGTGTCGCCCGCGTTGACCTCGGTCGCGGCCGCGGCCGCGAGGATCGCGTTCATGACTTGCCGACGGGGGTGACGGCCCCGTGATCGGTCTCGCCGGTGCGGATCCGCACGACGCGGTCGAGCGGGATGACGAAGATCTTGCCGTCGCCGACCTCGCCGGTCTGCGCGCCGTCGCAGAGCGCGTCGATCGCCGGCTGGACGAACTCCTCGGAGACCGCGATCTCGAAGCGGACCTTGTCGGAGAGGCCCATCTTCACGCGCGTGCCGCGGTAGGTCTCGGCCCGCTCGAGCTCGCCGCCGTGGCCCTGCACCTTGCTGATCGAGAACCCGCGCACCTCGGCGCGGTACAGGGCTTCGAGCACGTCGTTGGCCTTGTCGGGCCGGACGATGCCGATCACGAGCTTCACAGTCTCTCCCCCTTGGGCTGGTTGCCATGAGGCTGCTTTGCGGCGCGGGGTGGGGTCTTTGTCCGCGTGGACAAAGATCGCCGCGGCGGTTGGCCCGGATGTACAAAGATCCGCCCGGGCGGTTGGCCCAGATGTCAGGAGAGGGCGCCGGTGGCGCTGCCGCGCCCGCGCCGGCGGACCTCGCGCAGGGCCGACGCCAGGCGCCTGATCGCCTCGTCGTGCTGCGCCGGCTCGGCGAGCCCGAACGACAGGCGCATCGTCGTGCGCGTGGACTTCTGGGCCTGCAGCGCGCCGCCCGGGAGGAACGTCACGCCGGCGCGCAGCGCCTCGGAGTACAGCGCGCGCTCGTCGACCGGGTCCAGCAGCGTGACGAAGACGTGGTGCCCGCCGGCCGGGACCGTCCAGGTCGCGTCGTGGCCGAGGTGGCGCTCGAGCGCGCGCAGCAGCGCGTCGCGGCGGCGGCGGTAGACCGGGAGCGCCTTGGCGAGCTGGCGCTCGTGGCGGTCGCCGCGCAGGTAGCGCGCGCCGAGGTACTGCGGCAGCGCGGCGGTGTGGATGTCGCTGTCCATCTTCAGGTGCACGAGCCGGTCGAAGACGGGGCCCGAGGCGGCCAGCCAGCCGACGCGCAGGCCGCCGCCGATCGTCTTGGAGAGCGAGTCGACGTAGATCACCTGCGAGGGCGCCTGCTCGCGCAGGCGCCGGCGCGCCTCGCCCTCGTAGCGGATCGTCGCGTAGACGCCGTCGTCGAGGACGAAGAAGCCGCGCGTGCGGGCGAGCTCGAGCAGCCGCTCGCGGCGCTGCGGCGAGAGGTCGGCGCCGGTCGGGTTCTGGCACGACGCCTGGACCGCGACGAGCGTGACCTCGTGGCGGGCGAGGATGCGCTCGAGCGCGTCGACGTCGGCCCCGTCGGCGTCGACGGGGATCGGGAGGACGCGGGCGCCGGTCGACTGCAGCGACGCGAGCGTGCCGGCGAACGTCGGCGACTCGACGACGGCGACGTCGCCCGGGCCCAGCAGCGCCCGGGCGACGAGGTCGATGCCCTGGCGCGCGCCGGAGGTGACGAGGATCTCGTCGGCGCTGCGGGCGTAGCCGGCCTCGCGGCCGAGCTCGGCGAGGCGCTCGCGCAGCTCCGGCAGGCCCTCGACCTCGAGGTAGTCGGTGACCGCGCGCGGGCTCGTCGCGCGCGATCTCGGCGGCGAGCTCGGCGAGCTCGGCGGACGGGCACAGGGCGGGGTCGGGGTAGCCGGCGGCGAGCGGGATCGCGTCGCTGTGGTGCGGCGTGTGCAGCGACGCGCGCATCATCTCCTCGGCGTAGGAGGCGGGGCGGTGGGCGAGCAGCGCGTGCTGCCAGTCGTCGTCCTCGCGCGCGCCCGCGTCGGCGGTCGCGCCGGCGCCGGTCGGCGGAGGGACGTTGCGGCGCACGAACGTGCCGCGGCCGACGGCGGCGGTGACGTAGCCGAGCTCGGCGAGCCGGCGGTAGACGCGCACCGCGGTGAGGTGGTTGATGCCGGCGTCGGCGGCGAGCGCGCGGGTGGCGGGCAGGCGCGCGCCGGGCTCGAGCTCGCCGCTGTCGACGAGCGCCGCGATGCGCGACACGAGCTGCTGCGTGAGCGAGATCTCGCCGTCGCGCTCCAGGTCCAACACGTTCAACTTGTGTGACATTGACATGGGCTTGATGGATCGTACAGTGGTCATACACTCATGTCCAACAGGGAATCGGGATCACACATGTGGGAAACAATCGACAGGATCTTCGGGCGGCTGGATCCGGTGACGAACACCGTGGCGCTGCGTGACGTCGTCGTCATCCGCCCGGCGCGCGAAGCCGAGCTCCCGCTGCTGCACGACCTCGCCGAGCTCGACTCGGCCGAGCCGCTGGCCGGCCCCGTGCTCGTCGCCGCGGTCGAGGGCGAGCTGTGGGCGGCCCTGGCGCTCGACGACGCCCGCGTCGTCGCCGACCCCTTCCGCCCGACGGCCGGCGCGGTCGAGCTGCTGCGCCTGCGCGCCGGGCAGCTGCGCGGCAGCGCCGACGGCCGCCGCCCGCGCCGCGCGGTGGCGCTGCGCCGCGCGCGGGCGTAGGAGCTCGCGCCGGCCGTTCGTCTGGCCCGGCGCTGGCGAACGGCAGCGACGAGGGGAGGGTGTTTCGGCGTGCGCGGAGCCCAGCCCGCGGCGCCGGCGGGTCCGCCGTCCTGCCGAACTGTTGTCCCACAACAGTTAGGCAGGACGCCACCGCCACCGCCACCGCGAGCGAACCGGTCCGCTCAACGCTCCCGCGGGCGGTGAGTGGCGAGTTGCTGCCGCGACGCGCAAAGAACTCGCCACTCACGTTCGCGCCGGCCGCCACCGCGACCGCACCCGGCGACGCCGGCCGCCGAGTCACCGATCCGGCACCCCCGGCTCCCGCGGGCGGTGAGTGGCGAGTTGCTGACGCGGCGCGCAAGGAACTCGCCACTCACGGTCGCGCCGACCGCCACCGCGACTGCACCCGTCCCCCTCATCGCCGCCGGCGAGTTGCTGACGCGGCGCGCAAAGAACTCGCCACTCACGTTCGCGCCGGCCGCCACCGCGACCGCACCCGTCCCCTCGTCGCCGCCGTTCGCAAGCGCTCGCGCAACCTCGGACGCCGAGTCACCGATCCGGCAGCCCCGGCTCCCGCGGGCGGTGAGCCGCGAGTTGCTGACGCGACGCGCAAGGAACTCGCCACTCACGTTCGCGCCGGCCGCCACCGCGACCGCACCCGTCTCCCTCGTCGCCGCCGTTCGCAAGCGCTCGCGCAACCTCGGCCGCCGAGTCACCGATCCGGCAGCCCCGGCTCCCGCGGGCGGTGAGCCGCGAGTTGGTGACGCGACGCGCAAGGAACTCGCCACTCACGTTCGCGCCGGCCGCCACCGCGACCGCACCCGTCCCCTCGTCGCCGCCGTTCGCAAGCGCTCGCGCAACCTCGGACGCCGAGTCACCGATCCGGCAGCCCCGGCTCCCGCGGGCGGTGAGCGGCGAGTTGGTGACGCGACGCGCAAGGAACTCGCCACTCACGCGCCGCGCCGGCCGCCACCGCGCCTGAACGCGTGCGGCACCCGCTCGCGCGACGCCGACCCGTCCGTCACGATGCGCGTGTGGATCCACCTCGCGCAGCGGCCGGGCAGCAGTACTCGATTGCCGCGCTCGACCTCCTGAGCGACGTGCTCGCGCGGATCGACGACGACCTCGGGTCGACGGAGTTCTACTCGCGGCTGGCGGAGGCGGTCTGCCGCATCGCGCAGATGCAGCGCGCCGTGATCTTCAGCTACGACGACGCCCGCCGCCGCGTCCACGCCGCGGGCTCGCACGGCGTCAGCCTGGACCGCTTCACCGACGCCGAGATCACGGTCGAGTCCGCGCCGATCGCACGCGAGGCGCTCGCCGGCGATCGCGTCATCGAGGTCCTGCCGGGCAACGGCCACGTGATCTCCGAGGAGTTCTCCGAGCTCGTGGGGGAGCACCCGATCGTCTACGTCCCGATCGTCGCCGCCGGCCGCTGGCTCGGGGTCATCCTCGCCGAGCCCGAGGGCGGCTCGTCGCCGCTGGACGAGCAGCGCCGCGACCTGCTGTGGATGCTCGGCAAGACGCTCGGGCTCGCGTCGGCGTCGCGGATCGCGACGTCGCAGGGCGCGCGGGCGCGCGAGTTCGAGGAGCGCATCGACTTCGCCCGCGTCATCCACGAGGGCGTCGTGCAGCGCCTCTTCGGCGTCTCGCTGGCGCTGTCCTCCGAGCAGCCGCTGACCGCGGAGGCGCGCGCCCGCTGCGCGCAGGAGGTCGGCGGCGCCCTCAGCGAGCTGCGCTCCGCGCTGCAGCGCCCGCTCGGCCGCTCGTCGGCGCCGACCGACACGACGCTCGCCGCCGAGCTCGACCGCCTGCGCGGCGAGCACCCGGACCTCGGCCTGACGGTCGAGGGGCCGCTCGCCGACGTCCCGCCCGAGCTCGAGGCGCTCAGCCAGTCGGTGCTCACCGAGGCGGTCCGCAACGCGCGCAAGCACGCCGACCCGCGCCGGCTCGTCGTGCGCACGCACACGCGCGACGGCGCGCTCGTGCTGGAGATCGAGAACGACGGCGTGTCGAGCCACCGCCACGCGAGCACGGGCGTCGGGCTGCGGCTCGCCGCGCTGGAGGCGCTGCAGGCCGGCGGCCTCGTCGAGTTCGGCGAGCGCACGCCGGGGACGTGGCAGGTGCGGCTGGTCGTCCCGCTGACGGGAAACGGCGGGGGATGAGCCAGAACGGCGACGAGAAGCTGCGCGTCCTGGTCGTCGACGACCACGACGTCGTGCACTGGGGCTTCCGGCTCATGCTCGGCGAGCTGGACTGGGTCGAGCGCTGTCTGTCGGCGCGCAGCGGCGACGAGGCGCTGGACCTCACCAAGCGCTACGCGCCCGACGTCGCGCTCGTCGACCTCTTCCTCGGCGAGGAGTCGGGCCCCGAGGTCTGCGAGCGGCTGCTGACCGAGCGCCCCGAGCTGCGCGTCCTGCTGATCTCGGGCGCCGGCCGGATCTCGCCGGCGACGGCGCGCGCCTGCGGCGCCAGCGGCTTCGTGCCGAAGGACTGGCCGGCGGCCGACGTCGCGCGCGCCGTGCGGATGGTGGCGCTCGGGATGGCGCTGTTCGAGCCGCCGCCGGAGCCCACCGCGGGCGTGCTGCTGACCCCGCGCGAGACCGAGGTGCTCGAGCGCGTCGCGAGCGGCGCGACGAACCGCGAGATCGCCGAGGCGCTGCATCTCTCCCACCACACGGTCAAGGAGCACACGAGCGCGCTGTATCGAAAACTGGACGTGCGCAACCGCGCCGAGGCGGTCCAGCGGGCCCAGCGCCTGGGCCTGCTGTCCTAGGCCGCAGGACCGCCGGTCCACCCCCCATCGCGGGCCAGTCATCCCCCCGGTCGGGGGGGAAGCGTTCCTATCCGGGCCCGACCTCGCAACGGTGGTCGTGTGCTTGAAACCACACAGACCGCCGCACTGTTCCCCGGCCAGGGCGCCCAGACGCCCGACATGCGCGACGTCGTCGCCGACGTCCGGCCCGACCTGCTCGCGGCCGTCATCGACCTCGTCGGCGAGGATCCGTTCCCGCTCGTCGACCAGTCGACGCGCTACGCGCAGCCGGCGATCTTCTGCGCCTCGATGGCGGGCTGGACGCAGGTCCGCGACCGCGTCGACCCGATCGCGCTCGCCGGCCACTCGCTCGGCGAGCTGTCCGCGCTGGCCGCCGCCGGCGTGCTCGACGAGTCCGACGCGCTGCGCCTCGTCGTCCTGCGCGGCCTGCTCATGGACGTCGCCGGCGCCGCCAGCGGCGGCGGCACGATGCTCGCGGTCCTCGGCGCGACGCCGGCCCAGGCGGCCGCGCTCGCCTCGCGCCACCGCGTCTCGCTCGCCAACGACAACGCCCCCGGCCAGGTCGTCCTGTCGGGCGCGCCGGACGCGCTGAAGCGCGCCCGCGCCGACGCCCGCAGCACCGGCCTGCGCGCCGTCGCGCTCGACGTCACCGGCGCCTTCCACTCGCCGCAGATGCAGCGCGCCGTCACCCCCTTCCGCGAAGCGCTGGCCGACGTCGAGGTCAGCAGCCCGGACATCCCCGTCATCTCCTGCGCGACCACGCTGCCGTTCGGCGATCCGCGCGAGGAGCTCGCCGACGCGCTCGTCTCCCCTGTGCGCTGGCGAGAGACGATGGTCGCGCTGGCAGCCGCCGGCGCGACCACCTTCGTCGACGTCGGCCCCGGCGCGGTGCTCGCCAAGCTCGCACCCCGCTGCGTGCCCGACGCCGCGGCGTCGCCCCTCGACGTCCTGCTCGCAGCACCCGACTTCACCCACGCCTGACCCCCGACAGAAAGGAACCCGACCACATGGCCACCACAGCCACACCCCAATCCATCGAAGAGACGGTCATCGAGTCGCTCGTGACGTTCGGCGCCGACGCCGACGAGATCAGCCGCGACGCCACGCTCGAGAAGATCGACATCGACTCGCTCGATCTCGTCGAGCTCACGCAGGTCGTCGAGGAGACCTACGACATCGACCTCGAGGGCTCGGACTTCAAGAACATCAAGACGGTCGGCGACGTCATCGACCTCGTCGTCGCGAAGGTCGGTTAGCACCTTGCGCGACGTCGTCATCACCGGAATCGGAGCCATCACGCCCCTGGGCAACGGCGCGCGTGCCCTGCACGAGCGCTGGACCGCGGGCGTGTCCGGCATCCGCGACGGGGAGGCGCCGTGCGCAGACTTCGACGTCACCGACTACATGACGCCGAAGCAGGCGCGCCGCGCCGACCGCTCCACCCAACTCGCCGTCGCCGCCGGCGAAGAGGCGCTCGCCGACGCCGGCTGGCTCGACGAGCTGCCCTACGACCCCGAGCTGATCGGCTGCGTGCTGGGCACCGGCATCGGCGGCATCTCGACGCTCGAGGGCAACCACGACTCGCTGCGCGACACCGGCCCCGGCTCGGTCTCGCCGCTCGCGATCCCGCTCATGATGAGCAACGCGGGCTCGGCGGCGATCTCGCTGCGCCACGGCCTGCGCGGTCCCGTCTTCAGCGTCGTGTCGGCCTGCGCGGCCGGCAGCCACGCGATCGGCACCGCCCTGCGGATGATCCAGCACGGCGAGGCCGACGCCGTCGTCACCGGCGGCGCCGAGGCGCCGCTGACCCCGCTCTCGCGGGCCTGCTTCGCGCGGATGAACGCGCTGTCGCCGACCGGCGTCTCGCGCCCGTTCGACGCCCGCCGCGACGGCTTCGTCATGGGCGAGGGCGCCGGCGTGCTGGTGCTCGAGGACGGCGAGAAGGCCCGCGCCCGCGGCGCCCGCATCCTCGGGACGCTGCTCGGCTACGGCGCCAGCGGCGACGCCCACCACATCACCGCCCCGCACGCCGAGGGCCGCGGCGGCGCCCGCGCGATGACGGTCGCGATCGGCGACTCCGGCATCACGCCCGCCGACGTCGACTACGTCAACGCGCACGGCACCTCGACGCAGCTCAACGACCGCGCCGAGACGCGCGCGCTGAAGCTCGCGTTCGGCGACCGCGCGTCGCAGATCCCGATCTCGTCGACGAAGTCGGCGATCGGGCACCTGCTCGGCGCCGCCGGCGCCGTCGAGGCGGTCGCCACCGTGCTCGCGCTGCGCGACCGGATCGCCCCGCCGACGATCGGCTGGGAGGAGCCCGACGAGGAGATGGATCTCGACTACGTGCCGGGCACCGCCCGTCCGCTGGAGATGTCCGACGGCCGCCGGCCGATCGCGATCTCCAACAGCTTCGGGTTCGGCGGCCACAACGCCACGCTCTGCCTGCAGGCTGCATGAGCACCCTCGCACTCGTCCCGCCACCCGTCGAGAAGCTCGGTCCGCTGGGGCGCCTGGAGGCGCTCTGCGATCCGGGCTCGCTCCAGCTCGTCCGCGGCGACGCCCTGTCGCGCCGCATGGGCGGGCGCACGAGCCCGGGCGATGGCGTCGTCGGCGCGACGGGCACCGTCGACGGACGCCCGATCGCCTGCTACGCGCAGGACGCCTCCTACCTCGGCGGCTCGCTCGGCGAGGTCCAGGCCGACACGATCTGCCGCGTGCTCGAGCTCGCCGGCCGGGCGCGGATCCCGGCGATCGGCTTCATCGAGTCCGCCGGCGCGCGCCTGCAGGAGGGCGTCGCGGCGCTCAGCGGCTACGGCCGGATCTTCCGCGCGCACACGCAGCTCTCCGGGCAGGTCCCGCAGATCTCCGTCATCTGCGGCGCGTCCGCCGGCGGCGGCAGCTACGCCCCGGCGCTGACCGACGTCGTCGTGATGACGCAGGAGTCGTCGATGTTCCTCACGGGCCCCGCCGTCGTGCGCGAGGTCACCGGCGAGGAGGTCGACGGCCAGACGCTCGGCGGGCCCCGCGTCCACGAGCGCAACGGCGTCTGCCAGATCGTCGCCGAGAGCGATCTCGACGCCGCCTGGATCGTCCGCGACCTGCTCGACTACCTGCCTCAGAACGCCGGCGAGCGCACGCCGCGCTGGCCCTCCGTCGACCCGCCGCGCGTCCTGCCCGACGCCTCGGTGCCGGAGGCCGACCGCAGCGTCTACGACGTCCGCGACGTCGTCCGCACGCTCGTCGACGGCGGCCGCCTGCTGGAGCTCAACGCGCGCTGGGCGCGCAACGTCGTGACGGCCTACGCGCGCCTCGACGGCCGCGCCGTCGGGATCGTCGCCAACCAGCCCAAGCACCTCGGCGGCGCACTGAACTCCGAGGCCGCCGCCAAGGCCGCGCGCTTCGTCAACAGCTGCGACGCCTTCGGGCTGCCGCTGGTCGTCCTCGTCGACACGCCCGGCTTCCTGCCCGGCGCGGCGCAGGAGGCGGGCGGCATCATCCGCCACGGCGCCAAGCTCGTGCACGCGTTCGCGGCCGCCTCGGTGCCGCGCATGACGGTCGTGTTGCGCAAGGCCTACGGCGGCGCGTTCGTCGCGATGAACAGCCGCGAGCTCGGGGCCGACCTGCTGCTGGCCTGGCCCAAGGCGCAGATCGGCGTCATGGGCGCCCGCCAGGCGGTCGACCTCGTGCACCGGCGCGAGATCGCCGCCGCCGACGACCCGGGTCGCGCTCGCGACGGCCTGGCCGACCGCTACGTCGCCGACCACCTGACGGCCGCGCGTGCGGCCGAGGAGGGCGTCATCGACGAGATCGTCGCGCCCTCCGCGACGCGCTCGCGGCTGGCGTTCGCACTGCGCACGTTCTCCGATCCCGCGCGGCCGGTCCGGCCCGCGCGCAACATCCCGCTATGACACCTGGAGGTCAAATGACGAAGACCGGTCGACCGGTTCTGATCACGGGCGCGACGGGCTTCGTCGGCATGGAGCTCCTCGTCCGCATCCTCGAGCAGACCGACCGCGACGTCGTCGCCCTCGTCCGCGCCGCTGACAACGAGGCCGCGCAGGTCCGGATCGACGAGGTGCTCGCGACGCTCCTGCCGCCGGCCGAGCGCCCGCGGCGCGGCCGCGTCCGCGCGGTCGCCGCCGACCTCACGTCGCCCGGCCTGGGCCTGTCGTCGATGGCGCGCGACCGGATCGTCGCCAGCATCGGCGCCGTCGTGCACTGCGCCGCGTCGATCAGCTTCGCCCTCGAGCTCGAGGAGGCGCGCCGGATCAACGTCGACGGCACGCGCGAGATCCTCGCGCTTGCCAAGGACGCCTTCGACGACGGCGAGCTTGACCGCTTCGTCCACGTCTCGACGGCCTACGTCGCCGGCGAGCGCGACGGCTGCGCCAGCGAGGCCGACGGCGACGTCGGCCAGCCGTTTCGCAACACCTACGAGCGCACGAAGCTCGAGGCCGAGGAGATCGTGCGCTCGAGCGGCCTGCCGGCCGCGATCCTGCGCCCGAGCGTCATCGTCGGCGACAGCGTCACCGGCTGGACGCCGGCCTTCAACGTCATCTACTTCCCGCTGCAGGCGTTCGCCCGCGGGCTGTTCCCCAACGTGCCCGGCAAGGCCGACGCGCGCCTGGACATCGTCCCGGTCGACACGGTCGCCGACGCGCTGCTCGAGCTGCTCTGCGGTCCGGTCCGCGACGGCGCGTTCCACGTCGTCGCCGGCGACAGCGCGCCGACGAACACCGAGCTCGCGACGCTGGCCGCCGAGGCCTTCGACGCCGAGCCGCCGGTCTTCGTCGAGCTCGGCGAGGACCCGTCGGCGGAGACGCGCGCGGGCGCGCTCGTCCCGTACTTCAACGTCCGCTGCACCTTCGACGCCCGCCGCGGCCGCTCGATCGGCGCCACCCCGCCGCCGCTGGCCGACTACTTCCAGACGCTGATGGACTACGCGCGCCGAGCCCGCTGGGGCCGCGAGTCCGTGCCGCGCTGGGCTGCGGTGGAGGAGATGCGCCGCGTGGCGTAGGCGGTTCTTCTCGAACGGCATCGATGAGGGAAGCAGGGGCGTTCGCGGCGCTCGGCGCGGTCGCCCGTGGCGGTTTTAGGGGCGTTCAGGCGGTGACTGGCGAGTTAGCGTCGCTGGGCGCACACAACTCGCCACTCACGGCCGAAGGAGCGCCGCAGGGCCCGACCCATTCCCTTATCGCTGCCGTTCGCAAGCGCCCGGGCACGAACGGCCTCGGAGTGACGCTCACGCCAGCGACGGCGCCCCCTCCGGCAGCGCCCCGACCGCGGCGTCGAAGTCCTCCCGCGAGAACTCCGGGTCCTCCAGCGTCCCCGCCAGGTAGGCGTCGTAGGCCGCGAGGTCGAAGTGGCCGTGGCCGCACAGGCCGAAGAGGATCACGCGCTCCTCGCCGGCCTCCTTGGCGGCCAGCGCCTCCTCGATCGCCGCGCGGATCGCGTGGGCGGGCTCGGGCGCGGGGATGATCCCCTCGGTGCGCGCGAACTGCAGCGCCGCCGCGAACGTCTCGTTCTGGTGGTAGGCGCGGGCCTCGAGCATGCCGGCCTTCAGCAGGGCGCAGACCATCGGCGCGTCGCCGTGGTAGCGCAGGCCGCCAGCGTGCACGGGCGGCGGGACGAAGCCGTGGCCGAGGGTGTACATCGGCATCAGCGGCGTCAGGCCGGCGGTGTCGCCGAAGTCGTAGGCGTAGACGCCCTGCGTGAGCGTCGGGCAGGCCGCGGGCTCGGCGGCGAGGAAGCGCGGGCCGTGGCCGCTGCGCATCTTGCGCCGCATCCACGGGAACGTCAGGCCGCCGAAGTTCGAGCCGCCGCCGACGCAGGCGATGACGACGTCGGGCTCCTCGCCGGCCATCTCCATCTGGGCGATCGTCTCCTGGCCGATGATCGTCTGGTGCAGCAGCACGTGGTTGAGCACCGAGCCCAGCGCGTAGTTGGTGTCCTCGTTCTGCGCCGCGATCTCGACGGCCTCGGAGATCGCGATCCCCAGCGAGCCGGTCGGGCTGCCGGCGTTCGCCTTGCCCGACTGCGTCAGGTCGGAGGGCGAGCGGTGCACGGTCGCGCCCCAGGTCTGCATCATCGAGCGCCGGTAGGGCTTCTGGTCATAGCTCGAGCCGACCATGAAGACCTCGCACTCCAGGCCGAACAGCGAGCACGCGAACGCCAGCGACGAGCCCCATTGACCGGCGCCGGTCTCGGTCGTGAGCTTCTTCACGCCGGCCTGCGCGTTGGCGTAGGCCTGCGGCACCGCGGTGTTGGGCTTGTGCGAGCCGGCGGGGGAGACGCCCTCGTACTTGTAGTAGATGTGGGCCGGCGTTCCGAGCGCCTCCTCCAGGCGCCGCGCGCGAAACAGCGGCGACGGGCGCCACAGCCGGTAGACCTCGCGGACGGCCTCCGGGATCTCGATGTCGGGGTCGCCCGAGACCTCCTGGCCGATGAGCTCCATCGGGAAGATCGGGGTCAGATCGGGTGGCCCGGCGGGCGCCATCGTCTGCGGGTTCAGGGGCGGCAGCGGCTCGCCCGGGAGGTCGGGGAGGAGGTTCACCCAGTGGGTCGGGATCGCGTCCTCGGAGAGGAGGAACTTCGTCGTCTCGGCCATCGCTCGACCCTAGTGCAGCGTGCAGGTTCTCGCACATCGTCGTGGTGTCAGCCACACCTGCGGTCTCGTGGAGCCCTCCTTTTTCCGGTGCCCCGGCCAGAGGAAGGTTCCCGACGCGATGACGATCACATCCTGTTCACAGCTTCCGACCGCCGCCTCGATCCTCTGGTTCGAGGACGCCGCGGCCGCCGACCCGCGCCGCGTCGGCGGCAAGGCCGCCGCGCTCGCCGAGCTCGCCGACCGCCTCCCGGTGCCCGCCGGATTCGTCGTGGTCGGCCCCGTCGACCCCGCGACCGTCGAGCTGGCCTACGCCGAGCTCGCCGACCGCGCCGGGACTGCCGCCGCCGCCGCCGGCGCCGATCCGCTGGTCGCCGTCCGCTCCTCGGCCACCGACGAGGACGGCCTGCAGGCCTCCTTCGCCGGCCAGCACGAGACGATCCTCGGCGTCCAGGGGATCGGCGAGCTGCTCGACGCGATCGCCGCCTGCCGCGACTCCGCGCACACCGACCGCGCGCTCTCCTACCGCCGCGCCAACGGTCTCGCCGCCCCGAGCGAGGAGCTGCCGGTGCTCGTCCAGCTGCTCGTCCCGGCCGACGCCGCGGCCGTCGTCTTCAGCGTCAACCCGGTCGCGCCCGCCTCCGGCGAGGTCGTCGTCAACGCCGCCTACGGCCTCGGCGAGAGCATCGTCGGCGGGACCGTCACGCCCGACGAGTGGGGGCTGCACCGCCGCACGTTGCAGATCACCCGCGAGTCGATCGCCGACAAGCGCCGCATGACCGTGCGCGTCCCCGGCGGCAGCCGCGAGATCGACGTCCCCGCCTTCCTTCGCCGCCAGCCCTCGATCAGCCACGAGCAGGCCCAGGAGGCCGCCGCCCTCGCGCTGCGCCTCGAGCGCGAGCTCGGGCTGCCCGTGGACCTCGAGCTCGCCTGGTCTCACAACGACCTGCATCTCCTTCAGTGCCGTCCGATCACGACCCTTGCCCAGGAGGCAGCATGACCCCCCAGACGCTCCCCGCCGCGCCCGAGTTCGCGCTCGACCCCGCCGACGCGCACCTGTTCTTCCAGCAGGACAAGATGCACTTCCCCGAGCCGCTCGCGCCGATGGAGTCCGCGATGCTCGAGCGCTCGCTCGGCGCGGGCTTCGGTTACGGCGCCCGCGCCTACCACGCGCCGATCCTGAGCGTCGAGGTCCGCACGGTCAACGGCTACGAGTACCAGGCGATGGTCATGATGCAGGGCACGCCCGAGCAGATGGAGGCGCAGGGCAAGCTCGCCGAGCAGGCCGCCCGCGCGGCGATCGGAAGCCTCGACGAGATCTGGAACGACAAGATCCTCCCCGAGGTCCGCGCGCACCTCGGCTTCTGGGACAGCTTCGACCTTGCCGGCGCGACCCGCGCCGCGCTCAGCGCCCACGTCGCCGAGACCTGGAAGCGCCTCGCGCGCATCTGGGAGCTGCACTTCGAGATGGTCCTGCCGGCGTACCTCGCGATCAGCGAGTTCGACGAGTGCTATCGCGGTCTGTTCCCCGACGCCGGCCCGCTGGACTCCTACCGCCTGCTCGAGGGCCTGCCGAACATGACGGTCGAGGTCGGCCAGGCGATGTGGCGCCTCAGCCGCCGCGCCGTCGCCAGCCCCGCCGTCCGCGCGGTCTTCGAGACGCGCAGCACCGAGGACATCCCGGCCGCGCTGTACGCCACGCCCGAGGGCCGCGCCTTCCTCGCCGAGCTCGAGCAGTACGTCGACCGCTACGGCCGCCGCGCCGACACGTGGACGCTGACGGCGCCGAGCTGGACCGAGGACCCGTCGCCGGTCATCGAGAGCCTGCGCGACTTCGTCCGCCGGACGGAGATCGACGAGCCGGCCGTCGTCACGGCCGCCGCGGCCGCCGGCCGCGAGCAGGCGATCGCCGCCGCGCGCGAGCAGCTCGCGGGCTACCCGGCCGCCGTCGTCGGCCAGTTCGAGGGCATGCTGCACGCCGCCCAGTCGGGCACGGTCATCAGCGAGGACCACAACTTCTGGATCGACAACATGTCGATCCACCACCTGCGCGCGGTGCTGCTCGAGGGCGGCCGGCGGCTCGTCGACGACGGCGCGCTGGTCCGCGCGACCGACGTCCTGATGCTCACGCCCGAGGAGCTGCAGGCCGCGCTCGACGCCCCGGGCGCCGACTACCGCGGACGCGTCAGCGAGCGCACCGACCGCATGGAGCGCCAGGCGCAGATCACGCCGCCGCCGGTGCTCGGCACGATGCCCGCCGGCCCGCCGCCGACCGACGACCCGTTCGGCCGCTTCGCGATGAAGTTCAACGGCATGCCGTCGATGGCCGAGGCTCCCGCGGGCGAGATCCACGGCTCCTCCGGCTCGGCCGGCACGGTGCGCGGCACGGCGCGGATCATCTCCTCGATCTCCGAGGCCGGCCGCCTTGCGCCCGGCGACATCCTCGTCGCCGAGACGACCGCGCCGCCCTGGACGCCGCTGTTCGCGACCGTCGCGGCCGTCGTCACCGACACCGGCGGCGTGCTCAGCCACTGCGCCGTCGTGGCGCGCGAGTACGGGATCCCCGCGGTCGTCGGCACGCAGACCGCCACGATCGCCATCAAGGACGGAGACACGATCGAGGTCGACGGCGATGCGGGCATCGTCCGCATCGTCTAGGAGCGATCGGGCGGTCCTCGCGGCGGTCGCGCTGAGCGCGACGCTGCTCCCGCTCAACTCGACGATGCTCGCCGTCGCCCTGCCCGACATCGCGTCGGGCGTGGGCGGCGGCGTCGCCGCGTCGACGTGGCTCGTGACCGCGTACGTCATCGCGATGGCGGCGCTCGGCCCGTTCGCGGGCCGGCTCGGCGACCGCCTCGGGCGCCGCCGGGTGATCCTCGCCGGCCTGTTCGCGTTCGCCGCCGCCTCGGCGCTCGCCGGCCTGGCGCCCTCGCTCGGCGTCCTGATCGTCGCCCGGCTCGGCCAGGCCGTCGCCGGGTCGCTCGTCTTCCCCAACGCGATGGCGCTCCTGCGCGACGCCCTGCCCGAGGGCCGGCGCGCGTCCGGCTTCGGCGTCATGGGCTCGGCCGTCGGCGCCGCCGCCGCGATCGGCCCCGTGCTCGGCGGCGTGCTCACCGGCGCCCTCGGCTGGCGCGCGATCTTCCTCGTCAACGTGCCGATGGTCGCGGCCGCGGTCGTCCTGACGCTGCGCGCGCTGCCCGCCGTCCCGGCCGGCGCAAGGGCCGGCGCCGCGCAGGCGCCGCGCGGCGACTGGGCGCGGCCGCTGCGCGTGCCCGCGTTCGCCGCCGCCGCGGGCGCCGTCGGCCTGTCGAACCTCGCGATGTACGCGACGCTGCTCGCGGTCCCCGTCGTGCTCGCCGAGCGCGACGGCTGGTCGGCCGCCGACGCCGGCCTCGCGCTCGCGCTGCTGTCGGTGGCGATGATCGCCGTCGCGCCGCTCGGCGGGCGGATCGCCGACCGCCGCGGCAACCGCGCCCCCGCGGTCGCCGGCCTGTCGCTGCTGGTCCTGTCGACCGCCGCGCTGGCGGCGATGGGCGCGGCGCCCGACCGCGCTCGGCCTCGCCGCCGCGCTGCTGCTCGGCGGGGTCGGCCTCGGCCTCTCCGGCGCCGCGATCCAGACCGCCGCGATGGAGGCCGTCGAGCAGCGCCACGCCGGCGTCGCCGCCGGCCTCTTCTCGACCGGCCGCTACGCCGGCAGCATCGTGAGCGCCGGGCTGCTGGCGCTCGTCCTCGGCCACGGCACCGAGCACGCGGGCGCGTTCTTCGCGGTCACGGCGCTCGCCGCCGCGGGCGCGACGTTGCTGGCGCTGCGCCTGGGACCGCCGCAGCGCGGCGCGGTCGTGCCCGAGCCGGCTTAGCCCGCGGCGCGCCGGCGGTACAGGATGAGCAGGGCGAGGCCGACGCCGACGATCGCCAGCGACCAGAGCTGCGTGCCGTTCAGCAGCGCGTTGCCGCGAATGGCGTTGACGACCATGAAGAGGCCCGCGATCGCAGCAAGAAATCCGGCCGGGATCCAGGGCGACTGCGCGAACATCTCGAGCGCGCCGCCGTCGTCGTCGTCCTCCAGTGCCACGCGGCCCGCCGGCGTGATTGAGACGCGGCCGTCGTCCCCGCGCTCGACGAGCCCGGTCGCGATGAGCGTCTGCAGCGCCGGCGAGTCGTCCTGATCTCCGTTCGCGACCGAGCGCAGGATCAGGCTGTGTGCGAAGTCGAGCATCGCTAGTTGACGGAGGGGTCGATCGGCATCCGCGCGACGACGCGGAAGTGGCCGCCCTTGCGGTCCAGCACGCGGCTCCAGAGCTCGTCGGGGTCGGGGTCGAAGATGTCGTCGATCCCGGCGGGCGCGACGAACCAGTCGTCGCGCTCGAGCTCGGCGTCGAGCTGGCCCGGGCCCCAGCCGGCGTAGCCGGCGAACGCGCGCGCTCGCAGCGTCACGCCGACGAGGTCGGAGATCTCGCGGCTCTCGCCCATCAGCCCGACGTTGCCGACGACCGGCATCCCCGCGTAGGAGGGATCGGCGAACTCGCCGAGCACGAGCAGCGCGTCGGGCTGCACCGGGCCGCCCGAGTCGATGACGGCCTCCTCGCCGGTGAGGTCGGAGAGCTCGGGCGCGACGTCGCCGACGACGAGCTCGCCGGGGCGGTTGAGGACAAGCCCCAGCGCGCCGTCGTCGCTGTGCTCGCAGATCAGCACGACGGTCCGCGCGAAGTTCGGGTCGGGCAGCGTGGCGCCGGCGATCAGGAGTTGTCCGCGCAGGGAGTCGATGACGGCTTTGTACCCGGTCCGAGGCTCTTGAGCGCCGACCGTCCGCCACGCGCGTTTGTGATGTTCGTCACGCGGGCACGCAGGCGGCATGCAGGGAGGAGAGCCCAGCCGCTGGTGGTACGCGCTGCTCGCATTGCCACCGCTCGGCCTGCTCTACCCGCCGCTGTACGCGACCCGTGATCCCGAGCTCGCCGGGATCCCGTTCTTCTACTGGTACCAGTTCGCCTGGGTGATCGGCGCCGTGGCGATCACGGCGATCGTCTACCTCGCGACGAGGCGCCGATGACGCTCGCGCTGATCACCGAGTCGCACGACACGAACACGACGGCGCTCGTCATCTTCATCCTGCTGTTCGGGCTCGTCACCGTGCTCGGGTTCGTCGCGTCGCGCTGGAGGCGGGCCAAGCTCGACCACCTCGACGAGTGGGGCCTGGGCGGCCGCAGGTTCGGCACGGTCATCACGTGGTTTCTGCTCGGCGGCGACCTCTACACCGCCTACACGTTCATCGCCGTCCCGGCGCTCGTCTTCGGCGCGGGCGCGATCGGCTTCTTCGCGCTGCCCTACACGATCATGGTCTATCCGCTGATCTTCGCCGTGATGCCGCGGCTGTGGACGGTCTGCCGCGCGCACGGCTACGTGACGCCGGCGGACTTCGTGCGCGGCCGCTACGGCTCGCGCCACCTCGGGCTGATGGTCGCGTTCACCGGCGTGCTGGCGACGATGCCCTACATCGCGCTGCAGCTCGTCGGCATGCAGATCGTGCTGGGCGCGCTCGGCGTCAACGGCGACTGGCCGCTGATCATCGCCTTCGTCATCCTCGCCGCCTACACCTACCAGTCGGGCCTGCGCGCCCCGGCGCTGATCGCGATCGTCAAGGACTCGCTGATCTACATCGTGATCCTCGTCGCGGTGATCTACATCCCGTCGAAGATCGGCGGCTTCGGCGCGATGTTCGACGCCGCCGACAAGGCGCTGCCGACGCGCGACAAGCCGGGCGCGCTGATCCCGGCGGGCGCCGATGCGCAGATCGCCTACGGGACGCTGGCGCTCGGCTCGGCGCTGGCGCTGTTCCTCTACCCGCACGCGATCACGGCCGTCCTGAGCTCCAAGAGCGCCCAGACCGTCCGGCGCAACACGGCGCTGCTGCCCGCCTACACGTTCCTGCTGGGCCTCGTCGCGCTGCTCGGCTACATGGCGATCGCGCGCGGGATCAGTCCGAGCGACCCGAACTTCACCGTGCCCGACCTGTTCCTCAACGTCTTCCCGTCGTGGTTCGTCGGCGTCGCCTTCGCGGCGATCGCGATCGGCGCGCTCGTGCCCGCGGCGGTGATGTCGATCGCCGCGGCGAACCTCTTCACGCGCAGCATCTACAAGGCCTACCTGAAGCCCGACGCCTCGCACGCCGAGGAGGCGCGGACGGCGAAGATCGTCTCGCTGCTCGTGAAGATCGGCGCGCTGGTCATCATCGTCACGCTGCCGACGAAGTACGCGATCGAGCTGCAGCTGCTCGGCGGCGTCTGGATCCTGCAGACGCTCCCGTCGATCATCGTCGGGCTCTACACGCGCTGGCTGCACCGCTGGGCGCTCGTCGCGGGCTGGGCGGTGGGCATGGTCGTCGGGACGCTGATGGCGCAGTCGCAGGACTTCGCGCCGACCTATCCGCTGGACTTCTTCGGGACGAAGATCAACGCCTACACCGGCATCTTCGCCCTGACCGCGAACCTCGTCGTGACGCTGCTGCTGACCGTCGCCTTCCGCGCCGCCGGCGCCGGCGACGCCGGCGAGGACGACACGCGGCCGAAGGACTACGACGAGCTCGCCGAGGACGCCGTCTACCCGGCGCCCGGTGTCCCCGCGCCGGTCGCCTGAGGTCACCAGCAGCACGATCGCAACGGCGACGCCGTAGGTGACGACGGCGCCGCGCAGCACCGGCGCCGGCAGCCTGCGCGCGACGTGCACGCCCGCCGCGCCGCCGACGAGGCTCGCGGCGCCGACGACGAGCGCGGCGTCCCAGGCGATCGGGCCGAAGAGCGCGAACGCGACGCCGGCGACGACCGCGACGACGAGCGACAGCACGCCCTTGAGCGCGTTGAGGCGCTGCAGCTCGTCGTGCAGCAGCACGCCCAGCAGCGCGAGCAGCATGATCCCCAGGCCCGCGCCGAAGTAGCCGCCGTAGACGGAGGCGAGAAACAGCCCGCCGTGCAGCGCGGCGCCGGAGCCGCGGCCGTCGCGGTGGCGCTGGGCGATCGCCGCGGCGCGCGGCTGCAGCGCCAGCAGCGCGCAGGCGGCGAGGATCAGCCAGGGCACGATCGCGTCGAACAGCGAGGCCGGGCTCTCGAGCAGCAGCACGACGCCGGCGACGGTGCCGAGCACGCTCGTGGGGGCCAGCGCGCGGATCCGGCCGCCCTGGCCGGCGAGCTCGCGGCGGTAGGCGACCGAGCCGCCGACGTAGCCCGGCAGGACCGCGATCGAGTTCGTGACGTTGGCGGTCACGCTCGGGTAGCCGGCCGCCAGGAGGGCCGGGAACGAGACAAGCGAGCCGCCGCCGGCAACGGCGTTGACGGCCCCGGCGCCGAAGCCCGCTCCGGCGAGCAGGACGATCGTCCCGGCGTCCACGGCGCGGAGGCTAGTGGGTGCGCGCGGCACGGTGCGCGTTCGCGCAGTCCAGGTGCGCACGATGTCACCTTGACCGCGGCGACCGCCTACCGCACCGTTGGTCGCATGCAACCCGCCGCCGGCACCATCGCACCGACCTACCGGGGCGTCCTGCACGCCTCGCGCTGGCTCGTGTTCCTCACGGCGGCGCTGTCGTTGTTCGCCGGCTACATCCACGTCGTCTACGTCGACTCCCACCTGCAGGAGTGGTGGGGCTACGGCGCGTTCTTCATCGCGGCCGCGAACCTGCAGGTCCTGTTCGCCGCGCTGCTCGTCCGCTGGCCGAAGCCCTGGCTGCCGTACGCGGGCATCGCCGGCAACCTCGCGATCATCACCGTCTATGTCATCACCCGGACCTCCGGCATCCCGCTCGGCCCGCACCGGCGCGTCGTCGAGGAGGCGACCGCGACCGACTGGCTCACGACGGCCGCGCAGGTCGGGATCATCATCGCGCTGCTGGCGATGCTCGACGGCCGCTCGCGCCGGTGGATCATCAACGTCCTGCTGCTCCTCGGCGTGCTGGCGTGGGTGCTGAGGCTCAGCGGCAACCTCCAGTAGCGGACGTGACGGGCGCGCCGGAGGGCGGCCGCCGCCGCCGTCGCTGGTGGCCGTTCGTCGCCGTCCTCGTGCTGGTGCTCGTCGTCGCGCGCGTCTTCTTCGTCGAGCCGTTCAGGACCGACGGGGTGAGCATGGTCCCGACGCTGCAGTCCGGCGACCAGGTGCTCGTCGACAAGCGCGCCTACCGCGACGACCTGCCCAAGCGCCGCGATCTCGTCGTCTTCCACGCGCCGCGCACGGGCGACGTGACGCTCAAGCGGGCGATCGGGCTGCCGGGCGACACGGTCGCGATCGAGGACGGCGTGCTCGTCGTCAACGGCCGCCGCCAGGTCGAGTCCTATGCCGACCCCGACAAGATCGACAGCGTCTACTTCGGCCCCGTGCGGGTGCGCCCGGGCACGGTCTTCCTCCTCGGCGACAACCGCCTGGACTCGCGCGACTCGCGCGACTTCGGCGCGGTCGCGCGGGGCGACCTGATCGGGCGCGTCCGCGGCCTGATCTGGCCGCCGTCGCACTGGTAGTCCGATCGGATCGGAAGTCTGCGGGGAAACGCACCGGAAACTAGTAGTTTTACTCTGGCTTTACCCGCGAGCGGAGGACAGACTCGGCGTCTTATGACGCGCACGGGTCCTCTGCTGGACCGCCGGGATCTTCTCAAGCTCGGGGTGTTCAGCAGCGCCGCCCTGGCGCTGCCCGCCGAGCGCCTGGCCCGCACGCAGGTCGCGCTGAGCAACCGGATCGCGCAGAGCGAGCTGCCGCAGCCGTTCACGATCCCCTTCAAGGTGCCGCCGGTCCTGGTGCCCGACCGCCAGACCCAGACGTTCGACTACTACGCGATCTCCCAGCGCCAGGCGCCCGCCGAGATCCTGCCCGGCAAGCTGACCGACATCTGGGGCTACAACGGCATCACCCCGGGCCCGACGATCATGAACACGCAGGGTCGCCACGCGGTCGTCCAGCACATCAACGACCTGCCCGAGATCCACCCGACGCTGCGCTACAACGTCTGGACCTCGACCCATTTGCACGGGTCCTGCTCCAAGCCCCAGTACGACGGCTACGCCAGCGACATCACCGACGTCACGAGCTGGAAGGACTACGTCTACCCGAACATCCAGGACGCGCGGACGCTCTGGTACCACGACCACGGGGTTCACATCACGGCGCCCAACGCCTACATGGGCCTCGCCGCGTTGTACATCCTGCATGACCCCCACGAGCTGAGCCTGCCGATCCCGCACGGCGCCTACGACGTCCCCTTCGTCCTGCGCGACGCGATGTTCGAGTCCGACGGGCAGCTGCTGTTCGACGACAACGGCCACTCCGGCGTCTACGGCGACGTGATCCTCGTCAACGGCGTGCCCTGGC
Source organism: uncultured Actinomycetes bacterium (assembly GCA_963786575.1). Taxonomy (GTDB): domain Bacteria; phylum Actinomycetota; class Thermoleophilia; order Solirubrobacterales; family Solirubrobacteraceae; genus CADCVQ01. The sequence goes on from CAWAZH010000009.1 coordinate 186,702, forward strand.
CGGCGATGCCCGTCGAGCGGCGCAAGTACCGCTTCCGGATCCTCAACGCGTCGCTGTCGCGCTCCTACGGCCTGCAGCTCGACTCGGGCGAGCCGCTGACCGTCATCGCCACCGACGGTGGCCTGATGCCGCATCCCCAGCTCGCCTCGAACCTCAAGATCGGGATGGCCGAGCGCTACGAGGTCGTGATCGACTTCGCGGCGTACCCGCTGGGCCAGCGCGTCGTGCTGGAGAACGTGTCGCCGAAGAACAACATCGATCACGACACGACCGGCGTCGTGATGGCGTTCGACGTGGTCGCCGAGTCCAGCGACCCGTCCAACAACGAGGTCCCGTTCGACCTGAACCCCAACCCGCGGGTCATGGGGCTGACCGAGGCCGACTCGATGCGCACACGTCACTTCGACTTCGAGCGCAAGGGCGGCCAGTGGACGATCAACGGCACCACCTGGGACGACGTGATCAACAGCGACTACCAGGAGGTGCTCGCCAACCCGGGCCTTGACGACGTCGAGATCTGGGAGCTCGAGAATCGTTCCGGCGGGTGGTTCCACCCGATCCACATCCACCTCGTCGACTTCAAGGTGCTGGACCGCAACGGCCGCCCGCCGTTCGACTACGAGCAGGGCCCCAAGGACGTCGTCTACGTGGGCGAGGGCGAGCTCGTGCGCGTGATCATGCGCTTCGAGCACGAGACCGGGCGCTACATGATGCATTGCCACAACCTCGTCCACGAGGACCACGACATGATGGGCCAGTTCCTCGTCGGCGTGGACTCCGCCACGCAGGATCCGATCAACGCCGACCGCGCGGCGCGCAAGCCGGCGCGACCGCTGCGCAACCGCCACGACGACCCCGACGAGGAGGAAGGCGGCGGCGGCGGTGGCGGCGGCAACAGTGGTCCCGGAGGCGGCGGCGACGGGGGCGGCGGCAACAGCGGTCCCGGCGGGGGCGGCGACGATCGCAACGCCGTCAGCGCCTCGAGCGTCACGACGTGCGCCCCCGTGAAGAAGCAGGCGGTCGTCAAGAAGAAGGCGGTCGTCAAGAAGAAGAAGGCGGTCGTCAAGAAGCGCAAGCCGGCCCTGAACGCGCGGGCCTCGGCGACGAAGGGCAAGGCCACCGCCAAGCCCAAGACCGCCTGCAAGACGCCCGTCAAGCGCAAGCCGGCCGCCAAGCGCAAGCCGGTCGCCAAGCGCAAGCGCACGCCCGCGCGCAAGGCCACGTCGCAGCGCAAGCGCCGCTAGCCCACGTCGGCCATCCGCTGGAACGAGTCGGACTTTCGCCGTCGCGGGGGTGTGGGAGTCCGTACCCCGGCGTGCGAAACCCTGCAACCGGATAGTGGTACTTCCACCCTGTTGGCGACCGATCGGCGGATCCATAGTGATCCGTATGGAAAAGGTCGGACGACACATGAACCGCCGCGAGCTCATGAAGCTCGGGCTCTTCAGCTCCGCCGCGCTCGCGCTGCCCGTCGAGCGCGTCGCGCGCACGCAGGTCGCGCTGAGCAACCGGATCGCCACGAGCGAGCTGCCGCAGCCGTTCACGATCCCGTTCACGACACCGCCGGTCCTGGTACCCGACCGCCAGACCCAGAACTACGACTACTACACGCTCACCCAGCGCCAGGCGCAGGCCGAGATCCTGCCCGGCAAGCTGACCGACATCTGGGGCTACAACGGCATCACCCCGGGCCCGACGATCATGAACACGCAGGGCCGGCACGCCGTCGTGCAGCAGATCAACAACCTGCCGGAGATCCACCCGACGCTGCGCTACAACGTCTGGACCTCGACGCACCTGCACGGCTCCTGCTCCAAGCCCCAGTACGACGGCTACGCCAGCGACATCACCGACGTCGACTGCTGGAAGGACTACGAGTACCCCAACATCCAGGACGCCCGCACGCTCTGGTACCACGACCACGGCGTCCACATCACCGCCCCGAACGCCTACATGGGCCTGGCGGCGATGTACATCCTGCACGACCCGCACGAGCTCAGCCTGCCGATCCCGCACGGCGCCTACGACGTGCCGCTCGTCCTGCGCGACGCGATGTTCGAATCCGACGGGCAGCTGCTGTACGACGACAACGGCCACTCCGGCGTCTACGGCGACGTCATCCTCGTCAACGGCGTGCCGTGGCCGATGATGCAGGTCGAGCGGCGCAAGTACCGCTTCCGCGTCCTCAACGCGTCGATCTCACGCTCCTACGACCTGCAGTCGACAGCGGCGAGCCGCTGATCGTCATCGGCACGGACGGCGGCCTCATGCCGCACCCGCAGCCGGTCGCCACGCTGAAGTCCGGCATGGCCGAGCGCTACGAGGTCGTGATCGACTTCTCGAAGTACCAGATCGGCCAGCGCGTCGTGCTGGAGAACATGTCGCCGAAGAACAACATCGACCACGACACGACCGGCATGGTCATGGCCTTCGACGTCGTCTCCGAGGCGAGCGACCTCTCCAACAACGAGGTCCCGTTCGATCTGAACCCCAACATGAACGTCATGGGGCTCACCGAGGCCGACTCGATGCGCACGCGCCACTTCGACTTCGAGCGCAGCGGCGGCAACTGGACGATCAACGGCACGACCTGGGACGACGTCGTCAACAGCGACTACCAGCACGTGCTGGCCAACCCGGGCCTCAACGACTGCGAGATCTGGGAGCTCGAGAACCGCCCGGCGGCTGGTTTCACCCGATCCACATCCACCTCGTCGACTTCAAGGTCCTCGACCGCAACGGCCAGGCCCCGTTCGACTACGAGAAGGGCCCCAAGGACGTCGTCTACGTCGGCGAGAACGAGCTCGTGCGCGTGATCATGAAGTTCGAGCACCAGCAGGGGCGGTACATGATGCACTGCCACAACCTGGTCCACGAGGATCACGACATGATGGGCCAGTTCCTCGTCGGCGAGGACTCGCCCACCTGCGATCCGATCAACGCCGACCCGCAGGCCAAGCGCCCCGAGCGCCCGCTGCGCAACCGCCACGACGATCCCGACGAGGACGACGGCGGCGGCAACGGCGGCAACGGCGGCAACGGCGGCGGGAGCAACTCCGGCTCCGGCTCGGGCAACTCCGGCGGCGGTGGCGGCGACAACAGCGGCCACGGCAACAGCGACGACCTCGCGACGGCCAGCAGCGTCGTCGGCGGGTCCAGCGTGCTGAAGAAGGCGACGTGCGCGCCGGCGAAGAAGAAGCCGGTCCTCAAGCAGACGGCCGCGCAGAAGAAGGCGGCTGCGAAGAAGAAGGCGCTCGCGAAGAAGTCGACGCTCAAGACGCGCGCTGCCGCGACGTCGAAGGCCAAGAAGACGACGACCGCCGCCGCCAAGAAGACAACGACGGCCGCGGCCTGCGTGGCGCCCAAGAAGGTCGCCAAGCCGAAGCCGAAGCCGAAGGCGAAGGCGAAGCGCAAGCCGGTCACGAAGCGCAAGACGCGCTCCTCCCTCTAGGGGCCTAGGGGCGCAGCGGTCGCGCGGGAACGCCGCCGACGCTCGCGCGCGGCGGCACGTCGCGCGTGACGACGGCGTGCGGACCGACGGTGGCCCGCGCGCCGACGGTGACGCCGCGCAGCACGCTCGCGCCGAGCCCGACGTGCGCGCCGTCCCCGATCGCCACGGGCGTCGCGACGAGCGGCTGCGCGCGGATCGGCTGCTCGACGTCGTCGATGACGTGGTCGAAGTCGACGATCACCGTGCCCTCCGCGAGCTGCGCGCCCGCGCCGATCGTGATACCGGCGTGCGCGACGAGCGTGCAGCGCGGGCCGAGCACGGCGCCCGCGCCGATCGCGACGACGCCATGGTTGACGACGATCCGCGTGCGCTCGCCGATGCGGCAGCCGTCGCCGAGCTGCAGCTGCGCCCCGGGCGCCAGCGAGAACCGCACGCCGCGCGCGAGCACGACGTCGGGGCCCGCGTGGACGCCGGGCAGCCGCACGAGCCGGCGGCCCCCAAGCCGCGCGAGCAGGCGCATCGTCGGCTACCTCGCCGCGCGCTCGAGCGCGCGGCGCACGAGGTCGCGCAGCGCCATCCGCGCGTAGGCCGGCGCGTAGCGTGCGGTGCGCCGCGGCTCGTCGCCGCCCGCGAGCGCTGGACGGCAGCGGGGCAGCGTGGTCCAGCGCGCGCGCGGCGCGGTCGGCGATCTCGAGCTGGCCGAGCGCCGTCGGGTGCACGACGTCGGGCAGCACGAGCGTCCAGCCGCCGAAGTCCTCGAGCTCGGCGAGGACGGCGCCGCGCCGTGCCGCGACGCGGCGGACGGCGGCGTTGGCCTGCACGGGCTTGGGCGCGCAGGCCGGGCGGCCGAGGTCCAGCGGCAGCGTCAGCATCAGCAGCCGCTGCGCGCGGGAGCCGAGGCCGGCGGCGATCGCGTCGAGGTCGCGCTCGAACGCGGCGGCGTCCCAGGCGTCCGAGCGGACGTCGTTGACACCGGCGTAGAGGACGGCGAGGTCGAAGTCGCCGCGCACGCGCGGCAGCTGCTCGCGCAGGACGTCGGCGGCGGTCGCGCCGTTGATGGCGTAGACGGTGAACGGCAGGTCCAGCGCCTTTGCGAGCCACTGCGCCCACGACAGCGGCGTGACGCCGAGCACCATCGAGCCCTCGCCCACGGTGATGCTGTCGCCGAGCGCGACGAGCCCTCTGCCGCGGGGTGCGGCCGCGTCGCTCAGCCCGGGTTCCTCGCCGTGATCATGAGGTTGTAGAAGACGGCCGGCGGCAGGCGGCCCTCGAGCAGCGCGACGTCGACCTGCTGCAGCGCGAGGTAGCCGCGGAAGGCGTACTGGCGCCAGAGCATCGGGATGTCGTCCTGCACCGCGGTCGCCTCGAGCGTGCGGTTGACCCAGCCGAACCAGTTGGCGAGCAGCTCCTCGCCGCGCACGTGCACGTCGGCGAAGCCGGCGCCGTCGGCCCAGGCGCCGAGCTCCTCGGGCGTGAAGGCGTGGACGTCGACGAACGCCTCCAGCGACTCGCCGTCGAGGTCGTCGTGCTCGCCGGGCCAGTCGTCGCTCGTGTCGGGCATCGCGTAGCCCTCGGCCGCGCGCGCGCCGATCAGCCCGCGCCACAGCGGGGCGGTCTTCAGCGCGGCGCGCTTGGGGTAGGCGGCGATCCGGTCGCCGGTGCGCGACGGCTCGCCGGCGAACACGACGCGCCCGCCGGGGCGCAGCACGCGTCGAAACTCGGCGAACGCGCGGTCGAGGTGGGGGATGTGGTGCAGCACCGCGTGGCCGACGACGAGGTCGAAGGCGTCGTCCTCGAACGGCAGCTCCTCGGCGTCGCAGGCGACGGTCTCGACGGCGACGCCGATGCGGGCCGCGTTGGCCTGCAGCGTGTCGAGCATGCCGGGCGAGATGTCGGTCGCCGTCGCCGCGCCGACGACGCCGTCCTGGAGCATGTTCAGCGTGAAGTAGCCGGTGCCCGCGCCGATCTCCAGCGAGCGCTCGAACGTCGGCAGCGGCTTGCCGAGCAGCTTGTGAAGCTTGCCCCGGACCTGCTTGCGCCCGATGTCGCCGTAGTCGACGCCCCACTTCGTGTCGTAGTGGGCGGCGGCGGCGTCGTGGTAGCGCGTGTTGACGTCGCGGATCGCGTCCGCGGTGGCGGGTGCTGCCATGGGGGCGGGCAGTTTACGTGGCGTGCCCTTGCTCCGCTCGTGGTGGACTCTGTGGGCTTTTGGGCTATATCCGCCCAATAGCCCACAGCCTCGCTCGTTGGAGCGCCGCCGGCGACCGACCCGCTTCCCTTATCGCTGCCGTAGACGCGGAGTCGGCAACAGACCGCCCGAATCACCGCGACGCCAGCCGTCCCGCCTCCTCGGTCGCAGCCCGCAGCCGCCGCGCATGCTCCGCCGTCAGCGCACCGGGCTCCATCCGCCACCTCCACGAGCCCGTCGCCCGTCCCGGCACGTTCATCCGCGCCTCGCTGCCCAGCCCGAGCACGTCCTGCGCCTGCACCATCGCCAACCGCGCCGGCGAGGAGAACGCCAGCCGGATCAACGACCACCAGACCTCGTCCTCGGCGAAGCCCCCGCGAGCGATCCGGGCCAGCGCCTCCTCGCGCGACGGCTGCGCCAACTCCGACCACCACCCCGCGAGCGTGTCCTGGTCGTGGGTGCCCGTGTAGACGACGCTGTCGCGCTCGTGGTTCTCCAGGCGGTGCGGGCCGTGCGGGTCGTCGGGATCGAAGCCGAACTGCAGGACCGCCATGCCCGGGAAGCCGAGCGAGCGGCGCAGGCGCTCGACGGGCTCGGTGATGACGCCGAGGTCCTCGGCGATCACGGGCAGCTCGCCGAGCTCGGCGGCCGCGGCGTCGAAGACCGCGCGCCCCGGCCCGCGCTGCCAGTGCCCGCTGCGCGCGTCGGGCGCGTCCTCGGGCACCGCCCAGTAGGCGACGAAGCCGCGGAAGTGGTCGATCCGCGTGACGTCGAAGAGCGCGAACGTGCGCCGCAGGCGCTCGGTCCACCAGCGGTAGGAGCGCCGCTGCAGCGCCGGCCAGTCGTAGAGCGGGTTGCCCCACAGCTGGCCGAGGTCGCTGTAGGTGTCCGGCGGCGCGCCCGCGACGTCGCCGGAGCGAAAGAGCTGCGGCCAGGCGAGGTGGTCGGCGCTGTCCGGCGCGACGTAGATCGGGACGTCGCCGATCAGCCCGACGCCGCGCTCGGCCGCGTACGCGCGCAGCGCGCTCCACTCGCGCTCGAAGCGCACCTGGTCGGCGATGGCGCGGCGGCCGCCGGCGACGCGCGCCCAGTCGTCGATCCAGAACGCCTCGCGCGCGCGAAACGCCTCGATCTCGTCGTCGCCGACGGGTGCCGACGGCGCGGCCAGCAGCCCGCGCCAGGCCGCGAACGCCGACTTCGACTTGTACGGCGAGCCCGCCCGGTCGGGCGGTCCGAGCGGCAGCATCTGCCACCACGACTGGCCGGCGTCGGCGAGCCAGTCGACGAATGCGAACGCGTCGTCGCCGAGCCCGCCGGAAGCCAGGCTGGTTGGATGCAACTGCACCCCTGATGTTCTGTGCCGCAGCAGCGACTGCACGTTACGAACCTTCGCAATCGGAAAGAGTGTGTGGGAGTGCCCACCGCAAAGCGCAGCCAACCGCCGCCGCCACGCATCCAGATCGTCCGGCCGGCGCCGATGATCGACTGCGGGCGCTACCCCTCCAAGCGTACGGTCGGCGACTTCGTCGCCGTGAGCGCCGACATCTTCTCCGATGGCCACGACGTCCTGCGCGCCGTCGTCAAGTCCTGTCCGCCCGACGGCGAGGACTGGCGGGAGAGCCCGCTGCAGCGCATCGACGCGCACGTCGACGGCGACCGCTGGGCCGGCGAGTTCGGCGTCGACGGGCTCGGCCGCTGGAGCTGGACGATCGAGGCCTGGGTCGACGCGTTCGCGAGCTGGCGCGACGAGCTGCGCCGCAAGGTCGACGCCGGCGAGCCCGATCTCTCCGGCGAGCTGTCGGAGGGGGTCGTGCTGCTCGAGCAGGCGGCCAAGCGCGCGAAGGGCGCCGACCGCAAGCGCATCTCGCAGGCGCTGACGCGGCTGCGCGACGAGGGCATCCCGGGTGAGGCGCGAAATGAGACGGCGCTGGACCCCGAGCTCTTGGAGACCGTGGCGCGTCACCCCGACCGCAGCCGCTCCACCGTCATGCCCGAGCGGCTGTACGTCGACGTCGATCCCGAGCGCGCCCGCTTCGGCGCCTGGTATGAGCTGTTCCCCCGCTCCTGGGGCGGCTTCAAGGGCGTCGAGGCGCAGATCCCCGAGCTCGCCGAGCTCGGCTTCGACGTCCTCTACCTCCCGCCGATCCACCCGATCGGCCACACGAACCGCAAGGGCCCCGACAACACGATGACCCCCGGGCCCGGCGACCCCGGCTCGCCGTGGGCGATCGGCGACGAGACCGGCGGCCACACGGCCTTCCACGCCGACCTCGGGACGATCGAGGAGTTCGACGCGCTGGTCGCAACCGCCGGCGAGCACGGCATCGACGTCGCGCTGGACTTCGCGATCCAGTGCTCGGCCGACCACCCCTGGCTGACCGAGCACCCGGAGTGGTTCAACCGCCGCCCCGACGGCACCCTCAAGTACGCCGAGAACCCGCCCAAGAAGTACCAGGACATCTACAACGTCAACTGGGACGCCGAGGACTGGCGCGGGCTGTGGGAGGCGCTGCGCGACGTCGTGCGCTTCTGGGCCGACCACGGCGTCAAGGTCTTCCGCGTCGACAACCCGCACACCAAGCCGGTCGCCTTCTGGGAGTGGCTGATCGCCGAGCTGCGCGCCGACCACCCGGAGATCATCTTCCTGGCCGAGGCCTTCACGCGCGCGGCGATGATGCGCCAGCTCGCGAAGGTTGGCTTCAACCAGTCCTACACGTACTTCACCTGGAAGAGCTCGAAGTGGGAGCTCGCCGAGTACGTCACCGAGCTGGCGACGAGCGGCATGCAGGAGTACTACCGGCCGAACTTCTTCGTCAACACGCCCGACATCCTCACCGAGGAGCTGCAGACCGGCGGCCCGCCGAAGTTCGCCAGCCGGCTCGTCCTCGCCGCGACGCTGAGCCCCAGCTACGGCCTCTACTCGGGCTTTGAGTCCTTCGAGCGCACGCCGGCGCGCGCCGGCAGCGAGGAGTACCTGCACTCCGAGAAGTACGAGGTCAAGCAGCGCTCGCTCAACGGCCCGCTGCTGACCCTGATCTCGCGCCTGAACACGATCCGCCGCGAGAACCCGGCGCTGCAGTACCTCGACAACATCACGTTCCTGACGACCGAGAACGACGCGCTGATCGCCTACGCCAAGCGCACCGGCGACAATACGGTCATCACCGTCGTGACCCTCGATCCGGTCGGTGCCCAGGAGGGGATCGTCGTCGTCCCCTACGGCCTCGGGCTGGCGCCGGTGTTCACCGTCACCGACCTGCTCTCGGGCGAGAGCTTCGACTGGCGCATGGGACGCAACTTCGTGCGGCTGGACCCCTACCGCGTCGCCCACCTGCTGCGGGTGACCCCATGAGCATCACCCCCACGCAGAACTGGTTCGAGTCTGACCCCACGTGGTTCAAGACCGCGATGTTCTACGAGATCCACCTGCGCGGGTTCTACGACGGCACCGGCGACGGCCACGGCGACTTCCGCGGCCTGACCGAGAAGCTCGACTACCTGCAGTGGCTCGGCGTCGACGTCATCTGGCTGCTGCCGATGTACCCGTCGCCGATGCGCGACGGCGGCTACGACATCGCCGACTTCTACGGCGTGCACCCCGACTACGGGACGATGGACGACGTCCGCTCGTTCATCGAGGCGGCGCACGAGCGCGGCATCCGCGTCATCGCCGACCTCGTCATGAACCACACCTCCTCAGACCACGGCTGGTTTCAGGAGGCGCGCTCGAGCCCCGACAACCCCAAGCGCGACTGGTACGTGTGGTCCGACGACCCGACCCGCTACGACGAGGCGCGGATCATCTTCGTCGACACCGAGACCTCCAACTGGACCTGGGACGAGAAGGGCGGCGCCTACTACTGGCACCGCTTCTTCCACCACCAGCCCGACCTCAACTACGACAACCCCGAGGTCCGCGAGGCGATGATCGACGTCCTGCGCTTCTGGCTGGACGCGGGCCTCGACGGCTTCCGCCTCGACGCCGTGCCCTACCTCTACGAGCGCGACGGCACGAACTGCGAGAACCTGGACGAGACCCACGCGTTCCTCAAGGAGGTCCGCGCGACGGTCGACCGCGAGTACCCCGACCGCGTCCTGCTCGCCGAGGCCAACCAGTGGCCCGCCGACGTCGTCGAGTACTTCGGCGACGGCGACGAATGCCACATGGCCTTCCACTTCCCGGTCATGCCGCGGATGTTCATGGCGCTGCGCCGCGAGGAGGCGACGCCGATCCTCGAGATCCTCGCCCAGACCCCGCACATCCCGGCCAACTGCCAGTGGGGCCTGTTCCTGCGCAACCACGACGAGCTGACGCTCGAGATGGTCACCGACGAGGAGCGCGACTACATGTACGCGGAGTACGCCAAGGACCCGCGCATGAAGCTCAACGTCGGCATCCGCCGCCGGCTGGCCCCGCTCATGGACGGCGGCCGCGACGAGATCGAGCTGCTGCACGCGATGCTCTTCAGCCTCCCGGGCTCGCCGGTCCTCTACTACGGCGACGAGATCGCGATGGGCGACAACGTCTACCTCGGCGACCGCGACGGCGTGCGCACGCCGATGCAGTGGACCGGCGACCGCAACGGCGGCTTCAGCCGCGCGGACTTCGCCCAGCTCTACGCGCCGCCGCTGATGGATCCCGTCTACGGCTACCAGGCCGTCAACGTGGAGGCCCAGCTGCGCACGCCCAGCTCGCTGCTGCGCTGGCTGCGGCGCTTCATCGCCCTGCGCAAGGAACACCCCGTGTTCGGCCTCGGCAGCTTCGAGGCCCTGACCCCGGCGAACCCGAAGATCTTCGCCTGCATCCGCACGTACGAGGACGACGTCGTGCTGTGCGTGCACAACGTCGCGCGCTCGGCGCAGGCGGTCGAGCTCGACCTGAGCTGGTACAACGGCCGCCACCCCGTCGAGATGTTCGGCCGCACCGCCTTCCCGAAGATCGGAGAGCTGCCCTATCTCCTGACCCTCGCGCCGCGCGGGTTCTTCTGGTTCCGCCTCGAGGAGGACCCCGATGACAGCGCGTCATAGCTCGACCGTGGCAGCCGTCCGACCGCAACGCCGGTGCTCGCGATGAATCTGCCTGATCAGATCACCGAGCCGCTCGAGGACTGGCTCACGACGCAGCGCTGGTTCGCGTCGAAGGCGCGCGAGGTCGCGTCCGCCAACATCCTGCGGCGCGTGGCGCTGAGCGCGTCGCCCGCGCTCGAGCTCGAGATCGTCGAGGCGCGCTTCAACGCCGGCACGCACGAGCTCTACCAGCTGCTTCCGGGCGAGCCCGACGGCGTGCGCGCGCTCGCCGAGCTGTTCGGCTCCGAGGCCGCCGTCGACGGCGTCTCCTTCCACGGCGGCACGACGCCGACCGGCCACATCCGCTCGATGGGTGCCGAGCAGTCCAACACCTCGGTCGTCTTCGGCGAGGAGCAGGTGCTGAAGGTCTTCCGGCGCATCGAGCCCGGCATCAACCCCGAGCTCGAGATGCTGCGCTTCCTCTCCACGCGCGGCTTCGAGAACATCGCCGCGCTGACCGGCTGGTACGACTACGACGGCGAGCTGATGCAGGCGACGCTCGGGATCCTGCAGCAGTTCATCGGCGAGGCCCGCGAGGGCTGGCAGCTCGCGCTCGACGACCCCAAGGGCCTGCTGCACCGCCTGCCCGAGCTCGGCGCCGCGACGGGCCGGATGCACTCCGTGCTCGCCTCCGACACGACCGATCCCGCCTTCGCGCCCGAGGAGCCCAGCGACGAGGCGCTCGCCCTGCTGACGGCGACGATCGACGAGCAGATCGAGCAGGCGTTCCTCGACCTGCCGCGCGACAACCCGGCGCTCGAGCCGATCCTCGGCCGCGGCGAGGAGATCCGCGACCGCCTGCAGCTGATGTCGCACGTCGGCGTCGGCGGGCGGCTGATCCGCCACCACGGCGACTACCACCTCGGCCAGACCATGCTGCGCGACGCCGGCTGGGTGATCCTCGACTTCGAGGGCGAGCCCGCGCGCTCGCTGCTGGACCGCCGCCGCAAGCGCTCGCCGCTGCGCGACGTCGCCGGGATGCTGCGCTCGTTCGCCTACGCCGCCTCCGCGTCGGAGCTGCTGCGGGGCGTGCCCGCGCCGGAGGGCTGGGAGGACAGCGCGCGCACGGCCTTCCTGGACGCCTACCTCGAGGCCGTCGAGCCCTCGCTGCTGCCCGCCGGCCAGGCCGCGACGTCCAAGCTGCTGGCGATCTTCGAACTCGAGAAGGCGGTCTACGAGCTGCGCTACGAACTCAACAACAGACCCGACTGGGTGCCGATCCCGGTCGCCGGGATCGCCCGGCTGCTCGACGTGGAGGTGACCTCATGACCGCCGCGTCGGAGATGGACCGGCTCGTCGCGCGCGACCACCACGATCCGCACGCGCTGCTGGGCGCGCACGCCGTCGACGGCGGCGGCGTCGTGGTCCGTGCGATGCACCCGGCCGCGAAGACGATCGTCGTGCAGCCCGCGGGCGTCGCGCTCGAGCTCGTGCACAACGGCGGGATCTTCGAGGGCGAGATCGCCGGCGCCACGATGCCGCTCGAGTACGAGCTGGAGATCGGCTTCGCCGACGGCAACACGTTCACGACCGCCGATCCCTACCGCTTCGCGCCGACGCTGTCAGACCTCGACGAGCACCTGTTCCGCGAGGGCCGCCACGAGCAGCTGTGGACGAAGATGGGCGCGCACGTGCGCGAGCTCGAGGGCGTGACGGGGACCTCGTTCGCGGTCTGGGCGCCGGCCGGGCGCTCGGTGAGCGTCGTCGGCGACTTCAACTTCTGGGACGGCCGGCTGCACCCGATGCGCGCGCTCGGCGGCTCGGGCGTGTGGGAGCTGTTCGTCCCCGGGATCGGCGCGGGCGCGCGCTACAAGTACGAGATCCGCTCGCAGTCCGGCGAGCTGCTGCTGAAGGCCGACCCGTTCGCCTTCGAGACCGAGCTGCCGCCGCAGACGGCCTCGATCGTGCACGCGTCGACGTACGAGTGGCAGGACGCCGCCTACCTCGCCAAGCGCTCCGCCGGCACGCCGATGAACCAGCCGATGTCGACCTACGAGGTGCACCTCGGCTCGTGGCGGCTGAACCCGCTGGAGGACAACCGCTCGCTGACCTACCTCGAGCTCGCCGACGAGCTGGCCGCCTACGTCAGCGACCTGGGCTTCACGCACATCGAGCTGCTGCCGGTCATGGCGCACCCGTTCAGCGGGTCGTGGGGCTACCAGGTGACCTCCTACTACGCGCCCACGCCGCGCTTCGGCTCGCCCGACGACTTCCGCGCGTTCGTCGACCGCATGCACGAGCACGGGATCGGCGTGCTGCTGGACTGGGTCCCGGCGCACTTCCCGCGCGACGCCTGGGCGCTCGCGCGCTTCGACGGCACGGCGCTCTACGAGCACGAGGACCCGCGCCGCGGCTCGCACCCGGAGTGGGGCACGCTGATCTTCAACTACGGGCGCAACGAGGTCCGCAACTTCCTCGTCGCCAACGCGCTGTTCTGGGCGCGCGAGTTCCACGCCGACGGGATCCGCGTCGACGCCGTCGCGTCGATGCTCTACCTCGACTACTCGCGCAAGGCGGGCGAGTGGGTGCCCAACGAGTTCGGCGGCCGCGAGGACCTCGAGGCCGTGGCGTTCCTCAAGGAGCTCAACGAGGTGCTGCACCGCGACGAGCCGGGCGTCGTCAGCGCGGCCGAGGAGTCGACCGCCTGGCCGGGCGTCTCGCGCCCGACCTACCTCGGCGGCCTGGGCTTCGGCTTCAAGTGGAACATGGGCTGGATGCACGACACGCTGGCGTACTTCCAGCAGGACCCGATCAACCGCCGCTACCACCACCACGAGCTGACGTTCTCGATGGTCTACGCGTTCACCGAGAACTTCATCCTGCCGCTGTCGCACGACGAGGTCGTCCACGGCAAGGGCTCGCTGATCGACAAGATGCCCGGCGACCGCTGGCAGAAGCTCGCCAACCTGCGCTCGCTGTACGCGTTCATGTGGGCGCACCCGGGCAAGAAGCTGCTCTTCATGGGACAGGAGTTCGCCCAGGGCCGGGAGTGGAGCCACGACCGCTCGCTGGACTGGCACCTGCTCGAGCACGGCGAGCACGCCGGCATCCAGTCGCTCGTCCGCGACCTCAACCGGACGATGAAGGACACCCCCGCGCTGTACGAGGTCGACTTCGACGGCCGCGGCTTCTGGTGGATCGAGCCCAACGACGCCGACGCCAACGTCGTCGCGTTCGCGCGCGCCGGCGAGGACCCCGAGCAGGACGTGCTCGTCTGCATCTGCAACCTCTCGCCGGTGCCGCGCCCGGGCTACCGCGTCGGGCTGCCGCGCTCGGGAACGTGGACGGAGGCGCTGAACACGGACTCCTCGTTCTACGGCGGCACCGACACCGGCAACCTCGGCGGCGTCGAGGCCGAGTCGATGCCGTGGGGCGGTCAGCCCTGCTCGGCGGAGGTCACGCTGCCGCCGCTGGGCGTCGTCTGGCTCGTGCCCGAGGAGCGCCCGGCGCTCCCGCCGCCGCCGGCGCCGGCGCGCGAGCGCCGCTAGGAGCCGGCCGGCTGGAAGAGCTCGATCGGGTTGCCGGAGGGGTCCTCGAGCAGGATCTGCCGGCCGCCCGGCCCGCTGACGATGTCGTTGCGGAAGGTGAGGCCCGCGGCCCGCAGCCGCTCGACGTCGGCCGCGATGTCCTCGACGACGAAGTGGATGCGGTTCCAGCCTCCGGGCTGGGGCGTGCGGCCGTCGGGCATCGGCCGCCCGGCCGAGCTCGCCGGCCCGCTGAGCAGGAGCCGCAGGCTGCCGCGTACGACGTCGGCGAACGCGGGGGCGGCGCTGGAGCGCACCGTGAAGCCGAAGTGGTCGGTGTAGAAGGCGACCGCGTCCTCGACGTCGTCGACCATGTAGCGGACGTTCACGAGCTCGTCAGGCATGTTCGGTCGCGGTCGCGCCCCAGTCCTCCGGCGCCACGTCGGCGATCGGCTGGCCGATCGACCAGCTGTGGCCCTCGGGGTCGTAGGCGCGGAACGAGCGCTCGCCGTAGGCCTGGTCGGCGGGCTCGGCGACGATCTCGGCGCCGGCGGCCTTGGCGCGCTCGAAGGTCGCGTCGACGTCGTCGACCTGCACGCAGACCAGCTGGGTGCGGGCGCCGAGCTTCGCGGGGCCCTGGTAGTCGCCGCCCGGGTCGCCCATGTAGATGATGCCGTCGTCGCCGATCGTCATCTCGGCGTGGCTGACGTAGCCCTCGGGGCCGGTGTAGCGCAGCGTCTCCACGAAGCCGAACGCCCGCGCCAGGAAGTCGAGCGCGGCGTCGCAGTCCTCGTAGAGCAGGTAGGGGGCGATCGTCGGTGGCATTGCGTCCTCCTTGTCAGGTGGTCGTTCGTCGTCGGCGGATCTCGGTGTCGATCGCGTCGAGGCGGTTGGTCCAGAAGCTGCGGTGGCGCGTGACCCAGTCGTCGAGCTCGGCGAGCGGCGCGGGCTCCAGCGAGTACAGGCGCCGCTGGCTCTCGGTGCGGGCGCTGACGACGCCGAGCTCGCGCAGCACGCGCAGGTGGCGAGACACGCCGGGGCGGCTCGTGTCGAAGTGCGAGGCGAGCTCGCCGGCGCTGAGCTCGCCGCCGGTCGCCAGCAGCTCGACGATCCGCCGGCGCGTCGGGTCCGCCAGCGCCTGCAGCGCGTTCACCGCGCGACCTCGGCCTCGATGCGCGCGAGCACGCCGCTCCAGCGCGACATGTAGGCCATGCCGAGCGGTGCCTCGATGCGCCCGTGCTCGAGCAGGAGCAGGGTCCCGCCCTCGTCGGCGGCGCGCAGCTCGAAGCGCACGATCGAGCGCCGCTCGCCGGCGTGGCTCCAGTCGAGCTCCAGGACGCGCTCGTGCTCGACGGCGCGGACGCGGGCGTCGATGCGGGCGCCGTTGGGGAGCGCGAGCTCAAACGGCCCGTCGGGGACGAGCTCGAGCGCGACGGGCGTCGCCAGCCAGCGCCCGATCGAGCTCGGGCTCCGTCAGCACCGCCCAGACCTCGGCGGGGGTGGCGTCGTAGCGGCGGGTGAGCCGCAGCTCGCAGTCCTGGTCCACGAGGCGGAGCGTAACAGGTGCGTTACGTAACGTGGTGGTTACGCGCGAAAAACGGCATCGATGAGGAAACGGTTCGCTCGCCCCGCAGGGCCCACGAGGCCGCGAGTGTCGCCTTATGCGCTATATCCGTCAACAAGGCGACACTGAGCGCGCCGCGAGGACGAAAACCCTCCCCTTATCGATGCCGGTCGCAAGCGCCGGCGCCACCACGAACCGCTCAGGCCGCCTGCCGCGCCGGAGCCTCGGCCTCCGAGCCCACGCCATCAGCAGCAGGCACCCACCCCGGCCCCCGCAGCATGTACCCCGCCCGCTCGCGCCAGTCCCCGGCACGCCGAACATCACGCGCGATCGCCTTGTACTCGTGGAACGCCACCTCCGTCGGCTTGAACGTCTCGATGTTCTTCGTCAGGCCGTAGCGGACGCGCTCGTCCTCGCCCGCGAACGTCCCGAACATGCGGTCCCAGATGATCAGGATCCCGGCGTAGTTGCGGTCGAGGTACTGCTCGTTGGCGCCGTGGTGGACGCGGTGGTGGGAGGGCGTGTTGAAGAGCAGCTCGATCGGCCGCCACAGGCGCCCGATGCGCTCGGTGTGGATCCAGAACTGGTACATGAGGCTGATCGCCTGCTGGGTGAGGATCATCCAGGGCGGGAAGCCCGCGAGCGCGAGCGGCAGCCAGAAGGGCAGGTAGGTCATCGGGACCCAGGTCTGGCGCAGCGCGGTCGAGAGGTTGTAGTGCTGGCTTGAGTGGTGGACGACGTGGCTGGCCCAGAAGACGCGCACCTCGTGGCTGATGCGATGAAACCAGTAGTAGGCGAGGTCGTCGGCGAAGAAGAGGATCGCCCAGGCCCACCAGGCGTCGGTGGGGATCCGCAGCGGCGTGAGCTCGTACAGCCCGGCGTAGACGACGAGCACGACGAACTTCCAGCCGAAGTTGATGGCGACGTTGCCCAGCCCCATGCTGATGCTCGTCGCGGTGTCCTTCGTGTCGTAGCCGACGAGCGCCTCGTTGCGCGCGACGACGAACGAGATCGCCTCGACCGCGAGCAGCAGCACGAAGGCCGGGATCGCGTAGTACAGGACCTCAGCCACGGGCGTTCTCCTTCGTGCGGTGGGGGGCGGTGGCGCTCAGCGCGAGCGCACGGGTGAGCAGGTCCTCGGCGGCGCCGGCGGCCGCGTCGGGGATGCGGGCGGCGATCGCGGCGACGAGCGTCGCGACGGCCTCGAGGTCGCAGGCCTCGCCGGTGAACAGCGCGCGCGAGGCGTCGGAGTCGGGATCGAGGCCGGCGAGCAGGCTGTTGTAGGCGAGCCGGTAGGCGATGTTGTCGGCGCCGTCGATGACGTGGTTCCACAGGTGCGCGTAGACGAGCGGCGCCTGGGCGGGCGTCGCGCCGCGCTGGGTCTCCAGGGCCGCGTGCAGGGCCTCGACGATCGGCGCCGTGGCGCGCTCGGCGCAGCGGCGCGCGGCGTCGACGCCGACGCACAGGCGCAGCTCGAGGATCGAGCGCAGCAGCGCGGGGTCGGGCGCCGCGCCGGGCGTGGTGAGCGGGAGCTGGGCGAGCAGGTCCAGGCCGCCGGTCGCGCGCCAGTCGAGCACGCGCGTGGCGCCGCCGTGGGAGACCGCGACGAGCCCCGCCTGCTGCAGGCGCTTGACCGCCTCGCGCACGGCGTGGCGGTTGCAGCCGAGCTCCTCGGCGAGCACGCGCTCGGACGCCAGCGCCTCGCCGGCGGCGGGCCGGCCGCCGAGGATCCCGTCGCGCAGGCGGACGAAGATCGTCTCCGAGAGGGGGGTGCGCGGTGCCGCGGCCATGACGTGCAACTGGTTGTACCAGTTGGCGGTGAGGCGCGTCAAGGGCGCCGATCCCCGGACGTCCGCCGACCTTCCGTCTATCGCGCTACGAGCCACGCCGAGTCCTGCCGATCACCGGCAGTGGTCACCCGACGCGTCATCCGCCCGCTGCTGCTCGCCGCGCTCGCCCTGGCGATCGTCGCCGCGCCCGCGCAGGCCGCAGACCGCGGTTCGCTACGTGACGATCCCCGGGGTGCTGCAGCGCGTGCTCGAGGTGCCCGCGACGCTCGTCAAGGCAGCGCCGATCGCGCTGCCCGCCGTTCCCGGGCTGCCGCTCGCGGCCCACCAGCCGTCCGTGCCCGGCCTCTCCGTCTCCCCGCTGCTGTCGCTGCCGCCGCTGCGCGCGGCGCACGCGCGCCTCGGGCTCCCCGGCTCCGACCGCATGACCGTCCGCGGCGCCGGCGGCTGGCTGCGTGGCCTGGAAGGTCGCGACCGCCTCGTCGGCTCCGCCGGCGCCGACCGCCTGGACGGCGACACCGGCCCCGACGCGCTGCTCGGCCGCGCCGGCGACGACGTCCTCGACGGCGGCTCCGGCGACGACCGCAGCGACGGTGGCCCCGGCCAGGACTGGCTCTACGGCGGCTTCGGTCACGACACGCTGCGCGGCGCCGACGGCAACGACGGCATCTTCGGCGGCCCGGCCCCCGACGACATCGTGGCCGGCCCCGGCGACGACCTCGTGCACGCCGGCTCCGGCGGCGACGACGTCGACGGCGGCCCCGGCAACGACGTCATCTACGCCGACTCCGGCCCCGACGTCATCCGCGCCGGCGACGGCGACGACATCGTCTACGTCAACAACGCCACGGCAGCCCAGTCCGTCGACTGCGGCGCCGGCCAGGACACGATCGTCATCAACCCCTACGACGAGCCCGGCGGCATCTCCAACGCCGGCGCCCTGCGCGACGGGCGGATCTCGGGCTGCGAGCAGATCGTCGCCGCCGCGCCCGTGCCCGACCCGACGCTCGGCATCACCGTGCTCACGCCGGAGACCGCCGGCCAGGCCGTCGACGGCACCGACCGCGACGACAACCTGCTCGGCGGCCACGGCGCGGACAGCATCGGCGGCGCGGCGGGCGACGACGTCATCTGGGGCGACCGCCTGCCCGACGCCGGCGGCTCGGGCTCGCGCGACGCGCTCTCCGGCGGCGACGGCCGCGACACGATCTACGGCGGCCGCGGGCCCAACTCGATCGACGGCGGCCCCGGCGACGACTACCTCCAGGGCGGCGGCAGGCGCAACGCGATCGCCGGCGGCGACGGCAACGACGAGATCCGCCTGCGCGGCACCGGCGCAAACCGCGTCGCCGCGGGCGCCGGCGACGACATCGTCTACGCCTTCGGCACCCGCCGCGCGACGATCGACTGCGGGCCCGGCCGCGACACCGTCTACGTCGGGCGCGTGCGCGCGTCCACGCGCGGCTGTGAGCGGATCGTCAACCGCTACCGATCGCGCGGCTGACCCGGCGCGAACCTATACTCGCCCCGAGATGCGGTCGCTTCCCGCTGCACTGGCCGTGATCGGGCTGCTCGCCCTCGCGGGCTGCGGCGGCTCGTCGTCGAAGACCACCGCCACGACGGCGACCGTCGCCAGCGGGCCGGGGCTCACCGAGACGCAGCTGGCACGCCTGGACAGCGCCTCCAAGCAGCTCGTGTCCTCGATCACGCTGTTTCAGGTCAAGCTCAACCGCTGCGCGTCGTCCAGCGGCCGCAGTGCGTGCGTGCAGTCGGCCGTCCGTCCCGCGGCGAAGGTCCTCACCCGTACGCGCAAGGCGATCGCGCCGCTCGCGGCGGCCAAGACGGGCGCCAACTGCAAGGCGAACCTGGGCGGCGTCACCGAGCAGCTCTCGTCGCTGACCGAGGACCTCAACTCGCTGGCGGCGGTGGTGCAGCAGGGCGACGCGGCGGGGGCGACCCGCCTCGGGTCAAACGCCCAGGCCAGCCTGCGCGCCTTCGCCGGGGCGTCGACGGTGGCCCAGCAGTCCTGCCTGGCCTGACGGCTCGCGGCCTCCGATAGCCCGCGGGCCGCGGCGGGTACCGTGCTGCGGATGCCTGCCGCCGTCGACTCCTGTCCCTGGGAGCGCCCGCTCGGAGCGACCCCGGTCGACGACGACCTCGTCGAGTTCCGCGTCTGGGCGCTGGAGGCCGATCGCGTCGCCGTGCGCGTCGGCGAGGGCCGCGAGCACGAGCTGGCCGACGCCGGCCACGGCGTCCACGAGGCGCAGGTCCCGGCGCACGCGGGCGAGGACTACGTCTACCTCCTCGACGACCGCGACCCGCTGCCCGACCCCGCATCGCGCCACCAGCCCGAGGGCCTGCGCGGCCCGTCGCGGATCGTCGATCCGCGCGCGTTCGCCTGGACCGACGACCGCTTCGGGCCCGCGCCGCTGACCGAGCTCGTCATCTACGAGCTGCACGTCGGCACGTTCACCGAAGCGGGCACCTTCGATGCCGCGATCGAGCACCTGGCCGGGCTCGCCGAGCTCGGCATCACCGCGATCGAGGTCATGCCGGTCGCCGAGTTCCCCGGCCGCCACGGCTGGGGCTACGACGGCGTCTACCTCAGCGCGGCGCAGTCCAGCTACGGCGGCCCCGAGGGCTTCCAGCGCCTCGTCGACGCCGCTCACCGCGTCGGGCTCAGCGTGATCCTCGACGTCGTCTACAACCACGTCGGCGCCTCCGGCAACACGGCGCTCGCCGCGTTCGGCCCCTACTTCACCGAGAAGTACTCGACCTTCTGGGGCCAGGCGATCAACTACGACGACGAGTACTGCGACCCGGTGCGCGAGTGGGTCCTGCAGTCGGCCGAGGGCTGGGTGCGCGACTTCCACGTCGACGGCCTGCGCCTGGACGCGATCCACGCGATCTTCGACCAGAGCGCGACGTCGATCCTCGAGGCGGTCGCCGCGCGCGTGCACGCGGCGCGGCCGGGCGCGCTCGTCATCGCCGAGTCGGGCCTCAACGACCCGCGGGTCATCCGCCCGCCCGAGCAGGGCGGCTTCGGCCACGACGCCCAGTGGGCCGACGACTTCCACCACGCCCTGCGCGTCCTGCTGACCGGCGACACCGACGGCTACTACGCCGAGTTCGGCACGGTCGCCGATCTCGCCAAGGCGTTCCGGCGCCCGTTCGTCCACGACGGCCAGTACTCGGAGTTCCGCAAGCGGCGCTTCGGGCTCCCGGCCGACGACCGCCCGCCCGAGCAGTTCGTCGTCTTCGACCAGGACCACGACCAGGTCGGCAACCGCGCCTTCGGCGACCGCCTGCCCGTCGAGGCGCGCCCGCTGGCGGCCTTCTGCACGCTGCTGTCGCCGTTTACCCCGATGCTCTTCATGGGCGAGGAGTACGGCGAGCCGGCGCCCTTTCAGTTCTTCTCCGACCACATCGACGAGGAGATCGCGGTCGCCACCCGCGACGGGCGCCGGCGCGAGTTCGCGTCGTTCGCGCAGTTCGCCGGCGAGGAGGTCCCCGACCCCCAGGACCCCGCGACGTTCGAGCGCTCCAAGCTCACGCGCGAGCGCGACCCGGGCCTGGAGGAGCTCTACGCGACACTGTTGCGCGTGCGTCTCACGCTCCCGCCCGGCGACGTCGGCACCCTCCACGACGACGAGGCGCGCTGGCTGACCGTCGACCGCGGCCCGTTTCGCCTCTGCTGCAACTTCGCCGACGAGCCGCAGCCGCTGCCGCTGGACGGCCACGACGAGATCGTCGTCGTGGCGGGCGTCGCGGCGCTGCGCGACGGCGATGTCGTCGTCGGCGCGCGCTCGGGAGCGCTCGTCCGATGAGCGCCACCCCCGAGATCGAGGTCTGGCCCGGCCGCCCGTTCCCGCTCGGCCCCACGTCGAACGGGCGCGGGACGAACTTCAGCCTCTTCAGCGAGCACGCCGAGCGCGTCGAGCTGTGCCTCTTCGACGCCGACGACAACGAGACGCGCATCGAGGTGCGCGAGCGGACCGCCTACAACTGGCACTGCTACCTGCCGGGCGTCGGGCCCGGCCAGCGCTACGGCTACCGCGTCTACGGCCCGTACGAGCCCGAGGAGGGCCACCGCTTCAACCCCTGCAAGCTGCTGATCGACCCCTACGCCAAGGCGATCGAGGGCGAGATCAAGTGGGATCGCGCGAGCACGCTGCCCTACATCCCCGACGACACCGACGTCGCCGACCTCGAGGCCGACGACGAGGACGACGCCGAGGCGATCCCGAAGTCGTTCGTCGTCGACCCCGGCTTCGACTGGGAGGGCGACCGCCTGCTCGGCACGCCCTGGACGGAGACGATCATCTACGAGGCCCACGTCAAGGGCTTCACGAAGCTGCACCCCGAGGTCCGCGAGGACCTGCGCGGCACCTACGGCGGCCTCGCCTCCGAGCCGGCGATCGCCTACCTCAAGGAGCTCGGCGTCACCGCCGTCGAGCTGCTGCCCGTCCACCACAAGGCCGACGAGCACTTCCTCGTCGACAAGGGCCTGAGCAACTACTGGGGCTACAGCTCGATCGGCTACCTCGCGCCGCACGCCGAGTACGCCGCGACCGGCTTCAAGGGCGAGCAGGTGCGCGAGTTCAAGGGCATGGTCAAGGCGCTGCACAAGGCCGGCATCGAGGTGATCCTCGACGTCGTCTACAACCACACCGCCGAGGGCAACCACCTCGGCCCGATGCTGTCCTTCAAGGGCGTCGACAACAAGAGCTACTACCGGCTCATGCCCGACGACCAGCGCTTCTACATGGACTTCACCGGCACGGGCAACAGCCTCAACCCGGTCCACCCGAGCGTCCTGCGGCTGATCATGGACTCGCTGCGCTACTTCGTCATCGAGTGCCACGTCGACGGCTTCCGCTTCGACCTCGCCAGCGCGCTGGCGCGCGAGCTCTACGACGTCGACCGCCTCAGCGCGTTCTTCGACACGATCCACCAGGACCCGGTGCTGTCGCAGGTCAAGCTCATCGCCGAGCCCTGGGACGTCGGCCCCGGCGGCTACCAGGTCGGCAACTTCCCGGTCCTGTGGACGGAGTGGAACGGGATGTACCGCGACACGATGCGCGACTTCTGGCGCGGCGAGGCGAGCGTCGCCGACTTCGCCAACCGGCTGACGGCGTCCAGCGACCTCTACAAGGAGGACGGCCGCGAGCCGTTCGCCTCGATCAACTTCATCACCGCCCACGACGGCTTCCCGCTCGCCGACCTCGTCTCCTACAACGAGAAGCACAACGAGGCCAACCTCGAGGACAACAAGGACGGCACCGACGACAACCGCTCGTGGAACCACGGCGTCGAGGGGCCGACCGACGACCCCGAGATCAACGCCCTGCGCGAGCGCCAGCAGCGCAACTTCCTCACGACGCTGCTGCTGTCCCAGGGCGTCCCGATGCTGCTCGGCGGCGACGAGTTCTCGCGCTCGCAGGGCGGCAACAACAACGCCTGGTGCCAGGACAACGAGATCTCCTGGTTCGACTGGGACATCGACGAGCGCGGCCGGCGGCTGCAGCAGTTCACGAAGCGGCTGATCGCGCTGCGCAGCGAGCACCCGGTCTTCCGCCGCCGCCACTTCCTGACGGGCGACTCGACCGGCGCCGGCGGCCTCGGGCTGCCGGACGCGTGGTGGTTCCGGCCCGACGGGCGGCGGATGACGCAGCGCGACTGGCAGCAGAACGGCCACGTCATCGGCCTGTTCCTCAACGGGCAGGAGTTCCCCTACCGCAGCCGTCACGGCGAGAGGATCGTCGACGACTCCTTCCTGCTGCTCATCAACGGCCACCACGAGGACATGACGTTCGTGCTCCCGGGCCGGCGCTTCGGCAAGCAGTGGTCGCTCGAGCTGAGCACCGCCGACCCCGGCGCCGAGCCGGGCGCGTTCACCGCGGCGTCGCGCGAGCCGGTCGAGGTCACGGCGCGGTCGGTGACGGTCCTCAAGCGCGTGTAGCGTGGCCGGCCTGCGCGCCACGTACCGGCTGCAGCTCGGGCCCGGCATGCGCTTCGACGACGTCCGCGCGCTCGTGCCCTACCTGCGCTCGCTCGGCGTCAGCCACCTGTATCTGTCCCCGTCGCTGCAGGCGCGCTCGGGCTCGACGCACGGCTACGACGTCGTCGATCCCACGCGCGTGTCGCAGTCTCTGGGTGGCGAGGAGGGCCTGCGCGCGCTCGCCGGCGAGGGCCTCGGGATCATCCTCGACATCGTCCCCAACCACATGGGCACCGGCGACGAGAACCGCTGGTGGGCCGATCCGCAGGAGCGCGTGCGCGTCTTCGACGTCGACCCCGAGACCGGCCACTACCGGCGCTTCTTCGACATCGACGACCTCGCCGGCGTGCGCGTCGAGGACCCCGAGGTCTTCGAGCTCACGCACGCCAAGGTCCTGTCGCTGCTCGCCGACGGCGTCGTCGACGGGCTGCGCATCGACCATCCCGATGGGCTCGCGGATCCCGCCGGCTACCTCGAGCGGCTCGCCGAGCGCGGCGCCGAGCACGTCTGGGTCGAGAAGATCCTGATCGGGTCCCACCCACCCGAGCACCTGCGCGACTGGCCCGTCGAGGGCACCGTCGGCTACGAGTTCCTCAACGACGTCCAGGGCCTGTTCATCGACCCCGCGGGCGAGGCGCCGCTGACCGCGCTGTGGGTGGCGCTGTCGCGCGATGCGCGCTCGTTCGAGGAGGTCGCGCTCGCGGCCCAGCTCGAGCAGGCGACGACGACGTTCACGCGCGAGGTCGACCGCCTGCGCCGCATCCACGACCCGGGCGAGCTCGAGCAGGCGCTCGCGCGGCTGCCGGTCTACCGCACGTACGTGCGCGACGGCGTCTTCGAGGACGCCGACCGCGCCGCGCTGGAGGCGGCCGGGCGCCCGGAGCTCTTCGACGGCGCGCCCGAGGAGTTCGTCTCGCGCTTTCAGCAGACCTCGCCGCCGGTGACGGCGAAGGGCATCGAGGACACGGCCTTCTACCGCTACCTGCGGCTGCTCGCGCTCAACGACGTCGGCGGCGACCCCGGCCGCTTCGGCATCTCGGTCGACGACTTCCACGCCGCCAACGCGGAGCGCGCGCGGCGCTTCCCGCGCGCGCTGCTCGTCACGCAGACGCACGACACGAAGCGCTCCGGCGACGCGCGCGCCCGGCTGGGTGCGCTGAGCGCGATGGCCGGCGAGTGGGAGGCGCACGTGCGCCGCTGGTATGCGCTCACGGAGGAGCTCGTCGTCCGCGGCGCGCCGGACCTGCAGGAGCGCTACCTCGTCTTCCAGACGCTCGCCGCGGTCTGGCCGATCGAGCGCGAGCGCCTCGAGGGCTACCTCGAGAAGGCGCTGCGCGAGGCCAAGCGCAACACGAACTGGGTCGACCAGGACCACGACTGGGAGGAGCGCGTGAAGGCGTTCGCGGCCGCGCTGGCCGGCCACCGCCCGTTCCTCGACGACTTCGAGCCGTTCGTCGCCGGCGTCGCCGCCGCCGGCGAGCGCTCGGCGCTCGGCCAGCTGCTGCTGAAGCTCACGGTCCCCGGCCTGCCCGACGTCTACCAGGGCGACGAGCTGCTCGACCTCTCGCTCGTGGATCCCGACAACCGCCGCCCCGTCGACTGGGACGCGCGCCGCGCGGCGCTCGCCGAGCTGCGCGCGGGCGCCGCGCCGACGCGCGCGACGATGAAGCTGCACGTGATCGCGCGCGCGCTGGAGCTGCGCGGGCAGCGGCCCGACGCGTTCGCGGGCGCGTACGCGCCGATCGAGGCCGGGCCCGACGCGCTGGCGTTCACCCGCGGCGACGACGAGGTGCTCGTCGTGGTGGCGCTGCGTCCCGCCGGCGCGGAGGCGGCGATCGAGGTGCCGGCGGGCCGCTGGCGCGACGTCCTCGGCGGCGGCGAGCGCGAGCTCGCGGGCGCGGCGGCCGTGGGCGAGCTCGTCGATGCGCACGGGCTCGCGCTGCTCGCGCGGGCATAGAGCGCGTACGACATCCGTCCTGCGCCGGCAGGACAGGGGCCCGCGGCTGCCGATAGCACCATATGACGCGAACTCGCCCGGACGACCGGCCGCCCTACCGCCTCGCGGTGACGGCGCTGGCGGCGGGCGTGCTGCTCATGGCGCTCGCGGTGGTCGTCGTCGGCTGGGGCATGGACGTCGCGGCGGTGCGCTCGGTCTTCCCCGGCGCCGTCGGGATGAAGTTTCAGACGGCCGTCGGGCTGGCCGGCGCCTCCGCCGCGATGCTGCTGCTCGCGGGCATGCCCACGGGCCGGCGCCGCACGGCGGCGCTCCTGCTCGCCGTCGTCCCCGGCGTGCTCGGCATCGTCGTCCTCGTCGAGTACGTGTCCGGCGTGCGCCTGGGCACCGACGAGCTCATCTTCATCGACCACTCCGGCCGCGCGCGCGGGATCGCCTACCCCGGCCGCCTGGCGCCGACGACCGGCGTCTGCTTCCTGCTGCTGACCGGCGGCCTGCTGGCGGTCGACCGCGGCCGCGACTGGCGCTGGCGGCCGACCGAGCTGCTCGCGATCCCGATGGCGACGATCGCCTTCATGAGCCTCATCGGCTACGCCTACTCGATCCCGGCCTTCTACGGCCCCGCGTCGGCGGCGAAGATGGCCGTCAACACGGCGCTGTGCTTCGTTGCCTTGGCGGTGGGGCTGCTGATCGCCCGCCCGCGCGGGCGCTTCCTCGAGCTCGCCACGACGACCGATCCCGGCGGCGTGATGGTGCGCCGGATGGTGCCCGTCTGCGTCGTCGTCCCGCTCGTCCTGGGCTGGCTGCACCTGCGCACCGTCGGCTGGGGCGTCTTCGACGACCACGTCGGGACCTGGTGGCTGGCGTCGGCGACCGCCGCCGGCTTCGTGGCGATGATGTGGTGGTGCGCGGGCACGCTGAGCCGCGCCGACCGCGCGCGCCGCCTGCTCGAGGCGCAGCTCTTCGAGCTCGCCAACCGCGACGCGCTGACGGGGCTGTTCAACCGCCACCGCTTCGAGGAGGAGGTCGACGCATTCCTCGCCCGCGCCCGCCGCTACGGGACGCGCGGCGCGCTGCTGCTGCTCGACCTCGACCACTTCAAGCCGATCAACGACACGCTCGGCCACGGCGCCGGCGACGAGATGCTGCGCGCGGTCGCCGGCTGCGTCACGGGCATCGTGCGCGACAGCGACGTCGTGGGGCGCCTCGGCGGCGACGAGTTCGCCGTCCTGCTGCTGGAGCTCACGGCCGCGGAGGCCCTGGCCCGCGCGGACGACCTGCGCGCCGCCATCGGGGAGCTGCGGATCCCGGCGCCCGACGGCCCCGCCTCGACGACGGCCAGCATCGGCGTCGTGGAGGTCGACGCGGCGTGCGCGCTGGACTCCTCCGAGCTGCTGGGCCGCGCCGATGGGGCGATGTACCGCGCCAAGCGCGCGGGCGGCGACCGCGTCACGTGCGCCGCGCAGCTGCTCGCGCTGCCGGCCTGACCCGGGCTCACAGCTCGATGTAGGAGCCCATCGTCACGATCCGCTTCCCCGGCAGGCCGAAGTACTCGACCGGGCTGCCCGCCGTGCGCGACAGCGCGAGGAACAGCTTCTTGCGCCAGCGCGGCATGCTGCGGTCGTCGCCGCGGACGAGCGTGATCTGGGAGACGAAGTACGTCGCGCTGTCGACGTCGAGCTCGACCTCGAGGTCCTCCATCGCGGCGACCTCGCGCAGCGCGGCGGGCACGTCGTGGCGGTCCTGGAAGCCGTAGCTGATCGTGACGTGCAGGATGCCGTCGTCCTGGTAGCCGAGCTCGTCGGCGACGACGCGCTCCGCGCGCGGGACGTGCGGCACGCGCCGCGTCTGCACCGACACGATCACGACGCTCTCGTGCAGCACGTGGTTGTAGTCGACGTTCTCGCGCAGGGCGAGCGGCGTCGTGCGCTTGTTGGCGCTGAGGCAGATCGCCGTCCCGGGCGCGCGGAAGACCGGCGGATCGGCCTCCCGGATCTCCTCGACGAAGTCGCGCAGCAGCCCCTCGGCCTGCGCGCGCCGGTCCGACACGATCGCGCGCCCGCGCTGCCACGTGGTCAGCAGCGTGAACACGACGAGCGCGAGCAGCAGCGGGAACCAGCCGCCGTCGACGACCTTCGGCAGGTTCGCCGTGAAGAACGCGAGGTCGACGAAGAGGAACGCGGCCGCGCCCGTGACGACGAGCCACAGCGGCTTGCCCCAGGCCATCCGCACGACGACGAAGAAGAGGATCGTGTCGATCGCCAGCGTGCCGGTGACGGCGATCCCGTAGGCCGAGGCGAGGCCGGCCGACGAGCCGAAGCCGACGACGAGCGCGACGACGGCGACGTAGAGCAGGGCGTTGACCGCGGGCACGTAGATCTGGCCCTCCTCCTCGGAGGTGTGGCGGACGCGCACCCGCGGCAGGAAGCCGAGCCGCATCGCCTGGCGCGTCACCGAGAACGCGCCCGAGATGACGGCCTGCGAGGCGATGACGGTCGCGAGCGTGGCGAGCACGACCATCGGCACGCGGCTCCAGTGCGGCATCAGCAGGAAGAAGGGGTTCGCGATCGCGCTCGGCGCGTCGATGATCTCCGCGCCCTGCCCGAGGTAGTTGAGCGTCAGCGCCGGGAAGACGAACCAGAACCACGCGCGGCGGATCGCGGGACGGCCGAAGTGGCCCATGTCGGCATACAGCGCCTCGGCGCCCGTGACCGCCAGCACGACCGAGCCGAGCGCGAGGAACGCGACGCCGAAGTGGTCGGCGAAGAAGGCGATCCCGTAGGTCGGCGACAGCGCCTCGAGGATCGCCGGGCTCTCGACGACGCGGGCGAGCCCGGAGACGGCGAGGATCGAGAACCACACGGCCATGACGGGGCCGAACAGGCGCCCGACGGCCTGGGTGCCGAAGCGCTGGATCGCGAACAGCGAGGTCAGCACGGTCAGCGTGATCGGCAGCACGAGCGACTCCAGGCCGGGCGCGGCGACCTTCAGCCCCTCGACGGCGGACAGGACCGAGATCGCCGGGGTGATCATCCCGTCGCCGTAGAACAGCGCCGCGCCGAAGATCCCCAGCGCGACGAGCGTCGCCTTCGCCGCTGCGCCCTTCAGCGGCAGGTCCAGCACGCGCGCGATCAGGGCCATGATGCCGCCCTCGCCCTCGTTGTCGGCGCGCATGATGAACGTCACGTACTTGATCGACACGATGCTCGTGATCGACCAGAAGACGAGCGAGATGATCCCGTGGACGCCGGCCTTGTCGGGCGTGACGGCGTGGCCGTGCGCGCTGAAGACCGTCTGCAGCGCGTAGAGCGGGCTCGTGCCGATGTCGCCGAAGACGACGCCCAGCGCGCCGAGCGTCAGGGCCGCCATCCCCGCCTGGCCGGCGACGTTGCGCGTGCGATCGTTCGCCATCAGCGGGCGAGCCTACGCCGCGGTCCTCATACTCGGCTCCGTGAGGTCAGGGGTGCTCCAGCTCGCGCTCGCCGCGCGGCGGCGGTCGCGCCGGCGCCCGTGCCCGGCCGGCCCGTGCCCACCTTCGGCCTGGGCGACGCGCGCGTGAGCCCGCAGCACGCCGTACGTCGCGGGCCGGCCGGTCGCGATCGCGTTCGCCGTCGACGCGCCCGCGCCGCTCGCGCTGCAGGTCGACGTCGTGCGCGAGGCGACGCGCACGCCCGTGCGGCGCTTCGAGCTGCCCGCCGTCGCGCCCGGGGTCGCCCAGCGCCTGGACTGGGACGCGATCACCGGCGGCGGCGACGCCGCGCCCGACGGCCGCTACCGCATCAGGGTGCGCGCGCCCGACGGCGGCGCCCGCAACGCCGGCGCGCTCACGCTGCACAGCCACGTCTACCCGATCCGCGGCCGCCACGCCGACCGCGGCAGCGGCGGCGCGTTCGGCGTCGGGCGCTCGGGCGGGCGCACGCACGAGGGCTTCGACGTCTTCGCGCCCTGCGGGACGCCGGTCGTCGCCGCCCGCGGCGGGCGCGTGGTGCGGGTGCGCTACGACCCGCTCCTGTACGGCCACATCGTCGTCATCCGCGGCGCCCACACCCGCCGCGACTACTGGTACGCGCACCTGCTCGAGGCCCCGCGGCTGCGCGCCGGCGATCGCGTGCTCACCGGCCGCCGGATCGGCAGCATCGGCGCGACCGGCAACGCGCGCACGATCGGCTGCCAGCTGCACTTCGAGCTGCGCCCGCGCGGCGTCCCGATCGACCCGGCGCCCGAGCTGCACGCGTGGGACCGGTGGAGCTGATCGGCGATGATGCGCCGATGCAGCGGTTCCTCGACCTGCACCACGCCGAGCGCCCGCTGCTGGCGCCCAATCCCTGGGACGCCGGCTCGGCGGTGCTGCTGGCGGCGCTCGGCTTCGAGGCGCTGGCGACGACGAGCAGCGGCTTCGCCGCGACGCTCGGGCGCCGCGACGGCTCCGTGACGCGCGACGAGGCGCTCGCACACGGCGCCGCGATCGCGGCGGCCACCGACCTGCCGGTCACCGCCGACCTCGAGAACGGCTTCGCCGACGCGCCCGCCGGCGTCGCCGAGACCGTCCGCCTGGCGCTCGAGGCGGGCCTCGCGGGCTGCTCGATCGAGGACTTCACCGGCGACGAGAGCGGCCCGATCTACTGCCTCGAGCACGCGGTCGCGCGGATCGCGGCGGCGGCCGAGGCGGCGCACGCCGGACCGCAGCGGCTCGTGCTGACCGCCCGCGCGGAGAACCACATCCACGGCGTCGACGACCTCGGCGACACGATCGAGCGGCTGACGGCCTACGGCGAGGCCGGCGCCGACGTGCTCTACGCGCCCGGCCTCGCGCGCCTGCAGGACATCGAGCGCGTCGTCGCGGCGGTCGGCAAGCCGGTCAACGTGCTGGCGTTCCCGGGCGTGCCGCCGGTCGCCGAGCTCGCCGAGGCGGGCGTCGCGCGGATCTCCGTCGGCGGCGCCTTCGCGTTCGCGGCGATCGCCGCCGTCGGCGAGGCTGCGCGCGAGCTGCGCGAGGACGGGACCTACGGCTTCCTCGGGCCCGCCCGCGCGGGCTCCAAGCTCGCGCGCAGCGCATTTCGCTGAGCGAGGTTCTCCGAGCTCCGCCTGACGGCGACGGCCGCAGGCCCTAACATCACCAGGCCGGGACGCGCGCCTTGGACAGCGCCGCGCGTCGCCCGGGACACCCAGACTTGAGGAGCACAGCCAATGGCGTTCGAAGTCGGAGACCGAGTCGTTGCCGAGAAGTCGGGCCGCCGCCGCCGCTCGGCGCGCGCGCCGATGCGCCCCGGGCGCCACGGCGTCGTCGTGCGCGTCCTGCGCGGCGACCCCAACCCGCGCTACGAGATCCGCTGGGACGAGGGCATCGCCTCGATCTTCTCGCCCTCCAACGGCGGCCTCTACGCCGACCCGGAGTACGACGGGCCGGGAGCGCCGGAGTACGACGCGCCGCACCACAGCAGCGGAGCGTAGGCCGCCCCGCTCAGCCGGCGGCCTCGTCGAGCGCGTCGCGGACCGCCTCCAGCGCCGGCTTCGGCCGCCCCGCGAAGTCGAACAGGCCCTTCTCGTTGAGCCCCGGCGCGAGCTTCAGGCCGGGGCGCTCGGCGAGCACCGAGCCGCCGCGGAAGTCGGGCCGCAGCGCGTAGTCGCGCAGTGACCAGATCAGCGCGCCGCTGAGCGCCGGGTCGGCGCTGAACGCGGCGATCCGGCGGGCGAGCAGGTCGGCCTGGAACTGCCGGCCGCCGAACGCGCGCGGCGCCGTGCGGTCGCTGCCGGCGGCGCCGAACTCGGTGACGACGACGGGCTTGCCGGGAAACAGCCCGCGCAGGCGCGCGAGGCGCTCGTCGGTGACCGCCGCCTGCTCGTCGGGGCTGCGATCGACGGCGTCGTACCAGCCGACGTAGTCGGTCATCCCGATCGCATCGAGGCCCGCGAACGGCGCGCCGCCGGTGCGCGTCAGGCTCGAGCCCCAGAGGTCGACCGCGACCGGGCGCGTGGGGTCGAGCTCGTGCAGCCGCCTGGTCGTCTGCGCGATGTACTCGCGCTCGCCCGGCTGCCCCTGGCCGGAGACCTCGTTGGCGAGCGTCCAGGCGAGGATCGACGGGTGCGCCTGCTGGGCCTCGACGGTCCGCAGCGCGCGGTCGCGCGCGGCCGCGATCCTCGGCGGCGTGTCGGCCCGCCAGCGGCCGGCGGGCTCCCACGGCCCGACGACCTGCCAGACGAGGATCCCGGCCTCGTCGAGGCGCTCGAGCATGCTCTGCGACAGCGGCAGCTGGGAGCGCGTGGCGTTGGCGCCGGCCGCGCGCAGGTCCTCGACGATCCGGTCCTCGTCGGCGGTCGTCATGGCGTCGCCGTGGCCGCGTGCGTCGGGCGGCAACGCCGCGCCGCGCAGCACGAGCGGCGTGCCGTTGAGCTCGAGACCGCCGCCGTCCCAGGAGATCTCGCGCAGGCCGACCTTGCGCTGCAGCGTCGCCTCGCCGGGGTCGTCGATGCGCAGGTCGTAGCGCTCGGGCTCCTCCGGCGACCAGAGCGCCGGGTCGGAGACCGTGACCGTCGTCTTCAGCGCGCGCGACGTGCCCGCGCCGACGCCGGCGGGCGCGAAGTCCAGCGGGATCGACGTGTCGCCGTGGCTCAGGGCGCCGCGCAGGTGCAGCGTGCGGGCGTCGCCGCGGTTGCGCACGCGCACCGAGATCTCGACGCGCGCGCGGTCACGCCCGGCCAGCCGCGTGCGCAGCGTCAGCGCGCCGAGCTCGGTGCGGCCGAGGCGCGCGAGCGTCACCGGGCGGTTGAGGCCGCCGTAGTTGAACCACCCGCGCGCCCAGCCCGCCACCGCCTGGGCCGCCGGGTCGCGCCAGTCGACGCGCACGACGACGGTGTGGCGCCCGCGGCTCAGCCGCGTGCGGGCGGCGAACGGCTCGTAGGCGCCGACGTGCTCGCGCAGCGGCTCGCCGTCGACGAAGACCGTGGCCTTGAAGTGGGCGGACTCGAAGCCGACGGCGTACAGGCCGGCGACGGGGGCCTGCACGTCGCGGGCGAACCAGCCGACGGCGCCGGCGTAGCCGCGCTCGCCCGCGGGCCCGCTGATCGCGCGGGCGTTGGGGGAGAACGGGACGACCACCGGCCGTCCGGCCCAGTCGCCACGCGCCCAGCCGGCCTGGCGCCCGCGGACCTCGGGGTCGGCGCGGTAGCGCCAGCGGTTGAGCGTCACCACGCCGCTGCCGGCGGGACCGCCGCCGGTGTGCTGCAGCGTCGCGGTGGCGTTCGCGCCCGGGCCGCCGCCGCCGGGCGCGCCGGGATCCTCGCCGCCGAGGGCGAGGGCGATCGCCACCGCGCAGGCGATCGTGACGAGCAGCGCGGCTGGCAGGAGGCGGCGGGACATCCTTGAAGAACGCGAGGGTAGGGGATCGGTTGCGCGAACGAACCGGCAGATAGGATCGCCACGCCCGTCCGCCGCCGTGAGCCTCCGCGTCCTGATCCTCTCCTGGGAGTACCCGCCGATCGTGGCGGGTGGCCTGGCGCGCCACGTGCGCAAGCTGTCGGAGGGACTGGTCGCGCAGGGCGTCGAGGTCCACGTCCTGACCCGCGGCGGGCGCGAGCACGAGCCCGAGGAGGTCCGCGCGGGCGTCTGCATCCACCGCGTCGCCGAGCCGGTGATGCCGTCCGACCTCGACGAGTTCGTCGCCTGGGTCGAGGGGATGAACGCGCACATGCACGCCGCCGGGCGCCAGCTCGGCAAGCGGCTGACGTTCGATCTCGTCCACGGCCACGACTGGCTCGTCGCGGGCGCCGCCGCCGGCCTCGCCGAGCGGCTGCGCTGCCCCTACCTCACGACGATCCACGCCACCGAGTACGGCCGCCATCAGGGCTGGGTCGACAAGCACCCGCAGAAGTACATCCACGGCATCGAGACCTGGATGGCGGGCCGCGCGGACCGCGTGATCGCCTGCTCGCACTACATGCGCGGGCACGTCGCCGACGTCTACGACATCGACGAGCAGCGCGTCACGGTGATCCCCAACGGCATCGACCCGGCCGACCTGCAGCCCGTCGGCGACCTCGACGAGCTGCGCGCCCGCTTCGCCGCGCCCGACGAGCGGCTCGTCCTGCTCGTCGGCCGGCTCGTCTACGAGAAGGGCTTCCAGCTCGCGCTCGACGCGCTGCCCGAGGTCATCCGCCGCGCCGGGAAGGTGCGCTTCCTCGTCGCCGGCTCGGGGACCCACGAGGCGGAGCTGAAGAAGCAGGCGCGCAAGCTCGGGCTCATGCGCCACGGGACCTTCATGGGCTGGATCGGCGACGACGTCCTGCACTCGCTCTACCGGATCGCCGACCTCTGCGTGGTGCCGTCGATCTACGAGCCGTTCGGGCTCGTCGCGCTGGAGGCGATGGCCAGCGGCTGCGCCTGCATCGTCGCCGACACGGGCGGGCTGCGCGAGGTCGTGCCCAACGCCGACGTCGGGCTGCGCTTCCGCTCGCGCGACCCGCGCGCGCTCGCGGCGATGATGCGGCGCGTGCTCACCGACGACGCGCTGCGCGACCGGCTCGTGGCCGAGGCGTCGGCGCACGTGCTGCGCTTCGACTGGGCCGACGTCGCCGAGCAGACGGCGCGGGTCTACGCCGAGCTGGCGGCGGGGTCGGGCGGCGGCGAGCTGCGGGCCGGCCTGCGCCCGGCGTAGGGCGGGTCGCTCAGTCGTCGGCGGGGCCGTGCTTGCGGCCCCATTTCCCGGCGTTCTTCGCGTCTTCGCGCTTCTCGCCCTTCGCCGTCACGATGGCGACGACGATCAGCCCGGTCGTGATCGCGGGCAGCAGGACGCCGTACGTGAAGACGAGGCCGATCGTGTCGGTCACGGCCTGGCTGGCTGCGAGGGCGAAGCTCATGCGCCGCGGAGAATACTCAGCTCGGAAGCCGGACGGATCCGGCGATCCAGTCGAGGTATGCCGGCGCGCCGCCCGCGACGTCGAGCGCCACGAGCTCGAAGTTCTCGTAGGGGTGCAGCTCGGCCAGCGCCGCGCTGAGCTCGGGCACCGCCGCCTGCGTCGTCTTGATCACCAGCAGCGACTCGTCGTCATGCTCGACGGCGCCCTGCCAGCGGTAGACGGAGTGCACCAGCGGCACGATGTTCACGCAGGCGACGAGCTCGCGGGTCACGAGCTGCTCGGCGATCGAGTGGGCCTGGTCGGGGGGCGTGGTGACGAGGCAGACGGTGGCGTCCATGGCGTGAGGCTAGCCCGAGCGAGGAGCCCCTCGTCGTACCCCTACCATCGCTGCATGGCCTCCGCCCCCGAGGCGCTGAGCGACGCGGTCCTCGCGATCGCGGCCGAGCACGCCGTCGAGCCCGTCCTGCAGAAGCTCGTCGACGCGGCGCGCGAGCTGGCGGGCGCGCGCTACGCGGCGATCGGGGTGCCCGACGGCGACGGCGGCTTCGCGCGCTTCATCACCTCGGGCATGAGCGACGAGCTGATCGCGCGCCTCGGCGACCTGCCGCGCACGCACGGGCTGCTCGGCGCGATGCTCGAATCGCCCGACCCCTACCGCACGCAGGACATCCGCCAGGACCCGCGCTTCCGCGGCTGGTGGCCCCGGGCGCACCCCTCGATGGCCTCCTTCCTCGGCGTCCCGATCGTCTCGCGCGGCGTGATCGCCGGCGCCTTCTACCTCACCGACAAGGAGGGCGCGGAGACCTTCTCCGACGACGACCAGGCGCTCATCGAGACGTTCGCCGCGCACGCCGCGCTCGCGCTCGAGAACGCCCGCCTGCACGAGCGCAGCCGCGAGCTGAGCATCGTCGAGGAGCGCAACCGCCTCGCCCGCGAGCTGCACGACGCGGTGACGCAGAAGCTCTTCGGCGTCGTGCTCGCCGCCGAGTCGGGCACCGCGCTGCTGGAGCGCGACGTGCACCAGGCCGCGGCGCAGCTGGCGCTCGTCCGCGACCTCGCCCGCGAGGCGATGGAGGAGCTGCGCTCGGTGATCGTCCACCTGCGCCCGGCGGCGCTCGAGTCCGAGGGCCTGGCGGCGGCGCTCGCCAAGCACGTCGACGTCCTGCGCCGCTCGCACGCCCGCGAGATCGCGCTCGACGTGCGGGGCGACGCGCCGGTCCCGGCGGCGGTCGAGGGCGACGTCTTCCGCATCGCCCAGGAGGCGCTGCACAACGCCCTGCGCCACGCCGCCGACGCCCGCATCGAGGTCCGCCTGCGCTGCGAGCCCGGATGCGTGCAGCTCACCGTCGCCGACGACGGCCCCGGCTTCGAGCGCGACGCCGTGCGCGCGCGCAGCCTCGGCCTCACGACGATGGCCGAGCGCGCGCGGGCCGCCGGCGGCACGCTGGAGATCGACACGGCGTCCGGCGCCGGGACGACCGTCCGCCTGCGGGTGCCGGCGTGATCGCCGTCCTGATCGCCGACGACCAGCCGGTCGTGCGCCAGGGCCTGCGCACGTTCCTGGAGCTGCACGACGACATCGAGGTCGTCGGCGAGGCCGAGGACGGCGAGCAGGCGCTCGCGGCGATCGCCGCGCTTGCGCCCGACGTCGTGCTGATGGACCTCGTCATGCCGGTGCTCGACGGCGTCGGCGCGATCGAGCGCCTGCGCGAGCTCGGCTCGCCCGCGCGCGTCATCGTGCTGACGAGCTTCCTCGACGAGGACAAGGTCCTGCCGGCCGTGCGCGCCGGCGCCGCCGGCTACCTGCTCAAGGACACCGAGCCGGCCGAGCTCGTCAGGGCGATCCGGATCGTCGACGGCGGCGAGGCGCTGCTGCACCCGGCCGTCGCCGCACGCGTCCTGCGCGAGCTGACGTCCGACGCCGGCCGCGCGCGCCGCCACGAGCTGCTGACGCCGCGCGAGCGCGAGGTGCTCGGCCTGATCGCCCGCGGCCGCGCGAACAAGGCGATCGCGCTGGACCTCGGCGTCGCCGAGAAGACGGTCAAGACGCACGTCGGCAACATCCTCGGCAAGCTCGGGCTGTCGGACCGCACGCAGGCGGCGCTGTACGCGGTGCGCGAGGGCATCGCCGGCTAGCGCCGACGGCCGGCCGGCCTCAGTAGCGCGTGATCTCGACCGGCGTCCCGGCCACGAGGTGCGACGCGAGCCAGCGCACGTCGGGGTTGGAGATCCGGATGCAGCCGTGCGAGCGGGCGCTGCCCAGCGGGTCGCGCAGGCTTGTGCCCGCGCGGCCGTGGATCGCGATGCGGCCGGGACCGCCGCCGAAGTCGAAGAGGACGGGGGAGAGCGCCGTGAGGTGCAGCGCCCACGGTCCGTAGAAGCCGCGCGGGTTGGGCTGCGCGACGCGCTCGTAGACCGCCGCCAGGCCGGTCGGCGTCGGCGTCGCGGCCCTGCCGACGACCGCGCGCAGCTCGCGCACGCTGCGGCCGCCGCGCAGGACGCTGATGCGCCGCGTCGCGGTGCGCAGCCGCACCCAGTAGGTCGTGCGGGTGATCGTCGCGGCGTCGCGCGCGATCCAGGCGGCGGCGCGGTTGCGGCGCAGCGGCAGGCGCACCTGCAGCCAGCGCTCGGTGCTCGCGAGCACGAGCAGGTCCTGCGGCTGGTGCGCCCATGCGGTCTGCGCCGGCATGACCCACACGACCGGCGCGGTCGCCGCCGGCCGCGAGCGCGCGACGGCCGGCGCCGTCACGTGCGCGACGAACGCCCCGCCGGCGCGCGAGGGCGCGGCGAGGACGGGCGCCGCGGGCGGCGGCGGCGGAGGAGGTGGCGGTGCGGCGATCAGCATTGCGGGCTCAGACAGCGGCGCACGGCCGGGCGCGGCGGCGATCTGCCGCCGCCGCGCCCCTTCCGGCGCGCCCCGGCGTCAGCCGGTGACGCCGCCCCCGCGGGCGCTCGCGCCGAGCACCCGCACGGCGCGGCGGGCCGTCTTCGGCGCCACGCCGCTCGCGCTCACGGTCGCGACGTTCGTCAGCCTGCCGCCGGTGCCGGCGAGGCTGCGGGTCGTGATCCGCATGGTCTTCGAGCTGTGCGCCTGAAGCGTCCCGGCGCTCCAGCAGTAGCGCCCGCTGCTGCGCGTCGCCCGCGGCGCGGCAGAGACGAACGCCAGGCCGCCCGGCAGCCGGTCGCACACCCGTACCCGCGCCAGCCGGACGCCGGTCGGGTTCGACGCGCGCAGGACGTAGCGCACGCGCCCGCCGGCGAGCAGCGTCGTGCGGTCGGCGACCTTCGTCAGCCGCACGGACGCCGTCACCCGCGTCGTCGCCCCCGCGACGTTGTTGGACGCCACCCCATCGCCGCCCGCGGCTGACACGCGCGCCGTGTTGGTCAGCGTGCCGGCCTCGCGAGCGCGTCCGACCAGCGTGACGGTGACCGTCGCGCCGGGCGCGATCGTGCCCAGCTCACAGCGCACGGGCGCCGTCTTCGTGCAGGTGCCCGCGGTGCTCGACACGAGCGTGAACGTCACCGGCAGGCTCGGGTCGTCGACGAGGACGGCGCCGCTCGCCGCGGTTGCGCCGTTGTTGGTGACCTTCGCGGTCCAGGTGATCGCGCCGTTGGCGCTGACCGAACTTCGGCTCGCAACCTTCGTCACCGCGAGGTCCGCGCCGGCGGGCCCCTGCGCGCCGACGTTGCCGACGGGGCACGCGGACGCGATGTTCGCGACCTCGAACGCCGCCGCCCCGGCGCGGTTGCCGAGCGGCGCGTCGCTGATGGCGCCGGGGAGCGTCGTCACCGCGACGGCGTCGTTGGAGACCGGCGGCGTCGCGCTGCACTGCGCCGCGCCGACGCGCGTCCGGAAGCAGACCTGCGCCGGATCGCCGTCGAATGTCACGGTCGCGGTCGCGGTGATCCCCGCGGCCACGCCGTTGAGCCCGACGCTCACGCTGATCCTCGCCGTGTTGCCGGTGACGGGAATCGACGAGAGGTCGATCGTCTGGTCGGCGTTCGTGAACACGCGCGCGTCCCAGCCGGGCACGGCGCTGCCGTCGATCCCGGTGACCGTCACGACGGCCCCGGTGTAGTCGGCCGCGGTGATGCCGGTCAGGAGGAGCGACCGCCAGCCGCGGACGTGCCCCGTGGCGCCGTCGCAGTAGGCCGCCTGTGGATCGGCCGTGACGACGGCCTGGCTCAGCGCGCACTCGGTCCCGCCGAACGTCGCGCTGAACACCTCGAAGACGCCGGCGTCGCCGACCTCCCAGATGCAGTCGGGCGCGCTCGGGTCCTGGCGCAGCGTGTACGCCCGGACGACCGCCCCCGTGGTGGCCGGCACGAAGCCGGCGCAGGGCGCCGCGATCGCGTAGTCCCAGCAGCGGTAGGTCGCCTCCGTGGCGGCGTTCGTCTCCGCGAAGTACAGCTTCGTGCGGATCCGGGTGATGCTGCCGAACGCGACCCAGTTCACGGTCGTGCCCGGTGTCTGCGTGAAGGGGACCGGCACCGGCGCGCCGGTCAGGTCGAAGCAGCGCCACGGCGGAGCCGGCGGTCCCGGCTGCGCCGAGCCGCAGATGCCGGTGACGGCGCCGGTCGTGCTGAGGATCGGCGCCAGCGGCGTGTTGAGCGTGGCTCCGCTGTAGACGCCGCCGTAGCCGCGGATCGGGAACCCGGGACAGGCGTTGCCGGTGCTCGTGTCCAGGCAGATCAGATCGCGCGAGTTGTCGCCCTCGCCCGTGCTCGCGAACACGTAGCGATCGTCGAAGACCTGCAGGATCGACCCTGCTGTGTTGGGAGCCGACTGCGGCGCCGGCGCGCCGGCGGGGCCGGCGAGACCGGCGCACGCCGTCGCGGTCGCGGTGTCGAAGCAGTGGATCGCGCCGACCTCGTCGACGGCGTAGAACCTCGAGCCGATCGCGCCGCCGCCGTTCAGCGACGCCGGGAACGCGCCGGTCCCGAGCTGCGTGTAGCCGCAGGAGACGCCGTTGCGCACGTCCGCGCAGGCCACGCCGTACTCGTTCGTGACGCCGATGCTGACGGGGAACCAGATGCGGCCCGTCGCCTGATCGGCGAACGCGGCCGGCACCTGCGGCGTGCGCAGCGTGTCGGGACCGGTGCCGATCGGGTCGCCGGCGATCGGCGAGAAGTACGTGCCGCTGGCGCCATAGCCGGGGCAGCGCGCGCCCGTGGTCTTGCTGTGGCAGTCGATCAGCGTCAGTGCGCCGCCGCCGCCCGCGGGCCGGTGGTGGTGGAGGTTGTAGATGTTGCCGTCGATGAACAGCGCCTCGTAGCCGTCCCCGCCGACGTTGCCGCCGACGAAGCCGGTCGCGGGCGGCTGGACTGCGACCGGCGCGACGCCGTCGGCGTTTGCGCCGAGCGCGCCGACCGCGTCGACGCCGGCGGCGGGCTCGACAGCGGTGAACGTGGCGCCGCCGTCCGTCGACCAGCGCGGCGCCATCCCCGCCGGCACGCGCAGCGTCCCCGGGACGTAGGCGTGGTTGGAGTCGATGCGGTCGCGGATGTCGACGTTGGCGACACCCCCGGTCGTGTTGCGGTAGTTCAGCGTCCAGTCCAGCGCATGACCGGTCACGGTGGCGCCGACCGCACCGGAGGACGTGGTCGCGCCGGTGCTGGCGTCGACCCCGGTGATCGAGAACGTCGACGCCGGCGTCGTCGCGGCGCCGGCTGCGACGGCGCCCGACAGCACCATCGCGGCGGTGAGTGCGAGCACGGCCGGACATGCCCGGCGGTGGCTCCTGGCCGACAACATCTATGCCCCCTGTCGTTGCCCTTCCCCTGTGGCGTGCCTCGCTCAGATCGAGGCGCGCGGGACGGTAGGCAGAGGCGTGCGATCCCGCGATCCCCGAGGTGCCTTTTGCACGGGAGAGCACCGGTGATCCCACCGCAAATCCCGCGCGTTGCCCAAAACGCTGCCCGCCGGTCCTAGGACCAATTCCCGATGGCGATCTCGGCGCGTCCGGACGTAGCGTCGGCGGCATGCAATCGACCGCTTCTCGTCCAATCGCAATCGTCACCGGGGCCTCGCGCGGCCTCGGCCTCGCCCTGGCGCGGGCGCTCGCGCAGCGCGGCTGGCGCCTCGTCATCGACGCGCGCACCGCGTCCGAGCTGGAGGTCGCGCGCGCCGAGCTCGCCGGGCACACCGAGGTCGTCGCCATCGCCGGCGACGTCGCCGACTCCTGGCATCGCGCCGCGCTCGCCGAGGCCGCCGGCGAGCGCGTCGACCTGCTCGTCAACAACGCGAGCACGCTCGGCGTCTCGCCGCTGCCGCCGCTCGGCGACTACCCGGTCGCCGACTTCGAGCACGTGCTGCGCGTCAACACCGTCGCGCCGCTCGTCCTGATCCAGATCGTCCTGCCGCTGATGGCGGCGGGCGGGCGGATCGTGAACGTCACCTCCGACGCCGCCGTCGAGGCCTACGAGGGCTGGGGCGGCTACGGCGCGTCGAAGGCGGCGCTCGAGCAGCTCTCCGCCGTGCTCGCCGCCGAGCACCCGGAGCTGCGCGTCTTCGCCGTCGACCCCGGCGACATGAACACGCGCATGCATCAGGAGGCGTTCCCCGGCGAGGACATCTCCGACCGGCCGCCGCCGCAGGAGAGCGTCCCCGGCCTGCTCGCGCTCGTCGAGGGCGACCTGCCCAGCGGCCGCTACCGCGCGGCCGAGCTGGCGGCGCCCGCGGTGCGGGCGTGAGCGTCGTCGCAGCCCCCGCGCCCGCGCGCCGCGAGGCGCGCGAGCCGGCGGAGGCGCGCGGCCTGGCCCGCGACGAGGTGCGGATGCTCGTCGCGACGCGCGACGGCGCGTTGTCGCACGCCCGCGCCCGCGATCTCCCGGCGCACCTGCGCGCCGGCGACGTGCTCGTCGTCAACACCTCGGCGACGCTGCCCGCCGCGCTGCCCGCCCGCCGCGCCGACGGCAGCGCGCTGCGCCTGCACCTCTCGACGCCCGACGGCCCCCGCCGCTGGGTCGTCGAGCTGCGCCGCGGCGGCGAGCGCTTCGCCGGCGGCCGCGCGGGCGAGACGCTCGCGCTGCCCGGAGGCGCGAGCGCGACGCTGCTGGCGCCCTACCTCGCCGGCGCGCGGCTGTGGCTCGCCGAGATCGACACCGGCGCCGCACCGCTGCTGGGCTACCTGGACCGCCACGGCGCCCCGATCCGCTACGGCTACGTCGAGCGCGAGTGGCCGACGGCCGACTACCAGACGGTCTTCGCGCTGCACCCCGGCAGCGCCGAGATGCCGAGCGCCGGGCGCCCGTTCACGCCCGAGCTGGTCACGGCGCTCGTCGCGCACGGGATCGCCGTCGCGCCGCTGCTGCTGCACACCGGCGTCTCCTCGCAGGAGGCGGGCGAGCCGCCCTACCCCGAGCGCTACGCGGTGCCCGCCGCGACCGCGCGGCTCGTCAACGCCGCGCGCGCGAGCGGCGGCCGCGTCGTCGCCGTCGGCACGACGGTCGTGCGCGCGCTGGAGACCGTCGCGGGCCCGGACGGGGCGATCGCGGCGGGCGCCGGCTGGACGCACCATGTCGTCACGCCCGAGCGCGGCGTGCGCGCCGTCGACGGGCTGCTCACCGGCTGGCACGAGCCCGACGCCTCGCACCTGCTCATGCTCGAGGCGGTCGGCGGCGCCGAGCTCGTCGGCGCGTCGTACGACGCGGCGGCGCGGGGCGGCTACCTGTGGCACGAGTTCGGCGACGTCCACCTCCTGCTGGCGTGATGCGGGCCGTCGT
Organism: uncultured Actinomycetes bacterium; assembly: GCA_963786575.1. Classification (GTDB taxonomy): domain Bacteria; phylum Actinomycetota; class Thermoleophilia; order Solirubrobacterales; family Solirubrobacteraceae; genus CADCVQ01. Next base: position 228,756 of record CAWAZH010000009.1, read on the forward strand.
CCTGCGCGAGTTCGGCCCGCCCGCGGGCCTCGTCGTCGATCGCGTCCCCGACCCCGAGCCCGGCCCCGGCCAGGCGCTCGTCGCGGTCGAGCTGGCGAGCGTCACGTTCGTCGAGACCCAGGTCCGCGCCGGCCGGCCGCCCCACCCCGCGATGTCGCCGGCGCTTCCGGTCGTACCCGGCAACGGCGTCGGCGGCATCGTGGCGGCGGTCGGCGCGGGCGTCGACGCCGCACTCGTCGGGCGCCGCGTCGTCACGACGACCGGCGGCTCGGGCGGCTACGCCGAGCTCGCCGCCGTCGCGGCGGCGTCGCTCATCGCGGTCCCGCGCGAGCTGGCGATGGCCGACGCCGTCGCGCTGCTCGCCGACGGGCGCACCGCGCTGGCGCTGCTGGAGGCGGTCGCGCCGCAGGCCGGCGAGACGGTGCTCGTGCTCGCCGCGGGCGGCGGCGTCGGCAGCCTGCTGGTGCAGCTCGCCCGCGACGCCGGTGCGCGCGTCGTCGCGGCGGCCTCCGGCGCGCGCAAGGGCGCGCTGGCGCGCGAGCTCGGGGCCGCGCTCGCGCTCGACTACGGCGCGGCGGGCTGGACCGCGCGCGCGGGCGAGGTCGACGTCGTCCTCGACGGCGTCGGCGGCCCGCTGGCGGCCGCCGCCTTCGACCTCGTCGCGCTCGGCGGGCGCTTCTGCAGCTTCGGGATGGCCAGCGGCGCGTTCTCGCCGATCTCGCAGGCGGTCGCCGACGACTTCGGCGTCGCGCTCGTGCGCAGCGAGCGGCCGGCGCCCGAGCGTGCGCGGACGCTCAGCGAGCGCGCGCTGGCGCTCGGCGCGGCGGGCCGGCTGCGGCCGGTCGTCGGCCAGACGTTCGCGCTGGACCGCGCCGGTGACGCGCACGCCGCGATCGAGTCGCGCGCGACGATCGGCAAGACCCTGCTCGTGATGTAGGGGTCCGGCCCGCGGCGTCGAATGGCCGCGGATGATCTTCCGCGCGCGCCGCTGTGTGCTCATCGCCGTGGCGGCCGCCGCGGCGCTCGCGCCCGGCGCGCAGGCGGCGACGTGGAGCGAGATCCCGTCGGGCACGACCGAGGACATCACGGCGATCGAGTACCAGGGGCCCGACCGCTTCTGGTTCGCGACCGGCGCCGGTCACGTCTTCAAGCGCGTCGGCGACGCCTTCGTGCAGACGGGCAGCGCCCCGGGCGTCGTCTTCAAGGACGTCGAGTTCCAGGACGGCGGGCCGGTCGGCTTCGCGGTCGGGACGAACGGCGGCGTCCTGCGCAGCTCCAACGGCGGCGACAGCTGGGCACCGGTCGACGGCATCGCCGGCGGCCAGCAGCTCGTGGCGGACGCCTGCGCGGCGGCCGACGAGGCGATCGGCGACGTCGACAGCGTCCGCTTCGCCGGCAGCGCCCGCGCCTGGCTCGTCGCGGGCGGGTCGCAGATCTACCGGACCGTCGACGGCGCGACGGCCGCCGACGTCGGCGACAGCGCGGCCGGCTGGCAGCTCTCCAACGACAACGGGACGACGTGCCGGATCGGCGCCGACGTCGACGACCTCTTCCCGGTGCCCGGCACGCAGTCGGTCTACTTCGCCGCCAAGGCCCTGGGCACGATCTTCTTCTCGCTCAACGCGCTGGCCACGAACGCCACGGTGAAGGTCGCCAGCGCGGGCGGCGGCGTCACGGGCACGCGCCGGCTCACGGGCGATCCGGCGAACCCCAACCGCCAGTGGGCCGTCAGCTCCGGCGGCGCGGGCGCGACGTTCGTCGCGCGCACGACCGACGGCTGGAGCACCGCGGCCGGCTGGACGATCGCCAACCCCGGCAGCGGCGCGATCACGACGCCCGAGGGCGTCGACTTCAACGCCGGCACCGTCGCCGCGGCGGGCTCGGCGGGCATGATCGCCGCCTCCACCGACGGCGCGAGCTTCCGCCTCGACCCCGCGACCGGCGCGGCCGCGACCCGCGACTGGCGCAGCGTCAGCCTCGCGAGCGCCGCGGCGGGCGCGGTCGGCGGCACCGGCGGCACGCTCGCCGTGTCCTCCAACGCCAACGCCGGGCCCGTCGTCGCGGCTGCCGCGCCGCCGCCGCCGGCGGCGGCCGCGGCGCTGCCGTCCGTCGTCGTCACCCCGCCGCAGCGGCGCCGGCTGCCGGCCTTCGGCTTCGTCGCGAAGGCCACGCCGCCGGTCGTCGGCGGGTTCGCCCGCAAGCAGGGCCGGTTCGTGATCTTCGACGTGCTCGGCTCGCTGCGCCGGCCGACGGGGATCAAGGCGGCGGCCGCCTGCACGGGCAGGATCGTCTTCACCATCAGCAGGCCGACGGGCCGCAGGCGCGACCTGACGACCGCCGACTCGCGGCTGTCGAAGACCTGCGGCTACGCGAAGCGGCTGCGCGTGCGGCGCACGCGGATCGGCTCGCGCAGGTCGCTGAAGCTGCGGGTCGCGTTCAAGGGCAACGCCGTGATCCGGGCCTCGAGCGCGACGTACACCGTGCCCGTGCGCTAGGCGGCGGTCGCGCAGCGGCGCGCGCGAAGTAGCCTGCCCGCATGCGGCTGACGACCTTTCTCCCACCGGGCGGCGACCGCCCGCGCGCCGGGCAGATCCGCGACGACGAGGTGATCTCCTTCGTCATGAAGCGCGAGACGGTGCTGGAGCGCCTGGCGACGGACGACCACGACCCGGCGCTCGGCGAGCCCTATCCGCTCGCCGACGTCACGCTGCTGGCGCCCGTGCCGCGGCCGCGGGCGATCTTCGGCATCGGGCTGAACTACGCCGCGCACGCCGCCGAGCAGGGCAAGGAGCAGCCCGAGTTCCCGATCGTCTTCATGAAGCTGCCGAGCTCGAGCGCGCCGCCGAACGGGCCGCTGACCTGCCCGGCCGTCGTCAAGCGCCTGGACTACGAGGGCGAGCTCGTCGTCGTGATGGGGGCGAAGGGCAAGATCGCCGGCTACGCGGTCGCCAACGACGTCAGCGCGCGCGACCTGCAGCGCCGCGAGCCGCAGTGGACGCGCGCGAAGGGCGCCGACGGCTTCTGCCCCTGGGGCCCCTGGATCACGACCGCCGACGCGGTGCCCGATCCGCTGAACCTGCGCATCACGACGCACGTCAACGGCGAGCTGCGCCAGGACGGCTCGACGAGCGACATGATCTTCGGCCCGCAGCCGCTCGTCGACTTCATCTCCGAGACCTGCACGCTGGAGGCCGGCGACCTGATCCTCACGGGCACCCCGAGCGGGGTCGGCATGTCGATGGACCCGCGCCGGTTCCTGAGCTCCGGCGACGTCGTGCGAATCGAGATCGAGTCGCTCGGCCACATCGAGCATGCCATCGCCTGAGCTCCTAGAACGGCTCGGCGAGCTGTCGGACCTCCACCACGCCGGCCAGGTCATGGCGTGGGACCAGCAGGTCATCATGCCGCCGCGCGGCGGGCCCGTCCGCGGCGCCGCGCTGGGGACGATCCAGCGCCTCGCCCACGACCGCCTCGTCGCGCCCGAGCTCGCGGCCCTGCTCAACGCGGCGGGCCCGGAGGACGCGCTGCTGGCACGGGCGGTGCTGCGCGACCACGACCGCGCGACGCGCGTCCCCGGCGAGCTCGCCGAGGAGATGGTCCGCGCCGGATCGGCGGGCTATCAGATCTGGCTGCAGGCGCGCGAGCGCAACGACTTCGCCCACTTCGAGCCGGCGCTGCGGCGCAACATCGAGCTCGCCCGCCGCTACGCCGCCTGCTTCCCGGAGTCCGAGCACCCCTACGACGCGCTGCTGGACCGCTACGAGCCGGGCACGACCGCGGCCGAGGTGTCGGCGCTCTTCGCCCGCGTGCGCGACGGGCTCGTCCCGCTGCTGAGCAAGATCGCGCTACGGCCCGACCCGCCGCAGTTCAAGGGCGGCTTCCCGGTCGCCGCGCAGCGCGACCTGGGCCTGGAGATCGTGACCGCGATGGGCTTTGACCCGTCCGCCTGGCGGGTCGACGACGCCGTCCACCCGTTCGCCTCGTCGCCGTCGATCGGCGACATCCGCATCACGTCGCGCTTCGACGACAACAGCCTCACCGGCCTGTTCGCGCTCATGCACGAGACCGGCCACGGGCTCTACGAGCATGGCATCGACCCGGCGCTCGCGCGCACGACGCTCGACAGCGGCGTGTCGCTCGGCGTGCACGAGTCCCAGAGCCGGCTGTGGGAGAACCTCGTCGGCCGCAGCCCGGCGTTCTGGAGCCACTGGCTGCCGCGCCTGCGCGAGCGCTTCCCGCTGACGATGCGCGACGTCACGCTGGAGCAGTTCATCCGCGCGATCAACGTCGTGCGCCCGACGCTCATCCGCGTCGAGGCCGACGAGGTCACCTACGCGCTGCACGTCATCCTGCGCTTCGAGCTCGAGCTGGCGCTCATCGACGGCTCGCTGGACCCCGGCGACCTGCCCGCCGCCTGGGCCGCGAAGATGCAGCAGTTCCTCGGCATCGGCGTGCCCGACGACCTCCACGGCGTCCTGCAGGACATCCACTGGTCGGAGGGGATCATCGGCTACTTCCCGACCTACGCGATCGGCAACGTCCTCGCCGCCCAGCTGTGGCGCGCCGTGCGCGCCGACCTGCCCGGCCTCGACGACCAGCTGGAGAGCGGCGACTACACCGAGCTGCGCACGTGGCTGCGCGAGAAGGTCCACCGCCACGGCCGCACGCTGACGCCGGGCGAGCTCATCGAGCAGGCCGTCGGCGGCCCGCTGGACCCCGCGCCGATGCTCGAGCACCTGGGCGCGAAGTACGGCGCGCTGTACGACCTGTACTAGCGGACCCGTCCGCAAGTTCTGCGGGTTTTGCCGGCGCCCGATCCGTGCCTGACGGCCGCCGGCGACCGGGTACGTGCCACCGGCACGCACGCCGGATCACCGTCGACCGTCTGATCACGGCCGGGCATCCGGCAAAACCTCGCAGAACTTCCGGCCAGATCCACTAGTGCTTGTCCAGCACGCGGTCGATGAGCCCGTAGGCCACGGCCTCGTCGGGCTTGAAGAAGCGGTCGCGCTCCATGTCGGCGCGGACGGTCTCCTCCGGCTGACCCGTGTGCTTGGCGTACAGCTCGTCCATCCGCTTGCGCGTCTTGAGGATCTCGTTCATGTGAATCTCGATGTCCGTCGACTGACCCTCGAAGCCGGCCGACGGCTGGTGGATCAGGATGCGGCTGTTGGGCAGCGAGAAGCGCTTGCCCGGCGCGCCGGCGGTCAGCAGCAGCGATCCCATCGACATCGCGATGCCCATGCACATCGTCTGGATGTCGGGCTTGACGAACTGCATCGTGTCGTAGATCGCGAGGCCCGCGTAGATCGAGCCGCCCGGCGAGTTGATGTACAGCGAGATGTCCTTGTCCGGATCCTCGGACTCGAGATGCAGCAGCTGGGCGACGATGAGGTTGGCGACCTGGTCGTTGACCCCGGTGCCGAGGAAGATGATGCGCTCATTGAGCAGACGCGAGTAGATGTCGTACTCGCGCTCGCCGCGCGCGCTGCGCTGGACGACCGACGGGATCAGAGGCATGGGGGCATCCTGCCAGATCCCCCGCGCGGGCCCGCGTGCGACGCTGGGTAGCCTGGAGCGGGTGGACCCCGCACTCAGCATCCGCGGCCTGACCAAGCAATACGACGATGGCTTCCTCGCCGTCGACGGGTTCGACCTCGAGATCGCCGACGGCAGCTTCTTCGGGCTGCTGGGCCCCAACGGCGCCGGCAAGACGACGATCATCAGCGCCGTCTGCAACCTCATCCGCCTGACGGCCGGCGAGATCGACGTCTTCGGCCTGCCGCACGAGGCCCTGGACGCCCGCCGCCTCGTCGGCCTCGCCGAGCAGGACGTCAACCTCGACCGCTTCCTCGACGTCGAGGAGACGCTGCTCTACCACGGCGGCTACTTCGGGATGGGCCGCGCCGAGGCCCGCCGCCGCGCCGGCGAGATGATGGACGTCTTCGACCTGCGCGCGAAGGCCGGCGTCCGCGCGCCGAAGCTCTCGGGCGGCATGCGCCGCCGCCTGCTGCTCGCCCGTGCGCTCATGCACGAGCCGCGCCTCGTGATCCTCGACGAGCCGACCGCCGGCGTCGACTTCGAGCTGCGCCTGGAGCTCTGGCGCTACATCCGGCGCCTGCACGACGAGGGCACGACGATCCTCCTCACGACGCATTACCTCGAGGAGGCCGACGAGCTGTGCGAGGACATCGCGCTCATCCGCGGCGGCCATCTGATCGCCCGCGATTCGGCCGACGGGCTGCGCGAGTCCTACGGCGCAGACTCACTCGCGGACGCGTATGTCCGCGCTATGGGGGCAGCGGCTACGAACTGATTGCACGATCCTGCAATTTTTCGGTAAGTTTGCAGTGCCTCGGACCAGGGGTATGGGGCGCAGTGATCCGTCACCCACGTCGGTATCGGCTGGATGTGGGCGCAACGACCACCGGGAGGGACCGTATGACCCGCAAGAGGCTGGGGGCGCTTGCGCTAATCGCCAGCACCATCGTGATTTTCGCGCTACCCGCAGGATCGATCGGCGCGGTGGATCTCCGTCAGACGGCGGATGCGCTCAAGAAGGCCGGAGAACAGGTGCAGGCGGGCCTCGAAGCCACGGTCCAGAAGACCGGGGAGAAGACGGCCGCCGCCATCGAGAGGACGAAGGCCGCCGCGAAGAAGCGGTCCGAGGCAGCCAAGTCGCGCGCCACGGCCACTGATCCGCCGAAGCAGCCGCCCCTGCACGGGACCAACCCGCACGGCCAGGGCGACGTCGCAGTCGTCGACCTCAACCCGAGCGCCGAGCGTCCGCTCGATGCCAAGCCCGACGGTTCGGGCTCCGGCGAGGACGTCATCGTGGGCCGCGGTCGCGGCGAGCAGAACGCCGACGGCACGTTCCACGGGCACATCACCACCGCTGCGCTGTTCGGCACCGAGATCATCGGCGTCGACTCCAAGCCCGGCGAGGTCAAGCACGGGCCGCTGCAGCCGCTGCAGACCGGCGTGCTCGATCCGATCTGCCAGTCCACGCAGCAGCAGGTCTGCCTCACGGTGCTGAAGTCGGACTCGACGACGACGGCGACGGGCTCGACGAACGACTTCGCGGTCGCGCAGGCGAGCCTCCTCAGCGTGCTGAACGTCGGCGCTGCCGAGAGCCAGGGCAACATCTCGCAGGACGCCAACTGCCAGGCTGCGGTCGGCTCCGCCAAGACGGCGAACGTCACGTCGACGAGCGGCGTGATCGCGGGCGCCGCGAACGCGACGAGCGCTTCGCAGTCCTGCCGCGGCGCGGCCCCGAAGGTCGCCAACACGTCCGAGGTCATCAACCTCGGCGGCGTCGGAGTCCCGCTGCCGGCCGCCGGTTGTGCGAACGGCACGCCGGACACGGACGCCGGGCTGCCGCCGCTGCTGCCGATCATCTGCAACGCCGAGGAGATCGCGGGCGCCGCTGCTGTGCGTGACGCGCTCGACGTCTTCGCGCTGCAGGTCGGCACGAACGCGCTGCTGAAGGAGTCGACCGCCGGACCCGAGTCGCTCACCGTGGCTCCGGCCGCGGCCGAGACCGGCACGCAGTGCTCCGACGGCGCCGACAACGACGGCGACGGCAAGGTCGACGCCGCCGACCCCGGCTGCCACACCGACGGCAACGCCAACAACCCAGGTTCGTTCGACGCGACCGACAACGACGAGACCGACAACACCGGTAGCGGCGGCAACGGGAACGGGAACGGCAACGGGAACGGCAACGGCAACGGCAACGACAACAACGGAAGCGGCAACGGCGGCAACGGGCCGCAGTGCTCCGACAGCGTCGACAACGACGGTGACGGGGTCATCGACGCCGACGATCCGGGCTGCCACACCGACGGCAACGCCAACAACGACGCGTCGTTCAACCCGAACGACGACTCCGAGGGTGGGGGCGCAGGCAACCTCAACGCGGGGTCGCTGCCGTTCACCGGCACCGACGTCATCGGCATGTCGCTGGCGGGTCTGCTCATGCTCGCCGGCGGTCTCATGCTGCGCCGCCGGGAGGATGTGCGTAGCGTCCGCTAGATGGCGGAATACCTGACCGAAGCGCTGACACGGCGCCGCCTCGGCGGCGCCGTGTTGGTGTTGATAGGCATCGTCGTCGGGCTGGTCGTGCTCTGGCCGTCCGGCGACCCCAAGACTGCAGCCAAGCCCAAGCAGCTGCCGGCGCGCATCGTGTCGGTGCCGCCGCTGGGCCTCGGCTTCGCGCACCCGACGAGCTGGAAGCGCAAGGTCACCAAGCAGGTGATCGGGCTGCGCAGCCCGGACGGGTCGATCGTCGTGTTCATCTCCTCGCCGATCGCGCGGCCCGCGGCCGCCGAGGTCCTGGCCGGCGCCAAGCGCGAGCTGCTGGGGCAGTTCAAGCCGGCGAAGATCGTCAGCGAGGCGCGTCAGCCGCTCGGGCAGCGCACCGTCCGCAGCTTCGAGCTGCTCGGCAAGGACAAGGGCAAGCCCGTGCGCGCGCTGGAGATGATCGACAGCACGCAGTACCGCACGTACGCGGTGACCGTCGTGACCAGCGCGCACCCGTCCAAGCGGCGGCTGACCGAGGCGCGCGCGATCATCGGGACCGTCCGGTTCAGCAAGCCGAAGGCTCTACGCTCGAAGGGATGAATGCCCTCGTCGCCCGCCATCGCGGGCTGATCGCGCTCTCGGCCCGCGAGGCCGACCGCGTCCTCAAGCTCTGGTCGCAGACGATCGTCGCACCGGTCCTGGCCTCGTTTCTGTTCATCGTCGTGTTCGGGCTGTCGCTCGGCGGGCGCATCCGCGCGATCGAGGGCGTCGAGTACGAGGTCTTCATCGTGCCCGGCCTGCTGACGATGGCGATGGCGCAGGCGGCCTACAGCAACAACTCCTCGTCGGTCTTCCAGGCGCGCGCCGACCGCTACATCAACGACGTGCTGTCGGCGCCGATGCGGCCCTGGGAGGTGCAGCTCGGGCTGTCCTTCGGCGGCGTCGTGCGCGCGCTGGCGATCGGCATCGGCCTGCTGGCGCTCGCGCTGCCGGTCACCGGCGTGCCGATCGGCCACCCGTTCGAGCTGCTGCTCGCGGTGACGCTCGTGCTCGTCCTGTTCTCGTCGCTGGGCGTGATCGTCGGCGTCTACGCCGAGACCTGGGACCAGGCCGGCTTCGTCAACAACATCGTGATCCTGCCGCTGAGCTTCCTCGGCGGCGTCTTCTACTCCGCCGAGCTGCTGCCCTCGCCGTGGCACGAGCTCAGCCACGTCAACCCCGTCTTCTTCCTCATCAACGCCGTCCGCTACGGCTTCCTCGGCACGAGCGACGTGCCGGTCGAGATCGCGCTGGCCGTGACGGGTGCGCTGGCGCTGACCTTCACGCTCTGGAGCGCCGCGATGTTCCGCTCCGGCCGGCGCCTGAAGGCGTAGGGGGAGCAGACGTGGCGTTTGCAACGTAGGCTGCGAGCGCATGTTCGCGCTCAATTTGCCGAACGTCCTCACGCTGCTGCGGATCCTGCTCGTCCCGGTGCTCGTGGTCGCGCTGCTCGACGAGACCGCCAACGGCGATCTGCTGGCGGCGATCGTCTTCGCCCTGGCCTCGGCCACCGACGCGATGGACGGCTACCTCGCGCGCACGCGCAACGACATCACGACGTTCGGCAAGCTCATGGACCCGATCGCCGACAAGCTGCTGATCATCTCGGCGCTCGTCGCGCTCGTCTCGCTGCACCGGCTCGCGGGCTGGGTCGCGATGGTGATCATCGCGCGCGAGCTGACGGTGACGGTCACGCGCATGCAGGCGACGCAGCACGGCGTCGTGATCGCCGCCAACGGGTGGGGGAAGGCGAAGACGATCGTGCAGGTCGGGGCGATCTTCGCGGTGATCGTGGCCGGCGAGCCGACGCCGGCGTGGGTCGACGGGCTCGTCTACGGCGCCGTGGCGATCACGATCGTCAGCGGGATCGACTACTTCTTCGGCCTGCGGCGGGTGCTGCGCGAGGCCGAGGCGCGGCGCGCCGAGACGGCCTCCGCCGCCGCTCGCGCCGCGGACTAGCGACTAGCTCAGGCCGCCGGTCGCGTCGAGCCAGTCGCGCATCGAGACGTGGCGCAGCGCGTGCTCGCCGGTCGCCAGCTCGTGGCGCAGCTCGCCGAGCAGGCCGAAGCGCTCGGCGACGACGTTGTGCTGGTGGATCGTCTCGAGGTTCTCCTGGCGCGCGCTGACGAAGTGCGCGTCGCTGAGGTCGGGCAGCTGTTCGATGACGCCGGCGATCATCTCGCGCACGCAGTCCTCGACGAAGCGCGGGCGCCGGTGGGCCTTCTCGACGACGGCGCCCTCGTCGCTGCGCTTCATCAGCTCGTAGATCTCCGAGGACATCGAGCCCTCGACGATGTCCAGCAGCGTGCGCGCCTCGATCTCGGTCCCGGCGCCCTCGGGGACGCCGATGCGCAGCGTGCCGAGGCCGCGCTGGTTGTGCGTCGCGACCGGGACGTGGTCGAAGATCCGCCGTACCTCGTCCTCGCTGAAGCCGTCCTCGAGCAGCCGCTCGCGCGAGCTGCCCATGACCAGCTGCTGGGCGCACGGGCAGGCGGTCATGCCCTGGGCGGCGACGCCGACCATGCGGCGGGTGCCGCCGGCGGAGGCGACCGCCGAGCCGTAGAGCGTGTAGATCTCCTGCGTCGGGATGCCGGAGACGGGCGCGGGCTTGTGCTCGGGGTAGCGGGCCGCCACGGTGACCTCGGCGCGGGCGGCGCCCTGGCGCTCGCGCACGAGCTCGGCGATCCGCTGGGCGAGCGCCTCGGCCTTGAACGCCGCCTCGCCGAGGACGACCTCGCCGATGACCTCGTTGACGACCTCCTCGAAGCGCGACATGTGCGCGCCCTTCTGCTGGGAGCCCAGGTCGACGAAGCACTCCAGGCGGGCGGAGAAGAGCTGCTCGACGCCGTTCTGGCGGACCCGGACGATCTTTTCGACGCCGGTGACGCCGACCCGCGACAGGCTGACCTGGACCGTCGGGGGTTGTGCCTGGACGTCGGGACCCGACAGACTGAGGCTCTCCGGCATTGGGTGAGGGTAGCGGCCGGTTCCGAAATTCACGCTGACGGAGCCGGTCTCTTGTGCTATCACTCACGAAGTTGCTTTCCTGACGGGGAGATTCAGGGAGGCGATGGCCGGCCGTAGCGCCTGGTGGCATCCGAGGGAGGGCCGTACCATCAAGAATGTTCTGCTGGCTGACGAAGCGCCGATCCACGAGCTGGACGAGCTTCGGGCGCTGATCACGGACGGGCAGGAACGCGGTTTCCTGACGTTCGACGAGGTCTCGGCTGCGCTCGAGGAGGTCGAGGTCACCAAGGAGCAGGTGCGCGAGCTGCACGCCTACCTCTCCGAGCACGGCATCGACATCGTCGGCGCCGACGGCCGCCACGTCACAACGGAGGGCGCGCGCGTCGAAGCCGTCGCCGAGGCGCGCAAGACGAGCGCCAACGGCGGTGTGCCGGATGCGCCGAAGAAGCCCGAGCTCGACCTCACCGTCGAGCCCTCGCTGGACTCGCTGCGCCTGTACCTGCGCTCGATCGGCCGTGTGCCGCTGCTGACCGCGGAGCTCGAGATCTCCCTCGCCAAGCGCATCGAGCGCGGCGACATGCAGGCCAAGCAGCACATGGTCGAGGCCAACCTGCGCCTGGTCGTCTCGATCGCCAAGGGCTACCTCGGGCGCGGGCTGACGTTCCTCGATCTGATCCAGGAGGGCTCGCTCGGGCTCATCCGCGCGGTCGAGAAGTTCGACTACCGCCGCGGCTACAAGTTCTCGACGTACGCGACGTGGTGGATCCGCCAAGCGGTCACCCGCGCGATCGCCGACAAGGGCCGCACGATCCGCATCCCGGTCCACATGGTCGAGAAGCTCAACAAGGTCGTCCAGGTCGAGCGCCAGCTCGTCCAGTCCCTGGGGCGCGAGCCGACGCCGGAGGAGATCGCCTCCAACCTCGAGTGCACGCCGCGCGAGGTGCGCGACATCCTGCGCATGTCCCAGCAGCCGATCTCGCTGGAGCGCCCGGTGGGCGAGGAGGACGAGTCCGAGCTCGGCGACTTCGTCGAGGACGAGACCGCGGAGTCGCCGTTCGAGCTCGCGTCGGAGAACCTGCGCCGCGAGAACGTCCGCCGCGCGCTGGCCGCGCTGCCCCAGCGCGAGCGCGAGGTCATCGAGATGCGTTTCGGCCTGACGGGTGGGCGGCCGCGGACGCTGGAGGAGGTCGGTCGCGCGTTCAACGTCACGCGCGAGCGGATCCGCCAGATCGAGAACCACACGCTGAAGAAGCTCGAGTCGCTGCCCGAAGCGCAGAAGCTGCGCGACGCAAGCTGACGTTCTGGCGCTGAACCGGCCCCGCGGCGCTACCGTAGTGATCGGTATGCGACTCGTCGCGCTGCTCCTGGTCTGTGCTGGATGTGCTGCGGTCGCGGGCTGCGGCTCGGAGGCCGGCGCGGCGGATCTGTCGGCGCGGTCGGCGGCGTCCTCCGGCGGCCCGATGCTGCGCGGCGTCTACTCGCGCCTCAACGGCCAGCGCGACGACCTGGCCGACTACCGCGGCAAGGTGGTCCTGGTCGTCAACACGGCGACCCAGTGCGGCTTTACGCCGCAGTTCGACGGCCTCGAGAAGCTCTATCGCAAGCGCAGGTCGCGCGGGCTCGTGCTGCTCGGCTTCCCGGCCAACGACTTCGCCCAGGAGGGGCGCTCCAACAAGGACATCGCGTCGTTCTGCAAGAACAACTACGGCGTGACCTTCCCGATGTTCGCCAAGACGACGGTCACGGGCGACCACGCCAACCCGCTGTATCGCCGGCTGGGGAAGGCCGCCGGCGAGCCCGAGTGGAACTTCAACAAGTACCTGCTCGACCGCAAGGGCCGCGTCGTCGCGCGCTACGGCGCAGAGACCGAGCCGCTGTCGAAGTCGCTCGTGGGGCGCATCGACAAGCTGCTGTAGGTCCGTCCGGGGGCGGTCCTGGAGAACGCCGGATCGCTAGACTGCCCGACCCCTGGCGGGGTTCCCGAGCGGTCAAAGGGGTGTGGCTGTAAACCACATGGCTCTGCCTTCGCAGGTTCGAATCCTGCCCCCGCCATCAAGGTCGGCGCGCGGCCTTTGCGCGCAGGTCGCGTAGCTGGCACGATGCCACCGACCCCGAGCCGCGAGGAGTCGCGTTCACATGGAGCCGTCTGCGCCCGCCCGCGTCCTGGTGGTCGCCCATCGCACCGCCGCCACGCCGGCACTGCTCGACGCGGTCGCCTCGCGCGCCGCCGCCGGGCCGGCGAAGTTCACGCTGCTCGTGCCGCGCATCGCGCACGGGCTGCACCGCCTCGTCGATCCCGAGGACACCGATGCGAGCGAGGCTCAGGCGGTGCTCGAGCTCGCGCTGCCGCTGCTCGAGGAAGCTGCGAGCGCGCCCGTCGAGGGCGTCATCGGCGACGCCAACCCCTACGACGCGGTCTCGGACGCCGTGAACATCACGGGCTTCGACGAGATCATCATCTCGACGCTGCCGGTCCGCGTCTCGCGCTGGCTGCACACCGACCTGCCGAGCAAGCTCAACGCCCTCGGCCTCCCGGTCACGACGGTGACGGCGCAGGGCGCCGCGAGGGCGTAAGCCTCAGCGCAGCGTGTCGCGCAGCGCCTGCTCCGTCGACCAGAACGCCAGCTCGTCCCACGGCAGCTCGGCGGGCGCGAAGGCGCGCACCTCGGAGGCCTCCTCGGTCTCGCGCGGCACGCCGAGCGCCCGCGCGTCGAAGACGACGAGCACCGTTCGCTCGGTGGCGCGCGAGTAGACGCCGACGAGGTCGCCGAGCTCGATGTCGATCTCCATCTCCTCGCGCGTCTCGCGGCGCGCGGCGTCCTCGACGGACTCGCCGAGCTCGACGTAGCCGCCGGGGAACGTCCAGCGCCCGGCGCCCTCGTGCAGCGTGCGGCGCAGCAGCCAGATGCGCCCGTCCGCGTCGCGCGGGATCGCCGCCGCGACCGGCTCGGGGCTCCACAGCGCCCGGTAGCCGCAGCTCTCGCAGACCAGCGAGCGCGGGAACGACACCTCCGCCGCCGCGGCGCACCGGGGGCAGTAGCGCACGTCCTCGAGCGCCGGATTCAGGCTGGGCAGGGGTCCCTCACCGTCAGCTCAGACGACCGTCGACCAGGCCTTGACCGCGTTGGGCACGGTCGTGGGCGGGTCGAACGTCTCCAGTCCCATCACGCGCGCATCCTGGCCGTGCCAGTAGATCTCGACGGTCTTGTCGGCGTCTGACTGCGCGCAGAACGCCTCGTCGGAGAAGAAGCGCTCCAGGCGCGGCTCGTCGCAGAGCGTCCAGCCGTTGTCGAGCTCGAACTGCCTGCCGCCGACGAAGGACTCGTGGGCGCTCGCGGCGTCGGCGAACTCGAGGTATGTCAGGGCGGGATCCTTGACGTCCTCGACCGGGCCGGGGTCGCAGTCCGACCACTCCTTCACAGCACTGCTGTTCTTGGCGAACGGCGTGAGTCCCTTGTCCTGGCAGCTCGCGGGGACACCGGCGGGCCGGCCGCCGCCGCCCGTCGCGGCTCCGGAGTTCGGCGCCGGCGCGGTCGCCACGGCGGGATCGGACTCGTTACCGGGCAGGGCGGCGACCACCACCGCGATCAGCACGACGACGCCCGCGGCGACGGCCACCGCCAGGCGACGGTGGCTTCGCAGCCAGCTTCCGGCGCCGGCCGCGGCTGCGGGCGCAGCCGGTCCCTGCGGCCCGGCGGGAAGGCTGGGCGCGACCGCCGGCGCGCTCGCGGCCTCCGGCTCGGCATGCTGGCCCAGGACCTCCTCGATGGCCACCATGAGGCGCTTGACGTCCTCGTGCCAGCGCAGGTCGTCGAGCTCGAGCGCGTTGCGGCGCGTCAGGGCGCGCAGGCCCTCGGGCAGATCCTCGGCCTGCGGCATGCTCGCGCGCTCGACGAGCAGCGGGATCACGGTCACGTCGTCGCGGCGCAGGGCGGTCGCGACCTCGAGGCGGACGAAGTCCTCGGGGTCGGCGATCCGCGGCTGCGTCTCGCCGTCCGGCGGCCTCGCCCAGTCGGGCCCCATGACCACGAGCAGGACGTGGCAGGCCGCCACGACCGAGGTGATGCGCTCGACGAAGTCGACGCCCGGCTTCATGTCGACGTCCATGAAGACGTTCGGCTCGCCGAACCGCGCCACCATCGCGTCGTACAGGCGTCCCGCGTGCCCCGCCGTGTCCGCCCGCCGGTAGCTGATGAACACCTTCGGGGTGCTGGGGCTCGCTGGGGTCATGAGCCGAGGCCGCGATAGTAGCCCGCGAGCCGGTCTTGCTGAGGAATTCTGGGGGTCCGGGCACGTCCTCGAGCGCCGGATTCAGGCTGTACAGTGGGACCCCCGCCCTCCTAGCTCAGTTGGTAGAGCACTTCCATGGTAAGGAAGGGGTCATCGGTTCGAGTCCGATGGAGGGCTTCAGAAAACCCCCGGTAACACGGGGGTTTTCTCGTTGTAGGCCGGTGCGGCATTCTGCCAGGTGGGCGCGCGTCACGCGCGCTGCGCGCTGACCATCCAGAGCTGCTCCTCGAGCGTGTGCACGACGTCGATCAGCAGGTCGTTGGAGACGTCGTCAAGCTCGCCGCTCTGCTGCATCGACTTGCGCGCCCGCGTCACCGCCTCGGCCAGCACGTCGGTCAGGATGTCGACGACGAGGGCGTCCTCCAGCGGACCGGCGGCCCGTGTCGCGTCGAACGGGGTCTGCTCGGCGATCGTGGAGGCGCGACCGTCGGGCGAGACCCCCAGCATGACCGCGCGCTCGGCGACGCGGTCGCCCAGCGCACGCCAGGCGTCGACGAGCTCGTCGAGCTGCAGGTGCAGGGAGCGGAAGTTCGGCCCCTGGACGTTCCAGTGCAGCTGCTTGCCGATCAGCGCGAGGTCGGTGAGCTCGACGAGCGTGCGCTGCAGCAGCACGCCCAGCGCGCGACGCTCCTCGTGGCGAAGCGTCGGATGTCCTTCCTGCACGACCAGTGTCGTCGTCATCTGCATCGTCCTCTCAGTGTCGGTGGTGGTTGCGTTCAGCGTTGGTTCCGTGCCGGGCCATCCGCGCGACGACGACCTCTGTCGATGTCTGCGTGCCCGTTGCGATAGGCCGAGGCGTCCGCGCGGCAAGCACAGGTCGCAGCACCGGCAGCGCCGTGACCGTGCTAGCCGCGCGTCCGCGCGCGCGGCTCGGAGGTCCGCGTTCGCCGCGGCCGCGACGGCCGGGCCGCGTCCAGCGAGATCTGAGGGCGGGGCCAGCCGGGCCGTCCGACCCCCTCCGGCCGGCCCCACAGCCGCGCCCACGTCTCCAGCGTCGCGACCATCGCGAGCACGGCGTACGCGATCGTGCCGGTGGCGAGCACCGGCAGCACGGTGCCCAGCGGCGCGAAGGCCAGCAGGACGACCGCGGCGACGAGGCGCTGGCGCGGCACGGCCCCCGTCAAGCGCAGCTCAAACGCCACGTGTCCCAGCAGATACAGCGCCGGGCCGGCGACGAGCACCAGCAGGGCGTCGCCGTGCAGCGGCTCCAGCGGATCGGCGATCATGAGCTCGTCGCCGACCGACGACACGAGCATGCCGGCCACGATCGGGATGTGCAGGTAGGTGAAGGCGTCGCGGGCGAGCCGCCCGCGATCGGGGCCCGCCCGCGCCAGGCGCTCCGCGGCGCGATCGGCGACCTCGTCGAAGTACAGCCAGTAGAGGGTCGTCGTCCCGAGAAACGCGACGACGATCGCCGCGGTCCGCTCCGGGGTCAGACCGAGATGTGACGCCGTGGCGCCGGTGGCGACGATCGTCTCGCCCAGCACGATCATCACGAAGAGCTCGAAGCGCTCGACGAAGTGGCCGTGCTCGAGCTCCCATTCGGTCGCAGCGGTGCGCCCCAGCCCCGGGGCCCAGAACCCTGCGAGCGGGCCGCCGTAGTCGAGCACCAGGGCAGCGGTCCAGACCGCCATCCGGGCACCCTCGTCGGGCACGAGCGCCCCGGCAATCCACACCAGCCCCACCCACAGCGACCCGATCCACATCCGCACCCAGGAGGCGTGCATCGGCTCGTCCGCGTCGGTCACGAGGACGATGAACGTGTGGCGCACCCACTGCAATGCGACGTACCCGCCCGCGAACAGGGGAGCCCGGTCGCCGAACGCGTCGGGAATCGCGATCGCCATGAGGAACGCGGCCAGCATGCAGACGATCAGCACGGCCCGAACCGACAGGTGCGTCGGGTCGAACCAATTCGTCATCCACGTGGTGTAGATCCAGGCCCACCACACCACGAGCAGCAGGAACAGCACGTGCGCGGCCCCGGCCACGGAGATGTCCTGCGCCAGCCGCGCGGACAGCTGCGTCACGGCGAAGACGAAGACGAGGTCGAGGAACAGCTCGACCCGCGTGGTGCGCTGCTCGCCATCCCGGAAGCGCAGCATCCTGGCGACGGCGATAGGCCGTCGCGCGCGCGCGGGCAAGACGAAGATGCGCTGGCCCGCCGTCGGCGGCGGCCTACCTGCTCGACAACCCGTCACGACAGGAGGCCGCCGATGTCTCAGCCCTGGACCGAACGCCTAGTTGCAGCCGACGTCGCTCCCGCGGCGATCATCACCTCGTGGTTCGACGATCTGCGCGTCACCGACGGCGAGCTCAAGCAGGCGCGCAAATGGCTCGTCGCAACCGGAATACTCGCGTTGATCGGTGGTACCGCGGCGATCGTCGTGCCGCAGTTCGCGACGCTCACAATCGCGATCTTCATCGGCTGGCTCCTCCTCTACTCGGGCCTCGTCATGGCCATCCACGCCTGGACGCAGCGCGGGGCGGGGCACGCGTGGGAGCGCGCGCTGCAGGCGTTGCTGACGCTTGTCGTCAGCGCCTACATCGTCCTGTTCCCCGGTGGCGGGGCGATCTCGCTCACGCTGCTGCTCGTCGTCTGGTTCGTCGGCACCGGCGGGTTGCAGCTCGTCGCGGCGCGCCGCCTGTGGGGGCTGCCGGGCGCCGGCATCGTGCTGTTCAACGGCGTGCTGTCGATCCTGCTCGCGGTTCTGATCGTGGCGAATCTGCCGAGCTCGGCGGCGTGGGCGATCGGCCTGCTCGTCGGGATCAACCTCGTGTTCTTGGGCATTCGCGCGCTGCTGGCCGCGGGCATGCTCAAGCGCGCCTCGGCGGCCTGAGGGCGGCGGCCCGATGCTCGTAGCCATCGCCGGCGACGAGCCGATCGAGCAGGCGCTCGAGCGCGCCCTCGGCGCGCCCTACGCCGCCGACAGCCGTGCGCGCAGTTTGCCGAGCGAGGCCGCCTCGATCTGACGCACGCGCTCGGCGCTGACGCCGAGGTGCTCGCCCAGCTCGCTCAGCGTGCACTCGTCGCCGTCCAGGGCAAAGCGCGCGCGGATGATCGTCCGCTCGCGCTCGTCGAGGATCGCGAGCACCGCCGGCAGCCGCTCGATCTCGAGCTTGCGCGGGACGAGGTCGAACGCGTCGGCCGCGCGCGGGTCCTCGAGCAGCTCGCCGAGCGTGGTGCCGACGTCCTGGTCGCCGCCGATCGGCTCGCCGAGCCCGCGCGGCTCGCGCTCGGTCGCCATGAGGCTCTCCACCTGCTCGCGCGTGAGGCCGAGCGCCTCGGCGAGCTCGGTCGTGCTGGGCTCGCGCCCGTGGCGCTGGAGGTGCTCGTGCCGGACGTCCTTGATGCGCGCCAGCTTGCGCAGCGCGCGGTCGGACAGCACGATCGGCCGCCCGAGCTCGGCGACGAGGTGTTGCATCGCCTGCCGGACCCACCAGGACGCGTACATCCAGAACGGCGTCCCCATCTCGGTGTCGAAGCGCTCGAGCGCGCGCAGCAGCCCGACGACGCCCTCCTGCATGAGCTCGGCGCGATCGATGTGTGCGCGGTTGCGGTAGATCCGCGCGACGCTCCCGATCAGCGGCATGAACGCCTCGACGAGCTCCTCGCGCTCGGCGCTGCCGCCGTCCTTGGCCAACCGCACGAGCTCGCGCTCGGCCGCAGGAGCCAGCCGGCCCCGGTCGTCACGCTCGCGCGGCGGCCGTCGCGGAACGGGCGGGGGGCGCCGCGCGCGCGGCGGCGAGGACGACATACGGGTTGCGGTGGCCATCGAGAACCCTCCCTGTAGGGGTCGTGGGCTGCGCGGCCGCTTCGTTGCACGGTCGCTGAGGTCGGGGGGAGCTTGGCGACGACGACGGCGGCGGTCTTCGTTGCATCACACAAAGAAGGGCTGGAATTCAGACGTTCTGCACAACATCCTCTGAGCGGCGGCGAATGGGGAATATGCCCCTTGCCCGGACGCCTGAGAGCCCTATCGTGCGTGTCCTGTGTCCGGGCTCGAGTTCGCTGCGGCCGTGCGACCCGGCGAGCACGCGTGCAGCCGGCTTGCACATGCGGACGATCGTGAGCGGCTGGCCGTGGGCTATGTCCAGCGCACGCTTGCGCACGGAAACAAGGTGGTCTACCTCGCCGACCGCGAGGATCTCGGTGCCTTCGTCGACGGGCTCGCGGAGCGTGACGACGAGATCGCGGCGGCGCTGCAATCGGGCCAGCTCAGCGTGCGGCAGGCCGTCGACGTGTATGCCCCCGACGGTGTGTTCGACCCCGAGCGGACGCTCGCCTTCATCGCGGGCGAGCACGCCGCCGCGCTCGCCGAGGGCTATCCGGCGCTGAGCATGAGCGGCGAGATGAGCGTGCTGGACGATCTGGCGGGCGTGGAAGACGTCTGCGCCTTCGAGCAGTGCCTGCGCGCCGACGCGGACGAGGGCACGCTCATGTTCCTGTGCCAGTACGACCACGGCGCCGTTGCCGCCGGGTCCCTGCGCGCGCTCGCCGACATCCACGACGTCGACGTCGCGCCGCAACTGGCGGCGATCGGGCGCGACGGCTACCTCGCCGCGGCGAGCGTCGGCCATGGCGCCCAGGCGACGCTGCGCCTGTGCGGCGAGCTGGACTTCGGCAGCGCCGACACGCTGGCGGCCGTGCTGGGTGCCCACTACCACGGCAGGCTGCGCCTGGACCTCCAGGATCTGGACTTCGTCGACGTCGCGGGGATGCGCGCACTGCGCGGCCGCACCCAGCAGCCGCTGACGATCCTCGGTGCCTCCGCATCCGTGCGGCGGATGCTCGACCTGCTGGCGTGGGACACCGACCCGACGATCGAGATCCTCGCCGCACCATGAGCGTGGCCGCGCTGCGCCACAGCCTGTTCCTCTACGGCAGCGACGACGAGTACGCCGCCCGCATCGTCCCGTTCCTCGCAGAGGGGGTCGACGAGGGAGACGCGGTGTGCCTCGTCGTAACGGCACGCCACCGAATGCTGCTCGAGGACGGGCTCGGCGCCGTGAGCGCGCGGATGACGTTCATCGATCCCGACCTGCACTACACCCGCGTGGAGTCCGCGCTGGCGAGCTATGACCGTCAGCTGCGCAGGATGTCGGCCGCCGGTCCGCCGGCGATCCGGATCTTCGCCGAGCTGCCCTTCGACCTGCGTCAGCCGGGGCCGTGGGATCACTGGATGTCCTACGAGGCGATCCTGACGCGCGCGTTCGAGCATTACCCGCTGCGGCTCGTGTGCGGCTACGACACGCGTACGACCCCCGCGACGCGGATCGCGGACCTCGAGCGCGCCCACCCGGAGGTGGTCACCGATGCGGCCCGCCCGAGCGACAGCTACGCCGACGCCGCAGAGGTCGTGCGCGCGCTCTCGCCCGCACCGCGCGCGGTGCCCGAGCTGCCGCTGCTCGCGGCCGGCGACGAGCCGCGCGCGCTGCGCCGTCGGCTGGCCGACGAGATGGCGCGCGCGGGCGTTCCCGCGGTCGCGGCCCAGGACGGTCTCGTCGCCGTCGACGAGCTGCTGGCCAACGCGCGGCGTCACGCGGGCGGCGTCGGCGAGCTGCGCGCGGGCCGGGTCGGAGAGCGGTTCGTCATCGAGCTGTCCGACCAGGGCCCGGGCCACGACGACCCGCTCGCGGGCTACCTCCCGCCGCGCCGGGGCGGCCTGGCCGGCGCGGGCCTGTGGGTCGCCCGCCAGATGAGTGCAGATCTCGAGCTGCTGTCGTCGCCGGGCGGCCTCGTGGCGCGCCTCTGGATCTGACGGGCCCGCCCGCTCACCAGCACGGGCCGGCGGCCCGCACGCGGATCTGCACGGCCGGCTGGACGAGCGAGGTCAGGGGCACCGCGTCGACCTCCACGACCTCGACGCGGTCCGGATCGGCGCCGGCGTCGATCGCCCGCGCGACGGCCGCTGCGCGCACCTCCTCGAGCACGGCCCGGCGCGTGTCGGGCCGGTTCAGGCAGACGCGCGCGAACTGCCCGCTGGCGGGTGCGAGCGCGGCGCCGATCGCAGCCGCGAGCTCCGCGTCGTGCGGCCGTATCACCTCGCTGACGTCCGGCAGCCGGTCGGGAACGAGCCGGTGGCCGCGGCCGACGACGACGAGCGGCATCGCCGGCTGTGCGGCCTTCGCGTCCTGGACGGCGTCCATCAGCGCGGCGACGGCGCCCGCCCGTGGGTGGGGCGCGCCCCGACGGGAGCGAGGCAGGCGCTCGTTGCCGAGCGCGACACGGCGCACGTCGGGCAGGCGCAGGCTCGTGAGCACGCCCGCGATCTCCGTCGGTCCGCCGCGCTCGCGCGGCACCCCGTCGGCGAGCACGCCGACGTCGGTCGTGGTCGCACCGACCCCCGCGACGACCGCGTCGGCGACGCCGCTGAGGTACGCGGCGCCACGGATCACGGTCCCCGGCCCGCTGGCGATCATCAGCGCCGGGAAGCGCTGCGCGTGCGTGACGACCATCAGCGTTCCGTCGTTCTGCGCGAACAGGAGCTCGGCGTCGACGCCGACCTCGGCGAGCGTCGTGCGGGCCGCCGTGGCGAGCCGCTCGGCCGCGCCGCCGAGCGCGGCGTTCAGCACCGTCGCGTTCTCGCGCTCGAGCAGGCCGATGCCGCCCAGCTCGTGGCTGAGCGCGACGTCGACCCAGCTGCCGAGTTCGCGCCGCGCAACCTCGGCGGCCGCGAGCTCGTGCTCCGAGGAGGCCGGCGCGAACACACCGCTGATCGCGACGGCCTGGGCGCGGTCGCCCAACCCCGCCAGGAAGCGGGCGACCGCGTCCTCGTCGAGCGCGGCCATCGCGCGGCCGTCGAACTCCGCGCCCCCGGCGACGACGATCTCGCCGGCCGACACCGCCGCGCGGAGCGCCCTGGGCCACGTCGCGAGCGGCGGGACGGCGAGCGTCAGGGGCGCGCCGATGCGCACGACCGCGACCTTGCGGACGCCCGGCGCCCGCGCCACGTCCTCGAGCGCGTGCCCGCCGCCGAGCATCACCCAGCGGATGTCGGCGGCGTCGACCGCGTCGTGGGCCAGGACCGCGCGCAGCGCGTCCGCGCCGGCGTCGGCGGTCGCCGCGACGCTCGCGCTCGTCAGCACGCGGTCACGGTCGTCGACGGCGACGGCATCCGTGCGCACGCCGTCGCTCACGACGCCGATGCGCAGCCGCCGCTCAGCCATGCGCCGGCGCGGCCGCGGCGATCGTGGCATGGTCGATGTCGTAGCCGAACGCCCTCGGCCCCGCCAGCGCGAGCCCCGGCGCGCCGTGCCAGACCGCCGCCGCCGGCGCCGCGACGACGGCGACGCCCTGCCCGTAGCGCAGCTCGTCGGCGGCGATCGGCGCGCCGCTGTCGGTTGCCACCACGCAGATGAGGTCGGGGACCGCGGCGCGCAGCGCGCCGTCCTCGAACGCGAGGAGGTACTCGTTCTGCATCTCCAGGCGCAGCCGGCGCATGCCGCTCGCCCCGCCCGCGCCGCGCACGGTCGCCGAGCCGATCAGCGTCTCGCCGGGGTCGCGCTCGAGGTCGACGACGCGGCCCTCGATGAGCAGCGTCGCCGCGAGCAGCGAGCCCAGCGCGTCGAGCACGCCGCCGATGCTCTTGCCGCGGACCGCGGCGCCCAGCCGCAGCGCCAGCGAGACGGATCCCGCGATCACGGCGCGGCGCGCCTGCCCGGCGCGCATGCCGCAGATCGCCGCGCCGCACGCGCCGCCGAGGCTCGTGGTCGCCTCCCGCGCCAGCCGGGCGGCCGCGGCGCCGTCGGCGGCCCGCAGGACGAGCGTGGTGCCGCGCCCGTCGGTGAGCGCCACCGGCGACACGGCGAAGCCGGCGACGTGCATCGCCTGCTGGTGCAGTTCGGGGAACGCGCGGCCCATCCCGTCGGCGTCGAGCAGCGGCAGGCCGCAGCGCGCCGCCCACGTGACGGGCAGCAGCCCGTTGGCGCCGCCGATCTGAAAGCACATCAGCGCGTCGACCGGATCGCCGTACAGCTCCTCGAAGAGCCCGCGCAGCACCGCGCCCTCGTCGCCGCTCCAGATCCGCTCGCCGGCGATCGCCGGAGCGCCGACCATGCCGCAGGGCATCAGCTGCGCGTCGTCGTCGAGCTCGTCGAGCTCGAGGACCGTGACGGAGCCGTACTGCGCGACGGCGTGCAGCGCCATGGCGAGCCCGAGGCCAGGGTGGCCGCCGCCGCCCGCGCCGAGCACGGCGCATCCGGAGGCGAGCGCTGGCAGGTTCGACGCGTCGAGGTGCAGCATGCCGTTCTCCCGCCCGGGACTTGGGCATCTAGCATAGGTGCGTGGCCTCGCTGCGGCAGCTCGTGGGCTCACCGGCGTTGCAGCCACTGCTCGCGTACCTGTCGCGCCCAAGCTCGGATCCGGACGTCGAGCACGTCGCGCTGGTCGAGGATCTCGCCGATCTCGAGCGCGTCGGCCCGCACGCCATGGTGCTCCTCACGCACGCCGCCGCCGCGGCCGCCAGCACCTACCGCTTCGACATGGCGCTGCGGCTCGCCGGCAGCCGGCAGGTCGCCGCGATCGTGCTGCCCGTGGGCCACGCGGAGAGCATCACGCCGACCTCGTCGCCGATCGCCCACCGGGCCGGGATCGCGATCCTCGCAACCGTCGGCAACGTCGACCTCGCCCGCCTCGCCGTGGCCGTCGGCCGGGAGCTCGCCGGCGCCGCGGACGTCGCGCTGCTGCGCGCGCACACCGCGCTGCGGGCGATCGAGGCCCACCCCGCCGGCGGCGGGCCCGAGGCGCTCGTCGGCCGCGCGGGGGCCGCGCTGGGCATCGCGCTGCGGATCGCTTCGAGCGAGCCGCGCGCCGGCCCGTGTGCCGCGATCGTCGTCGACGAGCACGTCGAGGGCTGGGTCACCGCGGCGCGCCAGCAGGGGGACCTGGCGCTCGCCCTGGAGATCGTGCTGCACGCCGCCGCGGCGGGCGCAGCGCGCGCGATCGCGAGCGCCAGCAGGGCCGAGGAGCTGCCGATACGCTCGCGCGAGGAGGTGCTCTCCGAGCTGCTGTCGGCGCCGCCGCAAGGCCGGGCCGCGCTCGTCCAGCGCGCGCGGACGCTCGGCTTCCCGATCGACGGCTGGCATGTCGCCGTGCGGCTGGACTTCGAGGATCTCGCCGATCCGGCCCTGGGCCAGGAGCTGGCGAGCTACGAGACGCGCATGCAGCTCGCGCGGCTCCTCCTGGGCGCGGTGCAGGCTCGCGGCGGCGTCTGGCACAGCGCGCGCGCCGGGCAAGCGCACCTGCTGCTGCGCAGCTACGACGACGATCCGGGGATCGGCGCCGCCGCGAGCGTCGCCAAGGCGATCGACCCGGCGCTCGCCGAGGCCCGCTCGCGGCTGCCCGCGACGCTCTTGCGCTGTGGGGTCGGCAGTGCCCACGACGGCCCGGCGGGGCTCCTGACCGCGGTGACGGAGGCCAAGGCCGCGGTCACGATCGCGCGCGCGTCCGGGCGCGTGAACACGTCGGTGCCGTTCGACAGCCTGGGCCTGCGGCGCTCGCTCGTGGAGTGGTACGCCGCCGACACCGCGCAGGAGGCGGTGACGACCGTCCTCGCGCCGCTGACGGGTCTCAGCAGCGCCCGCAGCGAGCGCCTCATCCAGACCCTGCACGCCTACCTCGACCAGCAGGGCTCGGTGACGAAGACGGCCAAGATCCTGAACATGCACCGTAACGCCGTCAGCTACCGCATCAACCAGATCTTCGAGCTGCTCGACGTCGATCCCGAGAACCCGGACGACCTGCTGCTGCTGCAGCTCGCGTGCCGCGCCCGCGACCTGGCGTAGCGGCTCCCGTCACGCCGGCCCGGCGTCGACCTCGGCGACCGCGGGCGCGTCGATGACCGCGCTGGTCTTCGCCGCCAGCCGCAGCTCGGCCTGGGTCAGCCCGGCGTGGTGCAGGTTGAAGATCTTCAAGCGCACGCGGTTGAACCCCGTGATGCACATGTCAGGGCGACGCTGGTAGTCGACCGCCAAGCGCCCGACGCGCTCCACCAGGCACAGCGCCTCCTCGAAGTCGCGCATCGCCAGCTCGCGGACAAGCGTCTTGCCGACCCGCCGCCAGCCGGGGGTGCCGGCGAGCGCCTGGTCGACTTCGCGAGGGGCGAGGGCCACGTCCTGTGGGATAGGTCCGCGCCACCGCCGTGCAAGCGAGCGATCTGCGGTTGACGCGCGACCGCCAGGATCTACCGGGGTTTGCAATGGATTCGACGGCGGCTGGATATGTCGATGCGTGGCCGGTGATCGCCGAGCGGTTGCAGGTGCTGGCCGCGCTGCGACCGGCGGCGCCCGTGCTCAGCCTCTACCTCGATCTCAACCCGACCGACTTCGGCACCCGGCGCGCGCGTCGGTCGGCCTACACCTCGCTGCTCGACGAGGCGAGCAAGTGCGTCGAGCGGGTCGACACCGACCACGAGGGCAAGGTCTCGCTGCGTGCCGACATCGAGCGCGCGGCGGCGTTCTTCGAGGACTACGCCCCCAAGGGCGGCCGCGGGGCCGCGATCTTCGCCTGCTCGGCCGACGGCCTGTTCGAGCCGTTCACGCTTCCGCGGCCGACGAGCACGCGCGCCGTCGTCGACGACTCGCCGTACGTCATGCCGCTGCTGCAGGCCGCCGATCGCCGCAACTGGCTCATCGTCCTCGTCGACACGCGTCACGCCCGCTTCCTGCACGGCAACAGCGACCACATCGAGGAGTTCGAGCAGCTCGCCGACAGCGTCGCCGGCCAGCACGAGCGCAGCGGCCCCGCCGACCACCAGCGGTGGGTCGAGCACGAGGTCGACCAGCACCTCGAGAAGGCGGCGCACGAGCTCGACCGCCACCTCCAGGCCGGCGGGTACGACCGGGTGCTCGTCGGCGGGCCACCCGAGCTGGCGTCGCGCTTGGAGTCGATGCTCAGCAACGCGGCTCGCGGGCGGCTCGCCGGGCGCATCGACGTCGAGGTTCCCTCGGCGCACCCCGACGACGTCCGCCGCGCCGCGCTGCCGTGCTTCGAGGACGACGAGCGCCGCCACGAGCGCGCGGTCCTCGACCGCCTCGCCGAGCGCCTCGGCCGCGGCGAGCGCGCCGCCGCCGGCCTGCACGACGTGCTGGCGATGCTCGAGCAGGCGCGCGTCGAGACGCTGCTCTACGAGGAGCGCTTCCAGCCGCCCGACGGGCGCGCGCTCGAGCGCGCGATCGAGGACGCGATCGCGCAGTCGGCCGAGGTCCTGCCGCTGCGCCACCACCCCGACGAGCTGGCGCGGCGCGGTCACATCGCGGCCGTGTTGCGTTTCTGAGTCCAGCGATACTGGCACGTATCCGTCATCCAGTACGCTGGCATGGCCTGACGAAAGCGAAGCTATGCGGCGACCGGAGGCCACCCGCCTGCGACGCAATTCCACCGTCGGGCCGGCTTGAGCGGCCACTCGAATGCACCCCAAGACCAGGTAGGTCCAGCGATCGGCGTCCTCGCACTTGTCGGCACACGGAAAGGGCTCTTCCTTCTCTGGGGCGATGACGACCGTCGCCAGTGGGAGGTCGAGGGTCCGCTGCTCGACGGCTGGGGGATCTTCCACGCGACGGTCGACCCGCGTGACGACACGCTGTTCGCGGCGGCCAACCACGTGGTCTACGGTCCGACCGTCCAGCGCTCGTCCGACCGTGGTCGGACGTGGCGGCGGTCGAAGAAGGTCGGCCTGCCCGAGGCGTCGGGGCTGACGCTGAACGCGACCTGGCACATCGAGCCGGGACGGCCCGAAGAGCCCGACACGCTGTATCTCGGGGGTGACCCCGGCGTGCTCTTCCGGTCAGACGACGGCGGGGACGGCTGGGAGCCGAACCGCGGAATCCTCGAGCACCCGTCGCGCGCGCGCTGGTTTCCGGGCGCGGGAGGCATGTCGTGCCATTCGATCCAGCTCGATCCCCTCGATCCGCAGCGGATGTACGCCGCCATCACCGCCGCCGGCGTGTTTCGTTCCGACGACGACGGCGAGACCTGGAATCCGGTCAACCAGGGCGTCCCGGCCGACTTCCTCGGAGACCCGTATCCGGACGTCGGGCAGTGCCCGCACAAGCTGCTGCTGCACCCCGCGCAACCGAATCGGCTCTGGCAGCAGAACCACTTCGGCGTGTTCCGTTCCGACGACCACGGCGACGCGTGGACGCGGCTCGACGAGAACGGCCTTCCGAGCGGCTTCGGCTTCCCGCTCATGCTCGACCCTGCCGATCCCGACGCGGCCTACGTGATCCCGGAGACCAGTCCCGAATACCACTACAGCCCGGACGCTCGGCTCGCCGTCTACGGCACCACCGACGGTGGGACCACGTGGACGCCGATGGCCGACGGGCTGCCTGCGCCGGCCTGGGCGGCAGTGCTCCGCGAGGGCGCTGCGTCGGACGCCGAGTCGCTGTACTTCGGCACCCAGAGCGGCTCCTTCTTCGCGCTGACCGACGGCGACCAGTGGGTCGAGGCGGTGCGGCATCTTCCGCCGATCCTGTCCGTCGAGGTGACGCCGTGGTCCAGGTAGTCGTCCCGGCGATGCTCGCCGCGCAGGCGCAGGGCCGTCGCAGCTTCGACGTCGACGCCGAGACGACGGGCGATGCCCTGCGCGCCCTGCCGGTGGCGGACCTGCTGTTCAACGAGCGCGGCGAACTGAACCGCCACCTCAATGTGTACGTCGACGGGCTCGACCACCGGGAGTACGGCGGTCTCGACGGTCCGCTGGCCGGCGCGCAGGAGATCCGGGTCGTCGCGATGGTCTCCGGCGGGTAGCGCTCCAGCATGGCTGGCCGTGTTGATCGGGCGTAGCGAGGAGTGTGCGAGGCTCGATGAGCTGCTCGCTCAGGCGAAGGCGGGGAAGAGTGGGGTCCTGGTACTGCGCGGTCGAGCCGGGACCGGCAAGTCCGCGCTCATGGACTATGCCGCCGAGCGCGCCAACGGGTGCCGCATCGTCCGGGCGGAAGGCGTCGAGTCGGAGATGGAACTGCCGTTCGCGGGTCTGCATCAGCTGTGCTCGTCGCTGCTCGTCCATCTCGAGCGGCTGCCGCTCCCGCAACGCGAGGCGCTCGGGACCGCGTTCGGCCTGAGCACGGGCGCCCAGCCCGAGCGGTTCCTGATCAGCCTCGCGACGCTCAGCCTCCTGTCAGAGGCGGCCGACGAGGCGCCGGTGCTGTGCCTGGTCGACGGCGCTGAGTGGCTCGACCGGTCGTCCGCGCAGGTGCTCGCGTTCGTGGCGCGGCGACTGCAGGCCGAGTCGGTCGCGCTTGTCTTCGCGGTGCGGGAGCCGCTCGAGTCCGACGAGCTCGCCCGGTTTCCGGAGCTGTGGCTCCGCGGCCTGTCGGCGGCGCACGCGCGCGATCTGCTGGATTCGGTGATCGGCGCACCGCTGGACGAGCGCGTGCGCGCGCGCATCCTCGCCGAGGCCCGCGGGAATCCGCTGGCACTGCTCGAGCTGCCACGGGAGTTCTCGCACGCGCGGGTCCAGGGCGGCTTCCACACGCCGAGCGACGGCGAGCTGCAAAGCCGCATCGAGGCGAGCTTCCTGGGCCGCGTGCGGCAGCTGGCGGAGGGGACGCGGCGGCTGCTGCTGCTGGCCGCCGCCGAGCCGACAGGCGATACAGCGCTGCTGTGGCGATCGGCGGGCGAGCTGGGGCTGGAGGTCGACGCGATTGCCCCGGCCGTGGGGGACGGGCTGCTCGAACTTGGCACACGGGTTGCCTTCCGCCATCCGCTCCTACGCTCCGCGATCTACCGGGACGCCTCGCCCGTGGACCGGCAGGCCGCGCACCGCGCGCTCGCCGCCGTCACCGACGCCGAGGCCGACCCCGATCGTCGCGCCTGGCACCTCGCCCGGGCGGCGGTCGGGCCCGACGAGGAGGTCGCCGCAGAGCTCGAGCGCTCAGCCGGGCGCGCGCAGGCGCGCGGAGGAGTCGCGGCGGCGGCCGCGTTCCTCAGCCGCTCCGCGGAGCTCACGGTCGACGCCGCGCTGCACGCGCGGCGCGCGCTCGCAGCGGCCGGCGCCAAGCAGCTGGCGGGAGCGCCCGAGGAGGCCTTGGCGCTGTTGTCCGCGGCGGCCGAAGGGCCGCTCGGCGAGCTCGACCGCGCGATGCTCCAGCGGCTCGATGGTCAGATCACGCTCGACCTCAGACGGGGCGGCGATGCCGTGCCGCTGCTCCTCGGCGCGGCCCGGGCGCTGGAGCCGTTGGACGCGGAACTCGCGCGCGAGACCTATCTCGAGGCGTTGCGAGCTGCGAGCATCGCGGGCCGCCTCGGCAGCGGCATGCGCGCCGCGGCGGCGGCGGCGCGTCGCCTGCCGGCAGGACCTGGGGAGCCGCGCGCGATCGACGCGCTGCTCGACGGCCTCGCCATCCGATTCACCGATGGCTACGCGGCGAGTGCCGAGCCCCTCACGCGCGCGCTGGCGGCCGTTCGCGACGATGGCGGTCGAGGCGGAAAGGTGCGCTGGCCGTGGCTCGCCCGGCGTGTCGCGCCGGACCTGTTCGACGACGACACGTGGTATGCGCTCGCCACCCGCAACGTCGAGATCGCGCGCGAGAGCGGCGCCCTCGCGGTGCTCCCGCTGGCGCTCAACCTGCTCGCGCTGGTGCGCTGCTTCGAAGGCGAGTTGAGGGCCGCCGGCTCCCTCATCGACGAGGCCGACGGCATCGCGGAGGCGACCGGCACGCCACCGATCGTGTTCGGGCGGATGCTGCTGTCGGGATGCCGTGGCGACGAGCGCGCGGCCCTCGCGCTGATCGAGGCCAGCGAGGCCACCGCGATCACCCGCGGCGAGGGCGTCGTGCTCACCTTCGGCGAGCACGCGCGCGCCCTGCTCTACAACGCGAGCGGTCAGCACGAAGCGGCTCTCGCTCCGGCAAAGAGCGCAAGCTACCGCGACGAGTTGATGGTCTCGGTATGGGCCCTGCCGGAACTCGTCGAGGCCGCCAGGCGCTGCGGACGGACCGACGTGGCCACCGCCGCGATGGAGCGCCTGGCCGAGCGGACGAGGGCGGCCGGAACCGACCTGGCGCTCGGCATCGAGGCGCGGGCGCGCGCACTCGTCAGCGAGGACGACGCGGCCGAGGCGCTCTACCGCGAGGCGATCGACCGGCTCGGTCGCTCTCGGTTCGCCTTCGACCTGGCGCGCTCTCACCTGCTCTACGGCGAGTGGCTGCGCCGCGAGCACCGTCGCAGCGATGCCCGCGAGCCGCTGCGCGCCGCCAGCGACCTGTTCGCTCGCATGGGTGCCGCGGCGTTCGCGGACCGCGCTCGGCGCGAGCTGCTCGCCACCGGCGAGACGGTCCGGGCCCGCGCACCGGACACGCGTGACCAGCTGACTGCGCAGGAGACCCAGATCGCCCAGCTGGCACGCGAAGGGCTGTCGAACCCGCAGATCGGCGCGCGGCTGTTCATCAGCCCCCGAACGGTCCAATACCACCTGCGCAAGGTGTTCGCGAAGCTCGACATCACATCACGCAATCAGCTCGTCCGTGCGTTGCCCGGCGACCCGAAGGCCGCCTAGCCGACCAGCGTGCGGAGCGGCCGAAGACTGGCCAGCGGCTGGCCAGCCGCACTGTGCAGGTGGCGGACGCGAGGACAGCGCGCGCGATCCACACTCGCGGCATGACTGCTACAGCTCAAGACCATCACTTCCCGGACCGGGACTGGACGCCGGCTCGCCCGGACGGCGCAGGAGCCATCATCAGGCCGGGCGAGCATGCCTGCTGCCGTTTCGCCTCGGCCAGCGATCGCAGGCGCGTCGTCGCGAGCGTGGTCAGCCGCGTGTTGAAGCGGGGCGACCGCGCCGTCTACCTCCACGATCGGGTCGACGCGCGCAAGCTGGTCGGCGATCTCGCGGACGCGGACGAGGCGGTCGCAACGGCGCTGGATCGCGGTCAACTGATCGTGCGCTCGCCCCGGATCCACGCCGTCGAGGGGACGTTTGACATCGACTTCCTGCTCGGATGGTGCTCGGACGAGCGTGATCGCTCGCTGGCCGACGGCTACGAGGGCCTGATGCTCATCGTCGAGGTTGGCGCGTCCATCGCCGACCCGCAGGCGCTCGAGGATTTCGAGCAGCGCCTCGACGCATTGGCGAGTTCGGCGACCGCGATCCTGTGCATCTACGATCCCGCGAGGGCCGCGCCGTCGTCCGCCGTGGCCTCGTTGCACGACGTGGACTTGGCGCCCGAACTGGCGCCGGTCGGCCGCGAGGGGGATCTGGAGGCCGCGCACCTGCGCTCTGGGGCGCTGCGCTTGGCGGGCGATCTGGATCTCGATGCCGCACCGCTCCTGACCGACGTGCTCCGCGCACGCCGTTGCGGATCGCTGGTGCTCGACCTTGCGGACCTGCACTTCGTTGACGTGGCCGGCATGCGAGGGTTGCGCGGCCGGCCCGGAGAGCGATCGATCTCGATCGTCGCCGCGTCCGAGGCGTTTCGGCGGCTGAGCGACCTGATGGGCTGGGACACGGATCCTGAGGTTGCGTGGTCACCCTCGGGCGGCACCCCTCGTGACCTGGAGGCTCGCCATCCCCGCGGTTCGGCGTCCCGGCCGGACGCTGCGTCTTGCCCTGCGGGGCCGCCGGTCTAGTGGTCGAAGGGATAGCCATGTCCACGGTCGCACAGCGCTTCAAGAACCGGGTCGAGGCGGGCCGCCTGCTCGCCGAGCGGCTGCGCGAGTACGCGGGCCGGGACGATGTCGTGGTGCTCGCGCTGCCCCGAGGGGGCGTGCCAGTCGCGTCCGAGGTTGCTCGCGCGCTCGACGCTCCGCTGGACGTGTTCGTCGTGCGCAAGCTCGGGGTCCCGGGGCACGAGGAGGTCGCGCTGGGCGCGATCGCGACGGGCGGCACGCGCGTCCTGAACACGCGCGTGATCGAGTCGCTGGACATCCCGGCCGAGTGGCTCGAGGCGATCGATGCGAAGGAGCGCCGCGAGCTCGAGCGTCGCGAGCGCGCGTACCGCGAGGGCCGGCCGCCGCCGGAGCTGGCGGGGCGCACGGTCATCCTCGTGGACGACGGCCTGGCCACCGGGTCGACGATGTCAGCGGCGGTGCACGCAGTGCGCCAGGAGGAGGCGGCTCGGGTGGTCGTCGCGGTCCCGGTCGCCGATCCGGACGTGTGCGAGGCGCTGCGCGAGGTGGCCGACGACGTCGTGTGCCTGAGCACGCCGAAGCCCTTCCGCGCCGTCGGCCTGTGGTACGAGCGACTTCTCGCAGACCGACGACGCGCAGGTCCGCGAGCTGCTCGCCCGGGCGCGACGCGCCCCGGCGGCCGGCGGGCCGCGGGCGGTGCGCGAGCTCACGGGCAGCCCTTCCGACTACGACGGGCTCGTCGAACGAGCGGCGGCCTGCCGGCTGGTGCTCGTCGGCGAGGCGTCCCACGGGACGCACGAGTTCTACCGCGAGCGTGCGCAGATCACGAAGCGGTTGATCGCCGAGCAGGGGTACACGGCGGTGGCCGTCGAGGCGGACTGGCCCGACGCGTACCGCGTCAACCGCTACGTCCGTGGTGTGGGCGATGACGGAAGCACCGAGGAGGCGCTGTCTGACTTCCGGCGTTTCCCGGTCTGGATGTGGCGCAACACCGTCGTCGCCGAGTTCGTGCAGTGGCTGCGCGCCTGGAACGACGGTCTGCCCGAGGGGGCCGAGAAGGTGGGCGTCTACGGCCTCGATCTCTACAGCCTTCACCGGTCGATGGAGACTGTCGTGGAGTACCTCGACGAGGTCGACCCGGCGGCCGCGCAGCGCGCCCGCGAGCGCTACGCCTGCTTCGATCAGTTCGGCCGCGACCCGCAGATCTACGCGTACGAGGCCGGGATGGCCGGCGCCGAGTCGTGCGAGCAGCAGGCGGTCGCCCAGCTCGTCGAGCTGCGCATGGCCAACGCCCTGGCCGATCGCGAGCGGCTGCTCGACGACGACGGCCAGTTCTTCGCTGAGCAGAACGCGCGCCTGGTCGTCAACGCCGAGCGGTACTACCGGTCGATGTTCCGCGGCGGCGTGCAGAGCTGGAACCTGCGCGATCGGCACATGGCCGAGACGCTCGAGGAGCTCGTCGCCCACCTGGAGCAGGCTGGCGGCCTGGCGAAGGTGGCGGTGTGGGAGCACAACTCGCATCTGGGTGACGAGCGCGCGACTGAGATCGGGCAGGCCGGCCAGCTGAACGTCGGGCAGCTGGTGCGCGAGCGACACGGCGATGACGCGCTGCTGGTCGGCTTCACCACCTACACGGGCACCGTCACGGCGGCGTCGGACTGGGGCGGACCGGCGGAGCGCAAGAACGTCCGCCGCGCGCTTCCCGGCAGCTGGGAGGAGCTGTTCCACGAGCGGGGACCGTCGGCCTTCCTCGTTGATGGGAGCGAGCTCCACGGCAGGCGCCTGGAGCGCGCGATCGGCGTCGTCTACCGGCCGGAGACCGAGCGCATCTCGCACTACTTCCACGCGCGCATGGGCGCGCAGTTCGACGCCGTCATCCACCTCGACGAAACGACCGCCCTGCAACCGCTCGAGCGCAGCAGCGAGTGGGAGGCCGGCGAGCTGCCGGAGACCTACCCGTTCGGGGTGTAGCCGGCGTGGCCCATCAGACCGCCACCCCCGAGCGCCGCGCTGTCCTGCGCCCCGACGCTGGTGATCGTGGGCGGCGGCTTCGACCCCGGACTCGACCACGTGCTCGCCCAACTGCCGTCGGACATCCGCGAGGTACTCGAGACGGGCTGAGATTCCGGACTGGGAGGTGCAGGACCATGGCTGTCAAGTTGAATCGCAGGGCGTACGACCACGCCAAGCGGCTGATCGCGCAGGAAAAGGCCGTCCTCGACGAGCGCGACGACTGGAGCGAGCACCAGCCGACCGCGCCGCAGGAGAACGAGTTCCTCGAGCAGCACGGCTTCGGCACGTACGGGAAGTGGTACCTCGGGCTGGACGACGAGAAGCCCGACGACACGAAGGCGCACTACAAGTTCCCGTACGGGGACTTCGAGAACGTGCATCGCTGCGGGGTCTTGAGTGCCGAGGTCCGCGCCGCCCAGTACAAGCACTTCGACATCGAGAGCGCGGCGGCACACCTGCACGGGATGCTCGACGAGCTGAGGGTGCACCAGGCGCATTGACACCTGCGCCCGCGGTCTTCTCGGCCCGGACCGTCAACGCCGACTTCTCCCTCCGCGTCGTCACCGGCGCGGTGCGAGCGTATCGGGCGCTGTCCGTCGACTATGGTCGCGCCGGCCCGGGTGCCAGGGCGGCCACCGCTTTGGTGAACCCGGAACGTACTCGACCGCCGGCTCTCGCCCGCGAGGCTGCGGGTACAGCAGCATGAGCTCGCGCTCCTGCGTCGGCACGCCGATGCGCACCGGCAGGCCGAGCGCCTCAAGGTCGCCTGCATGCAGCGGATAGTCGTGCGTCCAGCGCCCGGACGCCAGCAGTCGCGCGACATCGCGGGCGCGGTCGTGCGGCATGTGGCGCTCGAGCAGCCCGCATGTGACGTGCTCGGCCTGGACGAGCGCCTTGTAGGCGATGTCGGCGAGGATCAGGGTCCGGTCATCGCGGTCGCCGGGCTGGGCCGCGGCGGCGACGATCGAAGCCGCCGGGTATTCGCCGAGCTGGGGGTCGACGGGGCCCATCACGGAGTGCGCATCGACGACGATCTCGTCGGCGGCGAGGGCGATGAGCGTCCCGCCGCTCATCGCATAGTGGGGGATGACCGCGGTCACGCGCCCGTCGTGATCAGCGAGCGCGGCCGCGATCTGACTCGCGGCGAGCACGAGCCCGCCGGGAGTGTGCAGGATGATCTCGATCGGGTGACCCTTGGGCGCGTCGCGAATCGCGCGCAAGACGCTCTCGGCGTCCTCGATGTCGATATACCGGACGATCGGGAAGCCGAGCAGCGACATCGTCTCCTGGCGATGGATCAGCGTGATGACCGTCGCGTCGCGCTTGCGCGACAGCTGCCTCAGCCATCTCCAGCGCACAGCTGCCAGACGCCGACGCTCGAGCGCCGGCTGCAGCGAGGCAAGGACGAAGAACAGCCATAGCAGGCTGAGAGGATCCACTCCACGGCCAGTAGTCCGCCGCTCGCGTGCTTCAAACCCGCACCCCGGGGAGCCGGCGCAGCGCGGTCACACCGCGGCCGTGCTGCGGTTCTGCGGCGCGGCGAACGGCGCGGTCGCCTCGAGCACCTCGGTCGCGAGGGTCGGTCCGTCGCTGGGGCGCAGCGGCGTCGCCGAGATCCACACGACCACCTCGTCGGCGTCGAGCTCCTCGAGCGTGACGCGCGGCGCGCCGCGCATCGGCGTGTCGATCTGCTCGCGCAGCACCCGCTCGACCTCGGCGGGTGTGGTCCCCGCGCGCAAGCGCGCGCGCACGGTGACGGCGGTGGGCTGGCGCAGCGGTACGACGGCCACGTTCATGACGACGGAGTTCGGGATCATGATCGCGTCCTCGCCCTGGGCGAGCACGGTGTACAGCAGCCCGAGCGAGCTGACCGTCCCCTCGACGGTGCCCGCGAGCGGGCCGCCCTGCATGCGGACCCGCTCGCCGACGCGAAACGGCTGCGCGCTGGCGAGCATCGTCCCGGCGATGACGTTGCCGAAGGTCTGCTGCGCGGCGAGGCCGACGAGGACCGCCGTGACCGCGCCGCCGATGGCCAGCGTGTGCTCCGCGAGGCCTGCGACCCGTAGCGCGACGACGGCCACGAGCAGCATCGCCCACAGGCGGATGAGGAAGCCGACGGTGCCGGCGGTCGCGGGCTCGAGCTGGCGTGTGAGTATCGGCCGCAGGGCCCGCCCGATGTCACGGGCGAGCTGCCAGCCGAGCGCGATGATCGCGGCGGCGAGCAGGATCCGCACGGCCCCGTCCCAGCCGCGCGGGAAGAGGCGGTCGCGGTAGGAGTACAGGACGAACAACCCGCCGAGCAGCGGCGTCAGGACCAGGACCTGGACCCGTGCGCGCTTGGCGGCGCGGCGGCTGAGCTCGCGCGCGGCGCCGAGGTCGAACCACGGCTTGTCGGGCACCGGGCGCCGGCGCCTCATCGCGACGGTTCGGGGGCGTCGCGGCGCGGCGGCGCGAAGCGGCCGCGGCCGCGGCGCTCGCAGACGCCCTCGTCGACCGCGGCACGGATCGCGCGGCGCAGGCGTCCTGGGCCCCAGTGGCGGGCCGACAGGATCCGCTCGAGCTCGCGGCGGTCGCAGGTGCCGTGCTCGCGCAGCGCGCGCGCGACGTCCTCGATCTCGCGGTCCAGCGCGCGGTCGGAGGCGGCGGTGGCGCGCTCGGCCGCGCCCGCGGTCCCGAGCATCCCGGGCGAGTGGTAGCCGCTGCCGCTGCCGGGCCCCGGGCGTAGGCGGCGCGCGCCCTGGCGCTCGCGCGCATGGCGGCGCTCGATGCGCCCGCGGAGCTCGTCGTCCGGCGGGGCCGGCTCGCCGGCGGCCGACAGCGGCTCCGCGATGGACTCCAGCGAGCGGCGCTCGGCGCGGATCCCCCAGCGCAGTTCGGCGATGCCGCCCAGCGCCATCGCCGCGGCGCCGATCAAGAAGCCGGTCGCGACCTGCGCCGGATCGCCGCTGTGGATGAACGTGCCGAACAGCAGGGGCCCCGAGATGCCGCCGACCGCGGTGCCGACGGCGTAGAAGAACGCGATCGCCAGCGCGCGCGTCTCCATCGGGAAGATCTCCGACACCGTCAGGTAGGCCGAGCTCGCCCCCGCGGAGGCGAGGAAGAACGTGGCCATGATGAGCGCCATGAACGAGGTCCGGTCCAGCGTGCCCTCGCGCAGCAGCACCGCGAGCACGACGACGAGCGTCGCCGAGCCGAGGTAGGTGCCGGCGATCATCGGCACCCGCCCGACGGTGTCGAACAGCCGCCCGAGCAGCAGCGGCCCGAGGAAGTTGCTCAGGGCGAAGAGCACCATGAACAGCGGCACCTTCCCGGAGCCGACGTCGAAGAACTCGCTGAGGATCGTCCCGAGGTCGAACGTCACGGCGTTGTAGAGGAACGCCTGGCCGATGAACAGCGACAGCCCGAGTGCGGCGCGCCGCGGGTAGCGCTTCGTGGCGACGGCGGCGATCTCGCGAAACGGGATCGCGTCGCGCTGGTGGACGGCGATGTACTCGTCGGCGGGCGGCAGCTCGGCGCCGGTCTCGGCGAGCACCTGCTCCTCGATCCGCTCGACGATCCGCTCGGCCTCCTCCTCGCGGCCGTGGATGAACAGCCAGCGCGGGCTCTCGGGGACGTGCCGGCGCACGAGCAGGATGCCGAGGCCGAGCACCGCGCCGGCGCCGAACGCGATGCGCCAGCCGACGTCGGTGGCGAACAGCGACGTGTCCAGCAGCGCGAGCGACACGACCGCGCCGAGCGCCGCCCCGACCCAGAAGCTGCCGTTGATCGCGAGGTCGACCTGGCCGCGCGCGCGGGCCGGGATCAGCTCGTCGATCGCCGAGTTGATCGCGGAGTACTCGCCGCCGATCCCCATCCCGGTGAGGAAGCGGCAGACGAAGAAGAACCAGGGGTCCCACGCGAACGCCGTCGCCACGGTGGCGACGATGTACAGCGCCATCGTGAGCATGAAGAGCTTCTTGCGGCCGTAGCGGTCGGTGAGCTGACCGAACAGCAGCGCGCCCAGGCACGCACCCGTGACGTACAGCGCGGCGGCGGTGCCGATGTCGGCGCTGCTCATCCCGACGCCGCTGCCGGACTCCGTCAGGCGCGGGGCGATCGAGCCGACGATCGTGACCTCGAGCCCGTCGAGGATCCAGACGGTGCCCAGGCCGATGACGATGCGCCAGTGGAAGCGCGTCCACGGCAGCCGGTCCAGCCGGGCGGGGATGTTCGTGCGGACGGCGTCCATCGAGGCCGGCGCGACGCTGGTCATCGCGCGCCTCCGGCGTACGGTGGTACGTGATGAGGCTCTCGTGCCGCGTGCTCGGGCATCGCTTCCGCTTCACGAGCGAGGGCGAGACGATGCGCTGGGGCTGCGAGCGCGAAGGCTGCGACGCCCGCAGCTCCAAGCGCTACGCGACTGCCGCCGAGGCCGCCCGCTTCGCGGCCGCCTTCGATCGCGAGGACCGCAGGCAACTGGGCCGGCGGGCGCCGCTGGGCCTGCTGCCGCTGCGGCTGTGGCGCGCGTGGCGGCGGCGTCCCGAGGGCGGATCGCGCGAACGCTGAGTCTGTGTCCTCCGCCACCACGAGCAGGTTCGTAGGCCGCTGCACCACGTGAGCAAGAACCCCGCGCTTGACGACGACGGCCGCCGGGCCTACCGCTCAGGCCAGTCTCCGCATGCGACACGAACTGACCTTGGCGGCCGGACAGCTATCGGGCGCGCTCGGCAAGCCGGTGCAGGAGCATCTGCTGCAGGCGCGGCAGATGCAGACGCTCTCGTTCGTGTTCCACATCCCGCTCGTCTGCTTCGGGATCGCCTTCCCGGCGCTGATGCTGTTCGTCGAGGGGCTGTGGCTGCGGACCGGCGACCGGGTCTACCGCGAGCTCGCCCGGCGCTGGTCGAAGGTCGTCGTCGTGCTGTTCTCGGTCGGCGTCGTCAGCGGCACGATCCTCTCGTTCGAGATGGGCCTGCTGTGGCCGAACTTCATGGCGACGTTCGGCTCCGTCTTCGGCCTGGCCTTCGGGGTCGAGGGCTTCGCGTTCTTCATCGAGGCGATCTTCCTCGCGATCTACGTCCTGGGCTGGGATCGCTTCAGCCCGCGCACGCATCTGCTGCTCGGCGTGCCGATCGTGTTCGCCGGCATCCTCGGCTCGTTCATGGTCATCTCGGTCAACGGCTGGATGAACCACCCGCAGGGCTTCGCCGTCGTCGCCGGCCGCGTGACCGACGTGCAGCCGCTGCACGCGCTCGTCAACGCGCACCTCTGGCACGAGCTGATCCACATGTACCTCGCCGGCTATCTCGTCGTCGGCTTCGTCGTGGCCGCGATCTACGCGCGCGCCTGGCTGCGCGGGCGCCGCGACCGCTACGTCCGCGCCGCGCTGATCGTCTCGCTGACGGTCGCCGCGCTGACGGCGCCGGTGCAGGTCGTCGTCGGCGACTGGGCCGCGCGGACCGTCGCCAAGGACCAGCCGACGAAGCTCGCCGCGTTCGAGGGCCTCTTGCAGACGACCCGGGGCGCGTCGCTGCACATCGGCGGGGTCTACGAAAACGGCCGCGTCGTCGGCGGCATCGCGATCCCGAAGGGACTCTCGCTGCTGGCCTACCACCGCAGCGACGCGCTCGTGCGCGGGCTGGACTCCGTCCCCGCGAGCGACCGCCCACCGGTCAACGTCGTGCGCGCGGCCTACCAGACGATGATCGTCATCGGCACCGCGGTGACGCTGCTGGGGCTCGGCTACCTCGGGCTGTGGTGGCGCCGCGGCCGGCTGCCGCGCTCGCGCTGGTTCTACCGCGCGGTGATCGCGGCCGGGCCGCTGTCGGTCGTGGCGCTGCTCTGCGGCTGGACGACGACGGAGGTCGGCCGCCAGCCGTGGGTGGCCTTCAACGTCATGCGCACCTCGGACGCCGTCACGAGCGCAGGCGGCCTGCTGCCGGCCTACGTCGGGCTCGTGGTCGTCTACATCGGGCTCGGCGCGGCGATCTTCTGGCTGCTGCGGCGGATCGCGCACGCGCCGATCGAAGACGTCGCGGCGTGACGCTCGCGGACGCCTGCCTCTCGCTGATCGTGGTCGGCATGACGGCCTACTTCGTGCTGGGCGGGGCCGACTTCGGCGCGGGCTTCTGGGACCTCACCGCCGGCGGCACCGCGCGCGGCCACCGGCTGCGGGCGATGGTGCAGCGCTCGATGGGGCCGGTCTGGGAGGCCAACCACGTCTGGCTCATCTTCGTGCTGGTGGTCTCCTGGACGGCGTTCCCGGTCGCGTTCGGATCGGTGATGTCGACGCTGTACGTGCCGATGCTCGCCGTCGCCGCCGGGATCATCGTGCGCGGAACCGGCTACGCGCTGCGCGACGTGGCGCCGTCGGTGACGGAGGCGCGCGTGCTCGGCGGCGCGTTCGCGGTGGCGTCGGTGCTGACCCCGTTCTGCCTCGGCGCGGCCGTCGGCGCGATCGGCTCGGGTCGCGTGCCCGTCGGCAACGCCGCCGGCTCGGCGCTGGACTCGTGGCTGAACCCGAGCTCGATCGCGCTCGGCGTGCTGGCCGTCCTCGGTGGAGCGTTCCTCGCGGCCGTGTTCCTCGCCGCGGACGCCGCGCGCGACGGGTTCCCCGACCTGGAGCGCGCGTTTCGCCGGCGCGCGCTGGTCAGCGGCGTCGCGGCGGGCGCGGGCGCGATCGGCGCCCTGTTCGTCCTGCGCTCCGACGCCCCGCGCCTGTACGGCGAGCTGACTGCCGGGCGCGCCCTGGCCTGCATCCTGGTCTCCGCGCTGGCGGGCACGACGACGCTCGCGCTCGTGTGGCGCGGGCGCCACGGCATGGCGCGCTACGTCGCCGCGGCGGCGGTCGGCGCGGTCACGATCGGCTGGGCGCTGGCGCAGTACCCCGAGCTGCTGCCCGGGCAGCTGTCGATCGACGAGGCCGCGGCGCCGCACGCGACGCTCGTCGCGCTCCTGGCTGCCGCGGCGATCGGGCTCGTGGGGGTCGGCCCGGCGCTCGTCGCGCTCTACCGCCTCGCTGCGCGCGGCGAGATCCAAGCGCCGCTGGAGGAGATCGATCGCCGCTTCGCGCCGCCGCCGGCGCCCACCCCGCGGAGCGCGCCGTGAGCCCGCGCGCGCCGCGCCTGCTCGTCGTCGTGAGCGCCGTCGGCGGACTCGTGCTGATGATCGGCTTCGACCGTCCGCTGACGCGCGTGCTCGGCGTCCTGAGCCTGCTGGCGTTCATCGTCGCGGGTCTGTTTCTCGTCGCGACGCCGGAGTTCCTCGGCGCGACCGAGCCCGACGCCGAGCCGTCGCGCTTGCCGTCCCGGGCGGGCGGCATACCTCCGGCCACATCGAGTACGACGCCCTGATCGACTTCGTCGCCCGCGCCGCGGGCGGCGACCGCGAGCGCGCCGAGCGCGCCCTGCGCGCGACGCTGCAGACGCTCGCCGAGCGCATCTCGGCGGGCGAGGCGCGCCAGCTCGCCGAGCAGCTGGCGCCCGAGCTCGCTCCTTGGCTGAGCTCGCACGAGCACTCGCAGGCCTTCGACGTCGACGAGTTCGTGCGCCGCGTCGCCGAGCGCGAGGAGGCCGACGCCGCCACCGCCGAGCGCGACGTCCGGATCGTCCTCGCGGCGCTGTCGCAGGCGGTGCCCGCGCGCGAGCTGGACGACGTCGCCGCCGAGCTGGACAAGACCTTCGCGCCGCTGCTGCCGCGCGGCCCCTACGTCGACCTGCTGTCCGCCGAAGAGTTCATGCGCCGGGTGGCGCAGCGCGGCGGCCTCGACGACGCGGCCGCGCGGCGAGCGACGGAGGCCGTGCTCGAGACGCTCGGCGAGCGGATCGCGGGCGGCGAGGTCGATGACCTGCTGACGCGCCTGCCGCTGGCGCTGCACGCGCCGCTGAAGGTCGGCCGCGCGCACTCGGGCGGGAGCGCTCGGCGCATGTCGTTCGACGAGTTCGCGCAGCGCGTCGCCGAGCGCGAGCGCACGAGCTCGTTGGCTGCGCGCGAGCACACGGCGGCCGTGCTCGCGACGCTGCGCGAGGCGGTCGGTGACGACGAGTTCTTCGACGCCACCGTCCAGCTGCCGGCGGACTACCCGCGCGCCACCGTCCGCTCCGACTGAGCGTCCTCCGAGGCCTTCTTGGCACGCCGCGGCTCGGGTGCGACGAGCACCGGCTGCTCGGCGCGGCGGATCACGTCGCGCGACGTGCTGCCGAGGATGATCTCGTCGAGGCGGCCGTGGGCGTGCGCCCCGACGACGATCGCGCGCGCATCGCGCTCGTCGGCGACCGCGACGATCGTCTCGGCGACCGGGATCTCGGGCTCCTCGGCGACGACCAGCGGCTCGGCCTCCGCGAAGCCGGCCTCGCGCGCGAGCTGCGCCCCCTGCTCGGCGGTGCGCTGCGCGACCTCGTAGAGCTCGCGATCGAACTCGAGCGCCGAGCGGATGTCCAGCGACGCGGGCGGCAGGCCGAGCGTCGCCGCCGGCGGCTGCAGCAGCTCGAAGGCCAGCCCGCGCTTCCAGACGGTGAGCACGAGCGCGGGGTTGGCGGACAGCAGCAGCCCCGCCTCCTGCAGCGCGTGGCGGGACGACGGCGAGCCGTCGTAGGCGATGAGGACGGGCCCCTGGCGGGTCATGCCGTCGCTCCGACGGGCTCGTCCGCGCTCTCCTCGTTCGCCGCGGCGGACGCCTCCGCGGTCGTCACCTCGGGGTTGCTCCAGCGCACGACGAGCGTGTCGGCGTCGGCGTCGAGCGTGATCGTCGCGCCGTCCATGATCTCGCCGGACAGCAGCGCGCGTCCGATGCGCGTCTCGACCTCGCGCTGGATGTAGCGCCGCAACGGCCGCGCGCCGTACACCGGGTCATAGCCGGCGCGCGCGATGAGCACGCGCCCCCGCTCGCTGAGCTCGACGGTGATCTGGCGGTCGGCCAGCCGCCCGCGCAGGTCGCCCATCAGCAGCTCGACGATCCGCTCGATCTCGGGGAGCGTCAGCGGCTTGAACAGGACCGTCTCGTCGATGCGGTTGAGGAACTCCGGCCGGAAATGGCCGCGCAGCTCGGCGAAGACCTGATCGCGCGCGTCGTCGCGGATGTGGCCGAGCTCGTCGATGCCGTCGAGCAGGTACAGCGAGCCGATGTTCGACGTCATGATGATCACGGTGTTGCGGAAGTTGACCGTGCGCCCCTGGGCGTCGGTGAGGCGCCCGTCGTCGAGGATCTGCAGCAGCGCGTTGAAGACGTCGGGGTGGGCCTTCTCGATCTCGTCGAACAGGACGACCGAGTACGGCTTGCGGCGCACCGCCTCGGTGAGCTGGCCGCCCTCCTCGTAGCCGATGTAGCCGGGAGGCGCGCCCATCAGCCGCGAGACCGTGTGGCGTTCCTGGTACTCGGACATGTCCAGCCGGACGATGTTGTCCTCGGTGTCGAAGAGCGCCTGCGCCAGCGCGCGCGACAGCTCCGTCTTGCCGACCCCCGTCGGCCCGAGGAACAGGAACGAGCCGATCGGTCGCCGCGGGTCCTTGATCCCGGCCCGCGCGCGGATGACCGCGTCGGCGACGAGCTGCACCGCCTCGTCCTGGCCGACGACGCGCTCGTGCAGCACCTCGTCGAGACGCAGCAGCTTCTCGCGCTCGCCCTCAACGAGACGGGTGACCGGGATCCCGGTCCAGCGCGCGACGACCTGCGCGATCTCGTCCTCGGTGACCTCCTCGCGCAGCAACCGCGTGACGCCCTGCTTGTCGGCGAGGCGCTCCTCCTCGCCCTTCAGCCGCCGCTCGAGTTCGGGCAGGCGGCCGTGGCGCAGCTCGGCGGCGCGGTTGAGGTCGTAGAAGCGCTCGGCCTCTTCGATCTCGCGGCGCACCTGCTCGAGCTCCTCGCGCAGCGCCTGCAGCTTGCGGATCGCCCCGCGCTCGGCCTCCCACTGGGCGGTCATCGCGTCGGCCTGCGAGCGCAGCTCGGAGAGCTCCTTGCGCAGCGCCTGGAGGCGCTTCTTGGAGGCCTCGTCCTTCTCCTTGCGCAGCGCCGCCTCCTCGATCTCCAGCCGCATGATCCGGCGGGTGATCTCGTCGAGCTCGGCCGGCATCGAGTCGATCTCGGTGCGCACGACGGCGCAGGCCTCGTCGACGAGGTCGA
Source organism: uncultured Actinomycetes bacterium (assembly GCA_963786575.1). Taxonomy (GTDB): domain Bacteria; phylum Actinomycetota; class Thermoleophilia; order Solirubrobacterales; family Solirubrobacteraceae; genus CADCVQ01. Next base: position 272,750 of record CAWAZH010000009.1, read on the forward strand.
TCGCCTTGTCGGGCAGGAAGCGGTCGGAGATGTAGCGCGTCGACAGCGTCGCCGCCGCGACGAGCGCGGTGTCGAGGATCTTCACGCCGTGGTGGACCTCGAAGCGCTCGCGCAGGCCGCGCAGGATCGAGACGGTGTCCTCCAGCGACGGCTCGTCGACGACCACCGGCTGGAAGCGCCGCTCCAGCGCGGCGTCCTTCTCGATCGTGCGGTACTCGGCCAGCGTCGTCGCGCCGATGCAGTGCAGCTCGCCGCGGGCGAGCATCGGCTTGAGCATGTTGCCGGCGTCCATCGAGCCCTCGGCCGCGCCGGCGCCGACGACGGTGTGGACCTCGTCGATGAACAGCAGGATCCGGCCCTCGGCGGCCTTGACCTCGGTCAGCACGGCCTTCAGGCGCTCCTCGAACTCGCCGCGGTACTTCGCGCCGGCGACGAGCGCGCCCATGTCCAGCGCGAAGATCGTCTTGTCCTTGACGCTCTCGGGCACGTCCTGGCGCACGATGCGATGCGCGAGGCCCTCGACGATCGCCGTCTTGCCGACGCCCGGGTCGCCGATCAGCACGGGGTTGTTCTTCGTCTTGCGCGACAGGATCTGGATGACGCGGCGGATCTCGCCGTCGCGCCCGATGACCGGGTCCAGCTTGCCCGAGCGCGCCTCGGCGACGAGGTCGCGGCCGTACTTCTCCAGCGCCTCGTAGGCGGTCTCCGGCGTCGCGCTCGTCACGCGCTGCGCGCCGCGGACCTCGGTCAGCACCTCGAGGAAGCGATCGGCCGTCAGGCCGCGCTGGGTGAGCAGCCGGCCGGCCGCAGTGCGCGAGCGCAGCATCGCCAGGACGAGGTGCTCGACGGAGACGTACTCGTCCTTCAGCCGCGCGGCCTCCTTCTCGGCCTCCTCGAGCAGCGCCGACAGCGCGCGGGTGATGCGGACGTCGCCGCTCGCCCCCGAGCCCGAGACGCGCGGGCGCGACTCCAGCGTTTTCTCGATGTCCGCGCGCACGGCGTCGATATCCACGTCGGCGCGCTCGAGCAGCCGCGGGATCAGGCCGTCGGACTGGTCGAGCAGGGCGAGCAGCAGATGCTCGGCGTCGACCTCCGTGTGGCCGAAGCGCAGCGCCTTGGTCTGCGCGTCGTGCAGGGCCTCCTGCGACTTCTGGGTCAGGCGGTTGATGTCCATGTGATCACCTCGGGCGAGTGCGGATTACGGGTTGCGCTCGTAGCGACGCCAGCTGTCGCTCGAGGACGTCGATGCGGGCGAGCAGCTCGCTGGCCAGGACGGCGCCCGCGAAGCCCACGCCCAGGTCGCGCCGCAGCCGCGCGGCACGGGCGAGCTGGGCGGCGTCGCGGCGTGTGAAGAGCGGCGCGGCGGCGGTCCCGCCGGCCGGCTCGACGAGCCCGAGCGCGACGAAGCGCCGGACGAGCTCCGGGTGCAGGCCGGACTCGCGCGCAACGGCGTCGAGCGGCACGAGCGGGCCGGCGGCCGTGCGCGGGCGCACGAGCGCGAGCGCCGTGGTCTGCACCGATCTGCGCATCGCCACGGCCATCAGCCGGCTTTGCGTGGGTCGAACTTCGACTTGTCGCGCAGCTGCTCGAACAGCTTGCGCTCCGCCGACGTGAGCTTCTTGGGAACCTTGATCGAGACGACGGCGTAGAGGTCGCCCTTGCCGCCGCTCGGCGTCGGCAGCCCCTCGCCGCGCAGGCGCAGCCGGCGCCCGCTGGAGGAGCCGGCCGGGACGGTGAGCTGCGCGCTGCCGGTCAGCGTCTGCACGGGGACCTTCGCGCCGAGCGCGGCCTCCCACGGCGAGACGGGGAGGTCGACGTAGAGATCGTCGCCCTTGAGGCGGAAGCGCGGGTGGCGCTTGATGCGCACGCGCAACAGCAGGTCACCCTCGTCGCCGGCGCCGCGTACGCGCAGCGCGCTGCCCGTCGCGCACGCCCGGCGGGATGTCGACCTCGAACTCGCGATCGTCGGTCGCCAGGCGCTTGCGGCCGCCCGCAGCGGCCTCCTCGAGCGACAGGTCGAGGACGGCCTCGCGGTCGCGCGCGCCTCCCCCGCCGAAGCTGTCGAAGATGCTGCCGCGCCGCCCGCCGCCGCCGATGCCGCCGCCGAACAGGTCGCCGAAGAAGTCGCTGAAGTCGGCTCCGTCGCCGCCGCCGAACTCCACCCGGACGCCGTCGCCGAAGCCTGCCGCGCCGCCGCGTCCGCTCGCCGGTCCGCGCCGGCCCCCGCCGCCGCCGAACACCTCTTCCCAGCCCGCGGCGCCGGAGACGTCCTGCCCGGCCTTCCAGTTGGCGCCGAGCTTGTCGTAGCGGGCGCGCTTGTCGGGGTCGCGCAGCACCTCGTAGGCCTCGGAGATCTCCTTGAAGCGGTCCTCGGCACCGTCCTCCTTGTTGACGTCCGGGTGGTACTTGCGCGCGAGTTTGCGGTAGGCCTTGCGGATGTCCTCGTTGCTCGCGTCGCGCGGGACGCCGAGCGTCTCGTAGTAGTCACGAAACGCGACGGCCATCAGCCGACGGCCGGATCGGGGCGGCGGGCGACGGCGACGAGCGCCGGGCGCAGCACGCGGTCACCGATCGCCCAGCCCGAGCGAGCGGCTTCCAGGACGGTGCGGTCGGGGACCTCCGCGCTCGGCCGCGCCTCGATCGCCTCGTGGCGCTCGGGATCGAAGGGCTCGCCGGCCGCGCCGATCCGCCGGGCGCCCTGGCGCGCCAGCAGCGCCTCCATCTGCTCCAGCAGCGCCCGCAGCCCCTCGGCCCCCGGCGTGCCGTGGCTCATCTGCAGCGCCCGCTCGACGCTGTCGACGACCTCCAGCCAGTCGCGCAGCTGCGACTCGCGGCTGTGCTGGACCTGTGCCTCCACGTCGCGCGCGGCGCGCTTGCGGTAGTTCTGCAGCTCGGCCAGCGCGCGCTTGTAGCGGTCCTCCATGCGGGCCAGCTCGGCGGCGCCGCCGGCCGCGCCGTTGGCGGCCGGCGGCTGGGGCTGGGGCTGGGGCGGTCCCTCGGAGGCGACACGACCGCCGTCGTCCGGCCGGGGCTCCTCGCGGCCGTCAGTCACGGCTGAACTCCGCGTCGACGACTTCCTCGTCGTCCTCGGCCGCCGAACCCTCGACGTCGTCCGAGTACGGGGCGCCGTTGCCGCTGTCGGCGGCGCCCGCGCCGGCCGCCGCCGCGGCGGAGGGCAGGCTGCTGGCGAGCTGCTGCAGGTCGGAGATCAGCGGGCGGACGCGGTCCAGCCCGGCCTCCTCGGCGATCGCCGCGCGCGCCTCGGTCACCGCCTGCTCGGCACGGGCCTTGTCGTGCACCGGCAGGCGGTCCTGGAGCTCGCCGATCATCCGCTCGACCTGGTAGGCGAGCGAGTCCAGCTCGTTGCGCGCGTCGATCTCCTCGCGCCGGCGCCGGTCGGCCGTCGAGTTCTGCTCGGCCTCGCGGATCATCCGGTCGATGTCGCCCTGGTCGAGGTTCGTCGACTCCTCGATCGTGACCTGCTGCTCGGCGCCGGTGTCCTTGTCGCGCGCGGACACGTTGAGGATGCCGTTGGCGTCGGTGTCGAACGTCACCTCGACCTGCGGCGTGCCGCGCGGCGCGGGCCGGATGCCCTCCAGGCGGAAGCGCGCGAGCTGGCGGTTGTCCTGCGCCATCTCGCGCTCGCCCTGAAGCACGACGACGTCGACCGCGGTCTGGTCGTCGGCGGCAGTCGAGAACGTCTCGGTGCGCCGGGCGGGGATCGTCGTGTTGCGCTCGATGACCTTCGTCATCACGCCGCCGAGCGTCTCCAGCCCGACCGACAGCGGGGTGACGTCGAGCAGCACGACGTCCTCGACCTCGCCCTTGAGCACGCCGGCCTGCAGCGCGGCGCCGAGCGCGACGACCTCGTCGGGGTTGACCGACATGTTCGGGTCCTTGCCGCCGGTCAGGCTGCGCACGAGCTTCTGCACGGCCGGGATCCGCGTCGAGCCGCCGACGAGGATGACCTCGTCGATGTCGTCGGCCGTCAGCTTGGCGTCTGACAGCGCCTGCTGCACGGGGCCGCGCGTGCGCTCGATGAGGTCCTTGACGAGGTCCTCGAACTTCGCCCGCGTGAGGGTCGAGTTCAGGTGCTTGGGACCGTTGGCGTCCGCCGTGATGAACGGCAGGTTGATCTGCGTCGACGTCGTCGCCGACAGCTCGATCTTCGCCCGCTCGGCGGCCTCGTAGAGGCGCTGCAGCGCCTGCGCGTCGCTGCGCAGGTCGATGCCCTGGTCGCGCTTGAACTCCTCGGCCATCCAGTCGACGATCCGCTTGTCGAAGTCGTCGCCGCCGAGATGGCCGTCGCCGCTCGTCGAGCGCACTTCGACGACGCCGTCGCCGACGTCGAGGATCGAGACGTCGAAGGTCCCGCCGCCGAGGTCGTAGACGAGCACGGTCTCCGAGCCCTTCTTGTCGATCCCGTAGGCGAGCGCCGCCGCGGTCGGCTCGTTGATGATCCGCAGGACGTCCAGGCCGGCGATCCGGCCGGCGTCCTTCGTGGCCTGGCGCTGGGCGTCGTTGAAGTAGGCCGGGACCGTGATGACGGCCTCGGTGACCTTCTCGCCGAGGCCCTTGGCGGCGTCCTCGGCGAGCTTGCGCAGGATGATCGCCGAGATCTCCTCGGGCGAGTACTGCTTGCCGCGGACCTCGATGCGGACGGCGTCGTTGGGTCCCTTGACGACCTTGTAGGAGACCATGCCGGCCTCCTCCTCGACCTCCTGCCACTTGCGCCCGATGAAGCGCTTGATCGAGTAGATCGTGTTCTCGGCGTTGAGGATCATCTGGCGCTTGGCGACCTGGCCGACCAGTCGCTGCCCGTCCTCGGTGAACGCGACGACCGACGGCGTCGTGCGCTGGCCCTCGGTGTTGGGGATCACCTCCGCCTGACCGCCCTCCATGGTTGCCGCCACGACCGAATTGGTCGTGCCGAGATCGATTCCAACCGCCTTGGCCATTACCGCTCCTCTCAGTCGTGCACGTCGATGGTCCGGGCGCGGCAGCGCGCAGCCTGCTCACCGCACGAGCGTCGATAGGGCACCGCGCGGCGCCTTCAAGGGCTTGTCGCTCGTCACCCGGCGGCGAGTTGCTCGTGGACGAGCCGCACGGCCATCGAACCGTCGCCCACGGCGGTCGCCACGCGCTTGACCGAGCCACTGCGTACGTCGCCGGCGGCGAACACCCCGGGCTGCGAGGTCTCGAGCAGCAGCGGCTCGTGCAGCGGTCCCTCGCCGTCACCCGCCGGCGCGACGTCGCTGCCGGTGCGGATGTAGCCATTGTCGTCGATCTCGAGGAGCCCGCCGAGCCACTCGGTGTGCGGGCTCGCCCCGATGAAGACGAACACCGAGCGAGCCGGAAGCGTGACGCGCTCGCCGGTGTCGTTGTGCTCGACGACGACGGCCTCGAGCGCCTCGTCGCCGAGGAGCTCGCGCAGCTCGGCGCTCGTGTGGACCTCGACGTTGGGGGTGCGCTGGATGCGGTCGGCGAGGTAGCGCGACATGTGCTCGCCGAGGGAGGCCTCGCGGACGACGAGGTGGATCAGCGGCACGTGCTTGGCGAGGAACAGCGTCGCCTGGCCGGCGGAGTTGCCGCCGCCGACCACCACGACGGGATCGCCACCGCACATCTGCGCCTCGGCGATCGTCGCGGCGTAGTACACGCTGATGCCCTCGAGCTCCTCGAGGCGCGCGATCGGGAGCCTGCGGTAGCGCACGCCGGTGGCGATCACCACCCTGCGTGCCTGGATCGTCTCGCCGTCCTCGCAGGTCACGGCGTAGCCGGTGCCGCTCGCGGTGATCGCCGTCGCCGCGGCCGCGACGTTGATGTGCGCGCCGAACTTCTGCGCCTGGATCTCGGCGCGCTCGGCGAGCTCCGCGCCGGATATGCCGGCCGGGAAGCCGAGGTAGTTCTCGATCCGCGAGGAGGTGCCGGCCTGGCCGCCGGTGGCGACGCCCTCGACGGCGATCGTGCTCAGACCCTCCGACGCGCCGTAGACCGCAGCCGCGAGCCCCGCCGGCCCGGCGCCGACGACGAGCAGGTCCCAGCTGACGTCGCCGTCGACCGGGTCGAGCAGACCCAGCAGCCGGGCGAGCTCCTGGATCGAGGGATTGCGCAGGACGTGCGAGCCGCGCACGATGACGACCGGCGTCTCGTCGGCCGCGACCCCGAGCGCGCGCAGCAGCCGCTCGGCCTCGGGATCGCGCTCGAGGTCGATCCAGCGGTGCGGCAGCCGGTTGCGCGCGGCGAACTCGCGCAGGCGCCGGGTGTCGGGCGAGAAGCGCGAGCCGACGATCCGGATGCCGGCTCCGAGGCCGAGCAGCAGCGAGCGCCGCTGCAGCAGGGCGCGCAGGATGAGGTCGCCGAGCGCGGAGTCCTGGGCGACGAGCTCGCGCAGGCGCGCGGTCGGGACGCGAACGACGGCGCCCGGTTCGTGCACGACCGCGGTGAGGAAGACGGGCCCGCCGGTCAGCAGCCCGAGCTCGCCGATGAACCGGCCCGGCCCGTGGAGCGCCACGAGCCGCTCGTCCTCGCTGCCGTAGCCCTCGACGATCGCGACGCTGCCGGCGACGATCACGAAGAAGTCGCAGCTCGTGTCGCCGGCCTGGAAGAGGACGTCGCCGGTCGTCGTCGCGCACCGCTCGCCGAGCGCCGCGAGCGCCTGGATCTGCTCCGGGCTCAGCCGCGGGTAGGCCCCGGCGACGTCGGCGGTCTCGGCCGGCGACGCGGGCTCGGGCGTCGTCGTCATCTCGGTCACGGCCGTGGCCATAGGCCGTGCCGGCGCGGCCTTCAAGTCGGCTTGACGAGCGCGGCCGGCGTCCTACTCTCCACCGGCATGGCAGCGAAGCCGACGATCGTCACGTGCCCCAACTGCGGCACGCGCAACCGCCTGCGGCCGACCGCCGAGGGGATCCCGCGCTGCAGCGTGTGCCACACCGTCCTGCCGTGGATCGTCGAGACGGACGCCGGCGGCTTCGACGAGGAGATCAATGCGTCGATGCCGGTCCTGGTCGACTTCTGGGCGCCGTGGTGCGGCCCCTGCCGCATGGTCTCCCCGGTCGTCGAGCAGATGGGCCGCGACTACGCGGGCCGCCTGAAGGTCGTCAAGCTCAACATCGACGATGCGCCCGCGATCGCCGCGCGCTACGGCGTGCAGGGGATCCCGCTGCTCGTCGTGCTCAAGGGCGGCCAGGAGATCGACCGCGTCGTCGGAGCGGTCCCGCCGGCGCAGCTGCGCGAGGTGCTCGAACGCCACGTGGCGTCGGGGTCCGGAGCCACCGCCGGCACCTGATCGCCGGCGGCGCGCAGGGTGCAGCGCGCGGAGTGGCTGGGCGCGCTTGCGCAGGCCGCGGCGCGACCTAGCAAGGCAACCATGCCTACAGACGATCATCCGCATCGAGCGTCCGCCCGCGCTCCCCGCCGAGTGACGGGTCCCGTGAGCAGCCCGGTGGTGAACAGATCCGAGATTCAGGCGACCGGCGCTCACCGAAGGCTCGGCGAGCGCGTGCTGCTGGAGCGCTACAGCCGGCAGCGCGACCAGTACACGCGCGCGGTGCTGGTCGAGCGCTTCCTGCCGCTCGCGCGCTCGCTCGCGCGGCGCTACGAGTGCCCCGGCGAGCCGCTCGACGACCTCATGCAGGTCGCGTCGCTCGGGCTCGTCAAGGCGATCGACCGCTTTGACCCCGGCCGCGGCTACGCGTTCTCGAGCTTCGCCGTGCCGACCATCATGGGCGAGCTCAAACGGCACTTCCGCGACCGCACGTGGCTCGTGCGCCCGCCGCGCCGCCTGCAGGACTTCGCGGTGCGACTGGACCGCGTGGCGCGCGATCTGGCGCAGGAGCTCGACCGCCAGCCGACGGTGCGCGAGCTGTCGCTCGCGTTGCACACCGACGAGGAGGACGTCATCGAGGGGCTGCAGGCGCACAGCGGCCGCGTCGCGCTGTCGCTCAACGCGCGCAGCTTCGACACCGACGGCGCGTCCCTGCTCGAGGACAGGATCGGCTGCGACGACGATGGCTTCGAGCTGGCCGAGGCGCGCGGGACGCTCGACGGGATGCTCACGCTGCTGCCGGTGGTCCAGCGCGACGTCCTGCGCATGCGCTTCGACGAGGACATGACCCAAGCCGAGATCGGCGCCCAGATCGGCGTCAGCCAGATGCAGGTCTCGCGCCTCATACGCGCGGGCATAGAGCGCCTGTGCGAGATCGCCCACCAGCAGGCGCGGCGCTCCGAGGCCCACCGACTCGCCGCCGCCGCCTAGCACGTCAGCGGCGGCCGCCACGTGGCGCCCCGTCATCGCCCCGCGCCGAGGCGCCCCGCGCCGGCCGATTCAGCCCGCCGGCACATCCTCCGGCAGCGGCACCTCCTGCGGCGTCCGGCCGGGCGAGTCGTCGTCCCAGGACTCCCACGCCAACCCGTCGCGGCCGGCGTGCTCGCCCGAGCCGCCGAGCGCCAGCAGCACGAGACGCTCGGTGCCGGCGTTGACCAGCTGGCGGCGCGCGGCGGGGCCGACGCGGACGAGCTGGTCGGGGCCGAGGACGTGCTCGGCGCCGTCGACGATCAGGGTCAGCTCGCCGTCGAGCACGAGGAAGGCCTCCTCCTGGCGCTCGTGGGCGTGGATGCGGCCGCGCTGGCCGGGGCCGAGCAGGATGAGGTTCATCCCGAACGAGCTGATCCCCAGCTCGCGCCGCAGCGGCTGGAAGCGCTCCGCGTTGTCGCGGTCGATCACGGTGAATGCGATGGCGTTGTCGCTCATGGCGCCAGGGTAGGGTGCGCGGGGTGGCTCACCGCAGACGGGCACGGATGCGCTTGCTGCCGACAGCCATCGCGGTCGCGGCGCTGCTCGCCGTCGCGCTCGTCGCCACCGGCAGCGCGGCGGTCCTCAGCGGCGGCAATCGCGCCGACTCGATCAGCGGCACGGCTGCGAAGGACCGCATCCGCGGCGCCGGCTCGCGCGACCTGCTGCGCGGCCTCGCCGGCAACGACCTGCTCAGCGGCGGCAACGCCTCCGACACGCTGCTCGGCGGCGAGGGCGACGACTCGCTCGACGGCGGCTCGGGCAACGACAAGCTCCAAGGCGACGAGGGCAACGACCTGCTCTACGGCTTCACCGGCAACGACCGCCTCGACGGCGGCCCGGGCAACGACCGCCTCGACGGCTTCGACGGCGACGACACGCTGCGCGGCTTCGACGGCAACGACTTCCTCGGCGAGTCGCGCTTCGGCAACGAGCGCCTGCTCGACGGCGGCGCCGGCGACGACGTCCTGATCGCCAACGCGGGCTCCGACCGCAACATGCAGGGCGGCGACGGCGACGACCTGATGTCCGGCGGAACGGGCGGCGACGGCCTGGACGGCGGCGCCGGCAACGACGTCCTGCTGCCCGGCTCGGGCCAGTCCAACGGCCTGCGCTCGCTCGGCGGCGCCGGCAACGACGTCATCTCCGACACGGGCTCGGGCGACATCGACGGCGGCGACGGCAGCGACACGCTGTGGATGACCAAGGACGCCCTCGGCACGCGGATGTTCGGCGGCGCCGGCGACGACACGTTCTACGTCGGCGCCTCGGCGAAGACCGTCGACTGCGGGCCGGGCAACGATCGCGTCGTGCTGTCGGCGTTCGCCGCCAGGACGATCAGCGTGCGCCGCTCGCCGACGCGCTTCGCCGGCTGCGAGCGCACCGAGCCCGGCGCCGATCTCTCCAGGGCGCCGACGCTCACGAGCTCGCTGCCGCGCTGGCGCGCCGCCGGCGTCCCGGTCGACGACGAGACCGTCGCCAAGGCCGTCGGCTACGAGCGCATGTCCACGTGCAACCTCGCCCGCAAGCGCTGCCCGGCGCGCAAGCGCGCGCAGCGGATCCTCGGGACCTCGCGCGCGGACGTCATCAAGGGCGGCGGCGGCGAGGACCTGCTCGAGGGCGCCGGCGGCAGCGACCGCCTCTCGGGCGACTCCGGCGACGACTCGCTGTTCGGGCGCGTCGGCAACGATCGCATCGCCGGCGGTGACGGCGACGACGAGCTCGAGGGCGGCCGCGGCGACGACGTGCTGCGCGGCGGCCGCGGGCGCGACCAGCTCAACGGCGGCTTCGGGCGCGACCGCCTCTCCGGCGGGCCCGGCCCCGACACGATCCGCGCCGTCGGCGGCAACGTCGACGTCATCGACTGCGGAGCGGGCACCGACCGCGTCGAGAAGGACTCGCGCGACCGCGCGCGCAACTGCGAGATCGTGCTCTAGCCGGACCCGACCCGGCCTACGGGTCGGCCACCGCGCTGTCCTTGATCGGCGCCTCGTCGGGGTAGAGCTTGCCGGTCGCGACCGGCAGCTCGATGCGGGTCCCGTCGGCGCCGCCGGTGAAGACCGTCACGTGCGGGTCGATCGTGAACAGCGGCAGCTTGTCGTCGTCGGACGTCGCGACCTTGAGGACGAGCCGGTCGCCGGGGTGCAGGTGCTGGGAGACCGTCCAGCAGGGCGGCTTCAGCTGCATGCGCGCAGCCGGGCGGATCGGCGTGATGTGGTCGTAGCCGCCGCGCAGCTGCGGGTTCATCGCGCACTGCGAGATCCGCCGCAGGTCCGCGCCGCGCGCCGCGTAGAGCGTCGCGATGAGGTTCAGCGGGCCGAGCGTCACCGCGCTGGCGAGCGTCATCTTCGGCAGGCCGAGCAGCACGGTGTCCCGCGTGAAGGGCTCGGACGTGAACGTCACGCCGCCAGTCGGCAGGCCCAGGAAGCCGAGCGGATCGCCGATGAACGACGGCGTGCCGGCGGCGCCTTCGCCCTCGCCGAGCGCGCCGTCGCCGGACGTGCGCATCGTCAGCGTCCGCGACGCCGTCGGGGGCCACGAGCGCGCCGTGTAGATCTCCGTGCGCGCCTGGATCGCCGCCGTCACGGTCGGCTCGTCGTTGAGGAAGACCTCGACGCGCGGGCCGGTCGCGACGTGGCGCTTGAGCAGCTCGCGATCGAACCAGGCGTGGATCGCGCCCGCCCACTGCGCGCCGCGGCGGTTCGGGCAGCAGCCGATGCCGTGGTCCCACTGGCCGATCCAGACCTTGTCGCGCGCCTTCGGCCCGCGGTCGTAGAGCCAGTGCAGGTTCGCGATCCGGGCGGCCTGGTCGTTCTCGCCGTGGATGAGGAAGACGCTGCCGGCGAAGTCGGCCGCCGCCTTGGAGACGTCGCGCTGCTGGTGGTAGGGCGTGTTGACCCCGGCGAGCTGGTCGCCGCTGAGGAGCGAGCTGTCCTTCAGGCCGCAGCCGATCTGGAAGACGTCCTGGCCCGCGTGCTCGCCGGTCTTGCCCTCGCCGAGCGGCAGGTCGAGCTTGACGGGCAGCTCGCGCTGCAGCGCCAGCTGCTGGTAGGCCTCGATCGGGCCCAGGTACTGGGCGTTGTAGGGCACGCCGAGCTGCCACTGGTGGTCGTAGATCGCCGGCAGGCCCGCGCTCGGGACGATCGTGACGAGGCCCTTGGGCTTCAGCTGCGTCGCGACGATCGGCGTCGAGCCGACGTAGGAGTGGCCGATCATCCCGACGCGGCCGTTGGACCACGGCTGCGACGCGGCCCACTCGACGGCGTCGCGCAGGTCGCCCTGGTCGGCGCGGCCGAGCGTGTTCAGGCAACCCGACGAGAGGCCCGTGCCGCGCATGTCCATGAAGACGACCGCGTAGCCGCGCTTGGGAAAGAAGCCGGCCAGCCCGGTGAGCTTGCCGTCCTTGCCCGCGACCGGGATCATGCGCTCGCCCGTGCGCTCGTAGAGCGTGCCCTCGTAGGGGCTGGCCTCCATGATCACGCCGAGGTTCCTGGCGCCGCGCGGCTTGACGATCTCCAGGTGGATCTTCGTGCCGTCGCCGACGACGAGCGTGTGCGTCGTGCGCTCGACGTCGGTGAACGTCGGCTGCGAGAGCCCCTTCACGGCCGTGTAGTCGATCGGCGCGCGCGGCGCACCGGCGGCGAGCTTGCGCTTGCTCGCCGGCAGCGGAGCGGCCTTCTTGGAGGATTTCTTCTTCGGCGCCGCGGCGACGGCCGGAAGCGCGGCGCCGCCGAGACCGAGCGCGGCGACGAGGCCCGCCGCGAGAACCGTGCGCACGCTCACCGGCGCGATGGTAACGGTCGCGGTGCGCACCATGGTGCACCGGGTCCGCCCCGTCCGCGAGGATGCAGGCACATGATCTTCCGTCAGCTCACCCACGACGACCTCGGCTGCGCGAGCTACCTCATCGGCGACGAGGACGCGGGCGTCGTGGCGGTCGTCGATCCGCGCCTGGAGATCGAGGAGTACCTGCGCATCGCGCGCTACCTCGGCGTGCGGATCGAGCACATCCTCGAGACCCACAACCACGCCGACCACGTCTCCGGGCACGGCCGGCTGGCGGCCGCGACGGGCGCCACGATCCACATCCACGGCGACGCCGCGCCCGACTACGACCACGAGCCGCTGCAGGACGGCTGGGAGCTGCAGCTCGGCTGCCTGACGATCCGCGCGCTGCACACGCCCGGCCACCGCCCGGAGCACACGGCGTTCGCGCTCGTCGACACCGCCCGCGGGCCCGAGCCCTGGGCCGTGCTGTCGGGCGACAGCCTGTTCGTCGGCGACATCGCGCGCCCCGACCTCGCCGTCGACAAGGAGGAGGGCGCGCGCGGCATCTTCGCCTCGATCAACGCCAAGCTCCTGACGCTGCCCGACACCTGCGAGGTCTGGCCCGGGCACCTCGGCGGCTCGCTCTGCGGCGGCCCCGGCATGGACCTGAAGGTCGCCTCGACGATCGGCTTCGAGCGCGCGCATCAGTCGCTGCTGCAGATCGACGACGAGGACGAGTTCGTGCACCGCACGACGTCGGCGCTCGGACCGCAGCCGCCGAACCTCGAGAACATCGTCGCGCTCAACCGCGGGCCGCTCGTCAGCGAGGTCGCCGAGGCGCGGCCGCTGGACCCGCGCCAGGTCGGCCAGGCCGCCGCCGACGGCGCGCTCGTCGTCGACGTCCGCACCGAGCTCGAGTTCGACGAGGCCCACATCCCGGGCGCGATCTGCATCACGTCGCGCCGCGCGGGCTTCGGCTCCAAGCTCGCCTGGATCGCCGAGCCCGGGCAGCCGCTCGTGCTCGTCGGCGACGACGACGCCGACGCGCTGCAGGCCGCCGCGCTCGCCGGCTCGGTCGGGCTGCGCACGATCGAGGGCTACCTCGCCGGCGGGATGACGTCATGGCGCCAGGAGGACCTCGACGTCGCGCGCCTCCCGCGCATGAGCGTGCGCGAGCTGCACGAGCAGTGGGAGGACGAGGGCGCCCGCCCGCAGGTGCTCGACGTCCGCGAGCGCCATGAGTGGGACACCGGCCACATCCCCGGCTCGGTCCACCTTCCCTACCACGACATCCGCGCCATCCCCGGCGGCATCGACCCGGCGCGGCCGGTCGCGGTCGTCTGCGCGTCCGGCCAGCGCGCGGCGGTCGGCGCGAGCCTGCTGCAGCGCCACGGCGCCGCGCACGTCATCCACGTCGTGGAGGGCGGCGTCCCGCTGTGGACGCGCGAGGGCTGGCCGATCGAGCAGCCCGTGCCGCAGGCCTAGCGCATCGTGCTCCTGGCCATACCGTTCGGCCTGGCCATCGGACTGGCCGTGGGGATGCTCGGTGGCGGCGGCTCGGTCCTCGCCGTCCCGATCCTCGTCTACGCGCTGGACCAGACGGTGCCCGAGGCGACGACGACGTCGCTGCTCGTGGTCGCCGCGGCCGCGCTGGCCGGCAGCATCGGCCACGCGCGCGCGGGGCGCGTCTGCTGGCGCCACGCCGGCTCGTTCACGGCCGCGGCGGTCCCCGGCATCGCCGCCGGCACGCTCGCCGCGGACGCGTTCGACGGCAACGCGCTGCTGGCCGCGTTCGCGTTCGTGATGCTCGCCGCCGCCAACGCGATGTGGCGCAAGGCCGACGCCGACGAGCCCGAACCCGACGGCCCCTGGGAGCGCACCGGCGCCTGCCCGCCGCTGCGCCTCCCGCGCGACCTCGCCGCGGGCGCCGCCGTCGGCTTCGTCACCGGCCTGTTCGGCGTCGGCGGCGGCTTTCTGATCGTGCCGACGCTCGCCATCGCGCTCGCGTTCACGATGCGCACCGCGATCGGCACGTCGCTCGTCATCACGACGGCGACGTCGGTGCTCGGCCTCGCGGCACACCTGCTTGCCGGCCGGCACGTCGACGGCGGCGTCGCCACGGCGATGGCGCTCGCCTGCGTCGCGGGCGCGCTCGTGGGCGTCAGGCTCGCGGGCCGCGTCTCCCAGCGCGGGCTGGGGCGCGCGTTCGCCGCGCTCGTCGTCGTCCTCGCCGTCTACCTGCTCATCAGCCTGGCGTTCCTCGGCGGCCCGCCGGCGCCCTGAGCGCCCTCCAGCGCGAGCAGCGCCCGCTTGCGCTCCAGGCCGCCGCGGTAGCCGGTCAGAGCGCCGTCGCCGGCGACGACGCGATGGCAGGGGATGACGATCGGCACCGGCGTGCGGCCGACCGCCGCACCCACCGCGCGGACGGCGCCGGGGTGCCCGAGCTCGCGCGCGAGCGCGCCGTAGGAGATCGTCTCGCCGTAGGGGATCGCCAGCAGCCGCCACCAGACGCCGCGCTGAAACGGCGTCCCGGCGAGGTCGAGGTCGAGCTCGAAGCGCCGGCGCTCGCCGGCGAAGTACTCGTCGAGCTGGCGCGCGGCGGCCGCGAACAGGTCGGGCGCGCGGCCGGCGTCGTCGAGCGGCTCGCCGCCGCCGGGGAAGCCGAGCGCCGTGAGGCCGCCCGCGCCGCCGTGCAGGGTCAGCGCGCCGAGCGGGCTCTCGTAGGTGGTCCAGCGGATGGTGGGGGTCATCGTGCTCATGTGCATCCAACAGCGCGGCGCGCGATTTCGTGAGCCTGCAGCGATGAGTTTGCGGGCACGCGGTGGTCTCAGGGGCATGAACTCCACCTTCCTCACACCCACCGCATTGCAGTACACCATCGACCGCGACCTTCCCGACGAGCGCAGGCTCGCCGCGTGGCGTCGCCGGCGCGACGCAGCACCGCGCGTCGCTCGTTCGTTCAACCTTCCGCGGCCGGCTCGTCCACCGCGACTGCACCCCCGGTTCACGTGATGAGCGCGCACGACATGTGGCTCCACCTCGGCCAGCTCGTGGCCGAGCGCATCGAGGCCGGCGCGGCCGACCTCGCCACCAACGGGATGTACATGCGCGACCTCGAGGACGACCTCGAGGCCGCCCGCCAGGCCTACATCGGCCTCGCCGTCACCGAGATCGCGTCGCTGCGCGCCGAGCTCTCGGGCGTGCAGGCCGGCTGAGCGAACCGCGCGGCTCAGGCGGGGTCGAGCGCGGGCAGGCCGTCGATGCTGCGGCCGTTGACCTCGGCGCGCCGCTTGACCAGCGCGTCGGGCCCGCCGGTGCGCAGGCGCTTGGCCGCCGACAGCTCGTAGTGCTCGCGCTCGCCGTCGACCGACATCAGCGGCACGCCGTAGCCGCAGGAGTCGGCGATCCGCTCGATCTCGACGACGATCACGGCGCGCGTGGACTCGGGCGGGCCGATGCTCGGCAGCCCGTCGGCGAGCTCGGCGAAGCGCGCGTCGCCGGCGAGGACGACCTCGCCGGTGCCGTGCAGGCGCAGGATCCGCGGCGGCCCGCTGTAGGCGCAGAGCATCACGACGATGCGCCCGTTCTCGCGCAGGTGCGCGATCGTCTCGGCGCCGCTGCCGCCGACGTCGAGATAGCAGACCCGGCGCGGACCGAGGACCTTCAGCGCGCCCGCCGGGCCCTTCGGCGAGACGTTGACGTGGCCGCCGGCGTCCAGCGGCGCGGTCGCCACGAAGAACATCGGCTGCTTGGCGATCCAGCTCGTCCAGCGCTCGTCGAGCTCGTCGTAGGTGCGTCCCATCAGCAGCCGCTGCCGTCGATTCCGCAGGTCTCGCCGCTCGCCGCGACCGCGATCGGCGGGTTGGCGGCGCGGGCCTGGCGCAGCAGCTCGACGAGCGCCTCCGGCGGGTGCGCCCCGGATGCGCCCAGCGCGCGGTCGACGACGAAGAACGGGACGGCGCTGATGCCGAGCGACTGGGCGGTGCGCTCGTCTTCGCGCACGTCGGCGGCGAAGCGGTCGGTGGCGAGCGTGTCGCGCACCTCGTCCGGCTCCAGCCCGACCTCGAGCGCGAGCCGCTCGAGCACGTCGTGGTCGCTGACGAGCTCGCCCTCGGTGAGGTAGGCGCGCATGATGCGCTCCTTCATCGCGTCCTGGAGCCCGTGCGCGGCGGCGAGGTGCAGCACGCGGTGGGCGTCGAACGTGTTGCCGCCGCGGGCGAGGTCGAAGCGGAACTCGAGGCCGTCGCGGGCGGCGGTCTCGGTCATGCGCGCGTGCATCGCGCGCGCCTCGTCGCGGCTCGTGCCGTACTTCTCGGCGAGGTGGGTCGCGCCGTCCTGCTCGCGCGCGGGCGGGGCGTGCGGGTCCAGCTCGAAGCTGCGCCAGGTGACCTGCACCTCGTCGCGATGCTCATAGGACCGCAGCGCCGCCTCGAAGCGGCGCTTGCCGACGTAGCACCAGGGACAGGCGATGTCAGACCAGATCTCGACGTGCACGGCGATGCCTCCAGGGGGAACGGTTGCTCACACAACTACCACGAGGGTAGCGCGTCCAACGCGGCGGGTACCGTGCTCGCATGGAGCTGCTCGTCGTCCTCGCCGCGCTCGTGCCGCTGCTCGCCCTGCTCGGGGTGATCTGGCTCGTCACGAGGAAGATGGGCGAGCGCGCGAAGGCGATGCGGCGCGAGCGCGAGCGCCTGGAGGCGGTGGTCGCCGGCCACCGCGAGATGGCGCAGTCGCACGAGAGCTCCGTCGACGAGCTGGGACCGCGCGCCAAGGCCCACCGCGAGGCCGCGGCCGACCACGCGCAGCGCGCCGACGAGCTCGAGGACCGCATCGAGCGCGAGCGCCGCCAGGCCCAGTTCCACGAGGAGCGCGCCAGCGAGACGGACGACGAGCGCCGCCAGATCTGATGCTCGCCCTGGCCTACGCGATCATCGGCGCCTTCGTCGCCGCCGCGAATCACTACTTCGCCCACGTCGGCTCGACGAAGGGCGTCCTCAACGCGATCATCGCGATCCTGATCTGGCCGCTCGTCCTGATCGGCATCGACATCCGCGTGTCCTAGGATCGGCCGCGTGCGGCGGCTCGCGGGGACGGTCATCGGCTCGCCGCGGCGCGTTGTGCGCACGACATCGGCGAGTACGCGATAGTGCCGCGGTGATCCTCGGCGTCAACGCCCCGCCCGCGGGCTGGCACGACCCTGCGGCCTGCCTCGTCGACCACGACGGCACGCTGCTCGCGTTCTGCGAGGAGGAGCGCCTCAGCCGCGCCAAGCACGCCGAGCGCAGCGGGCCGCGGCTGGCGATCGCGCACTGCCTCGAGCGCGCCGGTGCGAGCTTCGCCGACGTCGACCTCGTCGCGGTCGGCTGGGACGTGCCGCAGGCAAGCCGCCTCTACGGCGTCCAATGGCGCCTGGAGGACACGCCGGCCTGGCTGGAGCAGTACCTCGGCTGGTCGTGCTCGTGGCGCGAGATGCCGGAGGTGCGCTTCGTCGGCCACCACCTCGCGCACGCGTCGATCGCCTTCCACGCCTCCGACTTCGACGAGGCCGCCGTGCTCGTCGTCGACGGCAACGGCGACGACGAGAGCATCTCGATCTACCGCGCCGCCCGCGACCGCGCGCTCGTGCGGACCGCCGTCTGGCCGCGCTCGCACTCGCTCGGCTATCTCTACGACGCCGCCTGCCGCGTCGTCGGCTTCGGCCCGCTGCAGGCGGGCAAGCTCATGGGGCTGTCGGCGTACGGCCGCGCCGCGGGCGCCGAGCCGTGGGAGCTCTTGCCCGGCGGCGAGCCCGCGCCGCCCGAGGGCATCGACGCCGGGGACGGCTTCAACCGCTACATCCACGCCTGGGGCGCGCAGATCGACCGGCTCGCCGGCGGTCGGCGGGTCGGCCGCCCGCGCGCCGAGCTGCACCTCGACGCGCTCGCCGTCCAGGTCGCGGTCAGCGCGCAGGAGGCGGTCGAGGGCGTCGTGCTGCGCCTCGCGGCGCTGGCGCGCGAGCTCGCGGGGACGGAGAACCTCTGCCTCGCCGGCGGGGTCGCGCTGAACTGCAAGGCCAATGGGCTGCTGCGCGGGCCGGTCTTCGCGCCGCCCGCGCCGCACGACGCCGGGACGGCGCTCGGCGCCGCCTGGCACGTCGCGCCGCCGCAGCGGGCGGAGGGTCGCATCTCGCCCTACCTCGGGCCGGCCGCGGGCGCGAGCGCCAACGGCGCGCTGGACGGCCTGCACCGCGAGCCGCTGTCGCCCGAGCGCGTCTGCGAGGCGCTCGGCAACGGCTGCATCGGGGCGATCGTCCAGGGCGCGGGGGAGATCGGCCCGCGCGCGCTCGGGCACCGCTCGATCGTCGCCGACCCCAGCACGCCGGAGATGCACGGCCGCCTGAACGCGATCAAGTCGCGCGAGCCGTGGCGGCCGTTCGGCGCGGCCGCGCTGCGCCCGCGCGCGCCGGCGCTGTGGCAGCCGCGGCCGCGGCTGTCGGACTACATGCTCGCCGGCACGCCGGTCTCCGACGCCGGCCACGAGCGCATGCCGTCGGCCGTCCACGTCGACGGGACCACGCGCCCGCAGGAGCTCGACCCCGACTCCGGCGACGTGCTCGCGATGCTGCTGCGCGAGTGGGGCGACCGCGCGGGCGGCGCGCTCATCAACACCTCGTTCAACGGCCGCGGCGAGCCGATCGTCTCCAGCGCCGCCGACGCCGTGGCCTGCTTCCGGCGCCTCGGTCTGGACTTCCTCGTGCTCGACGACGAGCTGCTGGCGCTCGACGGCGCCTGGTGGCGCGCCTAGTCGTGTCGTTTGCCACGCACGACCGCCGGGGACAACTCGTCCGCCGATGCGCCTCGTCCTGAACATCCTCTGGCTCGTGCTCGCCGGCCTCTGGCTGGCGCTCTTCTACGTCTTCGCGGCGCTGATCTGCTTCCTGCTGATCATCACGATCCCCTTCGGGATCGCCGCGCTGCGGATCGCCGCCTACACCCTGTGGCCGTTCGGCGCGACGATGGTCCAGCGCGAGGACGCCGGTGCCGCATCGGCGATCGGCAACGTCCTCTGGATCCTGTTCTGCGGCTGGTGGCTGGCACTCGCGCACATCGTCGCCGGGATCGTGCTCTGCGCGACGATCATCGGCATCCCGCTCGGCCTGGCCTGCTTCAAGCTCGTCGGGGTGTGCTTCTGGCCGCTGGGGCGCGAGGTCGTCAGCGTCGAAGAGGCCGAGCTGCTGCGAGCCAGGCCCGCGTTCTAGAAGTCGCAGATCACGCCGCATCCGTGGTCGCCGCACCCGGGGCCGGATATGGTCGGTCGCAGTGAGGCCGGGTCCTCCACAGGACATCTTCGAGTCGGCGCATGACGCGTTCATCTCGATGGACGCGCAGGGCCGGATCGTCTACTGGAACACGCGGGCCGAGGAGATGTTCGGCTACGCCCGCGGCGACGCGCTCGGGATGATGCTCGCCGACGCCGTGATCCCGGCCGAGCAGCACGCGGCCCATCACGCGGGCCTGCGCCGCTTCCTGGCGACGGGCGAGACGACGGTGCTCGACGGGTCGATCGAGCTGACGGCCCGCCGCCGCGACGGCAGCTCGCTGCCCGTGCTCGTGACGGTCAGCGCGCAGCGCGAGGACGACGGGTGGATCTTCCACGCGCTCGTGCACGACCTCACCGAGCGCGCCGTGCTGCTGGCCGAGCTGGAGGACGCGCTGCGCGGGCGCGGACCCGGCTTCGCGGAGATCCTCGACGTCCTCGGCGAGGCCGTCACGATCCGCGACCGCGCCGACCACATCATCTACGCCAACCGCGCGGCGCTGGACCACATGGGCTTCGGCTCGCTCGCCGAGCTGCAGGCGCGCCCGCCGGGCTCGATCATGGAGGACTACATCGTCGACCGCGAGGACGGCAGCCCGCTGACGATGGCGGACATCCCGTCGGTGCGGCTGCTGCGCGGCGAGGAGCCCGAGCCGCTGCTGATGCGCACCGTCAACCGCAGCAGCGGGGCACTGAGCTGGAACCTCCTGAAGGCCTCGCCGCTGCGCGACGCCGCGGGCGAGATCGTGGCGACGGCGACGATCATCGAGAACGTCACGGCGGTCAAGACGTCGGAGCTGCGCAACCGCTTCCTCGCCGAGGCCAGCCAGGTGCTCGGCTCGTCGATGGACTACGGGCAGACGCTGCGCAACGTCGCCTGGGCGGCGGTGCCGCAGATCGCCGACTGGTGCGCGGTCGACCTCGTCGACGCCGACGGCGAGCGCGAGCAGGTCGTCGCCGCCCACCGCGACGCCGCGAAGCTGGCGCTCGCCGAGCGCCTGCGGGCCTACCAGCCCGAGCGCCTGGACCCCGAGCAGGGCCTCGGCAAGGTCGTGCGCACCGGCGAGTCCGAGCTCTACGCCGAGATCACCGACGACATGCTCGCGCCGGCCGCGCGCGACGAGGAGCACCTGCGGCTCCTGCGCGAGGTGGGGCTGCGCTCGGTGATCCTCGTCCCGTTGCGGACGGCGACGCGCACGTTCGGCGCGATGACGCTCGTCAACTCCGAGTCGGGCCGCCGCTTCGACGAGGACGACGTGCGCTTCGCCGAGCAGCTCGCCGACCGCGCCGCCGTCGCCGTCGAGAACGCCCGCCTCTACCAGGCGCGCAGCCGGACGGCGGCGACGCTGCAGCGCAGCCTGCTGCCTGACACGGTCCCGCAGATCGCGGGCTGGGACGTCGCCGCGCTGTACCGCGCCGCGGGCGCCGATCCGGAGCTCGAGGTCGGCGGCGACTTCTATGACTTCATCGAGACGTCCGACGGCTGGCTGGCGATCATCGGCGACGTCACGGGCAAGGGCGTGGAGGCGGCGACGCTGACGTCGCTGCTGCGCCACGGCGCGCGCTTCATCGGCCAGGCCGACACGAGCCCGGCGTCGATCCTGCGACGCCTGGACCTCGCGCTCAAGCAGCGCGCGGCGCTCTCGCTGTGCACGACGTTGTGCGTCGCGCTGACGCCCGAGCGGGTCGTCTTCAGCTCGGCCGGGCACCCGATGCCGCTGCTCGTCGCCCCCGACCGGTCGGTCCGCGAGATCGGCGAGCCCGGGCGCCTGCTGGGGCTGCCGCACGCCTACGACTGGCACGACCAGGAGCTCGCGATCGAGCCCGGCGAGACGATCGTGCTCTACACCGACGGCGTGACCGACACGCGCGGCGACCAGCAGCGCTTCGGCGACGACCGCCTGCGCACGCTGCTCACGCATGCGGCCTCGAGCTCGCCGACCGAGCTGCTCGCGCGCCTGGACAGCGAGCTGGCGTCCTTCCAGGTCGGCGCGCAGGCCGACGACACGGCGGTCATCGCGATGCGCCTGCAGACGACGCCGAGCCGCGAGGCCGGGCCGGACGCCGCCGGCGGTCAGTCGGCGAAGGGGAGGGTCCCGTCGACGCCGGAGAGCTCGAAGACGCGCTGGACGGCCGGCGACCCGCGCACCAGGGACAGGCGATTGGAGTCCGCCTGCGCGCGAGCGTGAGCGCTCAGCACGAGCCGCACGCCGGTCGAGTCCATGAAGGTCAGGCCGGAGAGGTCGAGCACGATCTGGCCGGCATCGGTCGCCTCGACCGTCCGCAGCTCCTGCTCGACGCGGTCCGCCGTCGCGATGTCGAGCTCGCCGGACAGGCGCAGCGTGTGCACGTCGCCGTCACGCGCGGAGATCAGGTCCAGCTCGCCGAACTTCAATGGCTCTGTGGGCTCGGGCGGTTCAGTCATCACGTTGGTCGTCGACGTCGTGCGTGACGTGGGTCCCGCGGCCGCCCGCTCCGGAGCTGCCAAACGTCTCCACTGGCGCTTCGGCGTCGGCGTGCCCTGAGCGAAACGCGCCGACGCCGCGGATATTAACCCGGTTGCAACCCTCGTGTGTGGCCGCTGGGGTAAAAGTTGCGCAAACAGGCTGGGTTGGGCGCCCTGCGGGTAGGGGCACAGCCAATGGGGGACGCAATTCGCCCGTCGGCTTCGCGTGCCGGCGTCACGTTCGAGGTCGAACGGCTGGAGCACGCCGACGACGAGCTCGTCGTCAGCGGGCACTGGTCCGGGCTGCGCGGCGTGCGCTTCGTGCGCCCGACGCTCGTCATCGGCGACCGTCACGTCCTCGCGACGCTGGAGCACAAGCCGTGGGCGCCGCGGACCGACCGCGCCTGGATTGCCGCCTTTCCCTGGAAGGGCGGCACGCCCGATGCCAGCGAGCTCGAGCTTGCGGTCGCGCCGAGCGTCAGCGTGCAGCTCGGCGATCCGAGCGACGGGGCCGAGCCGGCGCTCACGCTCGTGCCCGTCGTGGTGCCGGCGCCGCCGCCTGCCCCCAAGGCACCGCCCGCGCCCGCGCCTGCGCCGCGTGCGATCGAGCCGCTGCCCGACGCCGAGCCTTCCGAGCGCCTGCCGGCGACGACCGACCGCATGCGCGTGCGGCTGCTCGAGCAGGAGCTCGAGGCCGCGCTGGCGGAGGTCGGCGAGCTGCGCGGCGAGGTCCAGCAGGCCACGCAGCAGGCCGTCGCGGCCGACGGCGCCCGCGCCGATCTGGACGCGAGCCTGCGCCGCGAGCGCCGCGCCGCCGACAGCGCCGGCGAGTCGCGCGACGAGTTGCTGCGCGCCCGCGCCGCCGCCGAGCGCGATCGCGACAACGCGCTGGCCCAGCGCGACGAGGCCGTCCAGGACCGCGAGGCCGCGGTGCGCACCCGCACCCGGATGGACCTCGCCCGCGAGGAGGCGGTGGAGGCCCAGGCCGCCGCCGAGGCCGCGCTGGACCGCGCCCACTCCGAGCGCGACGAGGCCCAGGCCCAGCGCGACGAGGTCCTGCTCGCCTACCGCGCCCTGCAGCGCCACGTCCAGAGCGAGCGCGCCGGCATCGACCGCGCCGAGGGTGCCGAGGTCGATCCGGGAGCGGGCCCCGACGAGCCGCTCGGAGTCCGCACGCTGCCCGCCGCCCGGACGATCCTGGCCGAGCTCCAGCGCCCCGCCCCCTCGTCGAAGTTCGTCATCTCGCAGTTCGACGTCTGGGTCGTGCGCGTGCTCGGCAGCGTCGCGGCCGTCTGCTTCATCCTGCTGCTCGTCGCGATCATGCGGGTGTTCATCTAGCCGGAGGCGCCCGCGCGCGTGCGCTCGTGGCGCTCACCTCGGCCGTGAGTGGCGAGGTGGTTGCGCGGGACGTCACCAACTCGCCAGTCACGACGCAGCGGCGCCGGTGCCGGCGCGTCGCGCGAAAGCGCGGCGCGGGACCGCTACCGCCCGCGCAGCACCCGGCTGTCGTCGGGCAGCCGCTTCGTGACACGCGCCGCGTCGAGGTGCTCCAGGAGCGCCTGGGCGAACCTCCGCGAGGTCTGCAGCTCGTCGCGCAGGCGGGCGAGCGTGATCGCGCCCTCGGCCGCGACGATCGCGCGGACGCGGTCGGCGACCTCGGCGAGCGCGTCGGGATGGGCGTGCAGGTCGCGGCCGACGCGGACCGCGAGGCCGGCGGCGCGCAGCGCGGGCAGCAGCGCGGCGTCGTCGCCGAGCTCGGCGAGCGAGGGCGGCTCGTGGCCCGCGGCGCGCAGGCGCTCGGCGAGCGCCAGCCCGGCCGGGCCCGGCTCCGGCGTCGCGGCGGGCTCGGGCGCCGGGGGCGCCGGCGGCGAGACCACAGGCGCGGGCTCCACCTCGGCCTCCCCCCGCGCCAGCCGCCCCAGCCGGGCCACGATCTCCCCCCGCCGCCCGTGACGCCGCGCCTGCGCGTCGAGCACCGTCCCGCCGCCGAGCGTGTCGGGCGGCGCGACCGAGCGCACGACGAGGCGGTCGCCGGCGGCGGCGAGCAGCGGCTGCTCGAGGCGCAGCTGCCACAGCCCGTCGCCGAGCGCGACGAGCCGCGCCGCCGCGTCGCGCGTGCCGTGGTGGACCTGGACGCGCGTGCCCGACCGCGCGCCGCGCAGCGCCAGCGCGCAGTCCAGCACCAGCGCCGGCGCCACCGGCGCGCCCGCGCCCACCAGCGCATCGCCGCGACGCACGTCGCGCAGCGCGACGCCGGTCAGGTTCAGCGCCACGCGCTGACCGGCGCCGGCGCGCGGCACCGGCGCGTCGTGGACCTGCACCGAGCGCACGCGCACCGCGCGGCCCGCCGGCTGCAGCACGAGCGTGTCGCCGGCGGCGACGGAGCCCGACCACAGCGTGCCGGTGACGACCGTCCCGGCGCCGCGGATCGTGAACGCGCGGTCGACGTGCAGGACCGCCTCACCCGGCGAATCCGCGCGGCCGGGCAGCGCCGCCGCGACGCGATCGAGCGCCTCGGCGACGTCCGCGACCCCGTCGCCCGTCCGCGCCGAGCACGCCACCGCCGGCACCCCGGGCAGCAGCTCGGCCGCGCCCGCCGCCGCGGCCGCAGGATCGGCGCGGTCGGCCTTCGTGATCGCGACGACGCCCTGCGTGACGCCGAGCCCCGCCAGGACGGCGGCGTGCTCGCGCGTCTGCGGCATGACGCCGTCGTCGGCGGCGACCGTCATCAGGAACAGGTCGATGCCGGTCGCGCCGGCGACCATCGTGCGCACGAAGCGCTCGTGGCCGGGGACGTCGACGACCGACAGCCGCCGCCCCGACGGCAGCTCCAGCGGCGCGTAGCCGAGCTCGATCGACATGCCGCGCTCACGCTCCTCGGGCAGGCGGTCGGTGTCGACGCCGGTCAGCGCCGCGACGAGCGCCGTCTTGCCGTGGTCGATGTGGCCGGCGGTCCCGAGCGTCAGCGGCGCGCCGCTCACGCGCGCGCCGCGCGCACGACCGCGGCCGCCAGGCGCGCCTCGTCGTCGGTGAGCGTGCGCGGGTCCAGCAGCAGCCGGCCGCCGTGGAGACGGCCCACGAGCGCCGGCTCGCCCGCGCGCAGCGCGGCGGCGAACGCGTCGGCGCCGGCGGCGCCGGGGTCCAGCGCAACCGCCGGACCGGACAGCTCGAGCAGCGGCAGCGCGCCGCCGCCGACACGCGCGGTCGCCTCGACCACCTCGCCGCCGGTCGCCTCCGCGAGCTCGGCGGCGCGGCGGGCGAGCTCGGCCGGGTCGGCGTCGAGCATCGCCAGGACGGGGATCGCGGCGCGCGCCGCGGCGGGGTCGCGGTAGAGCGCGAGCGTCGCCTCGAGCGCCGCGAGCGAGAGCTTGTCGATCCGCACCGCGCGGGCGAGCGGGTGCGCGCGACAGGCGTCGATCGCCGCGCGCGTGCCGACGAGCATGCCCGCCTGCGGGCCGCCCAGCAGCTTGTCGCCGGAGAACGTCACGACCGCCGCGCCCGCGCGCACCGAGCGGCGCACCGCCGGCTCGTCGGCGAGCAGCACCAGGTCGTCGGCGAGCACGCCCGAGCCGATGTCGTCGACGACCGGCACGTCGAGCTCGCAGAGCGCCTCGATCGCGACGTCCTCGACGAAGCCGAGCGTGCGGAAGTTCGACGGGTGCGCGCGCAGGACCGCGCCTGTGTCCGCTCCGATCGCCGCGGCGTAGTCCTCGAGCCGGGTGCGGTTCGTCGTGCCGACCTCGACGAGCCGCGTGCCGGCCTGGCCGAGCACCTCCGGGATCCGGAAGCCGCCGCCGATCTCGATCAGCTGGCCGCGGGAGACGATCGTCTCCCGCCCGCCGCCGAGCGCCGCGACGGCCAGCAGCACCGCGGCGGCGCAGTTGTTGACCGCGATCGCCGCCTGCGCGCCCGTGAGCTCGACGAGCAGCGCCTCGACGTGGTCGTGACGCGAGCCGCGCTCGCCGCTGTCGAGGTCGAGCTCGAGGTTCGAGTAGCCCTCGGCGGCGCGGGCGACGGCGGCGCGCGCCTGCTCGGACAGCGGCGCGCGGCCGAGGTTCGTGTGGACGACGACGCCGGTGGCGTTCAGCACGCGGCGCAGCTGTGGGCGCAGCCGCTCGCGGGCGCGCTGCACGAGGTCGGCGTCGCCGGTCGCGCCGGCGAGCAGCTCGGCGCGGCGGGCGTCGAGCTCGGCGCGCGCGACCGAGGTCGCGAGGCGGTCGACGGAGGGCAGCTCCCGCAGACGGTCGAGGCTCGCGCGGGAGCGCTCGGTCATGCGCCGTGGCAGCGCTTGTACTTCTTGCCGCTGCCGCAGGGGCAGGGCTCGTTGCGCGCCGGCGCGTCGCCGACGATCCGCGGAGGCTGGGGGGCGAAGGTCGGCTCGGGCAGCTTGTTGATGCGCATCGCGGCCTTGTCGACGGCGCGCCAGCCGGCCGGGTTGGACTCGCTCGCCACGCCGAGCCGGGCGACGCGGACGGCGAGCGCCGCGGCGTCGTGGGCGGCGCACATGCCCTTGCGGGCGTCCTCGAGGTCGGTCGGGAAGCCGAAGGTCAGGCCCATGCAGGCGGGGCAGTCGTCGGTCGTCGGTTCGACCGGGTCCAGCGCGATCGGGGTGCGGTCGAGCTCGATCGGGCCGAAGGCCTCCTGGACGAGGTCCAGCAGCGCGCCGAAGCCGACCGGGGCCCAGCTCTGGCGGATCTGGATCGCGGGCCGGCCGAAGGCGCCGTGGTCGCCCTCGAGGTCGGCGAGCAGGCGCGGCGCGTCGCCCGTGAGCACGCGGGCGTGGTAGTCGCCGGAGATCAGCAGCTCCTCGTTGGCGAGCGCCGCCTGCATCGCCGTCGCCGCGTAGGGCGCGATCGCCGACTCGACGCTGCCGTCGCCCTCCTCCATCCGGCGCCTGACGGCGGGGAGGTTCACGTAGAGGTCGACTTCGAGCACCTCGTCGTCGACGGTCACGGCGACCCAGGCCTCGCCGCGGTCGGGGATCCACGCGAGCACGTCGCCGGTGATGACGAAGCAGCGCAGCCAGAGCTGCTTGTGCTGGGGGTAGATCTCGAGATCGTGCGGCCAGTCCAGCCGCAGCTCGACGAGCGCGAACTCGTCCTCGGGCGCGCTCGCGATCACCTCCGCCGGATCGAGGTTCTGAGCCTGTTGTGCCTCCACGATGCCCATGAGGCTAGCGGGGCTCTGACGTCCACGGAGCGGCGAAGGAGTCGAACCTTCCAGCGCGGTCTGCCGCGCTCCCCCCGGTTTTGAAGACCGGTCGGGCCACCGGGCCCGGGCCGCTCCAGGCGCTACTGCACGGTGATCGCTCCGGGCGCGCCGGCGACGATCTCGCCGACGACCGCGCCGGGCAGCTCGGCCGCCCGCTCGGGCGCGACCGCGACGAGCAGCCCGCCCGACGTCGTGGCGTCGCAGACGAGCCGGCGGCGCGACTCGGGGACGCCGTCGCCGAACGAGGTGAACGTCTGCGCGTACTCGCGGTTGCGCGCGCTGCCGCCCGACACGCCGTCCTCGCCCTCGAGCAGCTCGATGACGCCCGCCAGCGCGGGGACCGCCGCGGCGTCCACGCGCGCCGCGACGCCGCTCGCGCGCGCCATGCCGTGCAGGTGCCCGAGCAGGCCGAAGCCGGTGACGTCGGTCATCGCGTGCGCGCCCGCGGCGCGGGCAGCTGCGGACGCGGCGTCGTTGAGCGCCGCCATCGTCGCGACCGCCGCGGCCAGCAGCGCGTCATCGCACACGCCGCGCTTGCGCGCCGTCACGATCGCGCCGACGCCCAGCGGCTTGGTCAGCACGAGCACGTCGCCGGCGACCGCGCCGGCGTTGGAGATCAGCTCGCCGGGGTGGACGGTGCCGGTGACCGAGAGGCCGTACTTCGGCTCGGGGTCGTCGATCGAGTGGCCGCCGACGATCGGCGCCCCGGCCGCGAGCGCGACGTCGGCGCCGCCGCGCAGGATCTCGCGCAGGACGTCGCCGCCGAGGCGCTCCAGCGGAAAGGCGACGACGTTCATCGCCGCCAGCGGCGTGCCGCCCATCGCGTAGACGTCGGACAGCGCGTTGGCGGCGGCGATCCGGCCGAAGTCGTAGGGGTCGTCGACGATCGGCGTGAAGAAGTCGATCGTCATGCACGAGCGCCAGCTCGTCGGAGACGCGGAAGACGGCGGCGTCGTCGCCGAGGTCGGAGCCGACGAGCAGGCGCGGGTCGTCGCAGCGCGGCAGCCCGCGGACGATCGGCAGCAGCGCCGCGGCGGGCAGCTTGCAGCCGCAGCCCGCGCCGTGCGAGAGCGACGTGAGGGCGACGGCGCCGCTCACCACGGCGCCGGCTCGTAGTCCTTGAGGAAGCAGCCGTAGAGGTCCTCGCCGGCCTCGCCGCGCACGATCGGGTCGTACACGCGGGCGGCGCCGTCGACGAGGTCCAGCGGCGCGTGGAAGCCCTCGCCGGCCAGCCGCATCCGCGTCGGATGCGGCCGCTCGTCGGTGATCCAGCCGGTGTCGACGCTCGTCATCAGGATGCCGTCGCGCAGCATCTCATGGGCGCTCGTGCGCGTGAGCATGTTCAGCGCCGCCTTGGCCATGTTCGTGTGCGGGTGGCCGGGCCCCTTGTAGCCGCGATTGAACTGGCCCTCCATCGCCGAGACGTTGACGACGTAGGTCCGCCGCGCCGGCGATGCCGCCAGCGCCGCGCGCAGCCGCCCGACGAGGATGAAGGGCGCGGTCTGGTTGCAGAGCTGGACCTCGAGCAGCTCGACGGGATCGACCTCCTCGACCGCCTGGATCCAGCTGTTGACCGCGGCGAGGTCGGGCACGAGCCCGCCGGCGTCGATCGCCTCGCGGGCCGCGATCCGCTCCATCGACGCCGAGCCGGCGCTCAGCGCGAGCGCCGTCAGCGCGTGCGGCGTCGGCGACCAGTGCGACGGGGCGCCGCCGTCGCCGTTGCCGAGCGCGGCCGGGGCGGGGAGCCCGTCGACCGCGCCGCCCGGGCCGAACACGCGGATCGGCGGCAGCGGGCCGGGCGGCAGCGGCGCCGCCTCGGCCTCGGCCAGCAGCGCGTAGGCGGCGGCCGAACGGCGCACCGTCTGCGCGGCGTTGTTGACGAGGACGTCGAGCGGGCCGGCGGCGGCGACCTCGTCGGCGAGCGCGACGACCTGCGCGGGGTTGCGCAGGTCGATGCCGACGATCCGCAACCGGTGCAGCCAGTCGCCGCTGTCCGCCATCGCGGCGAAGCGGCGCGCGGCGTCGCGCGGGAAGCGCGTCGTGATCGTCGTCTCGGCGCCGTCGCGCAGCAGGCGCAGCGCGATGTACATGCCGATCTTCGCGCGCCCGCCGGTGAGCAGCGCGCGCCGGCCGCGCAGGTCGGTGCGGGCCTCGCGTCGCGCCCGGTTGCGCGCGGCGCAGGCCGGACAGAGCTGGTGGTAGAAGGCGTCGACGTCGACGTAGCGCTGCTTGCACACGTAGCACGCGCGCGCCTGCACGAGCGTGCCCGCCGTCGCCCCGTTGGCGCGCGAGCGCAGCTGCAGGCCGGCGGTCTCGTCGTCGATGCGCCCGTCGGCGCCGGTCGCGGTCGCGGCGGTCACCGCGGCGTCGGCGGCGAGCACGGCCGCGCGGCGCTCGGCGCGGCGGCGCAGCTTGACGGCCTTGAAGAGACCGGCCGTCGCGCGGCGCAGCGCGAGCGCGTCGGGGTGCTCCTCGGGCAGCGACTCGGCGGCGGCCAGGACGCGCAGGCAGCGCTCGAGCTCGGCCGGGTCGATGGCGCCGTCGTCCACCGTCAGACCGGCCGGGCGAACGCGTGCGAGGCGCGCACGAGCTGCTCGACGACGTCGAGCTCGGCCTCGTCGCGCGGGGCGTAGAGCATGACCGCGGTGTGCGGGATCAGGCCCATGCGCGCGACCGGGTGCGGCTCGGCCCAGCCGCTCTCGATCGCCGCGGCCGCGAGGTCGAGCGGGAGCATCGCGTGGAGGCTGTGATCGGGCGCCGGGTGCACGTGCGCGAACTCGCCGGGAACCATGAACGCCTCCGGCGGGCCGACCGGCTCGCCGGGCGCGAGGATCAGCGCGCGGGCGCCGGGAACCGAGATGCGGCTGGGCTGCTCGACGACGCCGGGCAGCGCGAAGATGCGCCGCGCGAGCTCCGCGACGAGGCGCGCGTCGCTCGGCTGCTGGTCGAGCTGCGTGTGGGGGTTGCTCGGCGTCGTGCTCGGGCGCGGGCCGCTGCGGGGAGGGAGCTGCATCGTCGACATGGAACAAAAGTCTAGGTCTGGCTCGTATCGGTGGACAGCAGCCTCCAACAGGCAGACAATCGGCCCGCCATGGACGACACTCCGGCACGCGACGACGCCGTGCTGCCCGCGATGCGGGTCGTGTCCGTCGTGGTCGTCGCCGTCCTGCTGCCGGCGCTCGTGATCCTCTGGGGGCTGCCGAGCGAGACCGCCGACCTGTGGGCGTGGACGATCAACCCCGACCTCACGCCGATCTTCATGGGCGCGGGCTACGGCGCCGGCGCCTACTTCTTCTACCGCGCCTACCGCACCGCGCGCTGGCACGAGGTCTCCGTGGGCGTGATCTCGGCCGCCGTGTTCGCGCTGCTGATGCTGATCACGACGATCGCCCACTACGACAAGTTCAACCACGGCGACGCGCCCGCGCTGGCGGCGATCGCCTTCTACGGCTGGACGATCGTGTACATCCTGTCGCCGTGGGTCGTCGCCTGGCTGTGGCGGCGCAACCAGCAGGCCGACCCGCGCACGCCGGAGCCGGGGGAGACGCTCGTCCCGCCCGCGATCCGCCTCCTCGCGCGCGTCGCGGCGATCGGCGCGCTCGCCGCCGCCGCGCTCGTGCTGATCGCCCCGAGCGTCGCGATCGACAACTGGGGCTGGGACCTCACCCCGCTGACGGCGCGCGTGATCGGCTGCTTCACCGCCCAGGTCGGCACCGGCTTCCTGCTGCTGTCCTTCGACCCGCGCTGGAGCAGCTGGCGCGTCCTCGTGCAGACGTTCCTCATCGCGGTCGCGCTGCTGCTCGTCGGCGCGCTGCGCGCGTGGGACGCCTTCGACCACGACGCGCTGCTGACGTGGGGCTACCTCGCCGGGCTCGCCGGCGGCGCGCTCGTGCTGCTCGCGCTGTACCGGGCGATGCAGCGCCCGCCGCCCGCCGCCGCAGCGTAGAACCGCAAAGCGGGCCCCACGACCGGGAGGAGGAGTCGGTCGTGGAGCCCGTCTGCTGCACACACACATAGGGAGGTCGATCGCGGACGCCGTCGTTGGCCGGCGCCCGCGATCGACAGAAGCACGGGGAAAGAGGAGAGGACCGCCGCGCTTCCGAGACCCTCATCGGCAGCATCCGCGGGCGACTTGAGCTGAGATTTCAGCCGGTGCGGCTACTCGGCCTGGCGGCCGAGGATGACGACGAAACGCTCGATCCGGCGGCGTTCGTCGTCGGGCAGATCGCCGCCGGCCTCGACCAGCAGCGTCATCGGCCCGCGCTGGTGCGCCCAGCGCGTGGCGGCCTCGCCGAAGCCACCCGCGATCCACACGAGCGGCGTGGACTGCGCGTAGGACATGACCGTGCTGTCCTGCTGCTCGGGCGTGTCCTCGGTGCGCAGCAGCGGCACCGTCACGAGGTCGAGCGAGTGGGCCAGCGTGGTGATCGCCTCCAGGCCGCCGTCGTCGACGAGCAGGGCGAGCTCGCCCTCCTGCAGCATCGTGCTGACCCAGCCCGCGGGCGCGCCGTCGAGGACGCCGGGCGCGCAGACGAGGCGAAAGAGCGGGTCGGCCATGCGCCGCACGCTACACGCAAGCGGCCCAGCGGCTGAGCGTCGCTAGATCTCCAGCCAGGCCGTCTCGGCCAGGCGGCCGCCGTCGGGCGCGGCGTCCAGCCAGCAGCGCAGGCGCACCTCGCCGGGCGCGACGCCGAGCGCGACGAAGCGCCCGCGCGCGTCGGCGCGCGTGACGACGACGCCGGTGCGCGTCCCGATCGCGATCTGCGCCGACTGCGGCGGGACGAGCTGGCCGGTGAGCCGCAGCGTCGTCCCCTCGCTGCCGGGCTCGGCCTCGACCTCGACCTCGATCTCGAGCTCGCGGGCCCGGAAGGTCAGCGCCCGTGGGCCGGCGTCGCCGCGCAGGGCAAGCTCGGGCTCGTCCACGCGCGAGTCGTGGACGAGCGCCGCCAGCTCGGCGTCCAGGCCGTCCCATTCGATCGCGGCGCGCGCGGCGATCCGCACGGCCTCCGGGACGGGGTCGGCGACGGCGACGACCCGCCGCAGCTCGGCGAGCAGCGTCTCGTCGTCGTCGGGGGGATTCGCGGAAGGTGGCTGCACCTCCGCGAGCACCCTACGCGGTCTTCGCCTTCGCCCGTGTGCTGCGCGACCGGGTGCCGGTCGAGCGGCTGCGCGAGCTCGTCGAGCGCGAGCGCGACGTCGTGCTGCGGCGGGGGCGGGCGCCGGCCGGCTTGCGCTCGGCGGCGGGGATCTCCTCGGTCACGACGGCCTTCGTCAGCGACGGGATGAGCTTCTCGAGGTAGGTCGCCATGCGCTGCTCGTCGCGGCGGATCGCCCGCGCGAGCTTCGCCGTCTCGTCGTCCTTGAGGGCCTCGGCGAGCGCCTCGATCGCCGTGTACATCGCGATCTCCTCGGCCTCGCCGGCGTACTCCGTCTTGGCGTTCTTGAGCTGCTTCTCGGCCTCGCTCGTGCCGCGCAGCGCGTGCAGCGGGCCCTGCGCCAGCGCGACGGCCTTGCTCACGACGGCCTGCGCGCCGGATGCCACCTCGGCGACGACCTCGGGGCCGGGAACCGAGATCTCCTCGGCCTTGCCGCCGAGCTTGCGGATCCGCGCCTTGACGTCGCGGGCGTGCGCCTTGGTCTCCTTGAGATGCGCCTTCAGGCGCTTCTTGTAGGCGTCGCGGGTCGTCAGCTTGATGTGCGCCTGCAGCGCCGTCTCGAGCTCGCGCTCCTTGCCGTAGGCCTCGTTGAGGTACTGGATGAGCTTCAGCTCGCGGGTCGTGGGATCGGCCATCGTCATGGTCTCCTTGGATCGAAGTCGAAGGTTCGGGCTACCCGATCGCCACGACGCGACACGACGAGCTACAGCCGGCAGTCGGCCGCCGGCGCCACGTCGGCGCGCATGTTGCGCTGCATCATCCGCAGCGCGGCCGCGGCGAGGTCGTCGTGGATCGCGGCGACCGCGTCGCGCGCGACCGCCACCGCGATGTGGCGGACGTAGGCGTCCAGCGCGGAGTAGAGGATGCACTGCTCGGTGACCTGGCCGACGAGCACGATGCGCTCGATCTCCTGCTGGCGCAGGAGGTACTCCATCTGCGTCTCGTAGAAGATCGAGTGCCGGGCCTTGGCGATGAAGGCGACGTCGGAGGGGGGCGCGATCGGCTCCACGAGGTCCGGCGCGCGGCCGCTCAGCGCGCGCTCCACGAGCTCCGGCCGGCAGGCGCTCCAGTCGCCGTGGTTGTCGTTGACGTAGACGATCGGGACATCCTGTTCGCGGGCGCGGGCGACGAGCTCGCGCATCGCGGGCAGCGCCTCGCGCACCGACGCCATCAGGAGGTCGGCGTCCTCGTGTTCGTAGTGGTTGAGCATGTCGACGACGACGACCGCGCTGCGCATGGTCGCCACGCGTACCCGCTGCGCCCGCGGCCGACGCGCCAACCGCGCTGCGATCATTGGTGGCGGTGACCCCGACGCTCCGCCACGCCGACCCCGACCGCGACGCGGCCGCCTGCGTCGCGATCTACGCGCCCTACGTCGCGGAGACCGCCAAGTCCTTCGAGGACGTCCCGCCGACCGCGGAGGCGTTCGCCGAGCGCATGGAGCGCATCGCCCACAGCTACCCCTGGCTCGTGCTCGAGGACGACGGACGCGTCGTCGGCTTCGCCTACGCGACCCGGCATCGGACGCGCGCCGCGTATCGCTGGGCGGCCGACGTCGGGATCTACGTCGACCCCGAGCACCAGGGGCGCGGCGCCGGCCGCCGGCTCTACGGCGCGCTGCTGGAGCTCATGCGCCGCCAGGGGCTGCGGATCGCCTGCGCCGGCATCACGCTTCCCAACGAGGCGAGCATCGCCCTGCACCGCGCGCTCGGCTTCGAGCCGATCGGGACCTATCCGGCGATCGGCTGGAAGGCCGGCGCCTGGCGCGACGTCGCGTGGATGGCGCTGCAGCTCGCACCCGAGGCCGACGACGGCAGCGCGCAGCCGCCCGATCCGGGCCCGCCGCAGCGGCTGGCGTGATGGCGGGCGCGCCGGTCTGGGTGGGCCTCGATCTCGGGACGCAGAGCGTGCGCGCCCTGGCCGCGACGGCGACCGGCGACGTCGCCGGCAGCGGCGCGCAGCCGCTGCGCAGCCTGCGTGACGGCGAGCGCCACGAGCAGGACCCGCGCGACTGGTGGACGGCGGCGGCCGGCGCCTGCCGCGAGGCGCTCGCGGACATCGCACCCGAGCGCGTCGCGGGCGTCGCGACGTGCGCGACGTCGGGGACGGTCCTGCTCGTCGACGACGCGGGCGAGCCGGCGACGCCGGCGCTGATGTACGACGACGCGCGCGCGGCGCAGCAGACGCGGCGCGCCCGCGCGGCCGGGCTGCTGATCGGCGCCGGCTGGGGTCTGCCGAAGCTCCTGTGGCTGCTCGAGCATCATCCCGGCGGCGCGCGCCTGGCCCACCAGGCCGACGTCGTCACCGCCTGCCTCGCCGGTCAGGCCGTCGCGACCGACGAGAGCCACGCGCTCAAGAGCGTCTACGACGCCGCGGCCGGCGACTGGCCGCGTGCGCTGCTCGACGAGCTCGGGGTGTCGGAGGCGCTGCTGCCGGAGGTCGTGCGCTCGGGCTCGCTGCTGGGCGAGGTCTGCGCCGAGGCGGCGCAGCAGACCGGCCTGCCGGCGGGGACCCCGATCGTGGCCGGCATGACCGACGGCTGCGCCGCGCAGCTCGCCGCCGGGGCGCTGCGCGAGGGCTCGTGGAACTCGGTGCTCGGCACGACGCTCGTGGTCAAGGGCTCGTCGCCGCAGCCGATCCAGGACACCAGCGGCGTCCTGTACTGCCACCGCTCGCCCGACGGCGGCTGGCTGCCCGGCGGCGCGTCGAGCAGCGGCGCCGGCGTGCTCACCGAGCTCTTCGGCGGCCGCGACCTCGACGAGCTCGGCCGGCGCGCGCAGGAGCACGAGGACGGCGCGCCGGTCGCCTATCCGCTCGTCGGCCGCGGCGAGCGCTTCCCCTTCGAGGCGCCGCAGGCGCAGGCCTTCATGCTCGGCGAGCCGGCCCGCGACGGCGAGCACTTCGCGGCGCTGCTGCAGGGCCTGGCGTACGTCGAGCGCCTGTGCCTGGACTACGTGAGCCTGCTCGGCGCCCCCGTCGACGGCGAGCTGAGCCTCACCGGCGGCGCGGCCCGCAACCGCTACTGGTGCCAGCTGCGCGCCGACGTGCTCGAGCGCCCCGTCCGCCTGCCCGAGCAGTCGGAGTCGGCGTTCGGCATGGCGGTCCTGGCCTGCGCGGCGACGAGTGGGCACACGTGCGCCGACGCCGCCGCCGCGATGTGCCGGACGCGCGCGGTCATCGAGCCGCGAGCCGACCGGGCGGGGCGCTTCCGCGAGCCCTACCTGCGGCTCGTCGACGAGCTCCAGCGGCGCGGCTGGCTCGAGCCCGAGGTCGCCGCGCACGCGCGGGGACGCGCGGCGGGCTAGAGCGCGGCGGGGCGGCGCTCGGGCGCCCGCGGGCGCGACGGCGCCTCGAGGCGGGCCCGCGCGCGCAGCACGGCGGCGGTGTGGTCGCGCATGGTCATCCCCGACGGCGCCGGCGGCGGGCCGACGCGGGCCGCCTTGATGCTCTGCGCGATGAGTCTGCGATACAGCATGGCTTGAACATAGGAGGCGGGGCGGTCCGGCGCCCTGGCCCAGATGTCAAAGATCGGCGGCGCTCGTAGGCCCGGCGGTCGTCGCGGCGGATCCCGCGCCGAAGCAGACGAAGCCCGCGGCCGTGACCAGGTCGGCGTCGGCCCCGGTGAGCGCGTCGCCGCGGGCGCCGGCGAGCGCGGCCGCCGGCTCCTCGCCGGCGTCGAGGCGCGCGTGCAGCGCGAGCATCAGGCGGTGCGTCGGCTCGTCGGGCACCGGCACGACGCTCGCGACGAGCGCGCTGGTCCCGAGCGCGAGCAGCGCGCCGCTGAAGCCCATGAGCTCGTCGCCCGGGCGCACCGCCGTGACGCCGCCGTCGCAGGCGCTGAGGATCATGTCGCGCGGCGCCGCGCGCAGCCGCTCGAGGTCGTAGACCGTCAGCGGCCCGTCGGCGAGCAGCAGCGACGAGAACAGCGGGTTGTCAGCGCGGAACGTGCCGTGGCTTGCGATGTGCGCCCGCGCGGCGGTCTCCAGCGCGGCCGCGACGGCCTCGACGCCCGCGTCGGCGTCCAGCAGCGTCGTCGCATCGCCGCGGCGTGCGGCGAGCGCGCGGACCTCGGCGGCGGCCTCCGGCAGCCCGGGCCCCGCGGCGAGCAGCAGCCCGCCGCCGGCGCCGGCGGCGCGACGCTGCGCCGCGCGCAGCCACAGCGCCGCCGACGGCGCGACGCTCAGCGGCCGGGTCGCGCAGGACGGCAGCGCGCCCCACGGCAGCGCGTGCAGCTCGCCCGTCGGGACGAGCACGAGCTCGCGGCCGGCGAGCGCGGTCGCCAGCGGCGCGAGCAGGAGCGTGTCGAGTCGCTCCGCGGCGTGGTCGGCGTTGTCGCGCGCGACCGCGAGCGAGGCGGGCGAGCCCGATCCGCGCCCCAGCCGCCGCAGCGCGAAGCGCAGCGCGGCGAGCTCGCTGCCGACCTCCTCGGCGATCGCGCCCAGGCGCCGCAGGCGCGGCGGCGCGCCCGCCACGACGACGGCCTGCAGCTCGGCGCCGTCGAGCACGAACTCGACGAGCGCCCGCGGGCCCAGCGCTTGGCGCAGCAGCGCGGCGGACGGCGGCGCGCCCTGCTCGCCGTCGTCGCCGCCCGCGGCGTGGCGCGCCCGCCGCCGCACGGAGGCCTCCAGGTCGGCCTGGCGGCGCAGCAGCCGCTGCGTGCCGGCGGCCTCCTTGCCGGCCTCGTCGATCGCCGCCAGCAGCGCGCGCAGCTCGCCGAGGTCGGCGGCCAGCGCGTCGTCGCCGGGTGGGCGCGCGGGCCGCTGCCAGAGCGCGCCCGCGCGCCCGCGCTCGGCCCACTCGAGCACCGCCGCCGCGCGGCCGGACTGCAGCGCCAGGCCGAGCCCGAGCGCGGTCAGCGCGTTGCCGTGGACGGCGGCGCCGGTGCGCAGCTCGGTCGCGCCGAGCGTGAGCCGGTGGGCGTCGAGCACCGCGAGGCCGGCCCGCAGCGCCCGCAGCGCGCCGGCCCGGCGACCGGCCGCCAGCCGCTGCAGCGCCTCCGCGTGCCAGGCGCCGAGGCGCTGGGCGACCGGGCCGCTGCGCCGCGCGCGGGCGACGGTGGCGAGGTCGCGGGCGGCGTCCTCGGCGCGGCCCAGCGCGAGCGCGACGCGCCCCGCGAGCACGCGCGCGTCCAGTGACGCCGCGGGCCAGCCGGCGGCGGCCAATGCGGTGGCCGCGCCCCGCGCGCGCGTGTGCAGCGCGTCGTTGCGCGCCCCGCCCGCGAAGGCGGCGCGCACGGCGACGTTCTCGGCGAGCGCCGTCCAGCTCGGCCGGCGCTGGGCGGCGAACGCCGCGCCCGCCAGCTCGGCGGCCTCCAGCGCGGCGCCCGTGTCGCCGCTCGCGAGCGCCGACTCGGCGAGCGTCAGGCGCGCCTCGGCGAGCTCGGCGGCCATCGCGCAGCGCTCGAGCAGCTCGACGCAGCGGGTCGCGCTGACGCGCGCCTCGTGGCGCAGCCCGGCGCTCAGCAGCGCGCGGCAGCGGTCGAGCTCCATCAGCGCCAGGCGCGTGTCGCTGGCC
Source organism: uncultured Actinomycetes bacterium (assembly GCA_963786575.1). GTDB lineage: Bacteria > Actinomycetota > Thermoleophilia > Solirubrobacterales > Solirubrobacteraceae > CADCVQ01. The sequence goes on from CAWAZH010000009.1 coordinate 310,437, forward strand.
TGCGCGAGCACCGGCTCGGCGCCGTCGAAGCAGGCCAGCGCCTCGGGCAGGTCGCCGCGCAGCGTCGCGACGAGCCCGAGGTTGCCGAGCGAGAACGCCGCCCACAGCGGCTGGCCGATGCGCTGCGCGAGCGCCTCGGCCTCGCGCAGGTCGGCGGCGGCGGCGCGCAGCGCGCCGCGGTAGGTCTGCACGACGCCGCGGTTGATGAGCACCGTGAACTCGTCGTGGCGGTCGCCCGAGCGGCGCACGAGCGCGAGCGCGCGGCGGTAGCCCTCCAGCGCCTCGTCCAGGCGTCCGAGGCGCTCGAGGATCAGCGCGTGCTGCTGGTGCAGGCGGCCGTCGCCGGCCGCCGCCTCCTGCTTCATCGCGAGGCCCGCCTGGCGCAGCGCGGCCGTCGCGCGGCCGTCGTGCTGCAGCGCGTAGGCGAGGCTCATGCGCGACTCGGCCAGCCGCCGGTCCGAGCCCGCGCGGCGCGCCGCGGCGACCGCGGCGCGCAGGTGCACGACGGCCTCCGGCGCGCCGCCGACGTCGAGCTCGGCAAGCCCGAGCGCGCGCAGCGCGACCGCCTCGGTCTCGCGGTCGCCGAGCGCGCGCGCCCCCGCGAGCGCCTCGGCGGCCAGCCCGCGGGCGCGGCGCGGGTCCTCGCCGAGCAGCCGGTGGGCCTCGGCGGCGAGCGCCGCGACGTCCTGCCGGGACGACGGCGGCGGCTGCTCCAAGGTCAGATCGTCAGCGTGGCGGTCTCGACGAGGCGGGCGTCGTGCAGCCGGCAGCGCAGCCGCAGCGGGCCGCGGCTCAGGCCCGCGGCCTCGAAGCGCCCGCGCTCGTCGGCGCGCGCGGCGACCACGCGGCCGCCGCTGTGGACGGCGATCTGGGCCGGCTGGGGCGGCACGAGCTGGCCGACGACGCTGACGGCGTCGTCGCGCGGCTGGGCCTCGATCTCGATCGTCAGGTCCTCGGCCTCGAAGGTCAGCACGCGCGGGCCCGCGCCGCCGCGCACCGCGAATGCCGGCTCGTCGACGTCGGAGTCGTGCACGAGCGCGGCCAGCTCGGCCTCCAGCGTGCGCCACTCGATCGCCAGCCGCGCGGCGAGGCCGAGGTCCGCGGGAACCGGGTCCAGCGCGGCCAGCAGGCGGCGCAGGTCGGCGACGAGCAGGTCGTCGTCGTGGTCGGTCGGAGGTGTCGCTGCGTGTGCCATGTCTCTCACAGAGCGCGCAGGTCAGGCCGTGATACCTGCCGCCGTCATCGCCCGCCGCAACGACGTCAGGCAGCGCCCGCGGGTCGGGCCGATGCTACCGACGGGCATCCCCAGCGCGAGCGAGACGTCGTCGTAGCTCGGCGGCGGGTCGCCGGCCAACATCCGGAGCAATGCCTGGCAGCGGCTCGACAGGGTCTCGAAGGCCTTCCAGAGGGCGGCGTCGGTCTCGGCGGCCAGCAGCGCCGCGTCGAGCTCGGCGGGCACGTGGTCCTCGGGGATCTGGTCGCTCTCGGTCGGGATCTGGCGCTGCTGGTGGCGCAGCACGCGCAGGCACTCGTTGCGGGCCGTCGTCGCCAGCCAGCCGCTGAGGGCGTCGGGGTTGCGCAGGTCGCCGAGGTGCTCGAGCAGGCGCATCCAGGTCGTCTGGCAGACGTCGGCGGCGTCGGCGTCGGCGAGCCGGTGGCTGCGCGTGACCGCCCAGACCAGGCGCTCGTAGCGCGTGACGAGCGACTCCCAGGCCTCGCGGTCGCCGGCGGCCGCGAGCGTCACCAGATCCCTGACCTCCACGGGCCAACCGTAGTCGACGCACCGAACGTGAAGCGGCTCACACAGCGCGGCGGCACGCGGCGATAGTTTCAGGCCCCCGACGGAGGAGCACGCGATGAGCAAGGACGGCGACTGCATCGAGGTCCCGTGGGACAGCAAGGCGTGGGAGCAGGCGATCCTCCAGCGCCGCGACATCGGCCGTCTCGGCGGCACCGGCGACTGGGTCATGTACACGCCCGGGCGCCTCGTCCTCGACGAGCGCGCCGCCAAGGACGACGGCGTGCGCGAGGTCCTGCGCCGCCGCAACGCCGATCCCTGCCGCGAGGCGGCCGCCGAGACCGCCGAGCGGCTCGGTCTCACGCTCTTCACCGCTCCCGACGACCAGCTCGTCGGCGCGGTCCGCGAGATCCGCGCGCGCGTGCCGGCGGGCGCGTCGCTGGACCACATGTGGCTGCCGGGGCCCAACCGCGTCCATGGCGACGACACGCCGGTCCCGGCCGGCGACCCGGGGACGATCCCCGGCTCCGACGCCTCCGCCGGCAAGGGCCTGCGGATCGTCGTGCTCGACACCGGCATCGGGCCGAAGGTCCCGTTCGAGGTGCAGTCGCGCGAGCAGGACGCGGAGCATCCCGACGACGACGGCGACGGGATGCGCGACTTCGCCGCCGGCCACGGCACGCACGTCGCCGGCCTGATCGCGTGCACGGCGCCGGGGGCGCAGCTGATCGCGCGCCGCCTGCTCGAGTCGCCGGTCGGGATGGCGTCCGAGCTCGACACCGCGGCGGCGATCATCGCCGCCGGCGAGGAGGGCGTCGACATCCTCAACTGCTCCTTCGGCGGCACGACGCTGTTCGACGCACCGCCGCTGGTCACCGTGCGCGCGCTCGAGACGCTCGCCCCCTCGACCGTCGTCGTGGCGGCGGCGGGCAACAGCGGCGACGAGCGCCCGCACTGGCCGGCGGCCTGCACGGGCGTGATCGCGGTCGGCGCGGTCCACCGCGCCGGCGACGGTGGCCCCTGGCTGCAGACCGACTTCTCCAACCACGGCCAGTGGGTCGACTGCTGCGCGCCCGGCGTCGCGATGGCGAGCACGTTCCTGGACACCGCCGGGCTCGGCGACACCCCGCCCTTCCAGGGCTTCGCGTCGTGGAGCGGGACGTCGTTCTCCGCCCCGCAGGTCGCCGCCGCGATCGCGGCGCTCGCGACCCGCGACGCGATCGATCCCAGCCTCGCGGCCTACCGGCTCGTGTTCGACCCGGCGCGGCCGCGGATCGGGTCCGTCGGGACGCTCGTGGAGCCCGCGAACCTGCCCTGACTCAGAGGCGGCTGCGGCGCGGCTCGTAGTCCTCGAGGATCCCCGAGGAGCGCAGCTGCGCCACGGCGCCGGCGACGTCGCGCTCGCCCAGGCGCGGGTAGTCGGGCGCCAGCGCGCGGTAGAGCTCGCTCGTCGTGCGCGACCCGTCGGCGAGCTCGACGAGGCGCCGGACGGCGCCGTCGGGGTCGGCGATCGTCAGGACGTCGCGGTCGCCGACGATGTGCAGCTCGCCGTGGCTGCGCAACAGCGGTGCCGTGAACCTCATCCGGGGCCGGGCCGTGCCGAGCATCGGTGCTCCTCTCGTTTCGTGGGGCGCTGCAGGAGTGATGCCGGCGGGGCGGGCGCTGATACATCGGGTGTCCCGAATGTCCAAAGATCGGCAGCGATCTTTGGCCCACCGGAACCTAGAGCGCCACGGCCCCGGGGCTTAGGCTCGATCACGCCCTAGGGTTCCGCTGCCGTCACCGGCAGGACTGGTCCGAGAGGGCCGGCCGGCACCTACATAGCCGCGTTGACACGGAGGGATAAAAGCCCGGGAGACATTCGTTTCCTGGGCCTTTTCATTTTCGAGGGGAGGCTCGCGCTTGAAGCTCCACGGACAGGTCGTGCTCGTCGTCATCGACGTGCAGAAGGGCGGGGTGATGGCCGAGGACACGGGCATCCCGCACATGGCCGGCGGCGAGCAGCGCTACGCGCGGATCCTCGACCTCGTGGCGGGTGCGCGGGCGTCGGCGGTCCCGGTCGTCTTCGTCCAGGAGGTCCACAAGCGCACGCTCGCGGACCTCGGCCGCGAGCTCGACGGCGCCGAGGGCGTGCACTGCCTCGAGGGCGACACGGCGACCGAGCTCGCCGACGGCCTCGACCCGCGCCCCGACGAGTACCTCATCCGCAAGCGCCGCTACTCGGCCTTCTTCGCGACCGAGCTCGAGCTCGTCCTGAAGTCCTACGGCGCGCGCACGCTGCTGCTCGTCGGCGGGCTGACGGACGTCTGCGTGCACTACACGTTCGCCGACGCCCACCAGCACGACTACCACTGCCGCGTCGTGACCGACTGCGTCGGCGGCTCCTCGCAGCGTGCCCACGACGCCGCCCTGGAGGCGATGGCCTACCTGCAGCGCGACAGCCACGTCTGCAGCGGCGACGTGCTCGGGGCGCTGGCGTCCATGGGCGCGATGGCGGTCGGGCGATGAGCCTCGTCCCGCCGATCCTCGAGATCGCGGACCTGCACCTCACGTTCCGCCGCGGCGAGGCGGGCGGCGGCGACGTCCACGCGCTGCGCGGCGCGCACCTGTCGATCGCGCCCGGCGAGATCCTCGGGCTCGTCGGCGAGTCGGGGTCGGGCAAGAGCGTGCTCGGGCTCACGGCGCTCGGGCTGCTGCCGTCACGGCCGTTTCCCGAGATCAGCGGCACGGTCCGGCTCGCGGGCGAGGACATGGTCGCCGCCGACGAGGACGCCCGCCGCGCGCGCCGCGGCACCGACCTCGGCGCGATCTTCCAGGACCCGATGACGTCGCTGAACCCGACGATGCGCGTCGGGCGCCAGGTCGCCGAGGCCGCGGGCGGCGCGAGCGGCGAGCGCGTCGAGCAGCTGCTCGCCGACACCGGCATCCCCGAGCCCGCGGTCAAGGCCCGCGCCTACCCGCACGAGCTGTCGGGCGGGCTGCGCCAGCGCGTGATGATCGCGATGGCGCTGGCGCGCGAGCCGCGCCTCGTCGTCGCCGACGAGCCGACGACCGCGCTCGACGTGACCGTCCAGGCGCTCGTGCTCGACCTGCTGGCGAAGATCGTCCGCGAGCGCCGGATGGCGCTGCTGTTCATCACCCACGACCTCGGCGTCGCGGCGCGCATCTGCGATCGCATCGCGGTCGCCTACGCCGGGCGGATCGTCGAGACGGGGACGGCCGCCGAGGTGCTCGGCGGCGCGCGTCACCCGTACACCGTCGGCCTGCTCGCCAGCCGCCCGCGCCTGGACGGCGCCGTCGCCGGCGGCGACCTGCCGACGCTCGCCGGCCGCCCGCCGGACCCGCGCCGCCCGCCGGTGGGCTGCGCGTTCGCACCGCGCTGCCCGGCCGCCGACGCGGTCTGCGAGCTGCGCGTCCCGGTGCACCGCCACGGCGACCGCCACGACGAGTGCCACAACCCCGGGATCCTCACCCGCTGGCCGCCCGGCGGCCCCGGCGCCGGCCTGCCCGACCCGCTCATGCTGCGCGCCGCCACGCGCGCCGACGCCCCCGCGCTCGTGCGCGCCAACCCGCCCGAGCCGGCGCTGATCGTGCGCGACGTCGTGCGCGAGTTCGCGCGGCCCAAGAAGCATCCGCTCGCCCGGGCGCCGGAGCCGTTCACCGCCGTCGGCGGCATCAGCCTCGAGCTGCCGGCCGGCGGCGCGCTGGCCGTCGTCGGCGAATCGGGCTCGGGCAAGACGACGCTGCTGCGGATGGTCGTCGGGCTGCTGGAGCCGACGCGCGGCGGCGTCACGCTGGGCCCGGGCGCGCCGCCGCAGCTCGTCTTCCAGGACGCGGGCGCGTCGCTGACGCCGTGGCTGACGATCGGTGAGCAGATCCGCGAGCGCCTGGCGGCGCTGAACGTCCCGGCCGAGGACCGCCAGAGCCGGATCGACGCGACCCTGCTGGCCGTCGGGCTGCCGCCCGAGGCGGCCGGCTCGATCCCGCGGCGCCTGTCGGGCGGCATGCGCCAGCGCGCCGCGATCGCGCGGGCGATCGCCGTCCCGCCGGCGCTGCTGGCCTGCGACGAGCCGGTCTCGGCGCTCGACGTCTCGCTCGCCGCGCAGGTGCTCAACCTGCTCTGCCACCTGCGCACGACGCTCGGCATCGCGCTGCTGTTCGTCACGCACGACCTCGCCGCCGCGCGCGCGGTCGCCGACGAGGTCGCGGTCATGCACGGCGGCCTCGTCGTCGAGCGCGGCCCGACCGAGGAGATCTTCACGAAGCCCGCGCACGCCTACACGCGCGCGCTGCTGGCCGCCGTCCCCGACGTGTCCGAGGCGGCATGAGCGTCGCGCCCGCGGCCCCCGGAGCGCTCGGCGGCAACGCCGCCGCGCGGCTGTGGCGCGGGCGCCCGGCGCTGGCCGGCGGCAGCGGCGGAACCGGCGGCGCGGGCGCGGGCGCGGGCGCGGGCGCGGGCGGCGCGGTCCGCGCGGCGCTCGGGCCGGTCGCCGTCATCACCGCGGTCTGCGTGCTCGCGCCGCTGCTGGCGCCGCACGGCAGCCTCGAGGTCACCGAGGCGGGTCCGTTCGCCAAGCCGAGCCTGCACGCCTGGATGGGCACCGACGAGATCGGGCGCGACGTGCTCTCGCGCGTGCTCGTCGGCCTGCGCACCTCGTGGCTGGCAGCGCTCGGCGTCATCGCGCTCGGCGCCGCCTTCGGCTCGCTCGTCGGCGCGCTGGCGGGCGCTGTCGGCGGGGTCGTCGACACGATCCTCATGCGCCTCACCGACCTCTTCCTCGCGCTGCCCGCGCCGGTGCTCGCGATCGCCGTCGTCGCGTCGATGGGGCCGAGCCTCATGCACACGCTGATCGCGCTGAGCATCGTGTGGTGGCCCTGGTACGCGCGGATCGTGCGCGGCGAGGTCCGCGCGCTCGCCGCCCGGCCGCACGCCGAGGCCGCGCGGCTGGCGGGCATCAGCCGCAGCCGGCTCGTGCTGCGCCACCTGCTGCCGGGCGCCGTCGCGCCGGTCGTCGTGACGATGTCGCTGGACGTCGGCAACCTCGTCCTCGCGCTCGCCGCGCTGTCGTTCATCGGGCTCGGCGCGCCCGCCCCCGCCGCCGAGCTCGGGGCGATGAGCGCGCGCGGCCTGGACTACCTCTTCGGGCACCCCTGGGTGCCGCTCGCCCCCGCCCTCGCGGTCGCGCTGCTCGCGCTCGCGGCGAACGTCACGGGCGATCTCATCAACCGGCGCATCGACGAAAGGACGAACGGATGAATGGCATGAGGCGTGTCCGCTGGATTCCCGCGGCGGCCCTGCTCACCCTGGCGCTCGCGGTGGCCGGCTGTGGCTCCACCACGAAGAACGGCGCGACCGGAAGCAGCGACGTGCTGCGGATCCCCTACCTCGCGGACATGTCGGTGCCCGACCCCGACGTCTTCTACGACATCGAGGGCAACTCGATGATCCTCAACCAGTACGAGGGCCTGCTGCGCTACGCGCCCGGCTCGACGAAGATCATCGGCAGCCTCGCCGACAGCTGGACGGTCTCGCCCGACCGCCTCACCTACACCTTCAAGCTGCACCCCGGCGTGAAGTTCCACAGCGGCGCGGCGCTGACGTCGCAGGCCGTCAAGGCGAGCTTCCAGCGCCGCCTCGACGTCGACCAGGCGCCCGCCTACATGCTCAAGCCGGTCAAGAGCATGACGACGCCCGACCCGCTGACGTTCGTCATCACGCTCAAGAGCCCGGTCAACCCGTTCGAGGCCTACATGGCGTCGAGCTGGGGGCCGAAGGTCATCGGCCCCGACGTCATCAAGACGCACGCCGGCAAGGACTTCGGCCAGACGTACATGCGCACGCACGGCGACGGCACCGGGCCCTACACGCTCACCGGCTTCGACCGCGGCCGCCAGTACACGCTCACGCGCAACGACGCGTATTGGGGCACCAAGGCGAATTTCAAGACCGTCCTCATCAAGATCACGCCCGACATCGGGACCCAGCGCCTGGAGCTGCAGAACGGCGACCTCGACGCCGTCCTGAAGTCCTTCCCGGCATCCGAGCTGGAGTCGCTGCCCGACGACCTCGTCGTGCAGAAGAAGCCGTCCAACCTGCGCCTGCTGCTGTACGTCAACCCCAACAAGGCGCCCTTCGACGACCCCGCCGTGCGCGCCGGCCTGCGCTCGACGATCGACGTCGACCAGCTCGTCGACCAGGCCTACGCCGGGACGGCGACGAAGTCCGTCGGCGCCTATCCCGAGGCGCTGCTGGCGGGCCAGCCGGCGCTGCCCTACGCGGTCGACGACGCCAAGGCGAAGGCGGCCGCGGGCAAGGCGAGCACGAAGAAGATCACGCTCGCCTACACGTCCGACGAGTCGGGCGTCCAGCGCCGCGTCGGCGAGCTGATCCAGGCCAAGCTCAAGGCGGCGGGCTACGACGTGACGCTGCGCGAGGTGCAGCTGCCCGACACCTACGGCTACATCAAGCACCTCAAGACGGCGCCCGACCTCATGCTGCAGACCAACACCCCGGACGCCGCGCACCCCGACACCTGGGCGCGGATCGTCTTCTACTCGACCGGCGGGCTGAACTTCTTCGGCTTCGCCGACAAGCAGGTCGACTCCAAGCTCGACCAGGCGCTCGACGCGCCCGAGGCGCAGGCGACGCAGCTCTACCAGGACGTCGGCCGGCGGGTCATCGACTCCAACTCGATGTTCTTCCTCGGCGACGTCAAGGACGTGTTCGTGCTCAGCAAGAGCCTCGAGGGCGTGCAGAGCGTGCCGGAGTACCCGTGGACCGTCACCTACGCGCCGCTGAAGCGAGCGGGGAGCTGAGCGAGCCATGGCGACGCTGATCGGCAGGCGGCTCGTCGCGCTCGTCGCGGTCCTCTGCGGCCTCGCGGTGATCGTGTTCGTGCTGCAGGCGGTGATCCCGTCCGACCCGGCGCGGGCGATCGTCGGCGCGAGCGCGTCGCCCGCGGCCGTGGCGGCCAAGGAGCACGAGCTCGGCTACGACAAGCCGCTGCCGGCGCAGTTCGCCGACTACCTGGGGCGCACGGTCAGCGGGGACCTGCAGTCCTCGCTGCGCACGCGCAACCCGGTCTCCGAGGACCTGCGGACGTTCGCGCCCGCGACGCTCGAGCTCGCGCTGGTGGCGTCGCTGCTGGCGGCGGTCATGGGCATCGCGCTGGCACTCGCGCTCGCGGCCGGCGGCCGCGCGGCGCGGGTGCTGCGCCTCGTGCTCGTCGCGGGCGCGTCGGTGCCGGGCTTCCTCGTCGCGCTGCTGGCGATCCTCGTGTTCTACTCGCTGCTCGGCGTGCTGCCGGCGTCGGGGCGCGTGACCGACACGCTCGTGCTGCCCGACGGGCCGACGCAGCTGTTGCTCGTCGACTCGCTGCTGGCGGGCGACCCGGGCGTCTTCGGCAGCGCGGTGGCGCACCTGATCCTGCCGGCGTTCACGCTCGCGCTCGTGCCGGCGCTGGCGATCGCGCGCACGCTGGCGACGACGCTCGAGGCCGTGATGCGCGAGGACTACGTGCGCACGGCGCGGTCCAAGGGGTTGCGCGAGCGCTCGATCATCGTCCGCCACGGGCTGCGCAACGCGGCCGGGCCGGCGCTGACGATGGGCGGGCTGCAGTTCGGCCTGCTGCTGGGCGGCATCGTCGTCGTCGAGCAGATCTTCTCCTGGCCCGGGCTCGGCCTGTACCTCAACCAGTCGATCGCGTTCTCGGACTTCCCGGCGATCACGGGCACGACGCTGATGCTCGGCACCGCGTACGTCGTCGTCAACTTCCTCGTCGACCTCGCACAGGCGGCGGCCGACCCGCGGATCCGGACGATCTAGTGGCCGCCGGCGCCACGAGGGCGGCACCGCAGGCCTGTCGACGTTCTGCTCCCCGCGAACAGCAACTCGCCACCCCTCGCGCGGCCTCGGAAGCCGTGTCGACTTTCTGCTCCATGCGAACAGAAACTCGCCAGCCCTCGCGTTGCGGCGGGGCCGAAGTCTGATGGCGCAGATCCTGGCCGAGCTGCTGCCCGCGGGGGCGAGCTGGTCGCGCGTCTGCCGGCGCGCGACCGCGCTTGACGCTGACCGACGTCGAGGGCGGCGCGAACGTGTCGGCGCTGCTGTACCGCGCGAGCGATCCGCTCGAGCGCTACTGCATGCCCGACACGCTGAAGGCCCAGCACGTGTCGCGGCTGACCGCGGGCGTCGCGCTGTACTCCGACATGGGGCGCGTGCTGGCCTCGGTGACCCACGACACCTGCGGCTGGCACGACACGATCACCGGCCACGCGACCGCGGCCCACGTCGCGCAGCGCTGGGGCGCCGCGAGCTATCAGGAGGCGCGCAACGACTGGCGGCGCAGCGCCCGCGACGGCCTGCTCGTCGAGCTCGCCAAGCACGGCCTCGGCCGCCGCGACCTCGTCGCGAACGTCAACCTCTTCACGAAGGTCGCCGTCGGCGCGGACGGCGAGCTGCAGTTCGTCGCCGGCAACTCGCGCGCGGGCGCGGGCGTGACGCTGCGCTTCGAGCTCGACACGCTCGTCGTGCTCTGCGCCGCGCCGCACCCGCTGGACCCGGCGCCGGAGTGGAACCCGCGGCCCGTCACCCTCGAGCTGCAGTCCGTCGACGCCGCCGGCGACGCCGACGCGGTCCGCACGGCGTGCACGGAGAACGGCCGCGGCTTCGCGGCGACCGAGGCGGCGCTGCGATGAGCGTGGCGTTCGACGTCCCCGCCGGCGACGGCTGGATCGGCGAGCTCGCCGCGCGGCGAGCTGCTGGAGATCGTCGACCTGCACGGCAACCAGGCCGTCGACACGCTGTTCTTCGACGCCCGCGACTACGCCAACCGCTACAGCGCGGTCGACACGCTGCGCGAGCAGGGCAACGCCTACCTGACGGCCGGCTCGGTGCTGCGCGCGCTCGACGGCGAGCCGCTCGTCACGATCGTCGCCGACACCTGCGGGCGCCACGACACCGTCGGCGGCGCCTGCTCGCAGGAATCGAACGTCGTGCGCTACGGCGAGCACACGCGCCACATGCACGCCTGTCGCAACACGTTCCTCGCGCAAGGCGCTGGAGTGGGGCAGGGGCCTTGAGAAGCGCGACCTGTCGGCGAACGTCAACTTCTTCATGAACGTCCCGATGACGCCCGCCGGCGGCCTGACGTTCGAGGACGGGATCTCGGCGCCCGGCAAGGCGCTGGAGCTGCGCGCCGACCGCGACACGCTCGTGCTGATCTCCAACTGCCCGCAGCTCAACAACCCCTGCAACGGCTACGACCCGACGCCGGTGCGGCTCGTCGTCCGCGCGCCCGGCGCGCCGTGATCGAGGTCGTGTCGGCGGGCACGCTCGCGACGGTGCAGGACTGGCCCGGGCGCCTGGGCTACTGGGAGGTCGGCGTCCCGCCGTCGGGGCCGATGGACGACCGCTCCTTTCGGCTCGGCAACCGCCTCGTCGGCAACCCCGAGGGCGCGCCCGGCATCGAGCTGACGCTCACCGGGCCGCGCCTGCGCTTCGAGCGCGCGGCCGTCGTGGCGGTCACGGGCGCGCCGCTGGCGGTGCAGGTCGACGGCGCGCCCGTCGCGCAGTGGGCGGCGCTGCGGATCCCCGCGGGCGGGCTGCTGAAGCTCGGCGCGATCCGCGGCGTCGGCCTGCGCGCCTACGTCCTCGTCCGCGGCGGCATCGACTGCGAGCCGGTGATGGGCAGCCGCGCGACGTTCGCCGCCGCCGGCCTCGGCGGCCGGCCGCTGCGCAAGCGCGACGTGCTGGCGGTCGGCCCGCAGCCACCGCATCCGCCGACGGACCCGCTGCCGCCACCGGCGATGACGAACGCGACGACGCTGCGCGTCGTCCCGGGCCCGCACGGCGCGCCCGACTTCCTCACGAGCGACGGGCTCGCCGCCGTCTTCGGTGCGACCTGGACGGTCCACCTGCACTCCGACCGCACCGGCGTTCGGCTCACGGGGCCGCTCCCGGACTGGGCGCGCGAGGACGGCGGCGAGGCCGGCCTGCACCCGTCGAACATCCTCGACAGCGCCTACGGCGTCGGCACCGTGATGCTGGCCGGCGACATGGCGGTCGTCGTCGGCCCCGACGGCCCCAGCCTCGGCGGCTTCGCCGCGGTCGCGCAGGTGATCCGCGCCGACCTCTGGCGCCTGGGGCAGGTGCGCGCCGGCGACAGCGTGACGCTCGAGCCCGTCGATCCCGCCCACGCCGCCGGGCTGCAGGCGCAGGCCGAGGCGCTGATCGCGGGCGCGCCCGACCCGCCCGCGCCGCCGCCGCGCGCCGCCGTCCCGGCGCCCGTCCTCGACGCCCCGCGCGACGGCTCCGGCGGCCCCGTGACCTTCCGCCGCGCCGGCGAGCGCGCGCTGCTCGTCGAGTTCGGCGAGCCCGTGCTCGACCTGCGCTCGCGCGTGCGCGCGCACCTGCTGCAGGAGGCGCTCGTCGCGCAGGCGCCGCCCGGCGTGCTCGACCTCACGCCCGGCGTGCGCTCGCTGCACGTCCACCACGACCCCGGCCGGCTGCCCGCGCGCGAGCTGCTCGCGCTGCTCGTCGAACTCGAACGCGACCTGCCCGCCCCCGACGCGACGACCGTCCCCGGTCGCGTCGTCCACCTGCCGCTGGCCTGGCGCGACGCCGAGGCGATGAGCGCGGTCGCGCGCTACCAGGCGTCGATCCGCCCCGACGCGCCCTGGTGCCCGGACAACATCGAGTTCATCCGGCGCATCAACGGCCTCGACAGCGAGGACGACGTGCGCGCCGTCGTCTTCGGCGCCTCCTACCTCGTGCTCGGCCTCGGCGACGTCTACATGGGCGCGCCGGTCGCGGTCCCGCTCGACCCCCGCCACCGGCTCGTCACGACGAAGTACAACCCGGCGCGCACGTGGACGCCCGCCAACGCCGTCGGCATCGGCGGCGCGTTCCTCTGCGTCTACGGGATGGAGGGCCCGGGCGGCTACCAGCTCGTCGGGCGCACGGTCCCGATCTGGCACACGGGCGACGACCCGCCCTGGCGCCTGCGCCACTTCGACGAGCTGCGCTTCCACCCGGTCGCCGGCGAGGAGCTCGCCGCGCTGCGCGACGCCAGCGACGAAGGGACCTGGGCGCCGCGCGTCGAGCCCGGCGGCTTCGCGCTCGCCGAGCACGAGCGCTTCCTCGCCGCCAACGCCGAGGCGATCGCGCGCTTCCGCGCCGGCCGCGAGGCGGCCTTCGCCATCGAGCGCGGGGCCTGGGAGGCTGCGGCGGCATGATCCACGAGCTGCCCGCCACGCCCGCCACGGTGCACTGGGGCTACTTCGACCCGTCGCTGGCCCCCGTGCTCACCGTGCGCTCCGGCGACCTCGTCCGCATCGAGGCGCTCACCCACCACGCCGGCGACGCCCCCGACCTGCTCATGGACGAGGGCATCGAGCGCGTCTTCGCCGAGGTCGAAGACCGCGGCCCGGGGCCGCACCTGCTGACCGGCCCGATCGCCGTCGCGGGCGCGCGCCCCGGCGACGTCCTGCAGGTCGACATCCTCGAGGCGCAGCCGCGCCTGGGCTTCGGCTCGAACTTCGCCGGCCACTGGGGCCACCTCTACGGCGACTTCGCCAAGGAGCGCGTGACGATCTACGAGCTCGACCTCGAGGCGATGCTCGGCCGCGCGCGCTTCGCCTACGACTGGACGACGACGCCGATCGCCGACCAGCCGGGCACGATCGTCGCGCCCGACGCGGCCGCGCGCGAGCCGGCGCTGGACGGCGTCGTCGTGGGCCTGCGCCCGCACTTCGGGACGATGGGCGTCGCGCCCGCCGCGCCCGGCCGCCACTCCTCGATCCCGCCCGGCGACCACGGCGGCAACATCGACAACTGGCGCATCGGTGCCGGCGGCCGGATGCTCTACCCGGTGCAGGTCGCGGGCGCGCTGCTGTCGGTCGGCGACCCGCACGTCTCCCAGGGCGACGGCGAGGTCAGCGGCACGGCGCTGGAGGCCTCGCTCAACGGCCTGCTGCGCCTGACGCTCCGGCGCGACCTCGACGTCCGCGTCCCGGTTCTCGAGACCGCCGGCGAGCTGCTCGTCCACGGCTTCGGCGACGACCTCGACGAGGCGATGCTCGCCGCCTCGCGGCGCACGCTGGACCTGCTCGGCTCGCGCTACGGCCTCAGCCGCGACGACGGCTACTCGTTCATGAGCGTCGCCGTCGACTTCACCGTGACGCAGGTCGTCGACGGGCGCCAGGGCGTCCACGGCCGCATCGACAAGCGCTGCTTCCCGAGGTTCGCGGCGTGAGCATCCGCTCGTGGACCTTCGGGCCCGACGACGGCGTCCCGCCGCCCGTCGCGCCGTTCGCCCACGCGACCGCCGCCGGCCCGACGCTGTACGTCACCGGGCAGATGCCGACGGGCCTGGACGGCGCGCTCGTCGCGGGCGCGATCGCCGAGCAGACCGACCAGGTCATGCGCAACCTCGCGCGCGTGCTCGAGCTCGTCGGCGGCGACCTCGGCGACGTCGTCTCCGTGCGCGCCTACCTCACCGACTGGGACGACTACGCGGCCTTCAACGCCGCCTACGCGCGCTGGTTCGACGAGCGCCTGCCCAGCCGGACCTGCACGGGCACGAGCGGGCTGGCCGCCGGCGCGAGCGTCGAGATCGACCTCGTCGCCTGGCGCGAGGAGGGCTGGGGCGCATGACGATCGTCCGCCGCGTCGTCCCGCTGACGGTCGGCTGGGAGCGGCTGCCGAAGTCCTACTCCGTCCACGGCGACGACTCCGGGGCGATGCTCGTCGAGCCGGTGCCGGCGATCGCGCTGGACACCGACGAGGGCTGGATCCTGCTCGACACCGGCTTCAACACGACGCTGATCCGCGATCCGCTGTTCTACGAGCGCTTCCACGGGCGCAACCACTCGATCAGCGCGATCCTGCCCGACGGGCGACGGCGAGCCGCTGGCCGACGCGCTCGCCGAGCACGGCGTCGCGCTCGCGGACGTCGCGCGCATCTACCTGTCGCACCTGCACAACGACCACGCCGGCGGGCTGCGCCTGTTCGCGCCCGAGATCCCGGTCGTCGTCCAGCGCCGCGAGCTCGAGTACGGGCTCGGCGGCCACCCGTTCCCCGAGCAGCACGGGATGTTCCGCATCGACTTCGACGACCCGGCGATCAACTGGCAGCTGCTCGACGGCGACGCCGAGCTCGCGCCCGGCATCACGGCGCTGCTGACGCCGGGCCACACGCCCGGCCACCAGAGCTTCGCCGTCGAGTGCCAGGACGGCCGCGGCTGGGTCTTCGCCTTCGACGCCGCCGATCTCACGGAGAACATCGAGCGCGAGATCGCGCCCGGCGGCTTCGTGCACTGCAGCGCCGAGGACGCGCTCGATTCGCTGCTGCGCCTGAAGGCGATCGCGGCGCAGCGCGGGCGGCCGCTCGTCCCGGGCCACGACCCGGACGTCTGGCCGGCGCTGACCGCCGAGCTCGCCGCCGGCTGAGGTCAGACGGTGATCGCGATCTTGCCGCGCGCGCTGCCCTTGCGCATGTAGCGGATCGCGTCGGCCGCCTCGCTGAGCGGGTAGCTGCGGTCGCTGACCGGCGTGATCTTGCCCGACTCGACGAGCTCCTTGAGGACGAGCATGTCCTCGTGGTTCTCGTTGCAGATGAACGTCCCGAGCTTCTGGCCCACGACGAGCGACAGCAGCAGCGCCCGGATCTGGCGATCGGTGCCGCCGAGCCAGCGCCCGTCGGTCTCGCCGCCGACGATGACGAGCGTGCCCTTCGGCGTGAGCGAGCGCCGCAGGCGCGACAGCGATGCGTTGCCGCCGATGTCGAGGATCACGTCGTAGCGCTTCCCGCCGGCCGCGAAGTCCTCCTGCGTGTAGTCGATGACGTGGTCGGCGCCGATCGAGCGCACGAGCTCCACCTTCGCCGTGCTGCACACGCCGCTGACCTCGGCGCCGAGCGCCTTGGCGATCTGCACGGCGTAGGTCCCGACGCCGCCCGACGCGCCGACGATCAGCAGCTGCTGCCCCGTCCGCACCTTGCCGTGGTCGCGCACCGCCTGCAGCGCGGTCAGCCCCGAGACGGCGATCACCGCCGCCTGCTCGAAGCTGAGGTTGGCGGGCTTGGGCGCGAGCCGGTCCTCACGGGCGCAGGCGTACTCGGCGTAGGAGCCCCGGGCGATGCCGAAGACCTCGTCGCCGGGCCGGAAGCGCGTCACGTCGCCGCCGACGGCCTCGACCACGCCCGCCACGTCCCCGCCCGCGACGATCGCCTTCGGTGCCCGCAGCCCGTAGCCGGCGAGGCGGATCGGGTAGGGGAGGCCCGCCACGATGTGCCAGACGCCCTGATCGACGCCCGCCGCGCGTACGCGCACGAGCACCTCGCCGTCGCCGATCACGGGCCTGTCGATCTCCCTGAGCTCGAGGACGTCGGCCGAGCCGTACGCGTCCCGGACGATCGCCTTCATCGTGGGTCTCGGCGATCCATGTCGCCGAGTATCACCCCTTTGCCGGCGTTCGTGAAGCGGCCCGGAGCATGCTCCGATTAACGGTGCGACTTAAGTCGCAGTAAACAATCAGCCGTCCGTCCAGCTCCCTGCGGCGCCGCTAGCTCATCCGTCCAGAGGCGCCTCAACGCCTTGCCGGAGTGCCCGAATGCGCCCGACTACGGGAGCATGCCGTCCCCCCTCAACCGCATCCTCGCCGCCACCGCGACCGCCGTCGCGTTTGCCGCCGCCGGCGCCGCCCCGGCGCTTGCGGCGCCCGATCCCCTCCTCGCCGACCAGTGGGCGCTCGCCGAGCCGCAGGTCACCGGCGCCCAGGAGGCCTGGACCCAGTCGCGCGGAAACGGCGTCGTCGTGGCCGTCCTCGACAGCGGCGTGCAGGTCGACCACCCCGACCTCAAGGGCGCCCTGTGGACGAACCCGGCCGAGACGATCAACGGCAAGGACGACGACAACAACGGCTTCGTCGACGACGTCGCCGGCGCCAACATGTTCTCCAACGACGGCGACATCAACGACGACGAGGGTCACGGCACGCACGTCGCCGGCATCGTCGCCGCCCGCGCGGGCAACAACATCGGCGGCGTCGGCATCGCCCCCAACGCGCGGATCATGCCCGTCAAGGTGCTCGACGCCAACCGCTCGGGGAACTCGACGCTGCTGGCGCGCGGCATCCGCTACGCCGTCGACATGGGCGCCCGGATCCTCAACGTCTCGATCAACGGCGACTCGACGACCTCCGACCTGACCGACGCGCTGAAGTACGCCAGCGCGAAGGGCGCGACCGTCGTCGCCTCGGCCGGCAACAACTCGCGCAACCTCGACCTCACGCCCTCCTACCCGGCCTCCTCCACCGAGCCGTCGGTGCTGAGCGTCACGGCCATCGACCAGACCGGCGGCCTGCTCGGTTTCGCCAACCGCGGCCTGGCCTCGGTCGACCTGGCGGCGCCCGGCGACTTCATCCTCTCCACGGCCCGCGGCTCCGGCTACGAGGACCGCTCCGGCACCTCGATGGCCGCCCCCTTCGTCGCCGGCGCGCTCGCGCTGCTGCAGGCGGCCCGTCCCGACATGTCCCAGGCCCAGCTGCGCGGCGCCCTGCTGGCGACCGCGCCCAAGCCCGGCCTGCTGGCCGGCCTGCTCGGCGGCGGCGGCGGCGGCGAGCTCAACGTCGGCGCCGCGATGCACGCGGTCCTGCCCGGCTCGATGTGGAACGGCACCGCACCCGCCGCCGCCCCGGCCGCCGTCGCCAAGGTGAAGCTGCGCAGCGGCGGGCAGGTCCGCGCCGGCCGCCGCGCGACGCTGCGCTGGTCGGCCACCGGCGCCCAGACGGTCACGAGCTGGCGCGTCATGCTCGACGGCCGCCGCGTCGCGCAGCGCAGCTCGACCGCGAGCCGCCTCGTGCGCCACAAGATCTCCAAGGCCGGCAAGCACAGCTGGAAGGTCGTCGGCTACGACGCCGCCGGCAACCGCGTCGTCGCGGCCACGCGCGGCTTCCGCGTGCTGCGCGCCCGCTGAGCCTCAGCCGAGCTGCTCGAGCAGGAACGCGCGCTCGGCGGCGTTGTCGCTGAGCGCGAGCGCCGCGCGGTAGGCGTCGGCGGCCTCCTCGTGGCGGCCGAGCCGCCGCAGCAGGTCGGCGCGCGTCGCAGGCAGGTAGCGGTACCCGGCCAGCCGGCCGTCGCGCTCGAGCGCGTCGAGCTCCGCGAGCGCCGCGGCCGGGCCGGCGACCATCGCGACGGCGACGGCGCGGTTGAGCGCGACCACCGGTGACGGCCAGATCCGCAACAGCTCGTCGTAGAGCTGGAGGATCTGCGGCCAGTCGGTGTCGGCCCAGCTCGGAGCCTGCGCGTGCAGCGCGGCGATCGCCCCCTGCAACGTGAAGCGCCCCGGCGTCCCGGCCCGCAGCGCCCCTTCGACGAGCCGGTCGGCCTCGGCGATCGCGTCGCCGTCCCAGGCCGTGCGGTCCTGGTCGGCCAGGAGTGCGGGCCGGCCCTCGGCGTCGGTGCGCGTCGCACGGCGCGCGTCGTGGACGAGCAGCAGCGCGAGCAGGCCCGCGACCTCGCGCTCGGCGGGCAGCAGCGCGTGCAGCATCCGCGCGAGGTCGAGCGCGCGCTCGGCCGTCTCGGTGCGCACGAGCGCCGCGCCCGTCGGCGCGCTGTGGCCCGTCGCCGAGAGCAGGTGCACGACCGTCAGCACGCTGTCGAGGCGCACGGCCAGGTCGCCTGGGCCGGGAACGACGTAGGGGATCCCGGCCGCGGCGATCTTCTTCTTGGCGCGCGTCAGCCGCGCCGCCATCGCGGGCTCCGAGACGAGAAACGCGTGCGCGACGTCGGCCGTCGCGACCCCGCAGACGAGACGCAGCGTGAGCGCGACCTGCGCCTCGCGCGCGAGCGCCGGGTGACAGCAGGTGAACACGAGCCGCAGGCGGTCGTCGGGGATCGCGTCCTCGTCGGGGTCGGGCAGGTCGGCCGCCTCGGGCTCGAGCAGCAGCGCCAGCTTTGCCCGCAGGGTGTCTCGCCGGGCAATCGCGTTGAGCGCGCTGCGCCGCGCGGTCGTGGTCAGCCAGGCGCCCGGTCGCGCGGGCACGCCGTCGCGCGCCCAGGCCCGCAGCGCGGCGACGTAGGCGTCCTGGACGCTCTCCTCGGCGGCGTCGAGGTCGCGGGTCACGCGAATCGTCGCGGCGAGCACGAACGCCCACTCGCGACGGTGCGCCTCGGCGACGGCCTGCTCGACGGCGCTCAGGTGGGCTCCACCACCTCGAAGCCGAGCAGCGGCCGCAGCTCGACGCCGCCGTCGACGATCGGCGTCATCCGCGCGAGCGCGATCGCGTGGTCGAGGTCGCGCGCCTCGAGCACGAAGACGCCCGCCATCACCTCCTTGGTCTCGATGAACGGGCCGTCGGTCAGCAGCTCGCCGCGGATCGCCGTCGCGGTCGCCGGCCCGTGCAGCCCCAGCCCGGCGACGATCCGCCCGCCGGCCTCGGCCACGCGCGCGGGCAGCGCGCCATGCCCCGCCCGCACGTCCGGCGGCAGGTCCTCGGGCGCCACCCGCTCGTAGATCAGCACCGCGTACTGCGCCATCAGGCCACCGCCTCGGCCGCGTTCAGCCGCGCGCCCCAGGTGCGCCGCGCGAGCTCCGGGTCGGCGTCCTCGGCGAACAGATGCAGCGCGACGCTGACGCCGCCGCCCCATGCCTCGCGGCCGTACACACGGACGAGCGCGTCATCCGTGCGCAGGCCGAGGAACGACGGCGTCAGGTAGTCGGCGAACGGCCCCGGCGCCTCGAGCTCGACGTAGACGGCGTCGCGGCCCGCGAAATGGCGCACGTACTCGCCCAGCGAGTGGTTGTAGAACGCCGTGTGCTGCACGCAGGCGTCGTACTGGGCGTCGAAGTTCGACGCGAGCACGCTGCGGTGGACATAGCGCAGCAGCGTGCCCCCGTCGCAGGCCTCGAGCGTGTAGTCCAGCTCGTTGTGCCAGCCGTCGGGCCGCTGGGCGCGCGTCTGGAAGTGGCGCGGCGGGTCCCATGCGGTCACGCTGCCGCCGCCGGACGTCAGCCCGCGCTCGGCGCCGCCGACCCGCGGCTCGTAGTCGATCTCCCAGATCCAGGCGGCCGCGCGGACGGTCACGGCGTCCCACACCTGCCGCGGATCGCCCGCCAGGACCCCCTCCCAGCGCACCTCGAAGTCCTCGAACATCGCTACCTCCGGTCTTCGTGTCGAGCCGTTCAGGGCTCCTTCTACTCCATACGACAAACGGGAGCGACGGAAATCGACAGCCGCAGGACGGTATGGCCCGCAGGGCGAAACGGCGCGCGCTTCTCCTGGCCCTGAGGCGCTGGTCGCGCCGCGTCACGCCCCTGAGAATGCGACCATGGCCGAGGTGGACACCGCGAGCCCGCAGTCGGCGTACCAGCCGGCCGACGGCTTCTTCGACGAGCTGTTCGACGCCGACGGGTCGCCGCGCCCGCACGCCGCCGCGCTCGCGGCCGGCCTGCAGTCGCTCGGCCCCGAGCGCCTCGCCGCCGCGGGCCGCCGCCGCGACGCGATCTTCGTCCAGCAGGGGATCACCTTCGACACGACGGGGGAGGACGGCCCGACGCTCGAGCGGCCCTTTCCGCTCGACCTCGTCCCGCGGATCCTGCCGGCGTCGGAGTGGACGCACATCAAGCGCGGCCTCGCGCAGCGCATCCGCGCGCTGAACCGCTTCGTCGACGACGTCTACCACGCGCGCGAGATCGTCCGCGCCGGGATCGTGCCCTGGCGCCTGGTCGTCAGCCGCAGCCACTTCGCGCGCGCCGCGCACGGCATCCGCCCGCCCGGCGGCGTCTACTGCCACGTCGCCGGCTGCGACCTCGTCCGCGACAGCGACGGCTCCTGGAAGGTCCTGGAGGACAACGTCCGCACGCCCTCGGGGATCTCCTACGTGCTCGAGAACCGCGTCGCGATGACGCGCCTGCTGCCGGGGCTGTTCGCCGAGTACCACGTGCGCCCAGTCGACCACTACCCCCAGCTGCTGCTCGCCGCGCTGCGCACGGTCGCGCCGGCCGCCGAGGGCGAGGCGACGGTGGTCGTGTGGACGCCGGGCCCGCTGAACTCGGCCTACTTCGAGCACGCGTTCCTCGCGCGCCAGATGGGCGTCGAGCTCGTCGAGGCCTCCGACCTCGTCGTCCGCGACGACGTCGTCTACATGCGCACGACGCACGGGCTGCAGCGCGTGCACGCCGTCTACCGGCGCCTCGACGACGACTTCATCGACCCGCTCGAGTTCCGCCCCGACTCGGCGCTCGGCGTCCCCGGGCTCATGCGCGCCTACCGCGCGGGCACCGTCGCGCTCTGCAACGCCGTCGGCACCGGCGTCGCCGACGACAAGGCGATCTACCACTACGTGCCGCAGATGATCGAGTTCTACCTCAACGAGGAGCCGCTGCTGGAGAACGTCCAGACCTACCTGATGTCCGATCCCAAGCTCATGCAGCACGCGCTCGGCCGGATGCACGAGCTCGTCTTCAAGCCGACCGGCGAGTCCGGCGGCAAGGGCGTCTTCATCGGCCCGACGACGGAGAAGATCGAGCTCGCCGGCCTCGCCGACGTCATCCGCCGCTCGCCGGAGAAGTGGATCGCGCAGGAGGTCGTGAAGCTCTCGACCGTGCCGACCGCCGACGAGGACGGCGTGCTGTCGCCGCGCCACGTCGACCTGCGGCCGTTCGCGGTCTTCGGCGAGACGATCTCGATCGTGCCCGGCGGCCTGAGCCGGGTCGCGCTGACCGAGGGCTCGATGATCGTCAACTCCTCGCGCGGCGGCGGCTCGAAGGACACCTGGGTGCTGGAGAACGGGGAGGACCGCGGCGATCGCGCCGGGCCGCAGCGTCCCGAGAGCCTGCCGCCCACGCTCCCCGACCTGCGCTACGGCGCCTGGACCGGCCAGCAGCAGCAACAGCAGCAGCAGCGCGGCCCGTGCTCGCCCGCATAGCCCAGGAGCTCTTCTGGCTCGGGCGCAACCTCGCCCGCGCCGAGCAGATGTCGCGGCTGCTCGACGGCGTCTTCCAGGCCGACCTGCAGGGGCGCCCCGAGGATCCCAGCGCCGGCCGCCTCGGCTGGGACTCGCTCATGCACATCATGGGCGCCAGCCGCGAGGACGAGCTGCCGACCGACCGCGACCAGGTCCTCGACGCGCTGACCTTCGACATCGACAACCCGGCCTCCGTCGTCGCCTGTGTCGCACGCGCGCGCGAGGGCGCGACGACCGTCCGCGACGTCATCTCGGCCGAGATGTGGGAGGCGATCAACACGACCCACCTGCGCCTGCGCGACGGCGACCTGTCCTCGCGCCTGTACTCCGGGCCCTACTCGATCTACAAGCACGTCAAGGAGCGCTCGGCGCTCTTCTGGGGCCTGACCGCGCGCACGATGCTGCGCGACGAGGCGAGCGCGTTCCTCAGCGCCGGCGGGCGCATCGAGGCCGGCGACATGGTGCTGCGGATGCTGCGCGTCGCCCTGCCCAGCGCCGACGCCGACGTCGACGGCCAGGCCGACGGGCAGGCGATCGCGCTGCTGCAGGCGGTCGGCGGCGTCCAGGCCTACCGGCGCGCCGTGCCCGCGCCCGCGCACGCCGGGCCGGTCGCCCGCTTCCTGCTCTTCGAGCGCAACTACCCCGACTCGGTCGCCGCCGCCGTCGACGCCGTCAACGGCGCGCTGCGCCACGCCGACGCCTCGCCGCGCAGCTCGGAGCCGATCCTGCGCCTCAGCCGCCTCAGCGCCGACCTCGAGTTCCGCCGCAGCGCCGAGGGCGACGCCGACCTCGTCGTGACCTGCCGCGAGGTGCAGCGCGAGCTGGGCCTCGTCGACGCCGACATCGCGCAGCGTTACTTCGGCGGCGCCCGAGCGGCATAGTCCCGTGCGACCGAGCATGCACTTCCAGATCAGATTCCTCACGGAGTACGCCTACGACGCCCCCGTGACCGACAACCTCAACGCCCTGCGCGTCCGTCCCGCGACGACCTCCAGCCAGCGCTGCGACGAGTTCACCGTGCGCATCGAGCCCGAGGCCCGCGTCGGGCGCCACTCGGACTACTTCGGCACCGAGGTGCTCGAGTTCGGGATCGTCCGCGCGCACACGCGGCTGAGCATCGACGTGCGCGCCCGCGTCGTGACGGCCGAGCCGCCCGAGCCGCCCGACGGCGACTGGGCCGCGCTGGAGACCGAGGCCTACGCCGAGGCCGCCGGCGAGTATCTGCTGCCCGCGCTCGACGAGCCCCACAGCGAGACGCTCGACGAGCTCCGCGCCGCCGCCCGCCAGGACACGCCGCTGCAGACGCTGCGCGTGCTCTGCGACCTGATCCCCGACCGCTACGAGTACCGCGCCGGCGTGACCTACGTCGGCTCGACGGTCGAGGAGTTCCTGCGCGTCGGCGCCGGCGTCTGCCAGGACTACGTCCACCTCGCGCTGATCCTCCTGCGCCGCAACGGGATCGCCGCGCGCTACGTCAGCGGCTACCTGTGGGCCGCGCCCGCCGACGAGGGCGACGACTCCGTCGAGGTCGAGACGCACGCCTGGCTGGAGGCGCTGCTGCCGGGCCTCGACGGCCGCGGCGAGCCGGTCTGGGTCGGCGCCGACCCGACCAACCGCCGGCTCGCGGGCGAGCGCCACGTCAAGATCGGCCACGGCCGTCACTACGCCGACGTCCCGCCCGTGCGGGGCGTGTACCAGGGCGGCGCGCGCTCGACGCTCGACGCCAGCGTGCACATGACGCGCCTGAACCCGCAGGCCGGGGCGCGGGCGTAGGGCCTGCGCCCGATTTCCCCGCGCGCTAGACTGCAACGCAGACCTGCCTGCGGCGGGTCGTTTTTCTGTCCTCTTGCCGTCACGGAGCTGCCGAATGGCCCGCGGAGACGTGCGTATCGCTGTGACCCTCGCGTGCGAGGTCTGCAAGCGTCGCAACTACCAGACGAATAAGTCCAAGCGCAACAACCCGGAGCGCATCTCCCTGCGCAAATACTGCAAGTGGTGCAGGGAGCACACCGGCCATCGGGAGACCCGGTAGCCGGCTTCACCCTCCGCATCTCATGGCTCGCAACCGCCAGCGCGCGAAAGACCGCAAGCAGCAGAAGCTCCACCGGGAGAACATCCCGGGGTCGCTGGACCACGCTTCCGGTGACGTCGAGGAGGTCGAGGCGTCGATCGTCGCCGGCGCCGCCGGCATCCCCGCCGACGACAGCCGCGCCGACAGCGGCGTCGACTACGAGACCGACCCGGACTTCGTCCCCGACGCCGAAGAGGCGCTCGATCGCGAGCAGGTCGGTCACGGAGCGGGCGACGTCGCGACGACGCGAGGTGCTTCGGGCTCACGGCTCGTCAACTTCATCCGCGCCTGCTGGGCCGAGCTCCAGCGCGTGCAGTGGCCCGACCGCCGCCAGGTCGGTCAGGCCACCGCGGTCGTCCTCGGCTTCGTCGTGATCGCCGGCGCCTTCCTCGGGCTTGCCGACGTCCTCGCGCAGAAGCTCGTCGACTTCATCCTCTAGTCCCCCCCGATCTTCGAGAGACCCCCATGTTTCGCTGGTATGTCGTCAACACCTATTCAGGCCATGAGAACAAGGTCAAGCAGAACCTTGAGCATCGCGTGGTCTCCCTGAACCAGAAGCGCAACGTCCGCCAGGTCGTCGTGCCGACCGAGTCCGTGTCCGAGATGAAGGACAACCAGAAGATCACGGTCGAGAAGCGCACGATGCCGGGCTACGTGCTCGTGAACATGGAGCTCAACGAGGATTCCTGGGGTCTCGTGAAGGGCACCCCGGGCGTCACCGGCTTCGTCGGCGCGTCCAACGAGCCGGTCCCGCTCACGCAGTCCGAGGTCGACCGCCTGCTGCACCGCGAGGTCGCGGTGCGCGAGCGCAAGAAGGCCACGTTCGCGATCGGCGAGTCGGTCAAGGTCATCTCCGGGCCGCTGTCGGATTTCTCCGGCGAGATCTCCGAGATGAACGAGGACGCCTCTCGCCTCAAGGTGCTTGTGTCAATCTTCGGTCGCGAAACCCCGGTCGAAGTCGGATTCGACCAGGTGAAGAAGATCTAATGGCCAAAAAAGTCCTTACCCAGATCAAGCTCCAGGCCGTCGGTGGCCAGGCCAGCCCGGCGCCGCCGGTCGGCCCCGCCCTGGGCCAGCACGGCATCAACATCATGGAGTTCTGCAAGGCGTTCAACGCGCAGACCCAGGGCGATGCCGGCACGACGATCCCGGTCGTCATCACCGTCTACGAGGACCGCTCGTTCACGTTCGTCACGAAGACGCCGCCCGCGGCGGTGCTCATCAAGCAGGCCATCGGCCTGCAGAGCGGCTCGGGCGAGCCGCACCGCGTCAAGGTCGGGACGATCACGAAGGCGCAGATCCGCGACATCGCCGAGAAGAAGTTCGACGATCTCAACGCCAACGACCTCGACCAGGCATCCAAGATCATCGCCGGCACGGCACGCAGCATGGGGGTGGACGTTGTCTAGTCACGGCAAGCGCTACAACGCAGCTCGCGAGCAGGTCGACCGCGAGCACGAGTACACGCCCGTCGAGGCGATCGCGCTGATCAAGGCGCTGCCCGCGCCGAAGTTCGACGAGAGCCTCGAGATCCACATCCGCACCGGGCTGAACGTGCGCCACGCCGACGAGCAGCTGCGCGGCACGATCGCGCTGCCCAACGGCCTCGGCAAGGAGGTCACGATCGCGGTCTTCGCCCAGGGCGACAAGGCGCGCGAGGCCGAGGAGGCCGGCGCCGACATCGTCGGGGCCGAGGATCTCGCCAAGCGCGTCGAGGAGGGCTTCACCGACTTCGACGTCGCGATCGCCACGCCCGACCTGATGCCGGTCGTCGGCCGGCTCGGCCGCGTGCTGGGCCCGCAGGGCAAGATGCCCAACCCGAAGGTCGGCACGGTCACGATGGACGTCGCCCGCGCCGTGACCGAGGCCAAGGCCGGCAAGATCGAGTACCGGACCGACCGCACCGCGATCGTCCACCTGCCGATCGGCAAGCGCTCCTTCTCCGACCGCCAGCTGCTCGAGAACTACGCCGCCGTCATCGACGAGCTCATGCGCGCCAAGCCCTCTGCAGCCAAGGGCCGCTACCTGCGCACGATCGTGCTCGCCGCCACGATGGGCCCCGGCGTGAAGGTCGACCCGTCCCGTACACGCGACATCCTCGAGGAGACCGCCCCGGCCGCAGCCGCCTGAGCGTTTCCGACGAGGCCACCGCAGACACCGGGCCCGCCCTGACGCAGTCAGGGCGAGAAGTCCCGGCGAGGAGGCAGATGAACCGAGAACAGAAAGCAGCGGTGATCGACGAGATCACCGTCCAGATCCAGGAGTCCGACGCGATCTTCGCGGTGGACTACCGCGGGATCAGCGTGGCCCAGATCGCGGAGCTGCGCGGCAGGCTGCGCGAGTCCGATGCGAGCCTGCGGATCGTCAAGAACACGCTCACCGAGCGTGCCGCCGACGGCGCGGGGATGGAGGCGCTGAAGCCGCTGCTCGCGGGCCCGACGGCGCTGACGTTCGTCCGCGGCGACGCGGCCGGCGCGGCGAAGGCCGTCGCCGACTTCACGCGCCTGACGCAGCTGCTGCCCTTCAAGGGCGGCGTCATGAACGGCCAGGCGCTGACGCCCGAACAGGTCGTCGCGATCGCACGCCTGCCCTCGCGCGACGTGCTCAACGCCCAGCTCGTCAACATCGTCGCGTCGCCGCTCACCGGCCTCGTGACAAGCCTCTCGAACCTCATCAGCGGCCTGGCGCGCCAGCTCAGCCAGATCGCCGAGCAGAAGGACGCCGAGGCACCCGCCGCGGCGGCCGCCGAGCCCGAGCCCGAGCCCGAGGCGGCAGCCGAGCCCGAGGCGGCAGCCGAGCCCGAGCCCGAGGCCGCGGCACCCGACACGACATCTGACACTGAAACGGACAAGGAGTAACCATGGCTGCTTCCACCCAGGAGTGGATCGAAGAGCTCAAGAGCATCACCGTGCTCGAGCTGAGCGAGCGCATCAAGGCGCTCGAAGAGGAGTTCGGCGTCTCGGCCCAGGCCGCGGCGGTCGCCGCGCCCGCGGGCGGCGGCGGTGACGCTGCCCCGGAGGAGGAGGAGCAGACCGCCTTCGACGTCGTCATCACGGCGGCCGGCGACAAGAAGATCCAGGTCATCAAGGTCGTCCGCGCGGCGACGAGCCTCGGCCTGAAGGAGGCCAAGGCGCTCGTCGACGAGGCCCCCAAGGCCGTCCGCGAGGGCGTCGACAAGGACGAGGCCGAGAAGCTCAAGCAGGAGCTCGAGGAGGCCGGCGCGAGCGTCGAGATCAAGTAGGAACGTCACCCGTCGTCGGGAGGTCCGAGCGTGCGAGGACCGGACGACGAACCAGTCGTTCAGCGAAGGGCGCCGACAGTCGGCGCCCTTCGTCGTTCTCGCGACGCGCCGGCGCCCGCGAGCTACTCGGCGTCCTCCGCCAGCACGTCCGGATAGCCGATGACCTCGACCCGGTGGTCGCCCGGGGCGGCGATGTAGAACGACCGGCTGCCGTCGCGGTGGACCACGATCTCGGCGTCGTGCTCGGCGGCGAGGCGCTCGAGCTCGTCGCCGGAGACCTTGAACGCGAGGTGGTCGGGGTGCTCGCGCTCCATGACGAACGCCAGCCGCGCGCCGCCCGCCTCCAGCAGGCCCCAGGTCTCGTCGGCGTAGAGGACGGTCGCGCCGGGCACCATCCGCTGCCACCAGTCCAGCGCCTCGGCGACATCGGACACTCGTTGAGCGACGTGATCGAACTGCACGAGCGCCACGATACGCGCTACCCTGCGCCTGTCGACCGATAGCCGCAGCCATCTCAGATACCGGGTATCGCGCCCACATAGCGCGAACTTCGAGGTGGGGTCCGTGAGCGTCGACCACCCCTGCGGGGTTCCGCTTCGCGCTGTGCTATCTTGGACAGTCCGCGCCAGAAGGCTCTGTGGCCGCGGCGCCGCCCCCCGCACCTTGCTCTCCCTCTCGACCCCTTGAGGAGTCGCCGCCTTGCCCCGTGTTGACGCCCCTCGTACGCGCCGAACCTTCGCGCGCCTCGAAAGAGTTCATGACGTCCCGAACCTCATCGACATCCAGCTGCGCTCGTTCGCGTGGCTGACCGATCCTGAGAAGGGTGGACTCCGGGAGACGATCTCGGACATCTCGCCGATCGAGGACTACACCGGAAACCTCGCCGTCGACTTCGGCGAGTTCCACTTCGACGATCCGGTCGCATCGATCGAGGAATGCCGCGAGAAGGACCTCACGTACGCCCGCCCGCTGACCGTCACCGTCGCGTTCGTCAACCGCGAGACCGGTGAGATCCGCGAGCAGTCCGTGTTCATGGGCGACTTCCCCTGGATGACCGAGCGGGGCACGTTCATCATCAACGGCACGGAGCGCGTCGTCGTGACGCAGCTCGTCCGTTCCCCGGGCGCCTACCTCATGGAGGCCAAGGACCGCGAGAAGCAGGTCTTCATCGCGAACCTCATGCCGGCCCGCGGCTCGTGGCTCGAGCTCGAGATCGACAAGAAGGGCAAGGTCTTCGTCCGCATCGACCGCAAGCGCAAGCTGCCGGTCACCGTCCTGCTGCGCGCGATGGGCTACGCAACCGACGAGGAGATCCTCAACCTCTTCGACAACAGCCTCTACATCCGCAACACGATCGAGGCCGACACCGAGCCGACGAAGACCGAGGAGGGCGCGCTCGTCGAGCTCTTCAAGAAGCAGCGCCCCGGCGAGCCGCCGAGCGTCGACAACGCGCGTGCGCTGCTGCATCAGCTCTTCTTCGATCCCAAGCGCTACGACCTCACGCGCGTCGGGCGCTACAAGCTCAACGCGCGACTCGGGCCTCGACATCGACCTCGAGACCCGCACGCTGACCCACGACGACATCCTCGCCCTCGTCAAGGAGCTCGTCTCCCTGCCGCGGATCCTCGGCATGCCCGAGGAGCCCGACGTCGAGATCAAGGACTACGCCGCCGAGGCGCAGACCTACCCGCGCGAGGCCGTCGGCGAGCACCTCGACGAGTACGAGCACTTCGGCAACCGCCGCCTGCGGACCGTCGGCGAGCTCATCCAGGAGGCCTTCCGCATCGGCCTGTACCGGATGGAGCGCGTCGTGCGCGAGCGCCTCACCACCGAGGACGCCGACACGATCACGCCGCAGACGATCATCAACATCCGCCCGGTCGTGGCCGCGCAGAAGGAGTTCTTCGGCTCCTCGCAGCTCAGCCAGTTCATGGACCAGACGAACTCGCTGGCGGGCCTGAGGCACCGCCGCCGCCTCTCGGCCCTGGGCGCCGGTGGCCTCACGCGCGAGCGCGCGCCGATCGAGGTGCGCGACGTGCACCCGACCCACTACGGCCGCATGTGCCCGATCGAGACGCCGGAGGGACCGAACATCGGCCTGATCGGCTCGCTGTCGAGCTACGCCGAGGTCTCCGAGCACGGCTTCGTCACGACGCCCTACCGGGTCGTCAAGGACGGCGTCGTCACCGGCGAGGTCGTCCGCTACGACGCCACGCAGGAGGAAGAGCTCAAGATCGCCCAGGCCAACCACCCGATCGGCGACAACGGCAAGCTGCTCGGCGACGAGGCCGTCTGCCGGACGCTCGCGGGCCAGTACGTCACGGTCGACCCGAGCGAGGTCGACCTCATGGACGTCTCGCCCGAGCAGATCTGGTCGGTCACCACGGCGATGGTCCCGTTCCTCGAGCACGACGACGCCAACCGCGCGCTGATGGGCTCCAACATGCAGGCCCAGGCGGTGCCGCTGCTGAAGACCGATGCCCCGATCGTGGGCACCGGCATGGAGCGCCGCGCGGCGCTGGACTCCGGCGACGTGCTGCTGGCCCGCAACGGCGGCACGATCTCCTACGTCGACTCGACGCGCATCGAGGTCGAGACGACCGACGGCGCCAAGGACGAGTACGACCTCGACAAGTACCGCCGCTCCAACCAGGGCACGCTCATCCACCAGAAGCCCAGCGTGCGCTCCGGCGAGGTCATCGAGGCGGGCCACGTGCTCGCCGACGGCTCGGCCACCGACCACGGCGAGATGGCGCTCGGCAAGAACCTGAAGATCGCCTTCATGTCCTGGGAGGGCTACAACTTCGAGGACGCGATCATCCTGAGCAAGCGCCTCGTCAAGGACGACGAGCTCACCTCGATCCACATCGAGGAGTACGAGATCGACGCCCGCACGACGAAGCTCGGCGACGAGGAGATCACCCGCGACATCCCGAACCGCTCGGAGGAGTCGCTGCGCAACCTCGACGACCGCGGCATCGTCCGCGTCGGCGCCGAGGTCGGCTCGGGCGACCTGCTCGTCGGCAAGGTCACGCCCAAGGGCGAGACCGAGCTGACCGCCGAGGAGAAGCTGATCCGCGCGATCTTCAAGGAGAAGGCCCGCGAGGTCCGCGACACGTCGCTGAAGGTGCCCCACGGCGAGGGCGGCGTCGTCATCGACGTCATGACCTTCAGCCGCGACGCCGGCGACGACCTGCCGCCGGGCGTCAACCACCTCGTGCGCGTGTTCGTCGCCAAGAAGCGCAAGATCTCCGAGGGCGACAAGCTCGCCGGCCGCCACGGCAACAAGGGCGTCATCTCGAAGATCGTCGACGAGGCCGACATGCCGTTCATGGAGGACGGCACCCCGGTGGACGTCATCCTCAACCCGCTCGGCGTGCCGAGCCGGATGAACGTCGGCCAGCTCCTGGAGACCCACCTCGGGTGGGCCGCCGCGGAGGGCTGGTACGACGACGGCACGCAGGCCTACAAGGATCGCCCAGAACCAGCGGACCGCCGATGGCCGCCCGGGCAAGGTCTACACCGCCACGCCGGTGTTCGACGGCGCGTCGGTCGCGGACGTCGACAACGCGCTCGTGAAGTGGCAGGACGAGCACAAGGGCCGCATCCGGATGGACATCGACCGCTCCAAGACCGCGGGGATCCGCGCGTCGGGCAAGTTCACGCTCTACAACGGCCGCACGGGTGAGCCGTTCGAGCAGCAGGTGACGGTCGGCTACATGTACATCCTCAAGCTCCTGCACCTCGTCGACGACAAGATCCACGCCCGCAGCACGGGCCCCTACTCGCTCGTCACCCAGCAGCCGCTGGGCGGCAAGGCGCAGTTCGGCGGCCAGCGCTTCGGCGAGATGGAGGTCTGGGCCCTGGAGGCGTACGGCGCGGCGTACACGCTGCAGGAGATGCTCACGATCAAGTCCGACGACACGGTCGGGCGCGTGAAGGCCTACGAGGCGATCGTCAAGGGCGAGAACATCGCCGAGCCGTCGATCCCGGAGTCCTTCAAGGTGCTCCTCAAGGAGATGCAGTCGCTGGCGCTCGACGTCAACGTCGTCTCCGAGGAGGGCGCCCGCGCCGAGATGCGCGACGAGGACGACGACCTCCTGCGCGCGGCCGAGGAGCTCGGCATCGACCTCTCGGGCGTGCGCGCCGGCAACGGCGCCGAGGCCGAGCCCGAGGCCGAGGCGGCCGCGGTCGACATCGAGCCCCCGGCCGAGGCGGCCGACGAGGACGTCGAGGCCGTCATCGAGCGCCGACGTCGAGATCGATACAGAAGCACCTGCGGAGACGTGATCGCGGCGCAGCGCGCCGCCGTCACGACACCGCTCTCGGCCTGGGGTCGACGGACCCCGGGCCATCACCACTGACGTAAGGAATCACCTTGATCGACATCAACAACTTCGACGCCATCGAGATCGGCCTCGCCTCTTCGAAGCAGATCCGTGGCTGGAGCTCCGGCGAGGTCACCAAGCCGGAGACGATCAACTACCGCACCCTGAAGCCCGAGAAGGACGGCCTGTTCTGCGAGCGCATCTTCGGTCCGACGAAGGACTGGGAGTGCTACTGCGGCAAGTACAAGCGCGTCCGCTACAAGGGCATCGTCTGCGAGCGCTGCGGCGTCGAGGTCACGCGCTCGAAGGTGCGCCGCGAGCGCATGGGCCACATCGACCTCGCCGCGCCCGTCAGCCACATCTGGTTCTTCAAGGGCGTCCCGAGCCGCATCGGCTACCTGCTCGACATGGCTCCCAAGGAGCTCGAGAAGGTCCTCTACTTCGCCGCGTCGATCGTGACGTGGGTCGACGACGAGGCGCGCGAGCGCGACACGGCCGACCTCGAGGTCAAGGTCAACGAGGTGCTGGACTCCTACGCCGCCGAGCGTGAGGAGCGCGTCCTCGAGCTCAAGGAGCAGCAGGCGCGCCGCGAGGGGTATCCTCGAGAACGGCGCCCAGGGCAAGGACTTCGACGACGAGGACCACCTCTGGGCCGAGGCGCTGGACGTCGACATCAAGAAGCTCGACGACGACGAGCGCGCGAAGCTCCTCAAGGACCTGCGCAAGACGTTCGAGTCCGACATCTCCGACACGGAGGCGTACATCGAGGACGCCGCCGAGCGGATGCGCCAGGTCTGGGCGCTCTTCCAGGACATGGAGCCCAAGAAGATCGAGCACGACGAGACGATCTTCCGCGAGCTCAAGGAGCGCTTCGGCTCGCCCTACGGCTTCGGCGAGTACTTCCGCGGCGGCATGGGCGCCGAGGCGATCCGCGACCTGCTCCAGCAGGTCGACCTCGACGCGGAGGCCGAGGAGCTCGGCGAGATCGTGCGCACCGGCAAGGGCCAGAAGCAGGCCCGCGCGGTCAAGCGCCTGAAGGTCGTCAGCGGCGTTCATCTCCTCGGGCAACCGCCCCGAGCAGATGGTGCTCGAGGCCGTGCCGGTCATCCCGCCGGAGCTGCGCCCGATGGTCCAGCTCGACGGCGGCCGCTTCGCGACCTCCGACCTCAACGACCTCTACCGCCGCGTCATCAACCGCAACAACCGGCTCAAGCGACTGCTGGACCTCGGCGCGCCGGAGATCATCGTCAACAACGAGAAGCGGATGCTCCAGGAGGCCGTCGACGCGCTGTTCGACAACGGCCGCCGCGGGCGTCCCGTCACCGGCCCGGGCAACCGGCCGCTGAAGTCCCTGAGCGACATGCTCAAGGGCAAGCAGGGCCGCTTCCGCCAGAACCTGCTCGGCAAGCGCGTGGACTACTCGGGCCGCTCGGTCATCGTGGCCGGCCCGTACCTGAAGCTGCACCAGTGCGGGCTGCCCAAGCTCATGGCGCTGGAGCTCTTCAAGCCGTTCATCATGGCCCAGCTCGTCGAGCGCAAGGCGGCGCAGAACATCAAGGCCGCCAAGAAGATGGTCGACTCGATGATCCCCGAGGTCTGGGACGTCCTCGAGCAGGTCATCCGCGAGCACCCGGTGCTGCTCAACCGCGCGCCGACGCTTCACCGCCTGGGCATCCAGGCGTTCGAGCCCGTGCTCGTCGAGGGCAAGGCGATCCAGGTCCACCCGCTCGTCTGCCACGCGTTCAACGCCGACTTCGACGGCGACCAGATGGCGGTCCACCTCCCGCTCAGCGCCGAGGCGCAGGCGGAGGCCCGCATCCTGATGCTGTCGGCGAACAACATCCTGTCCCCGGCGCACGGCCAGCCGCTGGCCACGCCGACCCAGGACATGATCCTCGGCGCCTACTACCTGACCTACGGCCCGGAGGCCGAGGAGCTGGCGCAGGTCGACCGCGCGACGCACGACCCGCGTCCGCACGTCTACCGCACCGCCCAGGAGGCCGAGCTCTCCTACGAGCTGGGCGCCGTCAAGCTCCACGACCTCGCCGAGTTCCGCCCGCTCGGGCGTGAGGGCGGCCACGTCCTGACGACCGTCGGCCGGATCATCTACAACGACCGCATCGAGCGGGCGCTGCTGGAGGCGATGGGCGACGAGTTCGACCCGACGCAGTACGAGTTCGTCAACAAGTCGATGAAGAAGCGCGACACGACGGCGCTCGTCGACCAGCTCGTGCAGACCTACGGCGCGACGACGATCTCCCAGGTCCTGGACGCGTTCAAGGACCTCGGCTTCGAGTTCGCCACGAAGGCCGGCATCACGATCTCCAAGAACGACGTCGTGATCCCGCCGAGCAAGGGCGAGATCGTGAAGTCCTACGAGGAGAAGGTCGCCGAGCTCACGAGCCAGTACGACATGGGGCTCATCACGCAGGAGGAGCGCCACGAGGCGGTCGTCGCCCAGTGGAACGAGTGCACCGAGGTCGTCGCCGAGGCGATGGTCAAGAACCTCGACGTCCTGAACCCCATCTTCATGATGGCCGACTCGGGCGCACGTGGCTCGTTCAAGCAGATCCGCCAGCTCGCCGGCATGCGCGGCCTGATGGCCAACCCGAAGGGCGAGATCATCGAGCGTCCCGTGAAGGCGAACTTCATGGAGGGCCTCGACGTGCTCGAGTACTTCACCTCGACACACGGCGCGCGCAAGGGACTGGCCGACACCGCCCTGCGCACCGCCGACTCCGGCTACCTGACGCGGCGTCTGGTCGACGTCGCCCAGGACGTCATCATCCGCGAGCCCGACTGCGGCACGAAGGAGTTCATCGAGCTGCCGCTCTTCAAGGAGAAGGAGTCCGGCGACCTCAACGACAACCTGCTCGGGCGCTTCGTCGCGGCCGAGGTGGCGACCAAGCGCGGTCGCGTCATCGTGGCCGACGGCGGCCTGATCGACCGTCCCGAGCTGGCGGACATCATCGAGTCGGCCGACCAGCTCAAGGGCGACAAGCACGGCGTCGTGCGGATCCCGGTCCGCTCGGTGCTCAAGTGCGAGGCGACCAGCGGCGTCTGCCAGGCCTGTTACGGCCGCTCGATGGCCTCCGGCCAGACGGCGCAGATCGGCGACGCGGTCGGCATCATCGCCGCGCAGTCGATCGGCGAGCCCGGCACGCAGCTGACGATGCGCACGTTCCACACCGGCGGCGTCGCCGGCGCGGACATCACGCACGGCCTGCCGCGTGTCGTGGAGCTGTTCGAGGCGCGCAAGCCGAAGGGCCTGGCGAAGATCGCCGAGCAGGACGGCGTGATCGGCATCGAGGAGACCGACAAGGCGCTCACCGTCGTCATCACCGACGACGCCGGCGAGGAGCACCGTCACACGTTCCCGCGCCGCACGCGGCTGTTCGTCGAGAACGGCCAGCGCGTCGACGCCGGCACGCAGCTCAACGAGGGGTCGCTGTACCCGCACGAGCTGCTGGCGATCCGGGGCCGCACCGAGACGGAGCAGTACCTCGTCAAGGAGGTCCAGGAGGTCTACGTCTCACAGGGCGTGGACATCAACGACAAGCACATCGAGCTGATCGCGCGGCAGATGCTCAAGAAGGTGCGCGTCGACCAGAAGGGCGACACGGACTACCTCCCGGGGCAGTTCGTCGACCGCTTCGAGTTCGGGCGCATCAACGACGAGGTCATCGCGCGCGGCGGCGAGGCGGCGCAGTTCGAGGACATCATCCTCGGCATCACGAAGGCCTCGCTGAACACGGACTCGTTCCTGTCGGCGGCCTCCTTCCAGGAGACCACGAAGGTCCTGACCGACGCCGCGCTCGAGGGCAAGATCGACCGCCTCAACGGCCTGAAGGAGAACGTCATCATCGGGAAGCTGATCCCGGCGGCGACGGGCCTGAAGCGCTACCGGCGGATCGAGATCGAGCCGTCCGAGCCGCTGCCCCGGGCGATCGACGACGTCGGCCTGCTCGACCAGGACGAGATCGCGGCCGAGCTCGGGCTCGGCGACGGCGACGCGCTGGGCGGCTTCGGCTCCGCCTTCAACGAGGACATCGCCTCGCTGGAGGAGATCGGTGGCGGCGGTGGCGACACCGGCTTCGCCGAGGAGCTCGCCGACCTCGACGTCCCCGAGAGCAGCTCCTAGTTCCTCACACGAGCGCGCCCGCCCGGGGAAGCCCCGGGCGGGCGCGTTCGTCGTTGAGGCGCGGCTAGTGCAGCTCGCCGGCCTCGTAGAGCTTCACGAGGCGCGTGACCGAGGGCGACGCGCCCAGGCGGAAGCGGAGGCTGTACTTCTGGTGCTTGACCATCGCGGTCGTCGAGGCGACGCGCGCGGTGTAGACGGTGTCGGACCCGTGCTTGCCGGTCGCCTTGAGGCTCGTGACGGTCAGCCCGGCGGACGTGATCTTCGCGTCGAGCTTGCCGGCGGAGGTGCGCGGCAGGCGCTCGGACGCGAACTTCAGCGTCGCGTGGGTCGTGTCGACGATCTTCATCTGGGGCGAGCTCTTGAGGACCGGGGTGGAGTCGGCCTTGGCGGCGAGGGCCGCGGTGGGCGCGAGCGCCATGACGGCGAGCGCGGCGGTGACGAGCTGTGAGCGTGAGTTGAACATACGTGCAGCTCATCATCCGGCGGGCCCGTTTCGGGGACACCCAGGTGGCGACCTTCCACACCCGCCGAGTGCGGCGGCGATCACGTCAAGAAGCGGGCCTGACGGGTCGATCACAGCGGCATGGGACGCCGCCGCGTCATCCCCGTGCTGGCCGCGCTCGCCTGCCTCGCGCTGGCGTCGACCGCTGCCCTGGGCGGCGAGCGGCGCGCGCCCGCGGTGCGCTCGGCCGCCGCGCCGGCTGCGGCGGGCGCGGTCGAGGTGCCCCGCGCGGTCGCGTACGACGGCGCCGACCGCCGCCGGCTGAGCGCGCGCGCCGCGCGCGCCGCCCGCCGCGCCGATCTGCGGAT
Source organism: uncultured Actinomycetes bacterium (assembly GCA_963786575.1). Lineage (GTDB taxonomy): Bacteria > Actinomycetota > Thermoleophilia > Solirubrobacterales > Solirubrobacteraceae > CADCVQ01. Next base: position 346,733 of record CAWAZH010000009.1, read on the forward strand.
CCTGCGCCGCTCGCGCACCGTCGCCGGCGCGCTGCGGCGCGCCTGGCTGGCGGGCTCGATCGACGCCGCCACCCACCGCGAGCTGCGCCGCATCTGGTGGACGACCGGGCGCGCCCACGCGCGGCTGAGCGGCCGCCGGCGCGCGGAGCTGGGCGCCGTCATCGGCGTCGTCGCGCGCCTCGCCCGCGAGCGTCGCCTCACCGCGACGCGCCTGGCGCCCGCGTTCCTCACGCTGCGGCGCAACCGCGACCACTGGACGCGCAGCCCGATGCCCGCGCCCGCGCAGCGCTTCGTGTTCGGCCGCGACCCGGTGACCTTCCAGTACTACGCCGGGCGCGGGCTGCAGATCCAGCCGCTGGCGAGCTTCGGGCGCGCCAACGCGCTGGCCAAGGCCTGCCTGCACGAGACCGCGGGCGCGCGCTGCCGGCCGCAGGCGCTGCGCCGGCTGCTGGACCGGATGGTGGCGCTCGGCTCCACGCGCGGCGGCTTCCTCGCCTGGGAGTACCTCTTCGGCTTCGGCGGCGGCGCGCCGCCCTGGATCAGCGGGATGACGCAGGGCACCGCCGCGCAGGCGCTCGCGCGCGGGCGCCGCGCGCTCGACGAGCCGCGCTACGGCGCCGCCGCCCGGCGCGCCCTCGGCGCGTTCGAACAGCCGCCGCCGATGGGCGTCGCGGTCGGCGGGCGCTACACGATGTACTCGTTCGACCCCGGCCTGCGGATCCTCAACGGCGAGCTGCAGGCCGTCATCGGCCTGCGCGACGCCGCGACGCTGCTGGGCAGCGCCCGCGCCCGCCGACTGTACGTCCGCGGCGACCGCGTCGCGCGCGCCGCCGTGCGCGGCTTCGACACCGGCGCCTGGTCGCTCTACAGCCAGAACGGGCGCGAGTCGACGCTCGGCTACCACCGGCTCGTCGGCGGCTTCCTCGGCGGGCTGTGCCGGCGCACCGGCGCGCGCGTCTACTGCGCCACGGGGCGGCGCTTCGCGCGCTACGTGCGCGAGGCCCCGCGCGTGCAGCTTGGCCGCCTGCGCGGCGTCCGCGCCCGGCGCGCGACCACGATCGCGTTCTCGCTGTCGAAGGTCTCGCACGTCAGCGTCCTCGTGTGGGGCGCGCGCGGGATCGAGCTGCGCCGCGACCTGCGGCTGACCCGCGGGCGGCACAGCGTCCGCTGGGTGCCGGCGCTGCGCGGGCGCCACCGCCTGCGGATCGTCGCGACCGGGCCCGCGGGCACGCGCACGGTGCTGCTGCGCACGGTGCGCGCGGCCGCCCGCCGGCGCTAGGCGCCGTCGAGCTGCGCCAGCGTGTCGCGCAGCAGCGCGCGCGACGAGAAGCGCATGACCTCGACGGCCTCCTCGCGCGAGAGGCCGCCGATGTCCGTCAGCCACACGAGCGAGTCGATGCCGACCGCCGAGGCGATCGCCAGCACGAGGCGCTCCAGCTCGGCCTCGGGCAGGCGGCCGCGCAGCGGCTCGAGCGCCTCGCCGACCCAGACGATCCGCCGGCCCTTGCGAAACGGCAGGTCGCCGCGCAGCGCCGGGTCGGGCTCGAGCGACAGCCGCAGCATGTTGCGCAGGGCGGCCTCGTGGCGCACGCACTGGCGCGCGATCGCCGCGACGACGATCTCCAGGCGCTCCTCGGCGTCGTCGGTCGGCGCGTCGCCGAGCAGCGACGGCTCGGTCATGTCCGGGAACGAGGCGGCCAGCAGCGCGCGCTGGTTGGGGAAGTAGCGGTAGGCGGTCGCGCGGGCGATCGACGCCGCGGCCGCTGCCTGCTCGACGGTCGGCGTCGCGCCCTCGGCCATCAGCTCGCGCGCCGCGCCGACCAGCGCGTCGCGCGTGCGCGCCTTCTGGCTCGTGCGGCCTGTCTTCTCATATGAGATTGACATGCTCACGATGGTATGCGACTCTCATATGAGATTCCAGTCTCATCTTAGGGAGCGCACCATGAGCGGCAGCCAGGCTTCGACGACGAGCACCCCATTTCACGCGGTCGCGGCCCTCGACGGGGAGACGATCTGGTTCAACGGCGCGCTGCAGGACATCAAGCTGCGCGGCGAGTGGAGCGACGACGCGCTGTCGCTCGTCGAGGTCACGTCCAAGCGCGGTCGCGCCACCGGCCTGCACGCCGACCCCAGCGACGAGGTCTTCTACGTGCTCGAGGGCGAGCTGCTCTTCCACGTCGACGGCGCCGAGCACCGCGCCCCCGCCGGTGAGACCGTCGCGATCCGCAGCGGCGTGCCGCACGCCTTCCTGATCGTCTCCGAGACCGCGCGCTTCCTCGTCATGAACGCGCCCGGGACCCAGGACCGCTTCTTCCGCGCGGGCGGCGAGCCGGCGTCCAGCCGCGACCTCGCGTCCGCGCCGCCGCCGGACCTCGCGCGCACGATGGCCGCCGCCGAGGAGCACGGCGTGCGCTTCCTCGGGCCGCCGCCGTTCGCCGCCGACGCGGTGAACACGACCAGCGGCTGACGGCGCGCAGCGCCTAGTGGCGGGCACCCAGCGCCGCCGCAAAGCGCTCGCCCTCGCCCGCCGCGGTCTCGACGACCGCCCGCGCGCGCAGGCACGTCCGCAGGCGCCGCGGCGCCACCGCGCGGTCGAGGCGCAGCAGCGCGCCCGCGCCGTCGAGCCAGAGGAGGTCGAGCGCGAAGCGCATGCCGGCGGTGTGGACCGAGCGGCAGCGCTCGAAGAGCAGCCCGTGGCCGGGCGGGAGGGCGTCCAGGCGCGCCAGGCCGAGCGCGCGCGAGCGCCGGCCGCCGGCGACCAGCAGCGTCAGCCCGCCCGGGAGCGCGCGGCGCGTCGAGCGCGTCGAAGCGCGCGTCGAGCGTCATGACGCGCCCGCGGCGGGCCCGTCCGCCCACGCTCGCAGCACCCGCACGTGCGCGCCCGTCAGGCCGGTCGCCGGCGCCGTGGTGACGAGCAGCGTCGGCCCGCCGCGACCGGCGGCCCAGGCGCGGCAGGCGTCGTCGTGGGCGTCGTCGATCCAGGCCAGGGGGCGCTCGGAGCCGGCGTAGGCGTCGATCGCGTCGAGCTTCCAATGGCCGTTGCCGCGCCCTGGATTGCGGTCGAATGAGAGAAACGGCAGCTCGGCGGGTAGTGCCAGCGCGCGGGGGAGATGTTCGTTCGCCTTCTCCTCCCACCCGCTGCACCACACGAGCTCAAAGCGATCCGAGAGCGCGAGAAGGTGGATTCCCGCGTCAGCCGAAAGGAAATGCATGACCCCGTCCACATTGTGGAACGCGCCATCTGGACGCGCGTTCGAGTCGAATCCCCACAGGGACACGACCCCGTCGATGTCGACGAAGAGCACCGGTTTCGCCTGCATGTGGAACGATTCTGCGGAAATCCTCCGGTATCGGTGCGGCAAACGCGATATCTCGCTAGCCTGCATGCAGCGCAGGATGCGCTTCAAGGTTGTCCACCGGGCTGTCGATGGTAGAGGTGACGCCCGGCGCTGGTCGCTACGCCTGACACGGGCGTCGTGCTGAATCCCTTTATGAGTCTTCAACTCGGAATCCTCCTCGCGCTGCTGTGCGCGTTCGCCTCCAATCTGGCGTTCCTGTACAAGCACCGCGGCGCCTGCTGCGCCTGCGCGGTGGACATCCGCCACCCGATTCGCACGGCCGTCTCGCTCTGGAGCCAGCGCTGGTTCGCGATCGGCATGCTCGTCGGCCTCGCGGCCTGGCTGCTGCACGTCGCCGCGATCTCGCTCGCCCCGCTGTCGGTCGTCCAGGCGGTCCTCTCGGGCGGCCTCGTGCTCCTCGCGGTGATGGCCGACCGACTCTTCGGCTTCAAGGTCGGCCCGCGTCAGTGGTGGGGCCTCGCGATGACCTGCATCGGGCTGATCCTGCTCGGCATCACGCTGCCCGCCAACCACGGCGCCAGCTCGTCCTTCTCGGTCACCGCGATGATCGCCTTCGAGGCCGGGCTGTTCGGCATCGGGGCGCTCTTCATCATGGGCCCGCGCCTCGGCGGCCCCGCCGAGCACCACGGCGTCATGCTCGCCGCGGCGGCCGGTCTGCTCTTCGGCGTCTGCAACCTCGGCGTCAAGGCGCTCACCGGCATCGTCGGCCCGGAGGGGCTCGTCGGCGTCCTCATGAGCCCCTGGATGTGGGTCGCGCTGGGCGGCTCCGCCGCCGCCTTCTACGCCTCGGCGCGCTCGCTGCAGGACGGCGACGCGATCGCGGTCATCGCGATCACCGGCACCGCCGCGAACATCGCGACGATCGCCGGCGGCATCATCGTCTTCGGCGACCCGATCCCGGGCGACGCGCTCGGCATCGCCGTCCAGGCACTGGCCTTCGTGCTCGTCATCGTCGCCTCGGCGCTGACGCCGGCGCCGGTGCGCGCCGCACGCGCCGCCGCCGCGCCCGCCGCAGCCTGACCCGCCGCCGCCCTCAGGGCAGCTCGCGCACGTACTCGAGCAGCTCGAGGCCCAGGTCGTTGTCGGCGTCCAGGGCGCCGCTCATCAGCCACGTGTTGCGCTCGTAGAAGGCCCGCGCCCGGGCCTGGCCGGCGGGCGTCCACAGGCATGACGAGCTGAAGCCGCGCTCGGTCATGCCGGCCAGCAGGGCGTCGTGCAGCAGGTCGGCGACGCCGCTGCCCCAGAAGTCGCGGCGGACGAAGAGATGCGTGAGGCGCGCGACGTCCGTGCGCGCCACGGCGTCCTCGTCGAGCTCGGGCCGGGCGGCGCCGTGGCCGGCGGGGCGGCCGTCGTCGGCGAACGCCACGACCGACCAGGAGCCGTCCTTCGTGAAGCGCTGCATCATCCCGAGCAGCATCTCGGTGCGCGTCGGCGGCTCCCAGCTGGAGGCGGCCCAGGAGCGGTAGGAGCCGAAGCCCTGCTCGAGGTTGTCGGCCATCATGCCGAGGTCGTGACGCGCCCCGGCGCGGACGGTGAACCGGATGTCGCTGCGCACGTGCCCAGGCTAATGGCGTCGCACGGCCGGCCGCGACCGGGCAGACTTGCGGCCGTGCCGCGCTTCGTCATCACCGCCGTGCTCTCGGCGTTCCTGCTCGCCGCGGTGATCGCAGCGCCGGCGGCCGGGGCGGCGACGAAGCCCGCGAAGCCGGCGAAGGCCAAGAAGGCGCCGCTCTCCACCCCCGGCCTGGAGACGATCATGCAGGACGACGGGCAGCTGCTGTTCCGCACGCCGGCGGCGGCCGTCGAGGCGGTGGCGCGCATGAAGGCGCTCGGCGTCGACCGCGTCCGCATCACCGCGAGCTGGTCGTCGCTCACGCGCGCGCCGGAGTCCGACACGAAGCCCGCCGGCTTCGTGGCCGCCGACCCCGGCGCCTACGAGCAGTCACGCTGGGCCGCGCTCGACGGGGCCGTCCGCGCGGTGCGCGCCGCCGGCCTGAAGGCGCTCATCGACATCGGCTTCTGGGCGCCGCACTGGGCCACGAGCGACCCGCCCGGGCCGCGCGCGCGCACGAACATCGATCCCCAGTCCTACGCCGAGTTCGCCGTCGCGGTCGCGCTGCGCTACTCGGGCGCCTTCACGCCGCAGCCCGATCCGGCGGCGGCCGTGCCGCCGCCGCCGACGGAGGACCAGACGGTGCTGCAGAGCATCCTGCAGCCGCTCGCGCCCGTGCCGCCGCCCGAGCCGCCGCCGCCGGCGCTCGGCGCGCGCGCGGCCCAGGCCGACGGCGGGTCGCTGCCGAACGTCGACGAGTTCGTCCTCTGGAACGAGCCCAACATCCCCGCGCTGCTGCTGCCCCAGTGGCAGGCCGACGCCACGACGCCCGCGAGCCCCGCCGTCTACCGCGCGATGGTGCGCGCCGCCTACCCGGCGCTGAAGGCGGCGCGCAAGAAGATCAAGGTCCTGATCGGCAACACCTCGAGCACGGGTGGCAAGCGCGGCACGGGTGCCGTCGCGCCGCTGGAGTTCCTGCGCGAGTTCGCCTGCGTGGACGGCAACCTGGAGCCCAAGACGACGCCCGACTGCGCCGACTACACCGTCGTCCCCGGCGACGGCTGGGCGCATCACCCGTACTCCCAGAACGAGCGCCCCTCGCGCGTCAGCGACGCCAAGACCGAGCCCGGCGACCTGCGCATGGCCGACCTGCCGGTCCTCGCCTCGACGCTCGACAAGCTCGTCAAGGCGGGCCGCCTCGCGCCCGCCGACCGCGACATCTACCTCACGGAGTTCGGCTACGAGACGACGCCCGTCCAGGGCCGGCCCAACGTCTCCGAGATCCAGCAGGCGCGCTGGCTGACGTGGGCCGAGTACCTCGCCGACAAGATCCCGACGGTGCGCTCGTTCGCGCAGTTCCTGCTGCGCGACCAGCCGCCCGCGCCGGTGCGCGTCTCGACCAGCAACGCCCGCGCGTTCGGGGAGTTCACGACCGGGCTGCTCGTCTCCAGCGGCAACGACAAGATGGCCGCCAAGACCTTCCAGGCCGGGCTGTTCGCCCAGCTGCGGCCCAAGCACAAGGTGCTCCTCTACGGCCGGCTGCGGCTCGGCGCCGGGCCGAAGACCGTCCTGCTGCAGCGCCAGATCCGGCTGGGGGCGTGGAAGACCGTGCGGCGCCTGCAGGTCGACGGCCGCGCGGCCTTCGAGCGGACCGTCACCCACGAGCCGGGGTCCCTCTACCGGTTGACCTACCCCGACGCCGCGGGCCTGCGCCAGCGCGGTCTGCCGATCAAGCCCGTGGCGGCCGGCCGGTGACCGCAGCGGCACGCTGCTAGGATTCCGCGCCGCATGCCTACGACGTCACAGCTAGTCCGCAAGGGCCGCAAAGCGCCCAAGAAGAAGCTTGCCACCCCGGGTCTGAAGTCCGGCAAGGGTCGCAAGAAGAAGGTCGCCGCCCCCCAGCGCCGCGGCGTCTGCACCCGTGTCTACACGACGACACCGAAGAAGCCGAACTCCGCGCTGCGCAAGGTCGCCCGCGTCCGGATCACCGGATCGATCGAGGTCACGGCCTACATCCCCGGCGAGGGACACAACCTTCAGGAGCACTCCGTCGTGCTCGTCCGCGGCGGCCGCGTCAAGGATCTGCCGGGCGTGCGTTACAAGGTCGTTCGCGGGACGCTCGACGCCGCCGGCGTCAGCGACCGCAAGAAGGCGCGCTCGCAGTACGGCGTGAAGAAGAAGTAATGCCGCGCCGCGCAGCCGCCCAGATCCGGCCGATCGAGCCGGATCCCATCCACCGCTCTCGCATCGTCCAGCAGGTCGTCAACAAGGTCATGCTCGACGGCAAGAAGTCCGTCGCCGAGAAGATCGTGTACGACGCGCTGGCGATCATCGGCGAGCGCACCGGCAAGGACCCGGTCGAGCAGCTCGAGCTGTCGGTCAAGTCGCTGACCCCGGTGCTCGAGGTCCGTTCGCGCCGCGTCGGTGGCGCCACCTACCAGGTGCCCGTCGAGGTCCCGTCCCGCCGCGCCCGCACGCTCGCCGTGCGCTGGCTCGTCGAGTTCGCCCGCCAGCGTCGCGAGAAGACGATGGCCCAGCGCCTCGCCAACGAGCTGCTCGACGCGCAGTCCCAGCAGGGCGGCGCCTACAAGCGCAAGGACGACATCTACCGCATGGCGCAGGCGAACAAGGCGTTCGCCCACTACCGCTGGTAGCGATCTGACCCCGCGGCGCTCTCGCCGCTACTCCGATGGTGCCTGATGGGTTCTTCTCGGAGATGACGCTCCGAATCGCCATGCTGATCTGCGCCGCGGTGTTCGTCCTGTCGCTGGTGGGGGTCGCCGGCGCGGATGCGCGCACGGCCGCCCCGCGGCTGACGGGTCTGCGCTGCGTCCCGGCGACCACGGCCGGCTGCAAGACCGCGGTGCGCGTGTCCGTCGGCAAGCAGATCCAGCTGCGCGGGCGCGGGCTGAAGGCCGGGATGCGCGTGACGTTCCGCTGGCCCAAGGGCGCGCTGGCAACCAAGCTGCGCCGCAGCCGCGCCGGCTGGACGGCCGCCGTCCCCGCGGGCACCGCGGCCGGGAAGGTCGGCGTCACCGTCCGCGACCGCGCCGGCCGGCGCTCGAACAAGCGCAGCGTCATCGTCGTCGCGCCGCCGCTGCGCCCGCAGGCGACGTCGCTGCCCGGCGAGCTGCCGGCCGTCCTGCGCGGCAACGGCATGTGGATCTGGCAGCTGCCCAAGAGCGACGGCGGCAACCTCGACGCGATCGCCGCGCGGGCCGCGGCCGCCGGCATGAGCACGGTCTTCGTCAAGAGCTCGGACGCCGCGACGGTCTGGACGCAGTTCACGCCGGCGCTCGTGCAGGCGCTCCACGCGCGCGGGCTGCGCGTCTGCGCCTGGCAGTTCGTCTACGGCTCCAACCCGGCCGGTGAGGCCGCCGCCGGCGTGGCCGCGGTGCAGGCCGGCGCCGACTGCCTGATCATCGACGCCGAGACCGCCTACGAGGGTCGCTACTCGGCCGCGCAGCGCTACCTCGGTGCGCTGCGGGCGGCGATCGGCCCCGGCTACCCGGTCGGCTTCACGTCGTTTCCGTATGTCGACTACCACCCGCGGATGCCCTACTCGGTGTTCCTCGGCCCTGGCGCCGCGCAGGCCAACATGCCGCAGGTCTACTGGAAGGCCATCGGCGGCTCGGTCGACGCGGTCAGCGCCCGCACCGTCGCCCACAACCGGATCTACGAGACGCCGCTCGCGCCGCTGGGCCAGGCCTACAGCGCGCCCAACCCCGCCGACCTCGTCCGCTTCCGCGCGATCTGGGCCGGCTACGGCGCGGCCGGGCTGTCGTGGTGGAGCTGGCAGTCGGCGAGCGCCACGACGTTCACGACGCTGACCGCGCCCGCCCCGGCGCCCGTCGTGCTCCCCGACCCCGGCTGGCCGACGCTCAAGCTCGGCAAGAGCGGCGACCAGGTCATCTGGCTGCAGCAGCACCTCGTCTCGATCGACCCCGCGGTCGTCGTGGACGGCAAGTTCTCCGCCACGACCGACGCCGCGCTGCGCAACCTGCAGACCGCGCGCGGCCTGCCCGCGACGGGCGTCACCGACGCCGCGACGTGGCAGGCGGCGCTGGCGCTGCCGATGCGCGCGGTGGACTGGAGCGCGGCCGCGGGCTGAGGCCGACGGCTCGTCGGCCGGCGCTCCGCTCCGCGCGGTCGACCGGCATCGATCACGGGATGCGGTCTGGCGCCCCCGGCGCTCCCCAGGGCGGTGACTGGCGAGTTACGCGCGCTGAGCGCAACCAGCTCGCCACTCACCACGGTCCCCGCCACAGGCGCCCGGGCGGCCTCCTTTATCGCCGCCGTTCGCGGGCGCCGGCGCCCGACCCGGCCGCCCGAGTCACCCCCGCGCCCGCGCCCGCGCCCCAGCCCCAGCCGCAGTCCCAGCCCCACCCGCCACCAGCAGCACCCCGCCCGCCAGCACGAGCCCCAGCCCGCCGGCGATCTCCAGCGCCAGCCCGGGCCCGGCCTGCGCCTGCGCGTCCTCGAAGGCCACGGACTCCGGCAGCTGGCCGGACTCGCGCGTGTCCGGCAGGTCGATCGCCAGCGCGACCACGAGCGCGACCGCGCCGAGCGCCACGAGCGCGGCCGCCGCGGCGCGGGCGCCACGCACGGCGCCGAGCGCCATCGGGACCGCCGCCACGGCGATGACGAGCAGCGCGTAGCCATGGTTGGCGTGGCCGGTCACGGCCCGCTTCTGGGTCTCCAGCGACCCGACGACGACCCGCAGGACGACGCTGAACTCGGCCACCACCAGCAGCGCGATGGCGGCCACCGCGAGCGCTCCGGCGAGCGTCCCGACGGTCACAAAACCGGCCGGTCGGAGCGCAACCCCTTTGCTATAGTCGGCGGTCGTTCCGTCCGCAGGAGCGCTCATCCGCGCCCGTTTCGGAGCATCAGTCCGGCCAGAAATGGATACCTCGAGCACATAGCGCCGCGTACCGACTCGATATCGGACGTGCGCGCGGGCCCGAGGGGCCCGTTTTTTGTGCTCGGGAACGAAGAGAGATCAAGAGAAGCCATGCCACGCACATTCACGCTCGATAAGACCCGGAACATCGGGATCATGGCGCACATCGACGCCGGTAAGACGACGACGACGGAGCGGATCCTCTACTACACCGGGCGCACGTACAAGATCGGTGAGGTCCACGAGGGCGCCGCCACGATGGACTGGATGGAGCAGGAGCAAGAGCGCGGCATCACGATCACGTCCGCCGCGACGACCTGCGAGTGGCGCAAGCACCGCATCAACATCATCGACACGCCGGGCCACGTCGACTTCACCGTCGAGGTGGAGCGCTCGCTGCGCGTGCTCGACGGTGCGATCGCGCTCTTCGACTCCGTCGCCGGCGTCGAGCCGCAGTCCGAGACCGTCTGGCGCCAGGCCGACAAGTACGCCGTCCCGCGCATCGCGTTCATCAACAAGATGGACCGCATCGGCGCGGACTTCGAGGGCTCCGTGAAGACGATGCTCGACCGCCTCGGCGCCAACGCCGTGCCGATCCAGATCCCGATCGGCTCCGAGTCCGAGTTCAAGGGCATCATCGACCTGCTCGGCATGAAGGCCGTCGTCTATCTCGACGACCTCGGCAAGGACCAGGACGTCATCGACATCCCGGCGGAGTACGCCGACGCCGCCGCCGAGGCGCGCGAGCACCTCGTCCACGCGCTCGCCGACCTCGACGACGAGATCGCCGAGCTGTTCCTCGACGAGGCCGACATCCCGCTCGAGACGCTCAAGGCCGCGATCCGCAAGGCGACGCTCGCCATCCAGATCACGCCCGTCATGTGCGGCTCCGCCTTCAAGAACAAGGGCGTGCAGCCCCTGCTCGACGCGGTCCTCGACTACCTGCCCTCGCCGCTGGAGGTCAAGCCGATCGACGGCCACCTCGTCAACAAGAGCGGCGAGGACCTCGAGGAGATCGTCCTCATGCCCGACGACAGCGATCCGTTCGCCGCGCTGGGCTTCAAGATCATGGCCGACCCGTTCGTCGGCAAGCTCACCTACTTCCGCGTGTACTCGGGGACGCTGGCCGCCGGCTCGAAGGTCCTGAACGTCACGACCGGGCGCACCGAGCGCGTCGGGCGCCTGCTCGTCATGCACGCCAACGACCGCGAGGAGGTGGACGCCGTCTACGCCGGCGACATCGCCGCCGCCGTCGGCATCAAGCAGATCACGACCGGCGACACGCTCTGCGACCCCACCCGTCCCGTGAAGCTCGAGAACATCACCTTCCCGGAGCCCGTCATCAAGGTCGCCGTCGAGCCCAAGACGAAGATCGACCAGGAGAAGATGTCCGTCGCCCTCGGCCGCCTGGCCGAGGAGGACCCGACCTTCCGCGTCCAGACCAACGAGGAGACCGGCCAGATCGAGATCTCCGGGATGGGCGAGCTGCACCTCGAGATCCTCGTCGACCGCATGAAGCGCGAGTACGGCGTCGAGGCCAACGTCGGGCGCCCGCAGGTCTCCTACCGCGAGACCATCCGCGGCACCGCCCACAAGGTCGAGGGGCGCTTCGTCAAGCAGACCGGCGGCTCGGGCCAGTTCGGCATCGTCTACATCGACATCGAGCCGGCGCCGGGCGAGGGCTTCGACTTCGTCTCGAAGATCAAGGGCGGCTCGGTGCCCAGCGAGTTCATCCCGGCCGTCGAGAAGGGCGTCGAGGAGGCGCTGACGACCGGCGTCAAGGCCGGCTACCCGATGGTCGACATCCGGGTGACGCTCGTCGACGGCAAGTACCACGACACGGACTCTTCGGAGATCGCCTTCAAGGTCGCCGGCTCGCTGGCGTTCAAGGAGGCCGCGCGCAGGGCCAAGCCGGTCCTGCTCGAGCCGATCTTCGCCGTCGAGGTCGTGACCCCCGAGGACTTCCTCGGCGAGGTCATCGGCGACCTCAACCGCCGGCGCGGGCGCGTCGAGGGCCAGGACCAGCGCGGCAACGCGCTGACGGTCACCGCCCGCGTCCCGCTGAGCGAGATGTTCGGCTACGTGGGCGACCTGCGATCCAACACCCAGGGGCGCGCGAGCTACTCGATGCAGTTCGACGGTTACGAAGAGGTTCCGTCGCACATCGCCGAGAAGGTCGTGGAGCACCGCATGGGAGAGCCCGCAGCGGCTTGACCCCGACGGTCCGGCGTTCTCGCCGGACCCCCATGCAGCAAGTTCGATAGTTTCATCCAGTTCATCGACAGACGTAGAGGAGCGAACAGAAAGTGGCAAAGGAGAAGTTCGAGCGCGACAAGCCGCACGTCAACGTCGGCACGATCGGTCACATCGACCACGGCAAGACGACGCTGACTGCCGCCATCACGACCGTGCTCGCCGAGCACGGCGGTGGCGAGGCGCGCAGCTTCGCCGAGATCGACAACGCTCCCGAGGAGAAGGCCCGCGGGATCACGATCGCGACCTCCCACGTCGAGTACTCGACGGACAACCGTCATTACGCGCACGTCGACTGCCCCGGGCACGCCGACTACGTCAAGAACATGATCACGGGCGCTGCGCAGATGGACGGCGCGATCCTGGTCGTGTCGGCCGCTGACGGCCCGATGCCGCAGACGCGCGAGCACATCCTGCTCGCCCGCCAGGTCGGCGTCCCGTACATCGTGGTCTTCCTCAACAAGGCCGACATGGTCGACGACGACGAGCTCCTCGAGCTCGTCGAGCTCGAGGTTCGCGAGCTGCTCAGCTCCTACGACTTCCCGGGCGACGACATCCCGTTCGTCATCGGCTCGGCGCTCAAGGCGCTCGAGGGCGATGCCGACGCGAAGGCGAAGATCATGGAGCTCGCGGAGACGCTCGACACGTACATCCCCGAGCCCGTCCGCGATCTCGACAAGCCGTTCCTCATGCCGGTCGAGGACGTCTTCTCGATCACGGGCCGCGGCACCGTCGCGACCGGCCGCATCGAGCAGGGCATCGTCCACACGGGCGACACCGTCGAGATCGTCGGCATCACCGACAGCACCTCGACCGTCGTCACCGGCGTCGAGATGTTCCGCAAGATCCTCGACGAGGGTCGCGCGGGCGACAACGTCGGCTGTCTGCTGCGAGGCACCAAGCGCGAGGACATCCAGCGCGGCCAGGTCCTCTGCAAGCCGAAGTCGATCACGCCGCACACGAAGTTCAAGTCCGAGGTCTACGTCCTGAAGAAGGAAGAGGGTGGCCGCCACACCCCCTTCTTCACGGGCTACCGGCCACAGTTCTACTTCCGCACGACGGACGTCACGGGCGCGGCGCATCTGCCCGACGGCGTCGAGATGGTCATGCCAGGCGACAACGTCCAGATGGAGATCGAGCTCATCCAGCCGATCGCCATGGACGCCGGCCTGCGCTTCGCCATCCGCGAGGGCGGCCGCACGGTCGGCTCTGGCGTCGTGACCGAGATCGTCGAGTAAGGAGCCGGACTACAGCACCCTGACAGGGGCGGGCCCGGCCTACCGGGACCCGCCCCTTCTGGCGCTCACAGCCCAAACCACGCAATGGCTACCACCACAGAGAACAAGATCCGCATCCGCCTCAAGGCCTATGACCACTCGGCCATCGAGACGGCTGCAAAGGAGATCGTCGAGACCGCGACGCGGACCGGCGCGACCGTCTCTGGGCCGGTGCCGCTGCCGACCGAGAAGAACGTCTACTGCGTGATCCGCTCGCCGTTCAAGGACAAGGACTCGCGCGAGCACTTCGAGATCCGCACGCACAAGCGGCTCATCGACATCCATCAGCCCACGCCGAAGACGGTCGACTCGCTCCAGCGCCTCGACCACCTGCCGGCGGGCGTCGACATCGAGATCCGCCTCGCCACCTAGATGCCAGCGATCCTCGCCAAGAAGCTGGGCATGACCCAGGTGTTCCTCGAAGACGGCAAGGTCGAGCGCGTCACCGTGCTGGAGGCCGGCCCCTGTCCGGTCACGGCCGTCCGCACGCAGGAGCGCGACGGCTACGTGGCCGTGCAGCTCGCGTTCGGCGCCTCCAAGGAGAAGCACCTGACGCGGGCCGAGATCGGCCACCTCAAGAAGGTCGGCGCGCCGCCCATGCGCCACGTCAAGGAGTTCCGCGACGAGGCCGGCGAGCTGCTCGTCGGCGAGTCGGTGACCGTCGAGAACTTCGAGGTCGGCCAGACCGTGAAGATCTCCGGCACCTCCAAGGGCAAGGGCTTCCAGGGCACGATCAAGCGCCACAACTTCGCCAGCGGCCCCAAGTCCCACGGCTCGCACAACAAGCGCGCCCCGGGCTCGATCGGCGCCTCCGCCACGCCCTCGCGCGTGTTCAAGGGCATCAAGGGCCCGGGCCAGATGGGCAACAAGCGCGTGACCCAGAAGGGCCTGGAGATCGTCCGCCTGGACCCGGCCACCAACCTCATGCTCGTCCGCGGCTCGGTGCCCGGACCTCGCAACGGCTACGTGGAGGTCCGCACCGATGGCTGACGCACCGATCCTCGGCGGCTCGAAGAAGGCCAAGCTCGACGACGCCGCCTTCGGCGCGCCGTTCAACGAGCCGCTGGTCCACGAGTCCGTCCGCGCCGAGCTGGCCGCGCGCCGGCAGGGCACGCACGCGACCAAGACCCGCGGCAAGGTCCGCGGCGGTGGCGCCAAGCCCTGGCGCCAGAAGGGCACGGGCCGCGCCCGCGCCGGCTCCTCGCGCTCGCCGATCTGGACGGGCGGCGGCACGACCTTCGGGCCCTCGCCGCGCCACTACACCTTCAAGGTCAACCGCAAGGAGCGCCGCGCGGCGCTGCGCAGCGCGCTGTCGGTGCACGCCTCGCGCGGCTCGATCGCGGTCTTCGACCCGTCGAAGTTCGACACGCCGTCGACGAAGCAGGCCTCGCAGCTGCTGTCCGACTCGGGGCTGACCCAGCCGGTGCTGCTGATCCTCACCGACGCCCAGGAGCAGGCGGCGCTGTCGTTCCGCAACCTCAGCCGCGTCGGCGTCCTGCCGGTCTCGATGGTCGGCGTCGCCGACCTCATCGGCGCCGCGTCGGTCGTCTGCACGCAGGAGGCGCTGGACTCGCTCACCGCCCGGGCGAAGGGCGAGAAGACCGAGGACAACGAGCAGGTGGCTTCCTGATGGATCCCAGCCAGGTCGTCATCCGCCCGGTCGTCTCCGAGAAGTCCTACGTTCTCGCGGCCGCCGGCAAGTACACCTTCCGCGTCCATCCCGACGCCCACAAGACGCAGATCCGCCAGGCGGTCGAGGCGCTGTTCGACGTCTCGGTCCTCGAGGTGCGAACGATGAGCGTCAAGTCCAAGCCCAAGCGCCGCGGCGCGATCCAGGGCCGCACGCGCTCCTGGAAGAAGGCCATGGTGCAGGTCGGCCCCGGCGACTCGATCCCGATCTTCCAGGGCCTCGAGGCCCTCGAGGGCTAGAGGAGCAACGATGGCGATCCGCAAGCCCAAGCCCACGAGTCCCGGCCGTCGCTTCTCGACGTACCCCGACTTCGCGGAGATCACGAAGGACCGTCCCGAGAAGTCGCTCGTCGAGGGCCTGACGAAGAGCGGCGGCCGCAACGGCCGCGGGCGCAAGACCGCCCGCCACCGCGGCGGCGGCGCCAAGCGCCTGTACCGCAAGATCGACTTCAAGCGGCGCAAGGACGGCGTGCCGGCCCGCGTGGCCGCGATCGAGTACGACCCCAACCGGTCGGCCTACATCGCGCTGCTGCACTACGTCGACGGCGAGAAGGCCTACATCCTTGCTCCCGCGCGGCTGAGCGTCGGCATGACGGTCTCCTCGGGCGAAGAGGCGGACATCGCGCCGGGCAACTGCCTGCCGCTGCGCCGCATCCCGATCGGCACGGTCATCCACAACGTCGAGCTCGAGCCCGGCCGCGGCGGCCAGATGGGCCGCTCCGCCGGCACGGGCATCCAGCTCATGGCGCGCGACGCCGGCATGGCCACGCTGCGCCTGCCGTCCGGCGAGATGCGCCTGGTGCGCGAGGAGTGCCGCGGCACCGTCGGGACGATCGGCAACGCCGATCACCAGAACGTCAAGATCGGCAAGGCCGGGCGCAAGCGCCACATGGGCGTCCGCCCGCAGACGCGCGGCACCGCGATGAACCCCGTCGACCATCCGCACGGCGGCGGCGAGGGCTCCACGACGGCCGGCCGCCATCCCGTCACCCCCTGGGGCGTGCCGACCCTCGGCTATCGCACCCGCAAGAAGAACAAGACATCCGACCGCTACATCGTGCGCGGTCGCAAGCGTGGGAAGAAGAGGTAGGTCGTGAGTCGTTCAAGCAAGAAGGGACCGTGGGTCGAGGAGCGCCTCATGGGACGCATCGAGGCGCTCAACGCCTCGAACTCCAAGCAGATGCTCAAGACCTGGTCGCGCGCATCGACGATCTTCCCGGAGATGGTCGGCCACACGATCGCCGTCCACGACGGTCGCAAGCACGTGCCGGTGTTCGTCTCGGAGTCGATGGTCGGCCACAAGCTCGGCGAGTTCGCGCCGACGCGGCTGTACCGCGGGCACGCCGGCAGCGGGAAGGTCCGCTAGCGATGGCCGACGAGAAGGACCCCAAGGACGAGGCGGAGAAGCCGGCGAAGAAGCCGCGCGCCCGGCGCAAGCCCGCCGCGAAGAAGGCCGAGCCCGCCGCTGCCGCTGCCGCGACGACGGAGGAGACGACCACGGCCGCCGACGAGCCGAAGGCCGCCGCCGAGAAGCCCGCGGCGAAGCCGAAGCCGAAGGCCAAGGCCGCCGCCAAGCCGGCCGCGAAGGCCACTGCGAAGGCCGAGCCCGCCGCCGAGGCGGCGTCCGACGACGCGCCCGCGGCCGAGGCCAAGCCCAAGCGCCGCCCGTCGCGTCGCAAGGCCGAGCCCGAGAAGCCCGCCGCTGCCGCGCCCGCGCGCAAGCGCGCCGCCCGCGACTACGGCGACACGCCGCCGATGGTCCGCGCGCACGCCAAGTACGTGCGCACGTCGGCCCGCAAGGCGCGCCTGGTCTGCGATCACATCCGCGGCAAGTCCGTCGAGGAGGCGCGCGCGATCCTGCTGCACGCCAACCGCGACGTGGCCCGCGACTGGTCCAAGCTGCTGGAGTCGGCGGTCGCAAACGCCGAGCACAATCACGAGCTGATCGGCGACGAGCTGCGGATCCACGCAGTCAAGGCCGACGAGGGCCCGACGCTCAAGCGGTTCCGTCCGCGTGCCATGGGGCGCGCGACGAAGATCCGCAAGCGCACGAGCCATCTCTCGATCACGTTGACGCCAAAGGACGGGGAGCGCTAGTGCTCCCTCCCGCAAATCCGCGCACCACTGGATCGGCCGATGTTCGACGCCTGGCGTCGTCCTCGGTCGTCGATGTGCCAGGGGCACACCTTCCTTCCTGCGTCCTTGCCAGTCGTCGCCATCAGCCGCCCAGCGGCACACGGACTCACAGGAGGAACCACTAATGGGTCAGAAGGTTCACCCCGAGTCGATGCGCGTCGGCTACATCCACGACTGGAAGTCCAACTGGTTCAACGAGAAGCAGTTTGCGGACTATCTGGCCGAGGACGTGGCGATTCGCAACCACATCACCGGCAAGCTCGCGCACGCCGGCCTGTCGGACATCACGATCCGCAAGGACGCCAACGAGGTGGAGGTCAACATCCACACGGCGCGTCCGGGCATCGTGATCGGCAAGTCCGGTTCCGAGGTCGACGCCCTGCGCAAGGACCTGCACCGCATCACGCGCAAGCAGATCAAGGTCAACATCCTCGAGATCAAGCGCCCGGAGCTCGACGCCAAGCTCGTCGCGCAGTCGGTCGCCGAGCAGCTGCAGAATCGCGTCGCCTTCCGGCGCGCGATGAAGCGCGCCCTGACGAGCGCGATGCGCTCCGGCGCCAAGGGCTGCAAGATCCAGGTCGGCGGCCGTCTCGGCGGCGCCGAGATGGCCCGCACCGAGAGCTACTCCGACGGCCGCGTCCCGCTGCACACGCTGCGCGCCGACATCGACTACGGCTTCTTCGAGGCCAAGACGACGTTCGGGCGCATCGGCGTGAAGTGCTGGATCAACAAGGGCGAGATCATGCCCGAGGGCTACTCCGGCGCGGACCTCACCGACATGGAGGGTCCGTCCCAGCAGCAGCAGGGCGACCGTGACGGCGGCCGTGGCCGCGGTCGCGGCGACCGCGACGGTCGCGGCGGCGGAGGCCGTGGCGGCGGACGCGGACCCGGCGGTCCCGGCGGTCCCGGCGGTCCCGGCGGTCGCGGCGGCGGTGCGGGTGGCGGCGGTCGCGGCGGCGGCGGCGGAGGCGGCGGCACGTCGCGTCCCGGCTTCGGCCCCGGCGCCGGCGGCGCTCGCGGAGGGGGGCGCTAGTGCTCTCCCCCAAGCGCGTCAAGCACCGCAAGCAGCATCGCGGCCGCAGGGCCGGGCTGTCGCGCGGGCAGACGACGATCCAGTTCGGCGAGTACGGCCTCAAGTCGCTCGACGCCGGCTGGCTCACCAACCGCCAGATCGAGGCCGCGCGTATCGCGATGACCCGCAAGATCAAGCGTGGCGGCAAGGTCTGGATCAACGTCTATCCGGACAAGTCCTTCACGAAGAAGCCCGCCGAGACCCGCATGGGCTCGGGCAAGGGCTCGCCCGAGGGCTGGGTCGCGGTCGTCAAGCCCGGACGCGTCATGTTCGAGCTCGCCGGCGTGTCGGAGCCGCTCGCCCGCGAGGCGATGCGCCTGGCCGGCCACAAGCTGCCCGTGAAGACGAAGTTCGTCCTGCGCGAGGACACGCCGCAATGAACGCCAAGGATCTGCGCGACATGAACGAGCGCGAGCTCGTCGACCACCTGAAGACCACGCGCAAGGACCTCTTCGGCCTGCGCTTCCAGCACGCCACGGGCGAGCTCGAGAACACGGCCGGGCTGCGGACCGCCAAGCGCGACCTGGCCCGGGCCCTCACCGTCGCGCGACAGCGCGAGATCGACATCAACGGGAAGTAGCGATGGCTGACGAGACCCCTGAGACCGAGCAGAACGAGCCCGTCGTCGACGAGGCGCCCGCCGCCGAGGCGGCGCCGGCGACCGCGGCCACCAAGACCTCGACCCGCGAGGAGCGCGCCCGCCGCGAGCACCTCGCCAACTCGCAGCGCCCCTCGCGCACGCCCGAGCAGCGCGACGCCGAGCGCCGCGAGGTGCGGGCCAAGAAGGCCGTCGCCCGTCGGCGCCGCCGTGAGCAGGAGAAGGTCAAGCGCGCCGCGGCGGGGCCGGGCACCGGCACGCCGCCGGCCGAGCCCACGCCGTCCTCGCCGCAGACGCGCATCGGCACCGTCGTGTCGGCCAAGCCCGACAAGACGATCGTCGTGCGCATCGACCTCGCGCGCAGGCACCGCAAGTACGAGAAGATCGTGCGCTCGACGTCCAAGCTGCACGTCCACGACGAGGCCAACGACGCCAACGAGGGCGATCGCGTGCGCGTGCTCGAGAGCCGCCCGCTGTCGCGCACGAAGCGCTGGAAGCTCGTGGAAGTCCTGGAGCGCGCCAAGTGATCCAGAACGAGACACGCCTCAAGGTCGCCGACAACACCGGCGCCCGCGAGATCCTCTGCATTCGCGTCAAGGGCGGCTCGCGCCGCCGCTACGCGTTCGTGGGCGATGTCATCACGGCGACCGTCAAGCAGGCCAACCCCCAGGGGACGGTCAAGAAGGGCGAGGTCGTGACCGCGGTCGTCGTGCGCACGAAGAAGTCCTTCGGCCGCGACGACGGCACCTACATCGCCTTCGACGAGAACGCCGCGGTCATCATCGACGCCCAGAACAACCCGCGCGGGACGCGCATCTTCGGACCGGTCGCCCGCGAGCTGCGCGATCGCAACTTCATGAAGATCATCTCGCTCGCCCCGGAGGTGCTGTAGCCGTGCCGGCTCGTATCCGCAAGAACGACGAGGTCATCGTCATCAGCGGCAAGGACCGCGGCAAGCAGGGCAAGGTCCTGCGCGTCGACCCTGCCAAGCAGCGCGTCTACGTCGAGGGCCTGAACATCATCAAGCGCCACCAGCGCCCGCGCCCGGGATCGATGGATCCGGGTGGCGTGATCGAGAAGGAAGGCCCGATCCACGTCTCCAACATCGCGTTGCGCGACCCGCGCGACAAGAAGCCCACCCGCGTCAAGACGATCGAGGAGCACGGCAAGCGCCTGCGCGCCTCGGTCCGGACGGGGGTGAAGATCTGATGCCCGCGACCGCGACCCCCGCGCGCCTGAAGGCCCGCTACCTCGAGGAGATCCGCCCCGCGCTGCAGGAGCGCTTCGGCTACACCTCGATCATGCAGGTCCCGAAGATCGAGAAGATCACGCTGAACATGGGCGTCGGCGAGGCCAAGCAGGACTCCAAGATGCTCGAGGCCGCGCAGGAGCAGCTGGCGACGATCGCCGGCCAGAAGCCCAACGTCCGCCGTGCCCGCAAGTCGATCGCGAACTTCAAGCTGCGCGAGGGCATGCCCGTCGGCCTGTCGGTGACGCTGCGCGACCAGCGCGCCTACGAGTTCCTCGACCGGCTCATGTCGATCGCCCTGCCGCGCGTCCGCGACTTCCGCGGCCTGAAGGCCAACGCCTTCGACGGGCGCGGCAACTACTCGATGGGCATCCGCGAGCAGATCATCTTTCCCGAGATCGACTACGACGCCGTCGATCAGGTCCGCGGCTTCGACGTCACGATCACGACGTCGGCGCAGTCCGACCTCGAGGCCTTCGCGCTGCTCGAGGCCTTCGGGATGCCGTTCACGAAGGAGAACCGCCCGCGGGACCCCCGGGCAACCGAGACCCAAGGTGGAGACAGCTAACATGGCCAAGACGTCCCAGCGGGTGCGCCAGGCGCGCCCCGCGAAGTACAAGACCCGCGAGTACAGCCGTTGCCGCCGTTGCGGCCGGGCCCGTGCCGTGTATCGCAAGTTCGGCCTGTGCCGGATCTGCCTGCGCGAGATGGCCCACAACGGCTTCGTCCCGGGCATGACGAAGTCTTCGTGGTAACCGACAGCTACACCGAGAGCAACCCGTGAGCGCAAGCACCGACCCCATCGCCGACTTCCTGACCCGGATCCGCAACGCGATCCAGGCCGCACATGAGACGGTCGACATCCCGTCGTCCAAGCTCAAGACCGAGTGCGCCCGGATCCTGTCCGAGCAGGGCTACATCGACGGCTACAGCACCGTCGCGCCCGATGCCGACCATCCGGCCGAGATCATCCGCGTGCGCCTGAAGTACACGACCGACCGCCGCTCGGCGATCTCCGGCCTCAAGCGCGTCTCGCGCCCGGGCCGTCGCACGTACGCCGGCGCCGGCGAGATCCCGAAGGTGCTCGGCGGCATGGGCACCGCCATCGTCTCCACGTCGCGAGGCGTCATGACCGGCCACGAGGCCCGCAACGCGGGCGTCGGCGGCGAAGTCGTGGCGCACGTCTGGTAGGGCGGACCTCGAATGTCTCGCATCGGCAAGAAGCCCATCCCGCTCCCGATCGGCGTCACGGTCTCGATCGAGCCCGAGCTCGTCCAGGTCAACGGTCCCCGCGGCACGCTGCAGGAGCGCGTCCCGCGCGACATCACCGTCGCCCAGGACGGCGAGCTGCTCGTCGTCACGCGCCCGACCGACCGCGGCGAGCACCGCGCGCTGCACGGCCTGACGCGCTCGCTCGTGGCCAACATGGTCGAGGGCGTCACCACCGGCTTTCAGAAGACGCTCGAGATCCAGGGCGTCGGCTACCGCGCCGCGCTCAAGGGCCGCGACCTCGAGCTCGCGCTCGGCTACTCGCACCCCGTTTCGGTGAAGGCGCCCGAGGGGATCGAGTTCGAGGTCCCGCAGCCGACCCGCGTGATCGTCAAGGGCAACTCCAAGCAGCAGGTCGGCGAGCTCGCCGCCAACATCCGCAAGAAGCGCCCGCCGGAGCCCTACAAGGGCAAGGGCATTCGCTACGAGGGCGAGTACGTCGCCCGGAAGGTCGGTAAGCGCGCATGACCGTCAAGACCAAGCCCGCCAAGCGCCTCAAGCGCCGCCGCCGCGTCCGCGCGAAGGTGTCCGGCACGGCGCAGCGCCCGCGGATCTCCGTCTTTCGCTCCAACAAGGGCGTCAGCGCCCAGCTCGTCGACGACGTCGCGGGCCACACGCTGGCCGCCGTCAGCTGGACCGAGGCGCCGCTGCGCGACAAGGCGCCGATGGAGCAGGCGTCCGAGGCGGGCAAGCTGCTCGCCGAGCGCGCCCAGAAGGCCGGCGTCTCCAGCGCCGTCTTCGACCGTGGCGGCTACCAGTACCACGGTCGCGTCAAGGCCTTCGCAGAGGGCGTCCGCGAAGGAGGCATCAAGGTATGAGCGCACCAGTCGTCGATCGTTCCGTCAACCAGGCGGGCTTGGACCTGCAGGAGCGCGTGGTCGAGATCAACCGCGTCGCCAAGGTCGTCAAGGGCGGCCGCCGCTTCTCCTTCACGGCACTCGTCGTCGTCGGTGACGAGCGCGACGTCGTCGGCGTCGGCTACGGCAAGGCCAACGAGGTCCCGCTCGCGATCCAGAAGGGCGTCGAGCAGGCCAAGAAGAACCTCTTCCGGGTGCCCAAGCACGGCGCGACGATCACCCATCAGACGACCGGCGTCTACGGTGCCGGCCGCGTCTTCATGAAGCCCGCCTCGCCCGGTACCGGCGTCATCGCCGGCGGCGGCGTGCGCGCGGTGCTCGAGCTCGCCGGGATCCACGACATCCTCTCCAAGTCGCTGGGCTCGCAGAACCCGATCAACCTCGTCAAGGCGACGGTCGCCGGGCTGCAGAGCCTGCGCCGTCCCGAGGAGGTCGCCGAGCTGCGCGGCCTGTCGATCAACACGGTCCTGGGCCTGCACGCGCCGCAGGAGGACGTCGCCGCCGAGACGATCGCCGGCAGCGACGCCGAGGCCGGCGTCGACGAGGCGGCCGTCGCGGTCGCGGCCGCGCCCGCGCCCGCCGCCGCCGCGGAGGAGCCGGAGTCGTGAAGATCACGCAGTTCAAGTCCAAGAACGGCTCCGACAAGAGCCAGATCGACACCCTGCGCTCGCTCGGCCTGCGCCGGATCGGCCACACGGTCGAGGTCAAGGACACGCCGCAGGCACGGGGCATGCTGCACAAGGTCCGCCATCTCGTCCGCATCGAGGAGAAGTCATGACCGCGCCCCCACCCGAGTCCACGAGCGACGGCGACGAGCCGCGCATCGGCCTGAACACGCTCAAGCCCGCCCCCGGCAGCCGCAAGCCGCGCAAGCGCGTCGGCCGCGGCCACGGCTCGGGCACCGGCAAGACCTCCGGCCGCGGCCACAAGGGCGCCGGCGCGCGCTCGGGCTCCAAGTCGCGCCCCGGCTTCGAGGGCGGCCAGATGCCGATCCACATGCGGATGCGCAAGCTGCGCGGCCCGCACATGAAGAAGTCGATGCCCTTCGAGATGTTCCGCACGCACACGCAGGCGGTCAACCTCCAGGACCTCGACCGCCGCTTCGAGTCCGGCGACGACGTCACGCTCGAGGCGCTGAAGGCCAAGGGCCTGGGCACCCGCAAGGGCGTGCCGGTGAAGATCCTCGCCAAGGGCTCGATCTCCAAGCCGCTGACGGTCCACGCGCACGCCTACAGCAAGGCGGCGCGCGAGGCCATCGAGGCCGCCGGCGGCACCTGCCAGATCCACGCCGACTAGGCGTCCGGCCCGGCGGTCGCCGGGCCACGCTGTACTAAGCTGATCCGCTCGTGCTCGGAACGATCCTCACGGCCTTCAAGGTCGCAGACATCCGCAAGAAGCTCGCGTTCACCGCGGCCCTGCTGGTGCTGTACCGGATCGGCAACCACGTCCCGGTGCCGGGCGTCAACGTCGACGCCGTCGAGGCGGTTCAGAGCCAGTTCGGCGGCGGCGGCGTCCTGCAGTTCCTCAACGTCTTCAGCGGCGGCGGCCTGTCGAAGATCGCCCTCTTCGCGCTGGGGATCATGCCGTACATCACGGCGTCGATCATCCTGCAGCTGCTCACCGTCGTCGTGCCGTCGCTCGAGAAGCTCTCCAAGGAGGGCGAGGTCGGCCAGCAGCGCATCACGCAGTACACGCGCTACCTGACCGTCGGCCTCGCGTTTGGCCAGGCGATCGGCTACGTCTTCCTCTTCCGCTCCTTCACCGCCAGCGCCGGCGAGCCGATCATCGACAACTTCAGCGCGGCGCGGGTCTTCCTGATCGTCATCTCGCTGACGGCGGGCTGCGTGCTGATCATGTGGATGGGCGAGCTCATCACCCAGCGCGGCATCGGCAACGGCATCTCGCTGATGATCTTCGCCTCGATCGTGTCCGGGCTGCCGGGCGGCGTGCAGGCGTGGGCGCAGAGCTCGGACCCGGTCTTCAAGGTCATGATGCCGTTCATCTGCCTGGGCGTGATCGCGTCGATCGTGTTCGTCCAGGAGGGCCAGCGGCGGATCCCGATCCAGTACGCCAAACGCGTGATAGGCCAGCGCATGACGCAGGGCGGGCAGACCTACCTGCCGCTGCGCGTGAACATGGCGGGCGTCATCCCGGTCATCTTCGCGGCGTCGCTGATGGCCTTCCCGCAGACGATCGGCCAGCTCATCAACAACAACGCCGGCCGCGACTTCGTCGCCTTCTTCAACTACGGCGGCTGGCCCTACATCGTCGGCGAGTCGCTGTTCATCATCCTCTTCACGTACTTCTACACGGCGGTCACGTTCAACCCCGTCGACCAGGCCGACAACCTGCGCAAGTACGGTGGCTTCATCCCCGGGGTCAGACCCGGCCGGCCGACGGCCGAGTTCCTCGATCGCGTGCTCGCGCGGCTGACGTTCCCCGGTGCGCTCTACCTCGCGCTCGTGGCCGCGATCCCGACGATCCTCGTGGCCCGGACGAGCGCGAACTTCTTCTTCGCGGGCACGTCGATCCTGATCGTCGTGGGCGTCGCGCTGGACACGATGAAGCAGCTCGAGGCGCAGCTCATGATGCGCAACTACGAAGGCTTCCTGAAGTGATGCCCGCGAGGATGCGGGCCCCGGGCCGCGCGCAGTAGGCTGCGCACGCGCCGATGTCCGAGTTGAACCTCATCCTGCTGGGACCCCCAGGCGCGGGCAAGGGTACGCAGGCCGAGCGCCTGACCGACGACTTCAACCTGCCCTACATCGCGACGGGCAACATCCTGCGCAAGGCCGTCGCCGACGAGACCGACCTGGGCAAGCAGGCCAAGACCTTCATGGACGACGGCAAGCTCGTCCCCGACGAGGTCATCACCGGCGTGATCCTCGAGGCGCTGGAGAACGCCGACGCCCGTGACGGCTTCCTGCTCGACGGCTTCCCGCGGACGGTCCCGCAGGCCGAGGCGCTCAGCGACGGCATGGCGGCCAACGACCGCAAGCTCACGGCGGTCATCCTGATCGAGGTCGCCGACGACGAGGTCATGCGGCGCATGTCCGGTCGCCGCGTCAGCGTCAAGACCGGTCGCGTCTACCACGTCGAGTTCGACCCGCCCAAGCACGAGGGCCGCTGCGACGTCGACGGCTCGCGGCTCGTTCAGCGCGACGACGACAAGCCCGAGACCGTCGCCAAGCGCCTGGAGGTCTACCACGAGCAGACCGAGCCGCTGATCGGCTACTACGACGAGCAGGGGCTGCTGCGCCGCTTCGACGGCACGCGCTCGCCGACCGAGGTCCACGACCACATCCGGGCCACGATCGCCACCCTGCGCCTCGAAGACGAGCTGTGATCGTCAAGAAGACGCCGGAGGAGATCGACAAGATGGCGGCCGCGGGCGCGATCCTGGTGCGCACGCTCGAGCTCGTCGAGAGCAAGATCCGCCCCGGCATCACGACCGCCGACCTCGACACCGCCGCCGAGCGCTTCATCCGCTCCCAGGGCGCGACGCCGGCCTTCAAGGGCTACCGCGGCTTCCCGGGCTCGCTGTGCACCTCGCCGAACTCGATGGTCGTCCACGGCATCCCCGGCCCCTACGAGCTGCGCCGCGGGGACGTCATCTCGGTCGACTGCGGCGTCGTCCTCGACGGCTGGGTCGCCGACGCCGCGCGGACCTTCGCCGTCGGCTCGATCTCGCCGACCGCGCGCAAGCTGCTGACGACCACCGAGTCCTCGCTGTTCGCCGCCGTCGAGCAGTGCCGCCCGGGCAACCGCCTCGGCGACGTCTCGCACGCCGTGCAGGAGGTCGTCGAGGCCGAGGGCCTGTCGGTCGTGCGCTCGCTCGTCGGCCACGGCATCGGCCGCGACATGCACGAGGACCCCCAGATCCCCAACTACGGGCCGCCCGGCAAGGGCGTCAAGCTCGAGGAGGGTATGGTCCTCGCGGTGGAGCCGATGGTCACCGTCGGCCGCCACACCGTCCGCATGGGCGACGACCACTGGGCGATCTACTCGCAGGACGGGTCGCTCGCAGCGCACTTCGAGTTCACGATCGCCGTCACCGCCGACGGGCCACGGGTCCTGACACCGTGGCACGAAACGGCTGACTGAGGCGCTTCGCTATGCTCTCTGGTCGCGCCTGCGGCGGGATCACGGTCCCGTGCGCGGTTCCTCAAGTCGTCAAGAAGGGGCTCATGAAGGTACGACCCTCGGTCAAGCCGATGTGCGAGAAGTGCAAGATCATCCGCCGCCACGGTGCGGTGCTGGTCATCTGTTCCAACCCGCGCCACAAGCAGCGGCAGGGGTAGTCCATGGCACGAATCGCCGGCATCAACATCCCTTTGAACAAGCGCGCCGAGATCGGCCTGACGTACATCTATGGCGTCGGGCGCTCGACCTCCAACGAGATCCTGCGCAAGACGAACATCGAGCCCGATCGCAAGGTCCGCGACCTCACCGAGGACGAGGTCGCCCGCCTGCGCGAGGCCATCGACGACCTCACGGTCGAAGGTGACCTGCGCCGCGAGCGCTCACAGAACATCAAGCGCCTGATGGAGATCGGGTGCTACCGCGGGATGCGTCATCGCCGCGGTCTGCCCGTTCGCGGGCAGAAGACGAAGACGAACGCCCGTACGCGCAAGGGGCCCAAGCGCATGCAGGTGGCCGGCAAGAAAAAGGCCACCAAGAAATAAAAGGAATCCAGTTTGCCTGCACCCAAGCGCCCACAACGCGGCCGTCGCAAGCCGAAGAAGAACATCCCGATCGGTCAAGCCCACATCAAGACCTCCTTCAACAACACGATCGTCTCCCTCTCGGACCGAGAGGGCAACGTCATCGCGTGGGAGTCTGCTGGTGGCGCCGGTTTCAAGGGATCGCGCAAGTCGACCCCGTTCGCGGCGCAGGTCACGGCCGACGCCGCCGCGCGCAAGGGCATCGACCAGGGCCTGCAGAAGGTCGAGGTCTTCGTGAAGGGCCCCGGGTCCGGTCGCGAGACCGCGATCCGCTCCCTCCAGGCCGCCGGTCTCGAGGTCACGGGCGTCAAGGACGTCACCCCGCAGGCGCACAACGGCTGCCGGCCGCGCAAGCGGCGGAGGGTCTGAGTCATGGCACGTGACACCGGAGCAGCCTGCAAGCAGTGCCGTCGCGAGGGCCAGAAGCTCTTCCTCAAGGGTGAGCGCTGCCTCACGGACAAGTGCGGCGTCGAGCGCCGCGCGTACCCGCCGGGCGACCACGGCCGCGGGCGCCAGAAGCAGTCGGAGTACCGCGTCCAGCTGCGCGAGAAGCAGAAGGCGCGGCGCTACTACGGCGTGCTCGAGAAGCAGTTCCGCATCTACTACGACAAGGCCTCGCGCCAGGACGGGATCACGGGCGAGAACCTGCTCGCGATCCTCGAGTCGCGCCTTGACAACGTGCTCGTGCGGCTCGGCTTCGCCGCCTCACGCCGGCAGGCACGGCAGTTCGTCCGCCACGGCCATTGGACGGTCAACGGCCGCCGCGTGGACATCCCGAGCTACCAGGTGCGCGAGGGCGACATCATCTCGGTGAAGAGCGGCACGCCGGTGGAGCCGGTCATCCGTGACGCCACCGAGCTGACGGCGCAGGTCCCTGCATGGCTGCAGGCCGACCACGACGCCCTCACGGCGAAGGTGCTGCGCAAGCCCGAGCGCCGAGAGATCGCCGCGCCGGTGCAAGAGCAGCTCATCGTCGAGCTCTACTCCAAGTAACCCGCTTTTCCCCGCCCCCACCCGGCGCGCGTTGTCGGTACGGCTCAGCGCGACGGCCCCCCAGTGACACCCGACGTTAGGACCCCGATGCTCGATTTCCAAGTCCCCCGAATCACTAGTGAGACGGTCGAGGACAATCGTGGCTCGTTCACGATTGAGCCGCTCGACCGTGGCTTCGGCTACACGTTCGGCAACTCGCTGCGGCGAGTCCTGCTGAGCTCGCTCGCGGGCGCTGCCGTGACGAGCGTTCGCATCGAGGGGGTCGCACACGAGTTCTCGACGATCAAGGGCGTCACGGAGGACGTCACCGACATCGTCCTGAACCTCAAGGGCATCGTCTGCCGGATGCACTCCGACGCCAGCGAGGTCGAGGCCCCGCTCGTCGTGACAGGCCCCGGCGAGATCACCGCCAAGGACATCGACCTCCCCTCCGGCGTCGAGGTGCTCAACCCCGACGTCCACATCGCCACGCTCGAGAAGAAGACCAAGCTCGAGCTGTACCTCACGATCGGCCGCGGCCGCGGCTACCGCCAGTCGGAGGACAACAAGTCTCCCGACCAGCCGATCGGCGTCATCCCGATCGACTCGATCTTCTCGCCGGTCCGGCGCGTCGCCTACGCCGTGGAGCCCGCGCGCGTCGGCCAGCGCACGGACTACGACAAGCTCACGCTCGACATCGAGACCGACGGGTCGATCGACCCGCAGGCCGCGCTGCGCGAGGCGGCGGAGATCCTGATCGCCCAGCTGGCGATCTTCACCGACGCCGACCGCATCGAGGAGCTGCGCGCCGGTCCCGGCGGCCAGCTCGAGGGCGCCAACGGCAACTCCGCGCTCGGTGGCGCGGGCGGCGCCGCGGGCAGCTCGGCCGGCCCGATGCACGACATCCTCATCGAGGAGCTCGAGCTCGGCGTGCGGTCCTACAACTGCCTCAAGCGGGCCGGCATCCAGACCGTCGGCGACCTCATCTCCAAGTCCGAGGGCGAGCTCAACGCGATCCCGAACTTCGGCAAGAAGTCGATCGACGAGGTGATCGAGACGCTGCACAACCGCGGTCTCGATCTCCGCGACGACTAGACGTCTAGACTCTCGATCCGCTCATGCGCCACCAGAAGACACGCAACAAGCTCAGCCGCGACTCCGCCCATCGCAAGGCGCTGCTCATGAACCTCTGCAAGGAGGTCATCGAGCATGAGCGGATCAAGACGACCGAGGCCAAGGCCAAGGCCGTCAAGCCCGAGCTCGAGAAGCTCATCACGCTCGCCAAGCGCGGCGACCTGCACGCGCGCCGTCAGGCGCTCAGCACGCTGGGCCAGGACAAGTTCACGGTCCACACGCTGTTCGCGGAGATCGCGCCGCGCTACACCGACCGCCCGGGGGGGTACACGCGGATCCTGAAGCTGGGACCGCGTCGCAGTGACTCCACCGAGATGGTCTTCCTCGAGCTGGTCTAGCTTTTCGCCGTTCTCCGGCCTGGGTGGGTCGGGCGTGGGTGGCGGCGCCTGCCGGGCGCGTGACGCCTGCTCCCGGGAGGCCTCGTGGGGCCCCCTGCAGGGGTGTGTCGTGCTGGTGACCGGTGGAGCCTCCCGCGATCAGGGCCACGCCCCGGCAGGCGCCGATCGGCGTGGTGGTGGCCGGCGTGGCCGGGTGCTGCGACAGCTCGACTCGTTGTGAGCGCTTGCGCCTGCGGCTCGTGGGCTGCGCGCGCGGGTGGGCCCGGGACTCGTCCTCGCTGGGCTCGACAGAGCGGGGTAGAGGATCGCGGCGATCAGCGCCGGCACCATGACCGGTGTCCCAGCACTCTCCGCGCGCGGGATCGGCCTGGCACGCGACGCACCATCGGGCACATCGACCGCGAGTAGCCGAGATGGCTTCCTCGAGGGTGTCTCGTCAGCCGTCTCGCCTGCGCCGTCTCCCGCTCGGAAGGGTGCGCTGCTGCGAGCGCGCCGCGCTGCGTCGGCGGCGACGCGGCGCTGCGCCACGGTGGGTTCGTGCGCCCGCGCGGGGCGAAATCGCCAGCGATAGATGGGGTCGACCGCAATCGCAACAAGGCCGAGGACCGGGACGACGATCCAGTCGCCGGATTCGCCTTCGCGCACGAAGATGAAGAACTCCGGCGTGAACGTCGTGACGACTATAAGAAGGCCCATCGCCGAGCCCGTCGCCGTACCCGGGTGGCGCGCGGTCGCCTTGGTCGCGAGCCAGAACAGTCCCACGTACCCCGCGGCGATCACCAACACGGCCAACATCCCGGCGTGAGCGTGCTCGTCGATCGCGGCGCCTGAGCGGACCGCAAGGCCGACGTAGAGCACGACCCCGATCGTCTTGGCGGTCCGCGTCATCCGTGGAGGCTACGGCCTTGTTCGCGCCGTCATTGTCTGCAACGCTCCCTTCGCGCGCACGGTGACCCGGCTGGGATGTACGCCCTTGCCGGTGTCCTGCGGGTCGCCGCCGACCAGATCAACGACGCCGTGCGGCGAATCCCGAACGCGGTTCGCGATGTCGATGCTCAGGGGAACTTCATAGCTACGTATCGCGGCGATGCCTCGGACGCACAACGGCGAGCCGGAAGGGCGGCGAGCCGGCTGCACGCGGCAGCAGACGTGCTCGAGACCGCTGCCCCCGGATCGCGGCAGCCAACGAGCACGACCGCAAGGTCGCCGAGAGGGCCGCCACTCGCGCTCGCCAAGCGCGGCGACCTACACGCGCTCAGCACGCTGGGCCAGGACAAGTTCACGGTCCACAGGCTGTTCGCGGAGATCGCGGCGGGCTACACCGACCGCCCGGGGGACACGCGGATCCTGAAGCTGGGACCGCGGCGTAGCGACTCCACCGAGATGGTCTTCTTGGAGCTCGTCCAGCTCGAGGGGCGGGTCTCCCGAACCCGGATCAGCGCCGGCGCGCGCGGCGCATCAGCAGGGCGGGCGGGATCGACGGACGCCGCCAAGTCCGAGGGCGAGCGGCAGACAGCAGCCGGTGACGCGGATGGAGCTGCCGCCTCGGGTCCGGCGGGAGTAGGAGGGAAACGGGCCCCAGAACCCGAACCCGCCCTCCTTGCGGCGACGTGGCATTCGCCCCCCGTACCCGGGCGGGCCCGCCCGCACGCGGCGCGACCCGCGCGCTGGGACCCATCCTGCGTCAGCCGATGCGCAGCGTGGCCGCGTCGCGGGCAGAGACGCCCGCCGGTGAGATCGCGCGGACGACGATCTTGTAGGCACCTCGCGCCGCGCGCCTGCTCTTGATCTTGCCGTTCCAGGTGAGCGAGGCACGGCCGGCATCGCGGCGCGTGGTGCTCACGGTGGCAACCACGCGCTTGCCGCGCAGCACTGTGAGCGTGACCTTGGCGGCCGCGTTCAGGACGAAGCGCACCTGCACCCGCTTGCCCTGGGCGGCGCGGAGGCTGCCGGCGGCCAGCACCACCGTCAGGCGGGGGGCGGCTGTCGTCGAAACGGTGCCACCGGTCTGCCCGGTGCTGCCGTTCTGCCCGGTGGCGCCCGCTACGCCGGTGGCGCCCGCCAGGCCGCCGTCGCCGGCCTGCCCGGCGGCTCCGGTGGCGCCGGTGGACCGGTGGCGCCGGTGGAGCCGGTGGCGCCGGTGGAGCCGGTGGCGCCGGTGGAGCCGGTGGCGCCCGTGGAGCCGGTCGCGCCGGTGGAGCCGGTCGCGCCCGTTGAGCCGGCAGGGCCGGCCGGCCCGGTCGGCGGCGCGGTGGCGGCGATGGTCAGGGTCTGCGTGGCCGTTCCGAGGTTGCCGGCGGGATCCGGGACCGAGGCGACGACCGGCCACGTGCCCTCACCGACGAAGACCGCGGTCGCATTCCACCCGCCGCTGGCCTGCACGAGCGTCGTCATCGTCTGACCGGCGATCGACACGGTGACGATCGTGCCGGGTGCAGCGTCGGAGGTCCCGGCGATGGTCGGGTCGAGGTCGTTCGTCGCGGCCGTCGCGCCGCCCGTGATCGCGACGAACGGCGACACGGTGTCGACGGTCAGCATCTGAGTGAAGCCGGCCAGGTTTCCTGCCCCGTCCGAGACCGACATGACCACACGATGCGGCCCGTTGGAGAGCGCATCGGCGGTGACCGACCAGGTCCCGTCGCTCTGCACCGGCCCGGTGAGCGTCTGGTCGGCGAGCGCGACGGTCACGGTCGTGCCGGGTGCGACGTCCGCGGTCCCGGTGATGTCCGGGGTGAAATCGTCGGTCAGCGCGCTCGTTCCGCCGGTGATCGTCACCGCGGGAGCCACGGTGTCGACGGTCAGCACCTGGCTGTCGGTGCCGTCGTTGCCGGCCGGGTCGCTGACGGAGGCGGTGACGGTACGCGTGCCGTCGGTGAGCGCGGTCGGGGTGACGTTCCACGTCCCTCCGGCCTGCACGAGCGCGTTCAGGCTCTGCAGGGCGACGGTCACGCGGACGATCGTCCCCGGCGCGACGTCGCTGGTGCCGGAGATCGTCGGCGTCGCGTCGTTCGTCGTCGCGGAGGGCCCACCGTCGATGCTGACGACGGGCAGCACCGTGTCGACCGTCAGCTGCTGGGTCGCGCTCCCCGGGTTCTGGGCACCGTCGGTGACCGACGCGACCACGGGGTAGGTGGCGTTCGCCAGGATCGCCGAGGTCACCGACCACGCGCCGTCGGACGGCGTCGCGTGCAGGATCTGCCCGCCGAGCGCCACCGTGACGACGGCCGGCGCGACGACATCGGTCGTGCCGGTGATCGTGGGGGTCGTGTCGGTGGTCATCGCGGCGGATCCGCCGGCGATCGTGACCACGGGCGGCGCGCTGTAGACCTCGTTGGAGTCAAGCGAGATCGCGCCGTTGCGAGCCAGCGCGCGGCCGTTGACCTCGGTTCCCGCACCGATCGCCAGCGCGTCGAGCGCCATGAGCGTGCCCGCGAACTTCGCGTTCGCGCCGATGGCGGCCGCGCCGTTGACCTGCCAGAAGACACGGGAGGCCCGGGCGCCGTTTGTCAGCGTGACACGGGCGCCGGCCGCCATGGTGAGTGCGCCCCCGACCTTGAAGACGAAGACGGCGTTCGCGTCGCCCCCACCATCGAGGATCACCGTTCCGGTGTTTCCCACGGCGGCGGCGCTCGAGTGCAGGCCCGGGGCGAGCGTGAGGGTGGCCAGGTCGCCCGCGAGCGCCGTGCCACCGGGCCTGCCGGCGACCTCGTTGTAGGCCGCCACGAGGTCGGCGTGCGCCTGGTCGGCTGTGCTGCCGACCCGGGTCGTGCCGGTGACGACGCCGGGCGGAAATCCCGTCGGCTGCGTGTTCGCCTTGACGCCGAGGTCCCCGCGCAGCGTGGTATGGGGAGTGCCGGGGGCGCTGACGGTATTGCCGACCGATGCGCCGCTCAGCACCGCGTAGGTCGATGCCTGGCCGAGGTCGACCATGGACGTCGGGGCGGCGACGGCGGGCGCGAGGGCCGGCCCGAAACCCGCGATCAGCAGGCCTCCGGCGAGCATGACGACGCAGAGACGACGGGAAGATGTGCGCTTGGCGGACATGCGGACCCCCTTCAAAGGGGGGCTGTCCGAGCCCGGCGGTGGGGGCTGTCCGAGCCCGGCGGGTGACTGTCCTGTCACAGGGTCCATCGGCGTCCGCCGACGCGAGCTTGACCCGAACGACCTGGGGTGGACGACCGGGCCGCCACCCGGCAGGCAGGGCGCTCGGCCTGGGATGCTCCCGCGCGAATGACCAGTCGCCTCGAGCTCGAGTACGCCGGGACCGCGTTCGCGGGCTGGGCGCGCCAGCCCGGACAGCGCACGGTGCAGGAGGAGGTCGAGAAGGCGCTGTGCATCGTGCTGCGTGAGGACGCCGTGTCGACGACGGTCGCCGGCCGCACGGATGCGGGCGTGCACGCGTGGGGACAGGTCTGCTCCTTCGAGCACGAGGCCGTCGACCCGCTGCGCCTCAACGCGCTGCTGCCCGACGACGTCGCGGTCCTGGACTGCAACCCGGCGCCGGACGGCTTCGACGCGCGCAACGACGCGACCTCGCGCACGTACTGCTACCGCGTCCTGAACCGCCGCGCGCGCTCGGTCTGGCTGCGCGACCGCGCCTTCTGGTTTCACCGCCGCATCGACCGCGCGGCGCTGCAGGCGTGCGCCGAGGCGCTGCCGGGCAAGCACGACTTCACGGCGTTCACACCGACCGAGACCCGCCACACGCGCTTCGAGCGCAGCGTCCTGTCGGCGCGCTGGGACGTCGACGGGGACCTGCTCGAGTTCTGGATCACCGCCGACACGTTCATGCGCCACATGAACCGCATCCTCGTCGGGACGATGCTCGAGGTCGCAGCCGGCAACCGCGGGCTCGAGGAGTTCGTCGCGCTGCTGGCCGGCCGGCCGCGCTCGCACGCCGGCCCGACCGCGCCGCCGCAGGGGCTGGCGCTCGCCTCGGTGGCCTATCCAGACCGCTGACTATCCTCGGGTGCGCGCATGAAGGTGCTGCTCACGAACGACGACGGGATCGAGGCCGACGGGCTGCAGGCGCTGCGGCGCGCGCTGCTGCGCGTGCCCGGGATCGAGCTCGTCGTCATCGCGCCAGACGGCGAGCGCTCGGCGATGGCGCGCTCGATCACGACCCGCCGCCCCCTGTGGGTCGAGGAGATCGACTTCGGCGACGGCACCCACGGCTACGCGACCGACGGGACGCCGGTGGACTGCGTGCGGCTCGCGAACCTCGGGCTCGTCGAGGACTTCGAGGCCGAGCTGATCGTCTCGGGGATCAACCACGGCGCGAACCTCGGCGACGACATCACCTACTCGGGGACGGTCGCGGCCGCGCTGGAGGGCATCGTCCTCGGGCTGCCGGCGATCGCCGTCTCCCAGCAGTCGGCGGCGCGCGAGATGGACTTCCGCCTGTCGGACCGCTTCGACTTCGAGGAGGGGGCGCGCTTCGTCGCCCGCGTCGTCGAGGAGATCGCCGACGTGCCGCTGCAGGCGGGCACGCTGCTGAACGTCAACTGCCCGGCCGGCGACGCGAGCGGCGTGGAGGTCACGCGCCTGGGCAAGCGGATCTACCGCGACGAGCTCACGCTGACCGACACGCAGGCCAACGGCCGCCGCCGCTACTGGGTCTACGGCGCCGACCACGGCTTCCACGACGAGCCCGGCACCGACCTCGCCGCGGTCGCCGCGGGGCGGATCGCCGTGACGCCGCTGCACTTCGACCTCACCGACGCCGCGGGCATGGACGCGCTCGAGCGCCACGACCTCGGCCGGCTGCTCGCGCCGGCCGCGCGGGAAGTGGAGTGACGCCGGCACCCGCAGCCGAGGCACGGGCCGCCGAGCTGCGCGAGCAGCTGCACCACCACGGCTACCGCTACTACGTCCTCGACGACCCCGAGATCGGCGACGACGACTACGACGTGCTGATCGACGAGCTGCGCGCCCTGGAGGCCGCGCATCCCGAGCTCGTCACGCCCGACTCGCCGACCCAGCGCGTCGGCGGCGAGCCGGTCTCCTCGCTGCCGAAGGTCGAGCACGAGATCCCGATGCTGTCGCTGGCCAACGCGCGCTCGGAGGAGGAGCTGCGCGCCTGGGTCGCGCGGATGCGCGCCCACCTCGCCCGCGAGGGGATCGAGGACCCGCGCTTCGAGTTCGTCGCCGAGCCGAAGATCGACGGGCTGGCGATCTCGCTGCGCTACGAGGACGGCGTGCTCGTGCGCGGCGCGACGCGCGGCAACGGCGAGATCGGCGAGGACGTCACGCACAACCTGCGCACGATCCCGACGATCCCGCTGAAGGTCGCCGACGCGCCGGCGGTGCTCGAGGTGCGCGGCGAGATCTACATGTCGCTGAAGGACTTCGCCGGCCTCAACGAGCGCCGCGCCGAGGCCGGCCTGTCGACGTTCATGAACCCCCGCAACGCCGCCGCCGGCACGATCCGCCAGCTCGACCCGCGCCTGGCCAAGGAGCGCCCGCTGTCGATGTGGGCCTACGGGATCGGGCAGGTCGACGGGCTGCGCCTGGAGAGCCACTGGGAGGCGCTGCGGTGGCTGCGCGAGCACGGCTTCCGCGTCAACGAGGACATCAAGCTGCTGGAGTCCGAGGACGTCGTCGTCGCGCAGTGCCTGGCCTGGCAGGAGCGCCGCAGCGGGCTGGACTTCGAGATCGACGGCGTCGTGGTCAAGGTCTCAGACCTCGAGCTGCAGCGGCGCCTGGGCGTCGTCGGCCGCGACCCGCGCTGGGCGATCGCGTGGAAGTTCCCGCCGACGACCAAGGTCACCACCCTGCGCGACATCATGTGGAACGTCGGCAAGTTCGGCGACCTGCACCCGTTCGCGATGCTCGAGCCGGTGCACGTCGGCGGCGTGACGGTCAAGCTCGCGACGCTCCACAACGAGGAGGACCTCGCCCGCAAGGACCTGCGCGTCGGCGACGAGGTCATCGTCCTGCGCGCGGGCGACGTCATCCCGCAGGTCGTCTCGCCGGCGCCGCACGCCGTCGAGCGCCCCGACCGCGCCGACCCGCCGCGCCCGCCCGAGCGCTGCCCGGTCTGCGACACGCCGACCGTCAAGCCCGAGGAGGGCGTCTTCACGAAGTGCCCCAACCGCGTCTGCCCGGGGCGCCAGTGGCAGCTGCTCAAGCACTTCGTCTCGCGCGGGGCGATGGACATCGACGGCCTCGGCGAGAAGCAGGTCGGCCAGCTGCAGCAGGCCGGGCTCATCACGACCGCGGCCGACTTCTACCGCCTGACCCCCGAGCAGCTGCTCGAGCTCGAGGGCTACGGCGAGATCTCGGCGAACCGGGTCGTCGACAGCATCGCCGCCTCCAAGCAGCGGCCGTTCGGGCGCCTGCTGTTCGGGATCGGCCTGGAGGAGGTCGGCTTCGTCACGGGCCGCAACCTCGCCCAGCGCTTCCGGACGATCGACGCCCTGCTGGCCGCGAGCGCCGAGGAGATCGAGCAGACGCCCGGCGTCGGCCCGAAGATGGCCCAGCGGATCGCCGAGCAGCTCGCCGAGGAGCAGATGCGGGCGCTGATCGAGGACCTGCGCGGCGTCGGGGTGAGCCTGGCGCTGGAGGGCCCGCCGCCCGGCGAGGGCCCGCTGGCAGGCAAGACGTTCGTGCTGACCGGCACGCTGCCCGACCTCACGCGCGAGCAGGCGACCGAGCGCATCGAGGGCGCCGGCGGGCGCGTGACCTCGAGCGTGTCGAAGAAGACCGACTACGTCGTCGCCGGCGCGACCCCCGGCTCGAAGCTCGAGAAGGCCGAGCGCCTCGGCGTGCCCGTGCTCGACGAGGCGGGGCTGCTCGAGCTGCTGCCCTGAGCGCCCGCCCGCCGGGTCAGGGACTCGGCAGCGCGCCGCCGGAGGTCGACGGGACGGTCGTGGTCGTCGTCGCCACCGGCGGCAGCGCCGGCGTCGCCGCGCCGTCGAGCCGGGCGATCGCGGTCGCCATGCGATCCTCGCGGGCCTTGGCCCGGAAGGTGCTGGCGCGGTTGGACATGAACGCGAAGGCGACGTCGCGGCCGTTGGCCGTGCGGCAGTAGCCGGCCAGGGCGCTGACGAGCCGCAGCGTCCCGGTCTTGACCTGGCAGCGGCCCGCGGCGGCGGTCCCGCGCATGCGCGACTTGACCGTGCCCGTCAGGCCGGCGACGGCGAGCGAGGCGCGGAACGTCGTGGCGACGTCGGGCTTGTCCATCCGCTGCAGCAGCGCGACGACCTGGCGCGGCGTCGAGCGGTTGACGCGCGAGAGCCCCGAGCCGTCGGCGATCCGTCCCGGCCGCAGGCCGAAGTCGTCGAGCGTGTCGCGCACGACGTCGGCGCCCGCCGCCTCGGTCCCGAGGTCGCGGTAGCGCGCGCCGAGCTGCTTGAGCAGCATCTCGGCGGCGAAGTTGTTCGACGGGACGTTCGTGAAGCGCGCCAGCTCGCCGGCGTTGCGCGAGGGCAGGACCGCGATCGTCCGCGCGTCGGCCGGCGCGGTGCCCGCGCTGCTGTGGTCGGAGACCGGAACGCCCGCGGCGCGCAGCTGGGTGGCGAAGCGCCCGGCGGCGAAGCGGGCCGCGTCCAGGCGCGCCCTGCCGCGGAAGATCCCGCGGTCGTAGGCGAGCGCGCTGAGCACGCCGCCGAGCTCGAAGTCATAGCCGGCGCAGCAAGCCGAGCGGCGGTCGTCGAACGCGCTCTCGTCCCCGACGACGGCGCCGGCGATGCGCCGGATGCCGGTCGCGCGCACGGCGCGGGCGAGCCGTGCGGCGGAGTCGTCGCCGAAGAACGGGTCGCCGCCGCCGACGAGCACGAGGTCCCCCCGCAGCGTGCCGGCGTCGAGGACCGCGGCGGGCGCCGCGACGGCGGTCGTCTTCAGCGTCGCGGCGGCGCCGAGGCGCAGCAGCAGGCTCGACGTCGTGTAGAGCTTCTCGACCGACGCCGGGATGCGGGCCGTGTTCGCGCGCTGGGCGAACAGCTCGCGGCCGCTGTCGACATCGGCGACGTAGGCGCCCGAGCCCGCGCCGGCGTGGCGCATCTCGGCTGTCAGCGCCGTGCGCAGGTCGGCCTCGCTGAAGGCGAGGGCGGGGGCGGCGCCCGCCAGCGGGGCGGCGACGGCGAGCAGCGTGACGAGGATCCGGCGCATCCTGGGTACACAACAAGGCCCGCGCCGGGAAGGAGCGGCGAAGGTATGAGCCGCTCGGGGTCGAGCCGTAGAATCAGTCCGCATGGGCAAGGTCGTCAAGCTCGACCCGCAGGCCAAGGACGGGGCTCGCCCGAAGAACGGGCGGCGGGCGCACCGGTCCAAGACGGCGCTCGTGCTCGGCGGCGGCGGCTTCACCGGCGGCGTCTACGAGATCGGCGCGCTGCGGGCGCTCGACCTCCTGACGGTCAACCGCACCGTCAACGACTTCGACGTCTACGTCGGGACGAGCGCCGGCGCCTTCGTCGCCGCGATGACCGCCAACGGCGTGACGCCCGAGGAGATGATGCGGGTCGTCAACCGCCAGCGCCCGACGCCGTTTCCCGACGCCGACCTCGGCAACCTCCTGCGGCCGAACATCGCCGGGTTCGCGCGCAGCGCCGTCGGCCTGCCGCTGCGCACGCTCGGGCTGATGCGCAGCATGGTCGGCCAGCTCGGCCAGGTCTCCGCGATGGACCTCGTCCTCGCGCTCGCCGACGGGCTGCCCTCCGGCGCCTACACCGGCTCGGGGATCGAGGCCTACCTGCAGACGGTCCTCAACGACCCCGAGCGCAGCGACGACTTCCGCCGGCTCGCCTCCGAGCTGTACCTCACGGCGACCGACCTCGACACCTGCGAGCGGATCGTCTTCGGCGCCGAGGGCTGGGAGGACGTCCCGATCTCGACGGCGGTCCGCGCGTCGACCGCCCTGCCGATGGTCTACGCGCCGGTCAAGGTCCGCGACCGCGAGCTCGTCGACGGCGGGATCGTCTCGACGACGAACCTCGACATCGCCGTCAACGCCGGGGCGAAGTTCATCGTCGTCGTCAACCCGCTCGTTCCCTACGTCAACGACTTCAAGACGAAGATCCGGACCCTGTCGGGGACGCGCACGCGCCACGTCAGCGACATGGGCTTCCCCCAGATCGGCTACCAGGCCTTCAAGATGGTCGCCTACCAGCGGCTGCACGAGATGGCCCGCCAGTGGGAGCAGCGCTACCCGGGCGTCGACATCATCCTGATCGAGCCCGAGCCCGACGACGAGCTCATGTTCCAGACGCCGATCATGAACTTCACGTCGCGCGTGGAGATCGCCAAGCACGGCTTCCAGTCGGTGACGACGCAGCTCGCCTTCGGCTATCCGCGCTTCCGCGAGATCTGCAAGCGCCACGGCATCCAGATCTCGGCCACGCGGGTGCGCAACGTCATGAAGCACTTCGAGGCCGAGCAGGGACGCACCCGGGCGTGGAGGAAGATCCTCGAGCAGACGACGGGCGCGCTGCTGCGCCAGTCCGCCGACGAGGGACGGGCGCGGGGCTGAGACACGCGCGCCCGCGGGATCGCGGGCGCGGGAGACGAGGACGGCGGGTGCGCGGCTAGAGCTTGACGGTCTCCAGGCGCTTCTCGGCGTCGAGGCTCGTCAGAAAGAGCGATTTGTCGATCCTGCCCTGAAAGATCGGCACCCCCAGCTCCATGCACTTGGAGATCACATCGCGGCGCTCGAGACCGGCTTCGCGGGCGAGTTCCGTGGGGGTGAGGTGATTGGGCATCGGCGTGACCCTCCTGTGTGGTTTAGAGCACACATGTCTTGTACCACCATGGGAGGACGGGCTCAACGCGAATGTCCATATCGCGCAACTTCGTCCAGGCCCTACCGCCGGTTGGCAAGCACGACGGCGGACGCTACAGTTCGCCCGTCGCCGCGGATCGTCCGGTTCGCATGATGCGCCCGGGTGGCGACGCTCGCAGAGCCAACGGATGGATAGGGGAAGTCATGCCGGCCTTGGCAGTCGTCAGCAGGTCGACGGATCACGATGCGGACGATCTCGATCTCGTGGCGGCCGTGCGCGCCGGAGACGATCGCGCGTTCGAGCTCCTCTACGTGCGCTATCAGAGTCGCATCACCGCGTACGTGCGCGGGATGGTCCACGACCACGGGCGCGCCGAGGACATCACGCAGGAGGTCTTCATGTCGGCGCTGCGCCGCATGCGCGGGACCGACGCGGCGATCGCCTTCAAGCCGTGGATCTACGAGATCGCCAAGAACGCCTGCATCGACGCCTGGCGGCGCACGCGCAACGTCAACGAGGTCTCCTTCGACGCCAAGGACGCGCTCGGCGCCGACGACCACGGGCGCCTCGCCGACCCCCGCATGACGCCGGACTCGGCCGTCGACAACAAGGACGCGATCGACAACCTCTGCGGCGCCTTCGGCGGGCTGTCGCCGACGCATCACGAGATCCTCGTCATGCGCGAGTTCGAGGGCCTCTCCTACCGCGAGATCGGCGAGCGCCTGGGCATGAGCCGGCCCGGCGTCGAGAGCACGCTCTTCCGCGCCCGCAAGCGGCTGAGCGAGGAGTACGAGGAGCTCGTCAGCGGCGAGCGCTGCCTGCGCGTCCAGCGGATCGTCGACAGCCCCGGCGGCCGCGCCTCGGGCGTGCGCGACCAGCGGCGCATGGCGCGCCACCTCGCCCACTGCCAGCCCTGCCGGCGCTACGCGCGCCTCGCCGGCGTCGACCTCGACACGCCCGTCCGGCCCGCGGCCGCGGCTGCGGCGAAGATCGCCGCCTGGGTTCCGCTGCCGCTCTTCCTGCGCCGCCGCTGGGGCGGCGAGGAGCTCGTCTCGCAGTCCCATCACGGGCCGCTCACGCAGTGGTCCGCCACGCTTGCAGGCAACGTCGACCCCGGCGTCGTCTCGGGGTGGTCGAAGGCGGTCGCCACCGCCGCGACGGTCGCGGTCGCGGGCGTCGGCGCGGGTGCTGCGGTCCACGAGCACCGCGCGATCGAGCGCTTCGTCGGCGGCTCGCCGCCCGCCGCGCAGCATGCGCGCCCGCACGGTGCGGGCGCCGCCACGCCGGCGTCCGCGCAGCGCGCGCGGCCGCACCGCTCGGGCGCTGCCGCTCCGGCGGCGGATGCGCCGCAGGGCTCGCGGGCGGCCGATCCCAAGGCCGGCGGCGCCGGCGTCCCGGCCGGCCCGAGCGTGTCGTCCTCCCCCGGCCCCGGTGGCACCCCGGCAGGCGGTCGGGGCTCGCCGAAGCCCGCCGCACCGGCCGGCCGCGGTGCCGCCGGCGCCGGATCCGTGCTGCCGTCGCTGCCCGACCGCCCGATCGCCGCGGCGCCGACCGATGTCCCCGCCGTGCCCCAGGCGCCGCCGCTCGGCCGCGTGCTCGACGGGCTCGGCTCCGGCTCCGGCTCCGGCGCGACCGGCGCGACCGGCGCGACGGGCGCCGCCTCCGACCCCGCCGCCGCGCCTGCGCAGACGGCCGTCGGCAGCATCCTCAACCAGGCCACCGGACTGGTCGGCGGCACGCTGCCGGCGCCCGCGACCGACGCCCCCGCCGCCGCGGCCAAGCCCGCCGCCGTCACCCCGCCGCCGGGCGTCGTGAGCACGGCGACCGGCGTGCTCGCTACCGTTTCCACGACGGTGACCGGCACGCTCGCCACGACGCTCGCGGGACGCACCGCGCCTTGACCGACACGGGCTCCGAGGACGGGCTCGAGCCGTTCACGGACACCGCCCTCTACGCGCTCGGCGCCTACTTCGCCGATCGCCACCCTGAGCTGATGGACGACGTCGTCCGCCAGGCCCAGGTCGTCGAGGACGTGGGCGCCGAGCGCTACGCCGGCAGGGAGGGCGTGACGCTCGAATCGGCCCTCCAGACGCTCATCACCGGCCTCGCCGTGCGCTACTACCGGGCGGTCGCCGGGTCATCGTGAGATAATCCCGGCATCGGGGCGTGGCGCAGCCTGGTAGCGCGCTCCGTTCGGGTCGGAGAGGTCCGCGGTTCAAATCCGCGCGCCCCGATGAGTCAGCAGAGCCGACGGGCGCCGAGAAATCCGCACGGATCTCTCGGCGCTTCGTTCGTCAGGCGGCAGTTCTCAGCGCCAGCTGATGCAGCAGGCTCTGGGCGACGACGTCGCCCTGGCCCCAGAACGCGTGCTGGGCGTCGCGGCCGGCGATCCGGTAGGCGTGCTCGAGGTGCCACGGCATCGGGTCCCACGTTCCGGCCGCGCGCACCCACGCCCGGCCCTCGTGCGTGTAGAGCAGGAGACGGTTGTGGCCCCTGCCCATGAAGTGGCCGGCATGGGTGGTCAGATCGAAGCCGACGAGCGGCTGCGCACCCTCCGGCAGCGCGCGGGGCTCGTCCTCGCCGAAGTGGGCGAGGCCGTCCTCGAGCGCGGCGAACCAGGCCGCGACCGCCACCGGATCGTCGGGCGTCACGAGCTTCGTGATCGTCACGTAGCCGCGCGTGAACAGCGGGCGGCCGTTCTCGGTGCCCGCCGCGACCTCGATCTCGAAGGTCTGTCCGTCGAGGCCCCCGGCGCGCAGCGGCGTGAAGCGGCCGATGTCGCTGGCGAAGTCCGGCCAGGTCTCGGGCGCGGTGAGTTGCGCGACGACGGCCTCCACCGAGGGCATCTCCACGGCCGGATAGGTGTGCCAGACCTGATCGCGCTTCGGCGCGACCTCCGGCGTGAGCGCGCCGAGGTGCGCCAGCGTCATCCGGCACGAGGGGTCATAGCCGGCGCGCGCCTGCACGGTCTCGAAGGCGATGCCCCATCCGCGGCGCGCGGCGTCGGCATAGGCCGAGGGGAACCAGTCGCCGATCAGGCGCGCTGCACCGTCGAGCAGCTCGGGCCGGCTGAGCATCCCGCGGGCGGAGTCGTGGTGCCCGAAGCGGTCGTGGCCGAAGGCGCGATGAAAGGCCCGCAGGTCGCCGAGGCGCAGCCGGTGGCGGGACGGCTTGCCGTACCAGTAGGTGGTCAGGATGCAGGACGCCAGGCGCAGGTCGTCGACCTCGCGCTCGTCAGCCGGCCTGCGGTAATACGCCGCGTTGACGAAGTCCGTCACCCACGTCGCGGCGTCGAGCGCGGCGATCGAGGATCCGGTCATCCGCGTGCTCGTCAGCAGCCCGTTGCGCGTCGCCATCAGGCGCTCGGGACGATCGGTCGTGCGCAGGAGGCTCATGCGTGGCCTGCCAGGACGCTCGCTGCGGCGGCCAGGCCGTCGAAGCGCGGATCGCGTCCGCTGCCCTGCAGGACGACCTTCAGCGCGTTCGTCGTCGCCGCGTCGGCGAACGTGTCGTAGGCCGCCATCGTGTCGCCGAGCGCGAAGCGGTGGGTGGCGAAGATCGTCGGGTCCAGGCGACCGCCCGCGACGAGCCGCATGAGCTGCGGGATCGTGGAGGTGTCGACGAGCCCGGTCGTGATCGTCACGTCGCGGATCCAGAGCTTCTCGAGGTGCAGGGTGACCGGCGCGCCGTGCACGCCGATGTTCGCGACCCGGCCGCCCGGGCGGATGAGCTCGGTCGCCAGCTCGAACGTCTGCGGGATGCCGACGGCCTCGAAGGCGACGTCCGCGCCGAGCCCGCCGGTGAGCTCCATGACCTGCGCGAGCGCGTCCTCGCGGCCGTTGTTGATCGTCGTGTCGGCGCCGAAGCGCACGGCGCTCTCCAGGCGGCCGTCGTCGAGGTCGATCGCCACGATCCGGCCGGGCGTGTAGAGCCTCGCGGTGAGGATCGCCGCCAGACCGATCGGCCCGGCGCCGACGATCGCCACGACGTCGCCGGGCGCGACCATGCCGTTGAGCACGCCGACCTCGTAGGCGGTCGGAAGGATGTCGGCGAGGAACAGCACCTGCTCGTCGCTGAGCTCGTCGGGGACCT
This sequence comes from uncultured Actinomycetes bacterium, assembly GCA_963786575.1. Classification (GTDB taxonomy): domain Bacteria; phylum Actinomycetota; class Thermoleophilia; order Solirubrobacterales; family Solirubrobacteraceae; genus CADCVQ01. Next base: position 390,925 of record CAWAZH010000009.1, read on the forward strand.
TGTAGACGGAGTTGTCGGCGAACGGGACGCGCGCGTACTCGGCCTGCAGCCCGTCGATCGTGTGCCCGAAGATCCACCCCCCGCCGCCGAGGCACTGGCCGTAGCGGCCCTCCTTGCAGAAGCGACAGCGCCCGCAGGAGGTCACGCAGGACAGCAGCACCCGATCGCCGGCGACGACGCTGCCGACGCTGCTGCCGGTCTCCATGACGGTGCCGACGGCCTCGTGGCCGAGCACGGTGCCCGGCGTCGTCTCGGGCACGTCGCCCTTGAGGATGTGCAGGTCGGTGCCGCAGATCGTCGAGCTGTCGATGCGGACGACGATGTCGGTCTGGTCGATGATCGTGGGGTCATCGACCGTGTCCCAGCCGCGCCGGCCGGGACCGTGGTACACGAGCGCCTTCATTGCCACCACCTGCCTTTCGGGCTTAGAAGAAGCCCATCGGGTTGACGTCGTAGCTGACCAGCAGGCACTTCGTCTGCGAGTAGTGGTCGAGCATCATCTTGTGGTTCTCGCGGCCGACGCCCGACATCTTGTAGCCGCCGAACGCGGCGTGGGCGGGGTACTGGTGGTAGCAGTTGGTCCACACGCGACCGGCCTTGATCGCGCGACCCATGCGGTAGGCGCGGTTGGAGTCGCGCGTCCAGACGCCGGCTCCCAGGCCGTAGAGCGTGTCGTTGGCGATCGCGAGCGCCTCGGCGTCGTCGGCGAACGTCGTGACCGCCAGGACCGGCCCGAAGATCTCCTCCTGGAAGATCCGCATGCTGTTGTCGCCCTTGAAGACCGTCGGCTGGAAGTAGTAGCCGTCGCTGAGCTCGCCGCCGAGATGGGAGGGGTGGCCGCCGGTGAGCAGCTCGGCGCCCTCGGCCAGCCCGATCTCGCAGTAGCTCGCGATCTTCTCCATCTGCGCGGTCGAGACCTGCGGGCCGAGCATCGTCGCCGGGTCCAGCGGGTGGCCCTGGCGGATCGCGCCGATGCGCGCGAGGCAGCGCTCCATGAACTCGTCGTAGATCGACTCGTGGATGAGCGCGCGCGAGGGCGCGGTGCAGACCTCGCCCTTGTTGAACGCGAACAGCACGAGCCCCTCGATCGCCTTGTCGAGGAACGCGTCGTCGTGCGCCATGACGTCGGCGAAGAAGATGTTCGGCGACTTGCCGCCCAGCTCGGTCGTGGACGGGATCAGGTTCTGCGCGGCGTACTGCATGATCAGCCGGCCGGTCGCCGTCTCGCCGGTGAAGGCGATCTTCGCGATGCGCTTGTTCGTCGCCAGGGCCTTGCCGATCTCGGCACCCGGGCCGTTGACGACGTTGATGACGCCCGGCGGGACGATGTCCTCGATCAGCTCGCAGAACTTCAGGATCGACCAGGGCGTCGGGCTCGCAGGCTTGATGACGGTGCAGTTGCCGGCGGCGAGCGCCGGCGCCATCTTCCAGGCGGCCATGAGCAGCGGGAAGTTGAACGGGATGATCTGCCCGACGACGCCCAGCGGCTCGCGGAAGTGGTAGGCGATCGTGTCCTTGTCGATCTCGGAGATCGCGCCCTCCTCGGCGCGGATGACGGAGGCGAAGTAGCGGAAGTGATCGGCGGCGAGCGGGATGTCGGCCGCGCGCGTCTCGCGGATCGGCTTGCCGTTGTCGTAGCTCTCGGCGATCGCGAGCGTCTCGAGGTTGTCCTCGATCACGTCGGCGATCCGCAGCAACACGCGGGCGCGCTCGGTGGAGGAGGACTCGCCCCAGGCGTCCTTGGCGGCGTGTGCGGCGTCGAGCGCGAGCTCGATGTCGGCCGCCCCCGAATGCGCGACCTGCGTGAACGGCTCACCGGTCGCCGGGGTCGGGTCGTCGCGGTACTCGCCGGTGGTGGGCGGCACCCACGCGCCGCCGATGAAGTTGTCGTAGCGCGCCTTGATGCCGGCGAGGGCCGGATCGAGGGCGGCGGACTGGAGCATGGTTGCCATCGAGCGCTCTCCTGTCGTGCGAAGGGTCAGTGCCGACCCTCACCAGACCACCTGCGCCCCCGCGGTCCATCCGTAGCGCATACGGCGCCGACGGCGCGAACTACTGCTCGTCTCGACGGTTGCAACGGATGGCAGACCGGCGGCGCGCTGCCACGCTCGTCACAGCCAACCACGACCCAGGGAGCGCCCCATGATCCTCATGTCCTACGACGGATCCGCCGACGCACAGGCGGCGATCGACCGCCTCGCGCACATCATGCCGGGCGCGACCGTGACCGTGCTGACGGTCTGGGAGCCCTTCATGCAGGCGATGGCACACGCAGGCATGGGCATGGGGATGGGGATGGGCGTCACCGGCGGCTATTCCGTCACCGACGCCGAGACCGTGGACGAGGGCATCCGTCAGAAGGCGCTGGAGACCGCCGCCGAGGGCACGCAGCGCGCGACCGCGGCCGGCCTCGTGGCCAAGCCGTGGATCGAGCACAGCAACAGCGACATCGCCACGACGATCCTGTCCGTCGCCGACGACATCGATGCCGACGTCGTCGTGATGGGCACGCGCGGTCGCGGCGCCATGAAGGCCTACCTGCTCGGCAGCGTCTCGCACGGCGTCGTGGAACGCGCGGTGGGGCCGGTCCTCGTCGTTCCGTCGCCCGAGCTCGCCGACCGCCGGCGCGAACACGCCCACCACCACGCCCACGCGCACGCCTGACCGGCGTCAGCGCTCGACGAGCCTGGACTTGTACTCGCTGCGCCCGAGGCTGCCCCAGGGCACGAGCTCGATCGTCGTCTGCACGACGAGCACGTTGCGCAGCCGCTCGCGGATCGCGTCCGCGAGCGCGGCGTCCGCGCGGGCGCCCTCGGCGAGCTCGACGCTGACGGGCAGCGGCTGCGAGCTCGCGCCCTGCGGCCTGACGAGGATGTGACCGCTGACGCGCGGGGCGAACGCGCTCACGACGTCGCGCACCGCCGACGGGAAGACGTTGACGCCGCGGACGATGACCATGTCGTCGGTCCGGCCGATGCAGCGCACGCGCGGGCCGGTCCGGCCGCACGCGCAGGGGCTCGTGCGCACCGCGACGTGATCGCGCGTGCGGAAGCGCAGGTGCGGCGCCGCGCGATGGCGCAGGTGCGTCAGGACGAGCTCGCCGGTGGCCCCGTCCTCGAGCGCGAGCGCGGCGCCCGTGTCGGGGTCGATCAGCTCGGCGTGCACGAAGCCGCGCGCCCCGAGATGCATGCCGTCCTGCTCCTCGCACTCGCCCCAGAGCGACACGCCGATGTCGCCGATGCCCATGGCCTCGGTGACCCGCGCGCCCCAGCCGTCCTGCAGGCGCGCGCGGAAGGCCGGCTCGCCGCCGCCCGGCTCGCCGGCGACGAGGACGCGCTCGACGCTGCAACCGCGCAGGTCGACGTCGCGGGCGGCGGCCCACTCCACGAGGTGCGCGGCGTAGGACGGGGTCAGCACGGCCGCCTGCGGCGCCAGGCGCGCGATCGCGAGCATCAGCCGCTCGGTGTTGCCGGTGCCGACCGGGATGTGGCAGAGCCCGAGCCGGTCGAAGGAGGCGAGCGCCGCGCCGGCGACGAACGGCCCCGCGTTGTAGGTCGAGACGATCCGCTGGCCGGCGGCGACGCCGCTGGCCGCGTAGCTGCGCGCCGAGCCGGTCACCCAGTTGTCGAGGTCGCCCGCCGTCAGCGGGATGTAGCTCGGCGTGCCGGTCGTCCCGCTCGTGGAGTAGATCCGCACGATCTCGTCGGCGGCGGCGCACAGGTGGGCGCCGATCGGGTTGGCGGCCGTGCGCGTGGCGGCGACCTCGGCCTTGTCGGTCAGCGGCAGCGCGGCGATGCCCGCCAGCCCGCCCGCCGCCGCGGCCGAGGCGACGCCCGCCGCGGTCAGCTTCTCGCGGTAGAAGGCGGAGCGCTCGAACAGGTAGGCGAGCTGCTCGCGGTAGGACGCGTCGTCGAGCGCGAGCTGCTCGGCCCACGGCATGCGCGCAGGGTCAGCGCTCGTAGTCGATCGCCTCCTCCGCCGCGCCGGCCATGAGGAAGCCCAGCGGGCGCTGCTGCTCCTCGGTCAGGTGCGCGAGCAGCCCCGCGGTGCGCGCGAGGATCGGGACGGCCTTCACGGTCGCAGACGGGAAGCCGAGGTCGAGCATCACGGCCGCGATCGGCATCGAGACGTTCATCGGCAGCGGCCTGCCCCAGGCCTCGGCCGCGGCGCCGACCAGGGCGCGCGCGAGCGCGACGTGCGGCCCGCTCACGCCGCGCGCGTCCGCGGCCTCGAGGATCCGCTCGGCGCGCGGGTCCAGCGGGCGATGCAGCGGATGGCCGAACCCCGGCAGCTTCCCGCCGGCGCTGCGAACCGCCGCGGCGACCTCCTGCGCGACCGTCGCGGGCTCGCGACCGCCCGCCACCTGCTGCTGGGCCTCCTCGAGCAGCCGCGCGCACAGCTCGGCGGTGCCCAGGATCACGGGACCGCAGCCGAGGATCCCCGCCGCGACGGCGCCCTGCAGCGAGCCGGGATCGGCCGCGAGCGTCATCCGCGCGGCGACGTTCGTGGGCGTCATCCCGTGCTCGGCGATCGCGATCAGCAGCAGGTCGAGGAAGTAGCGCTGGTCCTCGGTCGGCTCCTCGCCGGTGAGCAGGAGGTGGAAGTACTCGGTGAAGCTCAGGCGGCCCATGAGATCGCCGCAGAGGTCGCGGCCGCGCACCTCGACCCGGTCGGGATGGGCCTGGCTGATAGAGCTGACCGAGCTCGCCGGCCTTCCGATCTGCATGGGGTGGCGCGACGCTACGCGCCGCGCACGCCGAGCGTCAAGGGCCGCTACCGGCGCAGGTCGCGGCGCTCGATCTGCACCACCGCGACGAGCGTCAGCGCGATCGCGACGGCGCCGAGGACCGCGAGATCTCCGAGGTCGACGCCGTGGCCGATCGGGTCGTGGCCGGCGTAGTAGAAGAAGGGGGAGAGGTACTTCAGCCACGAGATCGCGTCGACGAGCGGCGCGAAGCCGTTGATCAGGAAGGCGACGAGCGTGAAGGCGGCGGCCCCGCCCGAGGCGACCGCCCTGCGCCCGGTGGCCGCGGCGAGCGCCAGCGCGAGGGCGCCGATGGCGAAGCCGAAGAACGCCAGGTGCAGTGCCAGCGCCGCGAGGTTCCCCAGCGCGATGCCGCCCCCGGCGACCGCGACGCCGGCGACGAGGCCGAGGAAGGTCCCGGCGGCGATGATCGCGACGCCGACGGCGACCGCGGCGCCCTTCGCCGCGATCAGCCGCGAGCGCCGGATCGGATAGGCGAGCGTCAGCCCGAGGATGCCGTCCTCCTCTTCGCCCGCGGTCGACCCGGCGGCGCTCGTGATCGCCGTGGCCGCGATCACGAGCGGTCCGTAGATCGCGGCGATCTCGCTGCGCATCCAGCCGGCGAGCGTGCCGTAGTCGGCGCCGCCCAGCAGGTCGCTGACGCCCTCGGGGAGGTCGAGGCGGCCGATCGAGTCGCCGACCGCGGGGAACAGCGCCCCGACGATCAGGATCATCACGACCATCCCGAGCGCGGTCAGCGTCGTCTGGACCAGGCGCAGGCGCACCGCCATCCGGAAGGCCGGCGCGCTCACGCGTCCTCGCCGTCGCGGTAGTAGCGCAGGAAGATCTCCTCGAGGTCGTCCTCGTGGCTGCGGATCGAGCGGACCTCGTGTGCGGCGATCGCCTTGATCAGCGGGTCGGCCGAGCCCTCGAACGCGACGATCATGTGCGAGCCCTCGACGGCGACCTCGCGCACGCCCGCAAGCGCGCGCAGCGCCTCGGCGCCGGGGGCGCTCGCGCCGAACTCGATCTCGAGCCGGCGCACGGCGACCGCGCGCAGGTTCTCGAGCGAGTCGACCACGATCAGCCGTCCCTCGCGCAGGATCGCGACGCGGTCGGCGACGCGCTCGACCTCGGACAGCGTGTGCGACGACAGAAAGACCGTCCGCCCCTCGGCCCGGACCTCGGCGAGCAGCGCGTGGAAGCTCTGCTGCACGAGCGGATCGAGGCCGGCGATCGGCTCGTCGAGGATCAGCAGCTCGGGCTCGTGCATGAAGGCCTGGATCAGCCCGAGCTTCTGGCGGTTGCCGGTCGAGAGCTCGCGGACCGGCCGGTCGAGCTGGGCGCCGAAGCGCTCCGCCAGCGTGTCGCGGACGCGGCGGTCGACGCCGCCGCGCAGCTCCGCGAGGTAGTCGAGCACGGTCGCGCCGCTCAGCTTCGGGTAGAGCGCGAAGTCGCCGGGCAGGAAGCCGACCCGGCGCCGGAGGTCGAGGCTCGCGGCACGGCTGTCGAGCCCGAGCAGCGTCGCCGAGCCCGAGGTCGGCCTGATGAGGTCGAGCAGCAGGCGCATCGTCGTCGACTTGCCCGCGCCGTTGGGACCGAGGAAGCCGAGGATCTCGCCGCGCCGGACCTCGAGGTCGAGGTCGAAGACGCCGTGGCCGCGGCCGTAGTCCTTGGTCAGGCCGCTCGTGCGGATCGCGCTGGCGTCGGTCACGACCCTGACGGTAGGACGGCGGCGGAGGCGCAGCGTCCGTGGTTGTCCGCAGGTCTGACCGCAGCAGTTGCGGATGTCGCGCCGGCGCCGCGGTGGTGTGCTGCACGTATGACCGAGATCAGCTCATCAGACCACGTCCAGGACGGCGATGTGCTCGTCGTGTACGCCAGCCAGCACGGTCACACCGCCCGGATCGCCGCGCGGATCGCGGACGCGATCCGCGCGCAGGGTCGCGCTGTGGACCTATGCGCCGTCGCCGACGCCGGGCGCGTCGCCGCCCAGCGCTACGACCTCGTCGTCGTCGGCGCCTCGCTGCACAAGAGCGGCCACGAGAAGGAGATCGCCACATGGGTCGGCGCGCGTCGCGAGGCGCTCGCGTCCGTTCGCTCGGCCTTCTTCTCCGTGTCGCTGTCGGCGGCCGAGGACAGCGACGAGGCACGCGCGACGACCCAGCGCTGCGTCGACGAGTTCTGCACGCAGACCGGCTGGACGCCCGATCGCACCGAGCGGATCGCCGGCTGCCTGCAATACCGCGAGTACGACGTCTTCACGCGCCGGCTCATGCGGCTGCTCATGCGCCGGATGGGACATTCGACGGACACGTCGCGCGACCACGACTACACCGACTGGGACGCGGTCGACCGCTTCGGGCGTGAGCTCGCCGCGAGCGCCCGTCCCGCCATGGCGAGCGTCTGATGCCCCGCGACGACCACCTCACCGCCCCGGTCAAGGTGCTGATCGCCGGAGGCGGCATCGCCGCGCTCGAGCTCCTGCTCGCCCTTCGCGTGCTCGCAGGCCGCCTCGTCGAGGTCACCGTCCTGACGCCGGACGCCGGCCTCACCCCGCCCGCGATGACCGTCGCCACGCCGTTCGGGCGCGGCGGCGCGCGAACCCACGAATGGGCGGCGATGGCGTCCGAGCACAGCGCGCAGCTCGTGCTCGACCGCCTCATCGCGGTCGACCCCGCGCAACGCGTCGCGTTCACCCAGGGCGGCGCGCGCATCGGCTTCGACATCCTCGCCGTGGCGACCGGCGCGCGCCGCATCGAGCCGTTGTCCGGCGCCCTGACCTTCGGCGCGGGCCCGGAGGCCGACGCGGGGCTGCGGCGCATCGTCGCCGAGATGCTCCGCGGCAACGGCGCGAACCTCGCGTTCGTGCTCCCGTCGCCGGCGATCTGGCCGCTGCCGGTCTACGAGCTCGCGCTGCTGGCCGCCGACAAGCTGCGCGAGCACGGCGCGCCTGCGACCGTCCGGATCGTCACGCCCGAGGAGCACGCGCTCGAGCTCCTGGGGACCGGCCCGCGCGACGCGGTGCTCCCGCTGCTGGACGCGCTCGGCATCGAGCTCGTGACGGACGCCCAGGCGCTCGAGCTCGTCCCCGGCGGCCTGCGCCTGCGCGACGGGCGCTTCGTCGCAGCCGACCACGTCGTCACGCTCGCCGAGATCGTCGCGCGCCGGCTGCCCGGCCTGCCGGTCGATCGCGCCGGCTTCGTCCCGGTCGACCTGCACGGGCGCGTCGCCGGCGAGGCCCGCATCTACGCCCTCGGCGAGGTGACGTCGTTCCCGCTGCGCCAGGGCGGGCTGGCCTGCCAGCAGGCCGACGCGGTCGCCGAGGCGATCGCCGCCGCCTGCGGCGCCGACCTCGAGCCGGCGCCGTTCGCGCCGGTCCTGCGCGGCCGCATGCTGACGGCGGGCGCGCCGCTGTACTTCCAGGCCCGCCCGGGCGGCCAGAGCCTCGCGTCGTCGCGCGCGCTGTGGTCGCCCCCGGCGAAGGTCGCCGGCCGCTACGTCGCGCCCTACCTCGGGACGGCGCGCCCGCCGCGGATGAGCGTGGCGCCGCTGGCCGAGCGCGTCCCCGGGCTCGCGCCGTCCGAGCGCGACGACCTCCACGACGCGGTGACGCTCGCGCTCGCCATCGCCGAGGCCGAGGCGCGCTGCGGCCATCCGATGCGCGAGCTGCAGGCGCGGGAGGCCGCCCTGGCACTCGACCCGGCTGCCGCCCGGGTGGCGCTAGGCTGAGGTATGTCGATTCGCCTGATCTTCAGGTGTCAGTTCTGCCACGAGCAGCCTGATCCGATGACGCAGCTGAGCCTCGAGGAGGCGATGCGCCAGATGACGTGGGGGGCCTACCAGGACGCCCTGCCCGGCCGCTGGCTCGTCTTCCACGCGCGCGGGCTCTACGGATCCCCGCGCTACGCCTGCCCGGAGCATCGCGCGGACCTCGTCGCCTACCTCCGCCAGCACTACGGCACGGTCGGCTTCCACGTCTGGAAGCGGCCGCCGTACCCGTCGAACCTGGCCCACGCCGACACCGACGACGCGTGGAACAAGGCCACGCGCCGCCAGGGCGGCTGGGGCTCGTGAGGCTGCGGACAACTACGCCCTGAATCCCCGCCCTTGCCGCGGATGGCGCCGCGGCGCCGGACCGGGAGGCTTGGTGCATGCCCACCGAATCGCTCACGGTCCTCACCGACGCCCCGCTCGACGACGCGGAGCTCGACGGGCTGCTCGACTACTGGAACGCCGCGAACTACCTCACGGTCGCCCAGATCTACCTGCGTGCGAACCCGCTGCTGCGCGAGCCGCTGCGGGCCGAGCACATCAAGCCGCGGCTGCTGGGCCACTGGGGCACGTCACCGGGCCTGAACCTCGTCTACGCGCAGCTCAACCGGCTCATTCGCAGGACCGGGCAGCAGGTGCTCTACATCGCCGGCCCGGGGCACGGCGGCCCGGCGGTCGTGGCGAACGTCTACCTCGAGGGGACCTACTCCGAGACCTACCCGCTGGTCTCCGGCGACGACGCAGGCCTGCTCGCGCTCGTGCGCCAGTTCTCCACGCCGGGCGGGATCCCCAGCCACGTCAGCGTCCCGACGCCCGGCTCGATCCACGAGGGCGGCGAGCTCGGGTACGCGCTCGTCCACGCCTTCGGTGCCGCGTTCGACAACCCCGACCTGCTCGTCGCCTGCGTCATCGGCGACGGCGAGGCGGAGACCGCCCCGCTGGAGGGCTCGTGGAAGGGGATCCGCTTCCTCGACCCCGCCCACGACGGTGCCGTGCTGCCGATCCTGCACCTCAACGAGCACAAGATCTCCGGCCCCACGGTGCTCGGCCGCGCGCCCGAGGGCGACGTGCTCGCCCTGCTGCGCGGCCACGGCTACGCGCCGCGGGTCGTCGCCGGCGACGACCCCCGCACGGTCCACCGCGACTTCGCCCGCGCGCTCGACGCCGCCCACGCCGAGATCCGCGCGATCCAGGACGCCGCCCGCTGCGGCGACGGCCACGACGCCGGGACGCCGCGCTGGCCGGCGATCGTCCTGCGCACGCCGAAGGGCTGGACCGGTCCGCGCGAGGTCGACGGCGTCGGGGTCGAGGGGACGTTCCGCTCCCATCAGGTCCCGCTCGCGGGCGTCCGCGAGAACGCCGAGCACCTCGCCCAGCTCGAGCGCTGGATGCGCAGCTACCGGCCGCAGGAGTGCTTCGACGAGGCCGGCGCGCTCGTCCCCGCGCTCGCCGCGCTCGCGCCCGCGGGCGACCTGCGCATGGGCGCGCTGCCGCACGCCAACGGCGGCCTCGTGCTCGAGCCGCTGCAGCTGCCCGACCCGGCCGAGTTCGCGCTCGCCGTCGAGCGCCCGGCGGCCACGCGCGCGGAGTCCACGCGGCGCCTGGGGATGCTGCTGCGCGAGGTCTACGCCCGCAACGCGCAGGCGCGCAACTTCCGCCTCTTCTGTCCCGACGAGACGAACTCCAACCGGCTCGGCTCGGTCTTCGAGGTCGAGGACCGCATGCTCCGCGACGCGCGCCCCGAGGACGAGCACGTCTCGCCCCACGGCCGCGTGATGGAGGTCCTCTCCGAGCACAACTGCCAGGGCTGGCTCGAGGGCTACCTGCTCAGCGGCCGGCACGGCATGTTCGCGACCTACGAGGCCTTCGCGATGGTGTCGGCGTCGATGGCGATCCAGCACGCCAAGTGGCTGCAGCACGGGCGCGAGCTGGACTGGCGGGCACCCGTCGCATCGCTGAACATCCTGCTGACCTCGACCTGCTGGCGCAACGACAACAACGGCTTCAGCCACCAGGGCCCGGGGCTCATCGACACGATGATCTCGATGAACGGCAGCGTGGTGCGCGTCTACCTGCCGCCGGACGCCAACTGCCTGCTGTGGACCGCCGACCACTGCCTGCGCAGCCGCGACTACGTCAACCTCGTCGTCATCGACAAGCAGCCCGAGCTGCAGTACCTCGACATCGACGCCGCCCGCGAGCACTGCGCACGCGGCGCCGGCGCGTGGGAGTGGGCGGGCAACGCGGCCGGCCACGAGGAGGCCGACGTCGTCCTGGCCTGCATCGGCGACGTGCCGACGCAGGAGACGGTCGCCGCCGCGGAGCTGCTGCGCGCGCACGTCCCCGAGCTGCGCTTCCGCGTCGTCAACGTCGTCGACCTCATGGCGCTGACGCCGTCGCGGGTGCACCCGCACGCGATGTCGCAGGGACGCTTCGAGGAGCTGTTCGGCGACAGCACCGAGGTCATCTGCGCCTTCCACGGCTACGCCCGCGCGCTGCATCAGCTGCTGCACGGCCGCCCCAACGCCGGGCGCTTCCACGTCCACGGCTACAGCGAGCAGGGCACGACGACGACGCCGTTCGACATGGTCGTCCTCAACGAGTGCAGTCGCTACCACCTCGTCCTCAACGCGCTCCGGCGCGCACGCCGGATCGCGCCCGGCGCCCAGGCGCTGGAGCGCCACTGCGAGACGATGCTCGTGCGCCATCACGCCTACATCCGCGAGCACCTCGAGGACATGCCCGAGGTGCGCGACTGGACCTGGCCGCAGGAGCAGGCGCGATAAGCCGGCGACCGTGCGCGTCCTCGTCGTCAACGCCGGCTCCAGCAGCCTCAAGCACGCGCTCGTCGATGCGGCGAGCGACACGGTCCTGCGCCACGGAGAGGAGCGCTGGCAGCCCGGTGCGCCCGCCGGGCGCCACGCCGAGGCCCTCGGCGCGGCGCTGGCCGATGCCGGCGGCGAGGCCGAGGCGGTCGGCCACCGGGTCGTGCACGGCGGCCCGTGCTTCACCGGCCCGGTGCGCATCGACGGCGACATGCGGGCGGCGATCGCGGCGCTCGCACCGCTCGCGCCGCTGCACACGCGCGCCGCGCTCGAGGGGATCGACGCCGCCGCCGCGGGGCTCGCGGGCCTGCCGCAGGTCGCCTGCTTCGACACCGCCTTTCACCGCACGCTCGCGCCCGCGGCGGCGGCCTACGCGCTGCCGCGCGAGTGGAGCGAGCGCTTCGGCCTGCGGCGTTACGGCTTCCACGGGCTCAACGTCTGCTGGTGCGCCGAGCAGGCCGAGCGGATCCTGGGCGTCGCGCGCAGCCGGCGACTGGTGGTCTGCCACCTCGGCAGCGGCTGCTCGGTGAGCGCCGTGCTCGACGGGCTCTCGGTCGACACGTCGATGGGCTTCACGCCCCTGGAGGGCGTGCCGATGGCGACGCGCTCGGGCTCGATCGATCCGGGCGTCCTGCTGCACCTGCTCGCCGCCGGGATCTCGCCCGCCGAGCTCGAGCAGGCGCTCAACCATCGCTCCGGCATGCTCGGGATGACCGGGCTGACGGGGCTGCGCGAGGTCGAGCAGGCGGCGACCGCCGGCGACGAGCGCGCGCAGCTCGCGCTCGGCGTGCTCGCCCGCGGGGTCAGCGGCGCCGTCGCCGCGATGACGACGTCGCTGCACGGCCTGGACGCGCTCGTCTTCAGCGGCGGCGCGGGCGAGCACTCCGCGGCGCTGCGCGCGGCGATCTGCGCACGCCTGGGCCACCTCGGCGTCGACGTCGACTCGGGCCCGGTCGCGGTGCTCGTCGTGCCCGCCGGGGAGGAGATCGTCATCGCCCGCGAGACCGCGCGGCTGCTCGGCGGCCGGCTGGCCGAGGTTGGGTCCCGGCCCCTCGGGTAGCACCTGGCGCGAGGTGAGGGCGAAGGGGGGCACCCACGCAGCAGGCCGGACGCGCGGACGCGCGCGCCCGGTCGTCGCGCTCGTGGCGCTCCTGCTGCTCGCCCTCCCCGCTGCGAGCCGCGCGGCCGCCGAGCAGCCGGCGCTCGCGCCCGACGCGGCGCTGGCGCTCGACGGCAAGCGGCCGGACGGCGGCGTCGTGCCCGCCCACTTCGTCGGCTTCAGCATCGAGTGGTCGCTCGTCGAGCGCTACATGGGCCCCAGCGCGCGGCCGGCGTTCGCCAACCTGCTGCGCAACCTCGGGACCGGCGAGCTGCGGATCGGCGGCAGCTCGCAGGACCTGATGCCGTTTGACCCGGCGGCGGCCAACAGCAACCGCATCATCACGCCCGAGGACCTGCAGTTCGTCCGCGCCACGCTGGATGCGGCGAACGACGCCGACGGCGCCCGCGGGCGCGGCGTGCCGAGCTGGGGCACGATCCTCGGCACCGCGCTCGCGCCTCCCAACGAGGAGCGCCCGTGGGTCGGGCCCGAGCACGCGCGGGCGTTCGTGACGCAGGGCGTCGCCCCGGCGTTCGCCGGCGGCGGCGAGCGCACGGTCGCGGGCATCGGCCTCGGCAACGAGCCCGACATCTCCTACGGCTTCGACCTCCAGCGCTACCTCACCGACCTCGCGACCTACCGCGACGCGGGCGTCACGGGCCCGCTGCCGATCGCCGCGCCGAGCACGAGCGAGACGATCGCGCCGTGGCAGTCGATCGAGGCGCGCGCCGTCCAGACGCGCTTCTTCTGGGACTGGCCGGCGATCCTCGACGTCATCGCGCCCGCGATGCAGGCCCGCCGCACCGCCTTCGGCGCGCTCGCGACCGACCACTTCTACCCGCTGGCGCGCGGCTGCGCGACCGACGAGTACCGCTGCGCGAGCATCGAGCGCCTGCTCTCCGACGAGCGCCTCGCCAACCTCGCCTACGGCGTCTACGCGCATGCCGGCGAGGCCGCCCGGCACGGCCTGGACTACCGCCTGCAGGAGACCGGCACGTCGGCCGGCCGCGGCGTCGCCGGCGTCAGCGACGTCGCCGCCAGCGCGACCTGGGCGCTGGCCGCGATGTTCGAGGCCGCCTGCCCGCAGCCGCCGAACGCTCCCGGCGCCAACGCCGGCTGTGCCACCGGCGCGATCGGGATCAACCTCCACAACGCCGAGGTCAACGCGTTCTTCGCACCCGAGGAGGGCAACGCGTTCTACAACGCGGTCCGCTACGACCCCACGCCGGCCGCGGGCGCGCCGACCGCCGGGCCCGGCTACTACGCGCTGCTGCTGTTCTCGCGCTTCGCCCAGGAGACGCGCGGCCTGCGCCCGGTCGCGGTCGCCGCCACCTCGCCGGCGGGCGCGCAGGTCAAGGCCTGGCGCGTCGACGCCGGCTCGTCGCAGCGCTTGTTTCTCATCAGCACGGCGAACCGCCCGCAGACCGTCAGCGTCGCCGCGCCCGGCTCGCGCTACGAGATCGACCGCATGACGCCGTTGGACCCCACCGGCGCCGGGCGGACGCTCGACGCGCCCGAGGTGCGGATCGACGGGCGCGCCGTGGCGGCGGACGGCAGCTGGCCCGGCTTCGCGCCCACGCGCGGGCGCATGCAGCACGGCCGGCTGCAGGTCGCGCTCGCCCCGGGCGAGGCCGCGGTCGTCTCCTTGGGCGCCCGCTGACGGCGTGCGTACACTGCAAAGCGCAACGCCGTCATTTCGCGAGCCTCTGTCGTTCTCCTCTCTCACGATCGGCGTCACTGTTCTCGAGGAGGGCGAGAGGGAGCGGGCGCGATGCCCGATTCATCCAGCCCGACCGTTGATCACGGCACGCCCACGGGCTCGCTGTCGGCCGCGATCTCCAATGCCGTCGTCGGCCTGCTGCACGACTACACGGGCCGCGGGCCGACGCACGCCCGCACGACGATCGGCCCCGACACGATCGTCGTCACGCTGCGCGACTGCCTGACGAAGGCCGAGCGCACGCTCGCCGAGCGCGGCCAGGCGCTCGAGGTGCTGGCGATGCGCCGCGCCTTCCAGAACACCATGCGCGCCGAGCTGATCACCGCCGTCGAGGCGCTCACGGGCCGCACGGTCGAGGCGTTTCTCAGCGACAACCTGCACGATCCCGACGTCGCGGTCGAGGTCTTTCTCATGAGCCGCCTCGACGGCGACGGCAACGGGCGCGTCAGCTAACGGGCCGCGTCCGCGCGCTCGGCCGGGCGAATGCCCCGGCGTGGCGCTCGACGAGCAGCCAGAGCGTCGGCAGCACGACCATCCCGACCGCCGTGAGGAACCAGATGCGGCCGGCGTCGGTGCCCTGGCCCAGCGCGTGGCCGATGCTGAGGATCCAGGCGAGCGCCGTGTAGCGGTGCAGCTTGCGCCAGCGCTGCACGCCGATCCGCGCGCGTGCGTAGAACGACAGCCCCAGGATGATCAGCAGCCAGCCGGCGACGATCCCGGTCGTCATCCAGAAACGGTGAAAGCCGCTCACGAACGGCACCGTGATGTCGGCGAGGCTCGGGTGCAGGAAGCCGTCGCCCAGCAGCGACACGGCGTGGACGACGAGCGCCACGAGCGTCGCGAGCGACAGCGCCTCGTGCAGCGGGCGCAGGTCCTGGGAGCGGGTGCCGGCGACGCGCCCGCCGAGCGCGAGCCCGAGCCCGACTGCCGCGCTGGCCAGCAGCAGCGCCGCGATCCCCGACGCACGGCTCGTGATCCAGAAGACGTGCTCGCCGAGCATCAGCGCGCCTAGGACTGCGAGGTCGTCAGCGGCGCCGACGACGAGCCGGTCGCGGCGCCCGCGTCGTCCGACGAGCCCTCGTCGTCGAACGAGCCCGAGTCGTCGGGGAGCTCATCGTCGGGGGCGTCCGTGACGCTGGTCGACGAGCTCGAGCTGGCGGCGGCCGACGACGACGATGTCGCGCCGGTGCCCATCGAGCCGTCGAACGCGACGAGGCCGAAGGCCAGCGCGAACGTGGCGAGCGCGGCCGCCAGGACCTGGCGGCGCAGCTGCGTGATGCGCAGCACGCGCCGGCGCCGCGCGTCCTGCGCGGCCGCCCGGCGCTCCTGTGCTGCGACGGTTGCGGCGGGGGGAGGGAGGGGCATGCCGAGCAGGATCCACCGCGGATGCGAGAGCCTCCGAAGAAGAAGCTGAGAATTCGCTGAGCATCCGCGCTCTCAGCGATCTCCCAGCCTCGGGCGGCACGCTTGGCGCATGCGATCCATGCGCGAGCGCGCCGAGCGCTTCCCCTGCTTCGGCGCGACGGTCTGCGTGCGAGCCTCCGGCGACGCCGAGATCGTGCGCCTCGGGCTGCGCCGCGCGCGTGAGATCGCCGAGGAGGTGCACCGCCGCCTCACGCGCTTCGATCCCGCCAGCGACCTGTGCCGGCTCAACGACGACCCGCGCGAGCTCGTGCCCGCCGCGCCGCTCGTGCGCCGCTTCGCCGAGGCCGTGGGCTGGGCGGGCGAGGCGTCGGGCGGGCTCGTCGACGCGACCTGCCTGCCCGCGGTCGAGGCCGCCGGCTACCGCGGGCACTGGACCGCGGACGACGCCGCCGGCGACCGGGCGGCGATCGCGCCGGTCGCCTGGCGGCCCGCCTGGTCGGCGGTGTCGGTCGAGGGCGACGCGGTGCGCCGCCCGCCGGGCACGCGCCTGGACAGCGGCGGCCTGGGCAAGGGCCTGGCCGCCGACCTGATGGCCGCGGCGCTCGCCGCCTGCGCGACGTGGGCGATCGACTGCGGCGGCGACCTGCGCTTCGGCGGCCTGCTCGCGCACGAGCGCGCGATCGACGTCGCCGGGCCCGACGGCGATGGCGGCGCACCGATCCAGCGGCTGCAGATCGCCCGCGGCGCGGTCGCGACGAGCGGCACCACGCGCCGCGCGTGGACCGACGGCCACCACCTGATCGATCCCCGCAGCGGGCGGCCCGCCGACACCGGCATCGTCCAGGTCACCGCCGTCGCGCGGACGGGCCTGGAAGCCGAGGTCCGGGCCAAGACGGCGCTGCTGTCGGGGCCCGGCGGGGCCGTCGGCGTGCTCGCGGGCGGCGGCGTCTACGTCACCGCGGACGGCGTGGCCCACGTCGTCGAACGTGCGCGACGAACGTCTTAACGGCGTCGCTGCTTGCTGCAACCCGCACGCAGGCCTGCGACCCCTACCGATGCGGCGGATGGGTGCCAACCGCCACCATGGAACCGTGGATCTCGTCGCGATCAGCGTCTCTCACCGGACCGCACCGCTGCACATGCGCGAACGCCTCGCGCTGTCGTCGGACGGTGCGACCCGGCTGATGGGCGATCTCGTCGCCCTGCGGGGCGTCGAGGAGGCCGTCGCGCTGTGCACCTGCCACCGCACCGAGCTCTACGTCGCGACGCTCGATCCGGCCGCCGCGCGGCGCGCGCTGCTCGCCGCGCTCGCCGACCTCGCCGCCTGCACCGAGGCCGAGCTGCTCGGCCACGTGCACCTCCTGCGCGGCGCGCAGGTGTCGCGCCATCTCTTCGCGGTCACCGCGGGCCTGGAGTCGATGGTCCTCGGCGAGGCCGAGATCCAGGGCCAGGTCCGCCGCTCGCTCGAGCGCGCCCGCGCCGCAGCCACCGCCGGTCCCGTGACCGGCCGCCTCTTCGGCGACGCCCTGTCGTGCGGGGGTCGCGTGCGCAGCCGCACGGGCCTCGGCCGCGGCGGCGCCTCGGTCTCCTCGGTCGCCGTCGAGCTCGCGCGGGACGCCGCGGGCTCGCTCGGCGGCCGGCGGGTCCTCGTCGTCGGTGCCGGCCAGAGCGGCGCTCTCAGCGCCCGCGCGCTCGCCGACGAGGGCATGGAGGTCGTCGTCGCCAGCCGCCACCGCTCGCGTGCGGCCGGCGTCGCCGACACGCTCGGCAGCGCCGTCCGGCTCGCCGACGTGCCCGCCGAGCTCGAGCTCGCAGATGTGATCTTCACCGCGACGGCGGCGTCGGACCGGCTCATCGGGCGGGAGGCCGTCGCAGCTGCGATGGCCGCCCGCACCGGCCGTCCGCTCGTCATCGTCGACCTCGGCATGCCCCGCGACGTCGATCCCGCCGCCGGCGACCTGCCGGGCGTGACGCTGCTCGACCTCGACGACGTCGACCGCCGCCTCGACGCCAACCACGACCAGCGCCGCCTGCACTCGCGCGAGGCCGCGGCGCTCGTGGCGCACGAGGAGGCGCGCTTCGAGACCTGGCTGGCCGGCTACGGTGCCGCGCCCGCCGTCGCGATGCTGCACGAGCACGCCGAGACGATCGTGGCGCGCGTGCTGAGCGAGAACGAGTTGCGCTGGGAGGAGCTCACGCCCGCCGATCGCGAGCGCGTCGGCGTCCTGGCCCGCACGATCGTCCGCCGCCTGCTGCACGAGCCGACGCGCCGGCTGCGCGCCGACGGCGAGGCCGGGGCGGACGTCGCGCTCGAGCTCTTCGGACTGCTCCCCACCGCGAGCGAGGAGCCCGCCGCGGCGGTCGCCGAGCTCGGGCACCTGCGCTGACGCCATGACGACCGCGACGCTCGAGCCGGCCGCGACCGCCGTCGCCGAGCGCGAGCTGGCCCACCGGCGCAACGGCGCGCTGGACATCTTCCTGCTGTGGCACCCGGTCGACGACTCGGTGACGATCCGCGTCGAGGACCTGCGCACGGGCGTGCGCGTCGAGATGGACGTCGAGCAGCAAACCGCGCTCGCCGCCTTCGAGCACCCGTTCTCGTACGCGCCCTGACGCCGCGGGCCGCTACGGTTCGCGCATGAGAAACGCCACCTGGCCGGTCGCCGCCGGCTCGCTGCTCGCAGGCTTCGGCGTCGCGCAGGCGACGGGCGTGCGCGCGCTCGGCGGGATCGTGCTCGTCGCGGGCGCCGGCTGGTGCGCCATGCGCTGGCGCCACAGCGCCGGCCCCGCGCGGACCGGCGCCCTGCTCGGCGTCTACCTCGCCTCGTTCGTCGGCGCGCACGTCATCGCCGACCCCGTCGGCGCCTGGCCGGCGGTGCTGATCGCCGCCGCCGTCACCGGCGCGGCCGTGTGGGCGCTGGCCGACGCGGCACCGGCGCGCAGCGCCGGCGCCACCGCCTGACCGTCAGTCCTGGCCGCGCTCGACCTCGACGCCCTTGAACGTCGTCTCGACGCTCTCCTTGAAGCGGCAGCCGTTGATCTCGTCGTGGCGCATGAAGGTCGGCGGGTCGATGCGGACCTTCAGCGTGTAGGTGCCGTCGGCGGGCACCTTCCAGTTGCGCCCGTAGTGGTAGAGCATCGGGTGCCAGAGCAGCGGGAGCTCGTGCGTGCCGGCGTCGTTGCCGTCGGGATCGGTCAGCGTCACGGTCACGGTGCAGCCGGGGACGAAGCGGCCGTCGGACGCGTCGCAGACGGCGATCTCGACGTGCAGGTTCTCGTCCCCGGGGTCCTGCCACTCGAGCTTGCCGTCGTTGAACATGTACATGCCCTCGGCCTCTTCGACGGCGTAGCCGACGAGGTACTCGCCGGCGGGCTGCATGCCGCCGTCGTGCGCGACCTCGTTGGCCATGTACTCCAGCGCCTCGCGGTAGGCGGCGCCCTGCTTGCGCGCGAGCTCGAGCTGCTTGTCGTCGGCCTCGCTGCTGTTGGGGTCCATCGGCGGCGGATGCTGTTCCTGGGTTGCCATTGGGTCCTCCTGAGAGTCGGCTTTGCAGCCGGACTACCCGTGCCCTGCACCGCGTTATCACGCGGTTATGCGGGCAAACGACGCCGGGTCGGTCGGCGCCTCCGTGCAGAGGACGAGCGCGGCGGGCTCCTCCGGGCCGGACACGCCGAGGCGCGTCCAGGCGTCCCGCGGCCAGCGCTCGTGCAGCGCGAGCAGGCCGGCGACGCCGGCGGCGCCGGTCTCGCCGCAGTCCAGCCCGTCCGCGTGCAGCAGCCGGACCGCGAGCTCGGCGGCGCGGTCGTCGACCGCGCAGAAGGCGGCGATCCCGGCGGCCATGTCGGGCAGCGCGATCGCCGACGCGGTGCCGCAGTTCAGCCCGGCCATGATCGACTCCTGCGTTCCGGGCAGCGGCGTCACCTCCCCGGCGCGGACGGCCTCCAGCGCGCAGGCGGCGCCGGCCGGCTCGACGCCGACGATCACGCGGGCGGGCGCGGCGAGCGCCCGCACGGCGGCGGAGGCGAGCGCGCCGACGCCGATCTGGACCGCGACGAGCGGCGGGAGCGCGTCGAGCTGCTCGGCGAGCTCGTCGAAGATCGTCTGGTAGCCGTCGGCGACCCAGCCGGGGACCTCCTCGTAGCCGGGCCAGGAGTGGTCGGAGATCACGAGCCGGCGGTCGTCCGCCAGCGCCGCCGACGCCGCGACCGCGTCGTCGTAGCTGCCGTCGACGACGCCGACGGTCGCGCCCTCGCTCGCGATCGCGTCGATGCGGGCCCGCGCCGTGTTGGCGGGCACGAGGATGCGGGCCTCGAGGTCGAGCAGGCTCGCCATGTGCGCGACCGCGCGCCCGTGGTTGCCGTCGGTCGCGGCGACGAGCGTCAGGCCCTCCATCGACGCCGCCAGCGCGCGCAGCTCGTCGAAGGTGGAGACCGGCTCGTCGCGGCCGGCGCGGGCGCTCAGCGCGCGGCAGACCGCCCACGAGGCGCCGAGGAACTTGAACGCGGGCAGCCCGAAGCGCTCGGTCTCGAGCTTGACGACCAGGCGCGCGAGCCCGAGCCGCGCCGCGACCCCGGGAGCGTCGGCGATCGCGCTGACCGCGTAGCCGGGCACGCTGCGGTGAAAGCACCGCACGCGCGGGTCGCGCGGGGGCGCGGACGCGAGCGCGGCGCGGTCGCCGTTGTCGAGGAAGTCGCGCAGGCTCGTCGCGGTCATCGCGCCGTACCGTACGACGCCGCGCGGGACCTCCGCTGCCCGGGCCGCCGTAGTGGGAGTGATGCTCGACCGCCGTGAGTTCCTCGCCCTCGGCCTCGCCGCCGCGCCGGCCCTCGCTGCGCCCTCCGCGTGGGCGGCGGGCCGGCGGCCCGCGCTCGCGCTCGTCACCGCCGACACCGAGGCGCACGTCGTCGCCGTGTCGCTGCAGAGCATGCGCGTCGTCCAGCGCCTGGCGACCGTCGCCGACCCGCGCAGCATCCAGAGCGGGCCCGGCGGGCGGGTCGTCGTCGCGCACGCGGGCGCGGGCGCGATCTCGCTGCTGGAGGGCCGGCCGCTGCGCGTGCGGCGCGTCCTGCGCGGCTTCGGCACGCCGCGCTACACCGCGATCGCGGCGGGCGGCCGGCTCGCCTACGTCAGCGACTCCGATCACGGCGAGATCGCGGTCGTCGACCTCGTCGCGGGTCGCGTCCTGCGGCGCGTCGAGGTCGGGGCCGGTGCCCGCCACCTCGCCCTGCACCCCGAGGGCCGGCGCCTGTGGGTCGCGCTGGGCTCGAGCGCCGCCCAGATCGCCGTCCTCGACGTCAGCGACCCCGTGCGCCCGCGCCCGGCCGGGCACGTGCGCGTGGGGTTCCTCGTCCACGACCTCGAGTTCTCCAGCGGCCGGCGGGTATGGGTCACCGCGGGGCGCGAGCCGCGGATCGCCGTCGTCGACACGGCCACGCGCCGGGCCGTGCGGATCATGCGCGCCGACGCCGCGCCCCAGCACGTGAGCTTCGGCGGCGGCCTGGCCTACGTCGCCAGCGGCGACGACGGGACGGTCGCCGTGCACGCGCTGCAGGACGGATCGCTGCGCCGCCGCACGCGGGTCGCCGCCGGCTCCTACAACGTCCAGCGCACCGGCGCGCGCGTCGTCACGCCGTCGCTGGGCAACGGCCGGCTGACCGTGCTCGACCGCCACGGCGCGGTCGCCGGACAGGTTCGCGTCGCGTCCGCTGCGCACGACGCGTGCATCGTGTCCTGAAGCCTGCGCATGTGCGCGATCGCACTGCCGCGACGCCGGTGGCGGGACTAGTGTCGGGCCATGGAGCGCGTCTACGATGCGGTCGTCGTCGGTTCGGGCTTTGGCGGGGGGATCACCGCCTGCCGGCTGGCCGAGCAGGGCTGGCGCGTCTGCGTGCTCGAGCGCGGCCGCCGCTTCGGGCCGGGCGACTTCCCCGACCGGCCCGCGCAGGCGCCGCGCATGTTCTGGCACCGCCGCCACAACCCCGGCGGGATGTTCGACCTGCGGATCATGCGCGACGTCGCGGTCCTCACGGGCACGGGCGTCGGCGGCGGCTCGCTCGTCTACGCCAACGTCCAGCTGCGCGCGCCGGACGCGATCTTCGACGACCCCGCCTGGCCGGCCGCGATCGACGCCGCCGCGCTCGATCCGTACTACGACCGCACCGAGGCGGCGCTCGACCCGCGCGCGACGCCGGCCGTGCCCGCCCTGGCGAAGATCCGCGCGTTCGACGCGATGGCCGCCCATGCCGGGCGCGAGCCGAGCCGCCTGCCGATCGCCGTGCACTTCGGCGCGCCCCGCCGGCATCCGTTCAGCGGCGTCCACCAGCAGGGCTGCGACAACCTCGGGCGCTGCGACATCGGCTGCCCGCTGAATGCCCGCAACACCGTCGACATCACGTACGTCGCGCGCGCCGAGGCCCACGGCGCGGAGGTCTTCCCGCTGCACGAGGTGCTGCGGATCGACCCGCCCGGGCGCGAGGGCGAGGACTGGACCGTCGGCGTCCGCGACCTGCAGTACCGCATCGACGGGCGCGTCAGCGCGCCCGTGCTCGTGCTCGCGGCCGGCACGCTCGGCAGCACGCGGCTGCTGCTGCGCAACAAGCGCCGCCTGCCGCGGCTGTCGCCCGCGCTCGGCACGCGCTTCTCGGGCAACGGCGACGCGCTGGCGCTCGCCCTGGATCCCGCCGCCGAGGACGTGGCCGGGGCGCAGGCCGACGTCGGGCCGACGATGACGAGCCGCCTGGACTACCTCGACGAGGCCGGCTTCATGGTCGCCGACGGCGGGCTGCCGCACAGCTTCGGCGGCCTGCTGGAGATCGTCCGCGGCGTGCGCGCGATCACCGGCCTGGGCCGCGTGCGGATCGCCGTCAAGAACGCCGGCGCCAAGCTCGGCCTGTCCGACCGCCAGCTGTCGCCGCGCGACGTGCACCTCAGGCGCCTGAAGCCGATCGGCGACACGCTGATCTTCCTGATGATCGGCCGCGACGCCGCCGACGGGCGGATGCGACTCACGCCGATCTTCCGCTGCCTGGACATCCGCTGGAGCAAGGAGGGCAGCGCGAAGCTCTTCGACGCCATGCGCAAGGCCGCGGGCGAGCTCGCGCAGGCGGCCGGCGCGACGTCGTTCTTCGCCCTCGACGCCGGGCCGCTGGGCAAGTTCATCACCGTCCACCCGCTCGGCGGCTGCCCGATGTCCGACGACCCCGAGACGGGCGTCGTCGACGAGTGGGGCGCCGTCCACGGCTACGACGGGCTCTACGTCCTGGACGGCTCGATCGTCCCCACGGCGATCGGCGTCAACCCGTCCAAGACGATCGCCGCGCTCGCCGAGCGCGGCGTCGAGCACCTGCTCGCGCAGCGCGCCGCGCGATGAGCCCGCCCTTCGAGGTCCGCAAGACCTGGCGCAACCATCTCGGCAACCAGCGGATCGACCCGCTGCGCATCTACGAGCCGCAGACGATCGACGACGTCGTCGCGATCGTGCGCACCGCGCGCGAGTGGGGGGTCAACGTGCGCGCTGTCGGCTCGGGCCACTCGTGGTCGGACGTCGCGCTGACCGACGGCTTCCTGCTCAAGCCGACCGGCATGGCGCGGGTACCGGCGCCCGAGCCGGACTTCGTGCGCGATGGGTGGGCCGGGCGCCGGCTCGTGCGCGCCGAGGCGGGCACGCGCATCAAGGAGCTCAACGACTGGCTGGACCGCAACGGCCTCGGGCTGACGAACATGGGCGGCTACGACCACCAGACGATCGCCGGCGTGACCGCGACCTCGACGCACGGCTCGGGCACGGCGTTCGGCCCGCTCAACGACCAGCTGCGCTCGCTCGACGTCGTCGTCGGCGACGGCAGCGTCCAGCGCATCGAGCCGTCCGAGGGGCCGACCGACCGCGCCGCCTACGAGGCCCACCACGGCGACGCGCGCACGCTCGTGCAGGACGACCACGTCTTCGCCGGCGTCTGCGTCGGGATGGGCTGCATGGGCGTGATCTGCACCGCGATGCTCGAGGTCCGCGAGCGCTTCCACATGCGCGAGGTGCGCGAGCTGCACCCCTGGGCGAAGGTCCGCGCCGACCTCGAGGACGGCGCCGTGTTCGACGCAAACGAGCACTACGAGCTGGCCTTCAGCCCCTACGACGACGGCTACCCGTACCCGTTCCTCGTCACGACGCGCAACACGACCGAGGACCCCCGCAACCGGCCCTGGGACAAGCGCATGCGCAACTGGCTCGTCGAGGCGGCCGCGCTGTTCCCGTTCACGCCGCAGCTCCTCAACCTCCTGCTCGACATCGCGCCCTCGCTGGCGCCGAAGCTGCTGCTGGGGTCGGTCAAGTCGCTCGTCAAGAAGGAGTACGACGAGGTCAGCTTCAAGGTCTTCAACATCGGCACGCTGAACATCCTGCCCGCCTACTCGTGCGAGATCGGCGTGCCGATGGACGGCCGCCACATCGAGGCCGTCGAGACGATCTTCCGCGTCGCGCGCGAGCGCCGCGAGCTGGGCTCGGTCTACCAGAGCTCGCCGATCGCGCTGCGCTTCGTCAAGCAGTCGCCGGCCTACCTGTCGATGATGAACGGGCGCGACACGATGATGATCGAGCTCATCGGCCTCAACGGCAACGACGGCGGCATCGAGCTGCTGAAGGCCTACGAGGAGGCGCTCTACGCGCTCGGCGGGCGGCCGCACTGGGGGCACATCAACACGCTCAGCGGCAGCCACCGCTTCGTCGAGTCGATGTACCCGCGCTATGCCGACTGGATGGACGTCCGCGCGCGCCTGGACCCCGACGGGGTGTTCGACAGCCCGTTCTCCAAGCGCGTCGGGATCTCCGCCGACAGCTTCGTCGCATAACACCGGAAAGGTGGCTTTGACAGTCCACGTTAGGGTCCCCTAACGTGTTGCGGGTGCTTCGCCGCCCCGCCCTGATCGTCCTCGCCACCGCCGCGCTCGCCGCCTGCGGCGGCGACTCGCCCGAGCCGGCCGCGACCGTCGCGGCGTCGTCGAGCACCGACCGCCAGCTGACCGCGGCGGCCACAGGCTACGGCACCTACGTCCGCGCCCAGGCGCGCGAGCTGCGCGAGCGCACCGACCGCTTCGCCGCCGCGGTGAAGGCCGGCGACGTCGCCGCTGCCAAGCGCCTGTTCGCCCCGGCGCGCGCGCCCTGGGAGACGATCGAGCCGGTCGCCGAGAGCTTCGGCACGCTCGACCCCGAGATCGACGCGCGCGTCAACGACGTCGCCAAGGGCGAGCAGTGGACGGGCTTTCATCGCATCGAGCAGGCGCTGTGGCGCGACGGCAGCACGCGCGGGATGAGGCCGGTCGCCGACGAGCTCGTCGCCGACGTCGCGCGGCTGGAGCGCAGCGTGCAGGAGGAGACCTACGAGCCCGAGCAGCTCGCCGCCGGCGCGAGCGAGCTGCTCGACGAGGTGTCGGCGTCGAAGATCACGGGCGAGGAGGACCGCTACTCGCACACCGACCTGTGGGACTTCGAGGCCAACGTCGCAGGCTCGCGGACCGCCTTCGGGCTGCTCGAGCCGGCGCTGCGCGCGCGCGACCGGGCGCTCGCGAGCACGATCGCCCGGCGCTTCGACGCCGTGGAGCGCCGGCTGCGCGCCACGAAGACCGGTGGCAGCTTCCCGAGCTATGACCGCGTCGGGGCCGCCCAGCGGCGGCGGCTCAGCCAGGCCGTCGACGCGCTCGCCGAGCCGCTGTCGCAGGTCGCAGGGGCCCTGCGGAACTAGCTCGTGCCCGTCGACCGGCGCACGTTCCTCGCAACGGTCGGCATGGGCGTCGGTGGCCTCGCCGTCGGCGCCGGCGCGGCGACGGCGCTCGAGTCCGGCGACGGCGACGACGGCGTCGTCGCGTTCCACGGAGAGCACCAGGCGGGGATCGTCACCCCGACCCAGGCGCGGCTGCACATCGCGGCCTTCGACGTCGTCGACGGGACCTCGCGGGCGCAGCTGCGCGACCTGCTGCGCGAGTGGACCGCCGCGGCGGCGACGCTGACCGCCGGCCGCGCGCTCGGCGACGGCGCCCCGCAGCAGCTCGCGCCGCCGGCCGACACCGGCGAGGCCGACGGCCTGCCGCCGGCGCGGCTGACGCTGACCTTCGGCTTTGGCCCGACCCTCTTCCTCGGGAGCGGGGGCACCGACCGCTTCGGGCTGGCAGCGCAGCGGCCCGCGGCGCTGCGTCGGCTGCCGCCGCTCCCGGGGGACGCGCTCGACGCCGCGCGCTCGGACGGCGACATCTGCGTCCAGGCCTGCGCCGACGAGCCCGAGGTCGCCTTCCACGCGGTGCGCAACCTCGCCCGCATCGGCCGCGGCACGGTCGTCATGCGCTGGTCGCAGCTCGGCTTCGGCCGCACCGCCAGGACGGCCGCCGGGCAGGCGACGCCGCGCAACCTCATGGGCTTCAAGGACGGCACGAACAACATCACCGCCGACGAGGACGGCGCGCTGCGCCGCCACGTCTGGGCCGGCGCCGAGGCGCCGCCGTGGCTGCGCGGCGGGACCTACATGGTCACGCGCCGCATCCGGATGCTGATCGAGGTCTGGGACCGCGCGCCGCTCGGCGACCAGGAGGCGACGATCGGGCGCCGCAAGTCCGACGGCGCGCCGCTGGGCGCGGGCGCCGAGCACGACCGCGTCGACCTGGGGGCGCTCCCCGCCGACGCCCACATCCGCCTCGCCGCCCCGGCGACCAACCGCGGCGAGCGCATCCTGCGCCGCGGCTACTCGTTCACCGACGGCTTCGATCCCGAGCTCGGCCAGCTCGACGCCGGGCTGTTCTTCATCGCCTTCCAGCGCGACGCGCACCGCCAGTTCGCGGCGATCCAGACGCGCCTGGGCGGCGACGCGCTGAACGAGTACATCAAGCACGTCGGCAGCGGGCTGTTCGCCGTGGCGCCCGGCGTCCGCGACGGCCGCGACCACATCGGCCGGCTGCTGTTCGTCTAGAGCTGGTGCTGAGCGCCGTCGGCGCCGGTCGCGAGCTTCAGCGCGTGGGGGAGCATCGGCGCGAGCACGTCGAGGCACTCGCGCACGGCCTTCGGGTTGCCGGGCAGGTTGACGATCAGCGACATCCCGCGCGTGCCGGCGACGCCGCGCGAGAGCCAGGACAGGCGCTGGAGCTTGGCGGTCTCGGCGCGCATCGCCTCGGCGATCCCCGGCGCCTGGCGATCGAGCACCGCGAGCGTCGCCTCGGGGGTGACGTCGCGGGGCGCGAGGCCGGTGCCGCCGGAGGTCAGGACGAGGTCGGCGCCGGCCGCGAGATGGACGATCGCGGCCGAGATCTCGTCGCGCTCGTCGGGCACGAGCTGCGTCGTGACGACCTCGATCTCGAGCGATTCGAGGATCTCGCGCATGAGGCCGGTGGTCGTGTCGGTGCGGGTGCCGGCCGAGCGCGTGTCGCTGATCGTGAGGATCGCCGCGGTCGCCATCAGGCCGTGAACCGCTCGGTCTCGTCGCTGCGTAGCATGGGGGCATGGACGTTACCGTGCGACTCTTCGCCAGCCTGCGCGAGCGCGCCGGCGCCGGCACCGTGGCGCTGCAGCTCGGCGACGGCGCGACCGTCGCCGACGCGATCGCGGAGCTGCGCGGCGGCGCCCTCGCGGGCCTGCCCGACAACGCGCCGTTCGTCACCGCCGTCGCACGTGAGTACGTGACGATCGACCATCCGCTCGCGCAGGGCGACGAGCTCGCGCTCGTGCCGCCCGTCAGCGGCGGCGCGGGCGAGGTGCGCCTCGCCGAGGTCACCGGCGAGCCGCTGGACCCCGAGGCCGTGCGCAAGCTCGTCGCCGACCCCGCGACGGGCGCGACGGTCGTCTTCTGCGGCACGACGCGCGAGGTCCCGAGCCTCGAGTACGAGGCCTACGTCGAGATGGCCGAGGAGAAGATCCGCCAGCTCGCCGAGATCGTGGCCGCCGAGCACGGCCTGACCGCCGTCGCCGTCGCGCACCGCACCGGCACCGTCGAGCTCATGGAGCCGAGCGTCGTCATCGCGGTCTCGGCGGGGCACCGCTCGGAGGCCTTCGAGGGCGCGCACGCGCTGCTCAACGCGGTCAAGTCGCAGGCGCCGATCTGGAAGCAGGAGCACCCCGAGGACGGCCCGCCCTCCTGGGTGCAGGGCACGCTGCCGCAGGTGTAGGCGCTCGGGACTGCGACCCGCGGCGGTCGCGGTCTGGCATGCTCACGAGCGTGTCGCGGCTCGCACGCATCGCCCCCGTGGCCGGTGCCGTTCTGGCGCTCGTCGCCTGCGGCTCGGGCGACTCCGGCCGCGCCGATGCGACGACGAGTTCGGCGGCCGCGGCCGCGCCCGCCGAGCACGGGGCGCGCGACGCCGCCGCCGCGGGCGTCAAGCTCGTGTCCGTCGGGTCGTTCAGCGCGCCCGTCTACGTCACCGCGCCGCGCGGCGACCGCCGGCGGATCTTCGTCGTCGAGCAGGCCGGGACGATCCGCGTCATCCGCGCCGGCAAGCGCCTGCCGACCCCGTTTCTCGACATCCGCTCGATCGTCAAGGCGGGCGGCGAGCAGGGCCTGCTGTCGATGGCCTTCGCGCCCGACTACGCCACGACCAAGCGCTTCTACGTCAACTACACCGACAAGGCGGGGCTGCAGCGGATCGCCGAGTACCGCGCGGCGACCGCCGACCGCGCGAACAGCTCGAGCGCGCGCACGGTCCTGCGCTACGACGGCGTCGAGGACAACCACAACGGCGGCCTGATCGTGTTCGGCCCCGACCGGCTGCTCTACGCGGGCACCGGCGACGGCGGCGGCGCCAACGACCAGCACGGCGCCCGCGGCAACGCACAGGACCTCGGCAGCCTGCTCGGCAAGATCCTGCGCATCGACCCGCGGCGCTCGGGCTCGCGCCCGTACAGCGTGCCGGCGAGCAACCCGTTCGTCGGGCGCGACGGCGCGCAGCCGGAGATCTACAGCTACGGGCTGCGCAACCCGTGGCGCTTCTCGTTCGACCGCACGACCGGCGATCTCACGATCGGCGACGTCGGCCAGAACGCGGTCGAGGAGATCGACTTCGCGCGCAAGGGCGACGCCCGCGGGGTCAACTACGGCTGGCGGCCGCTGGAGGGCACGCGGCGCAACTTCCAGGAGCCGGCGCCCGGGGCGGTCGCGCCGGTGCTCGAGCTCTCGCACTCGTCGGGCAACTGCTCGGTGACCGGGGGCTACGTCGTCCGCGACCGCGGCGTCCCGGCCCTGACCGGGCGTTACGTCTACGGCGACCTGTGCAAGGGCGAGCTGCGCTCGGTGCGGGTCGGCGCCGGCTCGGCGAGCGGCGACCGCGCGATCCCGGGCGTGGCGAAGGTCGACCAGCTGTCGTCGTTCGGCGAGGACGCGCGCGGGCGCGTCTACGCCGTCTCGCTGGACGGGCCGGTCTACCGGCTCGCCGCGGGCTGAGCACTACCCTCGACGCCATGACCGACGCTGCGCTGGCGCGCCACGACGTCGCGCTCGTGCGCGCCGACAACCCGGGGCCGTTCACGCTCGAGGGCACGAACACGTGGCTCGTCGGGCGCGACCCCTGCTGGATCGTCGACCCCGGCCCGGCGTTGGACGCGCACGTCGCGGCGGTGCTGGCGGAGGCGCAGCGCCGCGGGGGCGCCGGCGCGATCGTGCTGACCCACGACCACGGCGACCACTGCGGCGCGGCCGAGGCGGTGCGCGCGGGCGCGGGCGCGGAGGTCGGCGCGGCGCGCTGGGAGGGCGCCGACGTGCGGCTGGCCGACGGCGACGTCGTCGGACCGCTGCAGGTCGTCGCGACCCCCGGCCACGCCACCGACCACCTCGCCTTCGTCTGCGGCGACGTCTGCTTCACCGGCGACGCCGTGCTCGCGCAGAGCAGCGTCTTCGTCGCCCCCGACCCGGGCGCCCTGCGCGGCTACCTCGCCGCGCTCGAGCGCCTGCGCGCGCTGCACCTCGACCTCCTCTGCACCGGCCACGGCCCGCCCGTCACCGACCCCGCCGCGCTGCTGGACCGCTACCTCGCACACCGCCGCGACCGCGAGCGCCGGCTCGTCGTCGCGCTCGACGACGGCCTGCGCGGCATCGACGAGCTGCTCGACCGCGTCTGGGCCGACGCCCCGCCGAGCCTGCGCCTGGCGGCCACCGCGACGCTCGCGGCGCACCTGGGCAAGCTCGACGAGGAGGGGCGGCTGCCGGAGGACGTCGAGCGCTGGCCGTGGCCGCCGCCGGGGGGCGTGCGGCCGGTGGTGTGAGGGGTTCTTGCGCTGTCGGACGACGACCGGCAGCGATGAAGCAGGGGTGGCCCGGGGACGAACGCGCCGAGCGGACCGCGGCGCCCGCCGGCGGCGCCCCGAGCCCTTCCCTCATCGATGCAGTTTCGGCCCGCGCCAAGCGCGGGCGGTCGCGCCTACGCCGCCGAGGCCAGCCGCTCTCGCGCCAGCGCCATCGCGGCATCCAGCGGCGAGCCGGCGCCCGCCTCGGCGTCGTCGAAGATCCGCTGCAGCGTGTCGGCGATGCCGCGGACGCGGGTGCGGGCGCGGCGCGGGTCGTAGCCCTCGGGCTCGAGCTCGACGGAGATGTTGATGATGCCGCCCGCGTTGACGACGAAGTCGGGCGCCCACAACACGCCGCGCTGGGCCAGCAGCCCCGCGACCTCGTCCTCGGCGAGCTGGTTGTTCGCCGCCCCGGCGACGATCGGCGCCTGCAGCCGCGCGACCGCGTCGTGGTCGAGCAGGCCGCCGAGGGCGCACGGGACGAGGACGTCGACGGGCGCTTCGAGCGCCTCCTCGGGCGCGATCCAGCGCGCGCCGAGCTCACCGGCGAGCGCCTGCTTGCCCTGGTCGATGTCGGTCAGCAGCAGCGTCGCGCCGGCGCGCGCGCAGCCCGCCGCGACGCGCGCCCCGACGTGGCCGAGCCCGGCGACGGCGACCGTGCGGCCCGCGAGCGAGCGGCTGCCGAAGACGCGCTCGCAGCAGACGCCGATCGCGGCCTCGACGCCGAGCGCCGTCCAGGGGCTCGGGTCGCCCGAGCCGCCGCGCGAGCGCGACAGGCCGGTGACGTGGCTCGTCGTGGTGGAGATGACCTCCATGTCGCGCGACGAGGTCCCGACGTCCTCGGCGGTGACGTAGCTGCCGCCGAGCTGCTCGATCGTGTCGCCGAAGTCGCGCAGGGCGTCGGCGCGCAGCCCGCGCCGGCCGGTCGTGGCCGGGTTCGGCGCCATGATCACGCCCTTGCCGCCGCCGAGCGGGAGGCCGGCGACGGCGGACTTGAAGGTCATCGCCCGCGAGAGGCGCAGCGCGTCGCGGACCGCGCGCCGCGAGTCGTCGTAGTGCCACATCCGACAGCCGCCGAGCGCCGGCCCGCGCGCGGTCGAGTGGACGGCGACGATCGTGAACAGGCCCGAGCGGCGTCCACGGCGCACGAGCAGGGTCTCGTGGTCGAGTGTGGCGGCGTAGCGGTCGATGGGAGCTGGGGCTCAGCCGGCGGGCGGGCTGCCGGGCACGAACTCGACCTTGCCGGCCGCGTCCGGCGCGGGCGCCGTCACGGTCGTGGACTCCGCCGGGGGCGCGGCATAGCCGCCGCTGCTCGACGACAGCGGCGCCGCGGTCGAGCCGGCGTCGGGCGGGGTGTCGGGCTTGACGGTCACCGGCGTCAGCCCGTCGACGCCGTGGCCGAAGCCGGTCTCCTCGTTGGGCGCGGCGGCCCCGCCGGTGACGTCGTCGACGACCTGCGGCTCGGGGAGCGGGATGCTCACGCCGCTGCCGACGACCGCGGCGTTCTGCGTGCCCTGCGTCGCGGAGGCCGAGCCTCCGGCGTCGCGGCGCGCGGACGCCGGCGTGCTGGTGGCCGTGCCGCGTCGCCGAGGCGCTGGCGGCGGCGGCGGCGCTGTGCGCGCGCGCGTCGACCGACTGCTGCGCGGCAGCGGCGGGCGCGGCCTGGCGCGGCGGCCGGCGCCGAGCCGCTGGAGGGCTTGATGTGGGTGCCGACCTCGACCGCGCCGCCGGCCGTCAGCGCGGCGCAGCAGACGACCGCGGCGACCTTCGCCGCCGTCCCGGTCCCGGCCGCGGCGATGACGCCGCCGCCCGCGGCGGCGCCGCCGCCGGCGCTGGCCGCTCCGGCCGAGCCGGCGCCGCCGATCCCGATGAGCTTCAGCACCGCGGCCATCGGCCCGGGGCCCGGCGACAGCGCGCTCAGGCCCTGGCGCACGGCGCGCAGCTGGGTGCGGTACTCGACGCAGCCGGGGCAGTCGCGCAGGTGGCGGCGCGCCAGCCCGCTCGTGCGCACGCCGCGCTCGAAGGCGTCGGCGAGGTCGGTGCGGATGTCCAGGCAGTCGGTGTCGCGCGCCTCGACGGCCTCGACGAGGCTGATCCGGGCCCGCACGAGCAGCGACTTCACCGCCGGCAGCGAGACGCCGAGCGCGGCGCCGAGCTCGGCGTAGCTCGAGCCCGTCGATCTCGCGCATGAGCAGCGCCGAGCGCTGCTGGTCGGGCAGCCGCCGGACGTCGGCGACGAGCCGGCGCAGGTCGTCGCGGCGCTCGGTCTCGGCCATCGGGTCGTGCAGCGGCTTGCGCGAGGTGTCGAAGAGGTCGATCGCCGGCGGGACGGGCTTGCGCAGATGATCGATGCAGCGGTTGTGCGCGACGCGGTACAGCCAGGCCCGCAGCGACAGCGGGCGGTCGTTGGCGCGCAGGGAGGAGTAGGCGCGCAGGAAGACGTCCTGGAGGGCGTCCTCGGCGTCCTGGCGCGACCCGTCGAGCATCTGGCGCGCGTACGCGAAGAGCCGCTGGCGATAGCGATCGTGGATGACGTTGAAGGCGGCGTCGTTGCCCGCCCGGAAGAGCGCGACCAGCTGCTCGTCGGAGCGCAGCCGCAGAAGAGGCGCCGTGACCGAGATCCGGTTGAGCGCAGCGGGTGCTCGTAGGGCTCCGGCCTCCATGCAGTTCTCCGGTAACTGTAACTGCAAGCGCAGCCGGAAGTTGTGCCAGCCGTCACATGGCGGCGTGCGTTCGCAGTGAAGCCGCCACGACCACGAGCGCGATCCCGGCCGCCTCGAGGACGCCCGGGACCTGCCCGAGCACCGCCGCGCCGACGATCGCGGCCGTCGCCGGCAGCAGGGCCAGCAGCAGCGCGAAGCGCGCCCGCGGCAGCCGCCGCATCGCGATCTGCTCCAGCGCGTAGGGCAGGACGCTCGACGCGACGCCGACGAGCAGGCAGGCCGCCAGCAGCGGCGGGCTCACGAGCGCGGGCACGGCGCTGGAGACGAGCACCGGCGCCAGGCCGAGCGCGCCGATCGCCATCCCGAGCGCGAGACCGTCCTGCGGGCGGATGCCGGGATCGCGCGCGACGCGGTGCCCGAGCACGATGTAGATCGACCAGAAGACCCCCGCCGCCAGCGCCAGCGCGAGGCCGCCGGGGCTGCCCGCGAGGTGGACGTCGGCGAGCAACAGCACGCCCGCGGTTGCGACGAGGAGCGCCGCGGCGTCGCGGCGCGTGCGCGATCCCAGCGCGGCGACGGCGATCGGACCGCAGAACTCGATCGCGACCGCGGTGCCGAGCGGCAGCCGGTCGATCGCGAGGTAGAAGGTGAGGTTCATGAGCCCCAGCGCGAGGCCGAAGGCGGCCACGAGGCGCAGCCGCGGCGCCGACCAGCTCGTGCGCCACGGGCGCCGCCAGGCGGCGAGCACGCCCGCCGCCGCCACGACCCGCAGCCAGGCGACGCCGGCGGCCGGGACCGAGGCGAACAGCAGGACGGCGAAGGCCGAGCCGAGGTACTGCGAGATCGCGCCGAGCACGAACAGCGACTGCGGCGGCAGGCGCGCGAGGCGGGAGCCGCTGCTCGCGGGGGGCGCTGCACGCAGCATCCGGCCTAGCATGGCGTAGTGCTCCGGGAACTGCCGTCGCTGAAGCTCAAGTTCGGCATCGTCATCCTCGTGACGATCCTCGTCACCGCGGCGACGACGGTGGCGGCGGTGACGGCGGGCCTGCCGTCACCGGTCGGCGCGGTCACCGGAAGCCTGCTCGCGCTCGGCTGCGCGGCGCTGCTCGCGCGCGGGACGACGGCGCCGCTGCGCGAGATGGCCGCCGTCGCGAGCGCGATGGCCGCGGGCGAGCCGGGCCACGAGGTCGCCGTGACGACCGCCGACGAGGTCGGCGAGCTCGCGCAGGCGTTCAACCGCATGACCGCGCAGCTCGCCGAGACCGACCGCCTGCGCCGCGACGTCATCGCGAACGTCTCACACGAGCTGCGCACGCCGCTGGGGGCGCTTCAGGCGACGCTCGAGAACGTCGTCGAGGGCGTCAGCGAGCCCGATCCGCAGACGCTCGCGACGATGCTCGCGCAGACCAAGCGCCTGGGCCGGCTCGTGGCCCAGCTGCTGGATCTCTCGCGCCTGGAGGCCGGCGAGCAGCGCTTCGACATCCACCCGTTCGTCGTGCGCGACGTGCTCGAGGGCGCCGCGCCGCGAGGCGCGCCTGCATGCGCCCCACGACGTCGTCTTCGCGATCGACACGACGCCCGAGCTGCGCGCCGCGGGCGATCCCGAGCGCATCCACCAGGTCGTCTCCAACCTCGTCGAGAACGCCGTGCGCTTCTCGCCGCGGCCGGGCGTCGTGACGCTGCGGGCGGCGGGCAACGGCGCGACCGTGTCGTTCGTCGTCGAGGACGAGGGCCCGGGCATCGCGCCGGCGGACATCGACCGCGTCTTCGAGCGCTTCCACCGCAGCGAGGGGGCGGCCGGCGGCGCCGGCCTCGGCCTCGCGATCGCGCGCTGGATCGTCGAGCTGCACGGCGGCGAGATCCGCGCCGAGCGCCGCGACCCGCAGGGCACGCGCTTCGTCGTCACGCTGCCGCAGGCCGCCGGCTGATGCGGGCGCGCGCGATCGCGGCGGTCGCGCTCGCCCTGGCGCTCGGCGCCTGCGGCGAGGACCGCGGCGAGGGGCTGCGCACGACGCCGGCCACGGTCGGGACCGGCGCGACGACCGTCGGCGCGGGCGTCGACGCGACCGTCCCGGTGTCGCTGGTCGACTTTCGCCTGCCGCGCGGCGTGCGCGTCCCGCGGGGCGGGCTGATCGCCTTCGAGGCGACGAACGACGGACAGGTGCCGCATGCGCTCGCGGTCATCGGCCCGGCGGGCCAGGCCCGCACGCAGACGCTCAAGCCGGGCGAGCGCACGACCGTCGAGGTGCGGCTCCCGCCCGGGACCTACAAGTGGTACTGCCCCGTCGGCGACCACGAGCGCCGCGGGATGACCGGGCGCGTGCGGGTCGCAGAGTGACGTCGTCCGAAGAGCGCAGCCCGGTTAGCCGATGGCGTGCTCGACGGCCCAGCGGGTGAGCTCCGAGCGGCGCCGCAGGCCGGTCTTCTCGCGGATGCGCGTGAGGTGGTTCTGCACCGTGCGCGGCGAGATGAAGAGCTCCTGGCCGATCTCGTTGTCGGTCTTGCCCTGCACGACGAGCCGCAGGACGTCGAGCTCGCGGCCCTGGAGCGGGCGGACGGCCGACTGCTCGCCACGCGCGGAGCTCGAGAACTCCTTGAGCAGGTGGCTCGCGAGCGACGGCGTGATGACCGAACCGCCGCCGTGGGCGGTGATGACGGCCTGGCGCAGCTCCTCGCCCGTGCTGCGCTTGGAGAGGTAGCCGGCGGCGCCGGCGGCGATCGCGTCGAGCAGCGTGCTGGCCTGCTCGCTCGCGGTCATGACGATGACGCGGATGTCGGGCTGCGTGTTGCGCAGCTTGTCGAGGACCGCGAGACCGCCCAGGTCGGGCATCCGGAGGTCGAGGATCATCACGTCCGGGTGCAGGTCGGCGGCGACGTCCAGCGCCTCCTGGCCGTTCTCTGCCTGTGCGACGACCTCGATACCGGGGTCCTGGTTGAGGGCCCGGACGACGCCCTCGCGGACGAGCGGAAAATCGTCAGCGACGACGACGCGGATCTTCATGATGTTCAGGCTCCTTGCCTTGTGTGATGAGCGTGACGAGGGTTCCCCCACCTGGCGCGTCCTCCAAGGAGGCGTGCCCGCCGACGCGCTTCATGCGGCCGACGATGCTTCCCTTCACTCCGAGGCCGGTGGCGTTCGCCACGAGCTCGGGGTCGATGCCTACTCCGTCGTCGGTCACCGTGACCGACGTACAGCCGTCCGAGCCGGTCTCGACCCGGACGATCACCGAAGAAGCCTGTGCGTGCTTGCGCGCGTTCGTGACGGCCTCGCGCACGGCGCCCGCCAGCGCGGCGACCTGCTCGCTCGTGGGCGGCGTGCCGATGTGGCCCACGACGAGCTCGACGCGCGAGTCCAGCGAGCGCGCCTCGGCCGTGACGAGCTCGAGCTCGGGCAGCAGCTGGCCCTCGCCGTCGGTCTCGCCGGCCTTGTCGATCCAGCGGTGAAGGTCGCGCGCGGCGCCGCCGGCGAGGCTGGAGATCTTGGCGGCCGTGAGGCCGGTGCCGAAGCCGTCGCCGGCGATGAACTCGAGGATCTGCAGCGCGGTGTCGTGCAGGTGGCCGCGGACCCAGTCGCGCTCGTCCTCGCGGGCGGCCTCGACGGCGGGATCGAGGCTGATGACGTCGTCGCAGTCGCCGAAGCACTCGAGCTCGGCGCGCAGGCGGCAGGCCTGGACGTCGGCGAGCACGATGAGGTCGGCGGGGTCGGCGCCCGGGTCGACGAGCTCCTCGAGCCCCGGAACGATCACGTCGCGCAGGCGCGTGCGCGTGCGAGAACGCTCGCTCGCGCGCCAGAGCTCGATGTTCCGCTCTCTCGTCACATCCATGTCCCTGTGATCGGCATCTCCCTCAGATGCCGGAACCTGCTGCCCCAGACTCATCTAACCGTCCCTGCCTTCTCGTGAGCAGACCCTCATTGGTCTGCAGAAAAAGGAGTGCTCTAGGTTGCAACCTTACGCATTCGAGCGGTGCTTGGTCAACCCCAGTGTGCGCACCTTCACGCAGCCCGGGACCCCTGGGGTACCCCAGGTTAATGCGCGTTTTGCAGCCAAAACGCTTCGGAGCGGAGTTGCAGTGCGACGCTGCACGGGCCTGCGGAACCCGCATCTCGCGACACCGCAGCTTCTGCATAGGTTTTGCACCAGCTTTACCCGGCGTCGTACCCAGGCTCTCCGGGCAGGACCACCTGTGCGCGGTCGCCGCGGAGCACGACGCGCGGCTGCATCGCCACGATCTCCTTGTCGCGTGCGTGCGCGAGCAGCTCGTCGACCGTCCCGAACGCGCTGAGCTCCTCGAGGTGGCGGAAGGTCGGGAAGACGAGCGCCAGCTCGTCGTCCGCATGCGCGGCGAGCGCCGCCCGCGGCGAGCTCCAGCGCAGGTCGACGCACTCGGCGCCGTCGGCCCGCGGCCGCGCGCCGGCAGGCGCGCGGACGACGAAGAAGTGCGTGTCGAAGCGGATCTTGAGCTGCTCCGGCGTGATCCAGCGGCTGTACTTCACGAGCTCGCCGGGCTCGATGCCGCCGATGCCCGCCTCCTCGTGCAGCTCGCGCACGGCCGCGGCGCGGTGGGCGGCGTCGCCCTCGCCCTCGACGGCGTCGACCGCGCCGCCCGGGAAGACCCAGAAGCCGCCCATGAAGCGCTGCGCCGGGTTGCGCTGGACGAGCAGGAGCTCGAGGCCGTCGTCGCCGTCGCGCAGGACGATCACCGAGGCCGACTGGCGGGGCGTCGTCGGGGGCCCGAGGTTGAGCGGCTCTCCCGTGCCCGGGCGGTCGATGCTCATCGCCTGACCGAGGCTATCGCCGTCGAATCACTACCCTGGAGGCCTATGAGCACTGAGACCGCGACGACCCGCTGGATCTGCGAATCCTGCGGCTTCATCTACGACCCCGACGACGGCGATCCCGATGGCGGCATCCCGCCCGGAACGGCGTTCACCGACATCCCGGACACCTGGTTCTGTCCCGTCTGCGGAGCCCGCAAGAAGGACTTCACTCCTTACGAGTGACGTCGTCCGCAGGTCCGAGCTTGCGAGGACCGAAGGCCGAAACCGGAAGGGCGAAGCCCGGTCAGCGAACCGCGTGCTCGACGGCCCAGCGCGTCAGCTCTGAGCGCCGCCGCAGCCCGGTCTTCTCGCGGATGCGGGTCAGATGGTTCTGCACCGTCCGCGGGGAGATGAAGAGCTCCTTGCCGATCTCGATGTCGGTCTTGCCCTGGGCCACGCCGCGCAGGACCTCGAGCTCGCGCGGGCCGAGCAGCGCGCGGACCTTGCGCTGCGCGTCCAGGCCCGAGCTCTTGGGCAGCTCCTTGAGCAGGTGCTCGGCCAGCGCCGGGGTGATCACCGATCCGCCGCCGTGGGCGGTGATGACGGCCTGGCGCAGCTCCTCGCCGGTCGCGCGCTTGGAGAGGTAGCCGGCCGCGCCCGCCTCGAAGGCGCCCAGCAGCGGGGCCGCCTGCTCGCTGGCGGTCATCAGTAGGACGCGGACCTTGGGGTGCGACTTGCCGAGCGCGTCGAGCACGCCGAGGCCGTCGAGCCCGGGCATGATGAGGTCGAGGATCAGGACGTCGGGGTTGAGCGCCGCGACGAGCTCGAGCGCCTCGTGGCCGTTGTTGGCCTCGCCGACGACCTCGATCGCCGGGTCGCGGATGAGCGCTCGCACGATCCCCTCCCGGACGAGCGGAAAGTCGTCGGCAGCGATGACGCGAATCTTGATGGCCGACCTCTTCCCGTGCGTGAAGTGACGTTGCGTCCGAGCTGTCCATCGGACGGTACCCGCTCAGAGACCCGGAAAACCGGGACCTTTGTCCTACCGCGGGTGCGGGAGGTTACCTCGATCGGATGACCGAAACGGACGCCCGCACGGGCGTGCCCAGCGCGTCGCGGCTCGTGCCGGCCGTGGCCTCGACCTCGTAGCGGCCGACGACGAGCCTGGTGCGCAGGGAGCGGTCGCGCAGGCGCACGCGCAGCAGCCCCGGACCACCCGGGACGACGAACCGCGTGGAGAGCAGCCGCCGCGTCGTGCCGACGCGCTTGTGGACGCGCAGCCGCACGACCTCGGTCTCGGCCGGCACGCGCATGATCGCCCGCAGGCCCTCGCGCTTGACGCGTGTGCGGCCGATCCGCGGGCTGACGGTGAGCGAGCTCACCTTCAGCGGGCGCGCGGCCGGGGCCACCGGCAGCGCGGTGGGCGTCGCCAGCGGCGCGAGCGCGCTCGTCGCCGGCGGCTGCTGGGCGGGCGGCGGCTGCGCGGGCGGGTCGGCGGGCGGGTCGGTGATGACGTAGTCGAAGGTGGCGGCGGGGCCGGCGTTGCCGGCGGCGTCGAAGGCGATCGCGGTCAGCGTCTGCGTCGTGGCGACGCGGATGAAGCCCGCGGCCGTCGGGCTCGTGGGCGTCGGCTGGGTGCCGTTGCGCGTGAAGCGCACGACGTCGCCGGTGTCGCCGGTGGAGATGCGCACCAGCGGGCTGAAGGTGTAGGTGCCGGCGGGCGGGTCGGCGACCGGCGGCGCGGGCGCCTGGAGGTCCTTGACGATCGCGCGCGAGTGCGTCGCGGGGGCGCCGGCGTCGAACGTGGCGGTGGCGGTGACCGCGCCGTCGTCGAGCTGCTCGAGCTGGGCGCGGGTGAACGTCGCGGTCCAGGCCGTGCCGCCCGGCTCGGTCGTGAGCGAGACGCTGGCGGGCTGCGCGGTCACGGTCGCGGCCGCGGTCGCGAGCGTCACGTCGACGCTGCTGGCGCCGTCGGCGGCGACGCCGCTGAGCTGCAGGTCGCCGCTGGCGAGGTTGATCGCCTCGTCGTCGGCGGCCATGATCGCGTTGGCGGGCGCGGCCGGGGCGAGGCCCTCGCAGCCGAGCGCCGGACCGGGCGTCTCGGCGCCCTCGAAGAGCTGGATGACCGGCGGCGGCGGGACCGGGAGGTGGCCGTAGCCCATCGCGTGGTCGCCGGTGAGGATCGCGAACTTGTTCGGCGTGCCGCGGAAGACGCCGTAGCCGGGCGCCTCGTAGACGGCCTCCCAGCGGTCGCCGGCGGGATCGCCGATGCGCGCCACGGGCTGCGTCGGGTTGGCGCGGGTGCCGCCGCCGTCGCCGCGGACCTCGCCGGAGTCCAGCAGCGCGGGCGGGATCGGCGTGCCGTCGGCGTAGCGGGCGTGGCCGCGGACGTAGACGTTCTCGTCGGGCGCGGCGCCGGAGACGACCTCCTCGATGACGATGTCGTCGACGGAGACCGTGTCCTCGCCGCCGGCGTCGGTGACGACGATCCGGTCGCCGGGGCGGATGTTCGGCGTCAGCCGGTCCCAGCAGTCGCCCTGGCGCGGGGCGCCCTCGGGCCCGTGGTTGACCTCGAGGCCCGGGCCCTCGGCCGTGCTGATGGCCGTGCCGTGCGCCGAGCCGATGCGGTGCGCGCCGCGGTAGACGTCGACGCGCAGCTGGGCGCCGGCGGCGTAGCCGTAGGCGGCGACGAAGTCGATGTTGTGGAAGATCCCGACGGTGTGGCCGGTGCGCACGACCGGGGCCTGGGCGCCGGCGGCGGCCGGGGCGATGGCGAGGGCGGCGAGGGCGGCCGCGACGACGGAGGACTGAAAGCGGTTCACGCGATCGATGATGCGGCGGCACGGTGTCCTCCTACAGAGGACACCGTGCACAACCGCGCTGCAGGATCTCGCAAGGCGCTACCGGACGACCTTGAACGTGACGCGCGACGCCTTGCCGAGGTCGGTCCGGCTGGTCCCCGGCGTGACCTCGGCCTCGTAGGTGCCGAGCGTCCGCAGCGAGCGCCGCAGCGTGGCGTGGCCCTGCGTGACGCGGTACAGGCCGCTCGCGCTGGTGCTCTTGTAGCCGTCGGACAGCAGCCGCCGGCCGGCCTTCGTCTTGCGGTAGATCTTGATCCGCACGACCTTCGTGCCGGTCCGCAGGCGCATCGTGAGGCGGACCCCGGAGCGCGTGGCCTTGAGGCGCTTGATCCGCGAGCTCGTGGCGAGCGACAGCAGCGACAGCTTCGGCGCGGTCGTGACGCTCGGGCCGCTGCCCTGGTTGACGGCGACCGCCGCCGGTGGCGGCGTCGCCGCCGGCGAACCGCCGCCCGCGGGGGCGAAGCCGGTCCCGACGCCGCTCAGCGGGACGCTCCTGGTGCCGGCCGAGGCCGACAGCTCGAGCGTCGCGTTGCGCACGCCGGTGGCCTGCGGCGTGAAGTGCACGTCGACGGTGCAGTTGCCGTTGGGGGCCAGCGTCATCCCGGTGCAGGTCGTCCCGACGACCGAATAGTCGGCGGCGTCCAGGCCGCCGATCGACGCGCCGCCGAAGGCCAGCGGGGCGTCGCCGGTGTTGCGCACGCGGACGGTCCGCGTCGGCGCCGTCGTGCCGACGAGCTGGAAGCCGAAGCTCAGGCCGGTCTGGTCGCTGCTCAGCTCGGGGAACGTGCCGGTCCCGCGCAGCGTGATGTCGTGGACCGGGGCGTCGGGGCCGCCGTCCTCCGTGATCCGCAGCGTGCCGTTCTTCCCGCCCGTCGACGACGGGTCGAAGGCGAGGCTCACGGTGCAGGTCTGGTCGGGGCCGGTCGGCGCCTGCGTCGGCCCTGCCGGCTCGATCGTCTCGTTCTCGCAGTCGGTCGCGGTGATCGCGAAGTCGGGGCTGGGGTCGGCCAGCGCCGCGGTCGCGATCTTCAGGTCGCCGGAGCCGCCGTTGCGGATCGTCACGTCGTAGGCCTTGGGGCCGGCGCCGACCGGCTGGCTGCCGGCCGAGCCCGACGTGGCGGCGAGGAACGGGAGCGGCTGCTCGTCGGCGAGCTTGCCCTGGACGACGAACGAGCTGATCTGGCTGACGTGGTCGATGACCGTGCCGCCGTTGCCGGTGATGCGGTCGATGCGGAAGTAGTTGGCCGGCGTCGTGTTCTCCGGCAGCGGCTCCGCGCCCTCGGCCACCGGCGGGTTGATGCTCTCCGCCGCTGGGATGAAGTCAGAGCCGGTGACGGTGTGCGGGGTGACCCCGTCGGCGATGAACCCCTCGGGCGGCGCGGGCGCCGTGTCGTCCCAGGTCAGGAAGTTGGGGCCGATGAGGCTGTCGGCGAGCGCGCCGAAGCCGACGTCGGGGCACAGCGGGGGCAGGCCCTCGGCGCCGCAGCCGATGTCGCTCGTGAAGTTGATCTGGCGCCCGCCGCCACCGCCGCCGGCCGCCGCGGCCTGGATGTCGAACTGGCCGTAGGGGGTCGTGAAGCGGTACCACTGGCCGGTCGTCAGGCCGTCGCCGCGGATGCGCAGGCGCCCGAACGCGGCCTGGTCGCCGTCGACGACGATCTCGTTGGCGAACGCGGCCTCCTGGGCGAGGACGAGCAGCATCGAGCCGCCCGGGGTCGGCAGCTCGGTCTCGGCCGCCCACCAGAAGGCCTCGACGGGGAAGTTGGACGGGAACGAGACGGGCTCGTCGAGGATCGGGCGCTCGATCGCCGCGAAGCACTGCGGGCCGTCGAGGCAGAGGCCCAGGCGCAGCCCGTCGTCGTCCTGGTAGTACTCGGGGAAGAAGCCGGTGGCCTCGGTGACCGGACCGCTCTCGCCGATGCCGGCCTGCGCCGGTGCCGCGAGGGCGATGGCGCTGAGCGCCGCGGCGGCGCCCGCGATCACGATGCGTCCCGTGGTGGATCGCGGCGTGCGTGCTTGCGGCATGTCCCCTTGCCTCCTGGCGTCGAGCGGTCGTTCGGCTGCAGGAGATGATCTGGCTCCACGTCCTCCGGTTGGAGGGCACAGCGTGCATGAACAGCTTGCGGGTTTACGCAGAAAAGGTGGAGAAACGACCCACCGCCCGGCGCGCGGCCGGGCGGTGGTGACGAGCGGCGTCGACGCCGGCTAGCGGACGACCCGGAAGCGCAGCTTCGACGTCGTGCCCAGGTTCGTCCGGCTGAACCCCGGCGTGGCCTGCAGCTCGTAGCTGCCGACCCGCAGCTGCCGGCGCAGCGCCAGGTGGTCGAGGCGCGCCTGGTAGCGGCCAGCCTTCGAGCGCGTGCGGACGCCGCTGGAGATCAGCGTCAGCTTGCCGGCCGACCGGCGGTAGACGTTGAGCTTCACGACCGCGGTTCCGCGGGTGACGTCCATCGTCACGCGCAGGCCCTGCCGGCGCGCCCGCGCGCGCTTGATCTTCGTGGCCATGCGCAGGCGCTGGAGCGACAGCGACGAGCCCGTCCCGTTGCCGGTCAGCGCCACGGTGTGCGGGCCGCCGGGGGCGTCGCTGGTCAGGGTCAGCGCCGCGTTGCGCGTTCGCGTCGCGGCGGGCAGGAACTTCAGCCCGAGCGTGCAGGCGCCGCCGGCCGCGATCGTGGTGCACGTGTTGGTCGTGACCGCGAACTCCCGCGCGTTGGCGCCCGCGATCGCGGCGCCGGCCAGGCTCAGCGGCACGTTGCCGGTGTTGGCGACCGTCAGCACCTGCTCGGACCCGGTCGTGCCGACGCGCTGGTTGAGGAAGTTCACCACCGCCGGCGACGTGCTCAGCCCCGGCAGGCCGCCGGTGCCCGTCAGCGCGACCTGGTGCGCCGGCGCGCCGG
Organism: uncultured Actinomycetes bacterium; assembly: GCA_963786575.1. GTDB lineage: Bacteria > Actinomycetota > Thermoleophilia > Solirubrobacterales > Solirubrobacteraceae > CADCVQ01. The sequence continues at coordinate 433,875 of CAWAZH010000009.1, forward strand.
CCTCTGCGACGACGAGCGCGGCGCTGCGCGCCCCGGCCGCCGTCGGGTGGTAGCTCAGCGCGACCGCGCAGGTCGCCCCGGACGCGATCGCCTGTCCGGCGCAGCCGTCGGCGCCCTTGGTGAACTCGGCCGCGTCGGCGCCCGCGAGCGCCACGTCGCCGAGGCTCATCGGCGCGAGGCCGATGTTGCGGATCCGCACGGTGCGCTCGGCGCTCGTGCCGACGCGCTGGGTCCCGAAGGCCCCGCTACCGGGCGCGACCGAGAAGATCGGCGTCGGCGGGCCGGCGAGCTTGCCCTCGATCGTCCACAGGTCGGTGGTGATCCCGCCGCCCGGCAGTCCGGGCCCGGTGACGGTGACCGAGGTGTCCGCGGGCCCGACCGCGACGTGCGGGGTCAGGCCGTTGCCGACGTAGCCGACCGGCGCGGCGGGCGCGACGCCCGGGTCCCAGCGCAAAAACGGCCCGATCTCGGTTCCGAGCGCCGTGTCGAAGTTGCAGGGAGCGCCGGGACAGCCGACCTCGTGGCGCTGGGCTGCGGCGCGGCCGCCCTGCAGCGTGCCGTCGGCCTCCGCCGTCCAGACGCCGCTGCCGTAGGGGTGCGTGATCGTGTAGGCGCCGTTGGGCGCCATCCCGTCCATGTTCACCTGCACGCGTCCGAAGGTCAGCTCCGAGCCGAGCGCCGCGTCGAGGAACGCGGCCTCGAGGTCGAAGCCGATCGTCACGGCCTGTCCGCCGGGGCCGGTCGCGGTCGCGGAGGCGATCGAGTAGAAGGCCTCCCCGTCGGGCGCCGTGAGCGTGAGCGGCGGCGCTGACGGGCACAGCGGATCGGCGATGCACAGCTCGAGCTGCACAGCGTCGGAATCCTGATACCAGGCCGGAAAGCCGGTGATCGGATTCAGCGGGCCGGTCAGCGACAGCGCGCCCTGCGCGGGCGCGGCGAGACCGGCGGCGCCGAGCGCCGCCACTCCCGCGATTGCGATACGTCGTCTGGCGGGCGCGCCCCCACGTCGCCCGCTGCTTCCTACGTCGTCCCTGCGTGGCACAAGGTCCTCCCGAATCAGGTGGTCGAACCTGGCAATCATGTCCTGCTGGGGACCACCTCCGAAAGGGACATCGGTCGGGTTGCGAGCCCGACCTCCGTCGCTGGGCGGCGTGCGCTACAGCGTCTTGAGGTAGGCCACGAGGTCGGCCTTCTGGGGTCCGTCGAGGCCCAGCGGTCCGCCGGTGAGCGAGTTCTGGTTGTAGAAGTCGACGACCGCTTCGAGCGTCGCCAGGGCGCCGTTGTGCATGTAGGGCGCGGTGTTGCGGACGTCGCGCAGCTGCGGGGTGTTGAAGCCGTGGGGGATGGTCGCCGAGCCGGGATCGTTCGCCGGCCCGTCGAGCTGCGACACGTTCAGCTGCGGCACCGCCGTGTCGTGGATCTGGTTGTCGGTGAACTGCGGGCCGCCGTGGCAGACGATGCAGCCGCCCTGGCCGACGAAGACCTCCTCGCCGCGCAGCTCCTGCGGCGTCAGGCGACCCTGGTCGTGACGGGTCACCGGCGCGCGGATCGTGCGCAGGTAGGCGGCGACCGCGGCGACGCGCCGGTCGGTGACCCCGCCGCCCTCGGCGCTGAAGTGCGTCGTGATCGCCGCGACGACCTGATCCTCGAGCGTCTTGTTGGAGCCCACCCAGTTGTAGGGGGCGGTCCGCCCGACGTCCCAGAGCGCCGGCGCGTCGCGCACGCCCCTGAAGTCGTTCAGCGACGCCGCGCCGCCGGGGAACCCGTGCGTGATCACGCCGAGCTTGTCGTTGACGCCGCCGCCGACGATGTGGCAGGAGACGCAGCTCTCGCCCGACTTCGCGACCGTCGCCGAGTTGAAGAGCTCTTCGCCCTCGGCCTCGAGGTCGGCGCGGGTCGCCGAGGCGCTGACGGCGCGCGCCGCGTTGAGGACGCGGTCCAGCTGCGCGCGCGAGGCGCTGCCGCCGTGGTCGAGGCGCACGCGGTCGGCGCTGCTCGTCCCGCCGCCCGCGACGAGCGTCAGCACGACCGCGCCGGCGACGACGGCGCATGCCGCTGCGATCCAGATGCCAAGCCGCTTCGTCATGCCGCCGCTCCCTTGCCGCGCAGTAGTGACCGGCCGAAGCTGTCCAGCGCCGATCGCGCCCGCAGCGTCACGCCGATCTGTCGGATCTTCCCGCTCTTGTCGGCGCGCACGCGGATGTCGGCGTAGCGGCCGTCGCTGCGGCGCACGAGCGCGCGCTGCAGTCCGCTGCGCGCGTCGCGGCGCAGGCCCGGCAGGTCGCGCCGCAGATCGGCGAGCGGCGACCCGACGCCGGCCTTGCGGCTGCTCGTGGCGAAGCGCCCGTCGCGCAGCGTGTAGTCGCGGACGCGGCCGGATCGCAGGTGCAGCTCGAGGCCGCTGCCGTAGGTCCAGCGCTCGGGGGTCGTGCCGCGCGCGGCCGTCTTCGTGCTCGGCTTGCCGAGGCAGGCGGTGAGCTGCGTGCGCGTGAGGTTCAGCAGCAGGACGCTGGGGCGGGTCGCGCTGCCGTAGAGCCAGTGGCGGCTCGCGCATGGCGTCGCGGCCTTCGCGGGCGCGGCCGGCGGGCTCGGCGCGGCCGGGGCCGGGGCGGGGCCCGGCGCGGCGGGCGCGGGCGTGAGCGGCTGCGCGAGCGGCGCGTCGGCGGGCGGCGGCGTGCCCGGCGTCTCGGCGGGCGGCTGTGGCACCGGTGCGCCGGCGACGCTCGTCACGGTCCGGAACGTGCCCGCGACGTTGGCGCCCGACCAGGCGAGGCTCAGCGGCTCGCCGGGCGGGGGCGGGGAAGACGGCACGAGGCTCCACGCCCCGTTGCCTCCGTTGATCGGCGCGCTGCCCGTCGCGCCGCCCACGGTGACGAAGATGCGGTCCGACAGCGCGCGCGTGCCCGACAGCGCGGTGCCGGCGAGCGCGCCGTCCGCGCGCACCGCGCCCGCGAGCTTCGCGACGTCGAAGGAGAGCTGCGCGCGGGCGAAGGGCCCGTCGGGCTGGATGCGGATCGTGTCGTCGGGGCGCACGGGGTCGGAGGTCGCGCCCTGCCAGTCGGCGCCCGAGACGGCGAACGCGCCGTCGGTCACGGGCACGGTCGCGGTCGCGACGACGGCGCTGGAGCGCACGACGCGCACGGTCACCGAGGTCGTGTCGCGCAGCCGCGCGCCGCTGACGCGGTCGGCGGTCGTGTCGGCCTCGTAGCCGGCCGGCGCGCCGAACGGGCGCAGGACGCCGGCGGTGACGCCGCTGATCCGCGTCAGGAGGTTGCCGCCGGACTCGACGACCCAGAGGTTGCCGTCGGCGTCGCTGACCGGGCCCTCGGTCAGCCCGCGCCGGACCGAGCCGCGGAAGCGCAGGCCCTGGCTGCCGTCGGCGTGCAGCTGCTCGATCTGGTCGCCGTACTCGCCCGCCCACCAGAGGTTGTTGCCGCGGTCGGTCATGACGTCGGCGGGCGCCGCGGCGCTGCGGAAGTCGCTCTCGGGCAGCGACGCCTTCGGCGGGACGGGGTAGTGCAGCTCGGTGAAGCCGTTGGTCGTGTTGGGCGTCGCGGCCGCCGGGTCGAGGTAGGCGATCCCGCTGAGCGAGGACTGGCTGAACCACACGCGGCCGCGGCCGTCGACGGCGAGGCTGAGCGGCAGCGACGTCTGGACCGGAGCGGTCAGCGGCGGCTGCATGACCTCGACGGCATGGGGGATGTTGAAGTGCTGGACGGTCGCGGCGGAGGCCGAGAAGGGCGTGATCGGGTCCGGGATGACGCGGCCGATGCGGTTCTCGAAGACCTCGGCGAACCAAACCGAGCCGTCGGGGCCGAGGTCGATCGACTCCGGGAACTCGCAGCCGCAGGCGAAGTGCGCCTGGTTGACCTGGTTGCCGGCCTCGTTGACGCGCATGACGCCGACGCGCGACGCGCCGGCCTCGACGAACCAGAGCACGGTGTTGCCCTGGCCGTCGATGTAGCTCTTCAGGCGCGTCGGGCGGCGGGTCGGCTGCTCGTTGGGGACCGGCGGGACCTCGGGCTTGCAGGCCGGGCTGAGGCCGACGCAGGAGTCCAGCGGGAGGAGCTTCATGCCCGCGCTCGTGTTCGGCTGGACCTGCGCGGGGTCGATCCGGACGATCGCGTTGCCGCTGGACAGCGTCGCCCAGAGGATGCCCTTGCCGTCGACGACGATGTCGGCGGGCGCGAGCGGGGCGACGGCGGAGTCGACCTCGTGGCGGCCGCCGGGCAGCGGGTACAGCTCGACGGTCGAGGCGGCGAGGTCGGCGGCCGGGCGGACGCGGGCGATCGTGTCGATCCCGAAGAGCACGACCCACATGTCGCCGGCGGCGTCGGGGACGGCGTGGACGGGCAGCGCCCCGGCGCCGAAGCCGATCGCGTCCTGCTTGGTCTCGCGGTCGATCGCGATCGCGGCGCCGGCCTGGTCGCCCGAGGCGAGGTCGCCGACCCACAGGGTGAAGGACTTCGGCGCGAGCGCGAGCGTGAACGTCGCCTCGGCGCCGGCGGCGAGCGCGGGGCCGTCGCTGTCGGTCCAGTCGAACTCGCCCCAGTCGGTCGCGCCGAGGATCCGGCGGCGGTCGTGGAGGTCGATCGCCGACAGGTCGTGGGGCATCTGGTCGCGGTTGACGACGCGTACGCTCACGGACGCGTCGCCGGGCTCGACGCGCAGCTGCGTGCGCGAGACGTAGGCCTCGTCGTTCTGCAGCACGACGGTGATGTCGGCGTCGCCGGTGTCGACCCCTGCGGGCAGCTCGTTGCGGGCGCGCATCGCGCTGACGGACTCGGCATTGGCGCTGCCGGCGGCCTGCGCGGTCGTGAGCCAGGCGGCGGGGACGGCGGCGTCGGGCAGCTCGCCGAGGTCGCGCAGCGCCTGCCAGACCTGCTTCTCGGGCGACGCGTCGGCGAGCTTGCCGATCGCGACGAGCTTGTCGGCCTCGGTCGGCAGGCCGACATAGCCCTTGGCGGCGCGGGCGGCGGCGACGTCGTCCGCGGTCGCGGGCTTCAGCGTGGCGACGGCCTCGTGGCCGGCGCGCAGGTTGGGATCGAGGATCGCGCTCGTGAGGTTCGGGGCGGGCATGTTCACGGTGATCTGCTGCACGGCCCCGCGCGTCTGCTCGGGGACCGCGCCGAGGCCGCGTGCCTGCGTGAAGCGGCTGCTCTGCGCCGTCCCGATGCTCTGGTTGCCCTCGACGTTCAGCGGCTGGATCGCGGAGTGCTGGCCGCCGATCGCCGTGGCGCCGTCGCGCAGCAGCGGCGCCGGGTCGAGCTCGCCGCCGAAGGCCGCGCCGAGCTCGGCGACCTCGTAGCGGATCGTGTACGGCTGCGTCGGGTCCTCGAACTGCAGCAGCCAGGTGTCGCTCAGGACGTGCTCGCCCCAGCGGACCTGGCGGATCGTCACGGTCGGGGTGGCGGCCGCGACCTCCTGGACCTTCACCTTCCAGTTCAGGAGGCCGAGGCCCTCGTAGACGCGCTGCTCCAGCGCCGGGTTGCCCTCGTTGCCCTCGAGGATGTCGAGCGCGAGGCGGCGCGCGTCGGCGGCGGACTCGGGCGTCGTCGCGACGGCCATCGCGCGCAGCGCGGCGGCGAGGTCGTTCTCGGGCGTCGCCGGCGACAGCAGCGCCGGGGGCGACGCCGCCTCGAACGGGACCGCCATCAGGCCGATCGTGGTCGGCGGCCCGGCGACATGGCCGAAGCCGCTGGCATCGGCGCCGGGGCCGGTGTTGTCGATGCCGGGGAAGGCCTGTGCGACACCGGCGCCGAGAAGGAGCAGCGAGGCGGCGGCGGTCGCCAGGGTCTTCGTCACGCGCGGGATCACCGCGCCGATGATGCGGTGGACGCTCCCTCCCCACATGGGGGGTCCCTGCACGAGGCGGGTGCGGCTTAACGCACACCGGTCGCCGCCGGCGGTGGACAACGCCCTCAGGCTGATGAAACGCGCCATGTCAAGGGCTCATCGGCCCCGCGTGCGAGTTCCTGCAGTCGCATTGCGCACGGTTTGCCCATGTGCGCAGCGCCCGTGTCCCCCAGCATGACGACGATGCACTCCCGCTCACGCCTTCGTCGCAGCGCCTCCGCCAGCCTCCGCCTCGGGCTCGCGACGGCGCTCTCGCTCTGCGCCGCGCTGCCCTTCGCCGCCGCCGCGCACGCCGCCCCGACCCTGCTCCTCCCGGCCGGCGCCGGCGTGACGGAGCCCGGCGGCATCGCCGAGACGACCGACGGCTCGGTCTGGATCGCCGACGGCGCCCTGGGCATCTGCCGCGTGCAGACGACCGCCCCGGCCGGCCTCGTGCCCTCGCCCTACTGCGCTCCCGAGCCGGTCGACGCGGTGCCGCCCCCGCCGGCGCGCCCCGGCCCCTCGGCCGCCTTCCAGATGGCGTTTGATCCGATCTCGCAGAACTTCTTCGTCGCCGAGGGCAGCTCCAAGGGCGCCGGCATCTGGCGGATGCACTGGAACGAGGCCGACAACGCGATCGACGCCGCCGAGCCGGTCGTCTTCGCCGGCGAGAACCGCGTCTTCGCGCTCGCGCTCGGGACCAACCCCGACACCAGCGTCTACGTCGACTTCAACGGCCGCGACGACACGACGATCCACCGTCTCGAGGATGCCGCGAACGCGACGCCGGTCAGCATCTCGGCCACGCCGGTCGTCGGTTTCTCTCAGAATCCCGGCGTCGCGTCGATGACCAATCTCGATGGAGCGCTCTACCTCGCCGAGGGCACCGGCGTCACCCGCATCGCGGCGCCCGCCACGACTGCCCCGACGGCGATCAGCGTTGCCGGCTTCCCGGCCGGCACCGGCGCCGTGCCCAGCACCGTCGCCGCCGACCCCGCGCTGCACCGCGTCTACGCCGGCACCGGCAACCCCGACGGCATCGACCGCATCGACGTGCTGAGCACCGGCGACGTGGTCTCGACCTACGAGACCGGCTTCTCGCTGGTCACCGCGCTGGGCGTGCGCGCCGGCGGCAACCTGCTCGTCGGCGACGACCCGGCCGCGGGCGCCGGCGCCAACGGCCCGGTCGGCCAGGGACGGATCGCCGAGGTCGGGCTGCAGGACGCGAACCTCCCCGCCGTCGCGATCACCTCCGGCCCCGACATCTACTCCAGCCAGACCGCGGCGAGCTTCGCCTTCAGCTCGACCGACGGCGCCGCCTTCGCCTGCAAGCTCGACGGCGCGGCCTGGACTCCCTGCGACGACGCCGCCGGCCCCGACGGCGCGCAGGCCTACGCCGGCATCGGCGACGGCGTCCACGTCTTCGAGGTCCGCGCCGCCGACGTCGGCCGCGCGGCCCGCTACACGTTCGCCGTCGACACGGCCGCCCCGAGCGCCCAGGTCGACAACCCGGCCGCCGACAAGGTCATCGAGCGCGACGCGCTGCGGGCCCGCTTCTCCAGCGACGAGTTCGGCGTCACCTACGCCTGCGAGCTCGACGGCGCCTACGTCCACGGCTGCGTCCCGCCCGTCTGGCTGCGCGGCTTCGCGCTCGGCACGCACACCTTCACCGTGACCCCGACCGACCTCGCCGGCAACGTCGGCGAGACCGTCGCCTGGACCTTCAAGCGGATCGCGCCGCCGCCGGCCCCGCCGCGGCCCGACAACTCCGGTCCCGGCTCGGCGCCCGGCCCCGACAACTCGGGCCCCGGCTCCGCCGCGGCGGTCGAGCAGACCAGCAGCGCGTCCAGCGTCGTCCCGAAGGCCTGCCGCACGATCGCCGGCCAGAAGAAGAAGGGCAGCTACACGCTCGCCGGCCGCCTCCTGACCGTCCGGATCACGCCGACCAAGGGCGCCGGCTTCGCGAAGCTCACGCTGCGCCCGCGCGGCAAGGCCAAGGGCACCGTCGTGAAGGTCGCCGTCAAGGCCGTCTCCGGCACACAGGCGCGCAACGTGCGCGTCACCCTCTCCAAGGCCCAGGCGGCGCGCCTGCGCTCGCGCAGCACGATGCTGACCGTCGGCTACGGCACCTGCGCCGAGACGATCGGAGCGCAGACCGAGCTGACCAAGGCCGCCGCACGATGAGCGCCGCACCGGTCCTCGGCAGCCGCCCGCGCGGTCGCCGCCCACGCGCCTGGAACCTCGTCGTCGCCGCCGTCCTGCTGGCGACGCTCGCGCTGGCCGCGACCGGCGCGATCATCGCGTCGAACATCATCGCCGCCGGCGCGCCCGCCGCGCCGGCCCCGAAGCTGCTGCCTGGCCCGTTCGGCACCGCGCAGGACATCCCGACGTCGTTCGGCGTCGTCGCCGTCGAGCACGCCGAGAAGATCAACGGCACGACGGCCAAGGACCTCGGCGGCAACACGCACGGCATTGGCGGCTTCGTCCCGCCCAACAAGGTCCAGGTCCAGGCGTCGATCACGCTCACGAACCTGCTCGACACGCCGGTCGCCTACGACCCGCGGCAGTTCCGCCTGCTCGTCGGCGCCGAGCGCAAGCCGCTCAAGACGGTGAAGTCCAACATGCGCCCCGGCACGCTGCAGCCCGACGCGAGCATCGACGGCCGCCTGATCTTCGTCGCGCCGCGCACCGGCTCCAAGCTCTGGATCGAGTTCGCCGACCCGGGCCGCGCCAAGCCGCTGCTGATCGACCTCGGCCGCACCGGCAAGACGCCGGCCAACGCGTTCGACGGCTTCAACAAGCACCACGCGGGCCAGAAATGACCGACCTCCTGATCCGCACCCTGGCGCGCAAGCGCCTGTCGCGCCTGGCCCGCCCGAGCGCCGTCATGGCCTTCGCGCTGGCGATCGCCTACGGCGGCGGCCTCTGGCTGACGTTCCTGCACCACGCCGAGGGCGGCCACGAGCAAAACGAGCCGCCGTTCGTCCTGCACTGGCTGCGCGACGCGACGCTCGCGCTGCCGCTCATCTGCATGGCCGTCTGGATCGGCATCGTGCTGGCCCGCAAGCTGATCGCCCGCGCCGGCGCCACGGACGGCCCGGTGGCGCTCTGCGCCGCCGTCCTCGCCGCCGTCGTCGCCCTCTGCGCGACGCTCGCCGTCGGCGCGACCGGCCCCGCCCACGGCAACCTCTTCGGCGCCAAGCACGGCGGCCACGAGCTGCCGTTCATGGTCCACCTCGGCCGCGACATGCTCGTCGCGCTGTGCGTGAACCTCCTGCTGTCGGCCGCCGTCAGCGCCGCGATCTTCCGCCGCCGCCCGTGGGCGGTCCCCGACGTCCAGAGCTGGCTCGCGGGCCGGATCCTGCCCCAGCAGCGGATCGCGCTGAACGGCGGGCTGCTGCTCGTGCTCGTGATGCCGATCGCGATCTTCGCCTTCAGCAGCGCCGAGCGCGTCTCCGCCCAGGCCGGCGCCGGCGCGCCGTGCCCGGTCGGCGTCCCGCTGAAGACGTTCGACGTCGACGCGATCGACGTCGACATGACGCTCAACCGCTTCGGCGACCACGACCCGCAGGGCAAGATGTACGTCCTTTCCGAGGAGGTTGCCCGCGTCCGCAGCGAGGAGGCCGCGCGCAAGGCCTCGATCGGCCTGCGCGACGACGCCATCCAGCCGCTCGTCATCCGCGCGAACATCGGCGACTGCGTCGAGATCAACTTCGCCAACAACGCCAGCGGCGGCGACTTCGGCGTCCACATCGACGGCATCGCCTTCGACGCCCAGAACTCCGGCGACGCCGTCGGCAACAACGTCTCCTCCGCGGTCCCGCGCGGCGACACGCGCAGCTACCGCTTCTACGTCCCCGAGGACGACACCTTCGAGGGCTCGCACTACCTGCGTCCCGGCCCCGGCCACCGCGAGGCCGTCAGCCACGGGCTCTTCGGCGCGCTCGTCGTCGAGCCGCGCGGCTCGACCTACCACGACATGAAGGACCTCAGCCCGAAGAAGTCGGGCTGGGAGGCGGTCATCAAGCCCGAGGGCAAGAAGTCCTTCCGCGAGTACGTCCAGCTCTACCACGAGATCGGCAACGAGGACTACCTGCCGCTGGACCGCGCCGGCGACACGCTGCCGCGCGTCGACCCGCACTCCGAGAGCTACCGCCCCGGCGCCCGCGCGATGAACTACCGCTCCGAGCCGTTCATGAACCGCCTCAACAACCCGGGCAACGAGAAGGAGGAGGCGCACGGCTACGGCTCCTACACCTTCGGCGACCCCGCGACGGTGATCCCGCGCTCCTACCAGGGCGACCCGACGAAGATCCGCATCCTGCACGCGGGCGCCGAGGTCTTCCACGTCTTCCACCTGCACGGCGGCGGCATCCGCTGGCGCCTGAACCCGAAGGCCGACCCGACGTTCGACTACCAGAACACGGGCCTGGACAAGCACCCCAACGACACCGCCCCCTCGACGCGCCTGGACTCGCAGGCGTTCGGCCCCGGCGAGTCGTTCGAGCTCGAGATCGAGGGCGGCGCCGGCGGCGTCCAGCAGGGCGCCGGCGAGTTCCTCTTCCACTGCCACATCGTCGAGCACTACGTGTCGGGCATGTGGGGCTTCTGGCGCGTCTTCGACACGCGCCAGCCGGGCCTCGCGCCGCTGCCCGACCGCGTCGCGCCGCCGCAGGCCGTCGACTCCACGCAGCTGATCGGCAAGACGATCAACGGCACGACGATCAGCGCGGCCAACCTCGACGACTGGATTCGCCCGCAGCTGCCGCCGAAGGGCGTGCGCCAGAACGACCAGGACGCCTCCGTCTGGGACTGGGCGCGCGACGGCGACACCTACCTCGGCGAGCCCGAGGATCTGCAGGCCTGGCCGGACTACACGAACGCCGATGACGCCGAGCGCTTCGACGGGCACCCCAGCCTGCTCGCCGGCGACGAGGTCGTGCGCGTCGGCGGCGAGACCGTCGACCGCCCGAAGATCCGCTTCAACCCGACCAACGGCCGCCCGGCGTTCCCGCTGCTGCGCCCGCACCTCGGCAAGCGCCCGCCGTTCTCGCCCAACCAGCACTCCGGCGCGCCCTGGCTCGGTGAGACCGGCAACCAGCCGAAGACCGCCGCGACCGACCCCTGGGCGCAGCGCGCGGACGGCATCTGCCCGGCCGGCGCCCCCGTGCGGACCTTCAACATCGTCACGATCAACCCCGACCTCAACGTCACGAAGAACGTCCGCGCCAACGCGCAGATCTTCGTCCTCGCCGAGGACGCCGACGCGGTCATGGCCGGCACCAAGCCGGTCGAGCCGCTGGCGATTCGGGCGAACATCGGCGACTGCGTCGCGGTCACGCTGACCAACCGGATCCCCGACGCCGCCGCGTTCAACGGCTTCTCGAAGAACAACCTGCACATCCACCACGTGCAGTTCGACACGCAGGCCTCCGACGGCGTCATCACCGGCCTGTCCTACGAGCAGGCGGTCGAGGACTTCCCGACGGCCGACTACCAGCTCACCGCGCCCGCCGCGGCCGGCGCCAGCACGCTGCAGCTCACGAACACCGCGAAGTTCCAGCCCGGCGTCGCGATCGCGGTCAGCCAGGGCGAGGAGCGCATCGAGATCCGCACGATCGAGTCGATCAACGGCAACTCGGTCACGCTGACCCAGCCGCTGTCCAAGGCCCACGCCGTCAACGACTACGCCGGCACCGAGTTCGTGCAGTCGCGCTGGTACCCGGACATCCAGATGGACAACGTCTTCTGGCATGACCACGTCGACGGCATCCACGGCTGGCCGCTGGGCCTCGTCGGGCAGCTGATCGTCGAGCCGCAGGGCTCCACCTACCACGACCCCAAGACCGGATCGCAGATCCGTTCGGGCGCGCTCGCCGACATCCACACCTCGACGCCGCTGGCCCAGGGCCAGATCAACGGCAGCTTCCGCGAGCTCGCGCTGTGGGAGATCGACGACAACCCGGTGACGGATTCGACGATGAACCTGCGCGCCGCGCCCTGGGCGGACCGCCTCGTCGACAACCCCGATCCCTCGGTGCTGTTCAGCTCCTGGACGCACGGCGACCCGAACACGCCGCTGCCGCGCGCCTACCAGGGCGACCCGCTCGCGATCAGGACGATCAACGTCGGCCCGTCGGTCGACGGCCTGAAGGTCGACGGCCACCGCTTCTTCCGCGAGAACCGCTTCCTCGACGGCGAGACGCGCACCGCCGCGTCGCCGACGGACTCGATCCACTACGGCATCTCCGAGCGCTACACCGCGATCCTCGACGGCGGCGCCGGCGGTCCCGAGCAGAAGACCGGCGACTTCATGTACTTCAACAGCCTCGGGCGGCGCTTCCGCCAGGGCGCCTGGGGGCTGCTGCGCGTGCTGCCGCGCCAGGTCTCCGACCTGCAGCCGCTGCCCGACCACGCCGACGTGCCGACCGGCGGCACGCCGGTCCCGACGCCGACCGGCGGGCGCCCGCCCGCGAGCCCCGGCGCCGGCGACCCCTGCCCGGTCGACGCCACGACGCGCACCGTCGACGTCTCCGCGATCGATCTCGCGACCCCGCGCCCCGGCGTGTCGTCGGTGTTCGTCCCGTCCGACGACGCTGCCGCCGTGCGCACCGGGACCAAGGCGGCCGAGCCGCTCGTCGTGCACATCGCCGCGGGCGAGTGCCTGCAGGTGAACTTCAAGAACGAGCGGTCCGGCGCGCGCGCCTCCTTCCACGTCTCCGAGCTGCTCAAGGAGATGGAGTCCTCGGGCATCAACGCCGGCTTCAACACCGAGCAGACGGTGGCCGCGGGCGGCCAGCGCACGTACCGCTACTACGCCGACACGCGCAAGATCGGCGCGGCGATGATCAGCGACTTCGGCGGCGTCGACACCGGCGTCAACGGGCTCTACGGCGCGGTCGTCGTGGCACCCTCGGGCGCGACGTTCACGCATCCCGACTCAAACCAGCCGGTGCGCGTCGGCGAGGGCGTCGACGTCCACCTCCCGGGCGGGCCCGGCTACCGCGACTTCACGACGATCATGAGCGAGGACGACCCGATCATCGGCGGCAACTTCATGCCCTATCCCGTCGACGTCGCCGGGCCGTCGCTCGTCAACTACCGCACCGCCGCGCGCGGCGACGACGACGCGGCCTTCAGCTCGCGCGCCAACGGCGACCCGGCCACGCCGCTCATGCGCGCCTACGCCGGCGACCCGGTCAAGGTCCACGCGCTCGTCGCGCCCGGCGCCGAGCAGAGCCACGTCTTCTCGCTCGGCGGCCAGTCCTGGCGGATCGACCCCGAGATCGAGCAGGGCAACGAGACGACGGCCCAGGGCATGGTCGCCTGGGAGGCCTTCGACCTCGAGCTCATCGGCGGCGCCGGCGGCCGCCAGCGCGAGACCGGCGACTACTTCTACGGCGACCTGCGGCGGCCGTTCGCGCAGGCCGGCGCTTGGGGCCTGATGCGCGTCATGTCCGATCCCGACTGCCCGATCCGGCCGCTCGACGGGCTCGACTGCCTCGGCCAGAAGTCGGTCTTCACGGGCCTGCCGCCGCGCCCGACCACCAACCCCGGCGACGCCCCGGCGCCGCCGAGCCCGCCCGCGGCCGCCGCGGCCACCCCGGCGGCGCCCGCGGCCGCGCCCGCGGCGGCCACGCCGGCGGCGAAGAAGCCGCTGACGTTCGGCGGCCTGACCGTCAGCAAGCGCATGCGCCTGTCGACGCTCGCCTCCGACGGCCTGACCTTCCAGGTCACGCTGCCGTCGACCTCGCGCGCGCTGCAGACCAAGCTCACGCGGCGCTCGGGCAAGCGCACGATCACGATCGCCGCGCGCACCCTGAAGCTCGTCAAGGGCGGCCGGCGGACGTTCACCTGGCGGATGACGAAGAAGCAGTTGCGCCTGACGCGCAGCGGTGCCACCGTGCTGGCGGTGCGCGAGGGCACGAGCACCGCGCGTCTTGGCTCCAAGACGCTGAAGGCGACGATCCGCTTCAGCGGGCGCCTGCCCGCGCGCCTGCGCTGAGCCGGCGCGCGTGCGGCGCCTGGGTCTGACGCTCGGGCTGCTGGCGGTCGCGCTCGCGTCCTGCGGCGGCGAGGACGGCGCGCAGCCGGAGGCGCAGGCCGCGACGGCGGCCGACCGCGCGCTCGTCGTGCGGGCGCAGGCACTCGTCGACGTGCGCCCGAGCGACCTCGGCTACCGGCTCGTCGTGCGCGGCGCCGACGGCGAGGTGCGCGGGCAGACGAGCGCCGCCCGGCGCACGATCACGCTGTTCGTCGCCCCCGGCGACGCCGCGCACCGCGTCGCGCACGACCTCGCCCACGAGATCGGCCACGCCTACGACGCGCGGCGCCTGGAGCCCGCGCAGCGGAGCGCCTGGCTGCGCGCCCGCGGCGCCCCGTCGGCGCGCTGGTTCCCGGACGGCGAGGTGTCGGACTACGAGACCGGCGCGGGCGACTTCGCCGAGGTCTTCGCCCGCTGCCACGCGGCGAGCCCGGAGTTCCGCAGCCGCCTCGCGCCGCGGCCCGCGGACGCCTGCGCGCTGCTGCCCGCGGGCGCGCACGCGGCGGCGCTGCGACGCGGCGCTTGACCCTCCACCTGCTGGAGGCCCGAGGATGAGCCCATGCACGACGACGACGCGCTCATCCCGATCGGCGAGCTCGCCCGGCGCACCGGCCTGACGGTCCGCACGCTGCGCTTCTACGCCGACAGCGACCTCGTCGCGCCGGCCGCCCGCAGCGCTGCGGGCTACCGCCTCTACGACGGCGCCGCCGCCGCCGCGCGCGCCGAGCTCGTGCGTACGCTGCGCGAGCTCGGCGTCGACCTTCCCACGATCCGCCGCGTGCTCGCCCGCGAGCTCTCGGTCGCCGACCTCGCCGCGGCCCACGCGGCCGCGCTCGACACGCAGATCCGCGTGCTGCGCGCGCGCCGCGCGGTGCTGCAAGCGGCCGCGCGCGGCGGATCCACGACCCAGGAGATGAAGCTCATGCACCGCATCGCCCAGCTCTCGGACGACGAGCGCCGCCGCATCGTCGGCGAGTTCGTCGACCATGTCTTCGACGGCCTCGACGCCGACGCGGGCATCGTCGCGCGCATGCGCGCTGTGACCCCCGAGCTGCCCGAGGATCCCACCGACGAGCAGCTCGAGGCCTGGATCGAGCTCGCCGAGCTCGTCGCCGACGACGACTTCCGCGCGGTCATCCGCCGGATGGCGCAGCGCAGCGCCGACGACCGCCAGGCGAGCGACGGCGAGCCCGACCCCGGCGCGGCGCAGCGCGTCGCGGCGCTCGTCGCGCAGCGGGCGGGCGCCGCGCTGTCAGACGAGATCGCGCCCACCGCGGCCGCCGCCGCAGCGGTCGTCGACGAGCTCGCCGCCGAGTTCGCCCGCCTGCACGAGCGCGAGGACTCACCCGCGTTCCGCGCCTGGCTCGCCGAGGCGCTCGACACGTTCGCCGACCGCCGCGCCGAGCGCTACTGGCAGCTCTTGGGCGTCATGAACGGCTGGCCGGCGATGCCGTCGAGCGCGGGCGCGTGGGAGTGGCTGATCGCCGGGCTGGCGGCGCGTCCGCTGCGTCTAGCGCGGCGCCGACACGTCCTGCGTGCCGGAGATCAGCACGGCTGCGTGGTGTCCTTCGGCGAGCCAGCCGCTGAGCTGCGACGGGCGCTCGTGGCGGACCTCGGCGCGCGCCAGGCGGGCGCGGGCGCGCGCCGTCGCCGTCACCGTGAGCGCCCAGCCGTCGCCGCTGGCGCCGACCGGCCCGGGCAGTCCGGGGCGGCCGTCGAAGGACGCCAGGACCTTCGGGAGCGCCCAGTTGCCCCGGCCGCCGGCCACGCTCGCCTCGGAGTCGACCGCCATGAACGCCACGTGGCTGAGCAGCGGCGCGTCGCGGAGCAGCACCGGAGCGCCGAAGACCTCGCCGTAGGGGCCGACGGGGCCGTCGAGGTAGGAGATCAGGCCGCCGATCGTGACGCCCAGCCCGGCGCGGGCGACGAGCTCGGCCGGCAGCGCGGCGCGCGCCGCCGGCGTCGCGCGGTGCAACCACAGCAGCGCCTCGATCGTGCTGTGCCAGGGAGCGGCTGCGATCGCCATCGGCCTGGGACCGTAGCGGGAGCCATACGATGCGCCCGTGAGCCGCCACCTCGCACGCTCGGCTGCTGCGGCCGCCGTCGCCGGGGCGGCGCTGCTGCTCGCGGCCTCCGAAGGCGGCGCGCAGCTCGCGATCTGCGACGACACGACGCCGCCGGCGCTCGCGATCGTCGCGCTCGGCGAGCTGCCGACCGGCTTTCCCAGCGGCGTCTACGTCGAGCGCAAGGGGCCCGGGCTGCCGGACGGCCCCGCGCGCTCCAGCCAGCATCACGCGCACATGCGCTTCGAGCCCGCCGCGGCAGGTGGGCGGCTCGAGCACCGCTACGACCGCGACGAGCGCGACCGCGACATCTACGGCCGCTGGCCGCTGCGCTTCGCGCCCCGCGACGGCGCGGGCCGCCTCGTCCTCACCTACCGCGAGGACCGCGTCACCGGCGCCGACTGCACGCGCACGCTCAGCCAGGTCGTCACGCCGGTCGCGACGACCGACCCGGGCGTGCGGCTCGCGCGGCCGCGCGTGACGATCACGCCGGTCGTCCAGAACGGCATCGGGCGCACGCGCGTACGCGTCACGATCTCGGGCACGACGAAGCGGCCGGCGTCGCGCCCGGTCCGGCTCGACGTCTACGAGGGCCGCCTGATCCGCTTCCTCAAACGCGTGAAGGTCCGCAACCGGCGGCTGTCGGCGACGGTCAGGTTCACGCTCCAGGGCGGCTCGCAGGTCGGCCCGATCCGCGTCCGCGCGCGCTACCCGGGCGACGTGCGCGAGACCTGGCCCTGCAACGACGTCTTCTTCGAGAGCACGCCCTGCACGAAGCACCGGACGTTCCCCCAGCCGGGTTGAGCGAGTGCGCGAACGGATGCCACAGAAGCCCACACTCCACGTCTGCAGCGTCGACGAGGCCGGCCCCGGGCTGCACCCCTGCCGCCGCGCCCACGACGCGCTGACCGCCGCCGGCGTCGATCACGACAAGTCGGTCTTCGACGTCAACCGGCCCTTCGGCCTGTTCACCTCCGGCACGCGGCCCGAGCTGAAGGCGATGAGCGGGCAGGAGAAGCTGCCGGTGCTCGAGCTCCCGGACGGCACGACGGTCAACGGCAGCGGCGCGATCATCGCGTGGGCCGAGGCGAACGCGGCCTCGTGACGTCCGAGGGCCGCGACGTCGACGACGTCCTCATGGCGCTCGACCTCGCGCGCGGCGCCGGCGCGGAGCTACGCCGCCGCGACGTCCGTCTCGCAGTCGGGGTGACCGCAGCCGCACTGCTGCGCCGAGGTGTCGCCCGGATCGCGCTCGCCCTGCGTCGCGCAGTGCTCCGAGCAGAAGCCGCTCGGGCCCGCCTTGCACGAGCACCCCTTACCGCCGCAGATCTCCTCAGCCATGCCGTCTCCCCTCCTGCATCGTTGTGGCCACAGCCGTACCCACCCCGGTGGGGGCGCCAACCGCTACGCCGCGGCGAGCAGTACCGGCGCGGCCGTCGCCTCGGCCACGGAGGCGGCCGTGACCGCAATGAGATGGCGCAGCTCCTGCTCGCTGATCGCCAGCGGCGGCATGAGGATCACGACGTCGCCGAGCGGCCGGATGACGGCGCCGCGGCGGCGCGCCGCGAGCGTCACCTGGTGGCCCATCCGCGCGTGCGCGGGGAAGCTGCCGAGCTCGATGCCGACCATGAAGCCGCGCCGGCGGATCTCGGCGACCGCCGGCAGCGGGGCGACGTACTCCTCGAGCAGTTCGCCCAGCAGCTCGATCTTCGGGGCCAGCGCGTCGAGCGTGCGCTCGCGCTCGAAGACCTCGAGCGTCGCCAGGCCGGCGGCGCAGGCGAGCGGGTTGCCGGTGTACGTGTGGCCGTGGAAGAACGTCTTGAGGTCCGTGTGCTCGCCGAGGAAGGCCTCGTAGATGCGCTCGGACGCGAGCGTCGCCGCGAGCGGCATGTAGCCGCCGGTCAGGCCCTTGGCGACGCACATGAGGTCCGGGGCGACGCCCTCCTGCTCGCAGGCGAACATCGTGCCCGTGCGCCCGAAGCCGGTGGCGACCTCGTCGCAGATCAGCAGCACGTCGTGCTCGTCGCAGAGCGCGCGCACGTCGCGCAGGTAGCCCTCGGGGTGCACGATCATCCCCGCCGCGCCCTGCACGAGCGGCTCGACGATGACCGCCGCGATGGCGCCGGCGTGCTCGCGCAGCAGCGCCGCCATGTGCTCGGCGTCGCCGGGCCGCGCCTGCCAGGTGTCGAACAGCAGCGGGCCGAAGCAGGCGTGGAAGGTGTCGATCCCGCCGACCGAGACCGAGCCGATCGTGTCGCCGTGGTAGCCGTCGCGCAGGCAGATGAAGCTGTCGCGTCCGCTTTCGCCGCGGTGGCGCCAGTACTGAAAGGCCATCTTCAGGGCGACCTCGGCCGCCGTCGAGCCGTTGTCGGAGTAGAAGACGCGCGACAGCCCGGCCGGCGCGAGGTCCACGAGCCGCTGCGCGAGCTCGATCGCTCCCGGGTGCGAGAGGCCGAGCATCGTCGAGTGCGCGACGCGCTCGAGCTGGGCGCGGACGGCCCGGTCGATCGCGGGATGGCCGTGGCCGTGGACGTTGCACCACAGCGACGAGACGCCGTCGAGATAGGCCGTGCCGTCGGTGTCGTAGAGCGTGCAGCCCTCCGCGCGCTCGATGATCAGCGGCTCCTCCTCGCACCAGCCCTGCTGCTGCGTGAACGGATGCCACAGCACCCGCTTGTCGATGTCTGCGAGCTCCCGCGTGGTCATGGTGCTGACCCTAGGCACGCGGGCGGACGAATACGCTCGTGCCGCATGCGCCGCCTGCCCGAGCCCCCGCTGGGCCTCATCGTGTTCGTCGTCGGCGTCAGCATCCTGGGGGCCGAGATCGCGGCCGCGCGGCTGCTGGCGCCCTACTTCGGCGCGTCGACGATCGTCTGGGCGAACACGATCGGCATCGTCCTCGTCGCCCTCTCGATCGGCTACTGGTACGGCGGGCGGCTCGCCGATCGCAACCCGACGCGCGAGGGCCTGTACCGGATCGTGCTGCTGTCGGGCCTGCTGCTGGCGGCGGTCCCGTTCGCCGCCGACCCCTTCCTCGGCTTCGCCGTCGACGCGCTGGACTCGATCTCCGCCGGCGCCTTCGTCGGCTCGCTGTTCGGCGTCACGGTGCTCGTCGCCGTGCCCGTGCTCGTGTCGGGCGCGGTCGCGCCGTACGCGCTGCGCCTCGCGGTCGCCGACGTCGAGCAGGCCGGCACGGTCGCCGGGCGCCTGTACGCGATCTCGACCGTCGGCAGCCTCTTCGGGACGTTCCTCGCGGCGCTCGCGCTGATCCCGCTGATCGGCACGCGGCGGACGTTCATCCTCTTCGGGCTCGCGCTCGTGCTGCTCGGCGTCTGGGGCCTGGCGCAGCGGATCCTGCTGCTCGCCCCGGCCGTGCTGCTGGTCGCGCTGGCGCTGCCGGTCGGCACCGTCAAGGGCGAGACCGACGACGGCGCGCGCGTCATCCACGAGACCGACACCGAGTACCAGTACGCGCGCGTCGTGCAGGAGCGCGACGGCTCGCGGCGCCTGGAGCTCAACGAGGGCCAGGCGGTGCACTCGGTGATCCACCCCGGCACGTACCTCACGAACGACTACTGGGACGAGATGCTGGTCCTGCCGTTCGCCGCGAGACAACGGCCGCCGCGCCAGATCGCGATCCTCGGCAACGCCGCCGGCACGACCGCGCGCGCGTACGGGCACTTCTTCCCGCAGACCGTGATCGACGCCGTCGAGATCGACGGCGAGCTGACCGACATCGGCCGGCGCTACTTCGACCTGCGCGCGCCCCGGCTGCGCACGCACACCGCCGACGCGCGTCCCTACCTGCGCCGCACGAACGAGCGCTACGACGCGATCGTCGTCGACGCCTACCGCCAGCCCTACATCCCCTTCTACCTCGCGACGAAGGAGTTCTTCGCGCTCGTGCGCGAGCGGCTGCGACCCGGCGGCGTGGTGATCATCAACGTCGGCCACCCCGAGCGCTCGTCGCGCCTGGAGCGGGTGCTCAGCGCGACGATGGGTGCGGTCTTTCACACGGTCATGCGCGACCCGTCGCAGGCGACGAACACGATGCTCGTCGGCAGCGACGCGCCCGTCTCGGCGGTGCGCCTGGCGCGCACCGCGCTCGACCTGCCGCCGGCGCTGGCGCCGATCGCGAGCGCCGCCGCGGCGCGCCTGGCGCCGCGGCTGGCGGGCGGCCGCGTCTACACCGACGACGTCGCGCCGGTCGAGTGGCTCGTCGACAGCTCGATCGTGCAGGTCGCCGCCGACGGCGAGCGCTGAGCGGCTAGCGCTCGACGGAGCTCATGTCGGGGTAGCGGTCGCCGGCGGCGGCGCCGACCGGCAGCGCCTCGTCGAGCGCCGCGAGCTGCTCTTCGCTGAGCTCGATGTCCGCGGCGGCGGCGTTCTCCTCGAGGTAGCGCACGCGCTTGGTCCCGGGGATCGGCGCGAGGTCGTCGCCCTGCTGCAGCAGCCAGGCGAGCGCGACCTGGACGGGCGAGTGGCCGGCCTCCTCGGCGATCGCGCGCAGGCGCTCGACGAGACGCAGGTTGGCCTCGAGGTTGTCGCCCTGGAAGCGCGGCTGGTAGCGGCGGAAGTCGTCCTCGGCGAGGTCGTCGATCGACGCGTAGCGGCCGGTGAGAAAGCCGCGGCCGATCGGGCTGTAGGGGACGATGCCGACGCCCAGCTCGCGCGCCGTCGGGACGATCTCGGCCTCGATGCCGCGCGTGAACAGCGACCACTCGCTCTGCAGCGCCGTGACGGGCGCCACCGCGCAGGCCGCGCGCAGCGTCTCGGCGCTGACCTCGCTGAGGCCGATGTGGCCGATCTTGCCCTCGGCAACGAGCTCGGCCATCGCGCCGACGGTGTCCTCGATCGGCACGTCGGGGTTGCGGCGGTGCATGTAGTAGAGGTCGATGTGGTCGGTGCCCAGGCGCCGGAGCGAGGCCTCGACGGCCTGCTTGACGTAGGCGGGGCTCGTGTCGATGTGGCGCGAGCCGTCCTCGCCGCGGACGATCGCGAACTTCGTCGCGAGCACGACCTCGTCGCGGCGGCCGGCGATCGCGCGGCCGACGAGGTCCTCGTTGGCGCCGGTGCCGTACATGTCGGCGGTGTCGAGGAAGGTGACGCCGAGCTCCAGCGCCCGGTGGATCGTGGCGATCGACTCGGCGTCGTCGCCGGGACCGTAGAACTCGGACATGCCCATGCAGCCGAGGCCGAGGGCGGAGACGGTGAGCGGGCGCGAGCGCCCGAGAGTGCGTTGGTGCATGCCCCTGACGCTAACAGGTGGCGCCCTCCGGTTAGTGTGGGTGGCGCGATGGCGACGATCGGGTTCCTCCACACCGCGCCGGCCCACGTCGCGACCTTCCGCGCGCTCGTCGCCGAGATCGCGCCGGGCACGCGCGACGTGCACGCGGTCGACGCCTCCCTGCTCGCGGACGCGCAGCGCTCTGGCGTCACCGGCGGCCTGCGCGAGCGCATCGGCGAGCACCTGCGCGCGCTCGCGCTCGAGGCCGACGTCGTCGTCTGCACGTGCTCGACGATCGCCGGCGAGGCGGAGCTTCTCGGCGCCGCGCTCGCGACGCCGGTCATGCGCCTGGACCGGCCGATGGCCGAGGCGGCGATGCGCGGCGGCCGGCGCGTGACGGTCGTCGCCGCCGTCGCGGCGACGCTCGAGCCGACGCGCGCGCTGCTGGTGCAGTGCGCGCCCGGCCCGGGCTCCGAGATCGTGCTCGCACCCTGCCCTGACGCCTGGGCCCTGTTCGAGCGCGGCGACGCCGACGGCTACCGCGCCCGGCTGGCCGAGCACGTCCGCGCGCTCGCAGCGGGCACCGACGTCGTGGTCCTCGCGCAGGCGAGCATGAGCGGCGTCGAGGCGCTCGTGGCCGACCTCGGCGTGCTCGTCCTCAGCAGCCCGCGCCTGGGCGTCGCGGCGGCCGCGCGGCTGGCGGCGGGCGCGCGCTAGCGCGGCCTGCGCAGCGACGACGTGTCGACGACCTCGAAGTCCGCTCCGCGCAGGCGCCCGAGCGTGTGCAGGTCGTCGTCGTCCCAGCGGCGGTCGGGCGCGCCGGAGACGTACCACGGCGAGCCGTTGTCGGCCAGCAGCGCGCCGTAGCGCTGCAGGGCGCGGGCGACGATCCGCGCCTGCGGCTTGAGGGCGCCGAGGTCGGTGGCGCGCTTCAGGCGCACGCGCAGGCCCATCGGCGGCAGCGCCGGGTCGGTGTCGGCGGAGGCGAAGTGGCGCGCGGGGTACACGTACGCGCGCCGCGTGCGCGGGGCGGTGAAGCGCAGCGCGTGGTCGATCGTGCCGCGCGCCACCTCGGCGTAGCGCGCGAGGCCGGGCAGGATCGGCAGCCCGGCGGCGTCGGCCGACGTCCAGCCGGCAGGGCGCAGGCGGTTGGAGCGCAGGTCGAAGATCGCCCCCGACCCGGCGCGCCAGCGCGCGCCGCCGTCGAGCGGGCGGGCGTCGTAGAGCTCGTAGAGGCGGCAGCGATCGCGATCGACGACGAGCACGTGGCGGTCGCCGCCGGCCCCCGCGCCGCCCTCGATCGGGGCCCTCGCCGGGATCGGATAGGGCCCGCGGTCGGACTCGTCGGCGAACTCGAAGCTCACCGGCACGCGCTTTTGCGCGCGGCGGACGACGGTGTACGGGATCCCGATCGGGCCGCCGTCGAACGTGCCCGAGCCGAAGTCCGCGTGCGCGCCCGCGTCCAGCCCGATCGAGCGCGTGAGCGCGGCCGAGTCCGCCGCGACCGGGAGCGCGTCGACGCGCTGGTTGAACGCGTTGGACCTCGGCAGGACCGGGCAGCCCGGCGCCTGTGGCAGACGCCGCGCGCTCGCGCCGGGAGCGATCGCGACGGCCGCGGCCGCGAGGACGATGACCACGAGCGCTCGGCGCGGCATGAGGCGATCGTACGGCGACCGGGCGGGGCCGCTGGACGGGTGTCCGTCAGCCGGCGGGGGCGAGCCCGCCGCCACCCTGGAGGCGATCGATGAGCGCGAAGATCGCCTTCCTGTGGGCCTTCGTCGCCTCGGTCGACGCCTCGATCTGCTTCGTCGATGCCCGGATCTCCTCGCGCATCTCACGTTGTGAGAGCACGAGCTCCTGGAAGACGACCTCGCTGCGCCGGTTCAGCTCGCCGACGAAGCGCAGGGTCTCCGTCGCCTCCTCCTGCAGCATCGCGAAGCGGGCGCTCCAGTCGGCGCGTTCCCGGCGCGCCTCCGCGCGGTCCTGGCGCATCTCCTCGAGGATCTCGTCGAAGCGGTCGGCCATCGCACCGCGGATGGTGGCAGGCGATCTGTCACGGAGCAACCGCGCTTCGTGCCGATTCAGCGCCGGCTTCCCTACGCATCCACCGCGGGCGTGATGGCCACCCGCGATCCCTCCGCGAGCGTCACGTGCGACGGCTCGGCCTGCGCCAGGTACGCCCACTGCGGCCCGTAGAGCGCCGCGAAGTCGACCTCGACGCGCAGCTCGCGCACGGTGTGCAGCGCCCACACGGGGTGGTCGACCCCGTAGCTGCGGGCGCGGCCGTCGCGGGCGGCTCCGACGCCGAGGTCGTGGTGCGTCAGCCAGTACTCGGCAGAGCCCTCGGCCGGCGCCGCCGCGACCGGGTCGGCCCACGCCTCCAGGCGATTGCGCAGCCCGTGCCCGAAGCGGTGGCGCACGCCGAGCAGGCCGTCACGCTCGAGCACCTCCTCGCGCATGCGCACCGTCCGGTAGGGCTCGTTGTAGGCGGCCCGCGCGATGATCGAGATCGCCGGCCGCGACACGAACTCGCGGATGAACACGACCGCCCGCTCGCCGCGCAGGCGCACGTAGAAGCGCAGGTTGATCTCCGGGAAGTTGACGTGGAACGGGATCGGCACGCCGCGCAGCCGCGTCCCGCGGAAGCGGAACGCGACGATGCTCACGCGCGGCGAGCCCTCCAGCTCGTCGATCTGCGCGCCGCGCGGGAGGTGGGGCTCCAGCAGCGCGGCGTCGGCGGCGTACGTCACGCCGAGGACGTGCAGCCACTGCGCGGTGAGGAACGGGCGCGACGGGGAACCCATCCGCCGACCGTACCCGCGCCCCGCCCGTCCCGCGCGCGCCCGCCGCCGCGGGCGCGGCGCACGACGCGGTAGCCGGGCGCCACGGCGACGAGCCGCAGCTCGCCGCCGGGCTGCTCGCTGAGCCCGAGCCGCGCGCGGCTCATCGCGCACCCACGGTCTGTGCGAGCGCCGGCGCCGGCTCGCGCGCCGGCCGCATCACGAACACGGCGATCGCCAGCCCGAGCGCCAGGAACAGCGCCGAGCCCGTCAGCGCCGTCGCGACCGACTGCGCGAGCTCGTGGCGCGCGTCGGCATGCGAGGCCGAGCGTCCCGCGGCGGCGAACACCGTGACGAGGCTGCCGATGCCCAGCGACCCGCCGAGCTGGTGGGCGACGTTGACGAGCCCCGACGCCGCGCCCGCGTCGGCCGCGTCCACGCCGGCCATCCCGGACGCGGTCAGCGGCGTGAACGCGGCGCCGATGCCCGCGCCGAGCAGCACCATCGGCAGCGCGACCTGCGGGAAGTAGGCCGCGTCGGCCGAGATCCGGCTCAGCCACGCCATGCCGGCGAGCGCGACGAGCAGCCCGCCGATCAGCACCGTCGTGCTGCCGAGTTGCGCCTCCAGCCGCGGGACCACGCGCGTCGTGCCGAACTGCACGATCGTCAGCGGCAGGAACGCCATCCCGCACTGCAGCGCGCTGAAGCCGCTGACCCCCTGCAGGAACTGGGTGATGAAGAAGAACATCGAGAACATGCCGCCGACGACGAGGATCCGGGCGGCGTAGGCGCCCGAGCGCTCGCGGCTGGCGAACAGGCGCAGCGGCGTGATCGGCTGCGGCGCGCGGCGCTCGGTCAGGACGAACGTGGCGAGCAGCAGCACGGCCGCGGTGAACGCCGCCACGGTTCCGCGCTCGCCCCAGCCGTCGGACGCGGCGCGCACGAAGCCGTAGACGAGGGCCGTCATGCCGGCGGTCGAGGTCACGGCGCCGGTGAGGTCGAAGTGGCCCGTGCTGGGCTCGGTCTCGGGCAGGAGGCGCGGGGCGAACCAGATCAGCGCGAGTCCGATCGGCACGTTGATCAACATGCCCCAGCGCCAGGACGCCCAGGCCGTCAGCATGCCGCCGAGCACGAGTCCGACGCTGCCGCCCGCGCCGGCGACGGCGCTGTAGAGGCCGATCGCGCGGCTGCGCTCGGGACCCTCGCGGAAGGTCGTCATCAGCAGGGCGAGCGTGGACGGCGCCGCGATCGCGGCGCCGACGCCCTGCAGGGCGCGCGCGGCGAGCAGCCACTCCGGGGACTGCGCGAGGCCGGCGAGCAGCGACGCGCCGGTGAACAGCGCGATGCCGGCGACGAACATGCGGCGCCGGCCGAGCAGGTCGCCGGCGCGGGCGCCGAGCAGCAGCAGCCCGCCGAAGGCCAGCGTGTAGCCGTTCTGGACCCATGAGAGGTTCGCGGGCGAGAAGTGCAGCGACTCGCGGATCTGCGGCAGCGCCGTGATCACGACCGACATGTCGAGGACGATCATCAGGTAGCACGCGAGGACGATCGCGAGCACGGGGCCGTGGCCGGGCTCGCCGTCGCTGGACCGGCGTTTGGGGGCAGACTTGAGCAAGATGGATGTCATGAGAAGGCGAGAGTCCCTTCTGGAAGAGCGGGCCGATGCTAAAGTGGAGGCATCCTCCAGAACCTTTACGGAGGTGGCCTCCGCTTATAACCATACGGAGGTACCCTCCGGTTTGTCAAGTGCTGTGAGGTGACCTGTGCCATGACCGACGCCAAGACCGAAGCCCCCGTCCTCGCGCAGCGCCCCAAGCGCGCGGACGCCCGGCGCAACTACGAGAAGCTCGTCGCCGCCGCGCACGACGCCTTCGCGCAGGACGGCACGTCGGCGTCGCTCGAGGACATCGCCCGCCGCGCCGAGGTCGGCATCGGCACGCTCTACCGCCACTTCCCGACCCGCCAGCACCTGCTCGAGGCCGTCTACGTCGAGGAGGTCGAGGCGATCTGCCGCTCGGCCGAGGACCTCGCCGACCTCGAGCCCTGGGACGCGCTCTCCAGCTGGCTGCGCCGCTTCGTCGGCTTCGCGGCGACCAAGCGCGCGCTCGCCGAGGAGCTGTTCGCCTACATCGATCGCGACGCGGAGGTCTTCAAGACCTGCGGCGGCGCGATCACGACCGCGGGCGAGTCGCTGCTCAAGCGCGCCCAGGACGCGGGCGTCGTCCGCACGGACACGAACTTCACCGACGTCGGGCGGCTCGTCGGCGGGATCTCGCTCATCAAGGCGACCGATCCCGAGCAGATCGAGCGCATCCTCGAGGTCGCGCTCGACGGCCTGCGCTACCGCGGCTGACTAGTGTCGTGAGTCAGAGGTTCGCACACGAACTTCCGCCTCACGACACTAGAACCAGTTGGCCAGCGGCAGCCCGGCCCCGGCGCGCGCGAGCTGCGCAGGGTCCGGCGTCGTGACCGCGAGCGTGTGGACCGCGACGCTCCCGCGCTGGGCGATCGTCGCGCGGTTGGACTGCTCCATGACGCTCGGGGTCGCCGGCCAGGGCGTCAGCACGACGCCCAGCACCTCGAGGCCCGCGGCGCGCGCGGCGGCGAGCGTCAGCAGCGTGTGGTTGATCGTCCCCAGGCCCGGGCGCGCGGCGACGACGAGCGCCAGCCCGAGCGCGACCGCGAGGTCGCGGACGTCGTGGTCGGCCGTCAGCGGGACGAGCAGCCCGCCGACGCCCTCGACGACGAGCAGGTCGGCGCCGGCGGCGGCCGCGCGCGCGGCCGCCTCGAGCTCGCCGAGCGACAGCTGCACGCCCGCCAGCTCGGCGGCGAGGTGCGGGGAGACGGCGGGTCCGAACGTCGTCGCGCAGACGTCCTGCGGGCGCGCGCCGGTCGCGGCGGCGAGCAGCTCGTGATCGGCGGGCCAGTCGCCCGCCGGCTCGTCGAGGCCCGTCACGACGGGCTTGAACGCCGCCACCCGCCGGCCCGACGCGTGCAGCGCCGCGGCGATCGCGGCCGCCACGACGGTCTTGCCGGCGCCGGTGTCGGTGCCGGTGACGAAGCAGCCCCGCAGGGCCACGATCAGGCGGCGCGCGCCGCGGCGGCGTCCGCGGCGTCGGCGTCGGCGCCGGCGTCCGGCTCGGGCGACTCGGCGTCGAAGAAGCCCGCGTGCGCGGCGGCGACCGCCGGCTCGGGCGCGGCGTGCGCCTCGGCGTCGAAGAACGCGTGCGGCGTCGCGGCCGCGTGCGCGGCCTCCTGGGCGAAGGCGACCGGCATCGCCGTCGCCGGCCGGAAGCCGGCCTGCAGCGCGGCGCGCCCGAGCACGCGCGCGGCCTCGCGCAGCTCGTCCTTCGTGTGCGTGGCCATGACCGCGAGGCGCAGGCGCGACGTGCCGTCGGGGACCGTCGGCGGGCGGATCGCCTGGGCGAAGACGCCGCGCTCGAGCGCCGCCTCGCAGACGCGCATCGCGGTCTGCGCGTCGCCGACGACGAGCGGGATGATCTGCGTCGAGGAGCAGGAGACGTCGAAGCCCTCGCGTGCCAGCTCGGCGCGCAGCACCTCGGCGTTGGCGTGCAGGCGGTCGACGCGGCGCGGCTGCTCCTCGAGCAGCTCCAGCGCCGCCAGCGCCCCGGCGACGGCCGGCGGCGGCGGCGCGGTCGAGAAGATCAGCGAGCGGGCGCTGTTGGTGAACAGGTGCGCGAGCTCGGCGTCGCAGGCGACGAACGCGCCGTAGGAGCCCAGCGCCTTGCCGAGCGTCCCGACGATGACGTCGACCTCCCCCTCCAGGCCGGCGTCTGCGACGGCGCCGCGGCCGCCGGGGCCGAGGCAGCCGGTGGCGTGCGCCTCGTCGACGGCGACGCGCACGTCGTAGAGGCGCGCGAGCTCGACGATCTCCTCCAGCGGGGCGACGTCGCCGTCCATCGAGAAGACCGACTCGGTGACGATCAGCGCGCCGCGGCCGCCGGCCTGCGACAGCCCCCAGGCGAGGTGCTCGACGTCGTTGTGGGCGTAGACGAACGTCTCCGCGCGCGACAGCCGGCAGCCGTCGATGATCGAGGCGTGGTTGAGCTCGTCGGAGAAGACGACCTCGCCGGCGCGCGCCAGCGCGCCGACGACGCCGAGGTTCGCGAGGTAGCCCGAGCCGAACAGCAGGGCGGCCTCCGTGCCCTTGAACGCGGCCAGGCGCTTCTCCAGCCGGCCGTGGACGGTCATCGTCCCCGACACCAGGCGCGACGCGCCCGCGCCGACGCCCCAGCGCAGCGCGGCGTCGGCGGCCGCCTCCTGCACGCGCGTGCTGTCGGCGAGCCCGAGGTAGTTGTTGGAGCACAGCAGCAGCACGCGCCTGCCGTCGAGCACGACGTTCGGTCCCTGCGGGCCGCTCACGAGCCGCGTGCGGCGATACAGACCGAGCTCCTGGAGCTCGGTCAACCGGGCCTGGATCTCGATCACGGTGCTGTCCTCCGTGTCAGCCCCCGACGGGCGCCGGGGTGGTGTTCGGGGCGTTGTCGGGGCGCGGCGGCACGGTCCGCTTGCGCTGGAAGCGCAGCTGCGTCGACGGGTCCCAGAGCCGCAGCTCGAGGCCCGCGAACTCGGCCTGCACGTCGTCGCTCGCCGCGCCGGGCTCGGGCGTCGTGCCCTCCAGCCAGCCGGAGCGGTTGTCGGGGCGCGGCTGCGCGCCGTTGTCGGGCTGGCGCGCGACGTTGAGGCCGAGGTTCTCGAACATCGCGCGGTCCTCCTCGGGCGTGTTGCCGAGGGTCGTGAGGAAGTTGCCCATCATCACGCCGTTGATGCCGGCGCGGACCGCGAGCTGCTGCAGCTCGCCGATGTTCTCCACGCGCCCGCCGCAGAGGCGGAAGAGCGCGTCGGGGAGGATCAGCCGGAAGATCGCGATCCACTTGACCGCCTCCCACGGGTCCATGTACTCGCGGTCGCCGAACTTCGTCCCGGGGCGCGGGTTGAGCAGGTTGATCGGCACCGACGTCGGGTCCAGCGCCGCCAGCTCGAAGGCCATCTCGACGCGCTGCTCGCGCGTCTCGCCGAGGTTGAGGATCCCGCCGACGCAGGTCTCCAGGCCCGCCTCGCGGACGGCGTCGATCGTGCGCAGCCGGCCCTCGTAGCGGACGGTCTGCGAGACCTCGGGGTAGTAGGACTCGGCCGTCTCGACGTTGTGGTGCACGCGCTGGACGCCGGCGTCCTTCAGCGCCTTGGCCCGCGTCGCGCTCATGTGCCCGATCGAGGCGCAGCGCTTGAGGTTCGTGTGCTCGGCGACGAGGCGGGTGCCCTCGAGCACCTTCTCGAAGTCGCGCTTGGAGAGCCCCTGGCCCTGGGTGACCATGCAGAAGCGGTGCGCGCCGGCGGCCTCGGCGGCGCGGGCGTGCTCGAGGATCTGCTCGGGCTCCATCATCGCGTGCAGCGGCGTCTCGGCCTCGGCGAAGCGCGACTGGGCGCAGAAGCCGCAGTCCTGCGCGCAGCCGCCGGACTTGGCGTTGACGAGCGAGCACAGGTCCGTCGAGTCCTCGAAGCGCTCCACCCGCAGCTTCCACGCGCGCTCGATGAGCGCCTCGATCTCGTGGTGGTCCTCCAGCTCGCCGAGGCTCAGGGCCTCCTCGCGAGTGATGAGCGGTGGCATTGCGCGAAAAGGTTGCAGCCGCACCGGACGGGAACGGCGCCTACCCGGACGGCTCGGCGAGGCGCCGCAGGCGTTCGAGCTGCTGCCAGTGACGCGCGATGCGCTTCCTGCCCTCGGCCGTCAGCGCGACGTTCGTGTTGGGCTTGCGGCGCACGAAGCGCTTCTCGATGTCCACGAGCCCGGCATCGTCCAGCTTGGAGAGGTGGCTGGAGAGGTTGCCCTTGGTCAGCCCCGTGGTGCGCTGGAGGAAGACGAAGTCGGCGTCCTTGACCGAGGACAGCACGGTGAGGATCGCCAGGCGCCCCGGCTCGTGGATGAGCCGGTCGAGGACGAGCTCCTCGTCAGGCTCGGACATCGCCGTCGTGCAGGGCCGCGAGCTTGGGGGGGCCGAACGTCCGGACGAACAGGCGATGGTCGAGGACGCCGTTGGCCATGAGCGCCACGCCGGCCATGACGAGGCCGATGTTGCTCGGGTCCTCGCCGGTCCACAGCGGCAGCGCACCGGCGATCAGCAGCGCGCCCCAGACGATCGCGTGGTGGGGCTTGATGCCCATGCCGAACCCGTAGTAGACGAGCATGACCAGCGCGAACGTGATCGCCGTCGCGTTGACGGGCGGGTCGAGCGCGATCAGCAGCATCGACCCGCCGATGACCACCGCGAGCCCGATGACGATCGCGGCGGCGCCGCGTGCCTGCTGTCGCGTGGACGGGCTGAGGCGGCCGTAGTTCTCGCGGTAGTAGCGCCAGATGAGCAGGCATACGAGGCCGACGACGGCCGCGGCAGCGACGAAGACCCACGCGTGGACCAGCGGGCCCCACTCCCAGTTGCCGAGCGCCGCGATGATGCAGAGCGCCCCCAGCGGGACGTGGTACAGGCCCCGGAGATAGGTGTGGTTCGCTGCTGCCGATTCGAGGTTGCCGCGGTCCATGTTCGTGCCTTCCAAACTAGTTTGCGTCGCAAACCATAGCGCACGGGCCGCCCGCTTGCAGGACACGGGAACTTCGACTACGGACTCGCGCAGCATGTGTGCGAAGGCCCGCAGAGGAGGTTGTTTCGGCACCGAAGGAGGAACAGAATGGCGCCGCTGCACGCCGTGAACGCCCCAGGGACGGAGGGCTCTGGACGCGCGACCGGTGTCGTGGCTCCTGGGTCTGCTTCTCACATCGGAGGTCGTTCGTGCCGCGTCGGTCCGCTCGCTGTCTCACCACGTTGGTGGCGATCGCGTCGTGCTCGGCGCTGGTCCCGGCGGGCGCGCCGGCCGCGGCCTCCAAGCAGCGCGCGTGCTACACGGCGACCACCTTCCGCAACGTCGACAGCGCCAAGTCCTGCCGCGGCGCCGAGGCCTTCATCTCCTGGGCCAAGCACGGCCTCACGAGTCAGGGCGAGGTCAGCGGCGGCACGCGCCCCAAGCGGGTCCTGACCGTCACCGGTGACACCGGCGCGCACGGCCCGATCGTCCCGGCCCGCGCCGTGCGCGGCGCGCGCGGCCTCTCGGGGCTGCGGGGCGTCGCGGGCGACTCCGGCTCGCAGGGTCCGCAGGGCGCGCAGGGCCTGCAGGGCGACACCGGCGCGACCGGCGCCCAGGGCGACCAGGGCCTGCGCGGCGTCGCCGGCGACACGGGCCCGCGCGGGCTCGAGGGCCCCGAGGGCGATCAGGGCATCCAGGGCCTCGAGGGCCTGACCGGCACGCCGGGGACCACCGGCCTCGCCGGCCTGGCAGGCCTCGATGGCGCGACCGGCGCGACCGGCGCGCAGGGTCCGGCAGGCGCCGACGGCGCAGCGGGCGCGCAGGGCGCGCAGGGCGTTGCCGGCGATCCGGGCCCCGCAGGCGCGGCCGGAGCCGACGGCGCAGCGGGTCCCCAGGGCCCCGCGGGCGAGATCGGCCCCGCCGGGCCGAAGGGCGACCCCGGCACCCCGAGCGGCTTCCGCAAGACCGCGGCTGCCGACGCCCTGCTGCTCACCGACGCCACGCCGCTCGTCCGCGTGACGCCGGCCGCCGGCGCCTACATGGGTGGCGCCGCGACGACGATCACGGGTGGCACGATCCCGGCCTCGGTGACCTGCACGATCAGCGACGGCAGCCCGACCCTGCTCGGGTCGAGCACGGTCACGGTCGGCGACGGCGTGACGGCGAGCGCGCGGCTGTCGGTGCAGCTCGGCGTCTTCACGGCGCCGGGCACGGAGCTCACGTTCGCGTGCACGAGCGACCAAGCCGACGCCGTGGTCGCCGGCAACACGGTGTTCGCGGGCCTGTCGCTGGACGCCATCGCAGAGACGCCGTAGCGTCCGCGAGATGATGCGCACAGCAGCGAAGCTCGCCGGCGCCGTCGCGCTCCTGGCCCTTGCGGGCTGCGGGAGCGACAGCACGACCGCGACGGTGACCACGCCGAACACGACGACGATCGACCCCACGCGCGTCGAGAAGGCGATCGAGGTCAGCGTCGCCGAGCAGAGCAAGCGCCTGTCGATCGTCGTCTGTCCGACCGGGATCAAGCGCCAGAAGGGCAAGACGTTCAACTGCATCGCGACGCTCTCGCAGGGCGACAAGTACCCGTTCCGCGTCACGCAGAAGGACAACAAGGGCAACGTCCACTACGAGCAGGCGACCGGCTCGACGAAGGGGACGGCGACGACGCCGTAGGACTACGGGCTCGGCGGCAGCTCGCGGTCGAGGAACGCCGCCGTCTGCTCCCACGCCGCGGCGCGCGCGGCGGGCACGAAGAAGCGCTCCGAGCGGTGGTTGTCGAACGCGTGGCCGGCGCCCTCGTGGACGTGGCACTCGATGTTGTCGTGCTCGGCGGCCATCGCCGCGACCGCGTCGACCTGCTCGCGCGCGATGAAGGGGTCGGCGCCGCCCCAGTGCATGATCACCGGGCAGTCGACGGCGTCGGCGAGCTCCAGCGCGCCGGGGACGGCGGAGCCGTAGTAGACGACCGCGACGTCCGGGTCGCCCGCGGCGGCGACGCGCCAGGCCATCGAGCCGCCCAGGCAGAAGCCGAGCACGCCGGCCCCGCCGCTGACCTCGGGCAGCCCGCGCAGCGCGCCGAGCGCCGCGAGCGCGTCGGCGAGGGCGAGCTTGCCGTCGAGCTGCTGCGCCGCCGCCATGCCGAGCTTCATCCCCGCGTCGTCGTTGGGGAGGTCCAGGCCCGGCTGCGTGCGCCAGAAGAGGTCGGGCGCGAGCACGGCGTAGCCCATGTCGGCCAGCCGCTGCGCGGCGTCGCGAACGTAGTCGTTGACGCCGAAGATCTCGTGGATGAGCAGCATCCCGGGACCGCTGCCGGAGGCGGGCAGCGCGACGTGCGCGCCCATCGCGCCGTCGCCGGTCTCGACCTGCTCGGTGCGCGTCGTCATCAGTCCAGCTCCAGCACGAGCGGTGCATGGTCGGAGGGCTTGGTGCCCTTACGGTAGTCGCGTTCGATCCCGCAGGCGACGATCGACGGCGCCAGCTCCTCGCCGGCGAGCAGGAGGTCGATGCGCAGGCCCAGGCCGCGGTGGAAATGGCCCTGGCGGTAGTCCCACCACGTGAACTGCACCTTGTCGGGGTGCAGGTGGCGGTAGGCGTCGACGAGCTCGCCGGCGGCGATCAGCGCTTCGACGCGCCCGCGCTCGTCCTCGGTCACGTGCGTCGAGCCGGCGAAGGCCGCCGGGTCGTAGACGTCGATGTCGGCGGGCGCGACGTTGAAGTCGCCGCCGACGAGCAGCGGCGCGGCGGCCTCCGCGCGCAGGGCCGCCACGCGCAGCGCCGCGGCGTCGAGGAACGCGAGCTTCTCCTCGAAGGTCGGCGAGCCGACCTCGCGGCCGTTGGGGACATAGGTGCTGATGACGCGCAGGCCGCCGACGGTGGCCTCGATCCAGCGCGCCTCGTCGTCGCGCAGCTCGCCCGGCAGGCCGGCGGCCGGGTCGGCGAGCTCGAGCTCGCTGCGGGCGACGATCGCGACGCCCGCCCAGCGCCCGGCCGAGTGGTGCACGGCGTGGTAGCCGGCGGCCGCGAGCTCGTCGACGGGGAACGCCGCGGCCTCGGTCTTCGTCTCCTGCATGAGCACGACGTCGGGCTCGTGCTGGGCGAGGAACTCGAGCACGCGCGGCAGCCGCACCTTCAGCGAGTTGACGTTCCAGGTGACGATCTTCACGGCCCGGAACCCTAGTCTTGTCGTCGATGCAGGAGACGATCCGGACCGTCCTCGAGGAGAGCGCGACGTGGGCCGTCGTGGGCTGCTCGCCGGACCCGCGCCGCGACAGCCACCGCATCGCCGCGCTGCTGCAGCGGCGGGGCAAGCGCGTCATCCCGGTCAACCCCGGCGCCGGCGAGGTCCTCGGCGAGCGCGCCTACGCGTCGCTGCGCGACCTGCCCGGCGAGATCAAGGTCGACGTGGTCGACATCTTCCGCCGCCCCGACCGGGCGGGCGCCCACGTCGACGAGGCGATCGCGATCGGCGCGAGCGCCGTCTGGATGCAGCTCGGCGTCGTCGATCACGCCGCCGCCGCACGCGCGATCGAGGCCGGCCTGCTCGTCGTCATGGACCGTTGCCCGGCCATCGAGTGGCCGCGGCTGGCGGGCTGAGCGCTAGCGGCCCTTCCAGCTCGGCGGGCGCTTCTCGGCGAACGCCGAGACGCCCTCGAGCATGTCCTCGGAGTGGAAGCTCGCGGTGCGCAGCTCGAGCAGCTCGATCTCGACCTCCGGGTCGAGGTCGGCCTCGGCGCGCAGCAGCTCGCGCAGGACGCGCTTGTTGCCGGCCATCGAGAGCGGTGCGTTGCCGGCGAGCGAGCAGGCGATGTCGAGCGCCGTGTCGTCGAGCTTGTCGTCCTCGACGACCCAGTTGACGAGGCCCCACTGCAGGGCCGTGCGCGCGTCGATGTAGCGCCCGAGCAGGAACAGCTCGCGCGTGCGCGGCTCGCCGATCGCGCTGAGGAAGCGCCGCATGCCGGTGTGGGAGTAGACGAGCCCGAGCTTCGCCGGCGGCATGCCGAGCTTGATCCGCGTGCAGGCCAGGCGCATGTCGCACGCGAGCGCGAGCTCGAGGCCGCCACCGATCGTCGATCCGCAGAGCGCGGCGATCGTCGGGATCTCGGTGTTGTCGAGCGCCTCGAGCGCGTCGCAGAACGGATGGGCGACGAGCTTCTCGGCCTGCTCGGCGAACAGCTGCTCGGGGATCTGGCTGATGTCGTAGCCGGAGGAGAACATCCCCTGGTGGCCGGTGAGCACGACGCAGCGCACGTCGTCGTCGAGCTCGTGCAGCTCGGCGGTCAGCGCGTCGAGGATCGCGTGGTCGAGGGCGTTGCGCTTGGCGGGATTGCTGATCGTAAGCCGCAGAACGCCGTCAGCGGGGCGATCACTGAGGAGTTCTCCTGCCATACGCACGAGCAAAAATAGCGCGATTCGGGCCTTCGTGGTGACTTCTGTAACAACCTTGCCCCGGAGTCATAGAAGCAAGGCTATGCGTTCGCGCGCGCGCTCGATGTGGCGGCCTACTCGAGGACCACCAGCGTGTCCCCCTCGTCGACGGGCTGACCCTCGACGCAGAGGATCTCCTTGACGACCCCGGGGTCCTCGGCCTCGACCGGCATCTCCATCTTCATCGACTCCAGCGTGATGACCGTGTCGCCTTCTTCGATGACGTCGCCGACCTTGCATTCGATCTTCCACACGATGCCCGTGATGTGGGCCTCGACTTCAACCACGGCTCCTCCTCGATGATCTGCATACGGGCAGTGCTCTGCGAGAGTAGCCGCCGGTATGGACGCCTCCGACACGATCGTCATCGTCACCGCCCACGAGGAGGCCGACCGCCTGCCGGACACGCTCGCCGCGCTCGCGACGGCGTTCCCGGGCGCGCGTGTGCTCGTGGCCGACGACGGCTCGACCGACGGCACCGCGGACGTCGCGGCCGCTGCCGGCGCGGAGGTCGTGCGCAGCGAGCGCACGATCGGCAAGGGCGGGGCGGCGACGCTGGCGGCGCGCCGCGTGCTCAGCCGCGCGCTGGAGCCCGACCCGCCCGTGTTCGTGTTGTGCGACGGCGACCTCGCCGAGAGCGCCGCGCAGCTGCCGGCGCTCGCCGCGGCGGTGCGATCCGGCAGCTGCGACCTCGCGGTCGCGATCTTCTCGGCGCGCGTGGGCGGCGGCTTCGGCTTCGCGATCGGCTTCGCGCACCGCGCGATCCGCAGCCTCTCGGGCCTGGACCTCAAGGCCCCGATCTCCGGCCAGCGGGCGCTCAGCGGACCGGCCTTCGCGGCGGTCGTCCCGTTCGCCCCGCGCTTCGGGATGGAGATCGGCATGACCGTCGACGCCGCCCGCGCGGGCTTCCGCGTCGAGGAGGTCCAGCTCGACCTCGTCCACCGCGCGACCGGGCGCACGTGGCGCGGCTTCGTGCACCGCGGGCGCCAGCTGCTCGACTTCCTGGCGGTCTACGCGAGCCGGCGGTGATCGAGGACGCCGACAGCATCGCGGCCCTCTACCGCGAGAGCACCGCGGGCGACGAGCCCGACCCCGGCTTCGTCGCGCAGCTGCTCGCGGCGCTCGGCGACGACGAGGAGGTGCGCTTCACGTGCGGGCGCCCCGACAACGCCGAGAAGTGGGGCCCGGTCGCCCAGCTGACCGTCACCTCGCGGCGGATCCTCGACCAGCACACGATGGGCGACGGGATGAGCGCGCCGATCCGCGCGATCGCGCTGCACGACGTCGTGGGGGTGACGGACCGCCAGCGCGGCGCGGGCGGCGCGCTGTTCGCGACGCGGGCGCTGGTC
Organism: uncultured Actinomycetes bacterium; assembly: GCA_963786575.1. Taxonomy (GTDB): domain Bacteria; phylum Actinomycetota; class Thermoleophilia; order Solirubrobacterales; family Solirubrobacteraceae; genus CADCVQ01. Next base: position 470,195 of record CAWAZH010000009.1, read on the forward strand.
GTGGAGCTGGCGGATGGGGGCGCGCTCGTCTGGGAGCACCTGACCAACCATCAGGTGACGCCGGCGGCCGAGGCGATCCGCGAGGCGCTGGAGGGGTTGTAGGAGGCGCGCTCGGCGAGCGCCTTCGCTCAGCCCACGAGCTCCAGATCGCGCCCGCGGCGACCGTAGAAGTACGCCGCCAGCGCCCCCGTGACGTCGGGGTCGAACTGGCGCCCGGCGCAGCGCGCGAGCTCCGCGAACGCGTCGGCGTGCGACATGCGCTTGCGGTAGGGCCGGTCGCTGGTCATCGCGTGGTAGGCGTCGCAGGCGAGGATGATGCGGCTGCCGATCGGGATCCGGTCGCCGCTGATGGCGTCGGGGTAGCCGGAGCCGTCGAAGCTCTCGTGCTCGTGGCGCACGATCGCGGCGACCGCGGCGAAGCCCCCGATGCTGCGCAGGATGCGCTCGCCGATGACCGGGTGCTCGGCCATCACGGCGCGCTCCTCGTCGGTCAGCGGGCCGGGCTTGTTGAGGATCGCGTCGGGGATCCCGACCTTGCCGATGTCGTGCAGCAGCGCGGCCGAGCGCACGTCCTCGACCTGCTCGGGCGAGAGGCCGAGCGCGGACGCCACCTTCGCCGCCATCTCGACGACCGACTCGGAGTGCTCGCCGGTGTAGCGGTCGCGCTCGAGCAGCGCGATCGCGAGCGCCTCGACCGCGTCGCGGCGGTGGATCGCCGCGACGACGCCGGCGCCGGAGGGGTCGCTCGCGGCCGACGCGACGACGCGGCCGCCGCCGGCGGCCTGGGCGTCGGCGAGCGCGCGGCCGGCGCGCTCGAAGATGTCGATCGCCTCGTCGGTGCGGCCGAACGGCGCGACGCCGGCCGAGGCCGAGATGCCGCGCAGCGGGCCGATCTCGATCTGTGCGATGTCGCCGCGCAGCCGCTCGACGCAGGCCGTCGCCGCACCGGAGTCGGCGTCGCAGAGCAGCAGCGCGAAGCGGCAGTCGCCCGTCCGCGCGAGCACGTCCTCGCCGCGGGTCCCGGCGCGCAGCGCCTCGACGACCGCCCGCAGGACCGCGTCGCCGGCGTCGTAGCCGTGGTCGCGGTGCAGCTCGCCGATGCGGTCGAGCTCGAGGACGACGAGCGCGCTGGGACGGTCGTGGCGCCGGGCGCGCTGCACCTCCTCGGTGAGCTGCTCGCGGAAGGGCTCGATCCGCAGGACGCCCGTGAGCGGGTCGCGGCCGCGGCGGATGAGCTCGAGCTCGAGCTCGGCGATCCGCCGCCGGGCGACCTCCAGCTCGCGCGCGAGCTGGTCGCGGTCCTTGCGCGCTGACACGGCGTTTGAATCGGCACCTGGACCGCCGCACACAAGAGCTCTGGACGATCGTCAGGTGCAAAACCGCTTCGACCCCCGGTCCAATCGCGCCCGCGCCGCTTTGTACGGCGGTCGGTTGGCCAATGCCGCGAACGGACCTACCTTGCATGGCAGCACCGCGGGCGGACCTTTCGCCGCCTGCGGGGACAGGACAGGCGCCCCCGTGATCCCGCGCCTGACCACCCGCTAGAGGACTCATGGCCGGGACCTTCTCCTCCAGGTCCCGGCCAGTCCTTTGCGGGTACGGTCCAAACCGTGATCCTCGCCATCGACCAGGGAACGACCGGCACGACCTGCCTCGTGTTCGACGAGGAGGCCCAGCTCGCCGGCCGCGCCTACCGCGAGTTCGGCCAGCACTTCCCGCACCCGGGCTGGGTCGAGCACGACGCCGCCGAGATCTGGGACGTCACCCGCGCGGTCGCGCAGGAGGCGCTCGAGGACGCGGGCGTGCAGGGCGGCGACCTGCAGGCGATCGGGATCACGAACCAGCGCGAGACCGTCTGCGTCTGGGACCCGAAGACCGGCGAGCCGCTGCACCGTGCGCTCGTCTGGCAGGACCGCCGCACCGCCGGCCGCTGCGACGAGCTGCGCGACGCCGGCCGCGAGCCGCTCGTGCGCACCCGCACCGGGCTCGTGCTGGACCCGTACTTCAGCGCGACGAAGATCGAGTGGCTGCTCGACAACGTCGACGGCCTGCGCGAGCAGGCGCGCGACGGCCGCGCGTGCTTCGGCACGATCGACGCCTGGCTCGTCTTCAAGCTCACCGGCGAGCGCCGCACCGACGTCTCCAACGCCTCGCGCACGATGCTCTACGACATCACGCGCGGCGACTGGGACGACGAGCTGCTGGCGCTCTTCGGCGACGTCCCGCGCGCCGCGCTGCCGGAGGTCGCGCCGAGCATCGGCGAGTTCGGGGTCGTGCGCGACGGCGCCCTCGGCGAGGGCCACGACGGCGTCCCCGTCGCGGGCATCGCCGGCGACCAGCAGGCTGCGCTCTACGGCCAGGGATGCCTCGACAAGGGACTCGGCAAGAACACCTACGGCACCGGCTCGTTCGTCCTCGTCAACACCGGCGAGGACGTCCCGACCGCGCCGCCGGGGCTGCTGTCGACCGTCGCGTGGGGGATCGGCGACCGCACCGTCTACGCGCTGGAGGCCGCGATCTTCATCACCGGCGCCGCCGTGCAGTGGCTGCGCGACGGCCTCGGGCTGATCGAGGTCGCGGGCGAGACCGAGGCGCTGGCGGCGTCGCTGGACTCCAACGACGGCATCTACTTCGTCCCCGCGCTGACCGGGCTCGGGTCGCCGCACTGGGACGCCTACGCGCGCGGCACGATCGTCGGGCTGACGCGCGGGAGCACGCGCGCGCACCTCGCGCGCGCCGCGCTGGAGGCGATGGCCTTCCAGACCGTCGACGCCGTGCAGGCGATGGAGAAGGTCGCCGACGAGCCGCTGGCCGAGCTGCGCGCGGACGGCGGCGCGACGGCCAACGGCTGGCTGATGCAGTTCCAGGCCGACCTGCTGGGCGTGCCGATCGCGGTCGCCGAGATCGCCGAGACGACGGCGCTCGGCGCGGCGCTGCTGGCGGGCGTCGGCGTCGGCGCCTGGACGCAGCAGGACGTCGCCGCGCGCGAGGGCGAGCGCGCGCGCTTCGAGCCCCGCATGGGCGACGACGAGCGCGGCGAGCTGATCGGCGACTGGCGACGCGCCGTGCGGGTGGCCCGCGGCTTTGCTCAGGGGTAAGGTTCGGGCATGGCGAGGCTGAAGCGCTCGGAGCAGTTCGCGGCGGTCACCGAGGCGTCCCATCTGGACCCGCGGCCGCCCGAGTTCTTCGAACCGTTCCACGAGCGTTCGCGCACCCGCGATCCCGACGGCGCCTACCAGGCCGTGCGCATCCTCACGACGCTCTGGGCATTCGGGTTCTTCCGCGCGCGCTCGATCTCCAGCGACAAGGTTCCCCAGAGCGGGCCGGTGATCTTCGCGCCCAACCACGGCTCGTTCATGGACCACTTCCTGCTCGGCGCGTTCACGAGCCGCAAGGTGCAGTTCATGGCGAAGTCGCAGCTCTTCCAGCCGCCGCTGCAGTTCGTCTACACGCACGGCGGCGTCTTCCCGCTGCGCCGCGGCCACCGCGACGAGGAGCCGTTCATCACCGCGCGCATGATCCTCGAGCGCGGCGGGACCGTCGCGATGTACTGCGAGGGCGCGCGCTCGAAGGACGGCAAGCTCGCCGAGCGGCCCAAGCCCGGCATCGGGCGCCTGGCGCTGGAGAGCGGCGCCCCGATCGTGCCGGTCGCGATATACGGCTCCTCGAAGGTGCGCAACTGGCGCAAGGGCGAGTTCCCGAAGGTCACCGTCCAGTACGGAGATCCGATCCGCTGGGAGCAGGTCGCGACGCCGACGCGCGACCAGCAGATGACCGTCGCCGAGGAGATCTTCAGCGAGATCCGCGTGCTCTACACGGGCTTGGAGACGCTCGGGCGCAAGGGCGTGCTGCAGCGCGTCCGCGAGCAGCGCCGGCTCGAGCGCGCCGGCAAGAAGCACACCGCGACCGCGTAGCCGTCAGCCGACGGGCAGCCGCGGGTGCGGCTCGGTCAGCGTGACGGCCGGCGCGGGGGCGGGGGCGGGGGCGTCGTCGAGGCGCTCGAGCATCTGCGTCTCGCGCGGGAGCCCGCCCAGCGCGAGCGCGACGAACGCGACCACCGCGCCCCAGAGCATGACGTTCGACGCCCCGAGCCAGTCGGCCGCGGGCCCGGCCAGCACGTAGCCGAGCGGCATCAGCGAGAGCGACACCAGCCAGTCGTAGGACGTCACGCGCGAGAGCTTGTCGGGCGGGATGCGCTCGGCGACCGCGGTGAGCCACCAGACGTCGAACAGCGCCACGCCGGCGCCGCTCAGCGCGATCGCCGGGACGACCACGAACAGCGGCGGTCCGGCCGCGTAGAGCCCGATCGAGAACGGCAGCAGGAGGATCATCCGCATCGCCTGGCGCATCGGGTAGCGCGGGCGCCAGCGGATGCCGGCGATCGCGCCGGTGACCATGCCGGCCCCGAAGACCGCCGACAGCACCCCGTAGATCGCGAGGCTGTCGTACTGCTCGCGCGCGACGATCGGCCCGAGCACGAACCAGGGCGCGAGCACGAAGAAGAGCGCGACGCAGAAGGCGCTGAGCGTGGCCCAGATCCAGACTCGTGAGCGGACCTCGTGGAAGCCGGCGCGGAGCTCCTCCCGGATGCTCGGCGCCGCCGCCGCCGCCGTCTCGACGACGACCTCCGAGCGCCGGCGCGGCCGCAGGCGGACGAGCAGCGCCGCGCTGACGAGGAACGTCAGCGCGTCGAGGCCGAACGCCGCCGCCGGGCTCACCCCGAGCACGAGCGCGGTCGCCAGCGCCGGGCCGGCGAACTCGGCGACGTTGTTCGTCGTCGCCATGACGGCGTTGGCCTCTTGGATCTCGTCCTCGGGGACGGTCTGCGGGAGCAGGCCGGTCGCGGCGGGGCGAAAGAACGCCTCGGCGCTGCCGAACAGCATCCCGATCACGACGATCTGCCAGATCGCCACCGCGTCGGCGACGATCAGGATCGCCAGCAGCCCGTGCAGCGCGAAGCGCACGAGGTCGGTCACGACGACGACGCGGTGGCGCGGCAGGCGGTCGGCGAAGACGCCCCCGACGAGCACGAACGCGATCAGCGGGAGGCTGTAGGCCGCGAGGACGATGCCCAGGTCGGTCGCGTTGCCGGTGAGGTCGACGATGAACAGCGCCAGCGCGACGACGACGATGTTGTCGCCGATGACGCTTGCGGCCTGCCCCGTCCAGAGCAGCCGGAAGTCGCGATGGCGCATGACGCGCAGGAGTTCGGACGGGCGTGGCATGGCGACTTCAGCGTGACACGCGGGCGCGATCGCGTCCGGGGGGTTCGAACCCGCGGCAGTACGCTGGCGCCGGCGTGCGAGCCCGAGCGAATCCCAGCTGGCTTGTCGGCGCGGTCGCCGCGCTGATGGCCGCGCCGGCCGCCGTCGCGCAGCAGCCGGTGCCGGCGCCGGTTCCGGTGCCGGCGCCGGTGCTCACCGGACCGGCGCTGCGCGCGACCGGGGTCGCGATCGCGCTGACCGGCCGCGGCGCCGCGCCGGGCGCAGCGGTCGACTTCCAGCGCCTGCTCGGCGGGCAGCGCTGGCTGACGGTCGGCACCGTCGTCGCGGGCCCCGACGGAAGCGCCCAGCTCAGCTATGACCCGACGAACCTGCGGCCCCGCTACCGCCTGCGCGTCGTGGTCGGCGGGATCGCGTCGCCCGCGCTCACCGTGCGCACGCGCGCGGTCACGCTGGCGGCGTTCGGCGACGTCAACTTCGGCGACGGCGTCGGCACCGTGATGGATCAGCGCGGCGCCCTCTGGCCGTGGCGCGGGGTCGCGCCGGCGCTGCGGCGCGCGGACATCGCCTTCGGCAACCTCGAGTGCGCGATCTCCAACCGCGGCTTCGCGGTGCCCAAGCAGTTCAGCTTCCGCGGGCGCCCCGAGCGCCTCGCCCAGGTCGCGCGCTTCGCCGGCCTCGACGTGCTCAACCTCGCCAACAACCACGCCGGCGACTACGGGGCGACCGCGCTGCTCGACACCGTCCGCGCGGTCCGCGGCGCGGGCGCGGTGCCGGTCGGCGCCGCCGCGACGCTGACCGCCGCGCGGCGCCCGCAGGTCATCAGCCGGCTCGGCCTGCGGGTCGGCTTCGTCGGCTTCTCGGACATCGGGCCGGCCTCGTTCGCCGCCGGGCCCGGCCGCCCGGGGACGTCGTTCGCGTCGCTGCCCGCGATTGTCGCGGGCGTGCGCGCCGCGCGGCGCGTGAGCGACGTCGTGGTCGCGACGTTCCACTGGGGCGTGGAGCGCGACACGGGCGAGAACGCGCGCCAGCGGATGTTCGCGCAGGCCGCGCTGGCCGCGGGCGCGACCGCCGTCATCGGCGCCCACCCGCACGTCCTGCAGCCGCTGCGCCGCAGCGGGCGCCGGCTCGTCGCCTACAGCCTCGGCAACTTCGTCTGGGCGGCCGGGTCGGGGCGGACGAGCCGGACCGGGATCCTGCGCGTGCGGCTCAGCGCCCGCGGCGTCGAGGGCGCGATCCTGCTGCCGGCGCGGATCGAGGGCACGCGCCCGCGCCTGCTCGGTTAGCTTGCGAACCGCGCGCTACGTGTTCTGCGTGTACGTGTGGCGGACCCGCCGGGTCCCGCGGGTGCACGTCACCTTCGCGTCGAACTGGACCGCGACGCCCTCGCGCAGCTCGCGACAGCGGTAGCCGAGGACGCGCTTGTGGCACAGCGAGCGCACGCCCCCGGCGTCGATGCGGCAGCGGTAGTACGCCCGCACGACGCGCTTGCCGGTCGTGCAGCTCACGCCCTGCACGGTCAGCGAGGTCACATACGACGGACCGAGGCGCTGCGCGTCCTTGAGGACGTCGCAGGTCTTCGCCGCCGGCGCGCCGCTCGCCGGGGCCGCGGCCGAGAAGGCGGCGATCGCGAGGACGAGCGCGGTGCCGGCGAGCGTGCGATGCAATGGAGCCTCCGACGTCGGTTGGGATACTGGCGAGCCTGAAGGCCCTGATCCTCTCCGGACTTCTCACGATGATCGCAGGCGCCGCCATCGCGCCGGCGACCGCCGATGCCGGCTGCGGCGGCGTGCGGACCGGTCAGCCGCAGCGCCACGTCGTGCCGGGCCGGGCGCCGCTGGCGATCGGCGACTCGACGATGCTGCTCGCCCTCCCCGACCTGACGAGGCGGGGCTTCGCCGTCAACGCGCACGGCTGCCGGCAGTTCCCCGAGGCGCTCGCGCTCCTGCGCTCGCTCGTGCACGCCCACCAGCTCCCGCGCCTCGTCGTCATCGCCCTCGGCGCCGACGGGACCGTCGGCCGCGGCGACGTCGCCGCGGCGCTGCGGGTCCTCGGCCGCGACCGCGTGCTCGTCCTCGTCACCCCGCGCGAGCTCGGCGGCGGCTCGGGCAGCGACGCGACGACCGTCCGCAACGCGGGCCGTTCGCACCCGGCACAGGTCGAGGTCCTCGACTGGGTCGCGCACAGCGCAGGCCAGGGCGCCTGGTTTCAGCCCGACGGCGTGCACCTGACGTTCCCCGGGGCGATCGCGTTCGCGCGGCTGCTCGCGACGACGCTTCCGCTCGCCGTGCCGCGGCCGCGGCCGCTCGTGCTCGCCGCGGGCGGCGACCGGGTTCGCATCCCGCCGAACCGGCGCTGGCACGTGCTGCGCGCGCCCGGACCGCGGACCGCGGTCGTGCGAGCCCCGGGCCGCTGCGGCTATCGCGTCGTCCTGCGCGCGGCGAGCGTGCCGGCGGCGACCGATCCCGCCGCACCAGCGGGCGCCCTCAGCGTCCGCAGCGGCCGTGCGGACGACGGCCGTACGTGGCGCACCTGGCGCGAGCCCGGGACCAGCGCGATCGGCGGCGCGTGGGCGGCACCGCTCGCGGGCGGCGGGTCGCTCGTCGTGCAGGCGCAGGGCGTGGCCGCCGCGGGCTGCTCGGTCGGCCTCGCCCGGCCGGCGCGGGGCGCGCTGTTCGCCGCGCTCGAGCGCGCGCGCCTCGTCTAGGAGCGGCGCGCGAGCCTGAGGCTGTGGTGCAGCAGCCCGATCCCCGGCACGCGCGCGACGACGAGCAGCCGCGGGTGGGGACGGCGCAGCCGGGCGGCGGCGACGAACAGCCCGCGCCGGCGCAGGGCGGCGCGGGCGAGCAGCAGCTCGGCGCGGGCGGCGTCGCCCAGGCGCACGTCGCGATCGAGCGAGCGCGCGAACGCCAGGCCGTCGGCCAGCGGATCGCCGGACGGCGGCGCGTCGGCGCCGCGGGCGAAGGCGTCGAAGCGCGCCGTGAACGCCTCGCCGAGCTCGTACGCGAGCGCCGGCCAGGCGCCCGCCACCGCGCGCGCCCGCTTGCGCCGCAGCGAGCGGCCCGCGGCGTCGGCCTGCGCGGCGACGAACCCCTCGGGGTAGTCGTCGCCGCGCAGGAGCGCGTCGAGCAGCTGCGCCTGGCGCGCCGCGTACTCGCTGCGGTCAGGCACGGACACGGTGCTCGCTTCCGTGACGCGCGGCCGTGGCGATCGCGCGCAGCTCCGCCGTCAGCTCGCCCTGCGACGGGAAGTCGTCGTCGCGCTCGAGCAGCACGCCGGGCGGGTCGCAGATCGCGAACAGCTCCTCGACGAGCGCCAGGACGCCCGGCACGACCGGGTGCGCGTGCGTGTCGTGGTAGACGCCGTCGCGGAACGTCCCGCCGCCGACGTGCACGTAGGCGATCCGCTCCAGCGGGAAGCGGCTCAGCGACTCGAGCGCGTCCCAGCCGTGGTTGTGGGCGTTGGCGTAGAGGTTGGAGAGGTCGAGCAGCAGCAGCGCGCCGGTGCGCTCGATCAGCTCCGACACGAACGCCGCCTCGTCCATCTCCGCGCCCGGCCACTCGACGAGCGCCGCGACGTGCTCCAGCGCGAGCGGTACGGGCAGCGCCTCCTGCGCGATCGCGACGTTCTCGCTGAGGATCTCCAGCGCCTCGCGCGTGCGCGGGACCGGCAGCAGGTGCCCGGACTCGCGCCCGCCGGCGCGTACGAACGCGATGTGCTCGCTGACGAGCGGCGCGTCGACGCGCTCGGCGACCGCCGCCAGGTGCGCCAGGCGCCTGCGGTCCGGGCGCTCGGCGCCGCCGAGCGACAGGCTCACGCCGTGCGGCACGACCTGCAGGCCGCGCTCGCGCGCCGCCGCGACGCCGCCGGGCAGCGCGTGCGCGCCGATCGCCTCGGCGATCACCTCGACGAACCCGAGGCCCTCGGCCCCGGCGATCGCCGCGTCGATCTGCGGGCGCCAGCCGACGCCCGGTCCCAGCCTTCTGATCGTGCTCTGCTCGCGCATGGTCATCCCCCTCCTCCGCCGCATCCGCCGCCGCCACCGCACCCGCCGCCGCCACCGCAGCTCGAGCCGCCGCCGCCACCATCGCCGCCGCCCACGAACCCGCCGCAGCCGCCGCCGCCCGCGCTGCAGGCGCCGCCACCCGTGTCGCGGCGCCAGCTCGAGAGCTCCTCGCGCGGCACGTCGAGGGTCGACGCGATCGCCGGGTCGGCCATCCACAGCGCCGCGCCGCCGAACAGCGCGACCGCCATGACGCTCTCGCTGGCCTGCGGCACGCGCCTGATCTCGGCGTGGTCGTCGCGCTGGGCCTGCACGATCTGGCGCCCGCGGGGGGTCGCCCGCGTCGGCTGGCGCGCGAGCCAGAAGCTGGCCGCCAGGACCGCGGCGACCATGGCGGTGAGGTAGCCGATCGGGGCGTCGTCCTGCACCCCGGCGTAGATCCGCACGCCGCCGAGCAGCGCGACGACCAGCGCCAGCAGCCAGAGCCGCCGCAGCCGCCGCGCGGTGCCGTCCTCGACGAGCAGGCCGACCTGCGTCAGCTCGGTCTGCAGCCACTGCACGGGCTCGCTGCCGGCGAGCTCGGCGCGCAGCTGCTCGGTCGAGATGCCGGGGTCCTGGCGCACGGCGTCGAAGACCGCGCGCTCGAGGCGATCGGCCTGCGCCGGCAGCTCGCCGTCGGCGACGTGCGTGCGGGCCTCGTCGCCCTGGCGCAGCAGGCCGTCGCGGTGCAGCTTCGTCAGCGCGGTCGTGATCGCCAGCTGGGCGCCGCCGTTGAGCATCGCGATCTTGTAGATGCCCAGGTCCGGCGTCGGGTCCTTGCTGCGCGGGTGCGCGCCCAGCGCGCGCTGCCTCATGCGCCAGATCGCCCCCGCGACGACAGCGCACAGGCCTCCGTAGAACCACAGGAACTGCGGGCCGCTGATGCCCCACGTCGTTGCGATGCTCTTCATGCTTCTCACCTCCGCAAAACAGTTGTGGTGAACGTCGAGGTGACAGCTTCCGCGTGCCGGGCCGCGCCGGCTACGCGCCGCTTCCCGCGCCGTGCCGACATCGCCCGACGTTGATCCGACGCAAAGCCGACGTTACGCTGGCGCGATGAGCTCGCGCACGCAGCAGCTGGCGGCCGAGCTGCGCGACGTCATCCGCCTCGCCGCGCGCGACCCCGAGGCGCTCGAGGGCCGGCTGCCGGTGCTGTCGTCGCTGCACCGCGTGCAGGCAGCGGGCGAGCTCGACGAGCCCGCGCGCGTGCACTTCGTCCTGCACCGGCTGATCCCCGACGTCGTCACGGGGTTGCCAGCCGGCCGCGACTGCCGCGCGATCGCCGAGCTCATGGCCTGGGAGGACGCCGACGGCGAGGCGCAGTCGCTGACGACGCGCTACCACCGCGCCTCGGCGCACCTCGTCAACGCCGCGACCGACTTCGGCCGCCGCCAGGAGCCGCGGCTGCTGGCGGAGTGCGCGCGCCGGATCCTCGCGCTCGACCAGGAGGACCGGCTCGCGGCCGCCGCGGCCGCCGCGGGCGCGGGCCCCGCCACGGCGGTTGCCGCGCCGGCGACCCCGGTCCCGCCCGACGCGCTGCTCGACGACCCCGCGCTCAGCCCGCTCGCGCCGCTGCTGTGGACGCGCGCCGAGCGCGAGCACCAGCGCCGCCTGTCGGCGATCCGCGGCGGCGTGTTCAGCGTCTCCAACCAGGAGGAGATGCTCGACCTGCTGCTGACGATGACCCAGGCCGCGACCGAGAGCATCCACGCCGTCGACCGCACCGACCTCGAGCGCTGGTTCGGCAACGCCCGCATGCAGCACTACCTCGACGCCCAGCTCGAGCGCGCGGCGGCCGGGACGATCGCCGTCGAGCGGCTGCGCTTCATCCGCCGCGAGCGCCTGCAGGAGCCCCGCGAGCGCAACCTCCTGCGCGAGTTCATCCGCCTCCACGACGAGGCCGGCGCGACCCTGCTGCTGTGCCCCGAGGATCCGGAGTCGGGCGTGCAGACGGGCTTTGACGCGCGCATGTTCATGGTCCTCGTCGACGCCAACGGCGCGCCCGCCTGCCTGACGGCGTGGCTCGGCGAGTCGGGCTACATCGAGCGCTCGCTCGTCTACCTGCGCGACCTCGACCCGGTGCGCACCCACCGCGCCGACATGCAGCGCGTCAAGGAGCACGTGACGCTCAACCGCTTCAACGAGAGCATCCGCTCGTTCCTCGCCACCCACGACGACCCGCCGCTGGGCGAGGACGACGTCGTCGCGCGCCCGGTCTGGGGGCCGATCGCGCGGCCGCAGGGCTCGGCGCAGGCGGCCGCCGACGAGCGAATCTCCTGAGAGCGGGGCTGACGCTAGGTGGGGATCGCCAGGAGGACCCGCTGCCGGGTCCCCGCGTCGACTCGGTCGTGGGCCTCGGCGATGCGATCGAGCGCCATCGGGTCGCCGATCGGCACCGAGAGCGCTCCCTCGCCTGCTGCCGTGGTCAGATCGTGTGCGGCGACGCGCTTCGCCGCGGGCGGGAAGTCGTCGCTGCCCAGCAGCCGGATCGTCAGGTTGGCGAAGAGCATCGGCCAGAACGGAATGCCGGGCCGGTCGCCGCGCGTGGCATAGGCGGCGATGACGCCGCCGGGCGCCGCGACGTCCGCGTCGAGGTCCGCGTTGTCGGAGAAGGCGACCTCGATGATCCGCTGCACGCCCTGCGGCGCGTGCGCACGGATCGCGTCGACCGCCTGACCGTGGTCTCCCAGTGCCACCGGGTGCGCGACCGCTGGATCGACCCGATCGAGATCGCTCTCGCGCAGCACCGTTCCGATGACCGTCGCGCCGCCCCAGCGCGCAAGCTGCGCAGCCATCGAGCCGACCGCCCCGAGCACCCCTTGGACGAGGATCGTCTGTCCTGCGACGGGGCCGTCGCCGAACACGGCCCGATGCGCGGTGATGCCCGGGATCCCCAGACACGCGCCGAGCTCGTCGCTGACGTCGGGCGGCAGCGCCAACGCCTGCTCGGCCGGCACCACCGCGAGCTGGGCGGCGGTCCCGAACGGCCGGTAGGACTGGGCCCCGTGGACCCACACGCGCTGACCGACACGGGCGGCTTGGACGCCGTCTCCGACGCTGTCGATGACGCCGGAGCCGTCGCTGTGCGGAACGACGCGCGGGAACGCCATCCCGTGACCGAGCCAGCCACCACGCTTCTTCGTATCGCCGGCGTTGACACCCGAGAAGGCGATCCGGACCCGCACCTCGCCGGCAGCGGGCTCCGGCGCGGCCATGTCACCGAGCTGCAATACGTCTGCTGCCGGCCCCGACCGCTCGTACCAGGCTGCGCGCATGACCGACAGCTTGCCGAACGTCCCTCGCCGGCCTCAGCGCCTGACGTTCTCGCAGTCCGCCGCGAGCACGTCGATCACGTCGGCGAAGACCGTGTCGGCGCCGTCGCCGCAGGAGATCCGGTCGACGATGCCGTCGATCGCGCTGATGCGGTCGTCGCCCTCGTCGCCGCTGAGGACGTCGGCGTCGAGGCCGCCGAAGATGCGGTCGTTGCCCGGCCCGCCGCTGATCGTGTCGGTGCCGCGGTCGCCGTTGAGGAAGTCGTCGCCCTCGTTGCCGAGCACCACGTCGTTGTCGCGCCGGCCGTAGAGCTCGTCGTTGCCGAGGCCGCCGTGCAGCGTGTCGTTGCCGTTCTCGCCGTCGACGTAGTCGTCGCCGTCGTTGCCGAACAGCTCGTCGTTGCCGTCGGCGCCGAAGATCGAGTCCTTCGCGGCGGTGCCCTGCAGGAGGTCGTCGAGCGCGGTGCCGGGGATGATGTTCGACGAGGGCGGCGCGTCGGTCGACGGCTCCGGCGGGCTCTGGATGACGACCTCGCAGCTCGTGAGCTTGTCGCGCGCCGGCGCGGTCGTCTCGACGTAGACGGTGTCGCGGCCGGTCGAGCAGTTGACGATGTCGGCGTCGTCGTCGGCGACGCGGATCGTGTCGTTGCCCGAGCCGGCGTTGATCGTGTCCCTGCCGGGCCCGCCGACGATCTCGTCGTTGCCGCGGAAGCCGTCGACGGTGTCGTCGCCGGAGCCGGCGTCGACGGTGTCGTTGCCGTCGGAGGTGAAGATCCGGTCGCGGCCGGAGTCGCCGCGGACGTTGTCGTCGCCCTCGCGGGAGTAGATGAGGTCGCCGCCCGTGCCGCCGTCGATCGTGTCGCCGCCGAGCCCGCCGTCGATCTTCTCCCCACCCGGGCCGCCGCGCAGCGTGTCGTTGCCGGGCCCGCCGTCGATCGTGTCGGTGCCGCGGTTGCCGTCGATGAAGTCGTCGCCCTCGCCGCCGGCGAGCATGAAGTCGTTGCCGAGCCCGGCCTCGACCATGCGGTCGTTGCCCGGCCCGCCGTCGGCGGTGTCGTCGCCGTCGCCGCCGTCGATGAAGTCGTCCTCGGTGCCGCCGTCGAGCTTGTCGTTGCCGGTGCCGCCGAACAGCCCGTCGGGCCCGGCGCCGCCGGCGAGCGTGTCGTTTCCGGCCTGCCCGCTGAGGCGGTCGACGCCGTCGCCGCCGTCGAGCAGGTCGTTCGCCGGCCCGCCGATGAGGTTGTCGTTGCCCAGGCCGCCGAGCAGGACGTCGTTGTCGCGGCCGCCGCTGAGCGTGTCGTCGCCGCCGAGGCCCTCGATGCGGTCGGGGCCGCGCGTGCCGCTGATCTGGTCCGGTCCCTCGGTGCCGATCTTGATCGCCAGGCCGGGCTGGACCGCGAGCCCGCGCGGGTGCAGCCCGCGACCGAGGCGCTGGACGCCGATGCGCTTGTAGGAGATCGTCGAGAGGATCGAGACGGTCCCGTCGGCGCCGTCGCCGACGTACAGCCGCGGCCCGTCGAGCGCGTAGGCGGGCGCGCCCGGCCCGGCGCCGGTGCGCACGCGGGTGACCAGGCGCTTGCGGCGCAGGTCGACGATCGCTGTCGCGCGGCTGCCGCGCGTCGCGCCGGCGGCGGCGCGGGTCCCGTCGGGCGAGATCGCCAGGCCGGCGCCGGCACCCGGCTTCAGCCGGATCTTGAAGCTCTCGTGGCCGCTGATGCGGTTCAGCCCGCGCAGGAAGCCGTCGGTCGTCGCGACCCAGACCGTCTGGCCCGAGGGCGGGAACGCGATACCGCCAACGGGGCCGACGGACTTGCGGCGCGCGAGGCGCGCGCCGGCGAGGTCGACGAGCCCGACGCGCCGGCCGAGGCCGACCGCGGCCCGCAGACCGTCGGCGGAGACCGCCAGGGCGCCGGCCTTGGCGCCCTTCAGCGAGATGCTGGCCGTCACGGTCAGCGTGGTCGTGTCGATGACGTCGATCGCGCCCCGGCGCGCGGCGAGCAGCCGCAGCCCGTCGGGGGTGAGCGCGAGCGACGAGATCGCGCCGGCGAGGTCGACGCCGCCGGTCACGACGCGGGTGTTGAGGTCGATCGTCGCCACGCGCCGGCCGCTGGCGACGTAGCCACGCGAGCCGTCGGGCGCCGCGGCGACGGCGCGCGTCGGCCCGCCGAGCGCGATCCGCGCGACGACGTCGTTGGAGGGCACGTCGGTGAGGGTCGCCTCGCCGGTGCCGGTGGCGACGAGCAGCACCCGCGCCTGCGCGGCGCTCGCGCCGGCCGCGAGCGTCGAGAGGGCCAGGAGCATGACCAGCAGGGGGCGGCGCATGCAGGAACCAACTCGCGCGCGGGGGAGAGGTTGCGCGCAGGAGGGCTGAGCTAGCGCGCCCAGGGAACTTCGACGGAGTCCTCCTGCGGGGCGTCGCGTGCGACGACGTACTCCGCAGGCTCGGACTCCGACGGGTTCTCGAGCAGGTGCGTCTCGCGCGGGGGAACGTAGACGAGATCGCCCGGGTCGAGGCTCAGCGCGTTCTCGAGGCCTTCGCCCCAGCGCACGTTGAGATGCCCCTTCAGCATGTAGACCGCCGACTCGCAGTCGGCGTGGTAGTGCGGCCGCGACTGCGCGAGCGGCGGCACCTGGAAGACGCCCATGTAGATGTTCGACGCGCCGGTCGTCGCCTGCGAGACCTCGGCGCCGCCGACGACCCCGCGGGGGACGCGACGCTCGGATCCGGGCTTGACCACCTGCATGGCGCCAACACTACTCCCAGATCCGATGGTCGGAAACCCTCAGGTCGGATATTCGACGTTCGGAACTCCGATGTCAGGTGGTCATGCCGGTGAACTGGCCGCCCGTGATGTTCAGCGTCTGCCCGTGGACGTAGTTCGACCACGGCGAGCAGAGGAAGAAGACGCCGCCGGCGGCCTCCTGCGGCGTGCCGGGCCGGCCCAGCGGGATGACGAAGTTCGCCATGCCGCGCATCTGCTCGGGGATCCCGAGCTGGACGGTCTCGCCGCCGATCTGCATCGTGTTGTCGTCGACCTTCGGCGCCGTCAGGCGCGTCTCGATGAAGCCGAAGGCGACCGCGTTGACGTTGATCTTGAACTGGCCCCACTCCTTGGCCAGGGTCTTCGTCAGGCCGACGACGGCGGCCTTGCCGGCGGCGTAGTTGGCCTGGCCGGCGTTGCCCATCGTGCCCGAGATCGAGGAGACGTTGACGATCTTGCGGAAGACCTCGACGCCCTCCTCGCGCTCCTTCTTGGCCGGCTCGCGCAGGTGCGGCGCGGCGGCGCGGATGACGCGGAAGGGGACGACGGTGTGGATGTCGAGCATCCGCTGGAAGGCGTCGTCGCTCATCTTGTGGACGGCGCCGTCGATCGTGTAGCCGGCGTTGTTGACGATGATGTCGATCTTGCCCCAGGCGTCGATCGCCGTCTGGACGAGTGCATCGCAGGCGCCCGGCGCGGTGAGGTCGCCCGCGGAGACGACCGTGTCGCCGGCGATCTCGGACGCCGTCTGCTCGGCGACGTCGCCGTCGAGGTCGTTGATGAGCACGCTCGCGCCCTGCTCGGAGAGCAGCTCGGCCGTCGCGCGGCCGATGCCTCGCGCCGAGCCGGTGACGATCGCGACCTTTCCGTCCAGAACTCCCATGCGTGTGCTCCTTGTCGGGGTTGACGCGCGGGACGATATCCGTCTGGTTGACTGGCCAGTCAGGCGGGCGGCGAGGCACCGCGATCGCGGTAGGCCTTCTGCAGCGCGGCGGTGACGCCGTCGAAGGACGGCGTCCGCGCGGGCAGGCGCCAGGCGATCCGCAGCTCGCCCGCGCGGCCGGGCAGCCGCAGCGCGCCCGCGGCGATCGGGATCGTCGCGACGCGCACGCCCGCGCGCGCCGGCGGGCACGCGCCACCACAGCGGCGTGCCGGCCGGCACGCCGGCGTTCCAGCGCAGCACCGCGCCGCCCCGAACCGGGCGCAGCGAGACGTCGACCGCGCCGTACTTCGTCGGCGCGTTGCGGACGATCGTCGCGCGCCCGGGCGCCAGCCAGCGACCGGGGACGGCGGACAGCAGCTCGATCCCGCCGTCGCGCTCGCGCAGGAGCATGTTGCGCACGAGCGCGACGAGCTCGGCGGCGAACCAGCCGTGCGGTGCGAGGTTGTCGTCGACCGAGCGCCGCGCGTAGGGGCGCACGCCGGTCTCGAAGCCGCCGTAGGTCGCGGTCGTGTGGGCGAGCGAGTCGTACAGGCCCTGGACGACCTTCGCCTGCTCGTCGCGCAGCAGCTCGGTCTGCCAGACGCGGAAGCCGAGGTAGTGGTGCAGGTTGTGGAACTCGCCGTAGGTCGCCAGGCCCTCGCGGAAGTTGCGCCGCGCGCGGGCGAGCGTCGCGGTGACGATCGGCGAGCCGGGATCGAAGACCGGCGCCGGCCAGCCGGCCCAGAGATTGCCCCAATCCAGGCCGCCGGAGTGGTCCAGGACCGACGGGATCGCGCCGCCGTTGCGCGCGGCCGCCGCGGCGACACGGGTGCGGACGGCCGTGCGCAGCGCGTCGAGCTCGAGCGCCCAGCGCGCGGCGCGCTCGTTCTCGCCCAGCAGCCGCGCCGCCTCGACGATCGCCGTGAGCCCGGCGACGGCCCAGAAGTCGTCGCCCGCGAGGTGGCCGGCGACGAGCTCGTTGTCGCGCGGATCGGACTCCGGGACGATCCCGAGCGGGTCCTCGGTCCGCGCTCGGCGCAGCCACTGCACGGCGTCGTCCAGGCGCGGGAGCATGGCGCGCGCGAAGGCGCTGTCGCCGGTGCGCAGGATGTGCTCGCCGATCGCCCACAGCGCCTGGCCGTGGCCGTCGAGCTGCCCGGCGCGCGAGATGAACTGGCCCTCCGCGCTCTGCCACTCGCCGAAGAACTCGAGGTTCTGGCGCGCCTCGGCGTGCAGCCCGGCGAGGTCCAGCGCCTGCGTCATGATCGCGGCGTCGCGCAGCCAGAAGGCGTGGTAGCGCAGCTTGTTGACGGGCTGCACCCAGGTCCCGTCGGCGAGCTTGTAGCGCGGCAGCAGGATGTGCATGAGGCTCGCGTAGTAGGCCTCCTGCACGCGCTGCTCCGGCAGCTCGAGCGCCATCGCGCGGTCGAACGTCGCGCGCCACGTCTGCAGCAGCGCGAGGCGCTGGGCGACGTGCGAGGCGGAGCGGATCTCGGCGACCGCGGGCGTGCCGTCGGGGACGGGCGCGGACGGCATCCGGAAGTCGAGCACGCGCCGTGTCCCGGGCGCCAGGCGGATGCCGTACTCGACGAGGTCGAACGTCGTCGAGGGGCGCACGGCGCCGGTGCCCTCGCGCGGCTGCAGCTCGACCGTGTCGCCGGCCGCCGGGGCCGGGACGGTGGCGAGCACCTGCCCGTCGCGGACGATCGTGCCGTCGCCGAAGTCGTAGCGCCAGCCGAGCGCGAACGGCGTGCCGGGCTGGGTGATCAGGCCGGGGCGCTCGGGCACGATCGGGCGCGGGAAGCGGAAGCGGCGCACGCCGTTGGCCTTCAGCGCGCCGCCCGAGTAGCGCACGCCGACGGCCCAGCGCGCCCGCGCCGGGCGCGCCGACGTGTTGCGCATGGTCACGCGCGCGAACGCGACCGGCTGGCCGGCGACGAGCGCGGCGAAGACGTCGAGGTCGTAGCGGACGGCGCCGAAGCGCTGGCCGTAGCGCAGCACCGGATAGCGGCCGCCCTCGAGCGTGCGCACCGGGGCGCGCAGGCCCTCCAGCCGCGGCCCGGCGCGGAAGACGAGCTCGGCGTAGCCGCCGTAGAGGAAGCCCTCCGGCGTGACCTCGAAGCCGGCGGGCTCGCCGGGGACGGCGAGCTGGTCGGTCGGCGTCGCGAGGAAGCCGTACGGGCGCGCAGCCGCGGGTGTCGCTGCGAGAAGCGCCGCGACGAGCACCGCGGCGAGGGCGGCGAGCCGCGCGTGCATCGTGCGGTTCAAACGTCTGGCGGCGGCGGTCGATGCGGCGGGCAGACGGATGGCGTCGGCGTGCGCGTACGCTGCGTCGCGTGATCGCCCTCGTCACCGGCGCGTCGAGCGGGATCGGCGAGGCGACCGCCCGCCGGCTCGCGCGCGAGCCCGGCACTCGGCTCGTGCTCGTCGCGCGGCGCGCCGAGCGCCTGGACCAGCTGGCCGCCGAGCTCGGCGGCGCGACCGTCATCGCCGCCGACCTCACGCAGGACGGCGCGCCGGCTCGCATCGCACGTGCCGTGACCGACGAGCACGGGCGCCTGGACCTGCTCGTCAACAACGCGGGCGCGGCCTGGCGCACGAGCTTCGGCGAGGGCGGCTGGGAGAACGTGCGCCGCCACATGGAGCTGAACTTCGACGCCCAGGTGCGGCTCACCGAGGCGCTGCTGCCGCTGCTGCGCGCGTCGGCGCCGAGCGCGATCGTCAACGTCGCGAGCACCGCCGGGCGCGTGTCGCGAGCGAGCTCGGGCGCCTACTCGGCGAGCAAGTTCGCACTCGCCGGCTGGACCGATGCCCTGCACCTCGAGGAGGCGCCGCACGGCGTCCACGTCGGGCTCGTGCTGCCGGGCTACGTCGCGACCGAGGGCTTCCCGCAGCGCGAGCTCGTCGACAAGCGGCTCACGCGCTGGCTCGTCTCGACGCCCGAGCGCGTCGCCGAGGCGATCGTCGACGCCGGGCCGGGCGGCCGCGCCGAGCGCTACGTCCCGCGGCCGTACTGGCTGGCGGCGGCGGCGCGCGTCGTGCTGCCGCGGCTCGTGCGCCGGGCGACGAGCCGCGGGCGCTTCGTCGTCGCCCCGCGGACGGCCGGCGACGACGACGAGCGCTGACGCCGTCGGTGCGCCCGCTGCGGGCTCAGCTGCGGCGATGAGGAGTGGGTCCGTTGCTCCTCGGCGCTGCGGCGGGGCGCCGAGGTCGCCCGCAGCGGGAGGTCGCGAGGAGGTGTGGTCGTCCGTCGCGCATGAGCAGTGACTGGCGAGGTGCTCACTCCCACCGCACGCAACTCGCCACTCACGGCCCGGCAGGCGCCGGCACCGCGCGCCACCACGAGCTCGGCGATCAGCGCGCGGTGGTCGCTGCCCGAGATCTCGTGGAACGTCACGCCGCGGACCGACGCCCGGGGGGCGCGAGCACGTGGTCGAGCGTCGCGTTGAAGTCGCCCGCGAGCAGCCGCGGGACGCCGTCCTCGGCGGCGGGCTCGCCGAGGCGGGCGACCGCCGCGACCGCTCGCCTGCGGGCCGCCAGCGCGACGACGACCGCCAGCGGCGACAGCGCGGCGACCTGCGCGCTGATCAGGTCGCGGCGCGAACGGGGGATGCGGCGCACACCCCCAAGGCTCGCAGCCTTCAGCGGCGGCGCCCGACGTGGACGGTCCGGCTGACGGCCAGCCGCGTCGCGCCGTCGGGCAGCGTCAGGACGACGCGCGCCTGCAGCCGGCGGCGCGTGCGCACGACGAAGCGCGCGCTGGAGCGCGCGTCGAGGCGCTCCCGCCGGACCGGCCACCAGCCGAAGTGCTCGGGGAGGAACAGCTGCAGCACGACGTGGCCGCCGCGCGCGGCGGGCGCGACGGTCGCCCGCAGGACCGTGGCGCGTCCGCTGCGAGCGGCGCTCAGCGTGATGCGCCGGTCGAGGACGAGCAGCTGCACCGGCGGGCTCGTCAGACCCCCGGCGACGGCGCGGTAGGTCGCCGAGACGGCCGGGACGAAGCTCGCGGTGAACGCGCCGTCGTCGTCGAGCGCGGCCGTCGCGACCGGCGCGTAGCCCGCGCCGCTGTCGGCCTCCAGCGCAACGGGCGTCCCGGCGGGCAGCGCGCTGCTCGCACGCCCGCTCAGGACGAACGTGCGCCCCGGCGACGCGGCCGCCGGCGGTGGCTCGAGCAGCAGGTCGTGCACGCCGACCACGCCCCGGATGGACGGGTGCAGCGCGCAGTGGTAGGCCACCTCGCCGGTCGCGGCGAAGCGGTGGCTGAACGTCTCCGAGGTGCTGAGGCGCCCGGAGTCGAAGCCCTGGTCGTCGGCGGTCACCGTGTGCACGCGGACGCTGTTGTTCGTCCACTCGACGGTCTCGCCGGCGACGACGTCGACGCGCCCGGGGTTGACGCGGTCGAAGCTGACGCCCACCGACGCGGCGGCGGGACCGCCGTCGGCGTGGCCGCCCGCGTGCTGCGCCGCGGCGGGCGCGCCGAGCAGCGCGGCGGCGAGCAGCGCGAGCAGCGCCGCGCGCCTCATCGCGCCACCCGGTAGGTGCCGATCATCCCGCGCTCCATGTGCTGCTCGACATGGCAGTGGTACAGCCACACGCCGGGATCGCGCTCGCGCCAGCGAAAGCGAAACGACTCGGCCGGCCCGATCGTGTGCGTGTCGCGCGCGACGCCGCGACCCTCCAGCCAGCGGTGCCCGTGGACGTGGAAGGTGTGGTGCTCGGAGCCCATCGCCATGACGTCCCACTGCACGAGCTCGCCGACGCGCGCGCGGAAGACCGGGGTGTTGCCGACGAAGGCGCGGCCGTCGATCGTCTGGAAGTCGCCCATCGGCGCGAAGACGACGACGAACTCGCGGTCGGGCAGCGGCTCGCGGCGGCCGCGGATCGAGAGCATCCCGTACATCCCGCCGTCGATCGACTCGTGCATCGAGCTGGAGTGGTCGTGGTAGGGCCAGACGCCGGCGGACTGCTCACCGGCGGTCAGCCGGTAGGTCCAGGTGCTGCCGGGAAGGACGTTGCCGTCGGGTCCCGACACGCCCGGGACGTAGGCGCCGTCCGAGCTCGGCTTGTACTCGACGCCGTGGAAGTGCATCGAGTGGCCGTTCATCCGCGTGAAGTCCATGTTCTTGAAGTGGATGACGAGCCGGTCGCCGACGCGCGCGCGCAGCAGCGGCCCGGGGATGAGGTTCTGGTTGCCCGACGCCGGCGAGTTGGCGAGCGGGCGCCGCCAGCCGGACGAGTAGCGGCGGTAGACGGTCGTGGGGCGGACCGTCTGCGCCGGCTCCAGAGGCTGGCCCGTGATGTTGTCGCGCTGGTTGGGCGCCATGTTCCACAGTGCCGGCGTCGCGGCGACCCAGAACTCCCGGGTCGCCGCGCCTGCGGCCGGCGCGGCGGTGAGCACCGCCGCGCCGGTCAGCAGGACGGCCGCGAGCGCGACCCTGCGGCTCACTGAGCCGTGATCGTCCCGTGCATGAACGTGTGGATCAGGCAGTAGAACTCATACGTTCCCGGTGCCGAGAACGTCACCGAGCTCGACGCCGGGGGCGGCGACGCGGCGAACGGATCGAGCGCGCCGCTGTTCCAGAACCCGTTGCCGTGCAGCAGCGGCGTCAGCGCTGCGGGCGCCGGCGGCGGGTCGCTCGGGTAGCCGAGCCGCGGGTCGTCGTTGCCGCTCGCGATCGTCTGCAGGTAGGACGTCACCTTCTCGTCCCCCGGGTTGCCCGGGCCAGTGGTCGCGGTGTGCGTCTCGGTGCTCGGCTTGGGAACGGTGAACGTCACGGTCGTCCCGACGGGAACCGTGAGCTTCGCGGGGGCGAAGCCGAACAGCTCGACGGCGCCCTTGCCGGCCGCGCCGACCCACACGGTGTTCGCGGGCGGCTTGAGGTTCTTGAACCCCTTGGCGACCGCGAGTGCCTTGGCGGCCTGCGTCTTGACGCGGGCGGCGTCGGCCTTGGCGGACGGCACCGGCTTGCTGCGGGGCTGCACGCGGACGGTGCCCTTCATGCCCGGATGCAGGTCGCAGAAGTACGTCAGCAGGCCGGCCTTCGTGAAGCGCACGACCATCGGCTTGGGCTTGTCGGCGGTCGGCAGACCGCTCGCGATGTCCTTCGTCCCGTTCGTCGAGAACGTCTTGCCGAAGTTGCCGGGCGGTGCGAACAGCGCGCCGTTGCTCGCGACCTGCGGCAGGCCGTTGAAGAAGAACGGCGCGCCGGCGGCGTCGACGATCCCGGAGACGAGCTTGCCGTTGAGCACGTTGATCGGCGTGAGCTTGCCCGACTTCTTGAGGAAGTGGACGCTGTGGAAGCTCGTCGGCACGAACCTCACGCTGTCACCGACGTGGACTGCGACGTTGCTCGGGAAGTAGGCGTTGACATCCGCCCCGTTGGGCTGCAGCTGCTTCTGCTGCGCCGCGTTCGTCCCCATGTTCACGCTCTTGACCGCAGCCTGTGCCGCGCATGGCAGCGCGAGCGCGATGCCGACGGCCGAGCAGACCGCCAAAGTCGACCTAGAACCCATCCCCGTTCCCTCCTTGAGTTCGCACCCGGTCCGGGTCCGGGCATCGGCCTAACGTACTCCGGGCCGACCCCCCGCTGTCAATAGTCCAAAAGTCGTACTTCTGTTCGCCATCCGCCGACAACGACGTGGCGCGACCTAGAGGCCGTAGCTGCGCCCGATGACGTCGAGCATGATCTCGTCGGTCCCGGCGCCGATCCGGTTCAGGCGCAGGTCGCGCCAGATGCGCTCGATCCCGTACTCCTTCATGTAGCCGGCGCCGCCGTGGATCTGGATGCACTCGTCGGCGACCTCGACGGCGATCCGCGAGGCGTGCAGCTTGGCCATCGAGATCTCGCGCACGGGGTACTCGCCGTTGGCGTGGCGCCAGGCCGTCGTGTAGACCAGCTGGCGCGCCGACTCGATCTTCGTCGCCATCTCCGCGAACTTGTGGCGGATGACCTGGAAGTGGCCGATCTGGCGGCCGAAGGCGCTGCGCTGCAGGGCGTACTCGAGCGTGCGGTCGAAGCACGCCTGGGCGGCAGCGACGGCCCCGGCGGCGCCGATCATGCGCTCGCCCTGCAGCTCCCACATGATGTGGTAGAAGCCCTTGCCGACCTCGCCGAGGACCGCGCTCGCCGGCACGCGGACGTCCTGGAAGGCCAGCAGTGCGGTGTCGCTTGCGTGCATCCCGAGCTTCTCCAGGCGCTGCTCGCGGATCACGCCGGGGAGGTCCATCGGGACGAGGAAGAGCGTGAAGCCGTCGTAGCCGGCGTCGGGGTCGGTCTTGCAGACGAGGATGATCGCGTCGGCGCGCAGGCCGTTGGTGATGTACGTCTTGGCGCCGTTGATGACGTACTCCTCGCCGTCGTCGCTGCGCACGGCGCGCGTCTTGATCGCCGCGACGTCGGAGCCGGCGTCGGGCTCGGTGATCCCGAGGCAGAGGATCTTCGTGCCTGCGATCGCGGGCACGACCCACTGCTGGCGCTGCTCCTCGGTCCCGAAGGCGAGGATCGGCGGCATCGCCATGTCGGTGTGGACCGCGACGCCCATCGCCAGGCCGCCGGAGCGCCCGTGCACGAGCTCCTCGGCGAGCACGATGCTCGCGAAGTAGTCGCCGCCCTGCCCGCCGTAGGCCTCGGGCTTGTCGAGGCCGAGCAGCCCGAGCTCGCCCATGCGCCGGAAGACCGAGTCCGGGAAGGTCGTCTCCTCCCACTCGTCGGCATGCGGGGCGAGCTCGCGCGTCGCGAAGGCGCGGATCGTCTCGCGCAGCGCGTGGTGCTCGTCGCCGAAGATGAAGTGCCCGCGCCGGACGGCGTGGTCGGGCTTGATCACCTCGTCGGCGGTGGCCATGGCGCAACGCTACCGCGCGGGCGCAACGCCCGTGACGAGCGGCGACTCGAGGCTCTGCGTCGGGACCGACGGGACCGGTGCGCGGTGCGTCCGCGGCACGTCGCGCCCCGGGACCTGGGCCACGAGCAGGGCCGCGATGACGACGATGTTCAGCCCGACCGCAAGCTCCACGCGCACGTCGCGCCGCAGCGCGCGCAGGGCGGCGGCGCCGGTCGCGGGCAGGGCGCGCAGCGCGCGCCGGCTGCGCAGCGCGAGCAGCGCGACGGGGCACAGCAGGAGCGCCTTGAACGCCACGCTCGTGCCGTAGGCGGTGCGCCACAGGTCGGCGGGACTCGACAGCTCGCCGGCGAGCCGCAGCAGTCCGGTCGCGACGATCACCCCGACGGCCGCGAGCGCGATGCGGCTGAAGCGGGCGAGCACGGGCGCCACGAGTGCCCGGGGCGCGCGCAGGAGCACCGCGACGAGGCACGCCAGGCCCCCGATCCAGACTCCGGCGGCGCCGAGGTGCAGCGCATCGGCCAGGACCGACAGCGGCGCGAGCGGCGCCTGCGAGGCGTGGCCCTGCGCGGATAGCAGGACGAGCGTGCCGACGCTCAGCGTCCCGATCACCGTCGCGGCGAGCGGCCGTCCGGCGGGGCGCGCGGGGCGCTGGGACTCGCTCGCCCACTCCCAGGACGCCACCCCGACGATCGCCACGAGCAGCCCGCTGCGCCAGCCGAGCAGGTCGCCGAAGCGCGAGGCGGCGACGAGGCGGTAGGCGGACTGCGGGTCGGCGAGGGCCGCGGCGAGGCTCGTGTGGAACACGATCGCGCTCTTGGCCGCGAGCACGCCGGCCTCGGCGAGGCCCGCCATGCCCGCGACCCCCCAGAACGCGCGCCAGTACAGCCGCGATCCGCCGGCGAGCGCGCTCGCGCGCTCCTGCGGCGACAGCCGTGTGGCGGCGCCGAGCGCCGGCCCCCAGACGAGTGCGCGAAAGACCAGCAGCCCCAGCAGCAGCCCGAGCGCGGTGAGCTCCGCGAAGCGCGCCGCGACCGCCCACGGGCCGGTCTCCGAGAGACCGCCCGCGCCGCGCAGCACCGGCGGGCGCAGCCGCCCGTTGCCGAGGGCGAAGACGAGCGCGTCGTCGACGGCGTGCGCGTCGGCGGCGATCACGCGGTAGCGGACGGTGTAGCTGTCGGGCGCCAGCCCGCGGCGCAGCGGAATCGTGACGCGCCGCGGGTCGCGCGGATCCGTGCGCGGCTCGCCGCCCGCGACCGGGCGCCCGCGGCCGTCGACGATCGAGACGTCCGCCTGGCGGACGATCTGCACGGGCTCGGAGAAGGTGAGTCGCACCTCGGCGGGCGCGGCCGCGGCGTGCGCGGCGGCCGCGGGGTCCGAGCTCAGGAGCGTCGCGTGCGCGGACGCGCTCGGCGCGGCGGCGCCCAGCCCGCCGAGTGCGATCGCGGTCGCGGCGGCGAGCGCCACGAGCGCGGCCGGCGCGGACGCCGCGCGCGGGACGGCAGCGGCCACCGGCGCCGGGGCGCAGCGGCGCCGCAGCGCCCCGCCCGCGAGGTACACGAACAGCACGGCCGCCCCGACCACGAGCGCCAGCGCCCACGGGGGCAGCTGCGGCGGGGTCGCGTTCGGATAGATGTAGTTGCCGGCGTGCCCCCCGAAGCCGGGCCGGAAGCCGGCCGCGCCCGCGCCTGCGTGCAGGTGGACGTGCGCCTCGGCGCCCTCGGCGAACGCGCCCTCGCCGGCGCCCGGGCCGGGGCCGAGCGCGACGAGCGTCGCACCCGCCGCCGGCATCAGCGCCGCGGCGAGCGCGCACGCCTTCGCCACCGCGGCGGCCACGGCGCGCGACGGGCGCACGGCGCTGCCGGCCGCCGCCAGGCCGAGGCAGGCGAGGCCGAGCCCGGCCGTCGCCAGGCCGGGCATCGCCGCCCACCGCCCGACGCCGCCGGCCAGCCCGGGGAGCGCGATCGCGCGGGTCAGCGCCCAGCCGCCGAGCGCGACCGCGCCGATCGCGGCGACCGCGCCCCAGGCGGGCGCGGCCGCGCCGGCGCGCGCGACGGTCAGGGCGACCGCGAGGACGGCGCAGGCGACGAGCGCCAGCGCCGACAGCGCCGCGACCTGCCGCGCCTGGGCCAGGTTGTAGGGCAGCTCGATCGCCTGGAGCAGCGCCAGGCCGCAGAGGGCCGCGACCGCGGCCGACCGCAGGCCCGCCTGGCGCCGGGTGAGCCTCGTGTCCATCGCCGGTCCCGGGTCAGCCGACGAGCTGGAGCGGGCGCATCATCGAGTTGTCCTCGTGCTCGAGGATGTGGCAGTGGAACACGTAGTTCTGCGGGACCGACAGCCCCGCGGGGAGCGTCCACTTCGCGCGGATGCGCGTGATCTCGCCGGGGTTGGAGCGCACGGTGTCCTTCCAGCCGCGCTCGTTGGCGTCGGGCGCCGCCGGCCGGCCGGTGACGAAGCGCGACGGGTCCGGGTTGGCGGCGTTCGGATCCAGCGCGCGGGCGGCGTCGAGCGCCGACTGGTAGGCGACCGCGTCGAACGGCGTGCGGTCCATCACCTGGAACTGGATCAGGTGCAGGTGGATCGGGTGCGTGTCGCCGGTGAGGTTGATCAGCCGCCAGTCCTCGGTCGACCCGATCCGCGGCTTCTCCTGGACCCCGCGCGGGTCGTCGTACTTGCGGCCGTTCATCGAGCCGTACTCGGGCTCGCCGGTGACCTCGTCCTCGACCTCCTCCAGCGTGATGTTGCGCGTCAGCGACGGGGCGCCGAGCGACGGCATCGAGCCGCCGGCCAGCGAGGCCGGGATGGCGGCCGGACCGCGCGACGTGACCCGCGTGCCGACCCGGAACTGCATGACCTCGGGCAGGTCGGGCGCGGGGCTGGACACCTCGGCGGGGAGCGCGTCGTTGAACAGCGTCAGCGTCTGGCCCGCGAAGCGCGAGAAGTCGATGACGACATCGGCGCGCTCGGCGGGCAGCAGCAGCAGCCGGCCGAGCTTCACCGGCCGGTCGAACATGCCGCCGTCGGATCCGATCTGCCAGGCGGGCGGGTTGCCCGGGAGGCGGAAGTTCCAGAAGCGCGCGTTGGACGCGTTGAGGACGCGGAAGCGGTACATCCGCGGCTCGACGTTCATGACCGGCCGCGCCGCCCCGTTGACGACCGGGACGTCGCCGTAGAACTCCGGGATCCAGGTCGGCGTGTCGCTGTAGAACAGCTGGCCGCCGGCGTCGAAGAGCTTGTCGGAGAACACGAGCGCCGCCTCGTAGGCACCGCCCGGCAGGCCCAGCGGGTTGGGCTCGAGTCCCGTGTCCCTGGCGTCGCGCACGATGTAGAGCCCGACGAGCCCGGCGTAGACGTTCGTGCGCGTGATCTGGTCGGCGTGGTCGTGGTACCACAGCAGCGTTGTGGACTGCTGGTTGGGATAGACGACCGTCTGCGTCTGCCCTGGGAGGTACTCGGCCGGGTTGGCGTACGGGTTGCCGTCGGCGGCCCCGGCGACGTAGCCGCCGTGCAGGTGCGTGTTCATCCGCACCGCGCTGCCGGCGTGCATGTAGTCGGGCACCTCGGAGGAGAACATGTGCGCCGCCGGGAGCTGGTTGACGTACTGCACGGTCGTCGCGGTCCCCTTCTTGACCTCGATGACGTAGCCGGGCGTGCGGACCCCGCGCCCGCTGAAGTCGTCGTAGCCCCACATCGCGGTGCCGCCGAGCGCGGGGTGGAAGACCTGGGTGCCGGGCCGCGCGGCGATCCGGTAGGTGTTGGCCGCGACCGCCCGCGCCTTGGGAAGCAGCGGCAGCGGCATCGAGAAGCCCTGCAGCGCGGCGGGGGCGCTGCCGGGCCGAAAAGCGTGAGCGGCAGCGCCGCACCCGCGGCGCCGACCATGGCGGACTTCAGCAGCTGCCTGCGAGACATGATCATTGCTGGACCTCCGTGTCAGGGAGAGCGGGCTGCTCGCGGACGCCGGCCACGGAGTCCTTGAACTCGCGCATGCCGGCCCCGAGCGAGCGGCCGACGTCCGGCAGCCGCTTCGGGCCGAGGACCAGCAGGGCGACGACGAGGACGACGATCAGTTCCATTGGGCCGATGTTCGGCATCCGGAGCTCCTTCTCGGATGGTGTTGTGCGGACGTCCCGACTCTCGCCCGGCGGCGGGTTGCCGGCCGCCCGGATGACGCGACTGTCATCAAGCCGTCATCGCGTGGTCATCCGCCGCGCACCGCGTGGCTGAACGCGCGGGTACAGTGCAGCCGTGCCGTACGCGATGCTGCGCTACGAGGTCGCCGACGCGGTCGCGACGATCGCGCTCGACGACCCGAAGACGCGCAACGCGCTCTCCGACGCGATGCTCGACGACCTGCTGGCGGCGTTCACGGCGGCCCGCGACGACGACGGCGTGCGCTGCGTCGTGCTCGCCTCGACGCACGAGAAGGTCTTCTCCAGCGGCGGCGACCTGGCCGGCTTCACCGACGAGATCGCGCTCGCGCAGCGTCACGCCGCCAACGAGCGCTTCCCGCGCCTGTTCGAGCTCATCGGCCGCCTCGGCAAGCCCGTCGTCTGCGCCGCCGGCGGCCACGTGCTCGCGGGCGCGCTCGGCCTCGCGCTGGCCTGCGACCTCGTCGTCGCGAGCGAGCGCGCGACCTTCGGCACGCCCGAGATCAACGTCGGCCTGTTCCCGTTCATGATCGCCGCGCTGATCACCCGCAACATCGGGCGCAAGAAGATGACCGAGCTGCTGCTGCTCGGCGAGCGCATCGACGCGCGCGAGGCCGAGCGGATCGGGCTTGTCAACCGCGTCGTCGCGCACGAGGAGCTCGCTGCCGCGGTCACCGGGTGGGCGCAGGCGCTGGCGGCGAAGTCGCCGCTGATCGTCAGGCTCGGCAAGGACGCGCTGTACGCCCAGCAGGACATGGCCTTCGAGGAGGCGCTCGACTACCAGCGCGGGCAGCTGGCGATCGCGTTGTCGACCGAGGACGTCCGCGAGGGCGTCGCAGCCTTCATGCAAAAGCGCGAGCCGACGTGGACCGGCAGGTAGTCGGGCTGCTGTGCCGCACGTCCGATCGCGGGCGTGAGGCCGCCGACGGGACGCGCGAGCTGGCCGAGCTGCTCGGCGCGCGGCTCGTCGGCTCGCCGGGCGAGCCGCGCGCCGGCACGTGGGAGGAGGACCTGCGCGACTCGCGCGGCTGCCTGCTGGAGGCCGGCGGCCAGGTCGACGACGCGCTCGAGGCCGGCCGCGTGCCGATCCTGCTCGCCGGCGAGTGCTCGATCGCGGTCTCGACGCTGCCGCTCGTCGTGCGCCGGCGGCCCGCGGCCCGTGTGTTGTGGCTCGATGCCCACGGCGACTTCAACACGCCCGAGACCTCCGCCTCCGGCTACCTCGGCGGCATGTGCCTGGCCGGCGCCTGCGGCCTCTGGGACACCGGCTTCGGCGCCGGCCTGGAGCCCGCGCGGGTGATCATGCACGGCGTGCGCGACCTCGACGGGCCCGAGCGCGTCGCGCTGGATCGCGCGGGCGTGCACCGCGTCAGCGACCCGCTGGCGCTCGAGGGCCTCGAGCTGTTCGTCCACCTCGACCTCGACGTCCTCGACCCGGAGGCGTTCCCCGCAAGCTTCCCTGCGCCCGGCGGCCTGACGCCGCCCGGCCTGCGCGAGTTCCTCGCCGGCGCGGCCGCCGCCGGGAGGCTCGTCGGCGCCGAGATCACGTGCGCGGCGCCGGGCCACGGCGAGCTGGCGGCCGACGCGATCGCGCCGCTGCTGGGGTGAGCGCGATGAGCGAGCACGAGCCCACGTCGATCCTGCGCCCGCTCGTCGAGGACCTGCGCGAGCGCCGCGAGACCGCGCGCCTGGGCGGGGGCCAGGAGCGCATCGACCGCCAGCACGCGGCCGACAAGCTGACGGCGCGCGAGCGGATCGCCCTGCTGATCGACGACGGCACGTTCACCGAGCTCGGGATCCACGCCGGGATCCACCACGCCGTCCGCGGCCTGGAGGCCAAGCAGGCGCCCGCGGACGGCGTCATCACGGGCTACGGCAAGGTCGACGGGCGCCTCGTCGCGGTCGCGGCCTACGACTTCACCGTCATGGCCGGCTCGATGGGGACGACCGGCGAGATGAAGGTCGCGCGCCTGCGCGACCTCGCGCTGACGAAGCGCATGCCGTTCGTGTGGCTGCTCGACAGCGCCGGCGCGCGCATCCAGGAGGCGGTCGGCTCGCTGTTCGCGGGCTCCGGCGACCTCTTCCGCGAGGAGGTCGTCGCCAGCGGGGTGATCCCGCAGGTCGCGGCGCTGATGGGCCCCTGCGCGGCGGGCACCGCCTACATCCCGGGGCTCGCCGACTTCGTGCCGATGGTGCGCGGCCGCGGCTCGATGGCGCTGGCCGGGCCGCACCTCGTCCGCGCCGCCGTCGGCGAGGAGGTCACGCAGGAGCAGCTCGGCGGCTCGCGCGTGCACTGCCGCACGTCGGGCGTGGGCGACCTCGAGGTCGCCGACGACGAGGAGTGCATCGCGCGCATCAAGCAGTACCTCGGCTTCTTCCCGTCGCACTGCGAGCAGGCGCCGCCGCTGCGCGAGAGCGCCGACCCGGTCGACCGCATGGACGAGGAGCTGCTCGACGTGCTGCCGCCGTCAAACCGCCAGCCCTACGACATGTACGAGGTCATCCGGCGGATCGTCGACGACGGCGAGTGGCTGGACCTCAAGCCGCAGTTCGCGCGCTCGATCATCACCTGCCTGGCGCGGATGGGCGGGCGGCCGGTCGGGATCGTCGCCAGCCAGCCGCGCCGGCTCGGCGGGATCCTCGACAACGACTCCGCCGACAAGGCCGCGCGCTTCGTCACGCTCTGCGACGCGTTCGCGATCCCGCTCGTGTTCCTCGTCGACGTGCCGGGCTTCATGGTCGGCACGAAGGTCGAGGCGGCGGGGATCATCCGCCACGGCGCGAAGATGCTGCACGCCGTCGCCGCTGCGACGGTGCCGAAGGTGACGGTCGTGCTGCGCAAGGCCTACGGCGCGGGCTACTACGTCATGAACGGCCGCGCCTACGAGCCCGACCTGATCGTCGCCTGGCCGACCGCGGAGATCAGCGTGATGGGCGCCGAGGGCGCGGTCGAGATCGTGTTTCGCAAGGAGGTCGAGGCGGCTGCGGACCCGGTCGCCAAGAAGGCCGAGCTGATCGCCGCCTACCGCGGGCTGATCGACGTCTACATCGCCGCGCGCAACGCGATGATCGACGACGTCATCGACCCGCGCGAGACGCGGCCGACCGTCATCCGCGCGCTCGAGATGGCGGAGGGCAAGCGCGTGCAGCGGCCCTGGAAGCGCCACGGGGTGACGCCGGTCTGAGCAGCCCCGGGGTCCATCCGGCCGCGGCGACCGGCTTCGCCCGCTCCGCCGGCGCCTACGAGCGCGGGCGGCCGGGCTACCCGGACGACGCCGTCGACGCGCTCGTCGCCGCGCTGCCGGGCCGCGACGTCGTCGACCTCGCGGCCGGGACGGGCAAGCTCACGCGCGCGCTGGTCGCGCGCGGCTGCGACGTCGTCGCCGTCGAGCCGGTGGCCGAGATGCGCGCCGCGATCGGGCCGCCGGCGCGGGCGGTCGTCGGTGTCGCCGAGGCGACCGGCCTGCCGTCCGCGAGCGCCGACGCCGTGACGGTCGCCCAGGCCTTCCACTGGTTCGACGGCCCGCGCGCGCTGGCGGAGATCCACCGCGTGCTGCGCCCCGGCGGCGTGCTCGCGCTGGTCTGGAACCGGCGCAGGATGGACGACGAGATCCAGCAGCGCCTGGAGGCGATCCTCGGCCCGCACCGCGGGCGCGTGCCGGCGCACCGCAGCGACAGCTGGCGCGCCGCGATCGCCGGCAGCCCGCACTTCGGGCCCGTCCGCGAGCAGGCGTTCGCCAACGAGCAGGTCCTCGACGCCGACGGCCTCGCCGACCGCTTCGGCTCGGTCAGCTTCGTCGCCTCGATGGGCGATGGCGAGCGCCGCGCGGTGCTGGGAGAGATCCGCGCGCTGGCGGGTGGCGGGGTCGTGACGCTGCGCTACGTGGTCGAGCTGCAGCTGGCGACGCGGGTGGGGTAGCAGCGGCGAATACATCCGGGCGCCGGAGCACTGAGTGGCGAGTTGGTTGCGCCCGCCGCAAACACCTCGCCACTCACTGCCGGCCGGCGACCTCCCGTCCCCGCGGCGGCTCCCGCGCCGGGGCCCGACCACCACGCCCCGGCAAAGAAGGTGCGAATCCGCACTTGACAGCGCCCGAACCAGGGCTGTACCTTCCGCGAACAACGTTCGACATTGTCGAATGGTGATCGGAGGAATAGGAGAACGCCGTGGAGCATTCGCTGTCACAGCGCGCCCTGGCCGAGACGCTCGGCACTGCGCTGCTGGTCCTCGTCGGTCCCGGGTCGGTCGTCGCGACCCTCACGCTTGCGGGCGATTCCACGCCCGCCATCACGGGAGCCGACCTGCTCGGCATCTCGTTCGCCTTCGGCCTCGTGATCGCGCTGCTCGTCTACGCGATCGGCAAGGTCTCGGGCTGTCACATCAACCCGGCGGTCACGTTCGCGCTGGCCGCCACGAAGCGCTTCCCCTGGCGCGAGGTCCCGACCTACTGGGCAGCGCAGGTGCTCGGCGCCGTCATCGGCGCATTCGGCATCTGGGCCGTCTTCGCCGGCGCGGCGATCGACCTCGGCATGGGCCAGACGTCGTTCAACCCCGACACCGCCACCTGGGCGCAGGCGATCTTCGCCGAGGGCATCGGGACCTTCATCCTGATGTTCGCGATCATGGGCATCGTCGACTCGCGCTCGCCGAGCGACCTCGCCGGCCTCGTCATCGGCGGCGCCGTCATCGCGATCATCATGATCGTCGGCCCGATCACGGGCGCCTCGCTGAACCCGGCGCGCGCGTTCGGTCCCGAGCTCGTCTCCGCGTTCGGCAGCGGTGCGACGCACTGGGGCCAGCTGATCCCGGTCTACGTCCTGCCCGGCCTCGCCGGCGCCGGTCTTGCCGCGTTCGCCTACGACCAGCTCGCGACGCCGCGCAAGGTCGTCCGGCCGATCCAGGAAGCCGTCACCACGCCCGATCCGGTGACCAACGGCGACGCCCCCGCACGCGATCTCGTCTCGGCGAGCTGAAAGGAACGAAGATGGCAACCGTCACCTCGCCGATGAAGAAGCTGCTCAACGATCCCGCCGCGCTGGTGGACGAGTCGCTCGCCGGACTCGCGGCCGCCCATGGCGACCTGCTGCACTACGACCGGGAGGCGCGGATCGTCGTGCGCCGCGGCGCGCCGGTGCAGGGCAAGGTCGCCCTGATCTCCGGCGGCGGCTCCGGGCACGAGCCGCTGCACGGCGGCTTCGTCGGGCTCGGCATGCTCGACGCCGCCTGCCCCGGCGAGGTCTTCACCTCACCGGTGCCCGACCAGATGCTCGCCGCGACGAAGGCCGTCGACGGCGGCGCCGGCGTGATCCACATCGTCAAGAACTACACGGGCGACGTCATGAACTTCAAGCTCGCCGCGGAGGACGCGGCGGACGAGGGGATCGGCGTCGAGTCCGTGCTCGTCGACGACGACGTGGCGGTCGAGGACTCGCTCTACACCGCCGGCCGGCGCGGCGTCGGCGCGACCGTGCTGCTGGAGAAGATCGCGGGCGCCGCCGCCGAGCGCGGCGACGACCTCGCGGCGGTGACCGCAGTCGCCCGGCGTGTCAACGAGCGTGCGCGTTCGTTCGGCGTGGCGCTGTCGTCGTGCACGCCGCCGGCCTCGGGCCAGCCGATGTTCGACCTGCCCGACGGGCAGATGGAGGTCGGGATCGGGATCCACGGCGAGCCGGGCCGCCGGCGCGCGCCGATCGGGTCGGCGCACGAGATCGCCGAGCTGATGGTCGAGGCCGTGCTGAGCGACCTCGACCTCGCCGCCGGCACCGAGGTGCTGCCGTTCGTCAACGGCATGGGCGGGACGCCCCAGATCGAGCTCTACCTCCTCTACGGGGAGATCGAGACCGCGCTGCGGGCCGCAGGTCTGGTGCCGGTGCGCCGGCTCGTCGGCAGCTACATCACCTCGCTGGAGATGGCCGGCGCCTCGCTGACGCTGCTCGCACTCGACCCCGAGCTCACGGCCCTGTGGGATGCTCCGGTGCACACGCCGGCGCTCCGCTGGGGCGCGTGAACTGAAGCGATGGGAACTCGGACGCAGACCGCCGTGGACTCCACCACCGTCACCGCATGGATGGGCGAGATCGCCGCGGCGGTCCGCGCCGAGCGCGACCACCTGACCCAGCTCGACGCCGCGATCGGCGACGGCGACCACGGCATCAACATGAACCGCGGCTTCGAGGCCGTCACGAAGGCGCTCGCCGTGCAGAACGGCGGGTTGCCGCCCGGCAAGCTCCTGACGATCGCCGGCAAGACGCTCGTCTCGTCGGTCGGCGGCGCCAGCGGGCCGCTGTGGGGGACCGCCTTCCGGCGCGCCGGCCGCGCGCTCGGCGACGCGCCCACGATCGGCGCCGACGAGCTCGTCGGCGCGCTCGACGCCGCGATCGCGGGCGTCGTCGAGCTCGGCGCGGCGGCCCCGCAGGACAAGACGATGGTCGACGCGCTCCTGCCGGCCGTCGCGGCGCTGCGCGACGGCCTGGCGTCGGGGCAGGCGCTGGAGGCCGCGCTCGCCGCGGCCGCCGTCGCCGCCGAGGAGGGCGCGCGGGCGACGATCCCGCTGCAGGCCCGCAAGGGCCGCGCCTCATACCTGGGCGAGCGCTCGATCGGGCACCAGGATCCCGGCGCCACGTCCGCGGCCCTGGTCATGCGCGCGCTGGAGCGCGCCGTCTGCCAGGCCGGCTGATGGCCGAGCGCGTGCTCGCCGGCTCGGCGGCGTCGCCCGGTGTGGCGGCCGGCGCTGCGCGAGCGGCGGCCGCGCCCGTGGCGCGCCCCGCGCACGTACCCGCACCGGCGCGGGCGCAGGAGGCGCTGCGCGCCACCGCCGCGCTCGAGGCCGCCGCCGCGGAGCTGACCGCGCTGGCCGCGCGGCTGCGCGCAGCGGACCGCGGCCAGGAGGCAGAGCTCGTCGAGACGGCCGTGCTGATCGCCGGCGACCCGGGCCTGCACGACGACGTCCTGCAGCGCACCGCCGCGGGCCTGCCCGCCGCCGCCGCGCTCGTCGCGGCCGCCGAGGCGCAGGCCGCGCTGATCGCCGCGATCGACGACGCCGACCTCGCCGCGCGCGCCGACGACGTGCGCAGCGTCGGGCGCCGCGCGGCCCGGCTCGCCGTCCCCACCGCGGCCGGCGACGACGAGGCGGAGCGCGACGTCGTCCTCGTCGCCGACGACCTCGGGCCCGCCGACGTGGCCGAGCTTGGTCCCCGCGTGCGCGCGATCGCGCTCGCCCGCGGCGGCGTGAGCGCGCACGCGGCGATCGTCGCGCGCTCGCTCGGGCTGCCGATGGTCGTCGGCCTCGGCGACGCGATCCACGCGGCGGCCGGAGCGATCGTCGTCGACGGCGACGCCGGCACGGTCGTCCTGGAGCCGAGCTCGGCGCGCCGCGCCGGCGCGCAGGCGACCGCCGCCGCGCGCGCCCGCGACCACTGCCGCTGGACCGCCGACCGGGCGCTGCCCGCGCGCACGCGCGACGGGTACCGCGTCGCCGTGCTGGCCAACGTCGCCAGCGCCGCCGAGGTCGCGGTCGCGGCCGGCTACGGCGCCGACGGGGCGGGCCTCGTCCGCACCGAGCTGGCCTTCCTCGACGCGCGCGCCTGGCCGACGGAGGACGAGCACCGGCGCGCGCTGGCGCCCGTGCTCGGTGCGCTGCGCGGGCAGGTCGCAACCGTGCGCGTCCTGGACTTCGGTGCCGACAAGACGCCCCCGTTCTTGACCGGCCGCGACGCGGGCGAGCGCGGGCTGCGCCTGCTGCTGCGCTCGCCCGAGGCGCTCGCCGCGCAGCTGCGCGCCGTGCTGGACGCCGGGCGCGACTGCCGCCTGCGGATCCTGCTGCCGATGGTCGAGGGCTCGCGCGAGCTGGAGATCGCCGCCGCCCTGCTGCGCGCGGCCGCGACCGCCGCCGGGCGCACGCCGCCACCGCTCGGCGCGATGATCGAGACGCCGACCGCCGCGGCCGCGGTCTTCGACCTCGCCGGCCGCGCCGACTTCCTCTCGATCGGGACCAACGACCTGACCTGCGCCACGCTCGGCGTCGATCGCCTCGGCGCCGGCGAGGCGCGCGCCCACGACCCGCGCGTGCTCGCCCTGATCGCGCGGACCGCGCGGGCCGCGCACGCCGCCGGGCGCACCGTCGAGGTCTGCGGCGAGGCGGCCTCCGATCCGCTGACCGTGCCGCTGCTCGTCGGCCTCGGGATCGACGAGCTGAGCGTGGGTGCCGCCCGCGTGGGAGCGGTCCGCGCCTGGGTCCGCGAGCTCGATCGCGCCCGCGCGGGCGGGCTGGCGCAGCGTGCGCTGGCAGCCGCCGACGCGAGCGCCGTCGCGGCGCTAGTGCAGGCCGGCGACGCAGCCGCGGAGGGCTTCGACGGCGGGGCCCGCGTCTCCGCCGTCGGCGCGTA
Organism: uncultured Actinomycetes bacterium; assembly: GCA_963786575.1. Taxonomy (GTDB): domain Bacteria; phylum Actinomycetota; class Thermoleophilia; order Solirubrobacterales; family Solirubrobacteraceae; genus CADCVQ01. The sequence goes on from CAWAZH010000009.1 coordinate 506,787, forward strand.
GCGAGAGCGCCGAGCCCGACTTCGCGCCGAGGCCGAGCACCGACAGCAGGCTCTTGCCGTTGGCCTCGCGCTCGCCGAGCGCGATCACGATGCTCGCGTCGAAGCCCATCGCCGTGCGCACGAACTCCGCCGCCGGGCGGGCGTGCAGGTCGACGCCGGGGGGCAGGACGACCTCGACCTCAGAGCTTGCGGACATCGCGGGCCTCCTCCGCGGAGCGGGCGACCTCGTCCATCGAGCAGCCGGCCGACGCCATGACCGCCGCGGCCACGGCGCCCTCGACGAGCGGCGCGTCGACGAGGCGGGCGTGGTTGTTGGCGCGACTGTCGAGGACGTGCTTGATCGTGAGGATCGCGCTGCCGATGTCGCCGAGCAGGATCACGCCGTCACCGGAGTCGACGCTGCGGATGGCGGTCCGGACGCGCTCGCCGTCGGTGCCGAGGCGGCCGTCCGGCCCGCCGCCCACGGCCTCGATGCGCAGCTGCGATCCGGCCAGCTCGCCCGCCAGCGCGACGACCCCGTTGGCCAGGTCCGGGCTGTGCGACACGACGACGATTCCGACCACGCCTGCTCCTGTCATAGGTTGTGCAGAACCTGGGGTAGTCTAATACATCGAAGGCGATTCGACAATGCCGAATCCGCGAGAGGAGGGGCAGCATGGACGAGTCGAGAGCGACGGGCAAGACGATCCAGTCGGTCGACCGCGCCGCGCGCATCCTCAAGGTGCTCGCCAGCGGGCCGCGCCGGCTCGGCGTGAGCGAGCTGGCCGACCGCCTGGACATGACGCGGCCGACGGTCCACGGGCTGCTGCAGACGCTGCAGGCGCACGGCCTCGTCGAGCAGGACCGCGACTCCGACAAGTACCAGCTCGGCGCGGGCCTGCTGCAGCTCGGCGTCTCCTACCTCGACCTCAACGAGCTGCGCGGCCGCTCGATCGTGCACGCCGAGCGGCTGGCCGCGCGCACCGACGCCGCCGTCCGGGTCGGCGTGCTGCACGGTGCGTCGGCGGTCGTCGTGCACCACGTCTTCCGGCCCGACTCCAGCCTTCAGATCCTCGAGGTCGGGGCGCAGCTGCCCGCCCACGCCAGCGCGCTGGGCAAGGCGATCCTCGCCTACCGCCCGGCGGCCGCGATCGACGAGCTGCTCGCCGGCGAGCTGCCCAGGCTCACGGCGCGGACGCTCTCGCCGCGCTCCCTGCGCGCCGACCTGCAAGCCACGCGCGAGCGCTCCTACGCGCGCGAGCGCGACGAGGCGGTCCTCGGGGAGTCCAGCATCGCCGCCGCGATCTTCGACCACGGCGGCCACGTCGTCGGCGCGATCGGCGTGGTCGGCGACACCGATCGGATCCTGCCGCGGACGCCCTCGAAGGCGACGATCGCCGCCGTCTCCGAAGCGGCGCGCGGCGTGTCGCGCGAGCTCGGCGCCCGCAGCTGGCCGGTCGGCACGCCGAGCTGATCAGCGCGCCTAGTGGCGCTCCTCCAAGCCGACCGACTCGCCGAGCTTGCGGGCCGCGTCGGAGAGCTCCGGGTCCTCGGCCGCGCGCGAGTGCATCAGCGCGGCGAGCGCCTCGGCGATGACGTTGAGCTTCTCCTGCGACGCCTCCTCGCTGCGGCGCGCCGCGTTCTCCAGGAGCGCGAGCAGCAGCAGCGTGATGACGCTCGCGACGCTGTGGATGACGTACTGCCAGGCCTTCAGGTCGGCCCACAGCGGCGCGCTCAGCAGCCAGAAGCCGATGATCGCCACGCAGACGAAGAAGAACGAGGGCCGGCTGACCTTCAGGTAGACGTCCTCGACGAAGCGGTCGAAGGAGGAGCGGTCGTCGCCCGTCTTTCGTGCTTGGCGAGCAGGACGGTGTTCGTCGCTCATCGGCGGAGCCTATGCAGCGGCCGGTTGACGCGCGCTGCGGCGGCGGCCAGAGTGAGGAGTGGTGCGTTCTACTCTCGACAACCCGGTCATCATCACCTGCGCGATCTCGGGCGTGCTCGCCAACCGCGCGCAGTGCCCGGCGATCCCCTACACGCCCGCCGAGTACGCCGCCGAGGCGCGCCGGATCGTCGACGAGGGCGCGGCGATGATCCACATCCACGCGCGCCGGCCCGACGGCACGCCGTCCTACGAGGTCGCGGACTTCCGCGCGATCACCGAGGCGATCCGCGCCGAGCTCGGCGACGACGACGTGATCGTCAACTACTCGACGGGCGCCGTCGGCGTCCCGGTCGCCAAGCGGATCGCCTACCTGCGCGAGCTGCGTCCCGACGTCGCGGCGCTGAACATGGGCTCGATGAACTACGCGAAGTACTCGCGCGCGCGCCGGGCGTTCGTCTTCGAGACCGTCTTCACCAACCCGTTCGGCGAGATCATCGAGCTGCTGGAGGCGATGAACGAGCTCGGCATCCGCCCCGAGCACGAGTGCTTCGACCTCGGCCACGTCGGCTCGCTGGAGCCGCTGATGCACATGCGCGTGCTGCACCCGCCGCTGCACGTCGACTGCGTCATGGGCGTCACCGGCGGCGCGCCGCCGACGGCGCGCAACCTCGCCGCGATGGTCGACAACATCCCGGCCGGCGCGCACTGGGGCGTCGTCGGCGTCTCGCGCGTGCAGTGGACGCTCGTCGCCGCGGCGCTGGCGCTGGGCGGCTCGATCCGCGTCGGCCTCGAGGACAACCTCTACCTGCCCGACGGCACGATGGCGCGCTCCAACGGCGAGCTCGTCGCGCGGGCGCGGCGGATGACCGAGGACGCGGGACGGCGCGCCGCGACCGTTGCCGAGGCACGGGAGATGCTGGGCGTATGACCGCCGGGCCGCTCGCAGGCGTGCGGGTCCTGGACCTCAGCCGCCTGCTGCCGGGCGGCTTCTGCTCGCTGCTGCTCGCCGACTACGGCGCCGACGTCCTGAAGGTCGAGGACACGCGCCTGGGCGACTACATCCGCTGGGCGCCGCCGGCCGTCGCGGGCGCCGCCGCCAGCGCGAGCTCGGCGCTCTTCCTCGCGCTGAACCGCAACAAGCGCTCGATCCGGATCGACCTCAAGAACCCCGAGGGCCGCGAGGTGCTGCTGGCGCTCGCGCGCGAGCACGACGTCGTGCTGGAGTCCTTCCGCCCCGGCGTGCTCGACCGCCTCGGCGTCGGCTACGAGGCGCTGCGCGCCGCCAACCCGAAGATCGTCTACTGCGCGATCAGCGGCTACGGCCAGGACGGCCCGCTGCGCGACCGCGCGGGCCACGACATGAACTACCTCGGTCTCGTCGGGCTGCTCGGACTGACCGGCGAGCGCGGCGGTGCGCCCGTGCAGGCGGCGGGTCAGATCGCCGACCTCGGCGGCGGCGCGCTGATGGCCGCGTTCGGGATCCTCGCCGCGCTGCGCGAGGCCGAGCGCACGGGGGAGGGCCAGGTCGTCGACGTCTCGATGGCCGACGGCGCGCTGTCCTGGCTGGCGATGGTCGCCGCGCGCTACTTCGCCGACGGCGAGCAGCCCGCGCGCGGCGGGCTCGAGCTCGCGGGCGCGCTTGCCTGCTATCGCCCCTACGCCTGCGCCGACGGCTGGGTGACGCTCGGCGCGCTGGAGCGCAGGTTCTGGGAGACCTGGTGTCGCGGCGTCGGCCGCGAGGACCTGCTCGACGAGCAGTTCGCCGCGCCCGGAAGCGACGCGCACCGCGCGGTCGAGGAACTGTTCGCGGCGCGCACGCGCGCCGAGTGGGAGGCCTTCGCCGCCGAGCACGAGTGCTGCCTGGAGCCGGTGCTCGACCTCGGCGAGGCGCTGTCGTCGCCGCTCGTCCGTGCGCGCGGGATGGTCGTCGGCCTCGACCAGCCGGGGGTCGCCGAGCCGGTGCGCCTGCTCGGCGCGCCGGTGAAGCTGTCGCGCACGCCCGCCGACTGCAACCGCCTGCCGGGGCCGCAGCTCGGCGAGCACACCGCCGAGGTCCTGCGGGCAGCCGGCTACGACGACGCGCGCATCGAGCGCCTGCTCGCCGGCGGCGCCGTCGCCGGACCGCCGGCCGCGACGGATCGCGCCCAGCCGTCGTTTCGCGCATGAGTCGCGCCGGCCTGCTGAAGATGAGCGAGCTGGCCGAGCGCTCGGGCGTCAGCGCCGGCACGATCAAGCACTACCTGCGCGAGGGGCTGCTCGGCGGCGAGGACACGATCGTCCGCACCTCGCGCAACATGGCCTGGTACGCGCCCGAGCTCGTCGAGCGCATCACGCTCATCAAGCGCCTGCAGGAGGAGCGCTTCATGCCGCTGAAGCTCATCCGCAGCCTGATCGAGACCGACCCCGACGCGATCCGCCGGCGCATCGAGCTCGAGGACCGCATCCTCGACGAGGCATCGGCCGAGTCCAAGCGCGCGCGCATGACCGCTTCGGAGGCGCGGCGACGCTTCGACCTGCCGGCCAACGTGCTGGCCCGGCTCGCCGAGCTCGACGTGCTGTCGCCGACGACCCGCGGCTACGACGCCGACGACGTCGCGATCATGAAGGCGATCAGCCGCTTTCGCGCGGGCGGCTACGACGAGGCGCTCGGCTTCACGGTCTACGACACCCTGCGCTACCGCAACGCGCTCGGCCCGCTCGTCGAGGAGGAGGTCCGCACGCTGCTGGACCGGCTGGCGGGCGAGGTCGCGCCCGAGCGGGCGGTGGAGATCATCGTCTCCGGCGCCGAGCCCCTGCGCGAGCTGATCGGCGCGATGCACTCCAAGCAGTTTCTCGCCGAGCTGCGCCGCCAGCGCCGGCGCTAGCAGCGAGCTAGCCGCCGTTGTCGCCGTCGCGCTCGAGCACGAAGTACAGCTGCTCGGCGCCCCAGACGTGGCGGCAGCCCTCCATGTGGAAGCCGAGCTTGCGCAGCACGTTGCGCGAGCCCTTGTTGGCCTCGCGCGTGATCGCCACGACGCGGCGCAGGCCGAGCGGGCCGAAGGCCTCGGCGAGCACCGCGCTCGCGGCCTCGGTGGCGTAGCCCTGGCCCCAGTGGTCGGCGCCGAAGGCGTAGCCGAGCGAGATGTCCGGGCCGCCGGGGGCGAGCGGGAAGAGGCCGGCCTCGCCGACGAGCCTGCCCGATGCGCGCTCGATGACCGGCCAGAACGAGTAGCCGTCGTTGCGCTGCTGGCGGATCGAGCGCTCCAGCGCCGCCCGCGTCGCCACGAGCTCGCGCGCGCCGCCGAGCAGCGCCATCGCGTCAGGGTCGCTGTAGAGGACCTTGTGGAGGTCGGCGAGGTCGCCCGGCTCGTACGGGCGCAGGACGAGGCGCTCGGTCACGATCGGCAGCGGCATCGACACGATGGTGACGGGTCGCGGCGCGCCGCGAGCGGTCGCCAACGCGTGCGGACGCCCGGCCACATCCACTACGGTCCCCGCCGAGCATGAGCGCGACGCTGCGAGCCGAGCCGGAGACCGCGGGGCCCGCAGACGCGGGGTCGTTCCCGACGAGCCGTCGCGGCGACCTGCTGTGGCAGGCCGCGCTCGTCCTGCTGCTCGCCGGGACGGCGGTCTTCATGTTCTACCTCGCGCGCGGGCTGACGTTCAACCTCGACGAGTGGATCGTCGTGACCGAGCGCCGCGGGCCGGGCGCGCCCTCGCTGCTGGAACCCCACAACGAGCACCTGTCGATCCTGCTGCTGGGCGAGTACCTCGGGCTGCTGAAGCTCGGCGGGCTCGACGCCCAGGCGCTGCTGATGGTCCCGCTCGTCGCGCTGCAGCTCGCGCTCGGGGCGCTGCTGTTCGTCGTCGCCCGGCGCCGCGTCGGCGCCGGCGTGGCGGTCGGCGTCGCGGCGCTCGCGCTCGTCTCGGGCCTCGCCTACGAGAACTTCATGATCCCCGGCCAGGCCGGGCAGATGGCCTCGATCGTCGCGGGCGTCGCCGCCTTCGCGATCCTCGACCGCCCGCCGAGCGCGCGCAACGACCGCGCGCTGGCGGCGCTGATGATCGTCGCGCTGGCATCCTCGGGAATGGGGATCCCGGTACTGGTCGGCGTCGGCGTCGAGCTGCTGCTGACCGCCGCGGGCCGCCGCCGGCTGTGGGTCGTCGCGGTCCCGTTCGGGCTCTACCTCGTCTGGTACCTCTCCTACGGAACGACGCGCGCCGACACCGAGGAGCTGTCGCTGAGCCTGCTCTGGGCCTGGACGGCGGCCAACCACGCCGCCGGTGCGCTGATCGGCGAGCGCCAGATCGAGCCTGGCCGCGACCTGCTGATCCTGCTGCTGTTCGTGCTCGCCTACCGCGCCTGGCGCGTCGAGCGCGCGGCGAAGGTCCGCATGGCCGCGATCGCGGTCCTGCTCGTCACGTTCTACGGCCTGACGGCGATCTCGCGCCACGACATCGCGCCGCCGTCGTCCTCGCGCTACCTCACGGTCGGGCTCGTCTTCCTGCTCCTGCTGCTCGTCGAGTCCGCGCGCGGGCTGCGCGTGCGCGCCTGGGCGCCGTGGGTCGTGCTGGCGCTGGCGTTCATCGCGCTCTCCAAGGACCACAAGATCGCCTTCCGGGAGGGGCGCGCGGTGTTCCTCGAGCGCTCCCAGGAGATGCGCGGCTCGCTCGCCGCGATCGAGCTGCTCGGGCGCCAGCGGGTCGACCCCGGCTTCGAGATCGCGCCGCGGGCGGCGCCGTTCCTGCTCGCCGGCCCCTGGTTTCAAGCGCTCGACAGCCTCAAGGGCGATCCCGCCTACACGGCGGCCGAGCTGGCGCGCGCCCCGGCTCCCGCGCGCAACTTCGCCGACGACACGCTCGTGCGCGCCGGCGGCCTGAAGCTCGGACCGGCGAGCACCGCGACAGCGCGCTGCCGGGCTCCGTGGCCCGGCGCGGCGGGGCCCGTGCCGGCGAGCGGGCTGCGCATCGAGGCGGGCCCCCGGCGGCTGACGCTGCGCGCGCGCCGCTTCGCCGACGACCAGTGGGTCATGGTCGGCGTGCTGCCGGTGCCGGCGGGGCGGGCGGTCGAGGTCCGCCCGCTTCCCGACACCGCTGCGCTGGACTACGTCGTCCAGGTTCCGCGCCCCGCGCGGGCCTGCCTGCCGAGCGGCTGAGCAGGTCCGGCGGTCGCGAGCGGGCTATCCGCTCGCGACCGCCGGGGGCACGGTCTGCTCGGTCGATCAGCCGGTGCTCTCCGTCAGCGTGATGCCGTCGACCTTCGTGGCGATGATCGAGGTCTCGGACATCCGCCACGGGATCGCGGCCGAGCAGTTCAGCTTGATGTCGGCGGGAGCGCCGACGGTGCGCGTGAGCTGCATGCCGAGCGTCGCCGGCGTCTGGCGGTCGTTGACCGCGATCGTCTGCAGCGACTGCTGCGTGACGCCCGCTGCGTCCAGGGTGCACGAGCCGGTCATCGAGCCGTTCGCGCCGAAGAGCGCCTCGAGGATGTTGGTCGTGCCCGTGAAGGCCGTCATGACCGTGTTGGCGGTGATGACGTACGCGCCCGGGGGCACGGTCAGCGACGCGGCGGTGACGATCGTGTTGGCCGGGATGTTCTCCGGGCCGGACTTGCGGATCGCCTCGTAGGCGAGCCTGCCGCCGCTCCCGACGCTGGCGCCCGAGTTGGTGCTCTTGGCCTTCAGGACGTTCTGGACGCCCTTCGAGAAGGCCGACGTCTGCAGCGCGCCCTTCTTGACGTCGATGTTCTGAATCGTCCCGTTGCGGATGTTCTTGCTCGTGATCTGCGTGGCGGCGTACGCGGACCCACCGAGGGCCACGCACAGCGAGACGATCGAGATGACGAGCGCCGGACTCGGCGTTCGAAGCTTCATGAGTGTTCTCCCCTGCGTTTGATGTGCCCCTGCCCCTACCTCTGCTCTCACACCAACAGCGCTCACCAGCGAGCGATGTGGTGCTCCATCACACCTAGACCCCCATCCAGGCTTCCTACCCCGGGCAATGATCCTGAAAATCTCCCGAACGGTTGACGATAGTCGCTCCGGACGACAAATACGCTGTCTTGCCGCGCGCGAACCGCCTCCTCGGCGAACGCGAGCTCACCGCCCTCGCCGAACGAGACCGCCGTCAGGTCCGCCGCGAAGCTCACCGGACCGACCTCGCGGGCGCTCTCGCCGGACCAGATCGAGCGCTCGCTGGCGGACGGCCCGTCGTTGACGCCGGTGACGAGGTTCCAGCCGACGGGCGTCCCGTCGGCGGCGTGGCCGACGCCCGCCGACCACCACCACTCCGTCTCGCGCGCGTGGTAGCCGGCGGTGTCGTCGACGATCGCCAGGCCGTCGAGCTCGAGCGTCCTGCCGTCGAGCACGACGCGCCCGCGGGCCGGGCGCGCGGCCTGCTTGCGCGTCCAGACGTACTGCGCGCCGTGGGCGTTGACGCTGTCCACGGCCGCGCCCTCCTCGATCGCGATGTCGATCGTCACGCCGCGGTCGGCGACGCGCACGCGGCCGCCGTCGCCGAAGCGCACGAGCGCCGGCCCGAGCGTGCGGGTCCGCTCGGCGAGGATGCCGCGCCCGCGGTCCCAGACGGCCCACCACGAGCTGCGCCCGGGGCCGACGGCGGCGACCGCCGCGCAGAGCATCAGCTCGTCGGAGAAGGCCGCGACGTAGCGCCAGCGCTTGAGGGGCCGGCCGCCGCGCAGCAGCCGCATGCGCGCGGGCGGGATCGGCACGGGCAGCGGCGGATGCGGCGTGCCCGCGTCCCAGCGCAACGGGAGCGAGGGTGAACCCTGAGCCCCCATGCGGGTAGCATCCACAACGTTGACTGACCAGTCAATCCCCAACTCCGAGACCATGCGCGTCGCCGCCGTCCAACTGAACTCCACCGGCGACTTCGACCGCAACCTCGAGCGTGCGGACCGCTTCACGCGCGCCGCCGCAGCCGACGGCGCGCAGCTCGTCGTGCTGCCGGAGAAGTGGAGCGCGCTCGGTCGCGGGGAGGCGCTGCAGGCCGGGGCGCAGCCGCTCGACGGGCCCGCGATCACGTGGGCGCGGGCGCTCGCGCGGGAGCTCGGGATCGAGCTCGTCGCCGGCTCGATCTCCGAATCCGATCCCACCCGTTCCGGCGGCGACGGGCGGCTGCGCAACACGTCGGTGCACGTCGGCCCCGACGGCGAGATCCAGGCGGCGTACCGCAAGATCCACATGTTCGACGTCGTCGTCGAGGGCACCGTCTACCGCGAGTCCGAGCACGAGCAGGCGGGCGAGGAGCTCGTGCTGAGCCGGACCGCCGGCGGCGTCGAGCTCGGGCTGAGCGTCTGTTACGACATCCGCTTCCCCGAGCTCTACCGGATCCTCGCGATCCGCGGCGCGCGCGTCTTCACCGTGCCGGCGGCGTTCACCGTGCCGACGACGCGCGACCACTGGGAGGTGCTCCTGCGCGCGCGGGCGATCGAGGACCAGGCGTTCGTCGTGGCGGCCAACCAGATCGGCGAGCACGAGCCCGGCCTGCGCTCCGGCGGGCGCTCGATGATCGTCGACCCCTGGGGGCTCGTGCTCGCGCGCGCGGCCGACGCCGAGGGCCACATCGTCGCCGACCTCGACCTCGGCGCCCAGGCGCGCATCCGCAGCGAGCTGCCGGCGCTCGCCAACCGCCGGCCGGCCGCCTACGCGTGGCCGGTCGAGGTCCATCGCTGATGGCCTCGCCGCGCGCCAGCGGCGGCGACAAGCGCCGCATGATCCTCGACGCCGCCGTGATCGCCTTCGCCAAGCGCGGCTTCCACGCCTGCCGCGTCTCGGACATCGCCGACGAGGCGAACGTCGCCTACGGCCTCGTCTACCACTACTTCCGCTCCAAGGACGAGGTCCTCGACACGCTCTTCCTCGACCGCTGGAACGTCCTGCTCGCCGTCATCTCGGAGATCGACGGCCAGGAGATCCCCGTGCGCGAGAAGCTGCACGCGATCGCCGGCTTCATCGTGGACTCCTACCGCCACGACCCCGACCTCATGAAGGTCATCATCGTCGAGGTCACGCGCGCGGCGAACTCCTTCGGGCGTACGCACCTCGGCAAGATCCGCGAGGCCTACGCGCTGATCGCCGACATCGTCGCCAAGGCCCAGGCCGACGGGTCGTTCAAGCGCGAGGTGACCCCCGAGTTCGCGGCCCTCGCGTTCTACGGCGCGATCGAGCAGGTCCTGACCGGCTGGATCTTCGACATGCTCCCGCGGGGCGAGGAGGAGTTCGAGCAGGCCAAGTCGATGGTCGTCGAGACGATCTGCGGCGGGCTCGAGGTCGCCGCCGAGCGGGCCGCATGAACCTCCGCCCGGACCGTCTGAGAGGATTCACCCCATGAGCAGCAACGACATGGTCAAACGGCTCGTCTGGTCGGGCCTGCTCGCCGGCCTCGGCGCCGTCGCGTCGATCGCCACGACGCGCGCCGCCGCGATGATTTGGCGCCGGATCTACGGGGAAGACCCGCCGGAATGAAATTCGGCAAGCGTCGCTGGGAGGCAAAGCTCGAGGCCAAGGGCACGGGCTCGGCAGCGCCGCCGTCGTCCGAGCCCGTTGCGGAGAGCTGGAACGTTGCCGCCGACCCCGAGCCGTCCACGAGCGTCGCCCCGCCGGCCGACGAGCCCGGGACGATCGTCGACGGCGAGGCCGTCGAGCTGCCGCTGACCGAGGTCGGCGGCGAGGCGCCCGCGGTGGTCGCCGCCGAGGAGCCGGTCGCGGTCGCCGAGCCCGAGCCCGTGGTCGCGCCGCCCTCCTCCGCCCCCGCCCGCCAGGGCCCCGGGCGAGCCGCTGCCGCCGCCCGGCGTGAGCTGGTCGCCGGCGACTCCCGCCGCCACGCCGCCCCAGCCTCCGCCGATGCCCTTTCCCGTCGCCGAGGAGCCCGTTCTCGTGTACACGTCCGGATCCGAGACCCCCGCGGTCACGCCGCTGGCCGACACCGGCGAGGCGTTCGCCTCCGGGCACGCGCCCGGCACGTCGCCGTCCTGGCCCGAGCCCGTCGCCGCGATCGCGGCCGAGCGTCCCGAGGTCGTCGTCGGCGCAGCCTTCGCCGGCGGCCTCCTGCTTGCGATGATCCTCCGCCGCCTTGGCAACTGACACCTCCCCCCAAGACCTCGGTCAGACCGTTCAGGACATCTCCGAGCGGATGGCGCTGCTCGTGCGCGAGGAGATCGAGCTGGCCAAGGCCGAGGTCACCGACAAGGTCACCAAGCTGCTCAAGGGGATCGTCGTCGGCGTCGCCGCGGGGATCTTCGTGATCGTGGGGATGCTCTTCCTCCTGCACGGCCTCGCCTGGCTGGCCTGGTTCGCGCTGCCGGTCGGCAACCAGGCCTTCTTCTGGGGCTTCTTCTTCGTCGCCGGCCTGCTGTTCGTCATGGGCGGGATCGCCGGCTACCTCGCCGCGCGCTTCCTGAAGGCCGGCCAGCCGCCGGTCCCGGCGATGGCGATCGACGAGGCGCAGAAGATCAAGAAGACCTTCCGAAAGCGGCGCCGCTGATGCCCACGCGCACCCCCGAGGAGATCCGCGCCTCGATCGAGGCCAACCGCAAGGAGCTCGGCACGTCGGTCGAGCGCCTGCGCGGCGAGGTGGCGGTCCTGACCGACTGGCGCGGCCAGCTCGTCAAGCACCAGAAGCAGGTCGTGATCGGAGCCGCCGTCGCGGGCTTCGTCATCGGTGGCGGGATCGCCGCCTTCGGCGGGCTCTTCCGCCGCCGCCGCTGATCCACGGCGCCGTCCGGCCCGCGGCCTACATTCACTCGGGTGTCCGTCTGGGACGCCCTGACAACGCGCCAGATCGCGCGAATCCTGTTCACGGTCGCGGCGCTCTCGGCGCTGCTGTACCTGCTCGTCCAGATCCGCGGGACGCTGCTGCTGTTCGGGATCGCGGTCTTCCTCGCCGTCGCGCTCGGCCCGGCGGTCGACTTCTTCTCCACCCGCGGGCGGATGCCGCGCGCCGCGGCGATCCTGCTCGTCTACCTCATGATCCTCGGCGTCATCGCCGGGGTGCTGTCGCTGATCGTCCCGCCGGTCATCAACGGCGCGAGCGACCTCTCGCGCGACGTCCCGGGCTACATCAACGACCTGCGCGACAACAGGACGATCCGCAACTTCGACAACAAGTACGACATCACGTCGAAGCTGCAGAAGGAGGCCGAGAAGCTCCCCGACAAGCTCGGTGACGCCGCGGGCGCGCTGCAGAGCATCGCCGCCGGCGTCGTCAACACGGCCTTCCAGCTGCTGACGATCCTCACGATGACGTTCTTCCTGCTGCTCGACGGCCGCCGGATCGCGAGCTTCCTCGTCACGCGCTTCGGCCGCCACCGCGAGGAGCGATTGCGCGGCATCCTGGAGCGCATCTACAAGTCGACGTCGGGCTACGTCGCGGGCGCGCTGACGATCACGTCGATCAACGGGATCCTGACCTTCATCGTGCTGACGATCCTCAGCGTGCCGTTCGCCGTCCCGCTCGCGGTGATGATGTCCTTCTTCGGCCTGATCCCGCTCGTCGGCGCCACGATCGGCGGCGTCCTGATCCTGATCGTCACGCTGTTCACCGACTTCCCGAGCGCGACGATCATCTACGGCGCCTTCCTGATCCTGTACCAGCAGGTCGAGAACAACGTGCTGCAGCCGTTCATCTTCAAGCGCACGGTGAACGTGCCGCCGCTGGCCGTGATCGTCGCGATCCTCGCCGGCTCGTCGCTGCTCGGCGTCGTCGGCGCGCTCGTCGCGATCCCGATCGCCGCCGCGCTGCAGATCGTCCTCAAGGAGTACTACGCGGGGCAGACCACCGTCTCGGGCACGGTCATCCTGCCCGACGAGCCGCCGCCGCCCGACGCGCCGCCTCCGCCGCAGGATCCGCCGCCGCCTCCGCCGCCGGCGCGGCGGCGCCCGCGCTGGCGCAGGCCCAGGCCGAAGCCCGCGTCGTAGACGCGCCGCGCTAGAACATTCGTCCAAACACCTGAATCCGGTGCGCTCCCTGCCGATAAACGAGCCACGCGGACCGCCTTCCTGGTCTTGCGCCACCGAGACCTTGGAGAAACCGATCATGTCGACCGCCACCACGCCGGAGCCGAGCTCCAAGCGCAGGCTCACACGCAAGCAGCGCTCGATCGTCCTCGGCGTCGTGGGACTGCTCACGACGACCGCCGTCGCGTTCGGCTTCTACACGACCACCGGCGACGGCACCGGCTCCACCCGCGCAGGCACGAGCACCGATCTCGTCATCCACGCCGCGATCACCCCGGCAACCGGCGGCATCGTCCCCGGCGGCCCGGCGTCCGACGTCGCGTTCACCGTGGACAATGCCGGCACCGGCAACCAGCTCGTCGACACCATCCACCTCGAGAGCGTCCAGGCCTTCAGCGACGCTCTGCACGCCGACGAGATCACGGGCACCGGCGCGGGCGAATGCGACACGAGCCACTTCTCGGTCCCGGACGTCACCGCGACCCAGAACGTCGCCTCGGGCAGCGGCATCGCGATCACGGCTCACGGCAGCCTGACCTTCGCGGACTCGGGCATCAACCAGGACACCTGCAAGCTCGCCTACCTGCTGCTGACGTTCAGCAGCAACTAGCCGATCCGTTCGATCCATCGGGGCGGCTCGCGCCGCCCCGGTCGTTCGCCGATCACGCGAGCATCACTCCGATCCGAAGGCTGACAGCGCAATGCGCCAGCACCCGGCAGCGAAGCACGGCAGGCGCCGATGGCGCCGCAGCGTCGTCGCGCTCGTGTCGGTCGCGGTCACCGCGCTGCTCGTCGCCGCCAGCGCGCTCGCCTACTTCACGACCGTCGGCGCGGGCGCCGCGCCGTCTGCCGCCGCCGACGGCCAGGCGGTCACGCTGACCGCGGGGACGCCGAGCGCACAGCTCTACCCCGGCGGGAGCGCCGACGTCGCAGTCGACGTCTCCAACCCGAACCGCTTCTCGGCCCACATCGGGTCGCTGTCGCTGGACGCCGGCAGCGGCACGGGCGGGTTCGAGGTCGACGCAGCGCACACGGGCTGTGACCCGTCCGTGCTCAGCTTCACGACGCAGACCAACGGCGGCGGCGGGTGGTCCGTCCCGCCGAAGGTCGGGGCGACCAACGGCCTGCTGGCCGTCGATCTGCCCAACGCGCTTGCGATGGACGCCGGCGCCGCCGACGCCTGCCAGGGCGCGAGCTTCCTCGTCCACCTGAGCGTCGGTTCCTGATGCTCGCCGGCGATCAGCGCCGGCCGCGGCCCGCACGCGCGCGCGGCGCGCGCCGCGTGAGGCGGCGCCGGATCGGGGCCGCTCTGCTGCTGAGCGCGGCGCTGGCCGCGACGACCGCCGCGGCCTGGGCCTACTGGAGCGCGACCGCCACTCCCGGCAGCGTCGGCGCAGCCGTCGCGGCCTCGGTGAACCAGGGCGCGACGCCGACGGCGTCCGCCGCGGCCGGCCGCAAGGTCACCGTGAGCTGGGGCGCGAGCGAGCTGTCCAACGGACATGCCGTGGACGGGTACGTCGTCAAGCGCTACGACGCCGTCAGCGGGGCACTGCAGACGACCCACACGGGCTGCGCGGGCACGATCAGCGCCGAGAGCTGCATCGAGATCGGCGTGCCGACGGGGCAGTGGAAGTACAGCGTGACACCGGTGATCGCGACGAACTGGCGCGGGCCCGAGGGTCTGAAGAGCGGCGTCGTGACCGTTTCGGCCGCCACGATCTCGCTGAGCAAGACGCTCTTCGGGGCGCCGCTGCCCGCCACCACGACCGGCTCGCTCGCCGGGTTCGCCGACGGCGAGGGCGTCACCTACCGCCTCGACGCGGCCACGGCGCTGACCGGCTCGCCGTCGAGCGTCGGCTCCGCCGGGACGGCGACGATCAGCTCCCTGCAGATCCCGAGCACGACCGACGGCGCACACACGGTCTACGCGCTCGGCGACGCCTCCCCGGTCGCGTCGGTGGCGAGCATCGCGATCGTCGTCGACACGACGGCGCCGACCGTCAGCGCGGTGCTCGAGCCGACACCCAACGGCGCCGGCTGGAACAACAGCAGCCCGGTGGCGGTCACGCTCAGCGCCGATGACGGCACGGGCTCGGGGATCGACCACCTCCGCTACACGACCGACGGCAGCGACCCCGTCAGCTCCGGCACGGCCCAGGACTACGCCGCGGCGCTGTCGATCAGCACGGATACGAACGTCCGCTTTTACGCCACGGACCTCGCCGGCAACGCCTCCGCCGTCCAGTCGCAGCTCGTCAAGATCGACGTCACCGCGCCGGTCAACGTGCTCTCGCTCTCGAACGTCAGCGGCGGCGCCTTCAAGTCGGGGACGACGATCTTCTACCGCGGCGCCGACGCGGGCTCCTTCACGCTGACCAACGCCGGGACCGACGCCGGCGGCTCCGGCCCGGCGTCGAGCGCGACGGCGGCGCTGAGCGGCACGGCGACCGGCTGGTCGCACTCCCCCTCGGTCGTCGCGACCCCGTCGGGCGGCCCCTACGTCTCGGCGTCGTTCGGCTGGTCGGCGGGCAGCGCGAGCTCGCCCGGCGAGAACGTGACCGGCACCGACGTCGCCGGCAACACGACGATCAGCGGCCTGACCTTCACGCCCGACTCCGCCGCCCCGGCGACGGGGGCGCTGACGGTCAACGGGGTCGCCGGGTCCGGCGCGGGGACCGCGAGCGTCAGCACGACGGGGAGCTTCGCGATCGTCCGCACCGACTACACGGATGGCGGCTCGGGCCTGTCGTCCTCGGTGCTGACGCGCGAGACCGCGACGCTGAGCTCGACCGACGGGATCGCGGCCGGCACGTGCGGGACCTACGGGTCGCCGAGCGTGCTCACCGGCCAGCCCGCCCAGACCGTGACCGGCCCGACGTGCCAGCGCTACACGCTGACCGGCACCGATCGCGTCGGCAACGTCGCGACGATCTCGACCGTCGCGAAGGTCGACTCGACCGGGCCCAGCACGCCGGGGCTGACGCTGTCGGCGGCCACCGGCAACACGTACGTCTCGGGCACGACCGTCTTCATCAACTCCCAGAGCGGCCGCTCGGGCGGCTTCCAGGTCGCCGCGACGACCACGGACGCCGACTCCGGCATCGCCAAGGTCAACTTCCCGGTCCTGACCGGCTTCGCGAGCGGCGACGGCGACGACACGAGCTCGCCCTACGCGACGACCTACGCCTGGTCGGGCGCCGTCGGGGCGAGCGGCTCCAAGACGGTCACGGCCACCAACACCGTCACCAACACCGCGACGGCCGCGTTCACGGTCACCCCGGACACGACGGCCCCGGCGACGGGCGCGCTGACGGTCAACGGCTCGGCGACGGCGAGCGTCAGCTCGACGGGGAGCTTCGCGATCGTCCGGACCGACTACACGGACGGCGGCTCGGGCCTGTCGTCCTCGGTCCTGACGCGCGAGACCGCGACGCTGAGCTCGACCGACGCGATCGCGGCCGGCACCTGCGGGACCTACGGCACGGCGAGCGTCATCGTCGGCCAGCCCGCCCAGACCGTGACCGGCCCGAGTTGCTACCGCTACACGCTGACCGGCACCGACAACGTCGGCAACGTCTCGGCGACGACGTCGATCGTCAAGGTCGACACGACCGCGCCGAGCGCCCCCGGCCTGACGCTGTCGGGCGCCACCGGCAACACGTACACGACCGGCAGCGCCGTCTTCGTCAACGCCCAGGCGGGCCGGTCGGGCAGCTTCCAGATCGCGGCCACCACGACCGACGCCGACTCCGGCATCCAGAAGGTCAACTTCCCCGTCCTGACCGGCTTCACGAGCGGCGACGGCGACGACGCGAGCACGCCGTTCGCGACAACCTACACCTGGACCGGCGCGGTCGGCGCGACCGGCACGAAGACCGTGACGTCGACGAACACCGTGACCGCCACCGCGACCAGCACGTTCACCATCACCCCCGATACGACCGTTCCGGCGACCGGCGCGCTGACGGTCAACGGCTCGGCGTCCACGAGCTTCAGCAAGACGGGGAGCTACTCGATCGTCCGCACCGACTACACCGACGGCGGCGCGGGCCTCTTGTCCTCGACGCTGACGCTCGAGACCGCGGCGATGAGCTCCACCGACGGGCTGGCCGCCGGCACCTGCGGCACCTACGGCACGGCGAGCGTGATCGTCGGCAATCCCGCCCAGACCGTGACGGGCCCGAGTTGCTACCGCTACACGCTGACGGGCACCGACAACGTCGGCAACGTCTCGGCGACGACCTCGATCGTCAAGGTCGACACGACCAATCCGAGCGCTCCCGCGCTGACGCTGTCGGGCGCGACCGGCAACACCTACGTCTCGGGCACCACCGTCCTCATCAGCAACAAGGCCGCCAACTCCGGCAGCTTCCAGATCGCGGCGGCCACGACCGACGCCGACTCCGGGATGCAGAAGGTCAACTTCCCGACGCTGACGGGCTTCGCCAGCGGCCAGGGCGACGACGCGACCTCGCCGTTCTCGACGACCTACAGCTGGACCGGAGCGGTGGGCGCGACCGGCGCGCAGACCGTCACCGCGACCAACAACGCGACCGGCACGAACACGAGCACGTTCACCGTGACGCCGGACATCACGAGCCCGACGATCACCTCGATCGTCTCCAAGGAAGCCGGCGGCGCCGCCGGCGACGGCAAGCTCGAGGTCGGCGACCAGCTCATCATCACCATGAGCGAGGAGCTGCGGATCATCGGCTTCCCGACGACGTTCACCGGCGCCGAGACCCGCGGAGCCGGCGGCCTGCTGAGTCTGCCGAATGTCAAGCTCAACATCCCGAACTTCACCAACGGCGTGATCGACACCGGCGACACGTCCTACATCGGCACCGGCCTGCTGTGCGGCATCCTCGGCTGCTCGCCGGGGACGGTCAACTTCACCGGGACCGTGGGGCTGAGCGTCGGTAACACCGTCGTCACCCTCACGGTCAGCACTGTCACCGGCGACGATCCGGCGGCGGGCAGCGGCGTGCTCGCGTTCGCACCGGGATCGGCGCTTCAGGACCGCGTCGGCAACGCGGCGACGGCGACGTTCAGCACCGCCAGCAACTTCAAGCTGTTCTGACCCGCGTCAGTCCAGCATCGACGCCGGCATCGCGCCGATGCCGAGCATCCCCGGCCCCGCGTGCACCCCGATCACCGGGCCCACCTCGCCGATGAACAGCGGCTCGCAGCCGAAGATCTCACGGCCGCGCTCGACCAGCCGGTCCGCCTGGCCCGGCGTCTGGATGTGCTGGACGCACCAGGCGTCGGCGCCGTCGTCGTGCAGCTCCTGCGCGTACTTGACCATCCGCTCGAAGGCGCGGCCGGCGGTGCGGACGCGCTCGACGGGCAGGATCTCGGACTCCAGCGAGAGGATCGGCTTGATCTTCAGCGCGCCGCCGAGCCAGGCCTGCGCGCCGCCGACGCGGCCGCCGCGGCGCAGGTACTCCAGCGTGTCGAGGCTGAACCAGATCCGCAGGCCGTCGCGGGCGGCCAGCGCGTGCTCGGCGACCTCCTGCAGGCTCGCGCCGCCGCGGGCGCGCGCGGCCGCCGCGAGCAGCATGAGGCCGAGCCCGCCGCAGACCGTGCGCGAGTCGAGCACCTCGATGCGCCCGTCGTAGCCGCGCTCGGCAAGCGCGGCGCGCGCCTGCAGCGCCGAGTCGTGGGTGCCCGAGAGCGCCGCCGAGAGATGGATCGAGACGATGTCGTGCCCCGCCTCGAGCAGCGGCTCGTAGCACTCCAGGAAGTCGCCGATCGACGGCTGCGACGTCGTCGGCATGTCGGACGCAGCGGCGCGCAGGCGCTCGTAGAAGTCCTGCAGGTCGGGCATGTCGCTCTCGCGCGCCTGCGTGCCGCCGAAGCGGACGTACAGCGGGACGACGCGCAGGTCGTTGGCCGCGGCGACGTCGCCGGGCAGGTAGTGCGTGCTGTCTGTGACGATCGCGACCCCCATGGGCCCGGGCACGCTACAGGCGCGGGTCGACGACGAGCTTGCGCGCCTCGCCGGCGGACGGGCGCAGCAGCGCGCCGTGCAGGTCGTCGAGCCCGATCGTCGCGCCCGCGAGCGCGCGCCAGTCGACGGCGCCGCTCGCCAGCAGCTGCAACGCCTCGTCGACCTCGGCGCGGTCGTGGTGAAAGGCGCCGCGGACGTCGAGCTCGGCGTAGTGCAGCGGCGCGGCCGGCAGCGTGACCTCGGTCCCGCGCGGGCAGCCGCCGACGAGCACGACCGTCGCCCCCGGCGCCGCGGCCGCGATCGCGTCGCGCCAGGCCTCCGGGCGCCCGACGGCCTCGAGCACGAGCTCGTGGCGCGCGAGCTGCTCGACGGCGGTGGCGCCGAAGGCCTCGGCCTGGGCGCGGCGCTCGGGGTGGCGGTCGGCGAGCGTGACGTCGCAGCCGGCGAGCACGAGCAGCCGCGCGAGCATGAGCCCCATCGTGCCGCCGCCGAGCACCGCGGCGTCGGCGCCCGCGGTCGCGCCCGAGCGGGCGACCGCGTGGACGGCGGCCGCCAGCGGCTCGGCCATCGCGGCGCCGGCGGCGTCCAGGCCCTCGGGCACGGCGTGCAGCGCGCCCGCGGGCGCGCTGATCCGCTCGGCGAAGCCGCCCAGCACCCAGGTCATCCGCTCGCACAGCTGGGGGCGCCCTGCGGCGCACTGCGCACAGGCGCCACAGGCGACCGAGTCGCCGACGAGCACGCGCTCGCCGGTGTCGTCGCGGCGGCCGGCGGTCTCGTGGCCGAAGCGCGCGGGGTAGGGGCCGAGGATCAGGTGGCCGTGGCGCAGGCACTTGACGTCGGTCGCGCAGGCGGTCGCCGCCTCGACGTGGACGAGGACGTCGCCCTCGCCGGGCTCGGCGACCTCCTCGACGCGCAGGTCGCCGGGGCCGTGCAGGATCGCCGCCCTCACGGCAGCACGACCGCCTTCAGCGCCTCGCCGCGCCGCTGCAGGTCCAGCGCCCGGCCGGTCTCGTCGAGCGTGAGCCGGTGCGTGACGAGCCCGAGCACGTCGATCCGGCCGCTCGCGATCAGGTCGAAGGCGGCGCGCATGTCGGCCGGCCCCGCCGACCAGCTCGAGCAGACGGTGATCTCGCGCAGGAAGAGCTGCTCGGTGTCCAGGCCGACCGGGGTCCCGGGTCCGGTCGTCGCGTAGAGGCAGAGCGTGCCGCCGGGCCCGAGCGCCGCGGCGGCGCCCGCGATCGCCTCGCCGCTGGCGGTCGTGACGAACGCGACGTCGACGGGCTCGTCGGCGTGGTGGGCGGCGCCGAGCGCCTCGGCCAGCCGGCGGCGGTCCTCGCGCGGCTCGCGGATCCAGACGGCCTCGATCGCGCGGGCGTGCGCGGCGGCGACGGCGAGCAGCCCGTTGGAGCCCGCGCCGACGACGAGCAGCGCGTCGCCGGGCCGCAGGCCGGCGCGGTCCAGCGCGCGCAGGACGCAGCCCAGCGGCTCGGTGAACGTGCCGGCGACGGGATCGACCGCGCCGAGCTCCAGCAGCTCGCCGACGAGCGGCGCGCTGAGGCGCACGCGCTCGGCGAAGCCGCCGGGGTCCAGGGCGGTCGAGCGGAACTGGTCGCAGAGCGTCTCGTGGCCGCGCAGGCAGCGGCGGCACTCACCGCAGGGGACGTGGTGGTGGATGACGACGCGGTCGCCGGGCTGCACCGCGCTCACCCCGTAGCCGGTCTCGAGCACCTCGCCGACGACCTCGTGGCCGAGCACCGCGGGCAGCTTGCGCGCGACGTAGGTCTCGCTGACGTCCGAGCCGCACACGCCGCAGGCGAGCACGCGGCAGACGACCTCGCCCGGCCCGGCCGCGGGGTCGGGGCGCTCCTCGACGACGACCTCGCGCGAGGTCAGCGAGCGGGCGACCCTCACCGCGCGTCGGCCGCCAGCAGCGCCGCGATCGACGCCCGCGTCGGCGGCGCGGCGATCCCGCGCTCGGTCACGAGCGCGGTCACGAGCTCGGCGGGGGTGACGTCGAAGGCGGGGTTGCGGCACGGCGTGTCGGCGCCCGTCAGCAGCGCGCCGCCGGCGTGACGCACCTCGTCGGCGGAGCGCTCCTCGATGACGATCTCGTCGCCGCCGGCGATCGCGGTGTCGATCGTCGAGGTCGGCCCGGCGACGACGAACGGGATCCCGGCCGCGCGGGCGGCGAGCGCGTGCGCGTAGGTGCCGACCTTGTTGGCGACGTCGCCGTTGGCCGCGACGCGGTCGCAGCCGACGATCACCGCATCGACCTCGCCGCGGCGCATGAGCCCGGCGGCCGCGCCGTCGACGAGCAGCGCGTGCGCGATGCCCGCGCGCTGCAGCTCCCAGATCGTCAGCCGCGCGCCCTGCAGCAGCGGCCGCGTCTCGCACGCGAGCACCGAGACGCCGTCGTCGCGATGCGCCAGCTCGATCGCGACGGCCAGCGCCGAGCCGGTCCCGCCGCAGGCCAGCGCGCCGGTGTTGCAGTGGGTGAGGATCCGCCGCGCGCCGGCGAGCAGGCCGGCGCCCAGCACGGCGATCGCGGCGCTGGCGGCGTCCTCGCCGGCGTGGATCGCCTCGGCCTCGGCGCGCGCGGCGAGGTGGCGCTCGGCCGGCCGCGCGGCGAGCGCGGCGGCCAGCACGCGGTCGACCGCCCAGGCGAGGTTGACCGCGGTCGGGCGCGCCTCGCGCAGGTGGTCTGCGGCCGTGGTCAGGACGCCGAGGTCAGGCCCGCCGCGCTTGCCGGCGCCGGTGGCCGCGGCCATCGCGAGGCCGTAGGCGGCGGCGATCCCGATGTTCGGCGCGCCGCGCACCGCGAGGCGCGCGATCGCCTCCGCGGTGTCGCGCTCGTTGCTCAGCTCGAGCCACAGCTCGGTGCCCGGCAGCAGCGTCTGATCGATGATCTGCAGGCGCCGGCCGTCCCAGCGGACGCCCGTGCTGGGCAGAGAAGTGGTGGGCCCCGGCATGGGCCGATGCTACTGTCGCCTCGGATGCGCCGCCTGTTTCTCGCCGCCTGCGCGGCCGCGCTCGTGGCGCCGGTCCCGGCTTTCGCCGCCGACCCGATCATGCCGCTGGGCGACGTCCAGGTCGGCGCCCACTGCACGGGCCTCACGGTCGTGCGCGCCACCAACGTGACGAGCTTCGACGTCGAGATCCTCGACGTCATCGGGATCGAGCGCCCGGCGGCGGCGCGGATCCTCGTGCGCGTGTCCGGTCCCGCCGTCGACGCGACCGGCGTCGGCCCGGGCTTCTCCGGCTCGCCGGTGCTGTGCACCGGCGCCGACGGCGTCGCGCGCACGATCGGCGCGATCTCCGAGACGATCGGCGAGTACGGCGGCAAGACCGTGCTGGCGACGCCGATCGAGGCGATGCTCGCCCAGCCGCCCGAGCCCGCCGCGGCGCTGCCCCCGTTTCCCGGCGCGCGCCCGCTCGCGACGCCGCTGACGATCGCGGGCCTGCGCCCGTCGCTCGCGGCGAGCTTCGTCGCCGCCGCGCGCAAGGCCGGGCGGGTGCTCATCAGCTCGCCGGCGGCCGGCCGCGTGGTCTTCGAGCCGACGCCGCTCGTGCCCGGCTCGGCCGCCGTCGTCGGCGTGACCGCGGGCGACATCTCGGTCGGCGCGCTGGGGACCGTCAGCTACGTCGACGGGGAGAACGTCTGGCTCTTCGGCCACCAGATGGACGCCGCCGGCCGGCGCTCGCTGTTCCTGCAGGACGCCTACGTCCACACGATCATCAACAACCCGCTCTCGGTCGACGACGTCGCGACCTACAAGCTCGCCTCGCCCGGTCACGTGATCGGCGCGATCACCTCCGACGGCACGTCGGCGGTCGTCGGCAAGATCGGCGCGGCGCCGGCGAGCTTCCCGCTGCGCGTGACGGCCAAGGACCCGCGCACCGGCCGCGTCACGAGCAGCCTGACGCAGATCGCCGACGAGGGCGACGTCGGCCGGCCGGCCGGCATCTCGCCGCTCGGCCTGGCGGGCGCCGCGGCGGTGGCGGAGGCCGCCGGCGGGATCCTGCGCGGCTCGCCGTCGCGCCAGAGCGGCGACATGTGCATGAAGGTCACGCTGCGCGAGCTGCGCAAGCCGCTGCGCTTCTGCAACGACTACGCCGTCGACGGCGAGGTGCCAAACGCGCTGGCAGGCGCCGCCGCCGCCGACATGACCGCGGCCGTCGCGCTGCTCGACGGCTACCGCTTCGGCACGCTGCACCCGACCGCCGTCGAGGTCGGCATCCGCGCCCGCTCCGGCGTCGACCAGGCCTTCATCACCGGCGGGAGCACCGCGCCGCGCGTGCGCCGCGGGCACACCCTGCGCGTGCGGCTGCGGATGCGCCACACCGGCACCGGCAGGCGGACGACGCAGACGTTCGGCGTGAAGATCCCGCTCGGCACGCCGCGCGGCGTGCGCGTGCTGCGGTTCTCCGGCACGCCGATCGACGTCGGCGGCAACCCGGACGACCCCGGTGACCTCAGCATCGTCTTCGAGGAGCAGGACAGCGGCGACGACGCCGGCCCGCAGTCGCTCACCGAGCTGCGCACGCTCTTCACCTCGCTGCACCGCTTCGACGGCGTCACCGCGACGTTCAGCGGCGAGCAGCACGAGGTCTTCCGCGACCCCAACGTGCGGATCACGGGGTCGGCGCGCGTGCGGGTCAACGTCCGGCCGTAGCGGCCTCAGCCCAGGCGGTTCTCGATGCCCATCGGCGCCGGCTGCGCCGAGACCTCGGGCGCCTCGGCGGGACCCGCCGCGGCGGGGACGCCGAGCACGGAGGCCAGCTCGCCGGACTCGTACATCTCGGTGACGATGTCGCAGCCGCCGACGAGCTCGCCGGCGTGGAAGAGCTGCGGGATCGTGGGCCACTGGGAGATCGCCGAGAGCTCCTGGCGGATGCGCGGGTCGGGCAGGATGTCGACCGCGGTGAAGGGCGTCTCGAGCGCCTGGAGCATGCCGACCGTGCGTGCGGAGAAGCCGCACGCGGGCGCGTCGGGCGTGCCCTTCATGAAGAGGATGATGTCGTTGTCGGCGATCGCCTCGGCGATCGCGTCGCGGATCTGGTTGTCGCTCATGAGACCTCCGTCTTGAGGGCGAGTGCATGGATGGCGCCGCCGAGCTCACCGTCGAACACGTCGTAGACGAGCCGGTGCTGCTGGACGCGGGAGAGGCCGTCGAACGCGGACGCCCGGACGTGGGCGCTGAAGTGCACGTCGTCGGCGGACTCGACGTCGGCCTGCGCGCCCGGAATGGCGGCCTCGATGCGGCTCTTGACCTCGTCTGCGCTGGGCATCTGCCGGACAGCCTAGCGAGCAGGGCGCACCGGCCTACTGGACCTCATCCGCGAGCTCTGCGACCCTTGTCCAGGAGGAGCTGCACGGTCGCTACACTTCCTGAAGTATTGCCGATGCTTCCCGAAACGACGCCGGGGGTTCAGACCATGATCACCATCACCGACAAGGGTGCCGAGAAGGTCCACGAGTTCTTGAGCTCGCAGGGCGCCGACGCCTCGGCGGCCGGGCTGCGCGTGGGCGTCAAGGGTGGCGGCTGCTCCGGCTTCCAGTACAACCTCGCCTTCGACGAGAAGCGCGACGGCGACGAGGTCTTCGAGGCCTCGGGCCTGAAGGTCTACGTCGATCAGTCCAGCCTGCCCTACGTCAAGGGCTCCGTCATCGACTACGTCGAGTCCCTGACCGCGGCCGGATTTCAGGTCAACAACCCCAACGTGGTCGCCGCGTGCGGCTGCGGCTCCTCCTTCCGCGTCGCCGACGAGCAGGAGTGCTCAGCGGTCTGATCCTCCGCCGGTAGAGCCTCGCCGCTCAAGCTTTCGCGGCGAACTGCCGAAGCAGACCCCCAAGGTGGGGGCACGAACGAGGACACTGGGCCGATGAGCCGGCACTCCGAGAGCTGGTCGACGCAGCAGCTCACGGAGTCCCTCGCGCTCGTCTCGACGTTCCCTGACGCCGCCTCGGCCACCCGCGGCGCCGTGCAGCGCGCCGCCGAGATGCTGCAGGCCGATGTCGTCGCCGTCATCCGCGGCGGCGCGGTGTGGACCGCCATCGGCCAGGTGCCCGATGACGAGCTGCTGCTGCTCGCCGCCGAGCCCGAGCCCGAGCGCGCGCAGCTCGCCGCCCTCGGCCCCTGCCAGGTCGCCGTCGTGCAGCTCGAGACCGACGTCCCCGGCCGGCTGCTCGCCGCGCGCGCGGGCGAGGACCCCTTCAGCGGCGAGGAGCGCGCCCTGCTGCGCGGCGTGGCGCACGTGCTCGTCCTGACGCTGCGCATGTCTCGTCGCCAGCAGCTGCTCGAGCGCCTCTCGACGCTGCAGCGCATGATCGTCCGCCGCGCCGACCCACGCGACGTCCTGCACGCCGTCGTCAGCGGCGCGGCGGAGCTGATCGGCGACGACGTCGTCAGCCTGCGCCTGCTCGACCCGCTCGACCACCACGCCGCCGTGCTGATGGCGAGCGTCGGGCTGGACCCCGAGCTGCGCGCGCAGACCGAACGCACCCCCGCCGCGGAGGGCCTCGGCGGGCAGGCGATCGCCGAGGACGGTCTCGTCGTGTTCGACGCCGAGACGCCCGCGGCCGCGGCCGCGACCCCGGTGCTGGCGGCCGCCGGCGTGCAGGCGGCGATGGCGGCACCGGTGCGCGAGGAGGGCCGCGTCGTCGGCAGCATGGTCGTCGCGTCGCGGCGCCCGGGGCGCCGCTACGGCGCCGACGACAAGGAGGTCCTGCTGGCCTTCGCCGAGCACGCGAGCCTCGCCCTCACCGACGCGCGCATGGTCCGCTCGGCGCTGCACCAGGCCTTCCACGACGCGCTCACCGACCTGCCCAACCGCGCGCTCTTCGTCGACCGCCTCGAGCTCGGCCTCTCGCGCGTGCAGCGCTCGAAGGCCAAGCTCGCGGTGCTGTTCCTCGACATCGACCGCTTCAAGATCGTCAACGACTCGCTCGGCCACGCCGCCGGCGACGAGCTGCTGCGCGAGGTCGCGGTGCGGCTCGTCGCGTCGATCCGCCCCGGTGACACCGCGGCGCGCTTCGGCGGCGACGAGTTCGCGATCCTGCTCGAGGACGTCGACGGCCAGGAGGGCGCCGAGCAGGTGGCGCTGCGGATCCTGCGCGCGCTGCGGGCGCCGCTGGCGGTCGCCGGGCGCGACGTCTTCATCAGCGCGAGCATCGGGATCGCGATGGAGGCGACCACGGCGCGCGACATGATCCGCGACGCCGACCTCGCGATGTACCGCGCCAAGTCCGAGGGCAAGGGCCGCCACGCGGTCTTCGAGCCGGCGATGCACGTCGCCGTCGTCGAGCGCGCCGACCTCGAGGCCGACCTGCAGCGCGTCATCGAGCGCGACCAGCTCGTGCTGCACTACCAGCCGATCGTCGCGCTCGGCAACCGGGCGATCATCGGCGTCGAGGCGCTCGTGCGCTGGCGCCACCCGACGCGCGGGCTCGTCGCCCCGGACGCGTTCATCCCGCTCGCCGAGGAGACGCAGTTCATGGCCGCCCTCGGCCGCTGGATCCTCGGCGAGGCCTGCCGCGAGGTCGCGGGCTGGCGCGAGCTGCGACCGCTGCGCCTGTCGGTGAACCTCTCCGCCGTCCAGCTGCACTCCGCCGACGCGCTCGCCGGCGACGTCGCCGCGGCGCTCGCGGAATCGGGCCTGCCCGCGGGCGCGCTCGTGCTCGAGATCACCGAGACCGCGCTCATGCGCGACGTCACCGAGACGATCGCCTGCCTGCGCGCGCTGAAGGAGCTCGGCGTGCTGCTCGCCGTCGACGACTTCGGCACCGGCTACTCGTCGCTGGACTACCTGCGCCGCTTCCCGATCGACATGCTGAAGATCGACAAGGCGTTCGTCGAGGACCTCGGCGCCGGCGACTCGACGCTCGCCCAGGCGATCATCGACCTCGGCGAGTCCTTCGACCTGCAGGTCGTCGCCGAGGGCGTCGAGCACGAATCCCAGCGCCAGCGGCTGCTCGAGCTGGGCTGCACGTTCGGCCAGGGCTATCACTTCGCGCACGCGATGCCGGCCTGCGAGCTGCGGGCGCTGCTGGAGTCCTCGCCGGCTCCGCTGCCGCTCCCACGCTGACCGCCGCCTCGACAGCCGGGACAACAACGGCCCCGCGCAATCGCCCGCGTGGCGGTTCAGCCGACCGGGAAACGGCGGTAGAACCGTACGCGTGCCCAGCACCCTCTCCACGCGCCGCCAGAGCATGACCACGTCGCCGTCGCCCCTCATCGGCCTGAGTACGTCGGAGATGCGCGCGCCCGAGCGCATCCGCCACGACCCGCGCAGCGAGCCGGCCGGGCGCGAGCTCGCGCTCGGCCTGACCTACCCCGACGCGATCCGCCGCGCGGGCGCCGTCCCGGTCGTCATCCCGCCGATGGACGCGGCCGCGATCGAGTCGCTGCTCGACGGCCTCTGGGGCCTGTGCCTGTCCGGCGGGCCCGACCTGCACCCGGGCGCCTACGACGCCGAGCCGCACCCCGCGCTGGGCCCGACCGAGCCCGAGCTGGACGCGTTCGAGATCGCGCTCGTGCGCGCCGCCGAGGACCGCGCGATGCCGGTGCTCGCGATCTGCCGCGGGCTGCAGGTGCTCAACGTCGCGCGCGGCGGGACGCTCACGCAGGACCTGCCCAGCGAGCGCCCGTCCGACGTCGAGCACCGCCAGCCGCAGGCCGCGTCGACGCCGACCCACGAGGTCGCGCTCGAGCCCGCGAGCCTCGCCGCGACGTGCCTGCAATGCCACGAGCTGCGCGTCAACAGCTTCCACCACCAGGCCGTCGACCGGCTCGGCAGCGGGCTGCGGGCGGTGGGCTGGGCGCGCGACGGCGTCGTCGAGGCGCTCGAGGCGACGGACCGCAGCTTCACGGTCGCCGTCCAATGGCATGCCGAGAGCATGACCCGCTCGCCCGAGCAGGACCGCCTGCTCGCGGCGTTCGCCGGCGCCGCAGTCGCCTACGGCGCCGGGGCGGCCCGTGCCGCCTGAGCACGCGACGACCCAGCCGGCCGCGATCCCCTGGTCGAAGTGGCGCCACGGCCACGCGACCGACTACGACCTCGGCATCGAGGAGGAGGTCATGCTGCTGGACCCGGCCAACGGCTGGGCCCTGGCGCCCGCGATCGACGACGTGCTCGCGGCCTGGCCGGAGGAGACGCGCGACAGCGTCAGCTCCGAGACGCACGCCAGCGCCGTCGAGCTGCGCACCGGCGTGCACGCCACCGTCGCGGGCGCGGTCGCCGAGCTCGCGCAGCTGCGCGCCGAGCTGACGCGCGTCCTCGACGGCCTCGGCCTCGCCGCGGCGGTGGCGGGCATCCATCCGTCGGCCGTCTGGCACGAGATGCAGGTCTCCTCGCGCGAGCGCCACCAGGAGGTCTACGGCTCGATGCGCGAGCTCGCCCGCCGCGAGCCGACGTTCGCCCTCCACGTCCACGTCGGCCTGCCCTCCGGCGAGGCCGGCATCGCGGCCTTCAACCGCCTGCGCGCGCACATCCCGCTGCTGCTCGGGCTGTCGGCCAACTCGCCGTTCTGGCAGGGTCGCGACACGGGCCTGGCGTCGGCGCGCACGCCGCTGTTCCAGGCCTTCCCGCGCGTCGGGATCCCGCGCGCGTTCGGCTCCTACGGGGAGTACGTCCGCGCCGTCGACCTGCTGCTGGACTGCGGCGCGTTCCCGGAGCCGACGTACCTGTGGTGGGACGTGCGCCCGCAGCCCAAGCTCGGCACCGTCGAGATCCGGATCATGGACGCGCAGTCGACGCTCGGGGCGACCGCCGCGCTCGTGGCGCTCGTGCAGTCGCTCGTGCGCCTCGAGCTCGTCGACGGCCACGCCGACTCCGCGCTCGTGCACGCGCCCGAGGTGCTCGACGAGAACCGCTTCCTCGCGGCCCGCGACGGCGTCGACGCCGAGCTCGTCGACCCGCTGCGCGGCGAGGCGGTGCCGCTGCGCAGCATGGCGATCGAGCTGCAGGCGGCCTGCGCGCCGCACGCCGCGGCGCTGGGCTGCGGCGAGCAGCTCGCGCTGCTCGACGTCCTGCTCGAGCACCCCGGGCCGGCGCGCCAGCGCGGCCTGGCTGCGCGCGACGGCCTGGAGGGCCTCGTCGCCGACCTCGCGCTGGACTTCAGCACGCCGCTGCTCGCACTCGAGCAGCGCGATATCGCCTAGGGCTGGCCCCCGGTACCACCGGGAACGCCGGTGTTCGTCGAGTACTTCGGCTGGATCTTCATCTCCGGGCGGAACGACTGGACCGCCTGCGCGACGGCGATCGCGGACTCCGAGAAGCCGGTCGCGATGAGCTTGAGCTTGCCCTCGAAGGTCGTGATGTCGCCGCAGGCCCAGACGCCCGGCAGGTTCGTCCGCATGACGCCGTCGACGACGATCGCGCCCTTGGAGATCTCCAGGCCCCAGTTCTTCAGCGGCCCGAGCGCGGTCTTGAAGCCGAGCTGCAGGAGGATCGCGTCGACCTCGAGCTCGACCTCGCGCGACTCGTCCTCGGAGTGGAACAGCCGCACGCGCTCGACGCTGCCGTTGCCGGTGACCTCGCGGACCTGGAAGGGGACGTGCAGGTCGACGTGGCCCTCGGCGGCCGCCGTCATGACCTGGTTGACGGTCAGCTCGTGCGCCCGGAAGCCCTCGCGGCGGTGGCAGAGGGCGACCGACTCGGCGGTGTGCATGAGGTTGATGACCCAGTCGCAGGCCGAGTCGCCGCCGCCGATGATCAGCACGTTCTTGCCGGCGAACTCGGACTTCGAGCCGACGAGGTAGTGCGCCCCGCGGCCCTCCCACGGCGTCATGTCGTAGCCGGGCAGCTTCTTGGGCTCGAAGGCGCCGTGGCCGCCCGCGATGACGACCGCCCGGCTGCGCAGCTCGGGGTAGTGGGGGTTGTTCGTGCGCAGGACGATGATGTCGTCGTCCCAGTCGATCGACTCGACCGTCGTCTCGAGGTGCACGGGGACGTCGAACTGCTCCAGCGCCTGGCGGCGCAGCGACTCGACGAGGTCCTTCGCGAGGACCTTCGGGTGCCCGGGGACGTCGAAGATCCACTTCTCCGGATACAGCGCGGTGAGCTGGCCGCCGATCTGCGGCAGCGAGTCGACGATCCGCGACGAGGCCTCGCGCATCCCGGCCCAGAACGCGGTCGACAGGCCGACCGGCCCGGCGCCGATCACCGTGATGTCGCGGATCTCGCCCTGCTGCTCGTGCATTACGCCAGCTCGGCGGCGACCGGCACGCCGTCGAGCGCCGACAGCGCGCGCTCGACCGACGTGTTGATGCACGTGAAGGTCGGCGTGTCGCGCTTCGTGAAGAGGGAGGACTCGGTCGTGCGCAGGCGCTGCACGAGATCGAGGAACGAGGCCGGGTCGTCGGTCTCGAAGGCGACGACGAACTCCTGGTCGTCGAGGCCGAAGGAGTACGAGGTGTTCAGGTCGATCTCGGGATACTCCTTCCCGAGCTTGATGTGCTCCTGCATGATCCGCCAGCGCTCCTTCGGATCGGTCGTGTACCACTCGCGCGTCTTGACGAACGGATAGACGAACAGGTACTTCGCGTGCGCCGGGCGGACCTCGAGGCGCGACTCGTCGGAGTACTCCGAGGGTTTGGTCATCGCCAGGTATGAATAAGGGATCGACGACCACTTCATGAGCCCACTCTGAGCCAGCACGACGTGGAACTCGTGGATGCGGTCGAGGTTCTGCGCCTGTGCGAGCAGCATCAGGTCGCAGTCCCCGCGTGTGCCGACGGTCGAGAAGGCACGCAGGAGATGGCCGTCGGCGAAGTCGGCGCAGGCGGCCATGAACTCGCGCTTGTGCAGCTCGCGGACGTCGTCGTCCAGGCGCCGCCAGGCGGGATCGAGCTTGAGGAAGGTGTACTTGACGAAGTGACGCGTCGGCACGGTAAGACAGGATAGAGCGGGCGATGGCCGTCCATCCGAAGTTCCCGTTGCTGATGGGCGCCCTCGTTGCGCTCGCGCTCGCGCTCGCCCCGGCGGCCCCCGCCCAGGCCCTCCAACGGCGGGCCGTCCTGGCCTTCCTGCCCAGCGGCGGGGACGACAATCCCAAGCCCGTCCTCGACCGCCTCGACGCCCGCCCGCAGCTCGCGCTCGGCCTCGTCAGCGCGACGCAGGGCCGCTACTCGCCCGAGCAGGCGATGCTCGACATCTCGGCCGGATCGCGCACGTCGGCCGCCGTCTATGACCCGGTCACCGCGCCGAAGCTCGAGCTCGTCGTCGGCGGTGACCGCAGCGGCTTCGTCTTCGGCTGGAGCAAGGTGCTCACGCGCGCCGACACGGCGCTGGCGGAGATCACGCCGGGCCTGCTGGCAAGCCGCATCCCGGGCGGCGCCGCCTACGCCGGGGTGACGCGGCGCGACCACCTCGAGGCGGTCGCCGCGGCCGATCGCGACGGCGACGTCGCGCGCGTCTCGCTCGGCAACTCCAAGGACCTCGCCGCGCGCGTCAAGCGGCTGCTGGGCCGCCACCGCCTCGTCGTCGCCGGCCTGCCGACGGCCGCCAAGGGCGACGCGATCCTCGACGACCTGATCGCCGACCGCCGCCCCGGCGACCTGCTGATCGTCATGCAGACGCCGCCGAAGGCGCGCGTGCCGCAGCTGCTGCCGGCGGGCGTCGCCGGCGTCCCGGGCGGCGCCGGCGCGCTGACCTCGCCGACGACGCGCCTGCCGGGGATCGTCGCCGCCATCGATCTCCCCGTGACGATCCTGCACGAGCTCGGCGAGCCGATCCCCGGCGGCGTCAAGGGTCAGCCGATCCGCGCCGAGGGCGTCCGCGACGCGGCCGAGCTCAAGAGCGTCGAGAAGCGCCTGCGCGTCGTCAGCGGGCGGCGCACGCCCACGTTCGGGGTGCTGATGTTCACCTGGCTGGCGCTGACGCTCGCGCTCGGCCTCGTCGCCGACCGCCGCGGGATCCGGGCGTCGCTGCGGATCGGCGCGCTGGCGATGTTCTGGGTGCTGCCGATGCTGCTGGTCACCGGCTGGCTCGCGCCGTCGCGGCTGGGGGAGATGGCGATCGTCACGGTCGGGGCGTTCGGGCTGGGCGCGATCACCGACCGGCTCGTGCGCTGGCCGCGCGCGCCGCTCGTGCCGGCCGCCATCGCGCTCGTCTCCTACGGGGTCGACCTCGCCTTCGGCTCGCCGCTGATCATCCGCTCGCTGCTGGGCGTCAACCCGCGCTCGGGCTCGCGCTTCTACGGCCTCGGCAACGAGCTGGAGTCGACGCTCGCCGTGCTGCTGATGGTCGGCCTGGGCGCGCTGCTGTGGGAGCGCCGGCGCTCGCGGTCGAGCGCGGCGATCGTCGCGCTGGCGGGCGCCGTGCTCGCCGTCTTCACGGGCGCCGCCGAGCTCGGCGCCGACGTCGGCGGGGTCATCACCGTCGGCGCCGGGGTCGCCGCCGCGGCGCTGCTGATGCTGCCCGGGACCCTGTCGCGGCGGCGGATCGCGCTCGCGGCGCTCGTGCCGATCGGGGCGATCGTGGCGCTCGCGGCGCTCGATCTCGCCACCGGCGGCAACGGCCACTTCACCCGCACGATCCTGCATGCCGACAGCGGCGGGGCGCTGTGGGACGTCGTCGTGCGCCGCTACACGCTGGCCGGCAACGTGTTCCTGCTCGGGGCGATGCCGCTGATCGTGGTTCTCGCCGCGCTCGCGGTCGCCTACGCCCTGCGCTACCGCGAGCGCATCTACGCGCCGCTGCGCGGATCGCCCGGCTGGCAGGCGGCGTTCTTCGGCGGGCTGACGGCCTCCGTCGCCGGCGCGCTCTTCAACGATTCCGGGCCGCTGCTGTTCGTCTTCGGCGTCTTCGTGCTCGCCTGCGCGACCGCGTACGTGCGCGGTGCACCCGGGCTCGACGCGGGGGATAGGATGCCCTGATGCGCATAGCGCTGGTGTCCCCGTACTCGTGGACGTATCCAGGGGGAGTGACGCGGCACATCGAGGCACTCGCGGAGCAGTACCTGGCCGCAGGCCACGACGTTCGCGTGCTGTCCCCGGTCGATCCCGACGACAAGCTCGCCGTCCGCCTGCACCGCGGCGCGCGACCGTCGCAGCGGCCCCTGCCCGACTACCTCATCCCGCTCGGGCGCACGGTCGGCTTCCCGACCAACGGCGCGGTCTCGAACGTCGCCTACGGCGTCTCGACGGTGGTCACGCTGCGCCGCGAGCTCGAGCGCGGCTACGACGTCGTGCACCTGCACGAGCCGATCGCGCCGATCCCCGGCTGGGACTCGCTGATGACCGTCGACGCGCCGCTCGTCGCGACGTTCCACTGCTACTCGGAGAGCGCCTTCGCCAACAACCTCGGCAACCTCTTCGGCGCGCGGCGGCGGCTGAACCGCCTGCACGTGCGGATCGCGGTCTCCGAGGCGGCGGCCTGGACCGGGCGCCGCTTCTTCGGCGGCACCTACCGGATCGTGCCCAACGGCGTCGACGTCCCCGACGCGATCCCGGTCGCGCCCGCGCCGGCGGCCGCGGGCGAGCCGCTGAAGCTCGCGTTCATCGGCCAGTCGGTCGAGCGCAAGGGCCTGCCGGTGCTGCTGCGCGCCTTCGAGGCGCTGCGCGAGCACCTCCCGGTCACGCTGCACGTCGTCGGCGTCACGCCCGAGGAGCTCGCGCCGCTGATGCTCGACGACACCGGCGTCGTCGCGCTGGGCAAGTGCAGCGACGCCGACAAGGTCGCCGTGCTCGAGCAGGCCGACGTGCTCTGCGCTCCCTCGCTGGGCGGCGAGAGCTTCGGCATGGTGCTGACGGAGGCGTTCGCCGCCGGCACGCCGGTCGTCGCGTCGGACATCGCCGGCTATCGCGACGTCGTCCGCGACGGCGTCGACGGGCTGCTGTTCCCGCGCGGCGACGCGACCGCGCTCGCCGAGACGCTGCGCGACCTCGCGCTGGACGCCCCCCGCCGCGCCGCCCTGGCGAGCGCCGCGCGCGGGTCCGCCGAGCGCTACGCCTGGCCGCACGTCGCCGCCGAGGTGCTCGACGCCTACCGCGACGCGATCGCGCTGCACGCCGCCCCGGCGCCCGTCGCGGCGCCCGCGCGCGCCGCGCTGAAGCTCGGGCTGGCGCCCGCCGACCGCGAGCGCGTGCCCGCCCGGCGCCTGCCGACGCTCGAGCCGAGCCTCCTGGGCGCCGGCGGCGCCCGCCGCGCGCGCCTGCGCCTCGCCCGCCGCGCCGGCGTCGCGATCGCGGCCGTGGCGGCGCTCCTGCTGGCGCTCGTCGCGCTGCAGCGGATCGGCGTGCAGCGCGTCGGCGACGCGCTGCTGGCGTCGTCGCCGACGTGGGTGCTGATCGCCCTCGGGCTGATGTGCTTCTCGATGGTGCTGCGCGGCTTCGCCTGGCACGCGATCCTGCGCGCGGCGCTGCCGCGGGCGCGCGTGCGACGGCGCGACGTCCTGCAGGGGACGTTCATCGGGGTGCTGATGTCCGCCACGCTGCCGGCCCGCCTCGGCGAGCCGTCGCGCGCGTTCATCGTCGCGCGCCGGATCGGCCCCGCGCGCGAGCGCCTGCCGGTCGTGCTCGGGACGATCGTCTCCCAGACGCTGCTGAACATCCTCGCGCTCGTCGTGCTCGGGATCGTGATGTTCTCGACCGTCGACCTCTTCACGCACCACACGGCGCTGCTGCTCGTCGCGATCGCGCCGCTGGCGCTGGCCTTCGTCGTGCTCGCGCTGCCGGCGCTGCTGCGCCCCGGCAAGCCATCGCGCTTCGCGCGCGTCGCGACCGCGACGCGCACGGCGCAGGACGCGCTCGTGCAGGTGCGCGCCGGGCTGACCGTCTTCCGCCGCCCGCGCCTGGGCGCCACCGCGGCGCTCGCGCAGCTGTCGGCGTGGGGGGTGCAGTGGCTGTCGTGCTTCGTCCTGCTGGTGGCGCTCGGCCTCGACGACCGCGCCGGCATCGGCGCCGCGGCGGCCGTGCTGTTCGCCGTCAACGTCACCGCCGTGCTGCCGGCGACGCCGTCGAACATCGGCGTCTTCCAGGCCGCCTGCGTCGCGGTGCTCAGCGCCTACGGCGTCGGCCACGCCGACGCGCTGGCCTACGGGATCATCCTGCAGGCCGTCGAGATGGCGACCGCCGTCGTCATGGGCGCTCCGGCGCTCGTCAAGGAGGGCGTCTCCTGGCGCGAGGTGCGCCTGCGCGCGATGCACGCCTCGCCGGTCGAGCTGGCGCCGGTCCCGAGCGCGGGCTTCGCCCGCGAGTCGGCGTAGGCGTGGCCCGCAAGCGCACCGGCACCTTCCTCGGCATCCCCTACGACTGGCGGCGCCCGACGCGGCGGCGGCTGCGCGGCGAGCTCTTCAACCGCGACGAGCCGCGCGTGTTCGTGCCCAAGGCCTATGGCTGGGGTTACGGCATCAACTTCGCGGCGCTGAGCGCGCGGCTTCGCCGGCGGCGCCGGCCCCGCTGACGCTCAGCGGGCGAGCACCACGACGACCAGCACGACGACGATCGCCATCAGCAGGCCCGCGCCGATCGCGTAGGTCTGCCACTGGCTGCGCCAGAACGAGGGTTGCGCGCGATCGCGCGAGTGGTGGCCCTCCGGCGGTGTCCCGACCCAGTCGTCGTCGTCATCCACGGCGCCGTTGTACCCGACCGCGGCCGGGCCCACCGGCTGCGCTGCGTCGCTGGTCTGCGGCATGATCGCCACCACCGACGTCGAACCCACTCCTGCGACATGCCCGACGCCTACGTCTACCTCCTGCGCTGCCGCGACGGCTCGCTGTACTGCGGCTGGACGACGGACGTCGAGCGCCGCCTCGCCGCGCACCGGTCCGGCCGCGGCAGCCGCTACACCGCCAGCCGGCTGCCGGTCGAGCTCGCGCTCGCCCGGCCGATGCCCGACCGCAGCGCCGCGCGGCGCGAGGAGGCGCGCATCAAGCGCCTGACGCGCGAGCAGAAGCTCGCGCTCGTCGCGGGCGGCCGCCTGGCCTCGCCCGGCGCCCGCGTGTAGGGTCGCGCAGCGGTGGCTCGTCGAGGTGGGGAACGGATCAAGAGGCTCCTGCCGGCGCGCGCGTCGCGGGCGTGGCTCGGCGTCGCGTTCGTCGGGCTCGCCGTGATCGTGGTCGTGCTGGTCCTCGGGCTCGGCCCGCGCCTGTCCGCCGGCCAGGACCTGATCGACGCCGCCAAGCCGGCGCTGAGCGCCGAGCGCGTGGCCGGCGACCGCGCGGGCGTCGACTTCATCTCCCGCTACGTCGACCTCGCCGACCCGCTGATGACCGCGCGCGGCGGCGCGAGCCGCGAGCTCCCGGCGCTGATCGGGCTGATCGCCAGGCGCAGCGACCGCTCGCAGGCGCAGGTCGCGGCCGCGTTGCGCCGCGAGGCCCCGCACGCCGAGGCGCTCCTGCGCGCGCTGCCGCTGGCGGGCGCCGCCCGCGAGATCCCGCGCTTCACGGACTACCTCGCCACGACGCTGAACACCACCGACGAGGGGCTCGCCGCCGAGCTCGAGCGCCAGTTCCCGAAGCTCTCGCAGACGCTCACCGCGCTGCCGAGCGTCGCGACCGGCTGGAACGACATCCCCGGGATCGGCGGCCTCACGCGCTTCGACGGCACGACCGCGGTGCAGACCGTGCCGCAGCTGCGCACGACGCTGAGCGAGGACCTCGTCGCGACCGTCGAGGACACCAGGGACGAGTTCGACGACGTCGCCGGCAGTGGCGGCATCGGCTACATCCCGACGCTGCTGCTCGTCGTCGGCGCGGCGCTGCTCGGCTTCGGCCTGTTGCAGGCGCGCCGCGCGCTCGACGCGCCGACGGGGCGCGTGGCGGCGGGCGTCCTGCTCGGCACCGGCGCGCTGATCCTCGTGATCGTCTTCGCGCTGCAGTACTTCCCGCGCCTGGACGCGGCCGACAGCATGGTCTCCGACCTCGACCCGGTCTTCGCCGCCGAGCGCATCCAGGGCGACCGCGCGGGCGCCGACATGATCCACCAGACCGTGCTCTTCGGCGACCCGATCGCGACCAGGCGCGGGGGTGCCGCGGCCGAGGTCCCCGAGCTGCTGTCGTTCGTCCGCGGGCGCACGAGCATCCCGCGCGCCGAGGTCCTCGCGGCGCTGCGCCGCCGCGCCCCGCGGACGACCGCG
This sequence comes from uncultured Actinomycetes bacterium, assembly GCA_963786575.1. Taxonomy (GTDB): domain Bacteria; phylum Actinomycetota; class Thermoleophilia; order Solirubrobacterales; family Solirubrobacteraceae; genus CADCVQ01. The sequence goes on from CAWAZH010000009.1 coordinate 543,634, forward strand.
CTGCTGCAGGCGATCCCGCTCAGCGCCGTCGCGGCCGAGGTCCCGCACCTGCTGACCTACCTCGGCAAGACCATGAAGCTCAGCCGCGCCGAGCTGCTCGCGACGCTGAAGCAGCGCACGCCGCGCGTGGCGCAGTCGCTGCTGAACGTCCGGCCCGTGGCGATCCGCTGGAACTCGATCCCGGGCACCGAGGACTTCACGCGCTTTGACGGCGTGACGCCCGTGCGGACGATGCCGGCGCTCGACGGCTACCTCAGCGGCGACGTCGTGCCGCTGCTGGAGAGCCGGCGCCAGAACTTCCGCGACCTCGCCGACCCGTCCCCGCCGCTGAACGCGTTCCCGCCGATTCTGCTCGTGCTCGGCGTGCTGCTGCTGATCTACGGGGTGGCGATGACGATGGCGGCGCTGTCCAGGCGCTGGTAGCGGCGCACGGTCGCCGGCCGTTGGGTTCGGCATCGGCACACATTCCCATCCGGTCGCCGGGGGGCGAGGATGGTCCTCGTCGCCCCCGGGAGGATCCGATGAACCTGGCTGAGAACTTGAGCTCGTCCGCCGCTGCGAGGCCGGACGCGCCCGCTGTGAAGCTCGACGACGCGGCGCTGACGTACGCCGCGCTGGACGACGCGAGCGCCCGCGTGGCGGGCCTGCTCGCCGCCCGCGGGATCGGTCCCGGCGATCGCGTCGGGATCATGCTGCCCAACGTGCCGCAGTTCGCCGTCGTCTACTTCGGGATCCTGCGCCTCGGCGCGGCGGCGGTCCCGATGAACGTGCTCCTGAAGGGGCGCGAGACCTCGTTCTACCTCAGCGACCCGGGCGCCAAGGCGGTGTTCGCGTGGGCGGACTTCGCCGAGCACGCGCTGACCGGCGCGGCCGAGGCCGGGGCGGAGTGCATCCAGGTCGCGCCCGGGGACTTCGAGGAGCTGCTGGCGGGTGCCGAGCCGCTGCCCGGCGTCGCGCCCTGCGATGGCTCGGAGACCGCGGTCATCCTCTACACGTCCGGCACGACGGGCGTCCCCAAGGGCGCCGAGCTCAGCCACCGCAACCTCGATCACAACTGCCGCGCCGCGGTCGGCCTGTTCTCGATGGACGCTGCGACCGTCACGCTCGGCGCGCTGCCGCTGTTTCACAGCTTCGGGCAGACCTGCGCGATGAACGCGACGATCACGCGCCGGCGGCTGCCTGACGATGATCCCGCGCTTCGATCCCGCCACGGCGCTGGCGGTCATCGAGCGCGACCGCGTGACCGTGTTCGAGGGCGTCCCGACGATGTACGGCGCGATGCTCAACGATCCCGGCGCGCAGACCGCGGACGTCTCGTCGCTGAGCGTCTGCGCGTGCGGCGGGGCATCGCTGCCGGCCGAGCTGATGCGCGCCTTCGAGGAGCACTTCGAGACGATGATCCTGGAGGGCTACGGGCTGTCGGAGACGTCGCCGGTGGCGTCCTTCAACCACCCCGACAAGGAGCGCAAGGCCGGCTCCGTCGGAACGCCGATCACGGGCTGCGAGATGCGGGTCGTCGGCGACGACGGCGCGGAGCTCGAGATCGGCGCCGTCGGCGAGATCGTGATCCGCGGGCGCAACGTCATGAAGGGCTACTGGAACCGGCCCGAGGCGACGGCCGAATCGATCGACGCCGAGGGCTGGTTTCGCACCGGCGACATGGCGCGGATGGACGAGGACGGATACTTCTTCATCGTGGATCGCAAGAAGGACCTGATCATCCGCGGCGGCTACAACGTCTACCCGCGCGAGATCGAGGAGGTGCTCTACGAGCATCCGGCCGTGCGCGAGGCCGCCGTCGTGGCGATGGCGCACGCCGAGCTCGGCGAGGAGGTCGGCGCCGCCGTCGCGCTGAAGGCGGGCGCGACCGCGACGCCCGAGGAGCTGCGCGACTTCGTCAAGGACCAGGTCGCCGCGTACAAGTACCCGCGCCGCGTGTGGCTCGTCGACGAGCTGCCCAAGGGGCCGACGGGCAAGATCCTCAAGCGCGCGATCGCCGTGCCCGCGGAGCTCGCGCAGCGGTGAACCTCGCCGTCGCCCTGCGCGAGCTGGCCGTGCGCGATCCTGCGCGGCTCGCCCTGCGCGCCGGCAACCGCGAGGTCAGCTACGGCGAGCTCGACGCCGCCAGCGCACGGGTCGCCAGGCTCCTGCTCGAGGACGGCCTGGCGCCCGGCGAGCGGGTGCTGCTGCTGCTGCCCAACGTGCCGGAGTTCGCGGCCGCCTACTACGGCGTGCTGCGCGCCGGCGGCGTCGCGGTGCCGCTGGACCCCGACCTGACGCGCACCGAGATCTCGGCGATCCTCCAGGACGCGCGCGCCGGGCGCCTGCTCGTGTGGCGCGTGCTGGAGCGCTCGGCGCCCGCGCGCGCCGGCCTGACGGTCTTCGTGCTCGCGCCGGGAAGCTGCTTCGACGTCGAGACGCCCGACGCCGACGCCGACCCGCCCGTGCCCGTGCAGCCCGGCGACGCGGCGGCGATCCTCTACACCTCGGGCACGACCGGCCAGCCCAAGGGCACCGTGCTGACGCACGCGAACCTCGGCGGCAACGCCGCCGCGACCGCCGAGCGCATCGGCTACGCGCGCCGGCGACGTCGTGCTCGCCGCGCTGCCGCTGCAGCACGCCTTCGGCCAGACCTGCGGCCTGAACGCCGCGATCTGCAGCGGCGCCTGCCTGCTGATGGCGCCGGTGCTCGAGCCGGGCGCGCTGCTGGACCTCCTCGGCGCCTGGCGCGTCACGTTCCTGCTCGGCACGCCGACGACCTACGCGGGCCTGCTGGCCGCCGACCGCGAGCAGCAGCTCGCCCGCGTCGCGCCGCGCGCCGCGCTCAGCGGCGGGGCCCCGCTGGACAGCGGCCTGCACGCCGCCTGGGAGCGCACCGCCGGCACGCCGCTGGCCGAGGGCTACGGGCTCACCGAGTCCTCGCCGGTGATCTGCCTCGACAGCGTCGACGAGACCCGCCGCCCGGGCTCGATCGGCCGGCCGCTCGACGGGCTGAAGCTGCGCGTCGTCGACGACTACGGCGCAGACGTCGCGCCCGGCGACACGGGCGAGCTGCTCGTCTGCGGGCCGAACGTCATGCAGGGCTACTGGCGCCGGCCGGCGGAGACCGCCGCGGTGCTGTCGGACGACGGCTGGCTGCGCACCGGCGACCTCGCCTGCTGCGGCGCCGACGGGCGCTATGAGATCGTCGGGCGCGCCAAGGAGCTGATCATCAGCGAGGGCTACAACATCCACCCGCGCGAGGTCGAGCAGGCGCTGACGAGCCATCCCGCCGTCCGCGAGGCCGCGGCGCTCGGCGTGCCCCATCCGCTGCTGGGCGAGGAGATCGTCTGCTGCGTCGTGCTGCGCGATGGCGCCGAGGTCTCAAGCGACGCGCTGCGGCGCTTCGCAGCGCGGCGCCTGGCGCGCTACAAGCAGCCGCGGCGGCTGTGGTTCGTCGACGCGCTCCCGCGCACCGCGACGGGCAAGGTCGTCAAGCACCGCATCGTCGTACCGGAGGACGTCCCGGCCTTCGCGGAGGAGCGGGCGTAAGATGCACCGGAAGAATGTCCGTCGGCGTTCATCAGGCGCTAAGCTGCCCGCGGGAGGCGATCGCTGTGCCGGCGACTGAAGTGCTCGAGAGGACCGCAGCGCTACAGACCATCCTCGACGCGCTGCGCATGCGCCAAGAGGAGCTGGTCGACGAGGGCGTGCGCCGGATCCGCACCGAGATCGCCGGCTACGCCGCGATCTCCGACCCCGTCTTCATCGCCGACGTGCGCACGCACGTCTCCCAGGAGCACGACGCGCTGATCCGCAGCATCGAGCTCGGCCGGCCGCTGCCGCGCATGGAGATCGACTTCGTCCGCCCGCGCGCGATGCGGCGCGTCGGACGGCTGCCGCTGGCCGACTTCATGCACGCCTTCCGGATCTACACGGAGGTCTTCTGGGACGCGGTGCTGGCGAGCGCGACGACCGAGGCGACGCGCCGCGAGGCGCTCGCGCTGCCGTCGATCGTCATGCGCTACATGAACGTCGCCGCCGGCGAGGCCGCCGAGGTCTACGTCGAGGCCGAGCGCCTGCAGCTCGCGCAGGGCGAGCGCGGGCGCCGCGACCTGCTCGAGGACCTGCTCGGCGGCCGCGCGCCCGACCCCGGGCCGAAGCTCGCGGCCGCCCGCCACGCCGGCCTGACGCCGGGCCGCTCCTGCGTGCTGGTCGTCGCGGCCGCGACCGCGCGGCTGCCCGACGACCACCACCTGCGCGCCTGCGCGACGTGGCTGTCGCGCGCCTTCGGCGGCGTCGACCAGCCGCTGGCGGTCGTGCGCCACCACGAGGTCGTCATCGTCGCGCCCGTCGACCGCGACGCGATCGGCGGCGTCGTCCAGGCGCTGACGGCCGTCCAGTCGCAGCTCGCCGACGAGCGCCTGACGCTCGCGGTCGGCGTCAGCACGGTGCACGACGGCCTGGACTCGATGCCCGAGGCCTACCGCGAGGCGGTCTCGGCCGCCGAGCGCATCCGGGCGACCGGCGGCGTGCTCGCGCTCTCGGACCTCAGCGCGTTCGACTGCCTGACGCTCTTCGGCCAGGACACCGCGCGCCGGCGCATCCCGGCGGCCGTGCGCGCCTTCGTCGCCGACGACGTCGCCGAGGGACGCGTGCTGACGACGACGCTCCTGGAGTACGTCGCGTCGGACTTCAACGCCAAGCTCGCCGCCGAGCGCCTCTACGTGCATCCGAACACCGCGCGCTACCGCCTCGCGAAGATCGAGGAGCGCACCGGCAGCCACCTGCGCCACGTCGCCGACGTGCTCGATCTGCTGATCGCGATCCGCGTCGCGGAGGCCGATCTGGACGCGGTCGCGGCGCCCGCCGTCGCGCCGCAGAACCCCGCCTGACGCGCTCGCGCGCAACTTGTCACCAGGGCACAACGGGGGCCTCGGAACTTCGGGACCGGCCGCCGATGGCCCCCCCTGAAATCAGGTCTAGCGTGACCCCCTAGAGCTGCGATCTCCGGTTGCGGCTCGAGAGGAGGAGGAACGGGGTTGCTGCTCGAGGTCGATGACGTCGTGGTTCGCTACGGCGGGGTGGTGCTCGCGCTGGAGCGCGTCAGCCTGAGCGTCCCCGCCGGCGGAGCGGTCGCGCTGCTGGGCGCCAACGGCGCCGGCAAGACGACGCTGCTGCGCGCCGTCGGCGGCCTGCTCGGCTACCACCGCGGCGCGATCGTCGGCGGCGAGATCCGCTTCGACGGGCAGTCGACGCGGCGCCTGGACACCGCCCGCCTCGTCGCCCGCGGCGTCGCGCAGACGCTCGAGGGGCGGCGCATGATCGGCGAGCTGACCGTCGCGCAGAACCTGCGCCTCGGCGCCTTCGCGCTCGGCGACCGCGCCCAGGAGGCGCGGCTGCGCGAGGACGTCCTGCGGCTCTTCCCGGTGCTCGGCCAGCGGCTGGACCAGCGCGCCGGCCTGCTCAGCGGCGGCCAGCAGCAGATGCTCGCGATCGGGCGCGCGCTGATGGCCGCGCCGCGGCTGCTGCTGCTCGACGAGCCCTCGCTCGGCCTGGCGCCGATCGTCGCCGCCGAGATCGCCGAGGCGCTCGGGCGCATCCGCGAGCGCGGCACCGCGATCCTGCTCGCCGACCAGTCGACCGCGCTCGCGCTGCGCTGCACCGACACGGCCTTCCTGCTGGAGAACGGCCGCGTGCGCGCGAGCGGGGAGACCTCGAAGCTGCTGCTCGACGACGAGCTGCGCGCGTCCTACCTGGGGACCGCTGGCGGGCGCGACCTCGTGCTCGACGAGGTCGCCCGCTGATGCTCGCGGTCCGCGACCTGACGCTGCGCTTCGGGACGATCTGCGCCTTCGAGGACGTGAGCTTCGACGTCGCCCAGGGCGAGCTGCTGGCCGTCATCGGCCCCAACGGCGCGGGCAAGAGCTCGCTGTTCAACGTGCTCTCGCGGGTCTACCAGCCGCAGGCCGGCAGCGTGCGCCTCGACGGCCAGGACGTGCTTGCGCTGCGCCCGCGCCAGCTCGCCGGCTGCGGCGTCGCGCGCAGCTTCCAGAACCTCGGGCTCGTCAACGAGCTGTCGGCGCTCGACAACGTGCTGATCGGCCGCGACCACCTCATGCGCGCCGGCGCGCTGCGCGGCGGGCTCGGCCTCGCCCGCGCCGAGGAGCGCGAGCACCGCACCGCCGCGCTGCACGCGCTCGGGATGGTCGGCATCCGCGACCTCGCCCAGCGCGTCGTCGGCACGCTGCCCTACGGCGACCGCAAGCGCGTCGAGCTCGCGCGCTGCGTCGCGATGGAGCCCAAGCTCATGCTGCTCGACGAGCCGGTGGCCGGCATGTCGTCCGCCGAGCGCGCCGGCATGACCGCGCTGCTGCGCCGGCTGCACCGCGACGAGGGCATGACGATCCTGCTCGTCGAGCACGACATGGGCGTCGTCATGCAGATCGCCGACCGCGTGCTCGTCCTGGACTTCGGGCGCCCGATCGCCGAGGGCACGCCCGCCGAGATCCAGCAGGACGACCGCGTCATCCGCGCGTACCTCGGCGAAGAGCTGGCGGTCGGCGCGTGAGCGAGTTCCTGCAGCTGCTGTTCCAGGGGATCGCGCTCGGCGCGACGTACGCCCTGATCGCGCTCGGCTTCGTCGTCGTCTACCGCTCCAGCGGCGTCATCAACTTCGCGCAGGGCGCGATGCTGCTCGCCGGCGCGTACACGATCTCCTGGCTGGCGACCGACGTCGGCCTGGCCTTCGTGCCGGCGGTGCTCGCCGCGATCGTGCTGCTCGCGCTGGCCGGAGCGGGCTTTCAGGCGGCGGTGCTGCGGCGCGTCAGCGGCGAGCCGACGTTCGTGCTCGTGATGATCACGATCGGCGCCGGGATCGCCGTCACGTCGCTGATGGAGGCGCTCTTCGGCACCGATCAGCGCCTGCTCGGCGACCCCTGGGGATCGACCTCGTTCGCGATCGGCGACGTGACGATCAACTGGGTCAAGCTGTGGGGGATCGTCGCGACCTGCGCGGCGCTGGCCGCCTACTTCGCCTTCGACCGCTACACGCGCTGGGGCCTGGCGATGCAGGCGACCGCCGAGGACGAGGAGGCGACGCTGTCGCTCGGCGTCCCGGTGCGGCGCGTGCACCTCATCACCTGGGCGATGGCCGGCGCGCTGGCGACGCTCGGCGGGCTGTTTCTCGCCGGCTTCCCGAGCTCGCCGCAGCCGGCGCTCGGCGACGCCGCGCTGCGGGCCTTCCCGGCGATCGTGCTCGGCGGCCTGCGCAGCCCGACCGGCGCCGTCGTCGGCGGCCTGCTGATCGGCATCACCGAGGTCATGACGTCGGGCTACGCGCCGTCCTCGCTGGGCGACAACTTCTACGCCGTCGCGCCCTACATCGCGATGATCCTGATCCTGCTCGTGCGGCCCTACGGGCTGTTCGGCCGCGCGCCCGCGGAGCGCCTGTGACCAACCGCTTCGTGCTGCTCGGCGTGGCCGTCTTCGCGGTCCTGCTGCCGTTCGTCCTCAGCGGCGCGCAGCTCGCGACGGCGACGTTCGTCGTGATCGCCGCGATCGGCGCGACGGGGCTGAACATCGTCACGGGCTACGCCGGCCAGATCTCGCTCGGCCACGCGGCCTTCCTCGGCGTCGGCGCCTACACCGGCGCCGTGCTGGGCGCCGACCACGGGCTCAGCGCGTTCATCTGGATCCCGGCCGCGGGCGTCGTCGCCGCGCTGCTGGGCGCGATCGTCGGGCCGCTCGCGCTGCGCCTGCGCGGGCTGTACCTCGCGATCGTGACGCTCGGCCTGGTCTTCATCGCCCAGCACGTCTTCTTCAACGCCGACGGCCTCACGGGCGGGCCGCAGGGGCGCGCCTTCCCGGCCGTCCAGCTCGGGTCCTTCGACTTCTCGCCCGGCCAGGAGCTGGCGGTCGGCAGCGTGACGATCGACTCCAGCGGCCTCTACTACTTCCTGGGGCTGATCCTGCTCGCCGCGGCGACCGCCTTCGCCTGGAACCTGCGCCGCACGCGCTCCGGCCGCGCGATGGTCGCGCTGCGCGAGCGCGAGGCCGCCGCCGCCGTGATGGGCATCGACGTCGGCCGGCTGAAGGTCACGGCGTTCGTCGTGTCGTCGGCGATGGCGGGCGTCAGCGGCGCGCTCTACGGCTCCTACCTGTCCTTCGCGCAGCCCGGCCAGTGGAGCCTGCTGCTGTCGATCCAGTTCATCGCGGCGATCATCGTCGGCGGGCTGGGGACGACGGCCGGGCCGGTGCTCGGCTGCGCGGTCGTCTTCGCGCTGCCGTCGCTGTTGAAGGAGCTGCCGTTCCTGCCGGAGGAGGGGTCCGGGGGACTCTCCGCGGGCGACCTGACCTCGATCACGTACGGCCTGCTGATCGTCGCGTTTCTGACCCTGCAACCACGAGGAATCGTGGGGATCGCCAACCGCCTTCGACGCACCGGCAACGGCAGCGACGTCGGCTCCAGAGCTTCGAAGCTCACCGTAACAACGCCTGAGGAGGCACATCCGTGAGACGTTCACTGTCCCTGACGACACCGCTCGCGGTGATCGGTTCGAGCCTGATCCTGGCTGCCTGCGGCACCGGCGACTCCAACTCGGACAACAACGACTCGGCGGGCGGCAATGCGGCCGCGGGCGCCGTCAAGGGCGGACCGGGCGTCGACGTCGCCGCCAAGACGATCCGCATCGGCGACATCAACGCGCTGACCGGCCCGGCGAGCGCGCTCGGCAAGCCCGTCGCGGCGGGTCATCGCGCCTTCTTCAAGGCCCTCAACGCCAACGGCGGGATCGACGGCTGGAAGGTCCGGCTGACGATCAAGGACTCCGGCTACCAGCCCCAGCAGCACGTCCAGATCTACCGCGCGATCCGCAACGACGTCGCGCTGCTGAACTCCTTCGGCAGCCCGCCGACGAAGGCGATCCAGAAGCTCGTCGACAGCGACAAGCTCGTGACGACGCCGGCCTCGTTCGACTCGATCTGGGGCGCCGACCCGGTGATCGCGCCGGTCGGGACGCCGTACAGCTACGACATCGCCAACGTCCTGGACTACTACACGAAGAGCGGCGACGAGAAGCCGAAGATCGGGATCATCTACCAGAACGACGAGTACGGCCAGGACGGCCTGCGCGGCTACGAGGCCGCCAAGAAGGACCTCGGCTTCGCGGACGGCGGCAAGCAGACCTTCAAGGCCGGCGACACCGAGTACACCGCGCAGATCCAGAAGCTCAAGAGCGCCGGCGCGAAGGCCGTCGTCGTCGTCGCGCTGCCGAGCAGCACCGGCCCGATCATCGGCACCGCCGCGACGCTCGGCTTCGCGCCGCAGTGGATCCTGCAGGGCCCGGCGTTCCTCGAGCAGCTGATCACGAAGGACGGCTCGCTGAACGCCAAGCCGACGCCGGTCGCGGCCGCGCTGAAGGGCGCGCTCGTCACCTCGTTCTCGGCGGCCTGGGGCGATCCCGACGCACCCGGCATGAAGGACGTCGTCGCCCACCACGACGAGTACGAGCCGGGCGCGCCGCCGAGCATCTACTTCGCGCTCGCCTACGCGGCGGGCAAGGTCCAGGCCGCGATCCTCAAGAAGGCGATCGCCGACGGCGACCTGTCGCGGGCGGGGATCCTGAAGGCCAAGCAGGACCTCGGCACGGTCGACCTCGGCGGCATCTCGCCGGACGTCACCTACAGCGACAAGGGCGGACCGCCCTCGACCAAGACGTTCATCACGCGGATCGACCCCTCGGTGGAGGGCTTCCTGAAGCCCGTCGAGGAGAACTACGGCAGCGATGTCGCCGACGGCCTCGGCACCGGCGAGTGAGTGACGGATGTCGTCAACAGGAGGAGCGCAATGACTGACCTCGACCAGGTCGACGCGGGGATCGCGCCGGTCGCGGACGGCGCCGGCGGGTTCACCCGCCGGCGCATGCTGGGCTACCTGATCGCCGCGCCGACGCTCGTAGCGGGAGCGCAGTGGGCCGACCCGGCGTCGGCGGTCGTTCCGACGCTGCAGGCGTCGGACGCCTTTGACCTGAGCGACCTGCTCAACCAGGCGGCGGCGCCGACCGCCGCCCTGATCTCGCTGCGGATGAACAGCGACGGGACGGTCTCATTCCCGCTGCCGCGCGCGGAGGTCGGACAGGGGATCACGACGGCGGTCGCGATGACGATCGCCGACGAGATGGACATCCCGCTGGACCGGGTGAAGATCACGCTCGAGGGCGCCCGCCCCGAGCTCCTGTTCAACCAGCTCACCGGCGGGTCGAACTCGATGCACTCGATCTTCGGGCCGGTGCGCACGGCGGCGGCGACCGCCCGCGGGCAGCTCGTGCAGGCGGCCGCGACCGACCTCGGCGTGTCGATCTCGGACCTCACGACGCGCGGCGGTGTCGTCACCGCTCGCGACGGGCGGACGGCCACGTACGGGTCGCTCGCCCGCAAGGCGCGGGTCTCGCGCTCGGCGACCGTGACGCCACAGCTCAAGACGCGCGCGGCGCTGCAGCTCATCGGGACGCCGCAGAAGCGCATCGACGGCCCCGACATCGTCACCGGGCGCAAGCAGTTCGCCATGGACATCGACGTCCCCGACGCGCTGCCGACGATGGTCTGCCGGCCGCCGACGATCAACGGCAGGGCGCTCGGGATCCGCAACGCCGCCGAGGTCAAGTCGATGCCGGGGATCACCGACGTCGCGATCATCGGGCACACCCAGCACGTCGGCGGTGGCGTCGCGGTGCGGGGGAAGACCTTCGGGCAGTGCATCGACGCGGTCCGTGCCCTGAAGGTCAACTGGGGCGGAGGTCCCGTGGCGGGCAAGTCCAGCGCCTCGGTCCTGGGCGACCTGAAGAACGCCGAGCTGCCGCTCACGCCGGCGCTCCCGGGCAAGGCCGTGGAGGAGGTCTTCACGTTCAACTTCCGCCCCGGGGATCCGCTGGAGACCAACTGCGCCATCGCCGACGTGCGCAGGGACCGCGCCGAGATCTGGTCCTGCTGCAAGTCGCCGATCCAGGCACAGCAGCAGATCGCGCTGGAGATCCTCAAGATGCCGCTGGCCAAGGTGAAGCTGCACGTCACCGAGGGCGGCGGGTCGTTCGGGCGTCACCTGTTCGCCGATGCGGCGTACGAGGCCGCGGCGATCTCCAAGACGTTCGGCAAGCCCGTGAAGCTCATGTGGCACCGCACCGACAACTTCCGCCAGGGCCGCGTGCACCCGATGTGCACGTCGCGCGTGCGGATGGTCTACAGCGGGGGCAACGTGCTCGCGCTCGACCAGCGGCACACGAGCGTCGCGACGGACTTCTCGCACGGGTTCGGTGACGTCCTGACGGCGATGGACGCCAACCTGCCCCTGCAGAACCTCCTCCAGTTCTCCGAGTCGATCTTCACGCTGACCCAGAACATCCCCTACAACTTCGGCATCGTCACGCAGCTGCTGAACGAGATCTACGACATCCAGACGTTCAACACGAGCAGCGTGCGCAACATCTACAGCCCCGACGTCCGCACGGCGTCCGAGCTCGTGATCGACCGCGTGGCCGGCGAGATGGGCAAGGACCCGCTCGCCTTCCGGCGCGAGTTCGCCAAGGACCCGCGGATGCGCGCGGTGATCGACACGGTCGCCCGGGTGTCCGGGTGGGGCAAGCCGATGGCGGCGGGGACCGCGCAGGGCATCTCGGTGCACAGCGAGTACAAGGGCCGCGTCGCCTGCGTCGTGGAGATCGACTGCCGGCCGGAGACCGTCAACCGCAAGGTCGAGAAGGCCTACACGGGGCCGCGCGTCACGAAGGTCGTCTACGCGCTCGATGTCGGCCTGCCGATCAACCCGCTCGGGCTGCAGGCGCAGATGATGGGCGGGGCGATGGACGGCATCGCCCAGGCCCTGAGCTACAGCCTGCACCTCAAGGACGGGAACTTCGAGGAGGGCAGCTGGGACGACGCCTACTACACGCGGCAGTGGAACACGCCGCCGGAGCTCGAGGTCGTCGTCATGGACCGGACCACCGACGACCCCGGCGGTGCCGGGGAGTTCGGCGTGGCCGCCGCGATGGCCGCCACCGCCTGCGCCTACCGGCGGGCGACCGGGACGATGCCGACGGAGTTCCCGATCAACCACAGCGGCCCGCTCGGCTTCGAGCCGTTCCCGACGATCCCGTCGATCCCGGCATCGCCCACGGACGGCCTCAAGAAGGCCGGCCTCAAGCGACCGCGGAAGAAGAAGAAGGCCACGAAGAAGCGCAAGAAGACGACGACCGCCAAGAAGAAGGGGAACTAAGGGATGCCCGTCCACACCTTCATCCTGAACGGCAAGCGCGTGAGCCCGGACGTCGACGACGACGTGCGCCTGCTCTGGGTCCTGCGCGACGTCCTCGGCGTCAACGGCCCGAAGTACGGCTGCGGCCTCGGGGTCTGCCAGGCCTGCACCTGCCACATCAACGGCAAGGCCTTCAACCCCTGCACGACGCCCGTGTCGACGCTGCGGTCGTCGGACAAGATCACGACGATCGAGGGCCTGCCGGCGACCGTCGGCAAGGACCTGCACCCGATGCAGCAGGCCTGGCTCGACGGCGACGTGGCGCAGTGCGGCTACTGCCAGCCGGGCCAGATCATGGCCGCCGTCGCGCTCGTCAACGCGCGCAAGGCCAAGCGCCGCAAGGTCAGCGACGCGGACCTCGACGCGCTGCGCAACGTCTGTCGCTGCGGCACCTACCCGCGCATCCGCGCGGCGATCAAGGCGGGCGAGGCCGCCATGCCCACGCCCAAGCGCAAGAAGAAGGCCAAGGCGAAGAAGAAGAAGACGACCAAGAAGACCGCCGCGAAGAAGAGCACGACCGCCTGAGGACCCGCGCCCCCAGCGCCGGCCCTCGCCCGCCCGGGCGCCTCGAGCGCCCGGACGGGCGAGCCGGCGGCCGGGTGGGTAGTGGGGTGCTGTGATCCTGCTTGCCCGCCACGGGCGCACGAGGGCCAGCGGCCGGCGCCTGTTCCTCGGACGCCGGGACGTCCCGCTCAGCCGTAGGGGCGTGCAGCAGGCGGCCGCGCTCGGCATCGACGTCCGCGGCAGCGGCCTGGTGCGCCTGTACTCGAGCCCGCTCTCGCGCGCGCGCCAGACCGCCGAGATCGTCGGCGCGACCATCGGGCTGGAGCCGGTCGTCGATCCGCGTCTCGCCGAGACCGACGTCGGTCGCTGGGGCCTGCGTCACAAGGCCGACGTCAAGCACGAGGAGCCCGGGCGCTACCGCGAGCGCCGCCGCCATCCAGAGCGGTTTCGCTTCCCCGGGGGCGAGTCGCTCGCAGAGCACCAGCGCCGGACCGCCGCGGCGCTGCGCGAGATCGCCGCCGCCGCGACCCCGGCGCTCGTGATCTGCCACCACGGGACGATCCGCTGCGCCCTCGCCCTGGGCCACCCGCACGGCCTCGCCGCCTGGCGGCAGTTCGAGGTCCCCAACGCGCGGGCGATCGAGCTGCCCGCTTTGTGTCTCGATGCCCTGGCAGCGGGGCCCGCGCGGAGGTAGGTTCGCCCCTTGGATCACGTGAAAGGAGAGCCGCCGATGCTTGCACGCGTAGCGACCTGGGAGGGCGGGACCGCCGACGACATCCGCGCCGCCGCCGAGCAGATGCGCACGAACGTCGCGCAGGGGCCGCCGCCGGGCGTGACGAGCCAGGGCTTCCAGATGCTCGTGGACCCCGAGGGCGGCCGCGTCCTGATGATCGGCCTGTTCGCGACCGAGGACGACCTGCACTCGAGCGAGGCCGCCCTCAAGGAGATGAACCCGCCGGACGGCCTCGGCAACCGCACGGCGACCGACGTCTACGAGGTCGCCGCCGAGGCGCGGATGTAGGACCGCCGAGCTTCAGCCGGCGGGGGCGCGAAACACGATCGCGGCTAGTGCTTGGCGAGCCGCCGGGCGCCCTCGCCGACGGGGGTGTAGTCGAGCTCGTAGAAGCCGTAGGCGCTGGCCTCGTCCTCGAGCGTCAGCTCGGTTTCGGTGTCGAAGCTCGGCGCCTTCTTGAAGCGCTTCTTGTCGACCTTCACGCGCAGGTAGGCCTGCCCGGCGGTCGCGCCGGCGAGCGCCACGAGCGTGAGGTGCTTGCCGAACGTGCCGCTCTTGACGGCCACGAAGGCGGGGGTGTCGGTCTCGGCGTCGTAGAGGACCTCCTCGAGGGTGCCGAGCTTCTCGCCGTCGGGATCGACGACGTCCTGGCCGGCCCATTGCTTGAGGTCCTCGACGGGGACCGAGCTGATCGTCGTGAGCGGGGTGGTGGTCATGGGAGCCGTGATCCCCGCGCGGGCGGGCGGCCATGCGGGGGATGGCGAGTCGTGGCATCGGGTAACTCGCATCGCGCGTGGATCGCGACGAGCAGCATTTCGGTGAGGAGCAGCCGTTCTCCCTCGGCGTCGAGGAGGAGCTGTTCGTCGCCGACCCGCAGGACGGATCGCTGCGCAACGCGGGCGCGGAGGTGCTCGAGCGCCTCGGCACGCTCGAGCGCGGCGAGGTCAAGAGCGAGCTGCACCGCAGTCAGGTCGAGCTGATCACCGGCGTCTGCTCGGACGTCGGCGAGGCGATCGCCGAACTCGGCACGCTGCGCCGCGCCGTCCTGGCGACGGGCGTCGGCGTGGTCGCCTGCGGGACGCACCCGTCGGCGGTCGAGGGCGACTCGCTCACGACCGAGAAGCCGCGCTACGAGCGCATCGAGCGGATCCTCGGCGACGCCGGCGCCACGCCGGTCTGCGCCATGCACATCCACGTCGGCATGCCCGACGCGCAGACCGCGATCCGCGTCTACAACGCGCTGCGCTGCTACCTGCCGCTGCTCGAGGCGCTCGGCGCGAACTCGCCCTTTCGTCACGGCCGCGACACCGGCCTGGCATCGGCGCGCGAGCTGACGCTGCGCTCCTGGCCGCGGGCCGGCACGCCGCGCGCGATGGCCGACTTCGACGACTTCGTGCGCTCCACCGCGCGGCTGACGCGCGTCGCCGACGTGCCCGACTACACCTACCACTGGTGGAAGCTGCGCCCGCACCCGCGCCTCGGGACCGTCGAGATCCGCGCGCTCGACACGCAGCTGTCGGCGCGCCACAGCGCGGCCCTCGTGGCCTGCGTGCACGCCCTCGCGCGCCACTACGCCGACGCCGACGCCGAGCCGATCGAGGGACCGCCCGCGGAGATCCTCGACGAGGCCTCCTTCCGCGCCGCGCGGGCGGGGGTCGAGGCGACGCTGCCCGACGAGCAGGACCGCCTGCGGCCGGTCGCCGAGCTCGCCGAGGAGGCCGTTGCGCTGCTGGCGCCGGCGGCCCGCGAGGTCGGCTGCGCCGAGCAGCTGGACGGCCTCGCGCGCCTCGTGCAGGAGGGCGGTGGCGCCGGGATCCAGCGCGCGGCCTTCGAGGACGGCGGCGAGGACGTCGACGCCGTGCTGCGTGCGCTCGTGGACGCCGAGGCCTAGGAGCCCCCTAGCGTCCGAGCTGCCCGCGCGGCCGGCCGGCGCCCAGCCCCGACCGCTCGGCCACCGACAGCAGCACGACGGCGGCGATGACGGCGACGACGAAGCCGACGAAGTTCAGCTCAAAGATGTCGCCGCTGCCGATGAGGTTGGCGATCGAGCCGCCGATCACGGAGCCGACGATCCCGAGCGCGACCGTCCACAGCAGCCCGATCTTCTGGCGGCCGGGCAGGACGAGCCGCGCGAGCAGGCCGATGATCAGTCCGGCGACGATGAATCCGAGCATGGTGTGACTCCAGTCGTGAGCAGGGAAGGGATCGGTCGCGGGCGAGGTACCCGTCCTGCGGGTTTTGGCAACGATCGTGCGACTTGTTGATCTAGGCGCGCGACGACCGCCGACGTACTGTTATCTGGAGTTGACCGCTCTGTAGGGGACCGAGTCAACCCGCCGGCGCGGAGTCGCCGGTCCACCAGCGTCATGTGACTGGAAAGAGGCGTAGATGCGCACTCGCTCGTTCGTTGCTGCTCCCACGCGGTTCGTCTTCGCGCTGGTGGCGCTCACCTGCCTGATCGGCGCGCCGGCCGCGCTCGCGGCGCCCGTCATGGCGCCCGTCGCCGGGTCGCCCTTCCCGACGGGCAGCGTCAGCGATCCGATCTCCGTGGCGTTCAGCCCCAGTGGTGGGCTGCTCGTGGCTGCGAACGACAACGAAAACACGGTGTCGGTGTTCTCCGTCTCCGCGGCGGGTGCGCTCGCCCCGCTCGCCGGATCGCCGGTCGCGACCGGCCAGACCCCGTCCTCGGCGGCGTTCAGCCCCGACGGCCGCTGGCTCGGCGTCGCGAACTTCGCCGACAACTCTGTGTCGGTGTACGGCGTGTCCGCGGCCGGCGCCCTCACCCCGGTCGCCGGGTCGCCGTTCGCCACGGGCACGGGCCCGTTCACGGTCGCCTTCAGCGCGTCGAGCGGACAGCTCGCGACCGCGAACTCGGGCTCTGGCAACGTGTCGGTCTTCTCCGTCTCGGCGGCGGGCGTGCTCGCGCCGGTCGCGGGGTCGCCGTTCGCGACGGGCAACACGCCGGTCTCCGTCGCCTTCGGCGCGGGCGGCCGGCTCGCGGCGACCAACCTCCTCTCCAACACGGTCTCGATGTTCTCCGTGTCCGCGGCCAACGTCGTGACGCCGGTCGCCGGCTCGCCCTTCGCGACCGGCCTGACCCCGGCGGGCGTCGCGTTCAACGCCGCCGGCAGCCAGCTGGCGATCGCCAACAGCGGCGCGCGGCAACGTGTCGGTCTTCTCCGTCTCGGCGGCGGGCGCGCTCGCGCAGGTCACGGGCTCGCCGTTCGCGGCCGGCCCCTCGCCCGGATCGGTCGCCTTCCGCCCCGGCGGCGGGCTGATCGTCGCCGGTGACAGCAGCGATGGCACCGTCGGCGTCTTCCTGCTCTCGCCCGCGGGCTTCCTCACCCCGGCCGAGGGCTCGCCGGTCACGACCGGCAGCATCCTGTTCCCGGTGGCGTTCAGCCCCGGCGGCGGGCTGTTCGCGACCTCCAGCCACAACGCCGACACCGGCGCGGGCAGCGTCTCGGTGTACTCCGTCACGCTGCCGGCGACCGTGCCCGACACGACGGCGCCGACCGTCACCTGCGGGACGGCGAGCACGCAGTGGCTCGCGGCCAACGCCTCGATCAACTGCAGGGCGACCGACACCGGCTCCGGGCTCGCAAACCCGGCTCAGGCGTCGTTCAACCTGACGACGAACGTCGCGGCCGGCGCCGAGTCCGCGAACGCGAGCACGAACAGCGTCCAGGTCTGCGACGTCGTCGGCAACTGCCGCGCCGCCGGCCGATCGCGGGCAACAGGATCGACCGCAAGGCACCGGCCGTCACGCTCACGAGGCCCGCCAACGGCGCGTCCTACAGCAGCATCGGGACGCTGCTGGCCCCGGTCCGCGCGGCGTTCAGCTGCGCCGACAGCGGCTCGGGCATCACGTCCTGCGCCGGGACGCAGGCGAACGGGTCGACGGTCCCCACGAGCCTGCTCGCGCTCGGCGCGCACAGCTTCTCGGTGACCGCGCGCGACCTCGCCGGCAACACGACCACGGTGCGCAACACCTACAGCGTGCGGCTGCTCTGATCAGCCGAGCGCCTCGTGGCCGGCCGGGGTGCACACGCAGATGAAGTGCACCTCGGGCGAGAGGACGCGGAACGTGTGCGCCGCGTCGCGCGGGACGAACGTGCAGTGGCCGGCGCCGGTGCGCCGGATCTCGCCGTCGACGACGAACGCGAGCTCGCCCTCGAGGATGTGGAAGGTCTCGTCGTTGGGATCGCCGATCGCGCCGAGGTCTCGCGCCGGACCGTGCACGTCCACTTCCCGACGCTCGAGCAGCTGCTGACCGACGCCGTGCTGGGCCGCTTCGCCGGCACCTCGATGGAGGCGGCGCGATCGTCCGCCACCACAGCGAGGTGCAGCACCTCGGGCGCACGATGATCCGGCTGACGATCGACGGCGGGGCGGGCCACGACGGCGGGCCGCGTCGCGGCGGCCGCCGGCTGGACTGGATCGAGGCGGCGATCGAGCCCGCCCGCGAGCGCCTGGCGCCCGCCGAGTTCGAGCGCCTCGTGAGCGCGCTGGCGATGGTCATCGGCTGGGAGGCGATGCTCGTCCTCTGGGACGTTCGCGGGCTCTCCGACGACGAGGCCGAGCAGGCGACGGTGTGGGCGGCGACGGCGCTCGTGCGCGCCGCGCTCGCCGCTGCTCCGGGCTGACGAGCGCGCAGGCGTAATCTGCCTGCGATGAGCGTTGCCGCGGCCGAGGACTCCACGGGTACCGCGCGGCCGGCCGTCGAGCGGCGGCCCGCGATCCTCGCCGTCGACGACGAGCCCGCCGTCCTCGCCGCCGTCTCGCGCGACCTGCGCCGCGGCTTCGGCGAGCGCTTCCGGATCCTGCGCGCGACCTCGGGCGCGGAGGGGCTGGACCTCCTGCGCCAGCTGCTGGCGCGCGGCGACCAGGTCGCGATGCTGATCGCCGACCAGCGGATGCCGGGGATGATGGGCACGACCTACCTCGTCGAGGCGCGCAAGCTCGTGCCCGACGCCAAGCGCGTGCTGCTGACCGCCTACGCCGACACCGAGGCGGCGATCGCGGCGATCAACGAGGTCGCGCTGGACTACTACCTCCTCAAGCCCTGGGACCCGCCGGAAGAGGAGCTCTTCCCCGTCGTCGAGGACCTGCTGACGACGTGGGAGTCGGGCGCCGCGCTGGAGGCCGGCGGCGTGCGGATCGTCGGCCACCGCTTCTCGAAGGACACCCACGACCTGCGCGACTTCCTCGCCCGCAACCGCGTGCCGGCGCGCTGGCTGGACGTCGAGCGCGACGGCGAGGCGCGCGAGCTGCTGAAGGTCGCCGGCGTCGACGCCGGCGGCCTGCCGGTCGCGCTGCTGGAGGACGGCACGGTCCTCGAGCGCCCGACGGTGCTCGAGCTCGCCGAGCGCCTCGGCGTCGCGGGCCAGCCGGCCTCCGACCACTACGACCTCGTCGTCGTCGGCGGCGGGCCCGCGGGCCTGGGCGCCGCCGTCTACGGCGCCTCGGAGGGCCTGCGCACGGTGATGGTCGAGCGCGAGGCGCCCGGCGGCCAGGCCGGGCAGTCGAGCCTGATCGAGAACTACCTCGGCTTCCCGGCCGGGCTGAGCGGCTCCGACCTCGCCCGCCGCGCCACCGACCAGGCCCGCCGGCTCGGCGCCGAGCTGCTGACCGTCCAGGACGCCGTCGGCCTGCGGGCCGAGGGCGCCGGGCGCTTCGTCGAGCTCAGCGGCGGCGGCGTCCTGAGCGCCAACTGCGTGCTGATCGCATCCGGCGTCTCCTACCGCCAGATGACCGCGCCCGGCTTCGCCGAGCTGACCGGCGCCGGCGTCTACTACGGCGCCGCGATGACCGAGGCCCGCTCCTGCGCCCGCCAGCACGTCGTCGTCATCGGGGGCGCCAACTCCGCCGGCCAGGCCGCCGTGCACTTCAGCGGCTACGCCAGCCGGGTGACGATGCTCGTGCGCGGCCCCTCGCTGGAGGCGTCGATGTCGCATTACCTCATCGCGCAGCTCGCGTCGCTGCCCAACGTCGAGGTCCGGACCGGCAGCTCGGCGGTCGCGGCGACCGGCGACGACGGGCGGCTGCGCGGGCTGCGCGTCGCGGGCCCCGACGGCGGCGAGTACGACCTCGAGGCCGACGCCTGCTTCGTGTTCATCGGCGCCTCGCCGCACACCGACTGGCTGGAGGGCGTCGTCGCCCGCGACCGCCACGGCTTCATCCTCGCCGGCGCCGACGTCGACGCCGAGACCTGGCCCCTGAAGCGCGATCCGTTCCTGCTGGAGACGAGCGTCCCCGGCGTCTTCGTCGCCGGCGACGTGCGCGCGCGCTCGATCAAGCGCGTCGCCAGCGCCGTCGGCGAGGGCTCGATGGCCGTCTCGCTGATCCACCAGTACCTGGTCGAGGCATGAGCGGCCCCGTCACGCTCGCCGAGCTGCGCAGCGTCGACCTCTTCGACGGCATCGACGACACGCAGCTCGCCGACTGGCTCGCGGTGGCGCAGCTGCGCGAGGTCGCGCCGGAGGAGCTGATCGTCGAGGAGCAGGACCACGTGCCCGGCCTGATCCTCCTGCTCGCGGGAACGGCCTTCACGCAGATGGCCAGCCGCGGCCAACCCGAGCCGCTCGGGCGCCAGGTCGCGCCGACCTGGATCGGCGCGATCTCGGTGCTCACCGGCGACCCGCTGCCGGTGCGGATCGTCGCCGAGTCGGCCTGCCGCCTGGCGATCATCCGATCCGACGAGTTCCTGCGCCTCGTGTTCGAGCAGCGCGCGATCCACCAGACCGTGATCCGGCAGATCTCGCCGGTCATGCAGCGCCTCGGCGGGATCGAGCAGAACCGCGAGCGGCTGGCCTCGCTGGGCACGATGGCGGCCGGCCTCGCGCACGAGCTCAACAACCCGGCTGCGGCGGCGCGGCGCGCGGCGTCGCAGCTCTCCGAGGAGGTCGGCATCGTCCAGTCGACGCTCGTGAAGTTCGTCAAGTCCGGCGTCGAGCGCGCCGACGCCGAGCGGCTCGTCGAGCTGCAGGAGCAGGCGATCGCGCGCGCCGAGGGCGCCACCGCGCTGGACACGCTCGACGCGGCCGACGCCGAGGACGAGCTGCTCGGGCGCCTCGAGGCGCTCGGCGTGCCGGAGCCGTGGCGGATCGTCGAGCCGCTGGCCCGCGCCGGCGTCGACGACGCCTGGCTGGACGAGATCGCCGCGCACGCCGGCAAGGCGGCGCCGGCGGCGCTGCACTGGGTCGCCGCGACGCTGACGATCGGGCGCGTCTCACAGGAGCTGTGCGAGTCGACCGACCGCATCTCGGCGCTCGTCGGCGCGGTCAAGGCCTACGCCTACATGGACCGCGGCGGGCTCGTGGAGGTCGATCTGCACGAGGGCCTGGAGACGACGCTCACGGTGCTCGGCCACAAGCTCAAGCACACCGCGATCAAGGTCGTCCGCGACTACGACCGCACGCTGCCGAAGATGACCGTCCGCGGCTCCGAGCTCAACCAGGTCTGGACGAACCTGCTCGACAACGCGATCGGCGCGCTGGGCGAGCAGGGCACGATCACGATCCGCACGAGCTACGACGGCAGCTGCGCGACCGTCGAGATCGCCGACGACGGGCCGGGCGTCCCCGACGACGTCCGCGAGCGCATCTTCGACCCGTTCTTCACGACGAAGGACGTCGGCGCCGGGACCGGCCTGGGCCTCGCGACCGCGCGCCGGATCGTCGTCGACCGCCACGACGGCTCGATGGTCGTCGAATCCCAGCCGGGCAGCACGACGTTCCGGGTGCGGCTGCCGCTGACCCAGCGTTGACCGCGCCGCGCCCTAGGCGGCGCGCGCGCCGTCGGCCAGCGCGGGCTCCTCGGCGGGCGGTCCGTCGTCGGGGTCCTGGTCGCGCCGCTGCGTGGCGTCGCGATCGGACCCGGCGATGATGTCGTCCGGGGCCTTGTCCTTCGGCAGGAAGCCGGACTTCATGCCGAAGTAGACGGCCTGCGGGTGGTGGACGATGATCGCCAGCGTCGACTGCTCGGGCTCGACGGCGAAGCCGCCGGTGAGCGTCAGCCCGATCGACGGCGCGTCGATCAGCCGGTAGACCTTCTCGTGCTCGGACTGCTCGGGGCAGGCGGGGTAGCCCCACGAGTAGCGCCGGCCCTCGGTGGCGCCGATCCCGAGATCCGATCGCACCTTCGAGTGCAGCCACTCGGCCGAGCCCTCGGCCGCCTGCACGCCGAGGCCGTGGGTGAACAGCTGCTCGGCGAACTCGCCCTCCTCCTCGAGCTTCGTGATGACCTCGGTCACCTCGGGCCCGACGGTGACGGCCTGCAGCGCGACGACGTCGAGCTGGGTGGGTGGGGATCCGTTTTCAGACGGGCGGAAGAAGTCGGCCAGGCAGATGTGCGAGTGCTCGGGCTGGCGCGGGAAGACGAGGCGCTCGAGCACCGTCTCGCGATCCTCGGGGTCCAGGACGACGACCTCGTTGCCCTCGCTGTAGCAGGGGAAGTAGCCCAGGCGGGCGCGCGGGCGCAGGTAGTCCTGCTCGCGCCACATCCGCTCCAGGCGCGGCTGGAAGTCCTCGTCGACGAGCTTGCGCCACTTCTCGCCCTTCACGCCGCGCCCGCCCCAGTGCAGCTTGAAGAGGACGTGCGTGTCGAGGTGGGGGAAGATCTCGTCGAGCGGGACCTCGATCTCGCGCGCGCCCCAGAAGGGCGGCTCGGGGATCGGGACGTCGGTCCTCGCGTCCGAGCGGATGCTGTCGTCGTCGGTGACGAGCGGCACCTGCTCCTTGCCGTGCTTGCGGAAGTGGTCGGCGGCCTCGCGCGTCTTCGTCACGAGCGCCTCGCGCGCCTCCGGGTCGATGATCTGGTCCATCTTGTTGAGCCCCTCGAAGGCGTCCTTGCAGTAGAAGACGCCCGGCTCGTAGATCTCGTCGGACGCCTTGCCCTTGGGGTACAGCGCGCGCAGCCCGAAGTCGCGGTTGATCGCCGCGCCGCCGATCAGCACGGGGAAGGCGAGGTCCTTGGAATGCAGCTCCTCGATGCACAGCGGCATCTGCTTGGACGTCGAGACGAGCAGCGCGCTGAGGCCGATCGCGGTCGCATTGTGCTCCTGCGCGGCCTCGAGGATCGTCGAGATCGGGACCTGCTTGCCGAGGTCGACGACCGTGTAGCCGTTGTTGCTGAGGATCGTGTTGACGAGCGACTTGCCGATGTCGTGGACGTCGCCGAAGACCGTCGCGATCACGACCGTGCCCTTCGTGTAGCCCTCGACCTTGTCGAGGTACTCCTCGAGCTTGGCGACCGCGCGCTTCATGACCGTCGCCGACTGCAGCACGAACGGCAGGATCAGCTCGCCCGAGCCGAAGAGGTCGCCGACCTCCTTCATCGCCGGCAGCAGGACCTCGTTGAGCGTCGGGACGGCGCCGATCTTGTCGACCGACTTCTCGATCCACTCCTCGACGCCTTCCTTCTTGCGCCGCAGGATGTGGAAGTGCAGCGCCTCCTCGGGCTCCATGCCCGCGGTCGGGTCGGCCTTCTCGTCCTCGGCCTCGGCGCTGGAGGACTCGAAGTGCGCGATGAAGAGCTCGAGCGCGTCCTCGCGGGTGTTGAAGACGAGGTCGTCGGCGAGCTTGCGCTCCTCCTCGTTGATCTCCCCGTACGGCGTGATGTGGTTGGGGTTGACCATCGCGAGGTCCAGGCCGGCCTCGACGCAGTGGTGCAGGAAGGTCGAGTTCAGCACCGCGCGGGCGCGCGGGGCGACGCCGAAGGAGACGTTCGAGACGCCCAGCGACGTCTTGACCCCCGGGATCTGCTGCTTGATGAGCTTGATGCCCTCGATCGTCTCGACCGCCGACGGGCGCCACTCCTCGTCGCCGGTCGTCAGCGTGAACGTCAGGCAGTCGAAGATCAGCGCCTCGGGGTCGAGGCCGTGCTCGTCGCAGCACAGCTCCTTCAGGCGCTGGGCGATCTCGAGCTTGCGCTCGGCCGTCTTGGCCATGCCGACCTCGTCGATCGTCAGCGCGATCAGGCAGGCGCCGTGCGCGAGCGCGATCGGCACGACCTTGTCGAGCTTGTCGCGGCCGGCCTCGAGGTTGATCGAGTTGACGATCGCGCGACCCGGGATCTGCTCGAGCGCCGTCTCGATGACCGCGGGCTCGGTCGAGTCGACCTGGATCGGCGCGGGCTGCGAGAGCGACACGCGCTCGGCGACGCGGCGCATCTGCTCGTCCTCGTCGTCGCGCTCGACGAGCGCCACGCAGAGGTCGAGCACGTGCGCGCCGCCCTCGACCTGGTCCTCGGCGATCTGGTTGAGCCCGTCGTAGTCGTCGGCCAGGAGCATCTCCTTGGCCTTGCGCGAGCCCTGCGAGTTCACGCGCTCGCCGACCATCGTCGGGCGCGGCTCCTGGACGAGCGGCGTCGCGGTGATCATCGAGCTGACGTGCACCGGGCGCGGCGCGGGGCGCGCCTTGACCTCGCGGCCCTTGACGCTCTCGGCGAGCGCGCGGATGTGGTCCGGGGTCGTGCCGCAGCAGCCGCCGACGATGCTGATGCCGTAGCGCTCGACGAAGTCGATCAGTGCCGTCGAGAAGGGCTCGGGGCCCTCGGGGAAGATCGTCTCGCCGTCGGGTCCCTGGATCGGGATGCCGGCGTTCGGGATGCAGGAGACCGGCAGCGGCGAGAACTCGCCGAGGAAGCGGATCGCGTCGCGCATGTCCTCCGGGCCCGTCGAGCAGTTCAGCCCGATCGCATCGACGCCGAGCGCCTCGAGCGTCGCCAGGACGGCCGAGATGTCGGTGCCCAGCAGCATCTTGCCGCCGTTGGGCAGCAGCGAGACCTGCGTCTGGATCGGGACCTCGCGGCCGGCCTGCTTCATCGCCTCGCGGGCGCCGAAGACGGCGGCCTTGACCTCGAGGATGTCCTGCGCGGTCTCGATCAGGATCAGGTCGACGCCGCCCTCGACGAGGCCCAGGCACTGCTCGGAGAAGCCGTCGGCGAGCGTGCGGAAGGAGATGTCGCCGAGCGTCGGGTCGTCGGACGCTGGCAGGTAGCCGGTCGGGCCGACCGAGCCCGCGACGAAGAGCTCCTCGCCCGCGGCCTCGCGCGCGATCTCGGCGGCCTTGCGGTTGATCTCGACGGTCGCCTCGCCGAGGCCCCACTCGCCGAGCTTCAGCCGGCTGGCCTGGAAGGTGTCGGTCTGGATGACGTCGGCGCCCGCGTCCACGAAGGACCTGTGGACGTCGAGGATGACGTCGGGGCGGTTGAGCACCAGCGCCTCGTGCGCGCGCCCAGGGAGCTTGTAGTCGTGTTCGAGCGACAGGTCGAACTGCTCGAGGGTCGCGCCCATCCCGCCATCGAAGAGGACGACGTGGGACCGAATCGCTGAAGAATAGTCACGCATCTAACCCCCAATGCTAGGCGACGCGCGCCCCGCACTCGTTTCGGAGGGTCAAACCCGGCGGGGCTACGCGGCCGTCTGGCGGCGCGCGCGGAGGTGCTCCTCGAGCGCCTCGACGTGGCGGTGCTCGAGGCTCTGCACGCGCCGGACCCAGGGCTCGCTGACCCGGTGGGCGATCTCGGGGTCCTCGAGGTCCAGCGATCCGGCGAGCGCGCGCCAGGCGTCGGCGAGGTCGTCGCAGGTCAGCGCCGCCTGACCCAGGGGGGCCGATCCCAGCAGTGCCGCCGCGTCGTGCAGGAACCGCGCCTGCAGCGAGCGAAACAGCGCGCCGCCCGTGCCGCCGTCGCGGATCCTGAAGCGCAGGGAGCCGAGCGTCTGGCCCAGGCGGTCGCCGCTCATCTGCGGCAGCCTCGGCCAGGCGCGGGCGACGGCGTCGATCGCCGCGAGGCCGCTGCACATGTGCGGGTGGTCGCACTCGGGCGGCGTGCGCATGTTGTTCACCGTGCGCTGCAGCGCCGACCAGACGGCCACGCGCGGGTCGGCGAGCCGGTGGCTGGACGGGCGCAGGCGCAGCATGCCGTGGCGCGCGGGCTCGGGCCACGCGACCGAGCGCCGCGCGCGGGCGAGCGCGTCGACGGTCAGCCGCTGGGGCTCGGGGAAGCTCTGATCGGCGACCCAGACGACGGCGCCCTGCTCGTCGTAGCTCGTCACGACGATCGTGTGGCGGGTGTCGTGGCGGCCGCCGTCGCGGTAGTCCAGCTCGGCGAGGTCGGCGCGCACGAGCGTCGGGCGCCCGGCCTGCAGCTCGGCGCGCAGCAGCTCCCAGGCCTCGGCGGGGTCGTCGGTCGTGCACCAGTCGGCGACGAGCCCGAGGTGGCGGCAGAGCTCGGGCTCGACGGAGCCGGCGCGGCCGTCGATGTCGATCGCCGGCAGCGCCGCGTGGGCGATCCGCGTGCGCAGCGCGAGCGCGCCCGAGAAGCCGAAGATCGCGCCCTCCGACAGCGGCTCGGGGGCGTAGGAGAGGCGGTGGTGCTCGAGCAGGTCGCGCAGCGAGCCGCTGGCGGCGTGCTCGGCGACGCGGTGACCGAAGTCGGTGACGGTGCCCGGGGCGCACGCGCCCATCGATGCACGCTCGACGGATGTCGCCCCCAAGGCAGCGCCCATGTTCGGTGGGCGTGACTTCGGTGTGAACAGTGTTCAGTCGGCGTTCAGCTGACGAGCGTCGCGAAGAGCCGCTCGAGCGTCGCCGCCGGATCGGCGGTCAGCCCGGTGTGGACCTCGGAGGGCTGGATGATCGTCGAGGCGGGCGCGACGATCCAGCCGAAGCGCTCGGAGGCCGGCAGCGCGGCGAGCGCGCCGCCCTCGGGCTCGCCGCAGACGACGCTGCGCAGCGCGTCCAGGCGCGCGCGGATCGGCGCGGGCTCGAGGCCCGGGCACAGCGCCGCCAGGCGCGTGCAGTCGAGGTGCGTGCGCATGTCCAGGAAGTCGTGCCGGCGGCTGTAGAGGACGACGCCGACGTTCAGGCGCTCGCCGCGCTCGGCGCGCGGCACGACGCGCAGCAGCGCGTAGGCGAACGGGTTGCGCGCGGGCTCGTCAGGACTGGACACGGCGCACCTCCTCCACGAACGAGCGCGGCCCGGCCAGGCGGGCGGTGAGGAAGGCGGCGAAGTCGCCGCGGCGCGAGGTGGGGTTGGCACCCAGCCAGGACGGGGGGATCAGCGCGATGGCGGTGCCGACGGCGGCCAGCGCGCGGCTGGCGAGGCGCTCGTCGGCCTCGTCGACCGGCCCCGCGACCGGCAGCAGCACGTGCTCGGAGAGCATCGGGACGCCCTCGTGCGCGGTCTGCGACAGCGGCCGCTCGCCGTGCTGGCGGAAGAACGACGCGCCGTGGTCGATCATCCACGTGCGCCCGTGCCAGAGCAGGAGGTTCGGGTTGCGGTGCGTGCGGTCGACGTTCGTCACGAGCGCGTCGAACCAGAGGATGTCGGCGGCGAGCGCGGGATCGATCGGCGGGTCGGCCGGCAGCGTGAACGGCAGCGAGCCGGGGAGGAAGTCCATGCCGAGGTTGAGGCCCGGGCTGGCGGCGATCAGGTCCTGGATCTCCGGATCGGGCTCGGCGTCCGCGAACTCCGGGGCGATGTCGACGACGACGAGCTCGGGCACCGGCAGCCCGATCGCCCGCGCCAGCTCGCCCGCGAGCACCTCGGCGACGAGCGCGCCCTCGCCCTGGCCGGCGCCGCGGAACTTCGTGACGTACATGCCCAGATCGTCGGCCTCGACGAGCCCGGGCAGCGATCCGCCCTCGCGCAGGGCTGCGACGTAGCGGGTGGCGGTGACGGTTCGCAGCGGCTCGAGCACTGGCGCAAGCTACCGTGATGTGCGATGCGGACCTCAGCCGACGAGCGGATCCTCGTCACGATCCCGATCAGCCACTTCTGCGAGAAGGCCCGCTGGGCGCTCGATCGCGCGGGCGTCGAGTACACCGAGCGGCGCCACATCCAGATCATCCACGCCATCGCGGCCAAGCGCGCGGGCGGCGGGATCACGGCGCCGGTGCTGAAGGCGCCCGAGGGCGTCTACGACCAGTCGGCCGCGATCCTCGCCTACGCCGACGAGCACCTGCCCCAGGAGCGGCGCCTGTATCCGGCCGATCCGGCGGCGCGCGCGGAGGTCGAGGCGCTCGAGCAGCGCTTCGACGCCGTGCTCGGGCCCAAGGGCCGGCTCTGGCTCTACCACGAGGTCTTCAAGGACGCCAAGCGCTTCGCGCCCTGGAACCTCACGGGCGTCCCGCGCTGGGAGCGGCGCATGTTCCCGTTCGTCCTCGCGCCGGCGAAGATCGTCATCAACCGCTACTTCGGCATCAGCGACGCTTCGACCGCCGAGGCGATGGCGCTCGTCGACGAGGAGTTCGACGCCGTCGCCGAGCTGCTGTCCGACGGCCGCCGCCACCTCACCGGCGACGCCTTCACCGCCGCCGACCTCGCCTTCGCCGCGCTCGCCGCGCCCTGCGTCGTGCCGCCGGTCTACGGCACGCCGCTGCCACAGCCCGATCAGATGACGCCCGCGATGGCGGCCGCCGTCGAGCGCTGGCGCGCGCACCCCGCGGGGCAGTACGCGCTGCGAATGTTCGAGGAGGAGCGCCCGGCGCCGAAGGTGACGTCGCTGTAGCGCTCAGCAGAGCGGGTCGGCGGCGGTCCCGAGGCAGAACCGGTGCTGCCCGGTGGCGCCGATCTTGAAGGTCTCCTTCTTCGTCGCCGTCTCGGCGAGCGGGCTGCGGACGACGAGCGTGGTCGTGACGGGCAGCTGCTTGACGAGCTTGAGCTTCTTGCGCATCGCGGCGGTCGCCTTCATGTCGGAGGCCAGGATGTCGCCGCGCTTGGCGAACGGGGTCGACGTGGCGATCGTCGTGGACGGGAGCTTGTACTTGCGCTTCGTCGCGGCGTCGACGCGCATCGTGATCGTCGCGTCAACGGCGGCGCAGTTCGGCGAGCAGATGGCGCCGAAGCCGGTGATCGTCGGCGTCTTGACGTTCAGGTTGTTCGCGCGGCCGATGGCGCGGACCCATTCCGTCGCGGCGGGGGCCTCCGCGATCGCGGGCGCGGCGGCGAGCGGGAGGGCGAGCGGGAGGGCGAGCAGGGCGCCGGCGGACAGCAGGGCGAGGCGGGGCATGGACGAGTCCGTTCGGTCGGGCTTCGGCGTCGATGCCGAGGCGCTGTGGCCGACAGGTTACAGGCAGGCTTACAAAAGCCAGATATTTGCAGGGATTTTGTGATCAAGTGGCCCTCATGAAACCCGTTCAGCGCACCGCCGACCAGCCGCCGGGTAGGAACGACGAAAGCCCCGCATGTGCGGGGCTTTCGCGACCAGCAACGAGGAGCGAACCGCTACTTGATGAACAGCATCTCCTGGTACTTCGGCAGCGGCCAGAGGTCGTCGGCGACGAGCTTCTCGAGCGTGTCGGCGAGCGTGCGGACGGTCGTCATCGCGGGGATGACGGTGTCGCGCATGTAGAGCGCCAGGTCCATGCCCTCCAGGCCCGGGTCCTGGTTGACGAGCTCCAGGCCGATGATCGCCTTGTGGAAGTCGCCCACGAGCGGCGCGAACTCGTCGATCATGCCCTGGCGCCCGGCGGCGAGCACCTCGTTGAGGTGGCGCACGCAGGCCGGCAGCAGCATCGTGCGCGCGATCGAGGCCGCGGTCTCGGCCTCGATGTTCAGCCGCGTCGCGTACTGCTCGACGGCGACCTCGTAGCGGGCCTCGAGCTCGCGCTCGTTGAGCACGCCGTACTTCGACATGACCGCGACCGTGTCGGCGCTGGCCAGGCAGGGCAGCGCGTCGGGCGTGGAGGGCAGGTTGTCGAGGCCGCGCGACTTGGCCTCGGCGTGCCACTCGTCGGTGTAGTTGTCGCCGCCGAAGACGATCTGCCCGTTGGCGGAGTAGCTGTCCTTGACGACCGCGATCACGGCCTCCTCGAGGCCCATGGCGTCGCCGAGGTTGGCCTCCAGCGCGTCGGAGAGCTCGTCGACCGCCTCGGCGGTGATCGTGTTGAGGACCGTGTTCGGGAGCCCCAGCGAGGACGACGAGCCCGCCATGCCGGAACTCGAAGCGGTTGCCGGTGAAGGCGAACGGCGAGGTGCGGTTGCGGTCGCCGCTGTGCAGCGGCAGCGGCGGCAGCACGGGCGTGCCCAGCCCGAGCAGTCCGCCGTCGGCGGAGGCCGCCGCCTCGCCGCTGGCGATCGCCGTGAAGACCTTCTCCAGCTCGCCGCCGAGGAAGATCGAGATGATCGCCGGCGGCGCCTCGTTGGCCCCGAGCCGGTGGTCCTGGCCGACGTTGGCGACCGACGCCCGCAGCAGCGCCTGGTGCTTGTTGACCGCCTGGACGACGGCGGCCGCGAAGAACAGGAACTGGAGGTTCTCGTGCGGCGTGTCGCCCGGGTCCAGGAGGTTGACGCCGGTGTCGGTCCCCATCGACCAGTTGTTGTGCTTGCCCGAGCCGTTGACGCCCGCGAACGGCTTCTCGTGCAGCAGGCACACGAGGCCGTAGCGGCGCGCGACGTTCTGCAGCAGCTGCATCGTGAGCTGCTGGTGGTCGCAGCCGAGGTTGGAGTTCTCGAAGATCGGCGCGATCTCGTACTGGTTGGGCGCGACCTCGTTGTGGCGCGTCTTCACCGGCACGCCGAGCTTCGCGAGCTCGCGCTCGGTCTCCATCATGCAGGAGAGGATCCGCTCGGGGATCGACCCGAAGTAGTGCTCGTCGAGCTCCTGGCCCATCGGCGGCTTGGCGCCGAACAGCGTGCGGCCGGTCGTCACGAGGTCGGGCCGCTGGTAGTAGTACTGCTCGTCGATCAGGAAGTACTCCTGCTCGGGGCCGACGGTCGTGAAGACGCGCGCGGCCTCCTCGTCGCCGAGCAGCCGCAGCGCGCGGATCGCCGACGTCGACATCGCGTCCATCGAGCGCAGCAGCGGGATCTTCGTGTCGAGCGCCTCACCCGTCCAGGAGACGAACGCGGTCGGGATGCACAGCAGCGCGCCGTTGGGGTTCTCGAGGATGAACGCCGGCGAGCTGGGATCCCAGGCGGTGTAGCCGCGAGCCTCGAAGGTCGCGCGCAGGCCCCCGGTCGGGAACGAGGACGCGTCCGGCTCGCCCTGGATGAGCTCCTTGCCGGAGAACTCGGCGATCGCCGTGCCGTCACCCGTGGGGCCGTAGAAGGAGTCGTGCTTCTCCGCCGTCATGCCGGTCAGCGGCTGGAACCAGTGCGTGTAGTGCGTGGCGCCGCGCTCCAGCGCCCAGCCCTTCATCGCCTGCGCGACCGAGTCGGCCAGGGACGTGTCCAGCGCCTCGCCCTTGGCGAGCGCCGACGTGAGCGCCTTGAAGACGTGCTTGGGCAGTCGCTGGCGCTGGACGGCGGTGCTGAAGACGTTGGCGCCGAAGACCTGGTTGCCGGCTTCGGTCAGGTCGGGCGAGCCGAGCGCACCGCCGTTGGTGCTCCACTGCGCGGCGGTGACATTGTCCTGGCGGATTCTGGGCATGGGTGGCTGGTGTCCTCCTCGTGGTGACCGCGCTGACTGTAGCCGCGGGTCACCGGCCCAGTCCTTGTCCACGCGGACAGGGCTCGGCGGTCGCTGTTGTCCACTCGCAATTGCGGTGCGCCGCCTGCCCGTGTGCGTTGCGCCCACCCTAGGAGCGCCCGCCCGCGACTGTCAATGACAGAGGGCGAAGCCGCTCTGACGATCTTTCGACCGTCGTACAAAGACGCACGGCAGGACGCCCTCGACCATGACCCTCGATGAAGGCGCACCCGATCGAGGAGGAAGAATGAGACGGACGTTGGCGACCAAGGTGCTGCCCGCTGTGGGGGCCGGGCTGCTCGTCGCTCTGGTGGTGCCCGGCTTCGCGGCCGCGGACACCCTCGAGGCTTACAACAACGGAGTCCTGCCGGATTCCGTCGGCTTCAACTCGCTGTGGGTGATCGTCGCCGGCATGGTCGTGATGTTCATGCAGTGCGGGTTCATGTTCCTGGAGATCGGGTTCTCCCGCCAGAAGAACGCCGGCACCGTCGTCGCGAAGATCCTCACGAACTTCTCGATCGCTGCAGTCTGCTGGTACTTCGTCGGGTTCGCCTTTGCATTCGGCTCCGAGCCGAGCGGCCTGGGCGGCTTCATCGGCGGCACCGGCTTCATGCTGCAGGGCTTCGGCGACCCGGCGACCGCGTTCCCCGTGATGGGGCTCTCGAACGCCACCGTCGAGTCGAAGTTCTTCTTCCAGTTCGTCTTCTGCGCCGTCTCGCTGGCGATCGTCTGGGGCTCGACCCTGGAGCGCATCAAGTTCGGCGTCTACATCATCTACGCCGTCGTCTTCGCGTCGGTCATCTACCCGATCGGCGCCCACTGGGTCTTCGGCGGCGGCTTCCTGCAGGCGGGCGACTGGCTCGGCACCGGGATCGTCGGCATGCAGGACTTCGCCGGCTCGACGGCCGTCCACCTCATCGGCGCGACGGGCGCCTTCGCGGTCCTGCTGCTGCTCGGCCCGAGGAAGGGCAAGTACGGCTCCGACGGCAAGCCGCGGGCGATCCCCGGCCACAACATGCCGCTGTTCGGCCTCGCGGTCATGATCCTGTGGCTCGGGTGGTTCGGCTTCAACCCCGGCTCGACGCTCAACGTCCAGGACGGGCGCTTCCCGGAGATCGTCCTCGTGACGAACCTCGCCGCGGCCTGCGGCGTCCTCGGCTCCCTGCTGATGGGGCGCCTGATGATGAAGACGCTGGACATCGGCATGTGCGGCAACGGCGCGATCGGCGCGCTCGTCGCGATCACCGCCCCCTCGGGCTACATCGAGCTGTGGGCCGCGATCCCGGTCGGGCTCGTCGCCGGCCTGATCGTCCCGCCGAGCGTCCTGTGGATCGACAAGAAGCTCGACGACCCGGTCGGCGTGCTGACCGCGCACGGCGTCTGCGGCATCTGGGGGACGCTCTCCTGCGGGCTGTTCACCTCGCCACGCCTGGCGCAGTACAACGCGTTCGGCGATCCCAACGGCGGCCTGTTCTACTCGGGCTCGATCAAGCAGCTGATCGCGCAGGTCGTCGGCTTCTCGGTCGCCTTCTCGTTCGTGTTCGTCGCGAGCTTCGCGACCTTCTACCTCATCAAGAAGACGTACGGCCTCCGTGTGACCGAAGAGGAAGAGGACGCCGGCCTGGACATCTCCGAGCACGGCATGTACGGCTACCCGGAGGCGTTCATCCCGGCGGCCGAGCTCATCGGCTACGGCGGCGGGGCGTCTGCGACAGTCCCACCCGCACCCGTACCCGCCCTTGCCACCAAGGAGAGCCCCGCATGAAGATGGTGATCGCATACGTTCGGCACGAGGCATTCGAGCCGATCAGAACGGAGCTCCTGTCGCTCGGTTTCCCCTCGCTGTCGATCAGCGAGGTGAAGGGCTCGGGCCGCCAGAAGGGCATCACCGAGCGCTACCGCGGCGCGGAGCTCACGAACTACCTGCGGCCGAAGGTCAAGATCGAGTGCGTCGTCTCGACGAAGGACGTCATGACGATCGTCGAGACGATCCTCAAGCACGGCCGGACGGGGGCCGTCGGCGACGGCAAGGTCTTCGTCCTGCCGGTCGAGGAGGCCTACCGGATCCGCACGGGCGAATCCGGTGAGGACACGTTGCAGGCCC
Source organism: uncultured Actinomycetes bacterium (assembly GCA_963786575.1). Classification (GTDB taxonomy): domain Bacteria; phylum Actinomycetota; class Thermoleophilia; order Solirubrobacterales; family Solirubrobacteraceae; genus CADCVQ01. The sequence continues at coordinate 576,677 of CAWAZH010000009.1, forward strand.
ATCCCGACGCCGCGGCCGCCGCGGCCGCAGGTTAGGGGGCGGTGAGGGTGGCCGCCCCGACAGCGGCCACCCTCGTCGAGCGACTCAGGGGGCTGCATCTGCGGATGGTCGACGCCGTCCTCGCCGGGGACGGCCTCGAGCGCGTCGCGGAGCTCGCCGCCGAGGCGGTCGGCGGGTCGGTGGCGATCGTCGTGCCGCGGCTGGGGGCCGCCGTCATCGCGCCGTCGGGCTCGCCCGCCGCCGACCGGCTGCCGGAGCTGCGCCACTACGTCGCCGACGTCGTCCACGACCGCCCCGCGCACGCGCCGCGCGGGCTCGCGGTCGAGATCCCGATCGCCTCCGGCGACGAGACCGTCGGCGCCGTGCTGCTGCTCGAGGGCGGCACGGCCCCGGCCGGCGAGGCGGCGGAGTACCTGCACCTCGCGGCGGTCGCGTCGCTGACCGAGGTGGCCGTCGAGGAGGCGCGCGACGAGGTCGAGCAGAACCTGCGCGGGTCCTTCCTCGAGGACCTGCGGGCCGGCAGCGAGCTGTCGCCCGACGAGCTCGTGCGCCGCGGCGCACGGCTGGGGTGCGACCTCAGCCGCGGCGCGATCGCGCTCTGCGCCGAGCTGCACACCGATCGCCCGCGCCACGTCGTCGCGACGATCTCCGAGGACCTGCCGGGCGCGCTCGCCCAGCACATGGAGCGCACGGGCGCCGGCGGCCAGGCCGGGCGCGTCTACGCGCTGCTGCCGGCCGTGCCGGTCGACAACGCCGCCGAGGCGACGCTGGCCGCCGCCGCGCGGCTGGCGGCGCGACTGCAGCGCCATGGGACCGTCGGCCTGTCGTCCTTCTACGGCGACCCGGCCGACCTCGGCCGCGCGGTGCAGGAGGCCGAGCTCGTGCTCGACGTGCTGACCGTCTCGGGCGAGCCGATCGCCGAGGACATCAACCAGGGCACCTACCGGCTGCTGTTCCGCGTCCTCGCGTCACACCCCGAGGAGGTGCGCTCCTTCTATGAGGACACGGTGGCGCCGGTCGTCCGCTACGACGACCAGTACCGCACCGATCTCGTCGGCACGCTGGAGGCCTACCTCGCCGCCAACTGCCACATGAGCGCGACCGCGGCGGCGATCCATGCCCACCGCCACACCGTCGCCTACCGCCTGGAGCGCGTGCGCGATCTCACCGGATTGGACCCCATGCAGTCCGAGGACCGCGAACGTCTGGGCCTCGGCCTGAAGGCCTACCGGATCATCGCGCCGCGGCTCCCGCGGTGAACTGCCTGGCTAGGCGCTGACCTTCTCGGCCGAGAGCGCGCTGCCGGCGATCTCCAGGCGCTTGCCCTCGATGCGGTCGCGCTGAGACTGCGCGCGCTCGATCAGCGTGTCGATGTCGAAGGAGCCCAGCTCGGCGTAGTCGCCCTCGACGACCTTCAGGGCCTTCCACATGCAGAGCTTGCCCTCGACGCCGATCGACAGCGTCTCGAGCGTGAGGAAGGTCCCGAACTCGGGATCGTCGACGCTCTCGCCGCTGAACTTCGTCTCGCTGACCTCGGAGCCGATCTTCGCCAAGGCCTCCTTGGCGCCGCTGGCGTGGGCGTTGAGCTGGTCGATCAGCGACGTCAGCGTGTTGTAGTCGGCGCTGATGCCGTCGGCCAGCTCGGTGAAGAACTCGCCGAGCTCGCCGTCGTGGTTCTCAGCAGCGGTCTTGACGAGCTCGACGCCGGCGGTCGCGCCGGCGAGATGGTCGTTGAGGTAAACGTGCAACGGGTTCTTCATCATGGGTGTCTCTCCCTGTCCTCTCGGGTCGCGCCCTGCCGTGGGCATCCGCGTACAGGCGCTGCGGCTGCGGAGTCCTGGACAGGGCTACCCGGTGGGAAGGTGATTACTCTCGGATGACAGCGCCGGTGCGCGGGTCCACGCGCGCCTGCGCGGGCTTGGCGTCGACGCGGACGGTGAGGCTCCCGCGCGGGCGCCCGCCGCCGGCGACGCGCGTCTCGGCGCCGCCGGCGAGGTCGCCGGCGATCGCGTAGTCGAGCTTGTGGGTGCCGGCCAGCACCGGCGTGACCTGCCAGCGCAGCGTCGTCGCGCGCCCGGGCGCGAGCGCGCCCGTCGCCCAGGTGTCCTCGATCGCCGTCGTCGCGCCGGGCGGCTCCTCGTCGACGAGCCAGACGGCCGAGCGGGCGTCGGCCTGCGCGGCGTCGCCGGAGCGCTCGGAGAAGCCGTGCACCGTGACGGCGAGCGCCGGGATCGTGTCCTCGCCCGTGTTGCGGACGGTCACGGCGAGCGTCGTGCGAGCGCCGACGTGCTGGCGCTGCGGGAACTGCGCTCGAGCGACATCGACCGTGTACGGGCCGTCGCCGGCGTCCGCGTCGCGGCGTTCGCCGCCACCGCAGCCGGCGGTCGCGAGCGCCAGCGCGGCCGCGCCGAACGCGGCGTACGCGCGCAGGTTTGACGGGCCGCTCCACACAGCGGCGCCAACGTACCACGGGCCCCGACGGGCGCCCGCAGACCCGGCGCGCGGGACGACTGGCAGGGCCCAGGGCATTCCCCTACGCTTGCGCCGGTGTCGCGGGTGCCCCGCGATCCGGGGAGGAGCACAGACCTGATGGTTCGCAACGTCGCCGATCGAGCGTTTCTTCCGGCGAAGAGCCTGCTCGAAGAAGTCGGGGACATGATGATCCTGACCGGCAAGACGATCATGTCTGCCCTCAGGCCGCCGTACCCGTACGGCGGCGAGTTCGTGAACCAGTTCCTCTTCGCGCTGAAGCTCTGCTGGTTTCCGCTGCTCGTCTCGACGATCGCGTTCGGCTACGGCGCGCCCGGGCTGCAGGCCGCGAACTTCCTCGTCCTGTTCGGCGCGATCGACCGCCTCGGCGGCTTCTTCGTGCTCGCCTCGATCCGCGAGTTCGCGCCGTTCGTCACGGCGATCGTGCTGGCGGGCGTCGCCGGCACCGCGATCACCGCCGACCTCGGCGCGCGCAAGATCCGCGAGGAGCTCGACGCGCTGCAGGTGCTCGGCATCGACCCGGTCAAGAACCTCGTCGTCCCGCGCTTCCTCGCGCTGATGCTCGTGACCGGGCTGTTCAACGTCTACGCGCTGCTGTTCGGCGTCTTCTCGGGCGTCCTGGCGACGCTCGTCAACGGTGCCCCCTTAGGTGGCTTCTGGGCGACGTTCTTCACGAACGCGTCGCTGACCGACCTGTGGGGGTCGACGCTCAAGACGACGCTGTTCGGCGCCATCATCGCGATCGTCTGCTGTTACAAGGGCATGACCGCGTCGGGCGGGGCGGAGGGGGTGGGGCGCGCTGTCAACCAGGCGGTGGTGATCGCCTTCCTCGGGATCTTCGCGTTCAACTACGTCTTCACGCAGACGCTGCTGGCGACCAACCCCGAGCTCACGAACCTGCGCTAGTGGGCCGTCCCGCGACATCCGACCCGAACCGCGCCGCCTGCCACGGGACGGACAACTAGTGGGCGGCTGGCTGGCAATCCCGCGGGACTGGATCGCGAACTTCGGCGAGATCGCGAAGTTCTCCGGCCGCGTCATGGGCCAGGTCTACAGCTTCCGCGTCTTTCGCTTCTTCGGCGAGGCGCTGCGCCAGGCGGGGATCCTGATCGTGTCCTCGACGCTCGTCATCTGGGGCCTCGTGTTCATCATCGGCCTGCAGTGCGGGATCGAGGGCGCGTACTTCAACCGCTCGGTCGGCAACCCCGCGTACGCGGGCGTCTTCGCCGCCTGGTGCGACCTGCGCGAGCTCGTCCCGTACGCGTTCGGCTACATGATGGCCGCCAAGGTCGGGACCGGGATCGTCGCCGAGCTGGGCTCGATGCGGATCTCCGACGAGATCGACGCGCTCGAGGTCATGGGCATCAGCTCGGTGACCTTCCTCTGCGCGACGCGCCTGTTCGCCGCCTGGCTCGTCCTGCCGTTCGTCTACATCGCGGCGATCGGGGCCGGCTTCCTGGCCTCCTACATCGCGGTGGTGCAGCAGATAGGCGAGGTCTCCAGCGGCGGCTTCTTCCTCGTCTTCTGGATGTTCCAGAACCCGCCCGATCTCGTCTACAGCCTCCTGAAGGCGATGGTGATGGCGACCGCGATCGTGCTGGTCGGCTGCTACTACGGCTACCACGCGAGCGGCGGCCCGGTCGGCGTGGGGACGGCGACGGCGAAGTCGATGGTCTTGAACATCGTGCTCGTGCACCTCATCGGGATGCTCGGCACACAGCTCTTCTGGGGCGCCAATCCGCGCGCCCCGATAGGTGGTTGACGGACATGGGATCGGGGCGGGTGAGAACGACATAGGCGGGACGGGCGGCGCGAGCTCGCGGCGCCCGCAACGAGTGTGGGAGACGGCATGAGCAAGACGGAGGAGCTGGCCGCGGCGGCGGCCAAGGCAGCGGCGGCGTCCGGCGGGGGGTTGGAGCGGTTCGTCGCGCAGGCCAAGGCGGTGGTGGCGGCCGCTGCGACGGCGGCCGAGTCGGCGCTGAGGGACATCCCCGGGGCGGGCGACCTGGTGGCAAAGGCGGCCGGGGCCATGGGCGCGACGAGCGACCCGGAGCCGGCTCCTGCGGCGCGGGCGACAGAGGCAGAGGCAGAGGCAGCGGCGGCGTCGGCCGTCGTGGCGAAGAAGGACGTCGCTGCACCGGCGAGCGCGCCGGTGGGCGACGAGACTGAGATGAAGGCGGGAGACGTCATGAGCCAAGCTCAGCAGGCAGCAGCGGCGACACAGAGCGCCGGACACGGGACGATTCGCCTCCGCGGACGCGAGGCGGCGCCGGCACCCGAGACGCCGGTCGCGGCCCACGAGGCCGCGGCGGCGTCCTACTCGGGCGCGGGGCACGGGACGATCAGGCTGCGCGGCCGCGCGGAGCCGCCTGCCCCTGCACCGGAGCCCGAGGCGGCCGCCCCGGAGCCGGAGGCAGCGGCCCCGGAGGCGCCGGCAGCAGCGGCGCCGGTCGAGCGTCACGGCCATGGCACGGTCCGCTTCCGCACGCCCGGCGCGGCGCCGGCGGCCGAGCCCGAGGCGGCCCCTGCGGAGCCGGAGGCGGCCCCTGCCGAGCCGGAGGCGGCGGCACCCGCGGCCCCGGCCGAGCGTCACGGCCACGGCACGATTCGCTTCCGCACACCGGGCGAGGCGCCCGCGGCCGCGGAGCCGGAGGCCCCGGCGCCCGCGCCCGAGCCCGCCGCGGAGGCGCCGGCGCCGGCCGAGCACCACGGCCACGGCACCGTCCGCTTCCGCACCGCCGCGCCGGCCGCGCCGGCGGCCGAGGCCCCCGCGGCCGAGGCGCCCGCAGCCGAGGCAGCTCCCGCGGCCGAGGCAGCGCCGGCGGCCGAGGCAGCGCCGGCCGAGGCAGCGCCGGCGGCCCCCCAGAACGGCAGGATCGCCGAGCTCGAGGCGGCGGCCAAGGCGGCGTCGAAGGCGGCGTACGAGGCCTACAACGTCGGCCACGGGCGCCAGCCCGCGCACAACGCGGGCGAGCTGCTCGCCAAGGCGGCCGCGGCCGCGGCCGAGCTCGAAGCCGCCAAGCGGGGCTGAACAGCGGGGCGCGGAGTTAGGCTGTCGACACGATGTCGACGAACCCATACCTCCCGGGCAGCGGCGGCACGCTGCCCGGGTCCGACGACGAGTACCGCTGGCACACCGGGGTCAAGCGCCCGCACGGGTCCAAGGACGCCGTCGAGTTCATCGACGTCCACAAGGCCTTCGGCCGCAACAAGATCCTGCGCGGCCTGAACCTCGGCATCCCCGAGGGCAAGATCTCGATGATCCTGGGGCCCTCCGGCACCGGCAAGTCGGTCTGCATCAAGCACATGGTCGGCCTCCTGTACCCCGACCAGGGCGACGTCCTCGTCCACGGCGAGTCGGTGCCGAACATGGTCGACGACGAGCTCTTCAAGATGCGCCAGAAGTTCGGCGTCCTGTTTCAGGACGGGGCCCTGTTCGGCTCGATGAACGTCTACGACAACACGTGCTTCCCGCTGCGCCAGCACACCGAGAAGAGCGAGGAGGAGATCGGCGAGATCGTCAACCGGCGGCTCGCCGAGGTCGGCCTCCAGAACGCGCACGACAAGATGCCCAACGAGCTCTCGGGCGGCATGCGCAAGCGCGCCGGCTTCGCGCGCGCGCTCGTGCTCGATCCCGACATCGTGCTCTTCGACGAGCCCGACTCGGGCCTTGACCCGGTGCGCACCGCCCTCCTGGGCGAGCTCATCCAGGAGATCCACGAGGACATGATGAACGAGGCGCAGAAGCGCGGGACGCCGCCGCCGGCGTTCACGCTCATCACCCACGACATCATGACCGCGCGCCGCGTCGCCGAGCACATCTCGGTGCTGTGGAAGGGGCGCATCGTCGAGTCCGGGCCGGCCACCGAGCTGTTCAACTCCGACAACCAGTTCGTGCGCCAGTTCCTCGCGGGCGAGTCGCAGGGCCCGCTCGGCATGGAGTGAGCCGGCCGCTGCACCGGGCCGCGGCGCTGTCGGCGCGCCGTCCCGTGCTCGTGCTCGCGCTGACCGCCGTGCTGGCCCTCGCCGGGCTGGCGCTCGCGCTGCGCCTGCAGCCCGACGCGGGCGTCGACACGCTCGTCGGCAAGAGCACCGCCTCCTACGGCGCGACCGCGACCTACCGCGCGCGCTTCGGCGACGACCCGATCATCGTCCTGGTCCGCGGCGACCTCACGAAGCTGCTGCTCACGCAGGACCTCGAGCGCCTGATCGGCCTGGAGGGCTGCATCTCGGGCAACACGCCCGCGAGCGTGACGCCCCCCGGCGGCGCGAACGGGCCCTGCGGGCGCCTGCGGCAGAGCAAGCCCGTGAAGGTCGTCTTCGGCCCCGGCACGTTCATCAACGAGGCGACGCGCCAGCTCGGCGAGGGCTTCGTGCGCCGCCTGCAGGACACCAAGCAGCGCAGCGACGCCGCGGTGAAGAAGGCCCGCCGCGAGGCTCGCAGCGCGGGCCTCGGCGCGGCCGCCACGAAGGCCCGCGTGCAGCAGGCGCGCCAGCTCGTCGCCAACCAGCTGCAGGCGGAGGTCGTCGAGCTCGCGCTGCGCTACGGGCTGCGCGCGATCCCGCAGCTCGACGACCCGAACTTCATCTCGACGCTCGTCTTCGACCAGGCCCGGCCGCCGGGCACGCCGAAGCGCAAGTTCGCCTACCTCTTCCCGGCGGCGCGCGGCAACGGCCCCGGCCGCACGGCGCTCGTGCAGGTGCGCCTGAAGGCGGGCCTCAGCGAGTCCGCCCGCACCGCGGCGATCGGGCAGATCCGCGCGGCCGCGCGGATGAAGGAGTGGCGCCCGCGCAACGGCGCGACCTACACCGTCACCGGCGCGCCGGTCGTCGTCTCCGACCTGACCTCGTCGATCACGGGCTCGATGATCGCGCTGCTCGTCGCGGCGCTGCTCGTGATGGCGGCGACGCTCGCGCTCGTCTTCCGCAGCCGCCTGCGGCTGCTGCCGCTGGCGATCGCGGTCGCCGCGGCCGCGCTGACGTTCGGCGCGCTGTCGCTCGTCGGCGCGTCGCTGACGATGGCGTCGATCGCCGTGCTGCCGGTGCTGATCGGCCTGGCCGTCGACTACGCGATCCAGCTCCAATCACGGGTCGTCGAGGAGCAGGGCGCCGACGGCGCGCTCGGGGCGGTGCCGGCGGCGCGCCGCGCCGCGCTGCTTGGCACCCCGACGGTCGCCGCCGCCGCGGCGGCCACGGCCGCCGGCTTCCTCGCGCTGGCGCTGTCGCCGGTGCCGATGGTGCGCGGCTTCGGGATCCTGCTCGTCGCCGGCATCGCGATCGCGTTCACGTGCGCGCTCGTGGCCGGGACCGCGGCGCTCGTGCTCGCCGAGCGGGCGGCGGCGCCGCCCGCGCTGGCGCGGCTCGCGGCGCGGCTCGGGGCGCCGCTGCGCCGGGCGGCCGCGGCGGCCGGCGGGTCGGCCGCGGCCCGCGGCGGGCGCGCGCGAGCGTTGCGGGCGGGCACCGGCGCGCTGGCCTACGCGACGCGCAACCCGGCGCGCGTGCTCGCGATCGGCTTCGCCGTGGCGGTCGCCGGCTGGGGGCTGGACACCCAGACGCGCGTGGAGTCCGACATCCAGAAGCTCGTCCCGCAGGACCTGCCGGCGCTGCGCGACCTCGACGCGCTGCAGCGCTCGACCGGCGTCGGCGGCGAGGTCGACGTCGTCATCGAGGGCGCCGACCTCACGCGCCCGCAGGTGCTGGCCTGGATGATCCGCTACCAGTCCGGCGTCCTGAAGCGCTACGGCTACAGCCCGACCCGCGGCTGCGGGCGCGCGGAGATCTGCCCCGCGTTCTCGCTGCCCGACCTCTTCACGACGCCCGGCTCGCGCTCCAGCGCGGCCAAGATCTCGGGGCTGCTGGACGCCGTCCCGCCGTACTTCTCGTCGTCGGTCGTCACGGCCGACCGGCGCACCGCGACGCTGGCGTTCGGCATCCGCCTCATGACGCTCGACCGCCAGAAGCAGGTGCTCGACGAGATGCGCGCGCGCCTGGACGACGGGCGGCCGCCGGGGGTGCGCGCGGCGGTCGCCGGGCTGCCCGTGCTGGCGGCCGACGCCAACGCCGAGGTCTCCTCCAACGGCCGCCGGCTGCTGACCCTGCTCGCCGGGCTGGCGGCGGTCGCGCTCGTGCTGCTGATCGCGCTGCGCGGCGTCCGTCGCGCGCTGATCCCGCTCGTGCCGATCGTGCTCGCGACCGGCTGGTCGGCGCTCGTGCTGTTCGTCCTGCGGATCCCGCTGAACCCGCTGTCGGTGACGCTCGGCGCGCTCGTCGTCGCGATCTCGACGGAGTTCAGCGTGCTGCTGTCCGAGCGCTACCGCCAGGAGCGCCAGGCCGGCCACGACCCGCAGACCGCGCTCGCGCGGACCTACCGCTCGACCGGGGCCGCGGTGCTGGCGTCGGGCACGACGGCGATCGCCGGCTTCGCGGTGCTCGTCGTCTCCGACATCCGGATGCTGCGCGACTTCGGCTTCGTGACAGTCGTCGACCTGACCGTCTCGCTGCTCGGCGTGCTCGTCGTGCTGCCCGCGGTGCTGCTGCTCGCCGAGCGCCGCCGCGGCCCGGCGGCGGCGCAGAGCGGGCGCCGGGCCGCGCGGGTGGGCGCGCTGCGTTGAGCGGGCCGCTGGACTTCCGCCCGGACGACGAGCCGGCGCGCGGCGCGGCGCCGGGCAACGCGCCGCGCGGCGGGCCGGCAGCCGGCGGCGGGCTGCTGCACGGCGGCCGCTACGGCTGGCTGCTGGGGGCCGTGGCGGTGCTCGCGATCGGCTACGTCGTCGCCAACGGCGCCCGCACCGAGGGGCCGGGCGCGCGCGGGCTGCCGGCGGGCGCGCAGCTGCCGCCGTTCGCCGCCCCGCTGGCGGGCGTCGCGCGCTGCGACAGCCCCGACGATCCCTGCGACGCGAACGTCGCCACGCGCGCGGGCCAGGGCAGCGCCGGCAGCCGCCCGGCCTGCGAGGTGCGCGGCCCCGCGATCCTCAATCTCTGCGAGCTGACCGAGCGCGGCCCGGTCGTGCTCGCGTTCCTCGCCACGCGCGGGGGCGAGTGCGCCGACGAGCTCGACCGCCTCGACCGCGTCGCCGCGCGCCACCCCGGCGTGCAGGTCGCCGCCGTCGGGATCCGCGGCGACCTCTCACAGCTCACCGCGATCGCGCGCGGCCACGGCTGGCACTTCGCCGTCGGCTGGGACCGCGACGGGATCCTCGCCAACCTCTACGGGGTCGCCGTCTGCCCGCACATCACGTACGCCCGCTGGCACGGCCGGGCGCAGAGCACGAGCCTCGGCACGATCGGCGAGCGTGAGCTCGAGCGGCGCATCGCGGCCGCCGTGGCGGCCTCCCGGCGGTCCGGCTGGGCGCCGCCGCGCTCGTAGCGCGGCGGTCGCCCGCCCGGGTCCCTAGATCAGTGCCGCGAGCGCGCGGCGCTGGCGGTCGGTCATCGAGCCGACCGACTTCGTCTCGGGCATTCCGATCTCGTTGAGGAACTTGCGACAACGCGTCGAGCCCCACCGGTGCTGGCTGACCAGCAGCTCTCCGATCGTCATGCTGGCTGCTTCCCAGGGGCACGTGAGGATGACCTCTCCGGCGGTGATGACCCCCTCTGCAACGCGCCGCTTGAGCCCGGCCCTCGCGAGCCGTACCTCGTTGGCGCGCTGAAGTGCCTGCATGTGCTGCGGCGCAGGGGCAATCGTCGCTGATGCGTCGTGCATGGAGTCCTCCCCGCACTGCCGCGTCCGTGCGACGGCAGCGCATCGATATGTGGCTGGCATAAGCGCGCACGCCGGGCTCCCCCAAGGCTTCGACCGAACCACGTTCCGCAACCCCGTCTCTGGGCTGCGGAGGGCCTCTGACCTTTCCCGACGCGTCTCTATGGCGCCCGTCGAACGTATGTCAGGAATTCGGCTCGGTCAACGTACAGACGTCCAAAGCCACCGCTCAGAGCGATGTTTTTCTTCGGTGATCGGCTTGTGAATTCTTGGACAAGCTGAGCGGGCCCGACTCAGCTCGGTAACGGACCGTGCTCCGTCTCGAACGTGGCCTTCACGGAGGCGAACACGTCCAGCGCGCGGTCGAGCGTAGGCCGGTCGTGGGTCGCCATGACGCTTGTGCGCAGCAGCGCGCCGCCCGGCGGCACCGCGGGGTGGATCGCGACGTTCACGAAGACGCCGGCGTCGTAGAGGGCGCGCCAGAGCAGGACGGCCTTCCAGTCGTCGCCGACGATCACGGGCACGATCGGCGTCATGTGCTCGCCCTCGTGCTCGACGACCTTCAGCCCCCGCTGCTGCAGCCCGGAGTGCAGATAGGCGGCGTTGTCGAGCACCCGCGCCAGCAGCGGGGGGCCCTCGTCGGAGCGCACGACGCGCAGCGCGGCGAGCGCGGCGCCGACCGCCGCCGGCACGCCCGCGGCGGTGAAGAGGAAGGCGCGGCTCTGGACGCGCAGGAAGTCGATGACCTCGTGGCTGCCGGCGAGAAAGCCGCCGCAGCTCGCGAGGCTCTTGGAGAACGTGCCCATGCGCAGGTCGACGCGGTCCTCGACGCCGAGCAGCTCCGACGCGCCCGCCCCGCGGGCGCCCAGGACGCCGGCGCCGTGCGCCTCGTCGACCATCAGCCGCGCGCCGAAGCGGGCGCACAGCTCCGTGATCTGCCCGAGCGGGGCGACGTCGCCCTCCATCGAGAAGACGCCGTCGACGACGACGAGGATGCCGCCGCCGTCGGCCGCGGCCTTCTCGAGCGTGCGCTCGAGCTTGTCGAGGCGGTTGTGGCGGAAGACGCGCAGCTTCGCGCGGCTGAGCAGGCAGCCGTCGAGGATCGAGGCGTGGTCGCCGGAGTCGGCGACGACGGTGTCGCCGGGGGCCAGCAGCGTCCCCAGCGCCGCGAGGTTCGCCTGATGGCCGGTCGTGAAGACGAGCGCGTCCTCGGTGCCCATCCACGCGGCGATCTCCTGCTCGAGCGCGAGATGCAGCGCGATCGTCCCGTTGAGCAGCCGCGAGCCCGTGAGGCCGGTCCCGTACCTGTCCAGCGCCGCCTGCGCGCCCGCGATGACGCGCTCGTCGCCGGTGAGGCCGAGGTAGTTGTTGGAGCCGAGCATGATCCGCTCGGCGCCCTCCATCTCGACGACCGGGCCGGCCGGGCCCTCGAGCGTGCGGAAGTAGGGCAGCAGGTCGGCCTCGCGCGCCGCGCGCAGCTGCTCGGCGCGCTCGTGTCCGTGGGCTTTTGCGAAGACGTCTCGTGTCGTGGAAGCCATGTAGCGTGGTTCCCCGTGACCGTCGAGGTGAGGGCCGTTAAATCGCGGCGGGACTGGAAGGAGTTCATCGAGCTCCCCTACCGGCTGCATGCTACCTCCGAGCAGTGGGTGCCCCCGGTGCGTCTGGAGCGCAGGTTGTTCCACAGCCGCCGGATGAACGCCTGGTTCAAGCACGCCGAGGCGCAGGAGTTCGTCGCCCGCCGCGGCAAGGCCGTCGTCGGGCGCATCAGCGCGCAGTGGGACGGCGCCTACGACGACCAGCACGGCCCCGGCACGGGGATGTTCGGCTTCCTCGAGCTCGAGGACGACGCCGAGGTCGCCGCGGCGCTGCTGGACGCCGCCCGCGGCTGGCTCGGCGAGCAGGGCCGCAACCACATGATCGGGCCGATGGACTACACGATGAACGACGAATGCGGCGTGCTGATCGAGGGCTTCGAGCGCGAGCCGATGGTCAAGCAGCCCTGGCACCCGCCCTACTACCAGCAGCGCATGGAGGAGGCGGGCCTCGAGAAGGCGATCGACCTCTACATGTGGGAGCTGGAGATCGCCGACCGCGAGAAGATCCTGCCGGTCATCTTCGACCTCGCCGAGCAGGCGCGCTCCAAGCACGGGATCGAGATCCGCCACCTGCGCCGGCGCGACCTCTCCAAGAACATCAAGGGCGTCTTCGGCGAGGTCTACAACAGCGCCTGGAAGCGCAACTGGGGCTTCGTGCCCTACTCCGACTCAGACCTCAAGCACTACGCCGAGGAGCTGCAGCTCGTCTACGACAAGCACTGGTTCATGGCCGCCGAGAAGGACGGCGAGACGATCGGGATCGCGATCACCGTCCCCGACGTCAACCAGCTGCTGAAGGTCATGAACGGCAAGGTCTTCCCGTTCGGCTGGTACACGTTCCTGTTCCGGCGCAAGAAGCACATCGACCGCGTGCGGGTCGGCTTTCTCGGCGTCAAGCCCGAGTACCAGCACACCGGCGCGGCGGCGGCGTTCTACGTCGAGCACTTCGACATGGCCACCGTGACGCCGCAGAAGTGGGGCGAGATGGGCTGGATCCTCGAGACCAACCGGGCGATGAACCGCGGGATGGAGGCGATGGGAGGCCGGATCGCCAAGCGCTTCCGGGTCTACGAATCGCGCTTCTGAGCGTCAACGTCTGGCGCTGCCTTCAGTATCTGGCCCTCATGCGCGACAATCCCGCGATGCTCGACGACGGCGAGGTGGTCAACGGCGTGCCCGTGCTCGCCGACGAGGCGCGCGAGGTGGAGCCCCAGCGGCTGCCCGGCGCCCTGACGCCCGCGGCGATCCAGACGGCCGCCGTGGTCGGCGCGAGCGTGATGGCGGGAGCCGCAGCCGTGGCGATCGTCCACCGCCGCAAGGCGCGCCGGATGGTCCGCCGGCGCAAGCGGATGCTGGCCCCGGTGCTCGCGAGCCGCTCGTTCCTCGTGGACGTGCACATGCTCGGCGACCGCAAGTAGCGGCGCGGGCGCGAAGCGTGGTGGAGCTGCGCGTCGAGGTCGTGCCGCGCTGGTGGTTTCGGCTGCCCCTGCACAGCGGGCGCGACGGGGTCCAGCGCTGCCGCGGCACGGTGCTCGAGCGCCTGCTGCACGTCGAGGGCCGCCCGGCGGTCGTGCGCGTCGCGCAGCTCGGCGAGCGGCGCGTGCTGTTCGGCGCCTGGGCGGCCGACCGCGCGGACGCGCAGGCCGCGATCGCGCGGATGCGCTTCGCGCTCGGCGTCGACGACGACCTGCGCCCGTTCTACGACCGCTTCCGCGACGACCCGCTGATCGGGCCGTCCGTGCGGCGCACGCCGTGGCTGCGGATCGCGCGCCGGCCGGTCGCCTTCGAGGCGCTGGCGTGGGCGGTCTGCGAGCAGCTCATCGAGTCGCGCCGCGCGGCGCAGATCGAGGCGCGGATCGTGCGTGCGCTCGGGCCCCGCGACGTCGCCAGCGGGCTGCGCGACGTGCCGTCGGCGGCGGCCGTCGCGGCCTGCTCGCCGGCGCGCCTGGAGTCCTTCGACCTCGCCGGCCGCAGGGCGATCGCGCTGGTGCGCGTCGCGCGCGAGGTGGCAGCGGGGCGGATCGACCTCGAGGGGCCCGACCACGAGCGCGCCTGGCGGCGCCTGCTGGCGATCCCGACGATCGGGCGCTGGACGGTCGAGCTGCTCGCCCAGCAGGGCCAGGGCCGCTACGACGTCCTCCCGGCGGGCGACCTGAACTACCTCAAGCTCGTCGGCGCCTGGCAGTCCGGCGGCGACCCGTACGCGCGCGCCGAGGAGGCCGAGGTGCGGGCGCTGTTCGAGCGCTTCGGCGCGTGGCGCGGCCTGGCGGGCGCGCACGCGGGGCGCACCAGCGCGCCGGCTCGCAGCGCGCTCGGTGCTGCGGCGTAGCTACGCCGTCGCGACGAAGGGCAGCAGGTCGGTCGCGCCGCAGAGCTCGAAGACCCGCTGCACCTCGGCGGGGGCGGGCACGAGCGCGAGCCGGTGGCGGTGCGCGCGCGAGCGCGCGTGGGCGCTGAGCAGCAGCTGCACGCCCGTCGAGTCGACCCACAGCAGGCCGGAGAGGTCGATGACGATGGTGGGGGCGCCGCCGGCCTCGGCCTGCGCGATCTCGCGCTCCACGAGGGCCGTGTTGGCGAGGTCGAGCTCGCCGAACAGGCGGATGCTGTGGACGTCGCCGTCACGGACGGATGTCAGTGTGAGCAGGCCGAATTCGCGCGGGGCGGTGTGCATCGCATGATCATGCACCGCGGCGTCGCCGCGGGCATCGGGCGAGAGCGCACGCTCCTGTGCGCGTATGCGCACAGGACAGGGACTTTCGGACGAGCGCGGCTGCGCCGTCTGGCCTGCGAGGCCGGCGGCGCACGTCGTCTACGCGACCTCGACCTCGACCTCGACCTGTACCGCGCCGGCGCCGCGCCAGGCCGCCAGGCGCTCCAGCGCGCGCGCGATCGCGCGCTCCAGCGCGGGCGTGCGCGTGACGCCGTCCTCGTGGTAGAGCGCGTTGACGCGCAGCAGCCCGGCGTCGCGGTCGAGCACCGCGTCGGCGCGGGCGACGAGCCGCTCGCGGTGCAGGATCGGCAGCACGTAGTAGCCCCAGCGCCGCTGCGCCGCCGGGACGTAGATCTCGAGGCGATGGTCGAAGCCGAACAGCTCGGTCGTGCGGGCGCGGTCGCAGAGCAGGTTGTCGAACGGCGACAGCGCGGTCGTGCGGGCGCCCGGCGCGAGCGTCGCCAGCCGCTCGAGGTCCGCGGGCGCGGCGTACCAGTCGCCGCGCAGCCCCTGCACCTCCACGCGCTCCAGCGCGCCCTCGCCGACGAGCGTCGCGAGCGTCTGCGGGAGCCGCGGGTAGCGCCGGCGCAGGAAGTGCGCGCGGATGTGCCCGGCGCGCCCGACTCCGAGCATCCGCACCGCGCGCAGGACCGCGGCGCGCTCGGCGGCGTCGTCGTCGAGCACGGGCGCGCCCGCGGCGGCGCCCTCCGGCACGCAGCGCTCGAAGACGTCCCACAGGCGCTCGGTCCCGGCGCGCGCCGAGACCCCGACCCGGCCCGTGACCCAGAGCAGGTGCAGCAGCCGCGCGATCGTCTGGCGCCCGGAGACCTCGTCGGTCCACCAGCCGTGGCGCCAGGGCTCCGCCGAGCGGTCTTCCAGCTCGCGGGCGCGCAGCGGGCCGCGCGCCCGCAGCTCGCCGACGAGCTCGTCGCAGAACCCGGCGTTGGCGGCGAGGAACTCGCGCGCCCGGGCGGCGCGCGTCGAGGGCGAGCGCAGGTAGGTCCGCATCGCCCACAGGTGCAGCGGCAGGTCGGCGGTCGCGACGAGCGAGGCCTCGTGCGCCCAGGCGTCGAACAGCGTGCGCTGCTCGTAGGCGGCGCGCTCCAGCGCCGTGTCGCGCACCGGCCCCAGCCGCGCGAAGAGCACGAGCAGGGGGCTGCGCGCCACCGCGCTGACGGGGTCCAGCTGCAGGCAGCCGATCCGCTCGGCGACGGCCGCCACGGCGGCGGGCCCGGCGCCGCCGCGCGGGGGCGCGGACGCCAGGCCCTGCGCGTGCAGCGCCAGCCGCCGCGCGTGCGTCAGCGAGACGACCCGCGCGCTCAAGCGCCTAGATGCCCTCGCCGGGGAGGAACTCGTTCGTGAACGCGCGCTGGGCGACCTCGGGGCGCGCGAGCAGGCCGTTGTCGCTCATCCACGTCGAGTAGCGCCGCCACTGCTCGGGGTCCTGGAAGCCGAACGGGCGGTCCTTGTCGGCGGGGAAGAAGACGGGCAGCGTCGCCTTGACCTGCGCGGTCTGCAGCTTGCGGTCGAGGTCGGGGTTGGCCTTCACGAGCGGGTCGACGCCGGCCGCGATGTCGGAGCGGACGGCCTGGTGGCCGCGCGCCAGCGCGCGCATGAAACGCCGCAGCAGCGGCCCGCGTGAGCGCACGTCCTGCTCGCGCGCGACGATCACGAGCTCGTTGTAGGTCGGCACGCCGATCTGCTCCATGCGCAGGATCCTCGGGTCGCGCTTCTGGCGCGCGAGCTCGACGCCCTCGACGTTCCAGAACATCCCCAGCACCGCGTCGACGCGCTTGGACACGAGCGCCGGCACGAGGTTGAAGCCGACGTTGATCGACTTCACCCGCGCCGCGTCGATCCCGGCCTGCTTGACGATCGTCTTCAGGTAGGCGTCCTGGTAGGGGATCCCGGCCGTCCCGACCTTCTTGTCCTCCAGGTCGCCGGGCTCCTTGATCGCCTTGGAGCCGATCGAGATCAGCGACGTCAGCGGCTTCTGCACGAGCGCGCCGATCGAGACGAGCTTGGCGCCCTTGGCGCGCGCGAGCAGCAGCTCGGGCTCGTAGGAGATCGCGAGGTCCGCGCGGCCCGCGGCGACGAGCTTCAGCGGCGCCGCCGGGTCCGACGGCGTGCGCGGCTTGACGTCGAGCCCGGCGGTCTTGAACTCGCCCGTGCCGATCGCGGCGTAGAGGCCGGCGTGGTCGGCGTTGGGGAAGAAGTCGAGGACCAGATCGACGCGCTCGGTCGAGCCTGCGCCGGCGGCCGGCTCCTTGCGCTCGCCGCAGGCGGCGAGGCCTCCGACGACGAGGACGGCGAGCACGGCGGGCAGGACGCGGCGGATCACGGGGCGGTTCCTCTCGGTTGATGGGACCACGGCAGCAGCCGGCGCTCGGCGAGCGCGAGCAGCCAGAAGAGCAGCACGGCGAAAGCGGACAGGACGAGCACGGCGGCGTAGGCGCGCGGGGTCTCGAACTGTGGCAGCGCCTGCAGGAACAGGTGCCCGAGCCCCTCCTCGGAGCCCGCCTGCTCGGCGAGCACGGTCGCGATCGTCGCGACCGCGACGCTGAGCTTCGCGCCCGTGAACAGGCCCGGCAGCGCGGCCGGGGCCTCGACGATCCGGAACGTCTGCCAGCGCGAGGAGCCGAAGCTGCGCATCAGCTTGCGCAGGTCGGGGTCGACGCGGCCGAGCGCGTCGTAGGTCGGCACGACGATCGGAAAGAAGCACACGACCGCGATGATCGCGATCTTCGGCGCCAGGCCGAAGCCGAACCAGACGATCAGCAGCGGCGCGAAGATCGGGATCGGCAGCGTCTGGGAGCCGACGAGCAGCGGGTAGACGCCGCGCCGCAGCGCCGCCGAGAAGTGCATCGCGACCGCGCAGGCGAGGCCGAGCACGAGCGCGGCGCCGATCCCCAGCGCGATCTCGCCGGCGGTGATCGTGAAGTTGCTCCACAGCAGGGCGCGGTCGTCGACGAGCGCTGTCGCGATCGCGCTCGGGGCGGGCAGGATGAAGTCGTCGATGCCGCTGAGGCGCACGTAGCCCTCCCAGCCGCCGACGACCGCGAGCAGGATCGCCAGCGCGCTCACGGGCGCGCCCCCAGGGCCTCGAGCGCCTGTGCCCGCAGCGCCACGAGCTCGGGATCGGTGCGCCGCCGCGGGCGCGGTGCCGCGACGTCGAGCGTCGCCACGACGCGCCCCGGCCGCGGCGAGAGCACGACGACGCGGTCGGCGAGCATCAGCGCCTCCTCGACGTCGTGCGTGACCAGGACGACCGTGCGCGGGTCGGCCGCCAGCGCGCCCGCCAGCCAGTCCTGCATCTCCGAGCGCGTCAGCGCGTCGAGGGCCGCGAACGGCTCGTCGAGGCACAGGACGGGGCGCCCGGCGAGCAGCGTGCGGGCGAACGCGACGCGCTGGCGCATCCCGCCCGACAGCTCGTGCGGGCGCGCGCCCTCGAAGCCGGCCAGGCCGAAGTCGCGCAGCAGCGCGCCGGCGCGCGCGCGGCCCTCGTCGCGCGCCACGCCCGCGACGCGCAGGGCGAGCGCGGCGTTGTCGACCGCGCCCGCCCACGGCAGCAGCAGGTCGCGCTGGGCCATGAAGGCCGCCGGCGCGGCGTCGACCGTCCCGGCGTCGGGGGCGATCAGCCCGCAGACGAGCTCCAGCAGCGTCGTCTTGCCGCAGCCGCTGGGGCCGACGACCGCGACGATCTCGCCCGGCTCGGCGTCGAGCGACAGGCCCTCGAGCGCGACCACCGGCGCGGCGGCGCGCCGCGGCGGGGCGAACGTCTTGGAGACGTCGCGCAGGTGGACGGCGCCGATCCGGGCCCGCGCCGCCGGCGGGGCCTGCACCGGCACTGTCATCCGCGTCTGCATCTGCTCCCTCCGCGCGCATTACCGCACAGGTTCGAAGGGTCAGCGCCGCACGTCGGGCGCTATCTCAGCCGGCCTGCCGCCAGCCCCCCTGTGGTCCACACTGCCCGACAGCCTAACGCCCGCCGGGCGGCGGGGGTCAGTGCTTCTTGCGGTCCACCGCCCGCTGCAGCTGGTCCTTGTTCATCTTCGAGCGGCCGTCGATCCCGAGATCGCGCGCCTCGTTGTAGAGCTGGTCGCGGGTGCGGCCCTTCGCGCGGTTCGTGCCCGACCGCAGCCCGCCGCGGCGGCCCGAGGAGATGTCGTCGGTCGAGCTGCGCGAGCGCTCGCGCGACTCGCCGGCGCGGGCGCGCTCCTTGTTGACCGTCCGCGCCGCGATCTCCTCGGCCCGGTCCTCGGAGCGCCCCTGCTCGAGCTGGCTCTCCTTGATGTGCTCGTACTGGCGGGCGCGCTTGGTGCCCTTCTTGACGCCGCGTGGTGGCATGACACGCTCCTTGCTCGCTTGGCCTGTGCACTACCCGCTGCGGGCGCCGGATGCGCTCGGCATATCGTGGCGCTCCGCGGGGTAACTGCCGCGTCGTGCTGGAACTTCCCGAAGCCCGTGGCGATCTGACCGAGCTGCTGCTGGGCGAGCTCACCCGCCCCGTCCACCGGCTGCACGCGCCGCAGGTCGCCGCGCCCGCCGACGCGCTCGCCGACGACGACCTCCAGCTCGCCCTGTACCTCTGCTACGAGCTGCACTACCGCGGCCTGCCGGGCGTCGCCGACGAGTGGGAGTGGGAGCCGAGCCTGCTCGCGCTGCGGCGCGAGCTCGAGGCCTGCTTCGAGGCCGCGCTGCGGGCGCGCGTGCCGGTCCCCGCCGCGCCGGACGCGCCCGAGGAGATGGACCTCGCGCTGCGCGCCGTCGCCGAGGCCGACACCGCCCCGCCGCTGTCGCGCCACATCGAGCGCGAGGCGACGCTCGAGCAGGCGCTGGAGTTCCTCGTGCACCGCTCCGCCTACCAGCTCAAGGAGGCCGACCCGCACTCCTGGGCGCTGCCGCGGCTGCACGGTGCGCCGAAGGCCGCGCTCGTGCAGATCCAGGCCGACGAGTACGGCAACGGCCGCGCCGACCGCATGCACGCCCGGCTGTTCGCCGACACGATGGAGGAGCTCGGCCTCGACGCCCGCTACGGCGCCTACGTCGACCGCCTGCCGGGCGTCACGCTGGCGACCGTCAACCTCATGTCGTTCCTCGGGCTGCACCGGCGCTGGCGCGGCGCGATCGTCGGCCACCTAGCCCTCTTCGAGATGGAGTCCTCGCTGCCCAACCGCCGCTACGGCGACGGCCTGCGCCGCCTGGGCTGCGGGAAGCGCGCGACCGAGTTCTTCGACGAGCACGTCGCCGCGGACGCGATCCACGAGCAGGTCGCCGCCGTCGACCTCGCGGGCGGCCTCGCGCGCCAGCAGCCGCAGCTCGCGGCCGACATCCTCTGGGGCGCGGCGACGCTGGTGGAGCTCGACGCGCGCCTGGCGCGCCACGTGATCGGCGCGTGGGAGACCGGCACCAGCTCGCTGCGCGAGGCGCTGCCCGCGGCGCTCGAGGCCTGACGGACCACAAAGCGGTCCCCGTCTGCATAGCAGCGGACGCGGCCGGGTACCTGGTGCGGATTGACACAACCGACCAGAGGGGGAGGCCATGCCGGCAGCGGATCCGCACGTCGACTGGAAGGCGATCGAGCAGTCGCCCGAGTTCCGAGAGCTGATCGCGGCGCGAAGGCGCTTCGTCCTGCCGGCCACGATCTTCTTCCTCGCCTGGTACCTCGGCTTCATCCTGCTCGCGGGCTATGCGCCCGACTTCATGGCGGAGTCCGTCTACCAGGGCCTGACGGCCGGCTACTGCCTGGCGCTGACGCAGTTCGTCATGGTCTTCGTGCTCGGGGCGATGTACCTGCGGCGCGCCAACCGCGTCTATGACCCGCTGGCCGAGAAGGTCGTCCAGCGCGCGCTGAGCGCCTCCGGCGCGCAGGAGCAGCCGGTCGGGACGTCGGGGGGCAACGGCACGCTGCGCGACGCCGGGGCGCCGGTCCGATGACCGTCATCGCCGCCACCAACGTCGAGGCGCTCGTCATCTTCGGGATCGTCCTGAGCATCACGCTCGTCGTCACCTACTGGGCCTCGCGGCGGATGACCGGCGCCGCCGTCTTCTGGGCCGCCGGCCGCTCGATCAGCGGCGTCCAGAACGGCCTCGCGATCTCCGGCGACTACCTCTCCGCGGCCTCGTTCCTCGGCATCGCGGGCCTGATCTTCCTCTTCGGCTTCGACGGCTTCCTGTACTCCGTCGGCTTCCTCGTCGCCTTCCTGACGGTGATGTTCCTGCTCGCCGAGCGCATGCGCAACGCGGGCAAGTACACGATCGCCGACGTGCTCTCCTTCCGCCTGCGCGAGCGCCCGGCGCGCGTCGCGGCGGCGATGGGCACGCTCGCGGTCGCGGCCTTCTACCTCATCGCGCAGATGGTCGGCGCGGGCGTGCTCGTGCAGGCGCTCGTGGGCATCGACTTCTCCGTCGCCGTTCTGATCACCGGCGTGATGATGCTCTGCTACGTGATCTTCGGCGGGATGCTCGCGACGACCTGGGTGCAGATCATCAAGGCCGTCCTGCTGATGATCGCGATCTTCGTGATGTCGGCGTTCGTGCTCGAGCGCGTGGGCTTCAACCCGATCGAGCTGTTCAACCGCGCCGAGGCCAACACGACCGCCGAGTCGACCTTCTCGCTCGGGCCGGGCACGTTCCTGCCCAACCCGATCGACACGGTCTCGCTCGGGATCGCGCTCGTGCTCGGCACCGCCGGCCTGCCGCACATCCTCATGCGCTTCTTCACGGTCCCGGACTCCAAGGCGGCGCGCTCGTCGGTCGTCTGGGCGATCTTCATCATCGGCTGCTTCTACGTGCTGACGACGTTCATCGGCTTCGGCGCCCGCGCGCTGCTCGGCGAGGGCGGCGTCGCGGCGGCCGGCACCGGCGGCAACCTCGCAGCCCCGAACCTCGCGCAGTTCCTCGGCGGGGGCGAGGGGACCTTCGGCGGCGACCTGTTCCTGGCGATCGTCGCTGCGGTCGCGTTCGCGACGATCCTCGCGGTCGTGGCCGGGCTCGTCCTGTCGGCGTCGGGCGCGGTGGCGCACGACCTGTGGTCCAACGTCATCCGCAGGGGCCACGACTCCGAGCACGAGGAGGTGCTCGTCGCGCGCCTCGCAGCAGCCTCGATCGGCGCCATCGCGATCGCGATCGCGATCATCGGCGGCGAGGGGCTGAACGTCTCGTTCATGGTCGGGCTGGCGTTCGCGGTCGCCGCGAGCGCGAACTTCCCGGCGCTGCTGCTCGCCCTGACGTGGCGGCGCTTCAACACCGCCGGGGCGGTGACCGGCGTGCTGTTCGGCGTCGTGAGCTCGATCGCGCTCGTGATCATCTCGCCGAAGGTGTGGCCCGGGCCGGACGCCGAGGGCGGCGCGCTGTCGTTCTACGACCTCGCCAACCCGGGGATCGTCTCGATCCCGCTCGGGTTCATCGGCTGCTGGCTGGGGACGATGCTGTCCAAGGAGCACGGCAACGACCGCGAGTTCGCCGAGCTGCTCGTGCGCTCGGAGACGGGCCTGGGGGCCGAGAAGGCGGGGGTCGTCGTCGAGCGCGAGACCGCGGGGGTCGCGTAGGTCCGCCACGCGGGGGCGGTACCGGCTAGGAGCTCTGCGCCTCGCCGGTGCCGCTGCCGCTGGGGCAGGCGATCAGGGCCCTGGCGATCGCTCGCTGCAGGCTGCGTGAGGGCTCGCCGCCCTCGATCGAGGCGCGCACGAAGGCGCGGATGTCGCGCTGGCTGACGCTCGCGCGCAGGCGGGCGATCACGCAGCGGGAGTCGGCATCGGTGCCGACGCCGGACCTGATCCCCTCCTCGAACTGGCGGCGCAGGCTGCGCGGCCCGAGGCAGGGGAGCAGGGTGTCGCCCAGCACCGTCGCGTCGGCGGCGACGATCGACCGCTCCAGCCGCGCCTCGCCGATGCGGCGGATCCGGCCGACGACGCAGCCGGCCTCGGGCTCCGCCAGCGCCGCGGGCGGCCGCACGAGCTGCTTGCGCCCGGCGCGCAGGTAGCGCTCGAACTCGAGCTCGACGTCCGCGATCCGGTCCAGCCGCCAGTCGCCGTCGCGCTGCACCAGGCGCAGGTCGTAGTGCGCGCCGTCCTCGTCGCCGCCGCGGATCGCCACCTGGGCGCGTGCGCGCCGGTCGGAGACCGAGAGGCGCGAGATCGCGGTATCGTCGGCCGGGCGGCCTTCGCGCAGCGCCTCGCGGCAGTCGCCGACGGCGCCCGGGCCAGAGCTGAGCTGGGTCTGCTCGACGAACGACCGCGTGAAGAACGTCGAGCACGTGGCCGGGTCGCGGGACGTCAGGGCCTTGTGGATGACGCTGCGCACCTGCGCCTCGGGCGTGTCGTCCGGCGACGAGCCGCAGGCGCTCGTGGCGAGGCCGAGCAGGAGCACGAGCGAGGTCGCGCGCAGCAGGCCGGTGCTCGTTCGCACATCAACACCTTAACCCCGAGACGACTTCCTGAAAACCAATTCTTGACAGTGAACCGTCGGCCGCGCCGCTCTCAGGCGATCCTCAGGTGCTCCTGAGCATGCTCTCAGGACCGATTGCGAGCGTGGCCCCCATCGACCCCCGACCGAGAGGAGAACCACCATGGCCCAGTACCAGCCCGCCGCAGTCGCGGCCCGTCCGTCCACCGGCCAGCGCACGACGAGCTCCCCGGCGTTCGCCGTCGCCGCCGCCGTTCAGGAGGCCGCCGTGCGCGGGACGATCGCCATCGGCCTGGCCTCGATCGCCGTCATCCACGCCGTCGACAGCGTCGGCAAGTGGACCGAGACGCGCTACATGTTCTGGATGTACATGGCGCTCATCGCCGGCTCGGTCGCCGTCGGCGCCGCGGTGCTGTTCAGCCGCTCGCGCGCCGCGCTCGCCGCTGCCGCCGGGCTCGCCGGGACCGTCCTGGCCGCCTACGTCCTGGATCGCACCCTCGGGATGCCGAACGCCACGGCCGACATCGGCAACTGGACCGAGCCGCTGGGCCTGGCGTCGATGGTCGTCGAGGGGCTGGTGGTGGCGGTGGGCATCGCCGGCTTGAGCTCGGTGGCTGCGGTTCCTCCTCCTCCTCCTCCTCGGGCTTAGCGTTTTTTTGTCTGGCGTCTGTGGGCCGGGCGGGCCGGGTCGCGGATCCGCCCCCCGTCATACCCGTGGGCGCGCGGGTAGGGCGCTCCTTGCGGTGTAGCCGCCAGACATTCCGGGGGGCGGACCGCGGCCCGGCCCGCCCGGCAGGGGCGTGGCCGGTGGATGCGGGGACGGCGCGCGGTGGGCGGCTTGGACCGCTGTGGGGTTAGCGGGGCGGCGCGGTCAGCCAACGGCTACGGCGTGACCGGGTCGCGTCCCGCCTCGGCGCCGCTGGGCGCGCGGAAGCGCACGAGCTTGTGGGTGCCGTCGCAGAAGGGCCGCTGGCGGGACTTGCCGCAGCGGCACAGGGCGATCGTGGTGCGGCCGGTCTCGATCGGGGTGCCGTTCTGGTCCTCGAGGCGGAACGGGCCGCGGACGAGCAGCGGGCCGTCGCGGTAGCTCGTGATGCGGGTCTCGTCGTCCATGGATGCTGTGCTGCCCGGGGCCGCGGCGCGCCATGCGCCCACGGCATGCGCGCAACTTGGGAGACTCGGCGCGATGACGACATCCGCCGGCCTGCTCGTCCACCGCACGCGCGACGGTGCGCTGGAGGTGCTGCTCGCGCACATGGGAGGCCCGTTCTGGGCGCGCAGGGACGAGGGCGCCTGGACGATCCCCAAGGGCGAGCTGGAGGAGGGCGAGCAAGCCGACGCCGCCGCGCGGCGGGAGTACGCCGAGGAGCTCGGCCATGCCCCGCCGGACGGGCCGCTCGTCGAGCTCGGGGAGATCCGCCAGCGGGCCGGCAAGCGCGTCGTGGCGTTCGCCGTCGAGGGCGACTTCGACCCGGCCCTCCTGCAACCCGGGACGTTCGAGCTCGAGTGGCCGCCGCGCTCGGGCACGATCAAGGCGTTCCCGGAGGTCGACCGCGTCGCGTGGTTCGACCTCGCGACCGCGAAGCGCATGATCGTCACGGCGCAGGCCGAGCTGCTCGACCGCCTCGCCGCGATCGCTACGCGGAGCCGACCGGGCGCGTCAGCGCCTTGACGAAGTCCTCGAGCTGCGCGGTCGTCCAGCACTCGAACGCCTGGCAGTGCTGGGCGTAGGCGTCGATCACCGAGTCGCCGTAGTTCCAGTACAGCCGCGGCTCGGGGTTCAGCCAGAACGTGCGCCCGGCGCGCTCGGCGATCAGGGCGAACGTGTCCGCGCGCGGGTCGCGGCCGTTGGTGCGGGCGTCGCCGAGCACGATCACCGTCGCGCGCGGGTGCAGGTCGTCCTCGACGAGCGCGCGGAACTCCGACCAGACGCGGCCGTAGTCGGTGTAGCCCGAGACGTCGGCGACGCCGGCGTCGCGCGCGATCGCCTCCGACACCGCGCGGAAGTCGCGCTCGCGGTCGAAGACGTCGGTCACCTCGCTGATGCGCTCGATGAAGACGAACGAGCGCATCTTGCGAAACGAGTCGTGCAGCGCGTGCAGCACCGAGAGGAAGAAGACCGATGCGCTCGTGACGCTCGTCGAGACGTCGCAGAGCACGTAGATCTCCGGCCGGCGCGGGCGCACGGGCTTGTAGCGCAGGTCGACGGGAACGCCGCCGGTCTGCAGCGAGGCGCGCATCGTGCGCCGCACGTCGACGTGCGCGTGGTGCTTGCGCCCGCGCGACTCCTGGCCCTGCGTCTTCAGGCGCCGCTTGAGCTGGGCGACGATCCGGTGCACGGCGGCGAGGTCCTGCAGCGGCCCGGACGGCAGCGCGCGGTCGAGGTCGTTGAGCGGGCGCGACGGCGGCAGCTGCTCGTTGCGCTCGATCTGGGCGCGCTCGAGCTCGCGGCGCAGCAGCGCCTCGAAGCGCCGCAGCGCGTCGCGCGGGACGCCGTCGTGGCGCGGGTCGTCCTCGGGCAGCTCGCGCTGGGGCTCGGTGCGCAGGCCGAGCGCGCGGCGGATGCGCTGGACGTCGACGCCGATGACGCCCGAGCCCTCCTGGCGGCGCGCGAAGGCGGCGATCGCCATCCGCGCGAGGTCGCGCATGAGGCTCTCCGAGCCCTCGCGCAGCGCCGCCGCGATCTGGCGGCGCAGCTCGTCGAGGTCGAGCTCGGGCCCCTCGCCCTCGGCGCCCTCGCCGGCGCCGCGCTCGCGCACGCCCTCGCGGATCGCCGCGGCCTCGGTGGCGCGGAAGAAGAAGCGGTCGAAGACGAGCTCGAAGATGCGCCGGTCGTCCTGGGACTTGGCGAGCGTCGCGGCGAGCGCCTCGCGGAAGTCGGCGGGGTCGGTCCAGGCGATCTGCTCGAGGACGGCGAAGGCGTCCAGCAGCTCGGCCGTGCCGCTGCCCACGCCCTCGGCGCGCAGCTGCTCGCCGAACTCGACGAGCCGGGCGGCGATGCCCTCAGGCGGGGGGCTGACCGGCAACGCCCGCCGCCGACCCGAGCCTGACCCCGACGCGCTCGGCCACGACGTCGAGGTCGGTGCGGTGCTTGACGATGACCGACAGCGTCTCGCGGAACGTCGTCTGGTCGATGTCCTGCGCGCCGAGCAGCAGCAGCGCGCGCGCCCAGTCGATCGACTCCGCGATCGACGGCGGCTTCTTGAGGTCGAGGTCGCGCACCATCCCGACGACCTCGACGAGCTTGCGGGTGATGGTCGCGTCGAGCTCGGGGACGTGCAGGCGGACGATCGCCAGCTCGTGCTCGAGCGCCGGGTAGTCGAGCCAGAGGTACAGGCAGCGGCGCTTGAGCGCCTCGGTCAGCTCGCGCGAGTTGTTGGACGTCAGCAGCACGACGGGGTGCGTGCGCGCCTCGACGCGTCCGAGCTCGGGGATCGAGATCTGGAAGTCCGACAGGACCTCCAGCAGCATCGCCTCGAACTCCTGGTCGGTCTTGTCGATCTCGTCGATCAGCAGCACGACCGGCTCCTCGGACGTGATCGCGTCCATCAGCGGGCGCGAGAGCAGGAACTCCTCGCCGAAGATGTCGTCCTGGACCTCGTCCCAGCCGGGGTGGGTGGGATCCGGATTTCCGGCCTGGATGCGCAGCAGCTGCTTGCGGTAGTTCCACTCGTACAGCGCCTTGGCCTCGTCCAGGCCCTCGTAGCACTGCAGGCGCACGAGCCGGCGGTCGAGCGTCTTGGCCAGCGCCTTGGCGAGCTCGGTCTTGCCGACGCCGGCGGGCCCCTCGACGAGGATCGGCTTGCCGAGCTTGCAGGCCAGGTAGGAGACGAGCGCGGTCGACTCGCCCGGCAGGTAGCCGACTGCGCTCAGGCCCGTGGCGAAGTCGGCGACGGAGTCGGGGGCGGCGGGCATCGACGATGGATGATAGGAAGTCCCTGGTGGCCGCCCTCGTCCTCGCCGCGTCTGGTCCGTCGGCGACGCCGGTGGCGCTGCTCATCGGCTTCGGCGTGGTCGTCGGCATCCTCGGCCACCTCGCCGGCTCGCGCCGCACGGTCGTGGTCGGCCTGGCCGTGCTGTTCGTCGCGACCGCGCTGCTGATCGCGGGCGCGTACCTCTCCTACAGCGACGACGACGTCGACCCGCGGCCCTGCGACGCGCCCGGGAGTTGCTGAGGCAGCGGTTGCGAACCGCCGCGGGTAAAGAGCACGCTAAAAATTTGACTGGGAGCCGCTCCGAAGGGCAATGTTCAGGTTCATCTTGTCTCCTCGGCTCAATCGAAAGGCCTCGTCATGACGCGCAGTCCGCGCTGGATCCTGCTCGCCGTCCTCGCCGCCGTGCTGTCGGTGACGGTAGGCGTCGTCTCGAGCTCCGGCAAGTCTCACAAGAGCAGCGACGACACGAAGACCAGCACGACCGGCACGACGACCACCGACGACAAGGGCGGCAAGTCCGACAACTCGGGCAAGGGCAAGGGCAACGGCAAGAAGGGGAGCGTCTTCACGATCCCCGGCGACACGGTCTTCCCCGAGGGCATCGCGCTGAAGGGCAAGAGCTTCTTCGTCTCCTCGACGACCGACGGCACGATCTTCAAGGGCAGCACCAAGGGCCCCAGGACGCTCGCGCCCTTCGCCGCCGGCGGCGCCGACGGCCGCACGACCGCGACCGGCATGACGATCAACCGCGGCCGCCTGTTCGTCTCGGGCGCCGGGACCGGCAAGGCGTTCGTCCTCAGCACGGCCGACGGCAGCACGCTGAAGGTGCTCGACACGGCGCCCGGCACGACCCCGACGTTCCTCAACGACGTCACCGTCGCCGACGGCTTCGCGTACTTCACCGACTCGCTGCGGCCGATCATCTTCCGCGCCGCGACGAGCGGCGCCACGGTCGGCGACATGGAGCCGTGGCTCGACCTCACCGGGACGCCGTTCGTCTACCAGGCCGGCTTCAACGCCAACGGCATCGTGAACTTCGACGACGGCAGGCTGCTCGTCGTCGTGCAGTCCAACACGGGCAAGCTCTTCCGCATCAACACGAAGACCAAGGCCGTGACGCAGATCGACACCGGTGGCAAGACGTTCGTCAACGGCGACGGCCTCGTCGCGCACGGCAGCCGCCTGTACGTCGTGCAGAACGCCGACAACCAGATCACCGAGGTCAAGCTGCGCCGGGGCCACCGCGAGGGTCGCGTCCGCAGCGTCCTCAAGAGCGACCTGTTCGCGTTCCCGACGACCGCGGCGCGCGACGGCAGTCGCCTGCTCGTCGTCAACTCGCAGTTCGACAAGCGCGGTACCGGCCTGACGCCGGTGCTGCCGTTCACGGTCGCGCAGGTGCGCAAGCCGTAGGCATGGCTGAGGCCCGTCGCGTGCGATGGATCGCGCGCGGCGGGCAGTCTCAGCGGTCGCTTGCCCGGCGCGGGACCTCGCCGGGGCGCAGCGGGGGCTCGTCGTCGTCATTGTCCTCGAACGGGCCCTCGAAGGTGAGCTGCTCGGCGTCGGCGCGGGTGACGCGCCGGTCGCGGCGGCGGCTCGGCGGGTCGGGGGCGATCTCGGTGAGCGCCTCGGAGGCCGGGACGACGGCGGTGCGCGCCGTCTCGGGGACGGGCGCGACGTCGGTGGCGGCCGTGGGCGGTGGCGGCGCCGGCGCGGGCGCGGGCGCGGGCGGGCGCTCGCGGCGCGTGCGCTGCTGCGGCTCGGGCCGGTGGGCGGCGCGGATGCGCTGGCCCGCGACCGCGAGCGCGCCGGCCGCCATGAAGGCGACGAAGAAGCCCCACTGGATCCCGACGGTGCCGCCGTCGCCGCTGATGTCGGGGCGGTCGAAGACGCGGTAGAAGATCAGCAGCGTCGCCCAGAGGCCCGCGGCGAAGATGACCGTGCCGTCGCCGCCGGGCAGGTGGAAGGGGCGCTCGTCGGCGCGCGCGAGCAGCAGCAGGATGACGCCCGCCGACACGAGGAAGATCGCCGCCTCGACGAACGAGACCGCGCCGAAGGCGCTGATCGAGTCGTGGGCGAAGTCGCGGCTGCCGGGGATGACGACCGACTTCTCGTACCACGGCAGGAACATCGTCAGCAGCAGGGCGACGGCGGCGGTCGCCGCGAAGCGCTGGTCGCGGTCGAGGGCGCGGTACGCGGCCGGCAGGCGCGTCACGCCGCGACGCCGGAGGCCGCGTGCAGTCGGTCCATGAGCAGCGTCGCGTCGGCGTCCGAGACGGTGCGCAGCTGTCCCTGGAACGCGAGCTTCCAGTGCTCGGCAGGCCACTTGCGGATGTGCTCGAGGTCGCCCTTGAGCGATTCGGCGGGCACCCAGGCGGGCTCGTCGAGCACGAGCTCGGGCGCGGTCGGCAAGCGCCACGGGTACGCGTCGGGGGCGCCGGGCTTGCCGGGCCAGATCGGCGTGCGGTCCTCGTAGAGCTCGCCGGTGACGCGGATCGCGGCGGCGAAGCGCTGGACCTTCGTGAGGTACAGGACGATCCGGTCGCCCGGCTCCATCATCTGCGCCTGGTTGCGCCGGCGCTCCTTGCAGCCGATCACGGCGTAGCCGTGCGCCGCCGTCGCCGCATGATTCTCGGGCGAGCCGGTCAGGATCCACGTGCGGGCGCCGTCGGCGGCCATCGAGCCCGATTGTACGCGCGGGGTCGGTGGCGTTCGCCGTGCGCTCGTGAACGGCGGCGACGACGGGGTGGGCCGGCGGGCGCAGGCTCCCGCGAGGCGTGTCGAGTTTCTGTTCGCATGCAGCAGAAAGTCGACAGCGCTCGGCGCGGGCCCGCCCCGTCGCGCAGGCCTGGCGCGAACGTGTTCGCATAGAGCAGAAAGTCGACAGCCCTCGCCGCGCGGGCCGCCCCGGCGCTGACCGAACGGCACGCGCTGGCGCCCAGTGCCAGCGCCCGTTCCCACGTGGCTGCCGTTCGCCGTGCGCTCGTGAACGGCGGCGACGAGGGCGTGGGCCGGCGCGCGCGGGCTCCCGCGAGGCGTGTCGAGTTTCTGTTCGCATGCAGCGGAAAGTCGACAGGGCTCGGCGCGGGCCCGCCCCGACGCGCAGGTCTGGCGCGAACGTGCTCGCATAGAGCAGAAAGTCGACAGCCCTCGTCGCGCGGGCCGCACGCCGGCGCTGACCGAACGGCACGCGCTGGCGCCCAGCGCCGGCGCCCGTTCCCACGTGGCTGCCGTTCGCCGTGCGCTCGTGAACGGCGGCGACGAGGGGGTGGGCCGGCGCGCGCGGGCTCCCGCGAGGCGTGTCGAGTTTCTGTTCGCATGCAGCAGAAAGTCGACAGGGCTCGGCGCGGGCCCGCCCCGGCGCGCAGGTCTGGCGCGAACGTGCTCGCAGAGAGCAGAAAGTCGACAGCCCTCGCTCGCGCGGGGCCGCACGCCGGCGTTGACCGAACGGCACGCGCTGGCGCCCAGCGCCGGCGCCCGTTCCCTCGCTGCCGCTCGCCGCGTCGGCGCAACCGGTGCAACTTGCGCACGCCACCCGCGTTGACGCTCACGTGATCCCGCTTCGCGCCACCGTCCTGCTCGCCGCTCACGGCCGCGGGCGCCCTCGCCGCCACCGGCGCGAGCGCCGCCTACAAGGGCCGCGCCTGCACGCCGCCCACGGGCCACCGGATCGCCGACTGCCGGACGGCGCGCCACGGCACCCCGGACCTCAGCCGCGCCGCCTGGCGGGCGCTGCGCGGGGCCGAGGTCACCTTCAGCGAGCAGGTCGACGACCTCGCGGCCAACCCCGCCGCCGGCGGCAGGCGCGAGTGGCCGCTGCTGGACTCGCTCGGCCAGCAGCTCGGCACGCTGACGTCCGGCGGCGAGCGCCCGTTCACCGTTCGCGGCAGCGACGGCACGCCCTACCGCGTGACCTCGGTGCGCGTCCGCGGGCGCGGCTGCGCCGCCTCGACCGAGCAGCAGCGGCGCTTCACGCTCGTGCAGGTCATCGCCCGCGCGCCGTCGGGCGGCACGCAGGGCTTCCTCGACACGCGCGCGCTGAACCGCAGCTCGCCCTCCGGGCAGCGGGCGCTGGCGGCCTTCTCCAGGCAACGCGGGACCGGCTGCGGCCCGAGCGGGGCCGAGCGCGGCCGCGTCCAGCCGCTGCGCAACCCGGCCGTCGGGGCGAGCGCCCACGCCCGCCTCTCAAACGGCGTCCTCAACACCGTCACCGAGTACGACGCCAAGCCCGCGTTCGCGAACGTCGTCTACTTCAACACGAACACGACGCAGGTGTCCGTCGGCGGGATCGCCCGCGGGATGGTCCGCGTCGGGACGCCGGTGGCGAAGGTCGACGACTTCGCGACCTGCGACCCCAACAGCGACGGCACGCTCACCTGGCGCTACCTGTCGATCCGCACGGGCAACGCGGCGCGCCCGCGGATCTACGGCTGGGTCCCCGCCAACTGCCCGCAGTCGCGCCGCTAGCGCTTCGCCCGCGCCTTCAGCACGCGCAGCTTGCCGTCCGCGGCGCCCGTGTTGCCGGCGAGGTCCTTCGCGGTCAGCCGCACCGAGTAGACCCCGCCCGGGCGCGGCGGGAAGCGCCAGCGCAGCGAGCGCTGTCCGCTGCCCAGGCGCGCGCTCAGGACCGCGACCGTTCTGCCGGCGCGGCGCAGGCTGAGCGTCACGAACGCCGGCTTGTCGACCGCGAGCCGCACCGAGGCCGGCTTGCCGCCGCGCACCCGCGAGGAGACGAGCTTCAGCGTGGGGGCGCGGTTGAGGTAGGCCGTCCAGCGGTCGGCGGCGCCGCAGTAGGGCGCCGGGTCGGCGACCGGCGCGACCGGCGGCGCCACCGCGACGGGCGGGACGCCGCCCGTCGGCGGCGGCGGCGGAGCCGCGCCCCCGGTCTGCGCCGCCGCCGCGACCGGCGGCGCGGCGACGCCCTTCGCCGCCGCCGTCGTCAGCCGCGTGCAGAGGTTGCGCAGGAAGTCGCGGGCGAGCTTGTGGTAGCTCAGGTCGGCCTCGCGGTGCAGCGAGTAGCGCGACCAGGCGCCCGTGTCGTAGGCCGGCAGCTCGGTGCGCAGCTGCGCCTCGCCGGCCGCGAACATCGCCCGCCCCTCGGCGTCGTTGGCGAGCACCGCGAAGTCGTTGAGCCCGTTGAGCGCCTGCGTGAACGCGTTGAGCACCCGCAGGCCGGGCGCGAAGGAGTAGATGAGGTAGTGCGCGCCGACCGGCGTCGCCACGCGCACGCCGGCGGGCGGCGCCTCGCGGAAGATCCCCAGGCCCGAGCGCGCGGCCTGGAAGAACTGCGGCGCGTTGAGGCGCACCGCCGCCCGCGCGTAGGCCTGCAGCGCCGTGCCCTGCGCCAGGCCGCTGACCCACGGCGGCCGGCCGCCGTCGAAGCGGAAGAGGTACTCCCAGGCGATGCCGCCCGCACGCTGCACGGCGAAGGTGAGCGTCTCGTTGAGCAGCTGCCCGAGCGCGCTGTCGTAGGTGCCGCCCTGCCAGAGCCCGTTGGCCTTGCCGAACGTCCCGAGCCACTGGATCTGCAGTCCCTCGCCGCGGTAGTACTGCCAGACGAGCCGGCTGCTCTGAAAGCTCACGCGCCGGCCGTTGCTCAGCAGCGGCCCGCTCGCCCACCACTGGTGGTTGCGCGCGACGGTCTCCAGCAGCGCCGGCAGGCGCGAGGCGATGAACTGCCCGGAGGCGGCGATCTCGTCGGTGTTGCGCAGCACCGCCGTCATCGACGCCCGGCGCGCGCCGCCCTTCTGGAGCTTGTTGCGAAAGGCGAGCGCGTCGGCGTAGGTCTTGACGTAGCGGTCGTGGGTCGGCTGGTCGAGCTCGCCCGCCGCGAGCATCCGCGCGAGCTCGCTCGCGACGGTCCGCTTGGCCGCCGCCGGGGCGCCGCTGTCGTCGGCGGCGCGCGCCGTGAACGCCCGCGGCGCGCGGGCGGCGGGCTCCGCGCCCGGGGCCGGGAAGCCGGCGTCGGGCGGCAGGAAGCGGTCCTCGCGCGTGAACGTGCCGCCGTCATGGCGGAGCGTCAGCAACGGCGAGGCCGAAGCGGTCGAGGCGAGCGCGAGCGCGATCAACAGCGCCAGCGCCGCCCCTGCGATCGGGGTCCGGCGCACTTCCACGATGCTAGGTTGAACCCGCCTGCAGCCCTGCAGTTGCCGTTGCAGCGCCACGAAATCGTGACCCGCCCGAACCTCCGCGTCCTTCTCGTCTGCGCCTGCGCGCTGCTGTGCGCGGCCCTGCTCGCGGCCTGCGGCGGCTCCGACGACACGAGCACGGGCGCCGCCGCCGCGTCGTCGCCACAGGCCACGCTCGAGAAGACCTTCACGGCCAGCACGACGTCGATCGACCGCGCCTCGGTCGTCGGCAGCGTGCGCCTGGACCCCGAGGGGCTGCTGAAGCTCGGCGGTCCGCTCGCGCTGCGCGTCACGGGGCCGTTCGCCGCGCCCGCCGGCGGCCGGGGACCGGCCTTCGACCTCGACTTCCTCGCGACGCTCGGCGGCCAGAAGTTCAAGGGCGCCGCGATCTCGACGGGAACCCAGAGCTTCCTCAAGCTCGACGACAGCGTCTACGCGCTCAGCTCCGAGAAGCGCCGCGCGCGGGCCAAGGACGACGGGCCGCACGCCGGCCTGCGGTCGCTCGGCATCGACCCGCTGAAGTGGGTCCGGGACGTCCGGCGCGTGGGCGAGGAGCGCGTCGCGGGCGTCGACACCGAGCACCTCGCGGGCGGCGTCGACGCCAAGCGCCTGCTGGCCGACATCGGCGAGCTGCTGGGCACCGCCGGCGGTGGTGGCTCGGGCCCGAGCTTCCTGTCGCCCGACCTGCTCGACCAGATCGGCGACGCCGTGAAGTCGGCGAAGGTCGACATCTGGACCGGCGCCGAGGACAGCATCCTGCGCCAGCTCGCCGTCGCGGTCACGTTCGCCTTCAAGGACGCCCAGTCGCCGATCGTCGGCCTCGACGGCGGCAAGATCGCGCTGAAGGTGCGCCTCGACGACGTCAACGGCGCGCCGGTCAAGGTCGCCGCGCCGAGCGCCGCGAAGCCGCTGACCGAGGTCACCGGCAAGGGCGGCCTGGGCGCGCTGCTGGGCGGTCTCGGCGCCGGCATCACGGGCGGCATCGGCGGCGGCGCCGTCGAGCTCGTGGGCTGCGTCTCGAGCGCGGGCGGCTCGTCGGTCGATCTCGTGCGCTGCGTCTCGAAGCTGTCCCCGTAGCCTCGGCCGCGTACGCTATGGCGCACATGCGCGAGCCGTCCCACACCGCGATCGGCACCTGGAGCGGCGGGCGCTACCTGCACTTCGGCGAGGCGATCGACGAGCCGCGCCTGGAGGCGCTGCTGCGTCCCGGCGACGGTCTCGACACGCTGCTGACGGCCGATGCCTACGGCGCCGGAGAGGCCGACACGCTGCTCGGAAGGGCTACACGGGGTGTCCTCCGGTCGAACTACAGCATCATTGGGGCCATCGGACACGACTTCTACAACGGCGAGCGCGACGGCGCAAAGGGCTTCCCGCGCTTCACGGACCCGCGCCTGCGGGGCCCGGACGAGTACGCCGACTACGTGCGGATGGCGACCGAGCGCAGCCTCGAGCGCCTCGGCGTCGACGCCTTCGACGTCCTGCTGCTGCACAACCCGGACCGCACGGGCTACACGAGCGAGGTCGTCTGGGACGCCATGCGCGCGGTCCGCGACGAGGGCCTCACGGCGAAGCTCGGCGTCGCGCCGGGCCCGGCCAACGGCTTCACGCTCGACGTCATCGACTGCCTCGAGCGCTTCGGCGAGCTGATCGACTGGGCGATGGTCATCCTCAACCCGCTGGAGCCCTGGCCCGGCGAGCTGTGCCTCGCGGCCGCGGCGAAGCACGACGTCAGGCTGATCACGCGCGTCGTCGACTACGGCGGCCTGTTCTGGGACGACGTGCGTCCCGGGCACGCCTTCCCGCCGCGCGACCACCGCACCTTCCGCCCGCAGGGCTGGGTCGAGGCCGGCAACGAGAAGCTCGCGCGGCTGCGCGAGATCGCCGCGGGCCACGACCTGACGCTCATGCAGCTCGCCGTCCAGTACTGCCTCGCGCAGCAGAGCGTCGCGTGCACCGTCCCGACGCTGATCCAGGAGGCCGGCGAGGACGCCCGCCCGATCGAGGACAAGCGCGCCGAGCTCGTCTCCACGCCCGCCGAGATCCTCCTCGACGCGGCCGAGCTCGCCGAGATCCGCGCGATCGGCGACAACACGGGCAGCATGCTGCTCAAGGGCGGCGCGCCGGACTACTCCGGCGAGCCCAGGCCCGATCGCTGGGAGCTCGACGAGGACCTCGACGCGGTCGCCCGCCGCTGGGGCATCGAACCCGACCGCGACCTGCGCCAGTTCACGGCTGCCCGTGGGTAACCTCCGCCGCTTCCTGCTGTCCGGCTCCGGCTGGCCGTATCTGCTCGTCCCGTTCATCCCGGTGGCGATCGCGCTCGAGCTCGGCCACGCCGAGGCGGCGCTGATCTTCCTCGCCGCCGCCGCGGGCGTCATCCCGACGGCGGCGCTGATGGGCCGCGCGACCGAGGAGCTCGCCCACCGCGCCGGCCCCGGCATCGGCGGGCTGCTGAACGTCACGTTCGGCAACGCCCCCGAGCTGATCATCGCCTTCTTCGCGCTCAACGCCGGCCTCCAGGAGGTCGTCAAGGCGTCGCTCATCGGCTCGATCCTCGGCAACATCCTGCTGGTGATGGGCGCCGCGATGCTCGTCGGCGGGCTCAAGCACAAGACCCAGCGCTTCAGCGCCACGGCGGCGAGCGTGCAGTCCTCGATGCTGCTGCTCGCGGCGGTCGCGCTCGTGATGCCGACGATCTTCCAGCTCGTCGCCGGCGGCGGGCTGCCGAAGGTCGGCGAGGAGCGCGTCGACTTCGGCTCCGACCTCGAGCAGATGTCGCTGATCGTCGCGTTCATCCTGCTCGCCTCCTACGCCGGCGGCCTGGTCTTCTCGCTGCGGTCCCACAAGGACCTCTTCAACCCGACCGCCGACGCCGAGGAGCACGTCGGCGATCCCTGGACGGTCAAGAAGGCGATCCTGATGCTGGCCGGGGCTGGCGTCGCCGTCGGCGTGATGTCGGAGATCCTCGTCGGATCGATCGGCGAGGCCTCGGCGGCGATCGGCCTGAGCGAGTTCTTCGTCGGCCTGATCGTCGTCGCGATCGTCGGCAACGCGGCCGAGCACTGGGTGGCGATCTACTTCGCCGCCCGCAACAAGATGGACCTCTCGGTCAACATCGCGATCGGCTCGAGCGCGCAGATCGCGCTGTTCGCGGCGCCGGTGCTCGTGCTCGTCTCGTTCTTCGTCGGGCCCAACCCGATGCCGCTCGTCTTCAACGGCTTCGAGCTGGGGGCCGTCCTGCTCGCGATCCTGATCGCCGTCCATGTCACCAACGACGGAGAGTCGACGTGGTACGAGGGCTTCCAGCTGCTCGCGACCTACGCCGTGCTCGGCGTCGTCTTCCTCTACGCGTAGATGGAGCTTGCTGAGTTCGGCGGGCTCGTCGGGGTGCTGATCGTGCTGCTCACGATCGACGTCAAGTTCTTCGCGCCCGGCCGCGAGGCGACGTTCCGCGAGAGCGTCATCTGGTCGCTGGGCTGGCTCGCGCTCGGCCTCGCCGTCACCGGCGTCGTCGTCGCGATCAACGGCAGCGAGCACGCGGTCAACTACGTCACGGTCTACCTCATCGAGCGCTCGCTGTCGCTCGACAACCTCTTCGTCTTCATCCTGCTGTTCGCGTACTTCGGCGTGCCGCAGGAGCACCGCGCGCGGCTGCTGTTCTGGGGCATCATCGCGGCGCTCGCCCTGCGCGGCCTGGCGATCCTCGGCGGCACCGCGCTCATCGAGCAGTTCCACTTCGTCCTCTACGTCCTCGGCGTGCTGCTGCTGGTGCTCGCCTACCGGATCTACCGCGGCGTCGGCGACGAGGTCGACCCCGACCGCAACCTCGTCGTGCGCGGCGTGCGCAAGATCTTCCCGGTCACCGACGGCTTCCGCGAGGGCCACTGGTTCGTGCGCCAGGACGGGCGCCGCTTCGTCACGCCGGCGTTCCTGTGCCTCGCCGCGATCGTGGCCGCCGACCTCGCCTTCGCCGTCGACTCGATCCCGGCGGCGTTCGCGATCACGCGCGACCCGCTCATCATCTGGATGGGCAACGTCTTCGCGCTCGTCGGGCTGCGCGCGCTGTTCGTCCTCGTCGAGGGCCTGATCCGCCGCTTCCGCTACCTCGACCAGACGATCGCCGTGGTGCTCGCGCTGATCGCGGTCAAGCTGCTGATCGAGGAGTGGGTGCACATCGGCCCGGTCGCCAGCCTGGCGCTCGTCGCGATCGCGTTCGCCACCGGGATCACGGCCTCGCTGGTCGGCGACAAGCGCGATCCGGAGGGCGCCGAGGAGCGCCGCGCGGCCAACGGCGAGCCGGCCCCCGGCGGCCCGTCCGAACCGTAGCCGCGGGACCGCCCGGCAGCTACTCTCGGGCGCGATGGCGCCGAAGCCGAAGCCGAAGCCGAAGCCGAAGCGCAAGGCGCCGCCGCCGCCGCCTCCGCCCGGGATCGGCGAGCGGATCGCCACCGCCCTGCGCGCGAGCGGCCAGACGGCGCGCCGCTCGGCCGGGTTGCTGATCGCGGTCGCGATCGTCGGCCTGGCGATCTGGTACGGCGCGCGCCAGGGCCGCGAGGAGTCAAACGCCGGCTTCGACGCCCCCACGACGGCGCAGACGCCCGCGCAGGCGCCGGCGTTTCAGTCCGACCAGGACCAGGCGAGGAACCTCAGCACCAAGGACGCCTTCGCGCACAGCTGCGGCACGTGCCACACGCTGCGCGGCGCCGGCGTGAAGGGCGTCATCGGCCCCGACCTCGACAGGACCGATCGCAAGATGACCTTCGCCCTCGTCCGCGCGCAGATCCGCACCGGCTCGATCGACGGGGCGATGCCGTCCAACCTGCTCGTCGGCAAGGACGCCGACCGCGTCGCGCGCTACGTCGCGCGCGTCGCGCGCTGAGCTCAGGCGCCGAGCACCGAGCGCGCGAGCAGCACGACGACCAGGACGGCCGTGAACGCGGCCGCCAGGCCGACGACCGCCGCGCCGATGCGCACGCGCGGATCGCGGCCGCGCTTCATCCGCCCGCCTCGTCGACGAGCAGCAGCGAGAACGGCGCGCCCACGCGCGGGCGCACGTCGAACGTCACGCCCCACAGGCCGACCATCAGCAGCGCCTGCGCCGAGCGCTGGTAGGTGCCGGGGGCGGTCTCGCTGAGCGCGTAGGCGCGCTGGCCCATGTCCATGTCGAGCATGTCGAAGCGCGCGACGACCTCCGCGCCGGTCAGCGGCGCGCCGCGGCGGGTCAGGCGCACGCCGAAGCGCGTGGGGGAGACGACGCGGTTGGGCGTGAGCGTCACGTGCGCGCGGGTGGCGCCCTGCACGACGCTGCGGCTGACCGGCCCCGGGCCGACGTGGGCGAGCGCGTCGCCGACCTTCCCCAGCGCGTTGGCGGGCGGCGGCAGGCTCGTCAGCACGCCCGCCGCGAAGACCGCCCCGGCAACGAGCGCGACCTCGCCGGCGACCGTCCGGCGCACGATCGCAAGCCGGGCCCCGCGCCGGCTCGCCGCCACGAGCGCCAGCGCGCCCGCGAGCAGGCCGAGCTTGACGAGGATCGAGCGCCCGTAGCCCGTCTGCCACAGCGCGGCGAACGTCGGCAGGTGGGGGATCGCGGCCGCGGTCCCGGTCGCGACGAGCGCGAGCACGGCCCCGAGCGCCACCCGCGAGAAGCGCGGCAGCACCGTCGCGGCCACGGAGCGGCCCGCCGCCGCCCACAGCACGAGCAGGCCGATCAGGCCACCGACCCAGATCGAGCCGGCCGCGAGGTGCACCCAGTCCAGGCCCAGTGCCAGCGCGCGCGGCGACGTCTGCGCCGCGTGGCCGGCGAGCCCGGGCACGAACAGGATCGCCGCCGCGCAGGCCGCCGCGCAGCCGAGCGCCAGCAGCTCGACGACCGAGCGCCGCGCGCGCTCCGGGCGGTCCAGCCAGACCGCGACCCCGGCCGCGACGGCGAACAGCGCGAGCAGCAGCTCGAGGTCGCTGATCGCGCGCCCGAACGACGACACGCGCGCGAGCGGCACGAGCGCCCCGACGTCCAGCGCCGACAGCGTCGAGAACGACGCCGTCGTCAGCAGGACATAGACCGGCACGAGCACGAGCGCCGCCGTCAGCGCCACGGCGGCGGCGAGCGTGACCCGCCGCAGCGCGGGCGCGGCCGCCGCGCCGAGCGGCCGCGCGATCACGCAGCGAAACAGGACGAGGCCGAGCGCGGCCATGATGGTGAGGAAGACACCCCAGCGCGCGGCGAGCAGCCCCGGCGTCGCGGCGGTCTCGCGCAGCGACGGGCCGGCGAACTGCGGCGGCGACCCCGGCCCCGGCCCGACCGCGAACGTGTACGCGCCGCGGACCGGGTGGCCGTCGGCGGAGATCACGCGCCAGTAGACGAGGTACCAGCCGGGCTTCAGGCGGCCCACGCGGCGGTCGATCGTGCGGCGGTCCGCGGCCGAGCGCGAGGGCGCCCCGCGCGCGAGCTG
Source organism: uncultured Actinomycetes bacterium (assembly GCA_963786575.1). GTDB lineage: Bacteria > Actinomycetota > Thermoleophilia > Solirubrobacterales > Solirubrobacteraceae > CADCVQ01. Next base: position 616,089 of record CAWAZH010000009.1, read on the forward strand.
GCGGCCCTTGGAGTCGGTGACCGAGACGATCGTGAAGCGCGGCTCGACGGCCTCGCTGAAGGTCAGCGCCACGGAGCCCGGCGCGTGCGGCGCGACCCGCACCGCCGACGGCGCCTCGGTCACGAGCGTCGCGTGACCCCAAGCGGCCGGCGCCGCGCCCGCGATCGCGGCCGCGGCGAGCGCGGCGACGACCCCGAGGCGGGCCGCGCGGCTCACGTGACCGGCCGCTCGCCCCGTCCCGCCAGCAGCGCCGCGAGCCCGAGCAGCACGCCGAGCGTGCCGGCGAGCAGCGCGACGACCGAGACCGTCGAGCTCCCGCCGCCGCCGAGCGTCGCCTTCGCCTCGACCCGCGGTGCCGGCGTGTCGGAGCTCTCGTCGCCGCTCCAGTCGACGATGCTCGCGTCGTTGTAGGTCTGGCGCACCTCGAACGCGTACGTCTGCTCCGACGACGCGCTGGCGTTGAACTGGAAGACCGCGGCCTCGCCGGTCGGCGTGTGCCCGCCCGACCACGTGACGCGCGTCACGACCGCGTTCTCGCCGCTGCCGGTCGACGCGGCGCGCCGCTTCCAGCCGGGCGCGGGCGCGAAGGCGTCGATCGCGAAGCCGCGCGGCACCGTGAGCGTCACCGCGGACGTCTGATAGCCCTCGCGCTCGGTCGGGACCGACAGCGTGTAGACGTAGCTCGTCGCCGACTGCACGACCGCGGGGCTGACGATCGCGTGCCCCTGCGCCGGCGCGGCGAAGGCGAGCGCCACCGCGGCGCCGAGCGCCGCCGCCGCCGCCGCCGCCGGTCCGCGTGCCAGCCGGGGAGCGGTCGGCGACATGCCCGCGCTAGTGGACCCGTCCGCAAGTTCTGCGGGTTTTGCCGGCGCCCGATCCGTGCCTGACGGTCGCCGGCGACCGGGTACGTGCCACCGGCACGCACGCCGGATCACCGTCGACCGTCAGATCACGGCCGGGCATCCGGCAAAACCTCGCAGAACTTCCGGCCAGATCCACTAGCGCAGCGCCGCCCGGACGGCCTTGCGGAACTCGTCGACGCCGAAGGAGCCCTCCACGCGCGCCGCGATCGTCCCGTCGCGCTTCATCGTGAACAGCCACGGCTCGGTCTCCAGGTGCAGCTGCGCCAGCGGCGCGCGCAGCCCCTTGGCGACCTCGTTGTCGTTGTAGACCTCCTGGTGGATGAACTCCACCCGGCTGCCGAACTCCGCCTTCATCTGCAGCTCGATGTCGACGACCGGGCCGCAGACGCGCGACTGGCACAGCTGCGGCGTGGCGATCAGCAGCACGACGGGCTTCTTGCCGAGGACGGACTTCAGCGTCTTCTGGTGCAGCTCGGGCGCGGGCGGGATGCGCGTGTCGATCTTGGCCTCGGCGCCGCCGGCGGTCGCGATCGTCTCGGTGTCGACCGGCGGCATCTTCTCGCCGACGTGTGGCAGCCCGGAGTCCTTGACGACCGTGATCGGGACGAGCGCCCCGGCCGTGCCCTGCGGCGCCTTGCTGAGAACGAGCATGACCCACTTGCCGGACTTCGAGAACGGCACCTGGGCGGCGTAGATCGCCGCGATCGGATCGCTCTCGCTGGCCGCGGTCTGGCTGCGGAACGCGGGCTTGGTCACGAGCGTGTCGGCCGGCGCGACGTAGGGCCCGCGCGCCGGGCTGTTCTCCGTGCGGGCGACGTAGACCGCCGTGCGCCCGTAGAGGAAGTTGTTCTGGCTGTCGATCACGCCGAAGGCGAGCCGGTTGGTGCCGGGCTCGAGCACCGAGCTGGCCAGGCCGACCTGGGCCTGCGACTTGGCGACGGCGGCGATCTGCTCGAGCCTGCGCCCGCCGGCGGGCTCGAAGTCGGACGTCGTCACCTTGGCGGCGTCGGCGAGCAGCGCCGGGAACTTGCTCTGCGCCACGCCGGGCGGGGCCTTGGCGTTGCCGGTCTTGCTGTCGTCGCCGCAGCCGGCGGCCAGGAGCGCGACGACCGCCAGGGCGAGCGGCGCGGCCGCACGGGGCATGGGAAACATGGCGCGAACCTACTGAACGCGCGGCGCCTCCGGCGCCATATCCTCCGCGCGTGTCCAGCGAAGCCGCAGCGCCGCAGCACGCGCCGCAGATCCCGAGGCTCACCGGACCGGTGCTGGCGCTGTCGGGGCTCTCGCTGACGGCGGGCACGATCCACCTCGTCGCGATCCTCCAGCACCTCGACGTCTACTGGACGCTGCCGGTCTTCTTCGGGGTGCTCGCCGCCGGGCAGCTGTACCTCTGCTGGGCCTACTACCGCTGGCCCGACGACCGCCGGCTGCTGCTCGCGGGCGCCGTCGGCAATTTCGCCGTCGCGCTGCTGTGGCTCGTCTCCAGGACGGTCGGCGTGCCGTTCGGCCCGGAGGAGGGCACGCAGGGCATCGGCGTCTCGGACACGATCGCGTCGCTGCAGGAGTTCGCGTTCGCGGCGGTCGCCTTCGGCCTGGTCCGCGACCCGGAGTCGATGAAGCGCCGGCTGGCCTGGCTGGGCAGCCCGATGGGATTGCGCTTCACGTTCATGATCCTGCCGGCGCTGCTGTTCACCGCCGCGCTCGGCGGCCACAAGCACTGAGGACGGTCTGTAGGTAGGTCCTGCAGTTCGCGCTGCGGCGATGTCGTCGCGTGGCCCACCGCACCTCGCCATCGTGGTAGAAGTCGTCGCAGCATGAATCGACTGCGGGTCATCTCACGCGTGCGCACGGTCTCGCTGCCCGTCATGGGCCTCGTCGCCAGCGCGCTGCTGATCCTCGCCTTCGGCGCCGTCGTGGCGCTGCTGCTCGCCCCCGCGGTCGTCCTGCTCATGCTGCTGCTGCACGGCATCGCTCCCGGCGAGGCGCTCATCGAGCGGCTGCGCCAGCGCTTCGTCGCCGTGCGCGAACGCGCCGCGAGCTGTCTCCCGCGGCCGCGCCTGCGGCGCGTCGTGCGCCGCGTCGGCCGCCTGCTCGCGGCCGCGCTCGCCATGCGCCCGCCGCCCGCGGCCTCGGCGCTGTCGCACCGCTGAGCCGCGTTTCCGTCGACGTACGGGGGCGTGTGCCGCCCGATCCGTCGATCTGAAACCGATCTCCGAAGGAGGGCCGCTCAATGGCCCGTCGCACCCTCGCCGTGGCGCTCGTCGCGCTCGCGGCCCTCAGCCCCGCCACGTCGGCGTTCGCTCATGCCGGCAACCCCAACTACGAGTCGATCGTGCGCACCGTCGCGCCCGCGATCCCCGGCTTCACCGTCGAGGTCCTCAACGGCGACGACCGCCTCGAGGTCGCCAACCGCGGCTCGAGCACGGTCACGATCGACGGCTACAACTCCGAGCCCTACGTGCGCCTGTCGCCCGACGGCAGCGTCGCGGTGAACACGAAGTCGCCGGCCCTGTACCTCAACCAGGACCGTACGAACGAGGGCACCGTCCCGCCGACGGCCGACGCCAAGGCGGCCCCGCAGTGGAAGGTCGTCGAGCGCACCGGCCGCTACGAGTTCCACGACCACCGGATGCACTGGATGGGCGCGTCGACGCCGAGCCAGATCAAGGACAAGTCCGCTCGCACGAAGGTCTTCGACTGGAAGGTCCCCGTCCACACGGCGACCGCGAACGGCGCGATCGACGGCGAGCTGTTCTGGCGCGGCTCGACCGGCGGCGCGCCCGCGGGCGCCTTCGCCGGGCTGGCGCTGATCGTGCTGCTCGGCGCCGCAGCCGTCGTCGTCGTGCGCCGCCGCCGCGCGGGCGCCGCGGACGGCCCCGCTGACGCGCCGGCGCGCGAGGAGGCCTGGTGAGACGCGCCGCGCTCGCGGTCCTCGCGGGCGCACTGATCGCGGCGCTGGTCGTCCCCGCGGCGGCCTCGGCGCACGCCCTGCTCGTCGACACGTCGCCCCAGCGCGGCGCGACGCTCGAGCAGGAGCCGCGTCAGGTCATCCTGCACTTCAGCGAGACCGTCGAGGGCAACTTCGGCGCCGTGCAGGTCTTCGACGCGAAGGCCAAGCGCGTCGACGACGCGCACACGGTGCACCCCGGCGGCAGCGGCGACCGGCTGGCGGTCGGCCTGAAGCCGGGGCTGCCGCACGGCACCTACGTGGCGACCTACCGCGTCATCTCGGCCGACAGCCACCCGGTCTCCGGCGGCCTCGTCTTCTCGATCGGTGCGCCCGGCGCCGCCGCCGCGCCGACCGTCGCCGAGCTGATCGGCGACTCCGGCGCCGGCCCGTTCACGCAGGGCGCCTTCGGCCTCGCGCGCGGCCTGGACTACCTCGCGACCGCGCTCGTGCTCGGCGGGCTGGCGTTCCTGCTCGCCGTCTGGCTGCCCGCGCTGCGCGCCGCCGCCGCAGCCGGCGACGAGTGGCTGCAGGCGTCGTCGGCGTTCGCGGGCCGCATGCGCCGCCTGCTGCTGGGGGCCTGCGCGCTGGGCGTCGTCAGCGGGATCGCCGGGATCGTCCTGCAGGGTGCGACCGCCGGCGCCACGAGCGCCTGGGCGGCGCTCGCGCCGAGCGTCGTCGGCGACGTCCTCGGCACGCGCTTCGGCCACGTCTGGGGCCTGCGCGTGCTCGCCTTCGTCGCGCTCGCCGGTGCCGTCGCGCTCGCGCTGCGCGGCGCCCGCGAGCCCAGCGGCGCGGGGCTGCGCCGCGTCGCGCTGGGCGCCGACGGGCTCGCCGCCCCGGGGCTGCCGCGCGCGGCGCTCGCGCTCGCGGCGCTGCCGGCCGCGTTCGTCGCGCTCGCCCCCGCGCTCGGCGGCCACGCGAGCGTCCAGTCGCCGGTCGCGCTCCTGTTCGCGCTCGACGTCGCGCACGTCCTGGCGATGAGCGCCTGGATCGGCGGCCTCGTCGTGCTGCTGACCGTCCTGCCCGCCGCCACGCGGCGCCTGCAGGCGCCCGACCGCACGCGCCTGCTGGCCGCGACGCTGCCGCGCTTCAGCGCGATCGCGCTGGGCTGCGTCGGCGTGCTGCTCGTCACCGGGACGATCCAGTCGATCGAGCACATCGGCTCCTGGGCCGCGGTGCTCGACACCGGCTTCGGCCGCGCGGTGCTCATCAAGGTCGTGCTGCTCGCGGTGCTGATCGGCCTCGGCGCCGTCAACCGCCGGCGCGTCGTGCCGGCGCTGCGCAGCCTCGCCGCGGCCGGCGCGGCCCCCGGCGCCGCGGGCCGGCTGCTGCGGCGCATGCTGCGCGCCGAGGTCGCGCTCGTCGTCGCCGTGCTCGGCGTCACCGCGGCGCTCGTGAGCTACCCGCCGCCGGACTCGCTCGCGGGCGGGCCGTTCAGCGCCAGCACCGCGCTCGGGCCGTTGCGCATGGAGGTCACCGTCGACCCTGCGCGCGTCGGCCCCAACGAGATGCACCTCTACCTCCTGCGCGCGAAGGACGGCACGCCGTTCGACGGCACGAAGGAGCTGACGGTCGCGCTGTCGCTGCCGAGCAAGGGCATCGGCCCGCTGCCCGCCACGGCGCGCGAGGCCGGACCCGGCCACTACGTCGTCGACACGCTCCAGCTCGTCCCCGGCGGCGACTGGAAGCTCGCCGTCACGAGCCGGATCTCCGCCTTCGACCAGTACGACGCGTCGCTGAAGGTGCCGGTGCGATGACGCTCGCGCTGCTCCTGTACGCGGCGCCGGCGTTCGCGCTGCTGTGCGCGCTCGCGCTGCGGCGCTACCCCGGTGAGCACACGATCGAGCGGCTGCGCGCGCGCTTCGCGGTTTCCGTGCCGCGGCGGGCGCGTGCGCTCGTGCCGCGCCGGCGCCCCACGCCGCGCCTGCCGCGCGGCGGGCGGCTCGTCGCCGCGGCGGTCGCGGCGCGACCACCGCCCGGATGGATGACGCACCCCACACCCGTCATCCATCTCACGCAAGGAGCCACACCATGAACCGCAGGACCATCGCCATCGCTGCAGCACTCGCCGCCTCGCTCGTCCTTCCGGGCGTCGCCGGCGCCCACGTCACCGTCCAGCCCAGCGCCGCGCCGGCCGGGGGGTTCGTGCGCCTCGACGTCCGCGTTCCCAACGAGGAGGACGCCAAGAACACGACCAAGGTCGAGGTGCAGATGCCGCCCGGCTTCGCGGACGCCTCCTACGAGCCGGTGCCCGGCTGGAAGGTCACCGAGACCAAGCGCAAGCTCGCCACGCCGGTCAAGACCGACGAGGGCGACACGCTCACCGAGGAGGTCGCCAAGCTCACGTTCACCGCCACCGGCAAGGGCATCGCGCCGGGCGAGTTCCAGGACTTCGGCCTCTCGGTCGCGCTCCCGGACAAGGCCGGCTCGAAGCTCACGTTCAAGGCGCTGCAGACCTACACCGGCAACGAGGTCGTGCGCTGGATCGGCGCGCCCGGCTCCGACCGCCCGGCGCCGCAGCTGACGCTCGAGCCGGCGTCCGACACGGCCGCCGCCGCGACGCCGGCGCCGGCGACCGCCGCCGCGTCCACGGACGACGGCGAGGACGGCGACAGCAACACGCTGGCGATCGTCGCGCTGATCGTCGGCGCGCTGGGGCTGCTGACCGGCGGGTTCGCGATCGCCCGCGCGCGCGGCTGAGAGCTCGGGGGGTGGGGCGGGCCGCTGCGGCCCGTCCCGCCTACTCGTCGTCGAGCAGGTCGGCCTCGGGCGGCGCGTTCTCGTCGTCGTCGACGAGGTCGTCACCCGCGTCCAGGGCGCCGGCCCCGGCACCGTGGCGGACCTGGAAGGCCTGCATCAGCTCGTCGCGGGCGTTCTCGTCGATCGGGCTCTCGTCGGAGATCAGCACCCAGTCGGCGCCCTCGAAGTCCTCGAGGTTGAAGATCTCCGTGTCGACGTCGGGCGAGTCGTCGATGACGACGAGCACCTCCGTCTGCGGGTTGAAGTACGTCCCCGGGCGGTTGACGATGTCTTCGAGGTCGAATTGGCGAGGGTTGGCCATAGGGCTATCTCTATCAGTTCAGGTCGCGGATTCGCCGCGCCACCTCGGCTTCGACGTCGAGCGGCGCCTTGCCCGCGCGTACCCGCCTGTGGTTGCGCGCAACCACCAGGTCGCGCACCTCGTCCTCGATCGCGGGGTCGGCCGCCGGCCGGCCGAGCGCCGCGAGCTCGGCCTCGACGTCGACGGGCGGCTCGCCGCGGCGCTCGCGGCGGGCGTTGCGCGCCTGCAGCATCTGGCGGATCTCCTCGTCGCGCTCGGCGGCCGTCGTGACGTCGTCGTCGTGCGTCAGGCCGCCACCGCCGATCTCCCGGTAGCTGCGCGCGGTGCCCGCGAGGGTGATGACGGCGACGATCGCGCCGACCGCCGCGACGACCCACACGAGCGTCCCGAGGGCGTCCTCCATGGACGCATCTTCGCATTCGGTGTGACCTCCGCTACGCTCCCGGGTATAGCTGTTGACTGACCAGTCAATCTAGAGCCTCAGAACCCTTCTTCCAGGAGCCAACCCATGGTCGATTTCACGCTCACAGACGAGCAGAAGAGCCTTCGAGAGCTGGCGCACGACTTCGCCGCCAAGGAGATCCGGCCGGTGGCCTGGGAGCTCGACAAGGACGGCTCCTGGCCGCAGGCGATCATCGACAAGGCCCACGAGGTGGGCCTGATGAACACCCACATCCCGGAGGAGTACGGCGGGGCGGGCCTGAACTACCTCGACGGCTGCATCATCGAGGAGGAGCTGTCGTGGGGCTGCTCGGGCGTGCAGACGTCGCTCGGCGCCAACGGCCTGGCCTCCGCGCCCGTCATGCTCGGCGGCTCCGAGGACGTCAAGCGCGAGTTCGCCGAGGACCTCATCGCGTCGCCGAAGCTCGCCTCCTTCTGCCTGACCGAGCCCGACGCCGGCTCCGACGTCAGCGGCATGCGCACGCGCGCCGTCCGCAAGGGCGACACGTACGTCATCAACGGCTCGAAGTGCTTCATCACCAACGGCAGCTACGCCGACTGGTTCGTCGTCTACGCCAAGACCGATCCGGAGGCCGGCCACCGCGGCATCTCCGCCTTCCTCGTCCGCAAGGACGACACGGTCATCGTGGACAAGAAGGAGGACAAGATGGGCCAGCGGGCGTCGAACACCGCGACCATCACCTTCAACGACACCGAGATCGACGCGCGCTACCTCCTCGGCGAGGAGAACAAGGGCTTCAAGCTCGCGATGATGGTCCTCGACCGCACGCGCCCGGGCGTCGCCGCGATGGCGACCGGCATCTCGCGCGCCGCGTTCGAGTTCGCCACGACCTACTCCAAGGAGCGCGTCCAGTTCGGCGTGCCGATCGCGATGCACCAGGCGATCCAGTTCATGATCGCCGACATGGCGACGAAGGTGCACCTCTCGCGCCTGGCGACGTGGAACAGCGCCGTGCTGCTCGACCAGGGCAAGCGCAATACGCTGGAGTCCTCGCACGCCAAGCGCTTCGCCGCGGACTCCGCGATGGAGGTCGCCACCGACGCCGTCCAGGTCTACGGCGGCTACGGCTTCATCAAGGACTACCCCGTCGAGAAGCTCATGCGCGACGCCAAGATCATGCAGCTGTACGAAGGCACGTCGCAGATCCAGCGCCTGGTGATCGCCCGCGAGACGCTGCTGCCGCGGCGCATCGAGGAGCCGGCCACCGCGACCGCGTAGGTGCGGCCGATCGCCCCGCCCGCCGCTGCCGCCGGCCGCGGCGGGCATACTCCGGGCGATGGCGCCTCGCCGAGTCTCGACCGAGGCGGCCGTCGCCGAGACGGCCGCCCGCAGCGACGTCCGCGCAGCTGCGGGGGGTCCGTCCACGGGCGGGCCGGGCTCCGCCGACCCGCTGCTCTCGGGGCTGCGCAAGGGGGGGCTGCTGCGGCTGCTCGTCCTGCACCTGCTCGGCCAGGCGCCGTCCTACGGCAACCAGCTGATGGAGCGCGTCGGCGAGCTGACGGGCGGCATCGTGGCGGTCAACCCGAACACGATGTACCCGCTGCTGCGCGCGCTGGAGGCCGAGGGCCTCGTGGCGGGCGAGTGGGAGCATCCCGGAGCGCCGCTCGCGGCGCTTCTACCGGCTGACGCCCGCCGGCGGGGAGGAGCGCGACCGGCTGATCTCGGAGATCGGCCCGCGCCTGGACGACCTCGCCGCGGCGGTCGACCTGCTCCGCGGCGAGCTGCTGGGCTGAGGCGGCCTGCGATGCGAACGATCGTGGCGCGGCGCGTGCTGCCCGGCGCGAGCGCCGCCGAGGCCGAGGCGCTGTGGCTGGACCTCGGCCGCTGGGCGGGCTTCGTCGACGGCTTCGCGAGCGTCGGCCGCCTGGAGGGCGACTGGCCGCAGCCGGGCGCGCGCCTGCTGTGGGACTCGCGCCCCGGCGGTCGCGGCCGCGTCCTCGAGAACGTCCTCGCCCACGACCCCGGCGCCGCGCACCGCGTGCGCGTCGAGGACACGCAGCTGCACGGCACCCAGACCGCCGGCTTCGCAGCGCTCGGCGGCGGCTGCGAGATGACGCTCGAGCTCGCCTACGAGCTCAAGCGCCCCGGCTTCGGCGGCAGCCTCACCGACCTGTTCTTCGTCCGCCACGCCCTGCGCGAGTCGCTGCGGCGGACCCTCAACCGCTTCGCGATCGAGCTGCAGGCCGATCGCGACCTCATCTAAGTCTCAAACGAAGGAGCTCACAGCGTGTTCGTGTTCAAGGCCGCGGTCGTCGGCGCAGGAACGATGGGCGGCGAGATCGCCCAGGTCATCGCCTCCGCCGGCATCCCGGTCGTCCTGAAGGACGTCAAGCAGGAGTTCGTCGACCTCGGCCTGAGGAAGGCCGAGGAGGTCACCCGCGCCCAGCTCGGCGGGCTCGTCCACAAGCAGAAGATCAGCCAGGAGCAGGCCGACGCACAGGCCACCGAGATCCTCGGCCGCATCACGGGGACGACGGAGTACGCGGGCTTCGGCGACGTCGACGTCGTCATCGAGGCCGTCCCCGAGCGGATGGCGATCAAGCAGGCCGTGCTGGCCGAGCTCGACGCGGTCATCCCGGGCCACGCGATCATCGCCTCCAACACCTCGGCGCTGTCGATCAGCGAGATCGGCGAGGCCACGAGCCGCCCCGACAAGGTCGTCGGCTTCCACTTCTTCTATCCCGCGTCGATGATGCGCCTCGTCGAGGTCGTCGAGGGCGCCGACACGTCGCCGGAGACGATGCAGACCGCGACGACCTTCGCCCAGACGATCCGCAAGCTGCCGATCGCCTGCGGCGAGGAGCCGGGCTTCGTCGTCAACCGCATCCTGATGTCCTCGATCAGCGAGGTCTGGCGCTTCCAGGAGACCAACGGGCTGGCGATCAAGGCGATCGACGACGCCGTCGCGGCCGCGCGGATCGCGCCGATGGGGCCGTTCTTCCTCACCGACCTGCTCGGCCTGGACACCGTGCAGCACGTCGCCGAGCACATGCTCGAGTCCTACGGCGACAGCTTCTACGTCCACGGCGGCATGAAGGCGCTCGTCGAGGCCGGCGAGCTCGGCGCCAAGACCGGCGGCAAGGGCTTCTACGAGAACGGCCAGCCGCGCAGCGAGGGCGAGACCGAGTTCGACGCCGACGAGCTGGCGCAGCGCTTCGTGCTCAAGGCGTTCGTCGAGGCCTGCCTCGTGCTCGAGGAGGGCATGGCGACCGTCAAGGACATCGACCTCGGCATGATGGCCGGCGCCGGCCTGATACCGCCGCCGTTCGCGCGCGCCGACCAGACCGGCCTCGACGACGTGCTCGCCGCGCTGGAGCGCGCCGCGCTCGAGTGGGGCGAGCGCTACGCGCCGCCGCTGATCCTGCGCCGGCTCGTCGCGCAGGGCCGCCTGGGCGCGAAGTCCGGCCAGGGCTTCTTCGCCTACAAGCGCCCCGACGAGGGCTTCGAGCAGGGCGAGGCCGTCCAGCTGGAGACCCGCGGCGCGACCGCGATCGCCTGGCTGGACCGCCCGCCGGCCAACTCGCTGTCGCCGCAGGTGATCGCCGAGCTGGGGCGCATCTGGGACCACGTCGAGGCCGACGACTCCGTCCGCGCGCTCGTGATCGCGTCGGCCAACCCGATGCTGTGGTGCGCGGGCGCGGACATCAAGGCGTTCACGCAGATGGACCCCGAGGCCGGCGCCGCGATGCTCAACGACGCCCACGCGCTGCTGCGGCGCATGGAGCAGTCCTCGACGGTCACGATCGCCGCGGTCAACGCCGTCGCGTTCGGCGGCGGCTGCGAGCTGGCGATGGGCTGCGACGTGCGCATCGCCGCCCAGTCGGCGAGCTTCGGCCAGCCCGAGGTCAACCTCGGCATCATCCCCGGCTTCGGCGGCACACAGCGCCTGCCGCGGCTCGTCGGGACGGCGCGCGCGCTCGAGCTCAACCTCACCGGCGACCCGATCTCGGGCGCCGAGGCGTTCGAGATCGGGCTCGTCAACCAGGTCGTGCCCGACCACGAGCTGTTCGACATCGCGCTCGCCTGGGCGCGCAAGCTCGGCGGCCAGGCGCCGCTGGCGGTCGGCGCGATCAAGCGCACGACGGCGGGCGACGCCGACCTCGACGAGGGCATCGAGGCCGAGAAGGCTGCCTTCGCCGAGGTCTTCCGGTCCGCCGACGCGCGCGAGGGGATCGGCGCCTTCCTGACCAAGCGCCAGCCCGCGTGGAAGGGCGAGTAGCAGCTGCTCGCGTCGCCGCCCTGGCGGAGCTCGTGGGCTCCGCCGGGTCGGTCGTCGCGCTGACCGGCGCCGGGATCTCGGTCCCTTCCGGGATCCCGGACTTTCGCTCGCCCGGCACCGGCATCTGGGAGAACGTCGACCCGATGGAGGTCGCCCACATCGACGCCTGGCGCGCCGATCCGGCGCGCTTCTGGGGCTTTTACGGCGATCGCTTCCAGACGCTTGGCGACAAGCGCCCCAACGGTGCACATCAGGCTCTGGTCGAGCTTGAGGGTCGTGGTCTGCTCGACGCCGTCGTGACGCAGAACATCGACATGCTGCACCGCAAGGCCGGGACGCGGGAGCTGATCGAGGTGCACGGGTCGATCGCCTCCTGCTCGTGCTTGTCCTGCGGCGCGGGCTACGCGCTGGAGGACGTGATCGAGCGCCTGGTGTCGTCCGTGGTGCCCGGCTGTGCGTGCGGCCGGCCCCTGAAGCCCGACGTCGTGCTGTTCGGCGAGTTCCTGCCCGAGGCGGCGCTGCAGCGCGCGACCGAGCTCGCCGCGGCCGCCGACCTGCTGCTGTGCATCGGCTCCTCGCTGGAGGTCTATCCGATCGCCCAGCTGCCCGGCATCACGCTGCGCCACGGCGGCGCCGTCGCGATCGTCACGCAGGGCCCGACGCCCTATGACGGCTACGCCGCCGTCAAGCTCGACGGCGACGTGGAGGCGGAGCTGCAGGCGCTCGTGGCGGCGCTCTGAGCGCTGCTCACAGCCGCCCGCCGGCCGTCCGCGCCCGCAGCGCCGCCTCGACGCGCTCCAGGGCGCTGCGCACGATCTCGATGTGCTCGTCGTCGAGGCCGCCGCGCAGGGCGGCGTTGGCGGCGGCGGCGACGTCGTCGCGGCGGGCGCGCAGGTCGCGCAGGCGCTCGGCCAGCCCGGGCTGATCGCGCCACGGCTCGAGCTCGGCGATCGCCGCCTCGACGGCCACGCGCAGCTGCAGCGCGGCCTCGCGCAGGCGCCCGGCGTCGAGGTCGCTGCGCGCGCGCAGCGCGAGCTCCTCGCAGGCCAGGACGGCGTCGCGGCCGCCGAGCAGCGCGGCGAGGCGCTCCTGCGGGCGCAATGCGGCCGAGCGGCCGCGGGCGCCGCGCCCGCCCGGACCGCCGCCGGCCGCGGGCAGCTCGCGCGCGCTGTCCCAGCGCCCGTCGGCGACGCGCTCGCCGTCGCCGTAGCCGACGCGCACGACGAGCGCCTGCTCGCGGCTCGCCTCGCGGGCGTAGGGGTCGGCGATCGCGACGCGGTGGGCGTGCAGGACGCGGTTCAGGCGCGCGAGCGCGTCGGCGGCGAGCGCCTCGGCGTCGGCGTCGCGCAGGCGCCGCTCGGCGGCCTCGCGCCCGTCGAGCACGCGCGTGTCGACGAGCGTCGCGCGCGTCGTTGGCACCGGCGCCGGCGGCGGCTCGGGCGCGGCCTCACGGGGGCGGCGCGAGCGCAGCAGACGCCGCTCGGGCGCGCCCAGCGTGGCGAGCACGAGGATGTGTGCTGGCGGCTCGCCGAGCCGTTCGCGGATCGTGTAGCGGCCCGGCTCGGGTCCGAGCACCCAGGGGAACTCGAACTGGACAAACAAAAACCGCCGTGACGAGGTCACGGCGGTTTCTGTCCTGCGCGTTCTGTCGGGCGAGGGTTACTCGCCCACGTGGGCCGTGCTGGCGCGGTCCTTGGCGACCTTGATCGCGAACTTCGACGGCTTGAGCTGCACCGTCGGGTTGTCGATCTGGCCGAGGCGGTCGATCAGCTTGATCCACTGCGACGGCTTGAGCACCGAAGCGGCGAGCTTGCCGGCCTGCGTCGTCGGATCGAACTGCGGCCGGTAGCCCACGTGGATGTGATCGGCGTGGTCTGCCATTGCCAGCGTGTTGTCCGTGCCCTCGTACGTCATCAGGGTGATGATCTGCGCGGGCTTCAGCGTGCCCTGCAGCGTCAGCAGGCGGCGCACGGCGATGTCCGTGATCGACCCGGCGCCCTGGTTGCCGACGATCGGGATGCCGTTGATCTTCGCGATGTCGACGGCGTTGCCCGACGAGTGGGCGGAGACGTTGCCGCCCGTCGTGTACAGGCTGTGGCCGCACTCAAGCGCGGTCACCGTCGGCTTCAGGCCCGAGGCCGAGAGGAACGCGAGCGTCGCGAGCACGCGGCGGTCGATCGCTCCGGCCTCGATGTCCTTGCGACCGCAGGAGTAGATGTCGATGTTGGGGTCGGCCAGCACGTGCTGTGCCAGCGCGGCCTTGCTCATCAGCAGGATCTGCCCGATGGTCGCGCCCGCGGCGCTGTCGCCGAAGAACGCGTTCTTGCCCTGGGCGCGGTAGATCGCCGTGGACTCGAGCAGCTTCCAGCCGTCGAGGATCGGCTTCGGGTCGATCCGCGGCGCGCCGCGGCCCGCAGGCCGGATCTCGAACAGCGTGTGCGGCGCCATGACCTGCGACGTCGTGCCGATGCGCCCGAGGATCGTGCCCGCGATGACCTTGCGGCCGGGGACGAGGCTCTTGAGGACGACGTCCGCCTTCTTGGGCGCGAACACGCCGCTGAAGTAGGACTTCACGCTCGAGCCGTCGGCCAGCTCGGTCTCGGACTCCAGGAGCTGCTCGCGACCGCCGCTGCTCAGCGGGTTGGGCCGCGTCGGGTTGGCGAAGAGGCGCTCCTTGGCGATCTTGGCCGTGTCCGTGACGGCGGCCGTCGTGTCGATGACCTTGTCGACGGTGCTCTTGATCGCGTCCTTGGCGGAGTTCGTGCCGCTGCTGGCGGCGACCCGCGGAGCGGCCTCACGCTTCGGGAGCGCGAGCTCCTTGGCGATCGACGCCTTGCTCTGGGCCTTCTTCTTGGGCACCGGCACCTTCGTCGCGATCTTCTTGAGGCCCGCGTACGTGTAGGTGTTGCCGTACACGTCCTGCAGCTGGACGAAGTTGCCCAGGCGCTTGGAGTTGCCGACCTTGACGATCTTGCCGTCCTGGACCGCGACGACCGGGGACCCGGCCTTCGCGAAGATGTTGATGCCGCGGCGCGTCACGCTGGACACGACCGGCACCGCCGCGTTCTGGCCCCGGGCCACGCGACGGCTCGCGTCGCGCTCGGAGATGTCGTCGGCGTACTTCGACGACGCGTGAACGGGGAACAGGCCCTGCGTCAGGCCGCTGAGCGAGCCGACGAGGTCGCTGGGCATGCCGCCGATGAAGCGGGCGCGCATGAGGACCGACTGGACGTACCAGTCCGCGTGGTTGTAGGCGAAGATCGCCTTCGCGAGATCCTGATCGGCGCCGGCCGCCTTGAGGTAGCGCGCGGCGGCGAAGATCGCGTCGACCGGGTTGTACGGGTCCTTGCGACCGTCGTTGTTGGCGTCGACCCCGTAGAGCTTCCAGCTGGACGGGATGAACTGCATCCAGCCCATCGCGCCGGCGGAGCTGACGTTGAGGTTGCGGCCGTAGTCGGTCTCGATCTCGTTGATCGCCGCCAGGACCTCCCAGCGGACGCCGTACTGGATGCCGGCGGCCTGGTAGATCGACAGCAGGAACGGCGGGATCTTGAACTTGTTGATGAAGAAGTTCGGGACGCCGACCGGCACCGGCCCGGGCAGGGCCAGCGACATCGTCGGGTTGGTCAGCGTCGGGATGCCGTTGGCGTGGCGCAGCTCGGTCGCGGCGGGACGGGCGCGATCGTGCTTCTTGGTGGCCTGGTCGGTGAGGCGGCCGGCCGTGTCCACCGCCTTGTCGACGCTGCTCTTGGCCTTCTTCTTGGCAGCCGGGGCGGCGGGAAGCTCGAGCTGCTCGCCTGCCTGCGGGGTCGCCGGCGCAGCGGGGGTCTGCGTGGGAGCCGTAGGCGTGATGGTCAGCGAGAGGCCGCTGCTCGGCGTCGCATTGAGCGGCGTCGTCTCGCGGATGCTCAGGATCGGCAGGTTGCCGAGGCCCGGGAGCCTGATCTGGTCGAGCGGGGTGTCCAGCCCGACGTCGACCGTGACGGTCTTCTTGATCTTGCCGAGAAGCGTGACCTCGAAGGTCCGCACTGTCGCGTTCGCCGGCAGCGCCGCGGTTCCGAAGCCAGCGGCCATTGCGCCGGAAACGGCCATAGCCATGAGCAACCTACGCTTGTGGTGCATGTGTCCCTGCATCTCCCCCCTGGAGGTTCCAAGTACGCGAGCCCGATGCGCGTGCGCGGCAGCCTATCGGGAAATGCACTTTCGCGCTAAACGTGATCTAAACGACCGCCTACGCAGCTGCATTTCACCGCGTCGGGTGGACGGAATCGAGCCTTGCAGGGCGTCCTTCATCCCGTGCACGCGCGCGCGTGCACGACGCGGGCGTGCATCGGCTTGCCGCGCCGGCACTGCGCTAGCCTCAGAACGCCCCCACACGCGAGGAAGGAACCCGGGCCGATGAGCGACGACGACTTCGATACGGACGGACTGCGCGAGCGGCTCACGAAGCAGGGCGAGGACACGCTGGGCAAGGTCGCCGACGACCTGCTCGCCAACCCGATCATCAGCGGCGCGATCTCGCGGGCCTTCGAGGCGCGCGAGAAGGCGACGTCGGTGCAGGAGGCGACGCTCGCCGCGCTGAACCTGCCCTCGGCGGCCGACATCGAGCGCCTGACGCGCCGCGTTCGCTCCGTCTCCCAGCGCCTGGAGGGCATCGAGGACGGCATCGACCGCCTCGACGATCGCCTCGCCGCGCTCAGCGCCGCGCCGGCGATCGAGCCGCGCCTGGATGCGATCGAGGACCGCCTCGAGGCGCTGATGCGCGAGCTCGTCGCACTGCGCGCCGAGCTGCCGGGCGCGACCGAGCCGGTGCCCTCGCGCCAGGAGCGCCTGAAGGTCTCCAGCTGAGATCGAGGGTTGGCTCGCGCTAGGCGAGCGCCGCCGCGGCGACGGCGCCGAGGCGCTCGGCGACCGAGACCAGCTCCTCGGGATCGATCCGCCGCCGCTCGCCGTTGTCGAAGACGTCGCTGACGGCGAGCACGCAGCCCGCCCGCACGCCGCGCAGCTCGGCCACACGCAGCAACGTGGCGGCCTCCATCTCGACCGCCAGCGCGCCGGCCGCGCGCCAGTCGTCCCCGCGCCCGCCTCCGCGCTCGTAGAAGAGGTCGCTCGTGACGACGGTCCCGGTGCGCGTGCCGTCGCCCGCGGCCGATCGCAGCGCCGCGACGAGCCCGCCGTCGGCGGCGACCCGCTCTCCCGCGCCGAGCGCGCGGCTCGTCCCGTCGGCGGCGAGGGCGCCGTCGGCGACGAGCAGGTCGCCGAGCGCCAGGTCCGCGGCGAGCGCGCCGCAGGTGCCGACGCGGATCGCCGTCTGCAGGCCCAGGTCGCAGAGCTCCTCCATGACGATCGCGGCGCTCGGGCCGCCCATGCCGGTGCTCTGGATCGTCATGAGCTCGCCGTCGGCGGCGGTGCCGGTGTAGCCCCAGAGGCCGCGGTTGTGGTTGAACATCCGCGGCTCGTCGAGCAGCAGCTGGGCCAGCGCGAGCGCGCGCCCGGGGTCGCCGGGCAGCAGCGCCCGCGGCGCGAGCGCGGCGGTGGGATGGATGTGGACGGGCATCGGGGCGGGCCATATGATCGGCACATGGGCAAGAAGAAGAGCTCCTCCCGCGCCGAGGCGGTCCGTGAGGCCGCCGAGCAGGCCTTCAAGGCACAGATCCCTCGCGAGCGGATCGCTGATCTGCTCGACGAGCTGGGCAGCACCGCCGGCCGCCTGCGCGGGGCCGTCGACGAGCTGCGACCGGCGACGGAGTCCGACCTCAAGGCGCTGCGCGCCGAGGTGCGCGAGCTTGCTCAGCGGGTGAAGGCGCTGGAGGCCAAGCCCAAGCCCGCGCCACGGCGCAAGCCGGCCGCCAAGCCCGCGGCCGCCAAGCAGGCGGCGGCGAAGCCCGCCGCGCGCGAGGGCGCGCAAGCCGCCGGCGGCCAAGCCACCGGCCGCCGGGTCCTGATCCGTCATCGAAGGAGGAGAGTCGTCACATGGGAGCCGAATTCAGCGGCCCGAAGGAGTTCCGGACGGTCATGGACCGCATCTTCACGATGATGAGCGAGGACCCCGACATGGGCCCCAAGCTCCGTGACGCCGACGTGCCGCAGCGCTTCGAGTTCGACGACGTCGACATGGTCGTCAACATCCGCGCCGCCGAGGCCGACGAGGACGGCTGCCTGTACTGGGTCTGGACCGACGACATCGACTGGAAGCCGAAGGTCAAGATGGCGATGTCCTCCGAGACCGCGAACAAGTACTTCCAGGGCAAGGAGAACGTCGCGGTGGCGATCGCGCGCCGCCGCATCAAGACCAGCGGCGACGTCAAGGCGGCGCTCGCGCTGATCCCGATCACGAAGCCCGTGTACGCCCAGTACCGCGAGGTCGTCGAGGCCGAATATCCGCACCTGAAGGCCTAGGGATGGTCGCGCCGGACATTAAGTTCCGTTGACAGCGCGGGCGGCGAGGCGTATGCATCACGTACCAGGTCGAAGAGTGGATGGCTCGCCATCCGCGAGGCGCCGCCGGTACGAAGACGAGCGCCGACGACCGAGGCAGCGGGCCGTATCGCCCGCAGACGGCGGGGCTATGGTCCCGCCGTCGTCGTGAGCAGAGCCGGTTCCCCGTGACGACGCCGGCGCGCTCCGCCGCACAGGTCGCGCGCGAGCTCGGAACGACCGCCGCGACGCTGCGCCGCTGGGTCGACCGAGGGCCTGATCCCGCAGTACGAGGGCGCCTGGACGCCGCCGGCCGTCGCCCACGCCCGGCTCGTCGCGCGCGTGCGCGAGCGCGGGCACTCTCTCGACGAGATCCGCGCGGCGGTCGACAGCGGGCGGCTTGCGTTCGGCTACCTGCAGGAGCTGTTCCCGTCGCTGGAGGCGACGCACACGCTCGCGGCGGCGGCGGCCGAGACCGGCCTCGAGCCCGAGCTGATCGCGACGATCTTCACGACGATGGGGCTCCCGGCCGCGGCCGTCGACCGGATCTCCGACAGCGACATGGAGCTGCTGCGCTACGCCGCCGCCGCGCTCGCCGCCGGGCTGCCGCTCGTCGCCTTCCTGCAGCTCGTGCGCGTCTACGGGCAGGCGCTCGCGCAGATCGCCGACGCCGAGGTGCGGCTCTTTCACATGTACGTCCACGAGCCGCTCATGCGCGCCGGCGTGCCCGGGGTGCAGATGGCCGAGGAGATGGAGGGCCTCGTCGCCGAGGTGCTGCCGCTCGCCTCGCCGATGATGGAGGTCGTCCACCAGCGCCTGCTGGCCCACTTCGTCGACCAGGACGTCATCGGGCACATGGAGGCCGACCTCGGCCCGGCCGAGCGCCTCGACCTCGGCCACGTGCGCGTCGCGATCGCCTTCGCCGACCTGACCGGCTATACGCGCATGACCGAGGAGCTCGGCGACGAGCACGCCGTCGGCGTCGTCGAGCGCTTCGTCGCCGAGGTCGAGCACACGCTGCCCGACGACGCGCGGATCATCAAGACGATCGGCGACGAGGTCATGGTCGTCAGCTCGGATGCGGGCGCGCTCGTGGACTGGGCGGTCGGCTTCCAGGAGCTCCACGACACCCGCCCGCTGCCGCGCATCGGCATGCACTACGGCGAGGTCCTCTACCGCGACGGCGACTACTACGGGCGCGAGGTCAACCAGGCCGCCCGCGTCTCGGCCCGCGCCGGCGGCGGCGAGGTCCTCGTCACGCGCCCGGTCGTCGACGCCGCCGGGGCGCACCTCGAGTTCGAGCACATCGGCGAGGTGCGCCTGAAGGGCTTCAGCGACCCGACGGACCTGTTCCTGGCGCGGGTGGCCGGCGGTTAGGGGCCCGGCCGGGGCTCCCCGGCGGTGAGTGGCGAGTTGCTTGCGCTGAGCGTCTCCAACTCGCCACTCACGTCCCGGCGGGCCGCCACGGGGCCCCGTCCGGCCGGCCTCATCGATGCAGTTGCGGCACAGCGCCGGCGCCTCGGCGCGCCGCGCCGAGCGCCGCGGCGCGACATCAGTCCAGCATCTTCCGCTGCACCGCCCAGCGCGACAACTCGTGGCGGCTGGAGAGCTGCAGCTTGCGCAGCACGGCGGAGACGTGGGCCTCGACGGTCTTCGCCGAGATCCCGAGGCGCTGGGCGATCTCCTTGTACATGTAGCCGCGCGCGATGTGCTGCAGGACCTCGCGCTCGCGCGGCGTGAGCTGGTCGAGGTCGGACTGCGAGGCCGCGGGCGCCGGGGCGGCGCCGGCGAAGGCGTCGAGCACGAACCCGGCCAGGCGCGGCGAGAACACGGCGTCGCCCTCGTGCACGCGGCGGACGGCGTCGGCGAGGTCGGCACCGGAGATCGTCTTCGTCACGTAGCCGCGCGCGCCCGCGCGGATCACGGCGATGACGTCCTCGGCGGCGTCGGAGACCGACAGCGCGAGGAAGCGCACCGCCGGCGGCTCGCCCGCGAGCCGGCGGATGACCTCCAGCCCGCCGCCGTCGGGCATGTGGACGTCGAGCAGCACGACGTCGGGCGCCAGCTCGCGGACGAGCGCCACCGCGTCGGCGACGTTGGCGGCGTCGCCGACGACGTCGACGAGCCCGTCGAGCTCCGTGCGCACGCCGGCGCGAAAGAGCTCGTGGTCGTCGACGAGCACGACGCGCGGGGAGGCGCTCATGGCGCCCGCCGCTCCATGACGAGCTCGACCTCGGTGCCGCCGCCGGGCGAGGCGTGGATCGCGGCGCGGCCGCCGTGGCGCTCCATCCGCCCGACGATCGACTCGCGCACGCCGCGGCGGTCGGCGGGGACCGCCGCGGGGTCAAAGCCCGGGCCGCGGTCGCGGACGAAGACCTCCAGGCGCTCCTCGCCGGCCTCGGCGTAGACCGCGACCGGCGCGCTGTCGCCCGCGAACTTCGCCGCGTTGAGCATCGCCTCGCGGGCCGCGGCGACGAGCGCCTCGCCGTCGCGGTCCAGCGGCGCGTCGCCGACGGCGACGACGTCGACCGCCACGCCGTGCGCCTGCTCGATCTCCTCGGCCGCCGCCTGCAGCGCCGCCGCCAGCCGTCGCTCGCCGGCGGCCTGCGGCGAGGCGCCGCTGAGCCACGAGCGCAGCTCGCGCTCCTGGCGGCGCGCGAGCGCTGCCACCTCGCGCGGGTCGCCGGCGCGCTTCTGCACGAGCGCGAGCGTCTGCAGGACCGAGTCGTGCAGGTGCGCGGCGACCTCGGCGCGCTCCTGCGAGCGGATCCGCTCGGCGCGCTCGGCCGACAGCGACGTCAGCAGGCGCACGAACCACGGCGCGAAGATGACGACGAGCGCGATCGCCACGACGAGCGCGGCGAGCGCGACGTCGGTCGCCGCCGCCAGCGCGCCCGTGAACTGCAGGAAGACGATCGCCGCCGCCACGACGAGCGTCACGCCGACGCCGATCCGCGAGATGACCGCCGGCCGCGACTCGCGCGCGCCGAAGGCCTGCGCCGCCGCCGCCGGCGCCGCGGGCCCGGCGGGCCCGGCGGCTGCGGACGGGACCGCCGCGGACGGTGCCGGCCCGACCGCGTCCTCGCTCGCCACCCCCGGCCCGCCGCCGACCGACTGGCGCCAGATCAGCGTGCCGCCGGCGGCCACGAGCACGAGCGGCCAGGTCAGCGCGTCGGAGAACGGCAGGCCGATCTCGCGCAGCGTCAGCAGGACCGCCACGAGCAGGAAGCCGACGCCGAACGCGACCTCGAGCGCCGCGCGCCCCGTCCGGACCGCGCCGGCGATCGCGCTCACCTTCGACGATGCGCCCGACGCCTCGCCGGCCGGCAGCAGCATCCACGCCAGCAGGTAGGCGATCAGCCCGACGCCGCTTGCGAGCGTCATCGCCGCAAAGCCGATCCGCAGCAGCAGCGGGTCGATGTCGAGGTGGCGCCCCAGCCCGGCGCAGACGCCGCCGATCATGCCGTTGTCGGGATCGCGGCGCAGCTCGCGCATCTGCGCGCCGACACGGCGGTGGGGGGTCACGGCCATCAGCGGTCCATCATCGCTCGCCGCGACCGCGTGTGAGGCCGCTGGCAAGCAGGATGGCCCCGACCGCGCCGAACGCGATCGGGGCCATGGAGCCGAAGTCCAGCCGCAGCGTCCCGCTGCGATCGAGCAGCAGGAGCGCGCCGAGCACGACGAGCGCGAGGCCCGCCGTGAGCGACACGGCATCCGGCTTAGCCGTTCGTCGCACCGGACCTGCCGGTCGCGCAGGCCGCGTTGCGCTCGTCGAGGGTGTCGGGATCGAAGCTGCGACCGTCGTGGTGGTCGACGCGGCGGTGGCGGACCTCGAGGAACCCGAGCCCGACGTCGCCGTCGACGACGAGCCGGGCCGTGCCGGTGGGTGCGCGGCGGCTGTCGTTCCACTCGACGTCGATGCCGCCGCCGTCGCGGTCGAAGACCTCGACGCCGCCCATGCCGATCGTCGCCTTCGTCGCGACGCAGACGTCGTCGGGGACGAGCACGAGCAGGTGGCCGGTGCCGACGCCGAGCTTCATCCGGTGGTCGCCGGCGGGCAGGTCGACGTCGCGCAGGTCGACGACGAGCTCGCCGGCGCCGATGCGGTAGCTGTCGTTCACCTCGGCGAGCGTCGCAGGTCGCTCGGTCCGCTGGCCGAAGCCACCGTCGAGGTCGATGTCGGCGGCCGAGACGAAGGCCAGCGGCAGCGCGATCGCCAGCGCCGGCAGGACGA
This sequence comes from uncultured Actinomycetes bacterium, assembly GCA_963786575.1. Taxonomy (GTDB): domain Bacteria; phylum Actinomycetota; class Thermoleophilia; order Solirubrobacterales; family Solirubrobacteraceae; genus CADCVQ01. The sequence continues at coordinate 638,296 of CAWAZH010000009.1, forward strand.
GCCAGCGCGCGCCGCCGACGAACGCCGCGCCGACGAGCGCGGCGCCCGACACGATGACCAGGGAGGCGACGACGACGCCGCCGCCGAGGCCGCTGGCGACGAAGCTGCCGACCGCCAGCGCGGCGCAGCCGATCAACAGGCCGATGCCGAGCACAGCACGGCGTACGACCTCGCCCGGGGCGCCGCTTGGACGCTGGCCGGAGGCGAACCAGAAGACCGCCAGGCCGGCGAGCGTCAGGAGCGCGACCGGGACGAATGCGCCGCCGATGCCGATGCCGCCGAAGAGGCCGAGGCCGAAGCCGGCGATCGTCAGCGCGATCGCGACGCCGGCGACGATCGCCCGGTCGCGGTTGCTGCGGGGGGTGGAGGGAACTTCACCGTCGTTGGGGACGAGCAGGACGGCGGCTGCGTAGACGATCAGGCCGGTGCCGCCGAGCAGCGCGAGGGCGACGAAGCCGATCCGGACGAGCATCGCGTCGATGCCGAAGTAGCGACCGAGGCCGCCGCAGACGCCGCCGATGATGCGGTCGCGGCTGGAGCGCTCGAAGCGCCGCGGGGCGGGGTCGGGGGGCTGGGGAGCTGCGGGGGTGTCTGGGGTGGAGTTCATGGGACGCAGTCTCCGTGCGCGCTCGCGCCCTGCCTATCGGGAATGATCCCTAGGGAGCGACCCTAGACTCGCTCGGCAGTGGCCGCCGACGACCTGCTCGAGCGCGTGCGCGCGACCGGCCTCCTGCCGGCCGGGCGCGGCGTCGTGGTCCTGCTCTCGGGCGGCCGCGACTCGGTCTGCCTGCTCGACGTCGCGGTCCGCCTCGCGGGCTCGGAGGCGGTCGTCGCCCTGCACGTCAACTACGGCCTGCGCGAGGAGGCCGCGGCCGACGAGGAGCACTGCCGCGCGCTGTGCAACCGGCTCGGCGTCGGGCTCGACGTCCACACGGCGCGCCGGCCCGAGGACGCCGGCAACCTGCAGGCCTGGGCGCGCGACGTGCGCCTCGGCGCCGGCGCGACGCTCGCCGCCGCCCGCCAGTGCAAGCTCGCGACCGGCCACACCGCCAGCGATCAGGCCGAGACCGTGCTCTACCGCCTCGCCGCGTCGCCCGGGCGGCGCGCGCTGCTGGGGATGGCCGAGCACGACGGCCTCCTCATCCGGCCGCTGCTGCGCGTGACCCGCGACGAGACCGCGGCGCACTGCACCGCCCGCGGCCTGTCCTGGCGCGAGGACGCCTCCAACGACGACCCGGCGTACGCCCGCAACCGTGCGCGCGCCGGGCTCGTCCCGGCGCTGCGCGAGCTGCATCCCGCCGCCGAGGCCAACGTCGTGCGCACCGCGGAGCTGCTGCGCGAGGAGGCGGCGGTCCTCGACGAGGTCGTCGACACCGCGCTGGCGGGGCGCGACCGGATCGCCGTCGCGCACCTCGCCGCGCTGCCCCCGGCGCTCGGGCGCCTGGTCCTGCGGCGGCTCGCCGAGAACGCCGCCGGGCGCCTCTGCGCCCGCGCGGCCGGGCGCCTGGCCGACGTCCTGGCTCTCGGCGACGGCGCGCTGGACCTCGGCGACGGGGCCCGCGCGGTCGTGCAGGGCGGCGTCATGCACGTCGAGCGCACGCCCGCCGGACCCGCCGCCCCCGCGCCGCGTGCCTAGACTCCCGCCCGCATGCGCAACGCCCTCGTGGGAGAGATCCTCGTCCAGCCCGCTGACCTCTCCCGGCGCGTCCGCGAGCTCGGCACCCAGATCACCGCCGACTACGAGGGCCGCGACCTCCTGCTGGTCGGCGTCCTCAAGGGCGCCGTCTTCTTCCTCTCGGACCTCATGCGCCACATCGCCGTGCCCTGCGAGGTCGACTTCATGGCCGTCGCGAGCTACGGCTCGTCGACGGACTCCTCCGGCGTCGTGCGGATCCTGAAGGACCTCGACGCGCCGCTGGAGGACCGCCACGTCCTGATCGTCGAGGACATCGTCGACTCCGGCCTGACGCTCCAGTACCTCCTGCGCAACCTCGGCGCGCGCAACCCGGCGTCGATCGAGGTCTGCGCGCTGCTGACCAAGCCCGAGCGCCGCAAGGTCCAGCTCGAGCCGCGCTACGTCGGCTTCGAGATCCCCAACCGCTTCGTCGTCGGCTACGGCCTCGACTACGAGGAGCGCTACCGCAACCTCCCCTACGTCGCGGTGCTCGAAGAGCCGGGCTGACGGCGCCGCGCCGGGACCTCAGCGGCGGCGCGCCGGGCGTCTGAACTATCGGCCAGGAAGCGCTATCCCCCCTGCTAGGCTGGCCCTTCGTGAGCGACGAGCGCGATAGCCGATGAGCCGCTTCTCCAAGAGCGCGATGTTCCCGATCCTGATCGTGATCATCCTTGCGTTCTTCGCCCAGCAGCTCATCTCGAGCCCCAACAAGAAGAAGGATCCGGGCTTCGGCGCGTTCACCCGCCAGCTCGACAGCGGACAGATCAAGTCCGTCGAGATGCGCAACCGCAGCAACGAGCTGCTCGTCACGCTCGACGACAAGAGCCAGTACGAGATCGGCTTCGCGAGCGACTACGGCGACGAGCTCACGACGCAGCTGCTGAAGGCCGAGCAGGACGAGAAGATCCAGGAGTTCGACATCAAGGGCACCCGCACGAACGGGTGGATCTCGATGCTCACGTACGTCCTGCCGTTCCTCCTGTTCATCGGCTTCTGGATCTTCCTCATGAACCAGATGCAGGGCGGCGGCTCGAAGGTCATGTCGTTCGGCAAGTCGCGCGCCAAGCGCATGAGCGTGGACTCGCCGAAGATCACCTTCCGCGACGTCGCGGGCGCCGACGAGGCGGTCGAGGAGCTCCACGAGATCAAGGAGTTCCTCGAGAACCCGAAGAAGTTCCAGGCGCTCGGGGCGCGGATCCCGAAGGGCGTGCTGCTCTTCGGGCCTCCCGGCACCGGCAAGACGCTGCTCGCCCGCGCGGTCGCCGGCGAGGCCGGCGTGCCGTTCTTCTCGATCTCCGGCTCGGACTTCGTCGAGATGTTCGTCGGCGTCGGCGCCAGCCGCGTCCGCGACCTCTTCGAGCAGGCCAAGCAGAACAGCCCCTGCATCATCTTCATGGACGAGATCGACGCCGTCGGCCGCCACCGCGGCGCCGGCATGGGCGGCGGTCACGACGAGCGCGAGCAGACGCTCAACCAGCTCCTCGTCGAGATGGACGGCTTCACGATGACGGACAACATCATCCTCATCGCCGCCACGAACCGTCCCGACATCCTCGACCCCGCGCTCCTGCGTCCGGGCCGCTTCGACCGCCAGATCGTCGTCGACCGCCCCGACCGCAAGGGCCGCGCGAAGATCCTCGAGGTCCACACGCGCGGCAAGCCGCTGGCGAAGGAGATCAACGTCGACGACCTCGCCGGCCAGACGCCGGGCTTCACCGGCGCCGACCTCGCCAACCTCGTCAACGAGGCCGCGCTGCTCGCCGCTCGCACCGGCAAGCGCGAGATCGGCCAGCACGAGCTCGAGGAAGGGATCATGCGCGTCATCGCCGGCCCGGAGAAGAAGACCCGGGTCATGAGCGAGAAGGAGCGCCGCATCACGGCCTTCCACGAGATGGGTCACGCGCTCGTCGGCCACCACCTCGAGCACTCCGACCCGGTCCACAAGATCTCGGTCATCGGCCGCGGCCAGGCGCTCGGCTACACGATCTCGATGCCGCAGGAGGACCGCTTCCTCACGACGCGCGCAGAGCTCACCGACTCGATGGCGATGACGCTCGGCGGCCGCGCTGCCGAGGAGATCATCTTCGGCGAGATCACGACCGGCGCGTCGAACGACCTCGAGAAGGTCACCGCGACGGCGAAGGCGATGGTCATGCGCTACGGCATGAGCGAGCGCCTCGGCCCGCGCGTCTTCGGCCACGACCACTCGCAGCCGTTCCTCGGGCGCGAGTTCTCCTCCGAGCCCGACTACTCCGACGAGATCGCCCGCGAGATCGACGACGAGATCCGCCGCGTCGTCGAGGCCGCGCACCAGCGCGCCCGCGACATCCTCACGGAGAACCGCGCGTCGCTGGAGACGATCTCCGAGATCCTCGTCCGCCGCGAAACGATCGAGAAGGCCGAGTTCGAGGCCCTCGTCGACGGCACGCCGGAGTCCGACGTCTTCCCGGAGGAGGCGCCGCAGCTTCCGCCGCCGCCCGCGCCGGCCGAGAAGCCCGGCCAGAAGGCCCCGCGCACGCTTCCCCGTCCCGGCCTCGCCGGCGGCGGTGTCGAGGCCCGCGCGGTTGATCCGCCGGACAAGCCCAGCCTCTAGATCGAGAAACGGAGGTTCGGCCAGCCGAACCTCCACCAGGGGGTTTGGCGCCTATCTTCCGGCGCCGCGTGCGAAGAGGATCGGCGAGATCCCGATGCTGAAAGGACTCGCCATGAGAAACCGCCTTCTCGCCACCGCCACGGTCGGTCTCGCACTCGCCGCCGCCCCGGCCGCCGCCCTTGCATCCGACGGCGTCATCGACGTGCAGGACCGTTGCGATGGAGCCAGCTTCAACGCCGCCGGCATCGACTGCTTCCGCCCGGCCGGCGACGGTGGCGGCAGCGTCACGCTCGACGAGCTCTTCGCCACCCTCGCGGCCAAGCGCGAGCACAGCGGCTGGCGCTTCAAGGACGACAAGGTGACGATCAAGCAGGGCCAGGCCCTCAAGGTCACGATGTCGCGCGGCGGCGAGGGTCACACGGTCACCGAGGTCTCGTCCTTCGGCCTGGGCTGTGTCCCCCCGATCAACGAGCTCGTCTTCCCGGGCCAGGATCCGACGGCCTTCCCGGCCGCCTGCGCCGACTCGCTGACGTTCACGCCCGGCGCGTTCGTTCCCGGCGGCAACCTGATCGCCCCCGGCCTGCCGTTCGAGATCGCCGGCCTGTCCAAGGGCACGCACAGGTTCATGTGCATGATCCACCCCTGGATGAAGTCGACGGTCACCGTCAAGTAGCTGCGAGCCCACGGACCTGCCGGCCGCGCGCCGCCCGCCACCGGGCGGCGCGCGCCGGTTAAGTAGCCTCAGCCCCGTGAGCGAGGCACCGCAGGCGGAGGTTCCCGAGCCGGTCGTCATGGGGGTCGTGAACGTCACGCCCGACTCGTTCTCCGACGGCGGGGCGTGGCTTGACCCCGGCGCCGCCGTCGCCCACGGCCACGACCTCGCGCGCCAGGGCGCCGGCATCCTCGACATCGGCGGCGAGTCGACGCGCCCGGGCGCCGAGCCGGTCGACACCGCCGAGGAGCTGCGGCGCGTCGTGCCGGTGCTCGTCGGCCTCGCCGAGGCGGGCCCGCGGCTGTCGATCGACACCTCCAAGGCGCTCGTCGCGGAGGCCGCGCTGCAGGCCGGCGCGACGATCGTCAACGACGTCACCGCGCTGCGCGGCGACCCCGACATGGCGGCGCTGCTGGCCCAGCAGGACTGCGACGTCTGCGTCATGCACATGCTCGGCGAGCCGCGCACGATGCAGCGCGACCCGCGCTACGACGACGTCGTCGACGACGTCAAGGCGTTCCTCACGGAGCGCCTGGAGTACGCCGTCGGCCAGGGGATCGCCGAGGAGCGCATCTGGCTCGATCCGGGGATCGGCTTCGGCAAGACGATCGAGCACAACCTCGCGCTGCTGCAGCGCCTCGACGAGCTCGTCGCGCTCGGCCGCCCGCTCGTCGTCGGCACCTCGCGCAAGTCGTTTCTCGGCAAGATCACCGGCCGCGGCCCGCTCGAGCGCGTGCCCGCCACGATCGCCACGAACGTCCTCGCGCTCGCCGCCGGCGCGCGCGTCTTCCGCGTCCACGACGTCGCCGAGGCGCGCGATGCCCTGCTCGTGGCGGCTGCTACGTTGCGCGGCAGATGGTCTCCGCAGACGACGACGACGCCGACGACGCGCTAGACGACGACGACTTCGACGACGAGGAGCCAATCGTCCGGACGATCGTCACGGTCGAGGTCAACGGGCTGTCGCTGTACACCCACCACGGCGTCACGGCGGCCGAGCGCGAGGTCGGCCAGCGCCTGATCCTCGACATCCGCATGGAGCTCGGCGAGGCCGACGCGACGGTCACCGACCGCGTCGAGGACACCGTCGACTACGGCCGCGTCTGCGAGGTCGCGGCGCTCGTCGCGACGCAGCGGTCCGACAAGACCCTGGAGCGCTTGTGCGCCGCGATCGCCGACCGCCTGCTGCGCGACTTCGACGCGCAGGTGGTATCGGTCAAGGCCTCCAAGCCCGAGCCCCCGATCGCGCTGCCGGTCGAGGACGTGTCGGTCGAGGTGTGGCGGGAGCTGGGGGACATCGACGACTAGGCGCTTGTGGCCGGGGCCGTCGCCAGGCGGTGCTCCGGTCCCGGGAGGCCTCGTGGGGCCCCCTGCAGGGATGGGACGTGCTGGTGACCGGTGGTCGGGGCGCCGCCGTCCTGTTCTGGGGTCGTAGTGCGACCTTTAGGCAGGACGACGCGACCGCCGCCGGCCGCGATCCCGTCTCCCTCATCGCTGCCGTTCGCAAGCGCCGACAGCGCCGCGAGCGCTCAGGCGGGACGCCGCAGCTTCGTGAGCTTCGTGCGGTACGGGGTGTAGCGGGAGCCCGGCGCGACGAACCGCCAGTGCGTCACGCGCTGGAAGCTCGGGCAGCAGCCGGGGTCGGCCGGCCGCGAGTAGGTCTCCGTCGTGCGCAGCTCGAGCCCGGCGAAGCGGGCGTCGAACTCGTGGACCGTGAGCGAGCCGCTGGCGAACGAGGTGCCCTTCGGGCGCCGGCCGATCGTGTCCGGGCGCGGGTAGGAGAAGAGCGTCTTGCGCACCGCCGCGCAGCCGTCGGCGTCCGCAAGGAAGCTCACGACCTTCGCCTGCACGCCGCGGGCGGTCGCGCCTGCGCGCAGCTCGAAGGCGAGCTCGCGTGCCCGGCCGTCGCCGTCGGCATCGACGGTGCGGGCGAAGGTGATGAAGTCCATCTCGCGCGAGAGCGGCAGGATCTTCAGCGGCTGTCCGGCGGCGCCGGGCGCGGACTCGCCGATCCCGCAGCCGTCGACGACCTCGACGACGACGCTGCGCAGCCCGTCGCGCTCGCACGGAGGCTGCGTCACGCCCTGCGACTCAAAGCACGCGGTCTCATGCGCGACGACCTGCTCGGCGACGCCGTCGCCGTCCAGATCGGCCGACAGCGGTGTGTCCAGCGGCCGCGGAGGATCGGCCGCGCCGGCGCTCGCCCAGGCGCCGGCGCCGAGCGCGACGGCGACCAGCAGGCACAGGAGGACGCGCGGCACGGGCCGGATGATGCCAGCGACCGTCAGACTGCTCGCCGATGAAGATCGGCTACCTCGGACTGGGCTCCAACGTCGGCGACCGCCGCGCCAACCTGCAGGCGGCGACCGACGCGCTGCCCGCCCACGGCGTCGAGGTGCTCGCGAGCTCCTCGACCTACGACACCGACCCGGTCGGGGAGATCCTCGACCAGCCCGAGTTCCTCAACGCCTGCCTGCGCATCCGCACCGCCCTGGAGCCCGAGGCGCTGCTCGACGCGGCCAAGGCGATCGAGCGCGCGCTCGGCCGCGAGCCGGGCGGCCCGAAGGACGGCCCGCGCCCGATCGACGTCGACGTGCTGCTGCTCGGCTACCAGGAGCACGCCTCCGAGCGCCTGACGCTCCCGCACGCGCAGGTGCTCGCCCGGCGCTTCGTCCTGATCCCGCTGCTCGAGCTCGACTTCGAGCTCACGACGCCCGCCGGCGACCGGCTCGCCGACGCGCTCGCGGCGCTGCCCGTCGACGAAGGCGTCCGCCGCGCCGGGCCGCCGCTAGCGTGTAGCCCATGAGCGCACACGACACCGAGCCGTCGACCACCGAGACCGAGTCCGGCCGTCGCCGCACCCCCGCCGAGGAGGCGCGCACGCTCGTCTCGACGATGACCGTCGGCTATCTCGCGACCGTCGGCGAGCAGGGCGATCCCTGGAGCTCGCTCGTCGTCTACGGCCCAACGGCCGAGGGCAACCCGGTGCTGCTCGTCTCGATGCTCGCCGAGCACGGCCGCAACCTCCTCGCCGACCCGCGCGCGAGCCTCGCGATCAGCGACCCCATGGCGCCGGGCGACCCGCTCGACCGGCCCCGCATCACGCTCGCCGGCCGCGCCGTCAAGCCCGAGGACGACGCCGCCGAGGCCGCGCTCGACGCCCACGTCGCCGCGATCCCGGGCGCGCGCCTCTACGCCGGCTGGGACGACTTCAGCGTCTGGGTGCTCGAGGTCGAGCGCGTGCGCTGGGTCGGCGGCTTCGCCCAGATGGACACCGTCGGCCACGACGAGTACGTCGCCGCCGAGCCCGACCCGACCGCCGCCACGGCCGCCGCCCACGTCGCCAAGCTCAACAAGGAGCACGCCGACGGGCTGCTGGCGATCGCGCGCGAGGTGGCCGGCGCCCGCGGCGCCGTCGCCGCGATCGCGACCGGCCTGGACCGCCACGGGCTCGACCTCAGCGTCACGGGCGCCGGGCAGGCCGCCGCCGTGCGCGTCGCCTTCGAGCCCAGCCTGAACGACGCCAAGGAGATCCGCCCGGCGGCGCTGGAGCTCGTCCGCCGCGCGTACGCGGCTCAGGCGCGGGCGGGCAGCCAGCCGGAGGGGTAGGCGCCCGCCGGCACGTCGCCCGGGTACTCGGGGAACAGGCGCAGCGCGAGGTCCTCGGCCGGGCGCCCGGAGAGCAGCGGGCGCACGTCGCCGATCGTCGCCAGGAAGCGCAGGGAAGAGCCGATCTGCAGGTCGGCGGCGTTCGGCGCCGTGGCGCCCAGCACGCCGCCGGCGATCCACTCGTCGACGATGTCCAGGTGCGAGGGGAGCGCCGCGAGGTCGGCGCGCACGGCCTCGTCGCGGGCGCCGTGCATGGCGATCTCCAAGCGCGTGAGCCCGGGCGCGATGGCGCGCACGACCGGCCGCGGCACAGCCGGCAGCTGGGACGCCGCCTGATAGCTGGAGAGCGCGCCCGGGCGGCGCTTGGCCGCGCCCCAGAAGACACGGCGCGCGAGCGGCTGCAGGACGTCGGCGCCCCACAGCTCGGCGCCGAGCACGGCGGCGCGCGGGCCCTCGGCGGCCGGCAGCAGCGGCGGGTCGGGCACGAGCTCGTCGAGGCGGCGCATGATCGCGATCGAGCCCTGCACCTTCTCGCCGCCGTCGAGCTTCAGCGCCGGCACCGACCGCGCCGGGAACTGCAGGCGCACGAGCAGGCCCTGCGTGGGGACGAGCATCTCGACCGTCTTGTAGGCGATGCCCTTGAGCGCGAGCGCCTCCTTCACCGCCTCCGACGGATGCGAGGAATGGACGACGTAGAGCTTGTTCACGGGCAGAGCATAAGGTCCACTCACATGCTCCTGGCAGTTGACGTCGGCAACACCCAGACGCACTTCGGCACGTTTCGCGACGGCGAGCTGTTCGAGCACTGGCGCTTTGCCACCGTCGCGGAGTCGACCCGCGACGAACTCGGCGCCGCGCTGCGCGCCCTGCTGGAGCTGCGCGGCATCGGCCTGGCCGACATCAGCTCCTCGATCGTCTCCTCGACGGTGCCCGCGCTGGAGCCCGAGTGGCTCGCGATGGGGGAGCGCTACCTCGGCCACACGATGCTCGCCGTCGGCCCCGGGCTGAAGACCGGGATGGCGCTGCGCTACGACAACCCGCGCGAGATCGGCGCCGACCGGCTCGCCAACGCGGTCGCGATCCGCGAGCGCTTCGGCGGCCCGGCGATCTGCGTCGACTTCGGCACGTCGGTGAACTTCGACATCGTCGGGCGCAAGGGCGACTTCCTCGGCGGCATCCTGCTGCCGGGTGTCGAGATCTCGCTGGCCGCGCTCACCGCGCGCGGGGCCAGGCTGCCGCAGATCGACCTCGCGCCGCCACGCGCGGTCATCGGCAAGAGCACGGTCGACGCGATCCGCTCGGGCGTGATCTACGGCTTCGCCGGCGCGATCGACGGCATCCTGCGCCGCGTGCTCGACGAGATCGGCGACGAGACGCACGTCATCGCGACGGGCGGCCTGGCGGGCGTGATCGTCCCCTACACCGAGCTCATCGACGAGATCGACGACCTCCTCACGCTCACCGGGCTACGGTTGTTGTATGAGCGCAACGCGCCACCTGACTGACTCCTGGCAGCTCGCGCACCTGCACGTGCCCAACCGGGTCGTGCTGGCGCCGCTGGCCGGGATCGGCAACTGGTTCGTGCGCCTGCAGGCCAAGCGCTACGGCGCCGGCCTGGCGGTCTCCGAGATGGTCTCCAGCCACGGCGTCCACTACGGCAACGACAAGACCTGCACCGAGATGCTGCGCATCGAGCCCGCCGAGCGCGCCGGCGGCCCGGTCGCGATCCAGCTCTTCGGCCAGGAGCCCGACGTCATGCGCTCGGCCGCGGCGACCGTCGCCGCCGCGGGCGCCGACCTGATCGACCTCAACATGGGCTGCCCGGTCCCGAAGGTCTGCAAGACCGGCGCCGGGGCGGCGCTGCTCGACGACCCCGACACCGCCGTCGCCGTCGCGCTCGCGGCGCGCGAGGGCTCGGGCCTGCCGGTCACCGTCAAGCTGCGCTCCGGGCGCCTGAACGGCACGATCGACGGCTTCGAGCTCGCCCACCGGCTCGTCGCCGAGGCCGGCGTCGCGGCGATCGGCTTCCATCCGCGCTCGGCGCAGGTGCACCACAAGGGCTCGCCCGACCTCGACCTCGCCCGCGAGCTCGTGCGCACCCTGCCCGCGCCGGTGATCCTCAGCGGCGCCATGAACGACCCCGCCACGATCCTGCACGCCTTCGAGTTCACCGGCTGCGAGGCGGTCATGCTCGCCCGCGGCGCGCTCGGCAACCCGTGGCTGTTCGCGCGCCTGCTCGGAACCCGCGACGGCGAGCCGACGGCAGCCGAGGTCCTGGCCGAGCTCGACTGGGTCATGGACCGCGCCGTCGAGCACCTCGGCGAGCGCCGCGGCGGTCGCTATCTGCGCAAGTTCTACCCGTGGTACGTTGATCGCCTCGGTGGTTCCAAGGCGCTGCAGTCTGCGCTGCAGGCCACCGACAGCGTCGATGAAGCGCGTGCCGTGCTCGCCGGTGTCGGCGAGCTCTCGGCTGCCGCTTGACGCGCTGGTATCCTCTCGCACCGCCCGTGGCCCGGAAGGCAGACACATCGGGTGGTTCATGTCGTTTTCCAACCCCCCGGGAGCCATGCCCAAGGACGTCATCCTCACCGCCGATGGACTCGAGAAGCTCAAGCTGGAGCTGGCTCACCTCCAGGGCGAGAAGCGCCGCGAGGTCGCGCTGCGCATCAAGGAGGCGCGCGAGTTCGGGGACATCACCGAGAACTCGGAGTACGACGACGCCAAGAACGAGCAGGCGATGGTCGAGGCCCGCATCGCGCAGGTCGAGGAGCGGCTGCGCTCGGCGACCGTCATCGACGCCAAGGACATCTCGACCGAGATCGTCCAGGTCGGCTCGATCGTGAACGTCAAGGACGAGCAGACGGGCAAGGCGCAGAAGTTCACGATCGTCGGCTCGCCCGAGGCCAAGCCGCCCGAGCGGCTGTCCTACGAGTCGCCCGTCGGCAAGGCGCTGCTCGGCCACAAGCGCAACGACATCGTGGACGTCCCGCTGCCCAGCGGCAAGAAGCTCCAGCTCAAGATCACGAAGATCGACGTCGGCCTCTAGGCCATGGCCGATGAGCTGCTCGCCGTCAGGCGCGCGAAGCTCGAGCAGCTCCGCGCCGACGGGATCGATCCCTTCCCGCACGAGTTCGACGGCGTCGAGCCGATCGCCGGCGTCGTCGCCGCGCACGCCGAGCTCGCCGACGGCGAGGAGACCGAGGCGCGCCACCGCGTCGCCGGCCGCCTGGCCGCCCGGCGCGGCCAGGGCAAGATGGCCTTCCTGGACCTCGTCGACCGCTCCGGCCGGCTGCAGCTGCAGGCGCGCGTCGACGTGCTGGGGGAGGAGCGCCACGAGCGCCTGCTGACGCAGGTCGACCTCGGCGACATCATCGGCGTCGACGGCACGGCGTTTCGCTCCCGCCGCGGCGAGCTGTCGCTGAAGATCGAGGACTTCACAATGCTCGCGAAGTCGCTGCGCCCGCCGCCCGAGAAGCACCACGGCCTGCAGGACGTCGAGACGCGCTACCGCAAGCGCGAGCTCGACCTCATGGCCAACGAGGAGGCGCGCGAGCTGTTCATCGCCCGCGCGAAGATCATCACGGCGATCCGCGCGCAGCTCGACGGCGCCGGCTTCGTCGAGGTCGAGACGCCGATCCTGCAGCCGCTGTACGGCGGCGCCCTGGCGCGCCCGTTCACGACGCACCACAACGCGCTGAACCGCGACCTCTACCTGCGGATCGCCACCGAGCTGTACCTCAAGCGCTGCATCGTCGGCGGCCTCGAGCGCGTCTACGAGATCGGCAAGAACTTTCGCAACGAGGGCCTGTCGCCGAAGCACAACCCCGAGTTCACCGTGCTCGAGTTCTACGAGGCCTACGCCGACTACGAGGACGTCGCCGCCCGCACGGAGGCGCTCGTCGCCGCGGCCGTGCAGGCCGCCGGCGGCTCCAGGGGCCCGATCGACTTCACGCCGCCGTGGCGGCGCGCCACGCTGCGCGACGCGATCCTCGAGCACTCGGGCATCGACTTCCGCGCCCATCCCGACCGCGCGAGCCTCGCGGCCGCGATCGGGGACCGGCTGCCGACCGAGGGCCGCACCTGGCCACAGCTCGTCGACGACCTCTTGAGCAGGTTCGTGGAGCCGACGCT
>CAWAZH010000010.1:0-156160 GCA_963786575.1 uncultured Actinomycetes bacterium
CGCTGACGGCACGCCCGGCGCTGGCCGCGCTCGCGGGCGCGCTGACGATCGCGTTCTCGGCGATCCTCGTCGACCTCGCGGCCGTCAGCCCGTCGACGGCGGCCGTCTTTCGCTGCGCCTACGCGCTGCCGGTGCTCGCCGTCCTCGCGCTGCTCGAGCGCCGCCGCCACGGCCCGGCGCCGCGCGAGATGTGGCGCTGGGCGGCGCTGGCGGGCGCGTTCTTCGCCGCCGACCTGATCCTCTGGCACCACGCGATCGCCGACGTCGGCGCCGGCCTGTCGACCGTGCTCGCCAACCTCCAGGTCGTGCTCGTCGCGGTCGCCGCCTGGCTGCTGCTCGGCGAGCGCCCGTCGGGCCGCGTCGCGGCCGCCGTCCCGCTCGTGTTCGTCGGCGCCGTCCTGATCTCCGGCGTCCTGAGCGCCGACGCCTTCGGCGACGAGCCGGCCCGCGGCGCGCTCTTCGGCGTCCTGACGGCCGTCGCCTACACCGGCTTCATCCTCGTGCTGCGCGAGGGCTCGCGCGACCTGCGCCGGCCGGCCGGCCCGCTGTTCGCCGCGACGCTCGTGGCGACCGTCGTCGCGATCGCCGCGGGCGCGCTGCTGGGCGAGGTCGACCTCGTGCCGAGCTGGCCCGCGCACGGCTGGCTCGTGACGCTCGCGCTGACGTCGCAGGTCCTCGGCTGGCTGCTCATCACGATCGCGCTGCCGCGGCTGCCGGCGTCGCTGACGTCGGTCGTGCTGACGGTCCAGCCGGTCGGCTCGGTCGTGCTCGGGATCGTCCTGCTCGGCGAGGATCCGGCGCCGTTGCAGCTCGCCGGTGTGGGGGTCGTCGTCGCGGGAATCGTCGTCGCCACCCGTCGTGGCGCAGGCAAGCTCGCCTGACGGGGTAACCCCGACGCTTCGGCTTAGCCGTGCGTAAGGATGCAGATGAACTATGTCCGGGCACGCCTTGGTTCGGCGACACGGGGAATCACACAGGAGGAGATGGCATGGCGCAGACCGTTCCAGTGCAGGTGTCCGTCAACGGGGAGGCCCACAGCTCGGAGGTCGAGCCACGCCTCCTGCTCGTGCACTATCTGCGCGACGAGCTGGGCCTGACCGGCACGCACGTCGGCTGCGACACGTCCAACTGCGGCGCGTGCACCTGCCACGTCGACGGCGAGTCCGTCAAGAGCTGCACCGTCCTCGCCGTCCAGTGCGACGGCGCCGAGATCACGACGATCGAAGGCATGGCCGGCGCCGACGGCACCTACCACCCGCTCCAGCAGGGCTTCTGGGACGAGCACGGCCTGCAGTGCGGCTACTGCACGCCGGGCATGATCATGGCCGCCGCCGACCTGCTCGCCCGCCACGAGGGGGACGGGCCGATCACCGAGGCCGAGGTCCGCAAGGGCCTGGAGGGCAACCTCTGCCGCTGCACCGGCTACCAGAACATCGTCAAGGCCGTCCTGGCCGCAGCCGAGGCGGGACGGGGGGTGGCGGCATGAGCACCGCCGAGCAGGCACCCGCCAAGTGGGTCGGCCAGTCGCTGCGCCGCAAGGAGGACCCGCGCCTGATCACCGGCCGCGCGACCTACGTCGACGACCTCGTGCTCCCCAGCATGCTGCACGCGGCCGTCGTGCGCTCCCCCGAGGCGCACGCCAACATCCTTTCGATCGACACCTCGGCCGCGCTCGAGCTGCCCGGCGTCAGGGCCGTCTACACCGGCGAGGACATGAGCGACCTGCTCGCACCGCTGCCGATGGCCTGGGCGCCGCCCGGCGTCGAGATCAAGACCCCCGAGCGCTGGCCGCTGGCCCGCGGCCACGTCGCCCACGTCGGCGACGCCGTCGCCCTCGTCGTCGGCGACGACAAGTACGTGGTCGTCGATGCCGCCCAGAAGGTCTCGGTCGAGTACGAGTCGCTGCCCGTCGTCGTCGACGTCGAGGAGGCGCTGAAGGACGAGACGCTCGTGCACGAGTCGCTGGGCACGAACAAGGCCCACGAGTGGTCGATGGGCGGCGGCGGCGACATCGAGCAGGCGCTCGCCGACTCCGACGTGGTCGTCGAGCGGCGGATCGTCAACCACCGCACCGCCGGCGCCTCGATCGAGCCGCGCGGCTGCATCGCGGAGTACCGCGCCGGCGGGCTGACGGTCTGGTCCTCGACGCAGGTGCCCCACCTCCTGCGGCTCTTCTACGCCGTGCAGATGGGCATCAGCGAGGACAAGGTCCGCGTCATCGCGCCCGAGGTCGGCGGCGGCTTCGGCGGCAAGCTGCAGGTCTGCGCCGAGGAGACCCTCTGCGCCTGGGCCTCCAAGCAGCTCGGCCGGCCCGTGAAGTGGATCGAGACGCGCTCGGAGAACATGGCGGTCTCCCACCACGGCCGCGACCAGGTCGACTACGTGCGCATGGGGGCCACCTCGGACGGCCGGATCACGGCCTTCCACGCGAACATCATCCAGGACCTCGGCGCCTACTTCGGGCTGCTCACGCCGATGATCCCGGAGCTCGGGGCCTTCGTGATGACCGGCTGTTACAAGATCCCGGTCGTCCAGACCGACATCACGGGCGTCCTCACGAACAAGTTCTTCACGGACGCGATCCGCGGGGCGGGACGCCCCGAGATGACGCACATGCTGGAGGTCATGATCGACCAGCTCGCCAGCGAGCTCGGCATGGACCCGATCGAGGTGCGGCGCAAGAACTTCATCCCCAAGGGCGACTTCCCCTACGAGACGCCGTACGGCATCACCTACGACTCGGGCGACTACGAGAAGGCGCTGGACCGGGCGCTGGAGATCGTCGACATGGAGGCCTTCCGCGCCGAGCAGGCCGACCTGCGGTCCAAGGGCATCCTGCGCGGGATCGGCTTCTCGACGTACACGGAGATCTGCGGCCTGGCGCCCTCGCGGGCGGTCGGCCCCAGCGGCTTCGGGCTCGGGATCGGGCTCTACGAGTCCGCGCTCGTGCGCGTGCACCCGACCGGCTCGGTGACGGTCTTCACCGGCGCCTCGCCGCACGGCCAGGGCCACGAGACCGGCTTCGCGCAGATCGTCGGCGACCGCCTCGGCGTCGACCCGGCGGTCGTCGAGATCGTCCACGGCGACACCGCCACGGGCCCGATGGGCCTGGGCACGTACGGCTCGCGCTCGCTGTCGATCGGCGGCGTCGCGGCCGCCCACGCGGCCGAGAAGATCGCGGCGAAGTGCCGCGAGATCGTCGCCCACAACCTCGAGGCCGACCCCGGCGACATCGAGCTGTACAACGGGCGCTTCTCGCTCGTCGGCGATCCCGAGCAGGGCATGACGCTCGGCGAGGTCGCGGGCTGCGCGTACATCGACGCGACGAAGATGCCCGAGGGCATGGAGCTGGGCCTCGAGCAGACGCTGATCTACGACCCGTCGAACTTCGTGTTCCCCTTCGGGACGCACATCTGCGTGGTCGACATCGAGGAGGACACGGGCAAGGCGAAGGTCGTGCGCTGGGTCGCGGTCGACGACTGCGGGCCGGCGATCAACCCGATGCTGATCGACGGGCAGGTGCACGGCGGCGTGACGCACGGCATCGGCCAGGCGCTCTACGAGCAGGTCGTCTACGACGAGCGCGGCCAGCTCATCACGGGCACGTTCATGGACTACGCGCTGCCGACGGCGGAGGAGATCCCGAACATCGAGACCGACCGCACCGAGACGCCGTCGCCGTCGAACTCGCTCGGCGTCAAGGGCATCGGCGAGGCGGGCACGATCGCCGCCACGCCGGCGATCGTCAACGCCGTCATCGACGCGCTGCGCCACGAGGGCGTGACGTACATCGACATGCCGCTCACGCCGATGCGCATCTGGCAGACGCTCGAGGAGGCGCGCGGCCGCGGCGACGGCCCGCGGGCGACCGAGCAGGGCGTGTCGCTGCCCGAGCAGGGCGAGGGCTCGGCCGGCTCCGGACCGACGATCCCGGAAGGGGGTCAGTCATGATCTCGGCCGAGTTCGACTACGCCGTCGCGGAGTCCGTCGACGACGCGATCCGCATGCTCGCCGACGGTGGCGGGGACGCCAAGATCCTGGCCGGCGGGCACTCGCTGCTGCCGCTCATGAAGCTGCGCTTCACGGCGCCGTCGCTGCTGGTCGACATCAGCCGCATCGACGGCCTGCGCGGAGTGCAGACCGGCGACGACTCGTTCACGATCGGCGCGATGACGCGCCACGCCGACCTGCAGGTGCGCGACGACATGGGGCTGATCGCCACGGCGGCGAAGCAGATCGCCGACCAGCAGGTGCGCAACCGCGGCACGATCGGGGGCTCGCTCGCCAACGGCGACGCCGCCGCCGACCTGCCGGCGGTGCTGCTCGCGCTGGAGGGCTCGGTGATCGTGCGCGGCGCCGACGGCGAGCGCGAGATCGCTGCGGCCGACCTGTTCGAGGGCTACCTGACGACGTCGATCAGGGCCGGCGAGGTGCTGACCGAGGTCCGCATCCCGGTGCTCGCCGGCTACGGCCACGGCTACGAGAAGTTCAACCGCCGCAGCGAGGACTGGGCGATGGTCGGCGTCTGCGCGCTCGTGAAGGCGACCGACGGCGTCTGCGAGGACGTGCGCATCGGGCTGACGCACATGGCGTCGACGCCGTTGCGCGCAACCGCCGCCGAGGACGCGCTGCGCGGCCAGCCGCTGGACGCCGAGCACATCGCCGCGGCCGCCGAGCTGGCGGCCGAGGGCAGCGAGCCGGTCGCCGACCTCAACGCGTCGCCGGACTACAAGCGCCACCTCGCGCGCGTGCTCACCAAGCGCGCGCTGACGACGGCGAGCGGCGGGTGATCGCGGGCGTCGTCCTGGCGGCGGGCGGCGCGTCGCGCTTCGGCGCGGCCAAGCAGCTCGCCGAGCTCGACGGCGCGCCGCTGCTCGAACACGCGATCCGCTCGATCGAGGCCGTGCCTGCGATCGAGCGGACCGTCGTCGTGCTCGGCGCCCGCGCGGCGGAGATCCGCGCGGGCGTCGACTTCGGCGCGACCGACGTCGTCGTCTGCGAGGCCTGGGCCGATGGCCAGTCGGCCTCGCTGAAGACCGGCATCGCCGCCGTCGCGGGCGAGGCCGAGGCAGCCGTCATCACGCTCGGGGATATGCCGCGCGTGACCGCGGACGTCATCGCCCGCTTCGCCGAGCTCGCCGCCGAGCACGGCACGCAGGCCCGGGCGCGGGCGGTCTACGACGGCGTGCCCGGCCATCCCGTCGTCCTCGGCAGCGACTACTTCGACGCCGTCGGCGAGATCGAGGGCGACATCGGCGCGCGCGAGCTGCTGCGCAGCATCGGCGTGCACAAGATCGAGTGCTCGCACCTGTGCTCGGCCGTCGACATCGACACGCCCGCCGATCTCGACCGCCTGCGCTGACCGGGCGGGGGACAGGTCCCCGCATTGCGACATTTGCCACCATGAAGGAGGAGCACGCCCTGGCCGCCGGTGGGGAGTCATAGACGATTCATATAGAGAAGCGCCAAACATTTCGCTTGAAGCCAAAGTCAACGCACGTGAGGATGGCACCATGACCTTGGTCGACGAGGAGCCGGCCGGCGCTGCCACGCGCCCGGCTACGACGGATCTGCCCGCGAGCCTCGAGTCGCTCGCGCTGGCCGCCGTTCGCGCCGCCGCGCTGGCGGCCGCGAAGCACGCCGGCTTCGGCGACGGCAAGGCCGCCGACGGCGCCGCCACCGAGGCGATGCGCCGCGTGCTCGGCGAGGCCGACGGGCTCGGCACGGTCGTCATCGGCGAGGGCGAGAAGGACAACGCCCCGATGCTCTTCAACGGCGAGGAGCTCGGCAACGGCAACGGTCCCCGCTTCGACATCGCCGTCGACCCGGTGGAGTGCACCGATCTCTGCGAGGCCGGCCTGCCCGGCTCGCTCACGACGATCGCGATGGCCGGCGAGGGCTGCCTCTGGTCGCCCGGCCCCGGCCACTACCAGGACAAGCTCGTCGTCGGCCGCGCGGCCCGCGACGCGATCGACCTGCGCGAGTCGGCCGAGTGGAACTGCGAGCAGGTCGCCAAGAAGCTCGACAAGCCCGTCACCGAGCTGCGCGTCCTGCTGCTCGACAAGCCCCGCCACACCGAGCTCGCCGCGCGCCTGCGCGCGATGGGCATCTGCGTGATCATGCCCAGCGCCGGCGATGTCGCGGGCGCGATGTTTGCGCTCCTGCCCGGGACGGGCATCGACATGCTCATGGGCATCGGCGGTACGCCGGAGGGAATCATGGCGGCGTGCGCCGTCAAGGTCCTCGGCGGCGGCATGCAGACACGCCTCGCGCCCCAGCGCGACAAGGAGGCCGCGGCCATCGCCGCTGCCGGCCTGTCGACCGACGAGATCCTCGAAGCCGACGACCTCGTCCGCGGCCCCGCGATCTTCGCCGCCTGCGGCATCACCGGTGGCACGCTCCTCGGTGCCCCGCGCTACCAGGCAGGTTGGGTCTCCACCCAGTCGCTGATCGTCAGCCCCGGGTCCTACCGCCGGACCGTGGAGAACACCCCCGTTACCGAATCCAACGCTGGAGGATGACCCCGTGCCCCTTGTGACCATGCGTCAGCTGCTCGACGAGGCCGCCGCCGGCAACTACGGCGTGGCCGCGTTCAACGTCAACAACATGGAGCAGATCCAGGGGATCATGGAGGCCGCCCAGGAGACCCAGTCCCCGGTGATCATCCAGGCCTCGCGCGGTGCGCGCTCCTACGCCGGCGACCGCTTCCTCTACCACCTCATGCTGGCCGCCGCCGAGACCTACCCGGACATCCCTGTCGCGCTGCACCAGGACCACGGCAACTCGCCCGAGACCTGCATCAGCGCCATCGAGCTGGGCTTCACGAGCGTGATGATGGACGGCTCGCTCGCCGAGGACGGCAAGACCCCGCTGGACTTCGAGGACAACGTCGCCGTGACGAAGAAGGTCGTCGACTACGCCCACGAGCGCGGCGTGACGGTCGAGGGCGAGCTCGGCACGCTCGGCGGCATGGAGGACGGCGTCGGCTCCGGCGAGATCTGCCTCACCGACCCCGAGCAGGCCGAGGAGTTCGTCGCGCGCACCGGCGTCGACGCCCTCGCCGTCGCCATCGGCACGAGCCACGGCGCCTACAAGTTCTCGCGCGAGCCCGACGGCGACATCCTCGCGATGGAGATCATCGAGGACATCCACCGCCGCCTGCCCGACACGCACATCGTCATGCACGGCTCCTCGAGCGTCCCGGCGGACATCGTCGAGCGCGTCAAGGCCGCCGGCGGCGAGGTCGACGCGGGCTTCGGCGTCCCGATCTCGGCGATCACCCGCGGCATCGAGCACGGCGTGCGGAAGGTCAACATCGACACCGACGGCCGCCTGGCGATCACCGCGTTCGTGCGCGAGCACTACAAGGAGAACCCGGGCGACTGGGATCCGCGCGGCCCGGGCAAGGCGGCCCGCGCCGGCCAGAAGCACATCTGCATGCAGCGCATGCAGGAGCTCGGCATGGCCGGCCACGCACAGGACTACACGCCGATGACGCTCGACGAGATGGCGGCGCGCTACGCCTCCGGCGTCGGCACGCCGGCCTAGGGCGATCGGCCTCCTGCTGCGCATGATCGACGTCGCCTTCCTCGGCACCCACGTCCGGCCGGCCGACACGGCCGTCGTGATCGACGTCCTGCGGGCGACGTCGACGATCACCCTGGCGCTCGCGTCCGGCTACGAGCGCGTGCTCGTCGCCGGCAGCATCGAGGAGGCCAAGACCCTGCGGGCCGACGATCGCGTCCTGGCCGGCGAGGTCCGCTGCGCCCGCGCGCCGGGCTTTGACCTGGGCAACTCGCCCGAGGAGACGCTCGCGCCGCGCGCGAGCGAGCTCGTGCTCGCGACGACCAACGGCGCGCCCGCGATCGTGGGCTCGGCGGAGGTCGCCGGCGAGGTGCTCGCGGCCTCGATGCTGAACCTCGCCGCCGTCGTCGAGCAGATCGGCGAGGGCGACGTCCTGATCGTCTGCGCCGGGACCGACGGGCGCGTGAGCATCGAGGACGTCTACCTCGCGGGCCGGCTCAGCGCGGCGCTGGAGGGCGATCGCACCGACGCCGCCCACGTCGCCGAGGCCGTCGCCGCCGCCTACCCGACGCCGCTCGCGGCGCTGGAGGCCAGCGCGGGGGCCGTCGGGCTGCGCCGCGAGGGCCTGGAGTCGGACATCGCGTTCTGCGCACAGGAGTCGATCGTCGACGTCGTGCCGCGCGTCGCGCGGACCGTCGACGGCGTCGCGATCATCGAGCTCGCAACGCCTGTCGCGAAGCCTGGCGCCGCCACGGTGGCGGCGGACGCCGGAGACACATAGAGCAGACACTATGTAAAAGACTTGATCTTTTGCTTTGAATCTTAGTATTAGCGGATAGCCTGCTTAACAGCGGACATCGAGAGAGGACGGAATGAGCACAGCTGAGAAGGACGGACAGAAGAAGACCAAGAGCCGTTGGGATTCCGGCGTCACGCCGTACGCGGAGATGGGCTACTGGGATCCGGACTACGAGCCCAAGGACACCGACGTCCTCTGCGCCTTCAGGATCACGCCCCAGGAGGGTGTCGACGCCATCGAGGCGGCCGCCGCCGTCGCCGGCGAGTCCTCGACCGCCACGTGGACCGTCGTCTGGACCGATCGCCTGACGTCCTACGAGCACTACCAGGCCAAGGCCTACAGCGTCGAAGAGGTCCCGGGCACCCCGGGCCAGTACATCGCGCTGATCGCGTACGACATCGATCTTTTCGAAGAGGGCTCGATCGCGAACCTCACGTCGTCGATCATCGGCAACGTCTTCGGCTTCAAGCCGCTCAAGGCACTGCGCCTCGAGGACATGCGCATCCCGGTCGCCTACGTCAAGACGTTCCCGGGTCCCCCGCACGGCATCGTGATGGAGCGCGAGTACCTCGACAAGTTCGGCCGCCCGCTGATCGGCGCGACGACGAAGCCGAAGCTCGGCCTGTCGGCGAAGAACTACGGCCGCGTCGTCTACGAGGCGCTGCGCGGCGGCTTGGACTTCACGAAGGACGACGAGAACATCAACTCGCAGCCCTTCATGCGCTGGCGTGACCGCTACATCCACGCGATGGAGGCCGTGCAGCGCGCACAGGCCGCCACCGGCGAGGTCAAGGGCCACTACCTCAACGTCACCGCGGCGACGATGGAGGACATGTACGAGCGCGCCGAGTTCGCCAAGGAAGTCGGCTCGGTCATCATCATGCAGGACCTCACCGTCGGCTACACGGCGATGTCGTCGATGTCGAACTGGTGCCGCGCGAACGGCATGATCCTGCACCTCCATCGCGCCGGCCACGGCACGTACACGCGCCAGAAGACGCACGGCGTGTCCTTCCGCGTGATCGCGAAGTGGTGTCGCCTGCTGGGCGTCGACCACATCCACGCGGGCACCGTCGTCGGCAAGCTCGAGGGCGATCCGGCGATGATCATGGGCTACTACAAGACCCTGCGCGACGGCTACGTCAAGAAGGACCTGCAGCAGGGGCTCTACTTCGACCAGGACTGGGCCTCGATGCCGGGCGTCATGCCGGTCGCGTCGGGCGGCATCCACGCCGGCCAGATGCACCAGCTGCTGCATTACCTCGGCGAGGACAGCATCCTGCAGTTCGGTGGCGGCACGATCGGCCATCCGATGGGCATCGCGGCCGGCGCCAGCGCCAACCGCACCGCCGTCGAGGCGATCATCCAGGCCCGCAACGAGGGTCGCGACTACTACACCGAGGGTCCGGACATCCTCGTCGAGGCCGCCAAGGGCTGCCCCGAGCTGAACGCCGCGCTCGAGGTCTGGAAGGACATCACGTTCGATTACACGTCGACCGACACGGCTGACGTCGAAGTCACGCCGACCTCGGCGTAGGGAGAGAGAAGACATGAGACTCACACAAGGGCAGTTCTCGTTCCTCCCGGACCTGACCGACGAGCAGATCGAGGCGCAGATCAAGTACGCGCTCTCCAACGGCTGGTCGATCATGGTCGAGTACACCGACGACCCGCACCCGCGCAACGGGCTGTGGGACATGTGGTCACCGCCGATGTTCGACCTCGACGAGGACGAGTCCGACGTGGCGATGCGCGACGTGAACGCGTGCCGCGAGGCCCATTCGCACCTCTACGTGAAGGTCGTCGCCTACGACCGCTCCTTGGGCCGTCAGACGTCGGCGATGTCGTTCATCGTCAACCGCCCGGAGCACGAGCCCGGCTTCCGCCTGGAGCGCCAGGAGACCCACGATCGCGTGATCCGCTACACGATCCATTCCTACGCGGGCCTCAACACGCCGGCCGGCGAGCGCTATGGCGGCGAGGGCGGAGAGCTGGCGCCGGTCGTCAGCGCGTCCAAGACGAGCCCGAACGGCAAGTCGGAGGACTAAGTGGCCCAGACGCTCGAAACCCTCCCGGAGAAGCTCGAAGACGTCCCCGACGGCGGCGACGCCGTCGAGAGCGTGCTCAGCCAGCTCGATCGCGAGATGGTCGGCCTCGCTCCGGTGAAGGAGCGGATCCGCGAGATGGCGGCGCTGCTGGTCATCGACCAGCTGCGCCGCGACGCGGGCCTGGAGTCCTCGCGCCCGTCGCTGCACATGACGTTCACCGGCAACCCGGGGACCGGCAAGACGACGGTCGCGCTGAAGATGGCCGAGATCCTCTACAAGCTCGGCTACATCGACAAGCCGAAGGTCGTGTCCGTCACGCGTGACGACCTCGTCGGCCAGTACGTCGGACATACGGCTCCCAAGACGCGCGACGTCCTCAAGCGCGCCAAGGGCGGCGTGCTGTTCATCGACGAGGCCTACTACCTGTATCGCCCCGAGAACGAGCGCGACTACGGGCAGGAGTCGATCGAGATCCTGCTGCAGGTCATGGAGACCGAGCGCGAGGATCTCGTCGTGATCCTGGCGGGCTACAAGGACCGGATGGAGACGTTCTTCAAGTCCAATCCCGGCATGGGCTCGCGCGTGGCGCACCATCTGCACTTCCCGGACTTCACGCCCGACGAGCTCGTGCAGATCGGCGATCTCATGATGGAACAGCTCCAGTACAAGTTCGACGACGACGCGCGCGCAGCCTTCGAGGAGTACATCAACCGCCGCCTCGAGCGCCCGCGCTTCGCCTACGGGCGCAGCATCCGCAACGCGATCGATCGCGCGCGCATGCGCCAGGCCGGTCGGCTCTACGCCGATCGCGACAACCTGAGCAAGGAAGACCTCATGACGATCAAGGCCGATGACATTCTTGCCAGCTCGCTGTTCGGGGACGAAGAAGGCGAATCCCCGGGAGACGGCGAGAAGGCGTCCGACGGCGGCGACACGTCGGCCCCCGGTAACCAGAGCTAGTTCGAGGAGAGCCAGTGCCCCGTCCGATCATCCTCGGTGTCGTCGGCGACTCCGCGACCGGTAAGACGACCCTCAGCCGCGGCCTCGTGCGCATGCTCGGCGAGACCAACGTCACGCATGTCGCAGCCGACGACTACCACCGCTACGACCGCCGCCAGCGCGCCGAGTACCAGATCACGCCGCTGCATCCCGACTGCAACTACGTCGATATCATGGAGCGCCACTTCGCCGAGCTGCGCGCCGGCAACGCGATCCTCAAGCCCGTCTACCAGCACAAGGACGGGACGTTCGGCCCGCCGGTGTACACCAAGCCGAAGCAGTTCACGCTCATCGAGGGCCTGCTCGGCTACCACACCGAGGATCTGCGCAACTCCTACGACGTCCGCGTCTTCCTGGCGCCGCCCGAGAAGCTGCGCCGCTCGTGGAAGGTCCAGCGCGACTGCTCGCGCCGCGGCTACACGACCGATCAGGTGCTCGAGGAGCTCGATCGCCGCGAGCCCGACTCCGAGCTGTACATCCGCCCGCAGCAGCGCTGGGCGGACCTCGTCGTCTCCTTCAAGGCCGGCAGTCGCGGTGACCAGGAGCACCTCGACGCCGAGATCGTCATGCGCAAGAACCTCGACCACCCGGACCTCAGCGAGTTCGCGGCCGAGGGCGGCATCACGGTCGACGAGAGCGAGCAGGAGCACCGCCTCTTCGTCCCCGGCGACGTCGACCCGGCGCGCGGCGCGGAGATCGAGGAGGCGGTCTGGGAGAAGATGCACTTCGCCAGCCACCTGCGCTCCGAGCGCCTCGGCGAGTTCACCGTGGGCACCGAGCTGCACCGCTCGGAGTCGCTGGCGATCGTCCAGGTGCTCGTGCTCTACCACCTCGTGACCGCGCGCGCCGCCGTCGCGCTCGGCGGCGATGGCACGCGCGCCGACCGCGACCGCCAGCCGACCGCGCCCGCCACCTAGGAGCACGCAACAGCACAGCTTCGGCCGTACGAGGGGCCCGCGGACGTTTGCGCGGGTCCTTTTCGTATGCCGGGGCAGTGGGTATGATTTGCCGGACATCGTGCTATTCAGCACAAGTTCGATGAAGGGAGCACGCATGACCGGGCCTGCACGCGTCTTGATCGTCGCCAATCGCACCGCAGCCACAGAGCAGCTGCTCGAGGCGGTCAGGCGTCGAGCCAGCGCGGGCCCGGCCGAGTTCCACCTCCTCGTGCCGGCGACACCGCGCGGGCTGCACCGCGTCGTCGACCCCGAGGACGCCGGCCGCGAGGAGGCCACCCAGCAGCTCGAGCTCGCGCTCGGGCGCCTGCAGGAGGCGACCGGCATGGAGGTCACCGGCCACGTCGGCGACCCCGACCCGGCGGCGGCGATCTCCGACACCGTGCACAACCGCCAGGTCGACGAGCTCATCATCTCGACGCTGCCGCGCCGGCTGTCGCGCTGGATGCACCTCGACCTGCCGCACAAGATCGCCCTGCTCGGCCTGCCGGTCACGCACGTCGAGGCCAAGCGCGCGCCCGACGAGGCGGAGACCGTCAGCAGCGGCGAGGCGGTCGCGTAGCGGTCAGCGATCGCGGTCGGGCTTGGCGCCCGACGCGACGACGAGCCCGGAGCTCTCGGCGAGCGTCTCGCGGGCGGCCGGCGAGGCGGCGAACGCCATGAAGCGCTCGACCGCGGTGCGGCGCGGGCCGACGGTGGAGCACATCGCATACCAGCGCCGCGCGGCGGGGCGGTGACGCACCGGCAGCGCGGCGAGCAGGCCATGCTCGAGCTCCAGCGCGACCGCCGCGCGCGAGATGAAGGCGATGCCGATGCCGGCGCGGGCGGCCTGCTTGATCGCGCCGTTGGAGCCGAGCGTCAGCGTCTGCGGCTGCATCGAGGCGGAGGCCAGGAACTCCTCGTTGACGGCCCGCGTGCCCGAGCCGGGCTCGCGCAGGAGCCACACGCGGCGCTCGAGCTCGCTGGCGTCGACGGTGCCGCCGCCGGCGTGCGGGTCCTCGGGCGAGGTGATGAGCACGAACTCGTTGGGCAGCACCGCGGTCGCCTGGATGCGCGGGTCGCGCGGGGGCCGCCCGCCGATCGCGACGTCGGCGCGGTGGTCGAGCACGAGGTCGAGGACCTGCTCGCGGTTGCCGACGGCGAGCGTCAGCCCGATGTCCTCGTTGGCCGTGGTGAAGGAGCGCATGAGCGGCGGGACGAACGACTCGGCCGCGGTGGTGACGGCGGCCAGGCGCAGGCGCCGGTCGGCGAGGTGCGCGGCCTCGCGCGCGGCGCGGCGTCCCTCTTCGAGCAGGCCGATCACGTCGGCGGCGAAGGGCGCGAACGCGGTGCCTGCGGCGGTCGGGCGGATGCCGCGGCCCTCGCGCTCGGTGACCGGTGTCCCGAGCTCGCGCGAGAGCGCCGCGACGGCCGCCGAAACCGACGGCTGCGTGACCACGAGCTCGTCGGCGGCCGCCGTCACCGAGCCGCCGCGCATGACCGCGAGAAAGCTTCGAAGCTGGGTCAGAGTTATAGACACAACCCGTACCTTAGTCGCTGAAGGACAGGAAACGGGGTGATGGGCGCGGCGACGGCGGCGAGTGCCAGCTCCAGACCGTGCCGTGACCGATGAGTTCGCTGCGGCGGTCCGGTCCTATGCGACGACGACCAAACCGGAGAAGGGACCTGCCACCATGAAGCCGACGACCACCCCGAGCCCACGAATGAACGGTGAATCGCTGTGGCCGCGGCTGGCGGGGCTGCCGCTCGTCATCGAGGCGTGCGAGTACGACCGCCTGCACGCCGTTCTCGCCTACGAGTTCGAGCGCATCACGACGCACGTGCGGCTCGCCGGCGCCGGCGCCGACGCGCTGGGCGAGGACGTCTCGGTCCACGTCGAGGACGGCACCTCGCTGCACGAGACGCAGCCCATGCTGCCGCTCGCGGGCGAGTGGACGCTTGCCGGCTTCTGCGACCACCTCGCGACGCTCGATCAGTGGCCCAATCCGCCGGAGTGGGAGGCGGCCCGGGGCTATCGCAACTGGGCGTTCGAGTCGGCGGCGCTGGACCTCGCGCTGCGCCAGGCCGGACGCTCGTTGCACGACGTGCTGGGGCTGGAGCCGCAGCCGGTGCGCTTCGTCAACTCGCTCGGCCTCGGCAAGGAGCCGTCGATCGAGCCGGTCCGCCGGCGGCTCGCGCGCTCCCCCGGTGTGCGCTTCAAGCTCGACGCCGAGGCGACCTGGGCGCCCGCGCTCGTCGACGAGGTCGCGGCGACCGGCGCGGTCGACACGATCGACTTCAAGGGCCAGTACGGCTTGGAGGTCGACGATCCGCAGGCGCTGGGTGCGCTGTACGACCATGTGCTCGCCGCGTTCCCGGACGCCTATCTGGAGGATCCGCACGACCTGCCCGAGATCGCGCAGCGCCTCGGCGATCATCTCGCGCGCGTCTCCTACGACGCGCCGATCCACAGCTCCGACGACATCGGCGCGACGCCGCTGGCCGCGCGCGTGGTGAACGTCAAGCCGTCGCGGATCGGGAGCCTGCGCTCGCTGTTCGAGGTCTACGCGCGCTGTGCGCGGGAGCGGCGGCCGATGTACGGCGGTGGCATGGGCGAGCTGGGCGTTGGGCGTGGTCAGATCGAGCTGCTCGCGGCGCTGTTTCACCCCGACGCGCCCAACGACGTCGCGCCGAGCGCCTACAACGAGGACGACCCGCCGGGCGCCATGCCGGGGAGCCCGCTGGCGCCGCGCCCCGAGGCGACGGGCTTTCGCTGGGCGGCGTAAGACCGCGGGCCGGGCGCGTGCGGCGCCTCGATCCGGACTCTGACGAACGCGAAAGCCCCGCGTTTGCGGGGCTTTCGTGCGAAGCGGATGAAGGGACTCGAACCCTCGACCTTCTGCATGGCAAGCAGACGCTCTAGCCAACTGAGCTACATCCGCGAGGGCGGCGGATTATAGCCGCGGCTCGATTCGCCGCCCGACTCGCCGTTTGGGGAGGGCTATAGGTCGGAGTGCGATTGCGAGTTCCCGCAACCGTCGTTGCGGCTTGCACCGCCTCAGACACGCTCAGACCCGCAACGGAACGTCGGCTTCAGGAAGGCGATCCAGTGGCTAGCCCCGATGGAATCGCCCCTGGCCTCTGCGACCGTGCAGCTATTGACGGTCGCGGAGCGGCCGGGGGCTACTGAAGGTCGAGAGGCACGAATGCTGCCGACAGCAACTGGCGCAGGCATTGTTCACAGGACGACGCGGGTCCACTCACGCTCATGAGCGTCGAGTACTCAGGTGCCGACGCCCCGGTCCAGGCCAATCCGCTGATCGCGACCCTCGCCGCCGACGACCTCGCCGCGCGGCGCATCGAGGCCGCGCTCGTCGCCGACGGGATGAAGGTCCTCGAGCGCTGGCGCGCTGCCGCCGACCTGCGCGAGGGCGCGCCGATCCCCGACGTGCTGGTGGTCGTCTTCGGCCACGGCGTGACCGAGCGCGACCAGCAGATGCGCCGCCTCTGTCGCGCGCTGCCCGACGTCCACGTCATCGCCGTCATGCCCGAGGACTCGCGCCGCGGGATCCGGCGGGCGGTCGAGGCCGGAGCCGACGGCGTCGTCTTCGAGTCCGACCTGGAGACCTCGCTGTCGCCCACCGTCCGCGCGATCCTCGCCGGCCAGATCGCCGTGCCGCGGGCCCGCCGCCGCGAGGTCGACCGGCCGACGCTCTCCAGCCGCGAGAAGCAGGTGCTCGGGCTCGTCGTCTCCGGCATGAGCAACAAGGCGATCGCAGCCGAGCTCTTCCTCGCCGAGAGCACCGTCAAGTGCCACCTCTCATCCGCCTTCTCCAAGCTCGGCGTCCGTTCTCGCAACGAGGCCGCCGATCTCGTCCTCCACTCCGGCCGCGAGCTGGGCTTTTCGATGGTCCTCGCGCCGGGTGCCTACGCAACCACGGAAGGAAGCGAGCACATGTCCACCATGCAGCAGATCCAGAACCTGACGGGTGACCGGTCATGAAGCGCCTGCTGATCGTCGCCGACCACTCGCTGGTCGCGCACTCCATCCGCCTGGCGCTCAAGCAGACCGCCGGCTTTCGGGTCGTCGGCGTCATCGACGGTCGCAAGACCGCGCGCGACGCCCTCATGGACCTGCGTCCCGACGTCGTCCTCGTCGACGACATGCACGACCCGCGCGAGAGCGTCGCCCAGCGCGCCGACCACGCGTTCGCCCGCCTGCGCGAGGCCGCCGACCACGCCCCCAACGCCCAGCGCCTGCTGCTGACGCTGCGCATGGACGACGAGCGCCTCAACGACGTCTTCGAGGCCGGCGCCCACGCCGTGCTCTCCAAGTCGATGCACCCGGTGAGCCTCGGGACGATGCTGCGCGAGGTCGTGCGCGGCAACATCGTGCACCGCTACGAGCGCCGCCCGGCGGCCGTCGCCGCCGACTGCCCGCTGACGCTGCGCGAGAAGGAGATCCTCGGGCTCGTCGCCGAGGGCCACACGAACGGGCAGATCGCCCGCCGGCTGTGGGTCACCGAGCAGACGGTGAAGTTCCACCTCTCCAACACGTACCGCAAGCTCGGCGTCGCCAACCGCACCGAGGCGAGCCACTACGCGCACCTCAACAACCTGATGCCGGCGGCCGAAGCCGTCGCCTGCTGAGCTGACGCTTCCGCGCTTGCGCCGGACGCGGACGGGATCCCTCCGTGGACCCGTCCGCGGTCCGCATGCCCCGCGTCGTTGGGGGCGACGAGCAGTGGGCATGGGTGGGCGCTCGCGTGGCGATTGCCCTGCCTTCCTGCATGCTGCGGCCGCGGCGGCGAAGGAGCACTGGCCGAAGGTGTAGGTCCGTCGCACGACGCGACCTTTCTCCGCCCGCGTAGGCTCCAGCGATGGCCGAGCGGGAGTTCGACGTGATCGTGATCGGCGCCGGCCCGGCCGGCGAGGTGATCGCCGGGCGCACCGCCGGCGACGGGCTGTCGACGGCGCTGGTGGAGTCGCGGCTGATCGGCGGCGAATGCTCGTTCTACGCCTGCATGCCGTCCAAGGCGCTGCTGCGCCCGGCCGAGCTGCTGGCCGAGGCGCGCCGCGTCCCGGGCGTCCGCGAGGCGGTGACCGGCGCGCTCGACGTCGACGCCGTCCTGCGCCGCCGCGACGAGGTCATCCACGACCTCGACGACTCCGCGCAGGTGCCGTGGCTCAACGAGCGCGGGGTCGAGATCGTGCGCGGGTACGGCCGCTTGGAGGGCGAGCGCTGCGTGCGGGTGGGGGATGAGCTGCTGCGCGCGCGGCGCGCGGTCGTCGTCGCGACCGGCAGCCTCCCGTCGCTGCCGCCGATCCCCGGCCTCGCCGAGGCGCGGCCGTGGACCAACCGCGAGGCCACGACGAGCCACAGCGTCCCGGCGCGGCTGCTCGTGCTCGGCGGCGGCGTCGTCGGCGTCGAGCTCGCGCAGGCCTACGCGTCGCTGGGCTCCGAGGTCGCGCTCGTCGAGGGCGGGCCGCGGCTGATCGCGCGCGAGGAGCCGTTCGCCGGCGAGCAGGTCTGCGCGGCGCTGCGCGAGCGCGGGGTCGAGGTGCTCACCGAGACGAAGGCGACCGCGGTGGCGCGGCCGCAGGCGGGCGGCGAGGTGACGCTGACGCTCGAGGGCGGGCGCACGCTCGTCGGCGACGAGCTGCTCGTCGCGGTCGGCCGGCGCCCCGCGACGGACGATCTCGGCGTCGAGACGGTCGGCCTGCAGCCCGGCGAGAGCGTCGAGGTCGACGAGCGCATGCGCGTGCCCGGCCACGACTGGCTGTATGCGATCGGCGACGTCAACGGCCGCTCGCTGCTGACGCACATGGGCAAGTACCAGGCGCGCGTCGCGAGCCTCGTCATCGCCGGCGACGAGAGCGCGCGCGCGACGCAGGACGGCTCGGGCGCGCCGCGGGTGACCTACACCGACCCGCAGGTCGCGGCCGTCGGGCTGACGGAGGCCGCCGCCCGCGAGGCCGGCATCGAGGTGCGCACGGTGTCCTATCCGAGCGCGGGTGCCGCGGGCGCGAGCTTCGTCGGCCGCAACACCGACGGCCTCTGCCGCCTGGTCGTCGACGGGTCGCGTGACGTGATCGTCGGGGCGACGTTCGTCGGCTTCGAGGTCGCCGAGTGGCTGCACGCCGCGACGATCGCGATCGTCGGCGAGATCCCGATCGCGCGGCTGTGGGACTGCGTGCCGGCGTTCCCGACGCGCAGCGAGGCGTGGCTGCGGCTGCTGGAGGCCTACGAGGCCGGCTGAGCCGCCTCGGTCTCGAGCAGCGCCAGGACGTCCGCGGTGTGCTCGCCCAGGTGCGGCGAGGGCTTGGCCGGGATCCGCCCGCTGACGCTGAAGTTCAGCGGCGAGGCGGGGGTGAGGTAGCTGCCGACGGGGTGGTCGACCATCGAGAACATCGGGTTCTCGGTCGAGCAGCGCGCGTCGTCCTCGACGAGCTGCTTGAAGGTCTGGTACGGACCCCAGGAGACGCCGGTGCCCGCGAACGTGTCGCGGATCTGCTCCAGCGTGCGCTCGGCGAACCAGGGCGTCAGCAGCTCGCGGATGAGGTCGCGGCCCTTGTAGCGCCCGGCCTCGCCGCGGAAGTCATGCCCGGTCGCAGCGGCGACGGTGTCGAAGAGCTCCTCGGTGCCGGTCGCCTCCTTCAGCGCCTTCCACTGGCGGCCCGTGAGCGCGACGACCATGACGCGACGCGAGTCGCTCGTCGGGAAGTCGCCGCCGAACGCGCCGTAGAGGTAGTTGCCGTCGCGCGGCTGCTCGCGGCCCTCGAGCTGGACCTCGGCGATGCGGCCGAGGTTGCCGACCGTCGCGATCGCGACGTCCGACAGCGCGATCTCGACGAGCTGGCCCTCGCCCGTGGCGTCGCGGTGGCGCAGCGCGGCGAGCAGCCCGACGACGGCGAGCCCGCCCATCGCGGTGTCCCACGCCGGCATGAGGCTGTTCGTCGGCACGGCGCTGTCGCGCGGGCCCATCGCCTCGGGGAAGCCGACCGACGGGTTGACGGTGTAGTCGACCTCCGACGAGCCGTCGTGGTTGCCCGTCATGACGACCATGATCACGTCGTCGCGGCGCTCCTTGAGCTTCTCGTAGCTCATCCAGCCGCGCGCGGGGAAGTTCGTCATGAAGATGCCGTTGCCGGGGCCGGGCATCGTGATGAGCTGCGAGAGCTGCTCGCGGCCCTCCTCCGAGCGCAGGTCGATCTCGATCGAGCGCTTGCCCTTCTGCAGGCCCGACCAGAAGAGGCTGTCGCCGTTGGAGGTCAGCGGCCAGCGCTTCCAGTCCAGGCCGCCGCCGGGGGCGTCGAAGCGGATGACGTCGGCGCCGAGCTGGGCCAGCGTCATGCCGGCCGTCGGCGCGGCGACGAACGCCGAGCCCTCGATCACGCGGACCCCGTTGAGAATTCCCTCGGTCATGCCATCGCCCCCACAAGTCGCCAGTCCAGTACCGCATCCAGTGCGCCGTCCGCCCGCTGCGCCGAGACCTCGATGCGCAGCGTCACGAGGCCGCCGCCGTCGGGCAGCGCCTCGGTGCCCTCGAGGTGCACCGTGCTGCGCAGCACGTCGCCCTCGAACACCGGGGCGAGGTGGTTGCAGTGGTGCCAGCCGATGATCGTCACGAGGTTGGGCAGCGTCTTGGTCAGGTGCGCCGCCGCGATGCCGATCGTGTGCCCGCCGTAGACGAGGCGCTTGCCGGAGTGGTGCGAGCCGGGGTCGCTGTGCGCCTTGGCGATGTTCAGCGACAGCCGTACGAGCTCGGGCGCGGCGGTGACGCTGTCGCCGCCGTCGAGCACCCAGGTCGTCGGCGCGCTGAGGTCGGCGAAGTGGGTGCCGGGGACCTCGGCGCGGTAGACGTCGAGGTCGATGCCGTCGAGCGTCGCGGCGAGCGCCTCGGGCGGCAGGTCGGCGGGGAACTGGTCGAGGTCGTCGGCGTGCGGCTGGGAGGCGTCGACGTCGCGGATCGGCAGCATCGCGCAGCGCCAGTAGTCCAGGATCGCGCGCTCCTCCTGGTCCTTGGTGACGATGTGCAGGACGGCCAGACCGGTCGGCTTGCGGCCCTCCTTGATCGCGTTGCGCTTGAGGGCGACGATCTCCGTCGTCGTCTTCAGGGTGTCGCCGATCGCCGGCAGCCGGCGCAGCATGAGGCGGCGGTAGAAGAGGTTGCCGATGACGCGCTGGGTCGGCAGCGTGGACTGGCCGATCGAGATGTCGCAGACGAGGTTGGGGTGCGCGAGGCGGCGGCCGGCGACGCGCTCGGACAGCGTCGCGTCGAGCGCCAGCCGCAGCCGATCGCCGACGATCGACTGGTGCAGCGCCGCGTGGCCCTCGTTGATCGTCATCGCGGGGAACTCGACGTAGAGATCGCCGACCGACAGCTCTTCCCAGTAGGGCCCTCCGACCTGGATGGGCTCGCTTGCGATCGTCGGCTGTGCGCTCATCTGGCGGGCCTCGTTTCGTGGGTGCGCGGGCGCTGAAACTACCACGATCGCTCCGACCAAAACTGCCCGCTCACAGCAGGGTTTCGGGTGCTGCTAGGTGTGGTTAGGCAAAGCTCTAAGAGTCACGGATCAGCACGACCTCGTCGCCCGTCACGAGCGGTTGGAGCGGATCGTCGGCGGGGCGCCCGTTGATCGTGGCGTGGATGTCGCCGCCGATGGCGAATCCCGCCGGCGCCAGCGCGGCTGCGAGCGTCGCGGCGCGGATCGCGACGGGTGGCTCGCCGTTGTCGACGTCGATCGTCACAGCGGGCGCCGGGCGCGCGCGAGCCGCCTCGTACTCGCGCTGCTCGTTGATGTTGACGAGCGACTCCAGCGCCGGGTCGAAGGCCGCGACCGCGGGGTCCGCGAGCAGTTGCGCCGCGCCGAGCTCCGTGACGCGGCAGCGCCGCAGCAGGGCGCGCGTGCCGAGCTGCTCGCTCGCGTCGAGCACCTCGCGCAGGGCCGGCGCGACGGTCGCCGTGCGATAGGCGGCGGCGAGCGGCTGGGCGAACCCGTGCGCGCGCGGGAGCGCGACGTCGTCGTCGGGCCCGAGCAGCGCGAGCACGCGGCGCACGAAGGCGGGGTGCAGGAAGGGCGCGTCGACGCCGGTCACGTAGACGACCTGCGCGCGGTCGCCGACCTGCTGCAGGCCGGCGGCGATCCCTTCGAGCGGGCCGCGGCCGGGGTGGGCGTCCTCGGTGAGCTCGATCCCGGCGGGCAGGATCGGCAGCCGCTGGCCGGCCGCGCGCACGACGACGACCGGCCCGTCGACCGCGCGGGCGACGATCGCGACGGCGCGGTGCAGCAGCGTGGAGCCGTGCCACTCCAGGTCGGCCTTCGGCGTGCCCATGCGCGTCGAGCCCCCGCCGGCGAGGACGATCGCGGCGGTCCTCACCGCGCGAGCGCCGCGGCGAAGGCGTCGTACGCGCGCTCGCCGAACAGCCAGAAGCGCGCCTCGCGGACCTCGGGATGCGCGTCGAGCGCGGCGCGCGTCGCGTCGATCGCGACCTCGGCGGCCTGGGTCAGCGGATAGCCGTAGACGCCCGCCGAGATCGCGGGGAACGCCACGCGCTCACAGCCGTGCTCGGCGGCGAGCTCGATCGCGCGGCGGTAGCAGGAGGCGAGCAGCTCCGGCTCGCCGTCGTCGCCGCCGTGCCAGACCGGGCCGACGGCGTGGATGACGTGACGGGCGGGCAGCCGCCCGGCAGCCGTGATCTTCGCGGCGCCCGTCTCGCAGCCGCCGAGCTCGCGGCACTCGGCGAGCAGCTCGGGCCCGGCCGCGCGGTGGATCGCGCCGTCGACGCCGCCACCGCCGAGCAGGCTCTCGTTCGCCGCGTTGACGATCGCGTCGGCCTCGGCGTCGGTGGTGATGTCGCCCTGGTGGAGGGTGATGGAGCCCATCGGCACAGTGTGGCGCGCGCGACGTGGACGACACATGTCGTGCGTATGGCCCACGGCGTGATCGGCGGGGCGCCCAGATACGCTGTGTGCGTGTCCGGAGAATGGCTTGGCACCGACGTTCCGCTGCATGCTCATCACGAGCGCCCCCATGGCATGGGTCTGCACATCTGCGCGGTCGTGCAGCGCGGATCCGGTTCCCCCAGCGAGCACGTCGAGGTCGTCAACGACGGCGCTGAGCCGGTGCCGGTGACGGGGCTCGAGCTGACGCGCTGCTGCGGACAGCACCATGAGCACGTCTACTCGTTTCCGGAGGGCGAGCTCGCCGCCGGCCAGACCGCCTACGTCTACAGCAAGAAGGGCACGAGTCAGCGCACGCGCAGCGGCGATCTGATCCTGTACGCCGGCCTGGAGGCTGCCGTCTGGAAGGACGAGTCGCATGTCGCATACCTGCGCCACCAGGACGGCAGGATCGTCGACACGATGCACTCCGGGCGCCCGCCGCGCCACCCCGACGGCCACTCCTAGCGCGCGTCGCGCGCCGCCGGTTCCAGCACCCAGCGCGCGAAGTCGGCCGGGCCCACGTTGCTTCCGCACAGGATCGTGGTGACGTGCCGTCCGGCGAACCGCTCGGGCTGCTCGAGGACGGCGGCGATCCCGAGCGCTGCGGATGGTTCGACGACGAGCCCTGCATGCTGATAGAGCGCACGCATACCGGCCTTGATCGAGTCCTCGCGCACGAGCACCACATCGTCGAGCAGGACAAGCAGGTCGTCCAGCACTTCGGGGATCGGACAGCGCCCGGCGACGCCGTCGGCGATCGTCTCGATGCGGTCCGTCTCGACCACCGTTCCCTGACGCCAGGACAGT
Organism: uncultured Actinomycetes bacterium; assembly: GCA_963786575.1. Taxonomy (GTDB): domain Bacteria; phylum Actinomycetota; class Thermoleophilia; order Solirubrobacterales; family Solirubrobacteraceae; genus CADCVQ01. Next base: position 23,061 of record CAWAZH010000010.1, read on the forward strand.
GCCATCGCGGGCGCGCCGGTGGGCTGGATTCCGATCACCTCGACGTGCTCGGTGAGCGAGCGCACTGCGTAGCCGACGCCGCTGGCCATCGCTCCGCCGCCGACGGCCACGAGCACGACATCGAGCTCCGGATCGTCGCGGGCGAGCTCGAGCCCGATCGTCGCGGCGCCCTCGCAGGTCGCAAGGTCCAAGCTGTCCTCGACCAGGTAGGCGCCGTCCGCCGCCGCGATCTCCCGCGCCAGCAGCCGGGCGTGTTCGATGTCCTCGCCATCGAGCCGCACGTCCGCGCCGAAGGCGGCGATCTGGCGCAGCTTGAGGGGGTTGGCGGTTCTCGCTGCCACGACCGTGACCCCCAGGCCTCGACGCGAGCCGCTGTATGCCAGCGCCTGCCCGAGATTGCCGGCGCTCGCGCACACCATGCGCGCCGCGCCCGCGTTGCGCGCCAGGGCTGCCACCGTCTCGGTGCCGCGCCCCTTGAAGCTGCGGACCGGGTTGAGCGTCTCGACCTTCAGCGTCACCGAGCACCCAAGCGCTCGGCCGAGCGGCGCGCACGGCAGCCCCGGCGTGTCGAGGAACACCGGATCGATCTCGCCGACCGCAGCGCGGACCCGATCGAGCTGGAGGCGAACGCGATCGAGGCCGCTCACGGGCAATGCAGCATGCCACGCCCGCGGCGGATGGCGCGCTGAGCACCCAAGCGCTCCGCCAGATCGGCCAGCGCGATCATCTGGCCAGAGGCGCCGTCCGGACTCGAACCGGAGTAAACGGCTTTGCAGGCCGCTGCGTAGCCACTCCGCCACGGCGCCGAGTGCGGGCAGAGGTTAGCGAGCGAGCCGCCGCGGCCCGCTCAGGCGTCGCCGCCCTCCTCGGCCAGGCGGGTCGCCTCGCGGGCGAGCAGGCCGAGGCGAGCCTCGCGCACGAGCGGGACCTCGCGCCGGCGCTTGCGGACCATCGCCAGGTCGATCTGCGTCGTGACGACCGCCTCCTCGTCGTCGGGCAGCTCGCAGACGATCTTGCCCCAGGGGTCGACGATGTGCGAGCCGCCCCAGAAGCGCAGGTGCTCGCCCTCGCTGCCGACGCGGTTCACGAACACGACGTAGCACTGGAACATGCGCGCGTAGAAGACCGTGATGTCGCGCCAGTAGGTGCGCGAGTCGTACTGCTCGGGGAAGCGGCTCTGGGCGGAGTTCGTCGGGACGAGCAGCACCCGCGCGCCGTCCTGCACCGCGAGGAAGACGAGATGGGGCTGCCAGGCGTCGTTGCAGATGAGCGTCGCGACGCGCCCCTGGCGGGTGTCGAACGCGCGCATCGACTGGCCGGGGGAGAAGTGCTTGCGCTCCTCGAAGATGTCGTAGGTCGGCAGGTACAGCTTGCGGTGCGTGTGGACGATCGACTCGCTGTCGTAGTACGTCGCGGCGTTGTAGTTGTGGACGCCGAGGCCGTCCTCGTAGTAGCCCATCAGCACGTCGGTCTCGGGCGCGATCCGGCTGAGCTGCGTCAGCTTCGCGTCGTCCGCCGACATCGACAGGTCGGAGTCCACGCGCCCGAGCGCGTAGCCCGTCAGGAAGAGCTCCGGGAAGACGACGAGATCGCTGCTCCTGCGGCCGGCCTCGGCGATGATCTCCGAGGCCCGGTCGAGGTTCGAGTCGATGTCGCCCAGCTGGCTCGCGGCCTGCGCGAGGGTGATGCGCATCACGGTTCCGATGGCACGGTCGGCACGCCCGCGAGCGTAGCGCCCGTGCCGCCGACAGGCCGCGAACCCGAGCGCCGCATTGCTATCCTCGCCCGATCCCAGGGCGATTAGCTCAGCTGGGAGAGCGCCGCCTCGACAAGGCGGAGGTCACTGGTTCGAGCCCAGTATCGCCCACTGCCCAACTCACGTTGACCCGCCCCCCGCGTCCGGCGTAGGCTCGCGATCCCGCCCGCGAAAGGACGTCACATGGCCCAGTCCAACGCCGAGATCCTCCGTTCCGGATACGAGGCATTCGCAGCGGGCGACGTGCCGGCTGTGCTCGCCCTCTTCGCCGAGGACATCACCTGGCACGTTCCGGGGCGCAATCCGACCTCCGGCGACTACACCGGGCACGACGAGGTCCTCGGCTTCTTCCAGACGCTCGGGGAACGCTCGGGCGGGACGTTCAACATCACGGTGGACGACGTCCTCGACAACGGCGGCGACACGGTCGCCCTGCTGGTCACGGAGCGGGGCGAGCGCAACGGCGCGAGCCTGGAGGTGCCGGCGGTGCACGTGTGGCGCATGCAGGACGGCAAGGCCACGGGCTTCCGCGGCTTCGCGGGCGACCAGTACCACGACGACGAGTTCTGGGCCTAGCGCCGGGCGCGCGGCGCGACCGTCATTCGTCCGGCTCCCAGGGCTGCACCACGGCCCACGCGTGCCAGCGCTCGACCTCGATCCATGCGCTGACGCGGCCGCGTTCGTGATCGGAGTACGGCTGGCCGGTGTAGTGGCTCGAGATCCGGTCGATCGTGGAGTGGTCGGGGTCCTCCTCGAGCGACACGATGCGCCCGCGCAGGCTGGCGTGGTGATACCAGTCGTCCTTGCCGAGCACGGTGATCGACACGCGCGGGTCGCGGCGCATCCACTCCAGGCGCTTGCGTCCCTCGTCCATGTTCACGAGGACGCGTCCGTTCTCCCAGAGGTACCAGGTGCCGACGGTGTTCGGGCTTCCGTCGGTCTCGAGGACGGCGATCACGGACGGGTTGGGCTGCTTGAGGAACTCGTCGATCTCGGGCGGGACAGGTGGCTTGGGCATGGTCGCCCGTCTACCCACGACCTGCGGTCCGTAGCGCAGGACGTCGGACAGCCCACGGCGCAGGCCGGCTAGGCCGCGCGCCGCTGCGCCTGGCAGGCCGCCACGGCGAGCTCGTCGCAGCGCTCGTTGAGCTCCACCCCCGCGTGCCCGCGGACCTTCTTCCACGTCACGTCGTGACGGTCGAGCTGCACGAGCAGCTCCTCCCACAGCTCGCGGTTCTTGACCGGCTGCTTGGCGACCGTCTTCCAGCCGCGCTTCTGCCAGCCGACGATCCAGCGCTTGGCGATCGCGTCCATGACGTAGCTCGAGTCGATGTGGACCGTGACGGTCGACTCGCGCTTGAGCGCGCGCAGCCCCTCGATGACGGCCTGCAGCTCCATGCGGTTGTTCGTCGTGGCGGGAGCACCGCCGGAGAGCTCGGTCTGCTTGACGGCCGAGCCGTCGTCGCGGCGGGCGACGAGGACCGCCGCCCAGCCGCCCGGCCCCGGGTTGCCCGAGCAGGCTCCATCGGTCCACAGCTCGACATGCACGGGGCGTACCGTAGGGGCAGCGCCCGACGGCGCGCTCAGCGCTGCTCCCACGCCCACGCGATACGGTCGCCCGCATGTCGCATCTGCGCTTCCAGATCCCGTCCGAGCACGCGCTGCTCACGCTCGCCGACGCCAGCGGCGGCCTCTCGGCGCTCTTCGCCTTCGACGCGCACATGGCCCATCACCTCGCCTGGCTGAGCGAGGCCGCCGAGGGGCTCGGCTACGCCGACGGCGACGACGAGGAGATGAAGGACACGCGCGCGCTCGCCAACGCGCAGACCGAGCCGATCCGCGCGCTGCGCACCGAGCTGGCCGAGCTCGCCGCCGACGCCGAGGCGCAGCTGCCGCCCGACGTCACCTGGGCCGCCGAGATCGTCACCGAGGAGCCGCTGCCCAAGCTGCCCGACACGCTGGGCCCGAAGGAGCTCTCCCACGTCGAGCGCAGCTTCCGCCGCGGGATGACCAAGCACCTGCTGGCCGCCAGCGAGTCGCTGGGACCGCTCGCCGAGCGGCTACGCGAGTTCCCCGACGAGGAGTGCCGCTCGCTGGCCGAGCGCATCGCGGCGTTCGTCGTCTCGGTCCGCGGGCCGGGCCCGGGACCCGAGACCGCGGCGTAGGGCTAGACGAGGCCGTCCGCGGGGACCGGCAGCCAGGTCACGATGAGGCGCGCGCCGCCGTCGAGCCGGAACACGAGGCCGTTGCCGCCGGCGTGGTCGGCGACCGACTCCACGGGCGCGTCGCTGAGGTCGAAGCGCGCGTCGCCGATCGAGTAGTGCCCGTAGAGGTCGAAGTGCTGGGCGCCGTGCTGCGGCACGACGTCGGGGGTCGTCTCCGCGCGCCAGTTCTCCAGCAGCCCCGACGCGATCAGCAGCGGGCGCTCGTGCTCGACCTCGATCCACGCGGTCACCTCGCGGCCCAGCCGATCGTTGAGCGCCAGGAGGGCTTCGTCGACCGTCATCGGGCGTGAACGTACCGCGTCGGGTGCGCCCGCGTCGGGCGCGAACGGCGGGCCGGCCTCCGATGGCGCCGGGGCGCTACCCTCGCCGCAGCATGCGCTCCGTCTCGCTCGCACTGCTGGCCGTCACGGCCCTCCTCGCCGCCGGCTGCGGCGCCAGCGACGCCGACGACGCCAAGAGCACGGTCAGCACCGCCGTCAGCGGGCTGGCCAAGGGCGACAGGGACCAGGTCTGCGAGCAGCTCACCCCCGGCGCGCAGCGCCAGGTCCTGAAGGTGCTGCGGACTGGGCCGCTGGGCCTGCCGAGCATCCGGGCGGCGACCTGCGGCGAGGCCGTCGACCAGCTCCACGCCGCGATGCCGAAGGTGATCCGCAACGTCCTCGTCGACGGCGAGGTCGACGACGCCAAGGTCAGCGGCGACAAGGCCACGGTGCACGTCGTCGGCGCCGGGATGACAGCCGAGCTGCAGAAGATCGACGGCACCTGGAAGATCACCGGCGGGCTCTTCCAGTAGCCGCGATGGCCAGCGCACCGCCGATCATCTTCGAGGTCGAGTTCGTCATCCCCGGGGAGATGCGCTGGTGCATGCGCGCGAAGGGGATGTTCGACGACTGGATCCACTCCGACGCCGCCGGCGATCATCCGATCGACCAGCTCCCGGCCGCCGACCTCGCGCTCGAGAGCGACATCTGCGAGCTGCGCCTGCACTGGATCGAGCTGCAGGCCACGAACGCCTGGGCGGCGATCAGGCGCGCGTCGGAGATCGTCGAGCAGGTGCTGCCGGAGGTCCTGCGCACGCGCGCGCTGCGCATCGACTCACAGCTCCAGACGCCCGACACCGAGCGCCGCCGCCCGCTCGGCTGACGCCGCCCTACGCGCTGGCGTCGAGCTCGTCGACGAGCCGCAGCAGGTCGAGCGGGCTGAACGGCTTGGTGAGGAAGAAGTCGGCGCCGGCCTCCTGGGCGCGGGTGCGCGCCGAGTCATCCGCAGATGCCGTGAGCATCACGATCTTGGCCCCGTTCATCGCCGGCAGCGCGCGCATCTGACGGCAGGCCTCGATGCCGTCGAGGACCGGCATGTCGATGTCGAGGAACACGAGCCGCGGTGCCTCCTCGGAGGCGGCCTGCACTGCCTGCGCACCGTCGGCGGCCTCGTGCATGTCGAAGGCCGAGACGCCCTCGAGCGTGGTGAGGATGAGCTTGCGGATGAAGGGGTCGTCGTCGACGATCAGCACGGCGCGCTGCATGTCAGCCGATCACCTTGCGGATCCGCTCGAACGCCTGGTCGGCCAGCGTCTCGTAGGCCTCGATGATCTGCGGATCGAAGTGCGTGCCGCTGTCCCTGACGATGATCGCGCGCGCCTTGGCGAACGACGACGCGCGCCGGTAGGGCCGGTTGGTCGTCAGCGCGTCGAGCGTGTCGGCGACGGCGAAGACGCGCGCCGACAGCGGGATGTCCGTGCCCGCGAGGCGGTCGGGGTAGCCGTTGCCGTCCCAGCGCTCGTGGTGGGAGCGGATGACGTCGCGCGCGGCGCCGAGGAAGTCGATGTCGCGCACGATCTCCCAGCCCGTCAGCGGGTGCTGCTCGACGATCGCCCGCTCGGCCGGGGTCAGCGGGCCGGGCTTGAAGAGGATCGCGTCGGGGACGGCGACCTTGCCGGCGTCGTGCAGCAGGAAGCCGAACTCGATCTGCGGCTCGTCGCCGAGGCTCATCCCGGCCGCGGCGGCGATCTCCAGCCCGTAGGCGGCGACGCGCTCGGCGTGGCGCCCGGTGTAGGCGTCGCGCGCCTCGACCGCGCTGGCCAGCGCGCGCACGGTGAGCATGTAGGAGCGGTGCAGCTCGTGCGCGCGGGCGCGCTCCTCCTTGAACGTCTCGCGCAGGTCGGCCGCGTAGCGCTCGAGCTGGTGCTCCTTGTCGCCCGCCTCGCGGGTGCGCGCTGCGAGCTCCCCCTCGAGCTCCGCGATCCGTGCGTGCAGCTGCTCCTGGACGTCCACCGCCCTCATCTTGCCTGAGCCGCCCCGTCGCCACCAAGCGCGGACCGCAGCGCGCTGACGGCCTGCGGCACGGGAAAGACCGGCATCCCGACCGCCGCGCCCTGCGTCTGCCACTCGCCCGCGGTCGAGAACAGGATCACCGAGCGCCCGCGCCGGCGCCCGCGCAGCGAGCTGCCCTGCAGCACGCTCGGGGCGTTGCTCAGGCTCGCGTGGACGAGCGCGACCTCGAAGAGCTCCTGCGCCCCGACGCGCGCCGCCTCGTCGGCGGTCGTGACCCAGCGGTAGGCGATGTCGAGCGCGTCGAGCGACGGCCCGAGCTCGGAGCGGATCCGCTCCGGCGCCAGCACGAGCACGTGCGAGCGCTTGGACTGGATCGCGGCCTCGAGCACGTCGGTGAGGCGGCCGCGGTCGATCGGCTTGGCGACCGCCCACTCGCCCTCCAGGGCGGGCAGCGTCGACGAGACCGACACGAAGATCACCGGCAGGTCGCGCAGCCGCGGCGTCGAGCGCACCTGGCGCAGGACCTCGAGGCCGTTGATCCCCGGCATCAGGACGTCGAGCGTCATCGCGTCGAAGCTCTCGGCGTGCAGGCGCTCCAGCGCCTCGGCGCCGGAGTGCACCCGGACCGTCTCGACACCGAGCGGCTGCAGCTGCTGGGAGATCAGCGCGGCCAGCGCCGGCTCGTCGTCGACGACGAGCACGCGGCGCGACACGAGCGCGGGCTGCCCGGACCGCAGCGGCCCGCCCGCCGACGACGGCGCGGCCGGCAGCGTGACGGTGAACGTCGTGCCGCGGCCGACCTCGCTGGTGACGTCGACCGCGCCGCCGTGCATGTCCACGAGCGACTTGACGATCGCCAGGCCGAGGCCCGTCCCGGGGCTCTTGCGCTCGTCGCCGGAGCCGCGGTAGAAGCGGTCGAACACGCGCCGAACGTCCTCGGGCGACATGCCGCGGCCGCTGTCGGCGATCGTGATGCGGGTCGCCGAGTGGTCGCCGTCCAGGCGCACGGTGATCGTCCCGTCCTCGCCGGTGTAGAGGTGCGCGTTGGTCATGAGGTTCGTGACGATCTGGCGCACGCGCGCGGGATCGGCGAGCGCCGGCGTGCGCGGCTCGGAGATCTGGACGTCGAGGCGCTGGCGCTTCTCCAGCAGGCGCGGCTGCATGAGCGCCGCGACCTCCTCGACCGTCGCGCGCAGGTCGACGGAGCGCGCGTGGATCTCGAACTGACCGGACTCGATGCGGGCGATGTCGAGCAGGTCGTTGACGAGGTCGACGAGCCGGTCGGTCGACTGCAGCACGATGCGGATGAACTCGTGCTGGCGCTCGGTCAGGTTCTCGCTGTTGGTCGACTCCAGCAGCTCGATGAAGCCCTTGATCGAGGTCAGCGGGCTGCGCAGCTCGTGCGAGGCGGTCGCGACGAAGTCGCTCTTGGCCTGCTCCAGGCGCGCGCGCTCGGTGATGTCGCGCAGCGTCCAGACGACGCCGCCGTCGGGGCCGGCCAGCCGCGCCGCCGTCACGGCCAGCGACAGCGCGCCCTCCGGCTGGACGGTGACCTCGCCGCTGAGCGCGTCCTGCAGTCGCGGCAGCGGGCTGTGCGACCCGTAGGCCGCGGCGCCGGGCCGCAGGCCGGACGCGAGCTCGCGCGCACGGGGGTTCATCGTCGCGACGCGGTCGGAGGCATCGACGATCACGAGGCCGTCGCCGAGGCTCTCCATCGTCGTCGTCAGGCGCTGGCGCTGGGTCTCCACGCGCGCGCTCGCCTCGGCGAGGTCGCGGCCCATCGTGTTGAACGCCTCGCCGAGCGCCTCGAGCTCGACCGGTCCCGCCGCCTTGACCCGCACGCTGAGGTCGCCGGCGGCCATCCGGCGCGTGGCGTTGACGAGCTCGTCGAGCGGGCGGTGCATCGTGCGGATCAGCAGCGTGAGGAACGCGAGCACGCCGACGAGCGCAAGGCCGGCGCTGACGCCGATCGCCACGGTGGCCGTGCGAGAGCGGCTCGCGACGCGGTCGTGGGCGTCCTCGCGGCGTACCTGCTGGCGCGCCGACAGGGCCGCGACGGCGCGGCGTACGGCGCGCAGGTCGCGGCGGGCGCGGGCGCGGGTGCGATCGACGGTCGGGTGGTCGGCGAGCGCGCGCCCGTCGCGCAGCGCGGGCGCGATCGCGGCGGCCAGCTCGCGGCTGGGCCCGTCCGCGCGGGCGAGCGCCACGACGTCGCGGCCGCGCTCGCTCACCGACTGGCCGGCGCGTGCGACGTTGCGCGCCGCGGCCCGCGAGCGGCGCGCCGCGAGGTTGGCCTCCAGCGCGACCGAGGAGGTCAGGAGGTTGGCGCTTGCGATCTCCAGCGCGGAGGTCTCGGTGAGCGCGTCCTCGTACTGCTGGCGGGCGTCGTAGAGCGCCGCGATCCCGAGCGCGCCGATGACCGCGAGCAGGATCGTGAGCCCCAGCAGGGCGACGCGCAGCGTCAGTGCAATCGATCGTCCTTGCGGGGTGGCGTCTGTGCCTATCATCGGAGCATGGACCTCGTCGGCGCATGGCTGCGCCAGCTGCTTCGGGCCGGGACGGCCGCGGCGATCGTTCCCGCCGCGATGGTGGGCGCTCTCGTCGTCGTCCTCGTCGGCGCCGGCGGCTTCGGCGGGCTGGGCTCGCTGCGCCAGGTCGTCGCGGGCCCTGAGATCTCACCGACGCAGCTGGCGACCGCCCGACCGGACGCGCCCGCCGTCGGCCCGCCCGCGCGCCGCCCGCAGCGCCGCGCCGTCACGCCGCCCGCCCGCCAGCCCGCGGCACGCACGCCCGCGGTGACCGCGCCGCCGCCGCCACCGCCACAGGCGCCGGCGATCACGCCGCCGCCACCGCCGCCGCCCGCGCAGCAGCCGACCGTCCCGGCGCAGCAGCCCGCCGCGCCGCCGCCTCCGCCGGCGCCGCCGGAGAACGTCGCGACGCCCGAGAAGCCGGCGCTCGAGCAGACCACGCAGCAGCTCGTCGACGGGGTCGACAACACGCTGGACACGGTGGGTGAGCTGTTGGTTGCGCTCATCGATCGGCTCGGGCGGCTCCTGCCGCCGCCGCAGCGCTGACGCAGAGCACCTGCGCGACGGTACTGGTCGCGTCCGGAGAATGGGAAGGCTGGGCGCTCCCTGCCGCCCGTTAGCGTGTCCGTATGGAGTACCGCGAGCACCCACCGCCGGCTGCGCTCGCCCCCTGGGTCGTCTGCACCTGGGAGCGCTGCGACGGCGGCGCCGAGCCGGTGCGCGTGCTGCCCGACGGCTGCATCGACATCGTCTGGTCAGAGGAGGCCGGCGCGACCGTGGCCGGTCCCAACACGACGGCCTTCCTCGTCGCGCTGCCGTCGCGCGCGCACGTCGTCGGCGTGCGGATGCGCCCCGGCGCCGCGCCGCCGCTGCTCAGTGCGAGCGCCGCGGCGCTGCGCGACGCGCATCTGCCGCTGCACGAGCTGTGGGGCGACGACGGCCACCTGCTCGGCGAGCGCCTGCAGGCGAGCGCCGACCGCCGCGGCGAGCTGCTCGCCGCGCTTGCGCCGCGCGCGGCCGCGGCGGGCACGCCCGACGCGCTCGTCCAGGCCGCCGTCGCGCGCCTGCGCGAGCCCGCGCTGGCCGTGCGCGCGCTCGCCGGCGAGCTGTACGTGAGCGAGCGCCAGCTGCGCCGGCGCTTCGACAGCGCCGTCGGCTACGGCCCCAAGCGCCTGGCGCGCGTGCTGCGCCTCGAGCGCGCGCTCGCGGCCGCGCGCGGGGGCGAGGAGCTCGCGAGCGTCGCCGCCGCCGCCGGCTACGCCGACCAGGCGCACTTCGCCGGCGACTGCCGCGAGCTGGCGGGCGTGCCGCCCACCGCGCTGCTGTAGCCCCCGCTTCAGCGGGAGGTGAAGTCGAGGATCAGCTGCGCCGTCTCGAGCGGCACGTCGAGCTGCGGCGCGTGGCCGACGTCGTCGAGCTCGACCCAGTCGGCGGTCGGCAGCCAGTCGCGCCGGTAGCGCACGGCGCTCACGGGCAGCGGCAGCAGCCGGTCGCTCAGGCCCCACACGATGCGCACGCGGCAGGTCACGCGCTGCGCGTCGAGGTCGTAGCCCTCGCGCAGCCCGCAGTCGATCAGCGCCGGCGCGTCGCAGGCCGCCACGCCGCGCAGCTGGTGCGCGAGCAGCGCCTGCGGGATGTGCTCGAAGGCGACGCTGGTCAGCTCCGTCGCGCGCCGGCGCCCCGCGACGGTGGACACCCATGCCTCGGCCGCCGGCGCGGCGCCCTGCAGTCCCCGGTGCATCTCCGCCTGGCGGCGCGTGATCGCGGGATAGAAGTCGCCGCCCTGCGCCCAGCCGCCGCACGGCGCGAGCGCGACGACCGACGTCGCGCGGCCGCGCGCGGCGAGCTGCAGCGCGACCCACCCGCCGAGCGAGTTGCCGACGAGGTGCGCGGTCTCGAAGCCCGCCTCGTCCATCGCCCGCTGCACCGCGTCCACGATGCCGGCCTGGCCGGCCGCGGGGTCGAACGCCGGGCCGCCGGCGTGCCCGGCGAGCGTCGGCGCGAGCACGTCGTGGCGGCGCTGCAGCGCGGGGAGCACGAGCTCCCAGGTCCGCCACGTGTCCATGAACCCGTGCAGGCAGACCATCGGCGAGCCGCTGCCGCCGCGATGAAGCGCCGAGAACCCGGGGACCATCGCCCGACGGTAGAGCGCGATGGCCGTTTCCTCCAAGACAGGCGCCGCGCCGTCGGCGAGGATGGCCCCATGACGAGCAAGCTCACCGAGATCCCCAACGTCGGCCCGGCGATCGCGCGCAAGCTCGAGCGCCTCGACGTCACCGCGCTCGACGACCTGCGCGGCCGCGACCCGCACGAGCTCTTCGAGCGCCTGTGCGCCCTCGACGGCCGCCGCCACGACCCGTGCCTGCTGGACACCTTCGTCGCCGCCGTCGACTACGCCGACGGCGGGCCCGCCCGGCCCTGGTGGGAGTTCTCGCGCGAGCGCAAGGCACGCGCGCATGGCTGACCCCGAGCTACGCCTCGGCTGGGTGATCGTCTATGTCGACGACCCCGCCGCCGCGTCCGCGTTCTACGAGAAGACGTTCGGCCTGCGCGGCGAGTTCGTCGCCGGCAGCGGCACCTACGCCCAGCTCGACACCGGCCCGACCCGGCTGGCGTTCGCCGCCTACTCCCTCGGCGACGGCAACTTCCCCGGCGGCGTGCAGCGCTCGCAGGATGGGACCCCGCCGAACGTCGAGATCGCCCTCGTCGCCGACGACGTCGACGGCGCCTACGAGCGCGCGCTCGCGGCCGGCTGCACGTCGCTCGCCGCGCCGGCCGACAAGCCGCAGGGCCAGCGCGTCGCCTACGTCCGCGACCCGTTCGGCACGCTCGTGGAGCTCGCCTCGCCGCTGTAGACGTACCCTGCCCGTATGCCGGGCATCGACACGCCAGACGAGATCGACGTCATCGCCGAGGACGTCGACGGCAGCGCGCTGCTGTCGATCGTCCAGACCGGCGCCTGGTCGCCCACCGGCGCCGAGCGCGGGCGGCTGAAGCGCAAGCTCGCGACCTACCTGCGCTACGCGCTGGAGGGGGGCATGGTCGAGACCTACCCGAGCCTGCGCGACCGCCCCGTCGTGATCGCGCTCATGTACGAGCAGCTGCCCTCGCAGGCGATCCTCGACTACTGGACCCAGCGCGGCCGCACCGCCGCTCGCGACGGCGTGACGCTCACGACCAAGCCGCTCGCCGAGACGGAGTGGCGCGCGTAGGCCGAGAACGCAGTGAGTGGCGAGTTCGTTGCGCCCTGGGCCACCAACTCGCCGGTCACCGTGGTTCCGCCCGCTCGCCGAGGCGGAGTGGCGCGCGTAGGGCGAGAACGCAGTGAGTGGCGAGTTCGTTGCGCCCTGGGCCACCAACTCGCCGGTCACCGTGGTTCCGCCCGCTCGCCGAGGCGGAGTGGCGCGCGTAGGGCGAGAACGCAGTGAGTGGCGAGTTCGTTGCGCCTTGGGCCACCAACTCGCCGGTCACCGTGGTTCCGCCCGCTCGCCGAGGCGGAGTGGCGCGCGTAGGGCGAGAACGCAGTGAGTGGCGAGTTCGTTGCGCCTTGGGCCACCAACTCGCCGGTCACCGTGGATCCGCCCGCTCGCCGAGGCGGAGTGGCGCGCGTAGGGCGAGAACGCAGTGAGTGGCGACTTCGTTGCGCCCTGGGCCACCAACTCGCCAGTCACCGTGGATCCGTGCCGGCGGACCGCCGAAACGCCCGCCTCACCCTTCCTTCATCGATGCCGTAAGCGCCACGCGCCCGCGCATACGAACCGCGCTACGCGCCCCTACGAGCCCCCGCCGCAGGCGATCCGCAGCGCCAGCCGGCCATGCAGCGCCGCCGTGTCGGCCGCGCTGCGCGGGCCGCGCGGATCGAACCACTCGGCGACGAACACGATCATGTTGAGGATCGCCATGCTCGCGGCCTGGACGGCGTCCTCGCTGCCCAGCTCGCCGAAGGAGAAGCTGCCGCGCCGCTCGCCCTCGCGCAGCACGTCGGCGAACAGCCCGCGCACGCGGCGGCGCCGGCGCACGACGCTGTCGCGCTCGCCGGCGGGCAGGTAGATGTAGTCGCGGTTGGCGACGCGCGTCTCGCGCGGCCCGGCGATGTGGAAGGCGGTGAAGGCGGCCGCCAGCGCCTCGAGCTGGGAGACCGGGTCGCCGTCTGAGCCGCGCAGCGTCTCGCTCAGGACGGCGTCGGCCTCGTCGTGGACGCGGTCGACGATCGCGAACAGCAGCGCCTCCTTGGAGGCGTAGTGGTTGTAGATCGCGCCCGGCGTCAGGCCGCAGGCGTCGGCGAGCTCGCGGACGGTCGTCCCGGTGTAGCCGCGCTCGTTGAAGAGCTCCAGGCCGGCCTCGTGGATGCGCTCGCGCGTGTCGCTCGATGAGCGGACGTTCACCGCCATGGCGCAGATCCTACGCCAGTGCGCAAGCTCGTGTTGCGTGTCTATGAACGAGCGTTCATACTCCGACCATGAACCTCGAGCTCTCCGACGACCACGAGCTCCTGCGCCGTACCGTCCGCGACTTCGCCGAGGGCGAGGTCGCGCCGGTCGCCGCGGAGCACGACCGCACGAAGTCGGTCCCCTACGAGATCATCGCCAAGCTCGGCGCGCTGAACCTCATGGGGATCCCGTTCCCCGAGGAGTACGGCGGCGCCGGCGGCGACACGCTCGCCTACGCCCTGACCGTCGAGGAGCTCACGCGCGTGGACTCCTCGGTCGCGATCACGCTCTGCGCGCACACGTCGCTGGGCACGCAGCCGATCTACCTGTTCGGCAGCGAGGAACAGAAGAACGACTGGATGCCGCGGCTGTGCAGCGGCGAGATCCTCGGCGCCTTCGGGCTCACCGAGGCCGAGGCCGGGTCGGACGCCGCCAACACGAAGACCCGCGCGCGCCTGGACGACGGCGACTGGGTCATCGACGGCGCCAAGCAGTTCATCACCAATGCCGGAACCGACATCTCCGGCCTCGTGACGATCACCGCGCTCACGGGCGAGGGCGAGATCTCCAACCTGCTCGTCGCCAACGGCACGCCCGGCTACGAGCAGGGCGAGCCGTACCGCAAGATGGGCTGGCACGCCTCCGACACGCGCCCGCTGACGTTCGACGACTGCCGCGTCCCCGAGGCCAACCTGCTCGGCCCGCGCGGCGCCGGCTTCAAGCAGTTCCTGCACGTCCTGGCGATCGGGCGCATCGGCGTCGCCGCGATGGGCCTCGGCCTCGCGCAGGGCGCGCTCGACCAGGCGCTCGCCTACGCGAAGGAGCGGCGGGCGTTCGGCCGGCCGATCTCGAAGTTCCAGGCGATCCAGGTCAAGCTCGCCGACATGTCGACCGAGATCGAGGCGGCGCGGCTGCTCGTCTACCGCGCCGCGCTGCTGAAGGACGCCGGCAAGGACTTCAGCCTCGCCGCCGCCCAGGCGAAGCTCAAGACCGGCCGCCTCGCGGTGCACTGCGCCAACGAGGCCGTCCAGATCCACGGCGGCTACGGCTACATCGAGGAGTACCCCGTCTGCCGCATGTACCGCGACGCGAAGATCCTCACGATCGGCGAGGGGACCGACGAGATCCAGCAGATGGTGATCGCGAAGGCCTTGGGAGCGTAGATGACGATTTCGTCCTCCGATCCTCGCAAGCTCGGATCTCCGGACGACGTTACATCTGTCGAGATCCGCGAGGTCGGCCCCCGCGACGGCTTTCAGAACGAGCCCGAGACGATCGCCACCGCGGACAAGGTCGCGCTGATCGACCGCCTCGCGCGGACCGGCATCCGCCGCATCGAGCTCACGAGCTTCGTGCGTCCCGACGTCGTCCCGCAGCTTTCCGACGCCGAGGAGGTGCTCGCCGCGGTCGACGTCCCCGCCGGCGTCGCGCGCTCGGTCCTGATCCCCAACGAGCGCGGCCTCGAGCGCGCGCTGCTCCAGCGCGACCGCTTCGACGAGATCGGCGTCTTCCTCTCCGCCAGCGAGACCCACAACCAGCGCAACGTCAACCGCTCGATCGAGCAGTCGCTCGCCGCGCTGGACCGGGTGATCGCGATCGCGCAGGGCGCCGGGCTGCGCGTCGAGGCCGTCATCGCGACGAGCTTCGGCTGCCCCTACGAGGGCCGCGTCGACCGCGACCGCGTGCTCGCGCTCGCGCACCACCTCGCCCACGCCGGCGCCGAGGAGATCGCCTTCGGCGACACGACCGGGATGGCCAATCCCGTCCAGGTCGGCGAGCACTTCGCGGCCGCGCGCGCGGCGCTCGGCGACGGCGTGCAGCTCACCGGCCACTTCCACAACACGCGCGGCCAGGGGCTGGCGAACGTGCTGGCAGCGCTGCAGGCCGGCTGCTCCTCGTTCGAGTCCAGCTTCGGCGAGCTCGGCGGCTGCCCCGTCCCGCCCGGTGCGACCGGCAACATCGCGACCGAGGACCTCGTCTCGATGCTGCACGAGATGGGCGTCGAGACCGGCATCGACCTCGACGCCCTGCTCGACGCCGCGCGCGCGGTCTGGCGCGTGCTCGGGCGGCCGCTGGGCTCGCACACGCTCGTCGCCGGGCCGGTCGACTGGCACCCGCAGGCGGAGCGCTAGATGTTCGAGAGCGTGCTCGTCGCCAACCGCGGGGAGATCGCCGTGCGCGTGATCGCGACGCTGCGCCGCCTGGGGATCCGCTCGATCGCCGTCTACTCCGACGCCGACGCGGACGCCCCGCACGTGCGCCTCGCCGACGAGGCGGTCGCGCTCGGCCCGGCGCCCGCGGCGCAGTCCTACCTCGATCGTCGGCCGCGTCCTGAGCGCCGTCGCGCAGAGCCACGCCGCCGCGGTGCATCCCGGCTACGGCTTTCTCTCCGAGCGCGCCGACTTCGCGCGCGCCTGCCCCGTCACCTGGATCGGCCCCCCGCCGGAGGCGATCGAGCTGCTCGGCGACAAGATCGCGGCGAAGCTGCTGGCGGCGCGGGCGGGCGTGCCGACCGTGCCCGGCATCGAGCGTGCCGGTCTCAGCGACGAGGAGATCCTCGCCTGGGCGGGCGAGGACCCGGGCCGCCTGCCGTTGATGGTCAAGGCCGCCGGTGGCGGCGGCGGGCGCGGGATGCGCATCGTGCAGGCGCTCGAAGATCTGCCCGAGGCGCTGCGCGCCGCCCGCCGCGAGGCGCTCGCGGGCTTCGGCGACGACGCGCTGCTCGCCGAGCGCTACATCGAGCCCGCGCGCCACGTCGAGATCCAGTTCCTCGCCGACGCCCACGGCAACGCGGTCCACCTCGGCGAGCGCGAGTGCAGCCTGCAGCGCCGCCACCAGAAGCTCGTCGAGGAGTGCCCGTCACCGCTCGCCTCGGAGGATCTGCGCGCGCGGATGGGGGAGGCGGCCGTCGCGCTCGCGCGCGCCGCCGGCTACGTCGGCGCCGGGACCTGCGAGTTCCTCGTGCCGGCCGATGAGCCGGAGGCCTTCTACTTCCTCGAGGTCAACGCGCGCCTGCAGGTCGAGCATCCCGTGACCGAGCTCGTCTACGGCCTGGACCTCGTCGCGGCGCAGCTGCGGATCGCCGCGGGCGAGCCGCTGTGGCTGGAGCAGGCCGAGCTCGTCGCGCACGGCCACGCGATCGAAGCGCGCGTCTGCGCCGAGGACGCCGACCGCGGGTTCCTCCCGCGCACCGGCCGGATCGTCGCCTACCGCGAGCCGGCGGGGCCCGGCGTCCGCGTCGACAGCGGCGTCGCCGACGGCACGGAGGTGACGACGCACTACGACTCGCTGCTGTGCAAGCTCGTCGCGCACGCGCCGACACGCGAGCAGGCGCTCGATCGCCTCGACGGCGCCCTCGCCGAGCTCGTGATCCTCGGCCCGCCGACGAACACGGACTTCCTGCGGCGGCTGCTCGCCGATCCCGCGGTGCGCGCCGGCGCGCTGGACACCGGCCTCGTGGGCCGGCTGCCCGCGCTCGAGGCGGCGCGCGAGGAGGACGAGGACGCCGCGCTCGTCGCGGTCCTCGCGCGCACGCTGGACGCCGAGCGCGCCGCCGGCGACGACCCCTGGGAGCGGCTGCGCGGCTGGCGCATCGACGGCCGCGCGCCGCAGCGCTGGCGGATGGCGCCCGAGCGCGGCGGCGACGCGATCGAGCTCGTGGTCGACGGCGCGCGCGTGCGCGTCGCGGGCGGCTGCGACCGCCTCGCAAGCGCGCGCGCCGACGCCGGCGCGATCGCGGTGACGATCGACGGCCGCCGCCGCGTCTGGGCTCACGCCCGCGACGGCGAGCTGACCCGGGTCGGCATCGACGGCCGCACGTGGGCCTTCCGCGAGGAGCTGCTCGCGCCGCGGCGCGACCTGCGCGAGGGCGGCGCCGCGCTCGAGGCGCCGATGCCGGGCAGCGTGCTCGACGTCCGCGTGCGCGACGGCGACAGCGTGCGCGCGGGCGACGTGCTCGTCGTCCTGGAGTCGATGAAGATGGAGCTCGAGGTCGTCGCGCCCGAGGCGGGGACGGTGTCGCGGCTGTCGGTCGTCGCCGGCGACCGCGTGAGCGGCGGCCAGGTGCTCGTCTCGATCGCAAACGAGGCCGCGTGAGCGTCGTGCTCGACACGACAGCCAGGCCGCGCAGCGACGCGTTCGCCGCCAACGAGGCCGCCCACCGCGCGCTCGCCGCCGACCTGCGCGAGCAGCTCGCGCTGGCCCGCGCCGGCGGCGGGCAGCGTGCCGCCGATCGCCACGTCGCGCGCGGCAAGCTGCTGCCGCGCGAGCGCGTCGAGCGCCTGCTCGATCGCGGCTCGCCGTTCCTCGAGCTCTCGCCGCTGGCCGCCCACGGCCTCTACGACGGCGCGGCGCCCGGCGCCGGCATCGTGACCGGGATCGGGCGCGTGTCAGGGCGCGAGGTCGTCGTCGTCGCCAACGACGCCACGGTCAAGGGCGGCACGTACTTCCCGATGACCGTCAAGAAGCACCTGCGCGCGCAGGAGGTCGCCCTGCGCAACCGGCTGCCCTGCATCTACCTCGTCGACTCCGGCGGCGCCTTCCTCCCGCTGCAGGACGAGATCTTTCCCGACCGCGAGCACTTCGGCCGGATCTTCTTCAACCAGGCCCAGATGTCGGCGGCGCAGATCGCGCAGATCGCGGCGGTCATGGGCTCCTGCACCGCGGGCGGCGCGTACGTCCCGGCGATGAGCGACGAGACGGTCATCGTCCGCGAGCAGGGGACGATCTTCCTCGGCGGCCCGCCGCTCGTGAAGGCCGCGACGGGGGAGGAGGTCACGGCCGAGGAGCTCGGCGGCGGCGACCTGCACGCGCGCCGCTCGGGCGTCGTCGACCACCTCGCCGCCGACGACGCCGAGGCCCTGGAGATCGTGCGCTCGATCGTCGCGACGCTCGGGCCGAAGGCGCCCGCGCCCTGGGAGCGCGCGCCGGTCGAGGAGCCGGCGGTCGACCCGGCCGGCCTCTACGGCGCCGTCCCCGCCGACCTGCGCAGCGCCTACGACCCGCGCGAGATCGTCGCCCGCATCGCCGACGGCTCGCGCTTTCACGAGTTCAAGGCGCTCTACGCGACGACCGTCGTCTGCGGCTTCGCCCACGTCCACGGCCATCCGGTCGGGATCCTCGCCAACAACGGCGTCCTGTTCTCCGCCAGCGCGCTGAAGGCGACGCACTTCGTCGAGCTCTGCGACCAGCGCGGGATCCCGCTGCTGTTCCTCCAGAACATCACCGGCTTCATGGTCGGCATGGAAGCCGAGGCCGGCGGCATCGCCCGCGACGGCGCGAAGCTGGTCGCCGCCGTGTCCTGCGCCCGCGTGCCGAAGCTCACGGTGATCGTCGGCGGCTCCTACGGCGCGGGCAACTACGGCATGTGCGGGCGCGCCTACGACCCGCGCTTCTTGTGGTCGTGGCCGAACGCGCGCATCTCGGTGATGGGCGGCGAGCAGGCCGCGACCGTGCTGACCGCGGTTGCGTCAGACCGCGACCCGGCCGAGATCGCGGCGCTGCGCGAGCGCACCCGCGCGCAGTACGAGACCCAGGGCCACCCGTACTACGCGACCGCACGGCTGTGGGACGACGGCGTCATCGACCCGCTGGCGACCCGCGACACGATCGGCCTCGCGCTGTCGGCGTGCGCCAACGCGCCGCTGGGTCCGCTGCTGCGGCCGGTCCTGCGGATGTAGGTCACCTACTCCGCGCTGTCGGCCAGCCCGCCGCCGGGCGCGTAGCGGTTGTGCAGGTCCAGCGTGTTGCCCGCCGGGTCCAGGAAGATCGCCTGGTGGCAGACGCCGCTGTCGAACGTGTCGGTCACGAACTGGACGCCCTGTGCCTCGAGCAGCTCGCGCGCGGCGGCGACGTCCTCGACCTGGAAGGCGACGGGCAGCCCGTGCGCGCGGAACTCCTGGCCGAAGGCGCCGGGCTCCATGATCGCGATCGTGAGGTTGCCGGCCTGGTACTCGCTGGCCGGCCGGTTGCCGTAGTTCTTGACGAACGGCAGGCCGAGCACGGTGCCGTAGAAGTGGCGGGAGGCTTCGATGTCCTTGGCGGGCAGCGTCACGAAGTCGACGCCGGTGATGGCGGGTGCGGGTGTGGTCATGCCGGTGAGACTATGCGCGCCCGCCAAACTCATCGTCAAGAAGTCTTGACGAACGTGGCCCGTCAAGCTATCTTGACGGCATGGACGACCTCACGGCAGTACGAGAGCAGCTCAACCACCACCTGCGCGAGGCGACCGCCGCCGATCCGCTGCAGGCCCTGACCGCGATCGACGCGGTCCAGCACGACGTCGCCGACCACCAGCGCACCGCGGTCCGCGCCGCCGCGCGCAAGCACTCCTGGAACGAGATCGGCGAGGCGCTCGGCGTCTCCAAGCAGGCCGCGCACCAGAAGTTCGCCAAGGAGTGGGCGAGCGAGCTGAAGGAGGAGCTCAAGGCCGAGGCCCGGACGTTCAAGCAGGCGCGCAAGGCGGGCGCCAAGAAGGACGCGACCGCCGCCAAGGCCAAGCTCGACGCGGTCATCGACGAGTTCAAGACCGCCGGCCGCAAGAGCGACTGATCGGCTAGACGCGCGCCAGGATGACCATCAGCCAGCTGGCGATCGCCTCGCGCAGCCCCGGCATGTCGGACTTCAGGCCGTGGTCGCCGCGCACGACGACGACCGAGCGCCGCTCCGACGGCTCGGGCGTGCCGAAGCGGTCGCTGGCGCCCTGCACGACGAGCACCGAGACGCCGGCGCCGTCGAGCTCCTCCTGGCGGCTGACGCCCGACGGCGTGACGAGCGGGAACGCGAGGCACAGCACGGCGGTCGCGCCCGTCGCCGCGGCCGTCCGGCAGGCGACGCGCGCGCCCGAGGAGCGCCCGCCGGTGATCAGCGGCAGGTCGCGCAGCGGCCCGGCATGCAGCTGCTCGACGACGCTCGTCCAGGCCGTGTCGAGCACCGGCGCGCGCGGCGGCGAGCGCCGGCCGAGCACGCGGTAGGGCTGCTCGACGAGGGCGACGCTGACGCCGGCGTCGAGTGCGACCTGCTTGGCCGCCAGCAGGTCGGGCGCCGCGACGCCGCCGCCCGCCCCGTGGCCGAGCACGAGCGCTGCCCGCGGCGAGTCGGCCGGGTGCAGGTGGACGCGCGCCGTGCCGCAGGGCGTCTCGAGCTCGAGGGTGCTCAAGCCCAGCCGCCGGCCTGGTGCATGTCGACGCCCGATTGCGGACACTCCTCGCAGCGAATCTCCAGCCAGCGGACGGTCTTGACGACCGCTTCCGGCGAGAGCTGCTCGGAATGCAGCTCGACCTCGAGGAAGCGATCGGCGACGGTGATCGACGGGCGCCCGAGGCGCGCCGACAGGTCGCCGGGCTCGCGCTCGACGACCAGGCGCGCGTCCAGCGCGGCCAGCTCCTCGGCGCGCGCCTCGTAGGGGGCGGGGTCGTCGAGGCAGACGACGACGGCGGGGTGGCGGCCCCGCAGGTGGCGCAGCGCGGGGATGCCGCGCAGGTGCGAGATCGCGTTCATGCCCGCAATCCTGCCCGGCCGGCCGCGCCGGCGCCACCCGGGTCCGCGCTAGGCCGCCGATCCGCTGATCGGCGGCCTGCAGCACGCCGGCGCGGTCCTTGCGGTCGCGCTCGTAGGCGCGAACGGCCTTGGCCGTGTCCTCGTCGGCGTCGCGAACGGCCGCGGCGATCGCGTCGACGCTCTGCTCGTCGTAGCCCGACCAGGGCTCCTCGCCGGCGAGCTTGGCGATCTTGTCGGTGATCGTCGCGCGGTTCTCGTGCTTGCGCTCGTAGGCGTCGATCATGCGCAGCTCGCGCTGGCTGAGGCCCTTGAGCCTCGCGGTGATGTCCGTGGCGGTCTGCTTGTCGTCGTCCTTGATCGGCAGGTCGCCCTCGTTGGCCAGCGCGCCGGTGACGGCGCCCTCGATGGCTGCGACTCCGGGGATCTTGCGGACCTTGTCGGCAATGCTCATGGCTGCTCCTTGGATCGATGGGGCGGGCCGGCGGGCGCCGGCCCGGGCGTTCAGGCGTTGGTCAGCTCGCGCGCTCGGCTCGTAGGCGCGCACCTGCTGGGCGCGCTCGTCGCTGCTGCTGGAGAGGACGGTCGGAACCTCGCCGGCGGTCAGCTCGTCATAGCCGGCCCACGGCTCGCTGCGCGCAGCGTCTCGATGCGGCTGAGGATCGTGCTGCGGTTCTGGCTCTTGCGCTCGTAGGCGTAGGCGGCCGAGCGGCGCGGGCTGCTGGGGCGGGAAACCGTTCGCATGCGACAGAAACTCGACAGCCTCCGCGACGACCGGACCCGCGCCCGTCAGAGATGCTGTCAGCGTCCCGCGCCGCCAAATGGACAGCCGACACGCGGCGCGTTCCGGACGCGCGCGCCGGGCTTGGCCGCGGGGACTACGCTGAGCACATGGCCTACGCCGCCGCCGACGGGCGCCAGCAGCTGCTGGACACGATCGCCGATGCGACCGACGAGCTCGGGCTCGCCCTCGCCGCCCTCGGCGAGGCCTACGAGCAGCTCGACGAGCACACCGCCGACCGGCTCGAGGAGCAGCTCTTCCGGCCCGTCCAGCTCGCCTACGGGCGCGCGACGCGCACCCACGGCCAGTTCGCCGCCCGCCACGGCCTCGAGACGCGCACGTTCGATCCGCAGTCTGCGGGCCTGCCGTCGCTCGGCGCAAAGGGCTTCATCGAGAGCGCGGTCGAGGCGGTCCGCGAGGCCGACGGCACCCTCTCGACGCTGCAGGACTCGCTGCTGCCCGTCGAGGTCGGCGACGCCCAGCTGCGCGCCGAGCTGGCCGACCTGCGCGAGCTCATGGGCCAGCTGCCCCAGCGCGCCCGCGAGCTCGTGCGGACCATCGGCCGCTGACGGGCTCGTGGACGCCGACCGGCGGGTGCTGTTCTTCGGCGACTCGTTCGTCGCCGGCGTGGGGGACCCGGCCGGGCTGGGCTGGGTCGGCCGCGTCGTCGCCGCGTCCTACCGCGCCGGCCTGCCGCTGACCGCCTACGACCTCGGCGTGCGCCGCGACACGTCGCTGGACGTCGAGGCGCGCTGGCGCGCCGAGGCGCTCGCGCGGACGCACGACGCCGCCGCCTACGGCGTCGTGATCGGCCTCGGCGTCAACGACACGACCGAGGAGGACGGCGAGCTGCGCGTGGCACCCGGGGTCGCCGTCGACGCGCTCGGGCGGATCCTCGGCGGCGCCGCCCTGCTCGGCCTGCGTGCGTTCGTCGTCGGGCCGGCACCGGTGGGCGAGCCGGCGCAGGACGACCGCATCCGGGCGCTGTCGCAGGCGCTGGAGCCCGTCGCCGCAGAGCACGGAGCGCCGTTCGTCGCGGTCGCCGAGGCGCTGTGCGTCAGCGCCGCCTGGCGCTCAGAGGCGGCCGCCGGCGACGGCGCGCACCCCGGCGCGGGCGGCTACGAGGAGCTCGCCGGCCTCGTGCTCGCAGGCGGCTGGCTGGACTGGCTCGCAAGCCTTTCCGGTTAAAACACCACAAACTTGATCCGGATTGTGTATTTTGCTGCGGCATGATCACGAAACCAAAGTTCCTGCTGCCGCTGCTCGCCCTCGCGATCGTGGTTCTGCTCGCCGGATGCGGCGGGGCTGACGAGAGCGGCACGGGCTCGAGCAAGCTCGCGCTCGTCGCGTACTCGACGCCGAAGGAGGCCTACGAGGGCATCATCCCGGCGTTCCAGAAGACGCCGGCCGGCAAGGGCGTGAGCCTCTCGCAGTCCTACGGCGCCTCGGGCGACCAGGCGCGCGCCGTCATCGCTGGCCTGCCGACCGACATCGTCGCGCTGTCGCTGGAGCCCGACGTCACCAAGCTCGTCAAGGAGAAGCTCGTCGCGCCCGGCTGGAACACGACCGCGACGAAGGGCATCGTCACGCACTCCGTCGTCGTGATCGGCGTGCGGCCCGGCAACCCGAAGAACATCAAGGGCTGGGACGACCTCGTCAAGCCCGGCGTCGAGGTCCTGACGCCCAACCCGTTCACCTCCGGCGGGGCGCGCTGGAACATCATGGCCGCCTACGGGGCGCAGATCGAGCAGGGCAGGACCGAGGACCAGGCCGTCGACTACCTCGGCAGGCTGTTCAAGAACGTCGTCGTCCAGGACAAGGCCGCCCGCGACTCGCTGCAGAGCTTCACGAGCGGCAAGGGCGACGCGATCATCTCCTACGAGAACGAGGCGATCACCGCCCAGCAGAAGGGCGAGAAGCTCGACTACGTCATCCCCGACGAGACGATCCTGATCGAGAACCCGATCGCCGCGACGACCGACGCCGGCACCAATGCGAAGGCGTTCATCGACTTCGCGACCTCCGAGCCGGCCCAGAAGATCTTCGCCGCCAAGGGCTACCGCTCGATCATCCCAGCGCTCGTCGACAAGCAGACCTACCCCGAGCCGAAGAAGCTCTTCGACATCACGAAGTTCGGCGGCTGGGACCCGGTGATGAAGAAGTTCTTCGACCCGGCCGACTCCGTCATGCAGAAGATCGAGGCCGGTCTCGGTGTCAGCACGAGCTGAGCCGCTCGCGCTGCCGCGCCGCCGGGCGGGCCGCGGCCTGCGCGGCGCCGGCCCGGCGATCGGCGGCGCGCTCGCGACGGCCTACCTGAGCCTCGTCGTCCTGATCCCGCTCGCCGCCGTCGTCGCCGAGTCGACGACCGGCGGCCCGGCGGCGTTCTGGCAGGCGGTCACGAGCCACCAGGCGTTCGCGGCGATGCGCTTCACGATCGTCGTGTCGCTGATCGTCGTCGCGTTCAACGTCGTCACCGGGACGCTGATCGCCTGGGTGATGGTGCGCGACGAGTTCCCGGGCAAGCGCTTCGTCAACGCGCTCATCGACCTGCCGTTCGCGCTGCCGACGATCGTCGCGGGGCTCGTGCTGCTCGCGCTCTACGGGCCGCGCGGGCCGGCGCCCTTCGACATCGGCTTCACGCGCGCCGCCGTCGCCCTCGCGCTGCTGTTCGTGACGCTGCCGTTCGTCGTGCGCTCGGTGCAGCCCGTGCTGATGGAGCTCGACCGCGAGATGGAGGAGGCCGCGACCTCGCTGGGCGCGCGGCCGCGGACGGTCTTCGCGCGGATCGTGCTGCCCAACCTCGTCCCGGCGATCGCCGCCGGGGCCGGGCTGGCGTTCGCCCGCGCCCTGGGCGAGTTCGGCTCGGTCGTCCTGATCTCGGGCAACATCCCGTTCAAGACCGAGGTCGCGTCGGTCTTCCTCTTCGGCCAGATCGAGTCCGACAACACGTCGGGCGCCGCGGCCGTCAGCGTCGTGCTGCTCGTGCTGTCGTTCGTCCTGCTGCTGGCCGTCAGCGCGATCTCGACGCGGGGGCTGCGCCGTGCCCGCTAGCTCGCGCGCCTCGCGGCTGACGCTGCGCTTCGTCGCGCTCGGCTACCTCGCCGCGCTGCTGGCGATCCCGGTGGCGATGGTCTTCTACCGGACCTTCGAGCACGGCATCGGCCCCGCCTGGGAGGCGGTGACGACGCCCGCCGCCCAGCACGCGTTCTGGCTGACGTGCCTGATGGTCGCCGTCGCGGTGCCGCTGAACACGATCTTCGGCGTCGGGATGGCGCTGGCGCTCGTGCGCGGGCGCTGGCGCGGCAAGACGCTCGTCTCGGCGCTCGTCGACCTGCCCTTCGCGATCTCGCCGGTCGTCGTCGGCCTCGCGCTGATCCTCGTCTACGGCAACAAGGGCTGGATCGGGACCTGGCTGGCGGAGAACGGCATTCGCGTGATCTTCTCGACGCCGGGGATGGTGCTCGCGACGGTCTTCGTCTCGCTGCCGTTCGTCGTGCGCGAGGTCGTGCCGGTGCTGCGCGAGATCGGCGTCGAGCAGGAGGACGCTGCCCGCACGCTGGGCGCCTCGCGGGCGCAGACGTTCTGGCGCATCACGCTGCCGGCGATCCGCTGGGGCGTCGCCTACGGCGTGATCCTCACGACCGCGCGGGCGCTCGGGGAGTTCGGTGCGGTCGCGGTCGTCTCGGGCAAGATCGAGGGCCAGACGGAGACGATGACCACCTTCGTCGAGCAGCGCTTCCAGACCTTCGACCTCACCGGCGCCTACGCGGCCTCCGTCGTCCTCGCCCTGCTGGCCCTCGCCGTGATCGGAACCATGACCCTGCTCGACCGCCGCAAGGAAGGCTGAATCCAGATGGCCATCGACATTCGCAACGTGAGCAAGTCCTTCGACGGATTCCAGGCGATCGAGGACGTCTCGCTCAGCGTGCCCGACGGCTCGCTGACGGCCCTGCTGGGCCCGTCCGGCGGCGGCAAGTCGACGCTGCTGCGCGTCATCGCCGGCCTCGAGGTGCCCGACAGCGGCGAGGTGCTGTTCTCGGGCGAGGCCGTCACGACGCTGCCCGCCGAGGACCGCGGCGTCGGTTTCGTCTTCCAGCACTACGCCGCGTTCAAGCACATGACCGTGCGCGACAACATCGCCTTCGGCCTGAAGATCCGCAAGCGCCCGAAGGCCGAGGTGCGCGAGCGCGTCGACGAGCTGCTGGCGCTCGTCCACCTCACCGGCTGGGCGCACCGCTACCCGGCGCAGCTCTCCGGCGGCCAGCGTCAGCGCATGGCGCTCGCCCGCGCGCTGGCGGTGCGCCCGCGCGTGCTGCTGCTCGACGAGCCCTTCGGCGCGCTGGACGCGACGGTCCGCAAGGAGCTGCGCGACTGGCTGCGGCGGCTGCACGACGAGGTCCACGTGACGACGATCTTCGTCACCCACGACCAGGAGGAGGCGCTCGAGGTCGCCCAGCAGGTGGCGGTCCTCAACGAGGGCCGGATCGAGCAGACGGGGACGCCCGACGACCTCTACGAACGGCCCGCCAACCCGTTCGTCATGGGCTTCGTCGGGCCGGTCAGCCAGCTCGGCGGGGCGTGGGTGCGACCGCACGACATCGAGGTCCTCGAGGACCACGAGGAGGGCGCGATCGAGGCCATGATCGAGCGCGTCGCGCGGGTCGGGTTCGAGGTGCGCATCGAGGCCGTGCTGGGCGACGGCACCGGCGTCCCGATCCTCACGACGCGCGATCAGGCCGACGAGCTGGAGCTCCGGGCGGGGCAGCTCGTCTGGCTCCGCGTGCGACGCGAGCGCGAATTCGCGGCATGATTGCGCCGTGCGCGTCTCCGCCAAGGTCGACTACGCCGTGCGGGCGAGCGTCGAGCTTGCGGCCGCGCAGCAGGGCGACGATCCCACCCGGCCGGTGAAGGCCGAGGCCCTCGCGCGGGCCCAGGAGATCCCCGTGAAGTTCCTGGAGAACATCCTCCAGGGGCTGCGCCAGGCGGGCCTCGTCGAGAGCCGCCGCGGGCCCGACGGCGGCCATCTGCTGGCCCGCCCGGCGGCCGAGATCTCGCTCGCGGACATCATCCGCGCGATCGACGGGCCGCTCGCCGGGGTCTCCGGCCGGCGCCCGGAGGAGGTCGAGTTCAAGGGCACGGCCGAGCCGCTGCGCGACGTCTGGATCGCCCTGCGCGCCAGCGTCCGGCGCGTGCTCGAGGAGGTCTCGCTCGCCGACGTCGCGTCGGGGAGCATCCCCAGCCACGTGACCGACCTGACGAGCGACCCGGGGGCCTGGGAGAAGCGCTAGGAGCGCCTCGGCGCTACAGCGCCGCGAGCAGGCGCTCGAGGTCGGACTCGTCGTTCCAGGCGCCGACGGAGGCGCGCAGCAGGCCGGTGCCGGGCAGGTCGCGGATGACGATGCCGTCCTGCGCGAGCCGGTCGCGGGTGGCGGGCGGATCGGCGTCCGTCCAGGAGACGAGCGTCGTGCGGTCGCGCGGGGCGACCTGCAGCCCGCGCTCGGCGAGCGCGTCGGCGAGCGTCTGCGCGAGCGTCGCCGCGCGCTCGTGGACGGCGTCCCAGCCGGCGCTGCCGAGCAGCTCCAGCGCGGTGGCGGCGGCGGCCGTCGTCTCGAGGCTCTGGGCCCAGGCGTCGTGGCGCGCGGCGGTCTTCTTCGCCACGGCGTCGAGGCCGTCGCCCGCGTTCTCGAGGTTCATGTACGTCGGGCCGCTGGCGGGCAGGCGGTCGTCGTACTCGGGGGAGATCCACAGCATCCCGGTGCCGACCGGCCCGCAGAGCCACTTCTGGCCCGAGCCGGCGTAGAACGCGCAGCCCAGCGCGGCGACGTCGACCGGTACCGCGCCGACGCCCTGGGCGCCGTCGAACAGCACCGGCACGTCGAGGCCGCTGAAGTCGGGCGCCACGCGGCCGTCGACCCAGCTGACGTGCGAGCACGCAACGAGGCGGGTCGCCGGGGAGACGGCGTCGGCGAGCTGCTCGAACGGCACGGCGCGCACCTCGATCGCGCGCAGCGTGCGCGCGGCGGCGAGCGGGCCGAGCAGGCCGGGGTGCTCGTCGGTGGAGGTCAGCACCTCGTCGCCGGGGCGCAGGTCGAGGGCGGTGAGCACGCGCGCGATGCCCTCGCTCGTGCAGGTCGTCAGCGCGACCTCGTCGGGCTGCGCGTGGAGGATCTCGGCGTAGGTGGCGCGCAGCTTGGTGCGCAGCTCGATCAGCGGCGCGTAGTAGTTCGCGGCGCGACCCTCGGACACGGCGATCGCGAGCACGTCGTCGACGGCGCCGATCGTCGCCGCGGGCAGCGGCCCGCAGGTGCCGGCGTTGAGGTAGACGCGGTGCTCGAGGACGGGAAAGGCGGCGCGCAGCGTGGCGGGATCCATGGAGGCGGAGGCTAGCGACCGGTGCTCACGGCTCCAGCCTGCGCCGCCGGGCCGGGTCGTCGGCCTCACCGGCCCGGCGGTACGCCGCCGAGCCGGTGGGTCGAGCGATCTGACGGCGGTCAGACCCCGCAGACGGGCCAGTGGCCCGGTCCGCCGGTGCGGTAGAGCTTCGCCG
The DNA here is from genome assembly GCA_963786575.1 of uncultured Actinomycetes bacterium. Classification (GTDB taxonomy): domain Bacteria; phylum Actinomycetota; class Thermoleophilia; order Solirubrobacterales; family Solirubrobacteraceae; genus CADCVQ01. The sequence continues at coordinate 51,095 of CAWAZH010000010.1, forward strand.
CGCGGCGGTCCTGCTCGGTCTCCGAGGCGCGGGCCGGGTCGCCCTTGCCCCCGACCGATGCCCAGGTCGAGAAGGAGAACTGGTACTTGCCGCGATACGTGCCGCCGGCCGAGATCGCGCGCGGGTCGCCGTGTGACTCGCACATCGCGATCGACTTCAGCTGCGGCGGGATCGCGACGTTCGGCGCGCCGCCGTGGAGCTTGCGCCCCAGGCGCTTGCGCAGCTGGCGGATGTCACCGCGCAGCTCGCGCGTCTCGGCGCGCAGCCGCGGCGGTGTCAGCTGGCTGACCTGCTGGCGCAGCTCGCTGCGCTCGGACCGCGTGAGCGGGTCGCCGAGCAGCCGGTGGTAGCGGCGCGCGAAGTGGAGGTGGTGGTCGGAGAGTCGCGACATCGCAGCGGTGTGCATGTCGCCGGGTGGCGGCGTCGCGGCCGAAAGCGGCGCGGCTGGCGCGGTGGGCGCGGCCGGGGCGGGTGCCACCGGCTGCGGCGGAGCCTCCTGTGCGAAGGCGAATGGTACGACGGCAGTGATGGGCACCGCGACCGCGCTCGTGGCGCAGACGGCGCCCAGGGTTCTGAGACGCATCCGTTGTGGTCCTTCCATCGGCCCGAGGGCGACACGCGAGGTGCGCGGCGCAGGTGGCCGGTCGTTTGATGCGGGCGGCGACGCTGTGAGGCGCCTGGTTTCGCCCGCGGTCGGAGGACCCTAGCAGCCCGAAGCGAACCCCTGTTCGCTTCGGGCCCGAACCGTGACCGACGTCACAGTTTTCCGGTGGATCACCGCACTACGGCTTGAGGGCGACCTTCACGCGTGCACCGCCGAGAACTCGCGCACGATCGCCGTGCAGAACGCCGGCAGGTCGTCGGGCCAGCGGCTGGAGGTGATGTTGGCGTCGACGACGACCTCCTCGTCGACGACCTCGGCGCCGGCGTTGCGCAGGTCCGTGCGCACGCTCGGCCACGACGTGATTCGCCGGTCGCGCACGACGTCGGCCTCGACGAGCGTCCAGGGGCCGTGGCAGATGACGCCGACCGGCTTGCCCGCCTGGACGAAGTCGCGCACGAAGGCGACCGCGTCGTCGTCCATCCGCAGGCGGTCGGGGTTGCACGTGCCGCCGGGGAGGATCAGCGCGTCGTAGTCGTCGATCGAGGCGTCGGCCACCTTGCGGTCGACCGGGAAGCGGTCGGCCGGCTGGATGTCCTGGTTCATCGCCTGGATCTGGCCGCTGTCGAGCGAGAGCAGCTCGGTGCGCGCGCCGGCGCCCTGCACGGCCTTGCGCGGCTCCACCAGCTCGACCTGCTCGACGCCGTCGGTGGCGAGGATCGCGATGCTGCGACCGTCAAGTTCGTTCGCCATGGTCAACTCCTTCTCGGTGTGGGGCTGTCGGCGGACCGCCGTCCCGGCGGTCCCTCCACACGGGTAGACGAAGGCGCGGGTTCGCAAACCCCGGATCGAGCCAGATCGCGCTAGCGCTGCAGCGAGGAGGCGAGCTTCGCGAGCTCTCGCAGGGCGCGGGCCAGCGGCTTCGGCGGCGAGCCGTCCTGGGCGACGACGACCGTCCTGCCGCGGTAGGTCAGCGCCTGGTCGATGCCGTCCGCGACGGGCGTCCGCGGGGCGTAGCGCGAGCGCAGGCGCTCGACGTGCGCGGCGGCGACGATCCGCAGCAGGCGACGGTGCGCGGCGCCCGACAGCGTGCGGCGAAACGTCCTGCGCGCATTGCGCGGCCCGGCGGTCAGGACCGCGCGGGCGCCGCCGCTCACGACGAGCTGGTTGCTGATGCCCGCGATGCCGCCGCTCGTCGTGTACGTGACGCGCGGGGTCGCCGCGGCGCCATCGCCACAGAGCACGAGCAGCGCGAGCGCTGCCAGGCCGATCGCCAGCCGTCGCATCACCGGGACGGTACCGCCGCCGCCGCCACGGGATGTGACAATGGCCCGGTGAACGTCACGCTCCCCGACGGAACCGAGCTCGAGCTCGCCGACGGCGCCACCGGCGCCGACGCCGCGCTGGCGATCGGGCCCGGGCTCGCGCGCGCCGCGCTGGCCGTGCGCCAGAACGGCGAGGTGCGCGACCTCGCGCGCCCGCTGGTCGCCGGCGAGCCGCTGGAGATCATCACCGCCAAGAGCGACGGGGCGCTCGACGTCATCCGCCACGACGCCGCGCACGTCCTCGCCGCCGCCGTGATGGACCTCTATCCGGGCGTGAAGATCTCGATCGGGCCGGCGATCGAGAACGGCTTCTACTACGACTTCGAGTTCCCCGAGGGCGTGGTCGTCTCCGACGCCGACTTCGCCCGCATCGAGCAGAAGATGCGCGAGCACATCAACGCCGACGAGCAGTTCGTCCGCGAGGACGTGAGCGTCGAAGAGGCGCTGGAGCGCTTCCGCGCCGAGGGCCAGGACTACAAGGTCGAGCTGATCGAGGACCTCGTGAAAAACGAGGGCGTCGAGACCGTCAGCCTCTACACCAACGGCCCCTTCACCGACCTCTGCCGCGGTCCCCACGGCCCCGGGACCAAGCGCATCAAGGCCGTCAAGCTGCAGTCCGTCGCGGGCGCCTACTGGCGCGGCGACTCCGACCGCCAGCAGCTCACCCGCATCTACGGCACCGCCTTCTTCACCAAGGAGGAGCTCGCCGAGCACCTCGAGCGCCTCGAGCAGGCCAAGGCCCGCGACCACCGCCGGCTGGGCCCGCAGCTGGGCCTGTTCGCGTTCTCCGACGTCGCGCCCGGCAGCGCCTTCTGGCTGCCCAACGGCACCAGGCTCTACAACGAGCTCGTCGGCCTCAGCCGCGAGATGGGCATCGAGCGCGGCTACACCGAGGTCAAGACCCCGCTGCTCTACGACAGCGAGCTGTGGAAGATCTCGGGCCACTGGGGCAAGTACCGCCAGCACATGTTCGTCACCGAGACCGAGGGGCGCGAGTACGGCGTCAAGCCGATGAACTGCCCCGGGCACGCGCACCTCTTCAGCCTCCAGAAGTGGTCCTACCGCGACCTGCCGGTGCGCTACTCCGAGCCGGGGCTGCTGCACCGAAACGAGCCCAGCGGCACCCTGCACGGGCTGCTGCGCGTGCGCCACTTCGCCCAGGACGACGCCCACATCTTCTGCACCGAGGACCAGGTGCAGGAGGAGGTCATGGCCTGCATGGACTTCGCCTTCGACACCTACCGGCTGTTCGGCATCGAGCCGCACCTGGAGCTGTCGACGCGGCCCGACGAGCGGGTCGGCGACGACGCCCTCTGGGACCGCGCCGAGGCGGCGCTGGCGCAGGCGCTGGAGGAGCGCGGCCTGCCCTACGTCCTCAACGAGGGCGACGGCGCCTTCTACGGCCCGAAGATCGACCTGCACATGACCGACTCGCTCGGGCGCTCCTGGCAGCTGGGCACCGTCCAGCTCGACTACTCGTTCCCCGAGCGCTTCGACCTGACCTACACCGGCGCCGACAACGCCGACCACCGCGCCGTGATGATCCACCGCGCGCTGATGGGCTCCTACGAGCGCTTCATCGGGATCCTGATCGAGCACTACGCCGGCGAGTTCCCCGTCTGGCTGGCGCCGGTGCAGGCGATCGTCCTGCCGATCGCCGACCGCCACGTCGAGGCCGCCGCGAAGGTGCTCGACGCGCTGATCGCCGCGGGCCTGCGCGGCGAGCTCGACGACCGCACCGAGTCCGTCGGGCGCAAGATCCGCGACGCCGAGCTGCGCAAGATCCCGTACATGCTCGTGGTCGGCGATCGCGAGGCGCAATCGGATCCCGCCCACCCGACCGTCGCGGTCCGCGAGCATCGCCAGGGCGACACCGGGAGCGAGTCCGTGGCGGACTTCGTCGCCCGATTGGCGGACACGTCCTCGCATCGCAGTGGCTGACGCGCGTATACTCGCCCAGTTGACCGACTCCCGAATCTCCCCGCCGCGCCAGCTCTCCGCTTGACGCGCGCCATTCACAGCTAGTGCCGGTTCCTCGCAGGTTCGACCGGCGCCCGCCCGAGCGGGACTCGACCCGGATCAACGAGCGCATTCGCGTGCCCGAGGTCCGTCTCATCGACGAGAAGGGCGAGCAGGTCGGCGTCATGCGCACGAACGACGCGCTGCGCTACGCCCAGGATCGCGATCTCGATCTCGTCGAGGTGGCGCCCGACGCGCGCCCGCCCGTCTGCCGCGTGCTCGACTACTCCAAGTACAAGTACGAGCAGGCCCAGAAGCTCAAGCAGGCGCGCAAGCACCAGCAGCAGATCACGATCCGCGAGATCAAGTTCCGGCCGAAGATCGCGGAGAACGACTACAACACGAAGAAGGGCCACGTCGAGCGCTTCCTGCGCCACAAGGACAAGGTCAAGATCACGATCATGTTCCGCGGGCGCGAGGTCACGCACCCCGAGCGCGGCGTGATGATCCTCGACCGCCTCGCCGAGGAGCTGTCGGAGATCGGCACGGTCGAGCAGCGCCCGATCCAGGACGGGCGCAACATGACGATGATGCTCGGCCCCTCCAAGGCCGTCCTCAGCGGCGAGCTCGACACGCCCGCCGCCGACGCTCCGGCTGCCGACGCGCCTGCCGCTGACGCTCCGGCGCCCGCCGCTGCGCCCGCCGCCGACGCTCCGGCGCCCGCCGAGGCGCCCGCCACGGACGACGCGCCCGCGGACGACGCGCCCACGGACGACGCGCCCGTGGACGACGCGCCCGCGGCGACGCGCCCGCCGGACGACGCACCCGGCGACGCGCCCGCGACGGCCGCCGCCGAGGCCGACACCAAGGCCTAGCGCCACCGGGGCGGGCATGCTGTCGCGGCGATCGCTCTTCACCTTCGGCCTGTCGAAGGTCGCCGAGCGCATGGAGGAGCGCTTCGACGCCGAGCTGCTCGACTCGACGGCACCGGCGCCGCCGCGCAAGCCGCGCGGTCCGGCCCGGCCGAACGTGCCGCCGCCGCGCGCGTCGTGGCCGCACACGACCGGGGCCGAGCTGTGGGCGCCCGTCACGCAGGCGCTGCCGCGCGCGATCGGCGAGCACGTCCTCGAGGTCGACGAGCTCGACTACGACCTCGCCGAACTGCCCTTCGACGACGACGAGTTCGACGGCGCCGTCTCCGCGTTCGCCCCGATGTTCAGCTCCGACGGCGGCGCCGCGATCGCCGAGCTGTGCCGCGTCGTGCGCCCGGGCGGGACCGTCGCGTTCACGGCCTGGACGCCGGCGGGCATCGTCGGCCGCCTCCTGGCGCTCGCCGAGGAGCACGAGCCCTCGCCGCCCGGCACGGTCGCGCCGCTGGAGTGGGGCCGCGAGGAGCGCCTGCGCACCGAGCTCGATCGCCACAGCGACGACTACGAGCTGCGTCCCGGCGGCCTGACGCTGAGCTTCGGCTCGCGCGGCGAGGCGCTCGACCGGCTGTTCGCCGCCCTGCGCCCGCTCGCCTGGGCCCCGCGCGTGCCCGAGCTGCGCCTGCGGGCCGAGGCGATCGTCGACGGCCTCACGGGCGACGGCCAGGGCGCGCCGGCGCTGCGCGCGACCTATGTCACGGTGGTCGCCCGGCCCAGGTCGACCGGGTGACTCTGCAATACTGACGCGCTCGCCATGCCCAAGATGAAGACCCATTCCGGCGCGAAGAAGCGCTTCAAGATCACCGCCAACGGCAAGGTCCGCGGCCGGCATCCCTTCACGAGCCACATCCTCGAGAAGAAGTCGCCCAAGCGCAAGCGCGCGCTCGGCAGGCCCGCCATCCTCTCGGACCACGACGCGCCGCGGGTCAAGAAGCTGCTGCGCACGGGGAGCAAGTAGTGCTCCGTCCAGCGAACCGGACGGAGCACTCATGACGCGCGTCAAGCGGTCGGTACACGCCCGCAAGAAGCGTCGCGCGACGCTCGAGCGGACCAAGGGCTTCCGGGGCGAGGCGAACTCGAACTACAAGCGCGCCAAGGAAGCGCTGATGAAGGCGGAGGCGTACCAGTACCGCGACCGCCGCAATCGCAAGCGCGACTTCCGCCGCCTCTGGATCACCCGCATCAACGCCGCCGCGCGCCAGGAGGGCATGACGTACGGGACCTTCATCCACGGCCTGCAGCTCGCCGGCATCGAACTGGACCGCAAGGTGCTGGCCGACATCGCCGTGCGCGATCCCGAGACGTTCCGCCGATTCGTCGACGCCGCCCGCGAGGCGTCGGCTGCCTGACAAGCAACCAGCCGACAGACACCGACCTCACGGGCGCCGCTTCCTCTCCAGGACGGCGCCCTTTTTCGTTTCATATGACCATCACCTCAAACCACAACGAGAAGCTCAAGGAGATCCGCAAGCTCGCGCGGCGGCGTGCGCGCGGGGAGAGCGGGCGCTTCGTCGCCGAGGGCGAGGACCTCGTCGCGGCCGCGGCGGCCGCGCGCTGGGAGCCGGTGACCGTGCTCGCCGCCGCCGGCAGCGGCCTTGACGGCGTCGAGGTCGAGGGGACGCTGCTGGCGGGCGTGTCGAGCCTCGGCTCCGGGACGCGCCAGATCGGCGTCTACGAGTCGCGCTGGGCGCAGCCGGCGGGCCCGCTGTGCGTCGCGCTGTGGGGCGTCGGGGACCCCGGCAACGTCGGGACGATCCTGCGCTCGGCGCTGGCGTTCGGCGCGGCGTCGGTCGTCGTCGGCCCGGGCTGCGCGGACCCCTTCGGTCCGAAGGCCGTGCGGGCCTCGATGGGCGCGATCTTCTCGGTGCCGGTCGCGCGCGCGACGAGCATCGACGAGCTGCCGGGCGAGCGCGTCGCGCTCGTGGCGCGCGGCGGCGAGCCGCTGACGGGTCCGGGCGGCGGCGAGACGACGCTGCTCGTCGGCGCCGAGCGCGACGGGCTGCCCGACGACGTCGTCGCCGCCTGCGATCGCGTCGCCCACATCCCGATCGCCAGCGAATCGCTCAACGCCGCGATGGCCGCGACGGTCGCGCTCTACGAGCTCGGGCGCGAGGTCGCGCCTAGGATTGCGCCGGCATGACTGCCCGCATCGCAGAGCTGCGCGCCGAGGCCGAGGCGGCGATCGCGGCCGCCACGTCGAGCGCCGTCCTGGAGGAGCTGCGCGTGCGCTACCTCGGGCGCAAGGCCGAGCTGCCAAACGTCCTGCGCGGGATCGCCCAGCTCGAGCCGCAGGAGCGCGGCCCGACCGGCAAGGCCGCCAACCAGGCCCGCCAGGCGCTCGAGGCGCTGATCGCCGAGCGCGGCGAGCAGCTCGCCGGCGGCGAGCTCGAGCGCCGGCTGGAGGCCGACACGGTCGACGTCACGCTGCCCGGCAGCCCGCCGCAGCCGGTCGGCCGCCACCACCTGCTGACGGCCACGCGCCGCGAGATCGAGGACGTCTTCCTCGGCCTCGGCTTCCGCATCGCCGAGGGGCCCGAGGTCGAGACCGTCCACTACAACTTCGACGCGCTCAACCACGCGCCGACGCATCCCGCGCGCGGGCGCAGCGACACCTTCTACGTGGGCGACGACGTGCTGCTGCGCACGCACACCTCGCCGATGCAGATCCGCGCGATGGAGGCCCAGCCGCCGCCGATCTACATCATCGTCCCGGGCCGCGTCTACCGCCCCGACTCCGACGCGACGCACACGCCCCAGTTTCACCAGATCGAGGGCCTGGCGGTCGATACCGACATCACGCTCGCCGACCTCAAGGGCACGCTGCTGGCGTTCGCCCGCGCGATCTTCGGCCCCGACCGCGAGGTCCGCCTGCGCCCGCACTTCTTCCCGTTCACCGAGCCGTCGGTCGAGGTCGACGTCTCCTGCTTCATGAAGCACGTCAAGGGCCGGCGCTGCCGCGTCTGCAAGGACACCGGCTGGATCGAGATCCTCGGCTCGGGGATGGTCGACCCCAACGTGTTCGGCTATGTCGCAGGAGCACGGCTACGACCCCGAGAAGGTCCAGGGCTTCGCCTTCGGCATGGGCATCGAGCGGATCGCGATGCTCAAGCACGGCATCCCCGACCTGCGGCTGCTGTACGACAACGACGCCCGCTTCCTGGAGCAGTTCGGCTGATGCGCGTCCCGGTGCAATGGCTGCACGAGTACTGCGCGCCCGACCTGCCGGTCGAGGAGCTCGCGACGCGCCTGGCGATGACCGGCACCGAGGTCGACCGCGTCGACCACCACGGCGTCTCGGCGCTGGAGAACTTCGTCGTGGGGAAGGTCGTGCAGTGCGAGCAGCACCCCGACGCCGACCGTCTCAGCGTCTGCGTCGTGGAGATCGCCCCGGGGGAGACGACGCAGATCGTCTGCGGCGCGCCCAACGTCGCGGCGGGGCAGACCGTCGCCGTCGCGCGGCCCGGTGCCGTCATGCCCGACGGCACGCGCCTGAAGCGGGCCAAGCTGCGCGGCCAGGAGTCCGACGGCATGATCCTCGCCGAGGACGAGCTCGGCATCGGCATGGACCACGCCGGGACGATGGTGCTCGCCGGTGACCTGGCGGCCGGTGCGCCGCTGGCCGGCGTGCTGCCGCTGGCGACCGACGTGCTCGAGCTCGAGATCACGCCCAACCGGCCCGACTGCCTCGCCGTCTACGGCGTCGCGCGCGAGACCCACGCGGCGACCGGCGCCCCGCTCGCCGAGCCGCCCTGGGCCGACGACCGCGGCTCGTTCGGCGGGGACGTGCCCTGCGAGGTCGTCGTCGAGGCGACCGACCTCTGTCCGCGCTTCACCGCCCGCGCCTTCGAGGACGTGACGATCGGGCCCTCGCCGCCGTGGCTGAAGGCGCGCCTGATGGCCTGCGGCCAGCGGCCGATCAACAACGTCGTCGACATCACGAACTACGTGATGCTGCTGACCGGCCAGCCGCTGCACGCCTTCGACCTCGACCGGATCGCCGGCGGCCGGCTCGTCGTGCGCCGCGCGACCGACGGCGAGCAGGTCGTCACGCTCGACGGCCAGACGCGCACGGTCGACCCCGACGTCGTGCTGATCGCCGACGACGAGGGCCCGACGTCGATCGCCGGCGTCATGGGCGGCACGCGTTCCGAGGTCGAGCCGGCGACGACGCGCGTGCTGATGGAGGTCGCCGCCTGGTCGGGTCCCAACATCCATGCGACGTCGACGAAGCTCGGACTGCGCAGCGAGGCCAGCGCGCGCTTCGAGAAGGGCCTGTCGCCCGAGCAGACGCTCGAGGCGCAGGCGGTTGCGACGGGGCTCATGCTCGAGCTGACGGGTGCGAGCCTCGTCCCGGGAACGATCGACGTCGGCGGGCCCGGCCCGGCACCCCAGGTCATCCGCCTGCGCGACAAGCGCCTCGTGCGCCTGCTGGGCGTGAACATCACGCGCTCGGAGTCGGCGCTGCACCTGCGCCGGCTGGGCTTCGAGACCGCCGAGCGGCCCGACGGGCTCGACGTCACGGTCCCGCACTGGCGCCGCGACGACGTCACCCGCGAGGCCGACCTGATCGAGGAGGTCGCGCGGCTGCACGGCGTCAACGACCAGCTCCCCGCGACGCTGCCCAGCCGCCGCGGCGCGGTCGGCACGCTGACGCCCGCCCAGCGCCTGCGCCGCCGCGCCGAGGACGTGCTGACCGATCGCGGGCTGCTGGAGATCGTCGGCTGGAGCTTCGAGGCGCCCGCGCGCGACGAGCAGCTGCGCCTGCCCGACGGCGACCCGCGCCGGCGCCACGTCGTCATCGAGAACCCGATGAGCGAGGACCAGTCGGTCCTGCGCACGACGCTGCTCGGCTCGCTGCTGGACGTCGCGCGCCACAACGCCGCCCGCGGCCAGGGCGTCCCGGGCTTCTATGAGTCCGGCGCCGTCTACCTCGCCACCGGCGAGCAGCTCCCGCACGAGCACCGCGCGCTCGCCGCGCTCGTCCCCGGCGACGTCTTCGCCGCCAAGGGCTACGTCGAGGCCGTCCTCGCCGCGCTGCACGTGGAGGGCTCGTTCGCCTCGCAGGCGCAGCCGTTCCTGCACCCCGGCCGCAGCGCGGTCGTGAGCGTCGGCGGCGCCGAGGCCGGCTGGGTCGGCGACGTGCACCCGCTCGTCGCGGGCGAGTGGGACCTCGACGGCGTCGCGGCCTTCGAGCTCGACCTCGACGCGGTGATCGCCGAGGCCGGCGCGATCCCGACCTACGAGGACCTCACCTCGTTCCCCGAGCTGCGCGAGGACATCGCGGTCGTCGTCGACGCGGGCGTCCCGGCCGCGCGCGTGCTCGAGGTCGTGCGCGCGGCGGGCGGCAAGCTGCTCGCGCGCGCCGAGGTCTTCGACGTCTACCGCGGCGAGCAGGTCGCCGCCGGGCGGACGTCGCTGGCGATCGCGCTGACGTTCCGCGCCCGCGACCGCACGCTCACCGACGCCGACGTCGTGCCCGTCCGCGAGAAGATCGTCGCGCGCCTCGAGCAGGAGCTGGGAGGGGAGCTGCGTGGCTGAGCCGCGCGTCCTCGTCGCCGGCGGCTCGGGCTACGCGGGCGCGCTCGCGGCACGCCTGATCGACCGCCACCCGGGCTTCGCGCTGCACGCGGTCACGAGCCGCAGCGACGCCGGCCGCACGCTCAGCGAGCTGTACCCGCATCACCGCGTCGACGCCGTCCTGGAGGAGCTCGACCTCGAGGTCCACGGCGACGTCGACGCCGCGATCGTGGCCTACCCGCACGGCGCCGCGGCACCGGTCGTCGCCGGGCTGCGCGAGCGCGGCGTGCGCGTCGTCGACCTCAGCGCCGACTTTCGCCTGCTCGACCGCGACGCCTACGAGCAGTGGTACGGCCCGCACGGCGCGCCCGAGCTGTTCGGCTGCGGCGTCTACGGGCTGCCCGAGCTCTACGGCGACCAGATCGCCGCCGCCGACCTCGTCGCCAACCCCGGCTGCTACCCGACCGCGACGCTGCTGGCCCTGGCCCCGCTCGCCGCGTCGGGCACGATCGTCGACGTCGTCGTGGACGCGAAGTCCGGCGTCTCCGGCGCCGGGCGCACACCGAGCGCCGGCACGCACTTCGTGACGATGGCCGAGAACGTCGTCCCCTACAAGGTCGGCGCGCACCGCCACATGCCCGAGATCGACCAGGAGCTCGCGATCCTCGGGGCGCCGGTGACGACGACGTTCACGACGCACCTGATGCCGCTGGACCAGGGCGAGCTCGTCTCCTGCTACGTCACGACGAGCGAGCCGTGGAGCCAGGAGCGCGTCGACGCCGCCTACGAGGGCTGGGCGAGCGAGATGCCGTTCGTCGACGTCGTGCAGGCGCCGCCGGGCGTGCGCGACGTGCGCGACACGAACGTCTGCGCGATCCACGCGGTCGCCGACGCGCGCACCGGCAAGGTGATCGTCTTCGGCGCGATCGACAACCTCTGGAAGGGCGCCGCCTCGCAGGCCGTCCAGAACCTCAACCTCATGTACGGGCTGGCCGAGACGTCGGGCATCGAGGCCTGGTGAGCGACGGCTTCTTCGGATCGCGCTGGGTCCCGCGGCCCGAGCACGTCGAGGACGCCACGGGCGCCGGGCTGCCGGCGGGCTTTCGCGCGGGCGCGATCCACGCGGGGCTGCGCCCCGACGGCCGGATCGACCTCGGCCTGCTCGTCTGCGACGCGCCCGACGCCGTCAGCGCGGCGCGCTTCACGCGCTCGGGCGTGCTCGCCGCCCCGGTCCTCGTGTGCCAGGAGCGCACGCGGCTGGACGCCCTGCGCGTCGTCGTCGCCAACTCCGGCAACGCGAACGCCGCGACCGGCCGCCGCGGCCTCGACGAGGCCGCGCGCGTGCAGGGCGCTGCGGCGATGGCGTCGGGCGTCGAGGCCGACCAGGTCGCGGTCGCCTCGACCGGCGTCATCGGCGTGCAGCTCGACGGCGCCAGGATCGTGACGGCGCTGGCGAAGCTGCGCGGCGGGCTGCACTCCGGCGGCGACGAGGAGTTCGCGACGGCGATCATGACCACCGACGCCTTCGCCAAGCGCGCCGAGCTGACCGTGCGGCTGCCGTCCGGGCCGGTGCGCCTGACGGCGCAGGCCAAGGGCGCCGGGATGATCGAGCCCGCCTTCGCGACGATGCTGTGCTTCGTGCAGACCGACGCGGCGCTGGCGCCCGAGACCGCCGACCTGCTGCTCGGCGTCTGCGTCAAGCGCTCCTTCGACCGCATCTCCGTCGACGGCCAGCTCTCCACGAACGACACCGTGATCCTGCAGTGCTCGGGCTCCAGCGGCGTGCGCGTCGCGCCCGAGTCCGAGGACGAGCTGCGCTTCGGCGAGGCGCTGGACGCGCTGCTGCGCACGCTCGCGCTGATGATCGTCCGCGATGGCGAGGGCGCCCGGAGGATCGGGCGCGTCGTCGTGCGCGGGGGCGAGCTCCAGGCCGTCGAGCGCGCCGCGCGGGCGGTCGCCAACTCGCCGCTCGTGAAGACCGCGCTGCACGGCGCCGACCCCAACTGGGGCCGGATCGCGCAGGCCGTGGGCGCCGCGCTGCCCCACACGGCGCCGCTCGCGCTCGACATCGCGATCGAGGGCATCGCGGTCTGCGCCGGCGGCGCGGCCGTGGACCACGACGCCGAGAAGCTGCAGGCGGCCGCCGCGGGCGACGAGATCGAGTACGAGGTCGGATTGCCGGGCAGCGCCGCCGAGACCGAGGTCTTCTTCTCCGACCTCAGCCACGAGTACGTGACCATCAACGCCGAATACACCACCTAAGGGAGACGCATGCGCGACGTCGGCACCCTCCTCGAGGCGCTCCCCTACATCCGGGAGTTCCACGGCCGCACGGTCGTCATCAAGTACGGCGGCGCCGCGATGACCGATCCCGACCTGCGCGAGGAGTTCGCCCGCGACGTCGTGCTGCTGAAGTACGTCGGGATGAACCCCGTCGTCGTCCACGGCGGCGGGCCCGACATCACGGCCTACATGGACCGCCTCGGCATGCCGGTCGAGTTCGTCGCCGGGCTGCGCGTCAGCGACGAGCCGACGGTCGAGATCGTGAAGATGGTGCTCGTCGGCAAGGTCAACAAGGACATCGTCCTGCGCCTGAACCGCCACGGCCAGCAGGCGGTCGGGCTCTGCGGCGACGACGGGTCGCTGCTGCGCGTCTCGCGCCAGAGCGCGCCCGGGGGAGAGGACATCGGCTTCGTCGGGCAGATCGACCGCGTCGACGTCGGCGTGCTCGAGCACATCGCGCTGGACTACATCCCGGTGATCGCGTCGGTCGGCGCGGACCTCGACGGCAACTCCTACAACGTCAACGCCGACGAGGCGGCGGGCGCGATCGCCAAGGCGCTCGGGGCCTACAAGCTCATCTTCCTCACCGACGTGCCCGGCTGGCTGGAGGACCCCAAGGTGCCCGCGTCGCGGATCGCCTCGGCCGGCGCGAACGTCGTGATCGACGCGCTGCCCGAGGTCGGCGGCGGCATGCGGCCCAAGCTGCAGGCCTGCATCGAGGCGATCCACGGCGGCGTGACGGCGGCGCACATCCTCGACGGCCGCGTCCCGCACTCGCTGCTGCTCGAGCTGTTCACCGACGCCGGCATCGGCACGAAGATCCACCCGGCGGCATGAGCCTCGAGGAGCTGCAGGCGCTCGAGCGCGAGCACGTCGTCCCGGCCTACGCGCGCCAGCCGGTGGCGTTCGTCCGCGGCCAGGGCGCGCGGCTGTGGGACGCCGCCGGCGCCGAGTACCTCGACTTCCAGACCGGCCTCGCGGTCACGGCGCTCGGCCATTCGCACCCGGCGGTCGTGGAGGCGATCCGCGACCAGGCCGAGCGCCTCGTCCACGTCGGCAACCTCTTCTACAGCGAGCCCGGCATGCGCCTGGCCAAGCGCCTGTCGGAGAGCTCGCTCGGCGGCAAGGTCCACTTCGCCAACTCCGGCACGGAGGCCAACGAGGCGGCGCTCAAGCTCGCGCGCAAAGCCAAGCAGGGTGGCACGATCGTCTCCGTGCACCGTGCCTTCCACGGGCGCACGTACGGCTCGCTGTCGGCGACGCCGCAGGAGTCCAAGCAGGCGCCGTTCGCGCCGCTGGTGCCCGGCTTCGTCGCCGTCGCGCCGACGGCCGAGGCGGTCGCCGGCGCGGTCGACGAGCGCACCGCGGCCGTGATCCTCGAGCCCGTGCAGGGCGAGAGCGGCGTGTGGGTCCTCGACGACGAGCTGCTGCGCGCCGCGCGCGCGGCCTGCGACGAGCACGGCGCGGCGCTGATCTACGACGAGGTCCAGTGCGGCCTGGGTCGCACCGGCACGCTGTGGGCCTACGAGGACTCCGGCGTCGTGCCCGACCTCATGACCGTCGCCAAGGCGCTCGGCGGCGGCCTGCCGATCGGCGCGCTGATCTGCGGGCCGCGGCTGGCCGACGTCTTCGAGCCCGGCGACCACGGCTCGACGTTCGCCGGCGGGCCGGTGACCTGCGCGGCCGCCAACGCGGTGATGGACGTCGTCTGCGACCCGGCGCTGCTCGCGCGCGTGCGCGAGCTCGGCGCGATCCTCGCCGAGGGCCTCGCGCAGCTGCCCGGCGTCGTCGAGGTCCGCGGCCGCGGCCTGATGCTGGCCTGCGACTTCGCCGACGGCGGTGCGCCCGAGCTCGTGCGCCGTGCGCTGCTGGAGCAGCGGCTGGTGCTCAACGCGACGGGGCCGGCGACGGTGCGGTTCCTGCCGCCTCTGACGATCGGCGAGGCTGAGGTGGAGGACGCGCTGGCGCGGGTGCGGGCGCTGCTCTGACCGGGCGGACGAGCGCGCCGATGATCGAAGCCTCCAGGACCTTCACCTGCTTCGGCGGCAACACGACCGTCATCGTCGAGGGCGCGGGGCCCGCCGGAGAGCCGGGCGAGGCGGTGTTCGCGGCGCGAGATCTTCTGCTCGTATGGCACGCGGCGTTCTCGCGCTTCAAGCCCGAGAGCGAGCTGTCGCGCCTCAACCACGACGAGCGGACATCGGTGCCGGTCACCGCGCTCATGGCCCGCTTCGCCCAGGCCGTCGTCGACGCCGCGCACGCGACCGGCGGCCTGGTGGACGCCACCATGCTCGACGAGATCGAGGGGCTCGGCTACAAGACCGAACGATTCCAAGGCTCGCTGGCACTGCCGCTCGCGCTCGCGCTGGCGCCGCCGCGACGGCCGGCCGGGCCCGACCCGGAGCGCCGCTGGAGCACGATCGAGGTCGACCTCGGCACGTCCACGGTCACGCGCCCGCCGGGTGTCAGGCTCGATGGGGGCGGCATCGTCAAGGGCCTGCTCGCCGACGTCGTCGCCGAGATGCTGCAGGAGCACAACAGCTTCCTCGTCGACTGCGAGGGCGATCTACGCGTCGGCGGCAGCGCAGGGCTCGAGCGCTGCGTCGCGGTGTCGGCACCGCTCAGCCAGCGGATCCTGCATGAGTTCCCGCTCGCCGACGGCGCGGTCGCGACGACGTCGATCACGAAGCGCAGCTGGATGGAGCGACTGAAGCCGGCGCACCACCTGCTCGACCCTGCGACGCGACTGCCGGCCTACACCGGCATCGTTCAGGCAACCGCCCTGGCTCCGACGGCGCTGGAGGCGGAGGCGCTCGCAAAGGCGGCGCTGCTGAGCGGGCCGCAGGCCGCCGCCGGCTGGCTGCGCCACGGCGGCGTGCTCCTCTTCGACGACGCGTCCCATGTCGTGGTCGGTCAGAGACCGTCGTGATAACGCGCGACGGTCCCGACAGCCGGCGCGACTGCGCGCGAGCCATCGGGACCGTCCGCAAAACGCGCAGAGCCTCAGGCGTGATCTACCTCGGGAGCCGCCGGGTTGGTGGCAGAGGTCCCCGAAGCCGGACCCGCGTCGCCCTCGCCCGTCCCGTCCCCGGGCCTGCCCTCGTCCTCGGGAATCGTCGGGCTGTGAACCGGCGTCCCAGGCTCGTCGCCGCTCTTGACGTCGTCTGCGTCCTTCAGAGTGTCTTCACCGTCGTGTGACATTCCAACCTCCCGTTGAGGAAATGACCAGGCGTGCTGTACCCGAGCTTTCCCGAGTGCGAACAGGCATTCACCGCGACTCGGTTCGCGTGGCCTCGCCGCCGGGACTCAGGTGAACCTTCGATAGATCAAGTCGAAGTCGAGCTCGTAGTTCCCGCCGTCCTTCACCCGCTCCCAGCGGCCCACGATCGTGTCGCCGTCGTCCTCGAACCTGCCCGTGAAGCGCTGCGCGAAGGGCTCGCCCTCGCGCCAGAGTCGCCACTCGCCGTCGCCGATGCTCATCTGGTAGACGCGGCAGACGCCGCGATCGTCGGAGTAGAGCTGGTAGTACGCGCCGTTCGCCGCGTCGCAACCCATGATCGAGATCGTGTCTGGTGCCTCGGGCAACTCCACAGTCGATCGCTGGACGAGGTGGGCGCCGGAGTCGTGCCACTCGATGGTGGCCCGCGCCTCGCCCGGCCACGGCGTGCCGCCGGGCGGGATCGCCTCCAGGCGCCACTCACCGATCAGCGGCTCGAGCTTCTTCAATGCGTCCTCGGCGGTTGGTTGATGCATCGTTCGCTCCTTCCTCGGTCGAGACCTCCTGCATGAGACCGATCGAGGCGACGGGACTCATCGGTACGCGGCGTGAAACGCGGCGTTGCGCATGGTGCGAGAACGGGCGACCACGGACGTACCTCCGTCGCGTGATCATTTGTTTGACGACGAATGGCCAGCGCCAAGAGGTCGAGAAGCACGAGGCACCACCCTGCGAGCGCCGGACGATTCGCGAACCTTGCAGCTCGCGCTGAACAAATCTTGCTCGCTGCCATTGCTTGCGGCGGTGGACCGGAGTAGCGTCGCGCCGACGAGGCGGCAGGCTTCGCGCGGCATTCGCCGCCGCGGATTCGGGCGCCGCACGTCAACGTTCAGTAGACGACGCCTCCAAGGAGCAGCCATGCCAGTCACCGCGTTCGGAACGACCAGCCTCCAGTCATCCGCAGCCGCGCCGGCCGCGGCCGCGGCGCCGCCGCCGGTCGCGGAGATGCCCGCCGGCTCCGTCGTCGGACACGGCGTTACCCGCCTCATGGCGCGCCCGCCGTCCTACGCCATCAACGCGCCGTTCATCCCGGGCACCCCGCCGCCGAGGGGGGAGACCGCCGGCGCGCACGGAGCCCACAAGGGGCGGATCTCGATCCGGTAAGCGCTGAGCTCAACCGATCTTTGATCGGTTGAGGTGACAGCGGCAGGCGCGCGAGGTGTCAGCCCGCCGTGCGACGACGCGCTGTGGCATCGGTGCTTCGTCCGATTGCGGGCGGCGCCTTCAGCGCCTTGCCGGCACGAACGGGCGCGGGTATCAGTGCCGCGCCGATGAGGACCAGCGCGAACGCGGCGAGGCGCACGGCGACGACGAGCGAGTCGTCGCCGAGCCGGTCACCGAAGACCGCCAGGCCCGCGATGATCGTCGAGAGGTTTGCCGCAACGGAGGTGACGGCGATGACGGTGACGCCGTCGCCGATCTGCAGGCTGCGCGCGGACGCATAGAACGAGAAGATCGCCGCGGTCAAGATGATCACGCTCCACGGGCTGAGCATTCCGACCGGCCCGCTGTCGAGCTCCCCCGACAGCGCCTTGATCGCGACGTCTGAGATCCCGAAGCCGAGGCCGGCAGCGATCCCGAGCAGCACTCCCCGCTGCGCCGGGATGCGCTCGATCAGATGCGAAACCACCAGCAGGATGCCGACGCAGACGGCAGCGCCCTCGAAGATGAACATCCCCGTGGCCGAGTAGTTGGAGCGGGCGCCTCCACCGCCGGTACCGCCGGTCGCCGTCAGCAAGCTGAGTGAGGCCGCCACGAGCGCGATTCCGAGCCATTGGCGACGCCCGAGCTTGAAGCCGAAGAAGCGCTCCGCGAGCACCGCGAGGAAGACGAGACCTCCCGCGAGCACCGCCTGGCCGATCGAGATCGGCGCCAGCGTGAGCGCCACCACATGCAGCGCGAACGCCACGACCGCGACACCCCATCCGACGCTCCACCACTTCGAGCGAAACAGGTCGATCGCGCTGCGCAGCGGATGACGCACGTCGACATCCGGCGCGGCGATCGCGCCCTTGTACTTCAACAGGAACGCGAGATTCGTCCCAAGCGCCGACAGCAGCGCACAGCCCAGGCCCAGCCCGACAGACAACGACACCCCTGAAGCCCTACCCCGATCAAGGTCACTCATGCTTCCTTAACGACTGCGGGCCCTCCGAAGAGGGCCCGCGGCCTACGTGGTGTCGCTGATCGCTCGGGCTAGCGCCCGGGGACGACCGTGACGTTGCGGCGGACGTTCTGGCGGTTGTTGTCGGCGTCGATGACCGACACGATGACCGACGCGCGGATCGACCGCTGCCGGCGGATGACCGCGCGGCGCTGGGAGTTGAAGTTCAAGATCCCAAAGCCGATCTTGCGAACGTCCAGCTGGACCGCGTCGGTCGCGAAGGTCACGCGGCGGGCGGGGCGGGAGCCCGTGCTCGCCGGGTTGATCTTGTTGATCGAGCGGACCTTCATGTTGCCCGAGCACGTCCGGACGGCGATCGGGCGGCAGAAGATCTGCACCCGGACGCGGCCGACGTCACGGCCTGACATGGGAACCCTGAGCCGCGATGCGTCGATGCGGATCATGGCGAGCTTGTTCGTGGACAGCAGGTCCTGGATCGACGAACCGAGGTTCGGCGTCTGGCCTGCGGGCCCGCGTGCTCCGGGGGCGCCATTGGCACCGTTGGCGCCGTTGGCACCGGCGGGGCCGGTGGCACCCGTCGCGCCCGTGGCACCTGTTGCGCCCGTGGCACCGGGGGCGCCGTCGGCGCCCGGGGCGCCCGGGGTGCCGGGGGGACCCTGCGGACCGGTCGCGCCGAGGCCCGGGGTCGTGAACTTGACCTCGTTGGCCACGGCCGTGCCGACGATGTTCGTCGCCACCACGCGAGCGTGGTAGGCCGTCTGCGGCGCCAGGGTGCCGGTCAGCTGGCTGTTGGGCGCGATGACCACGTTGCCGCCGCCGATCGAGACCGGCGTCGCCGGAACCTGATCGGTGAACGTCCCGAGGGCGTTGTCCAGGCCGTACTGGTAGACGTACGTCGTCTCCGCGCCGCGCGGGTTGATCTCACTGCGCAGCTCGGCGATCGTCGGCGCCGGGAACGCCGGCGTCGTCGTGGCGAGCGGCGCACACGGCGTCGTGAACGTCTCGATGCCGTCCCGCGCGGTGCCGTTGTCGTTCGTGGCGCCGATGCGGAAGAAGTACTGCGTGCAGTTCGCGAGGACCGGTCCGGTGTTGCGCGTCCTCTCCTGGAACGTGTTCGCCGTCCCGGCGTTGAACGGCCCAAGCGTCGTGACGGCGCCAGCCAGCGTCGGGCTCGTGTTGTACTCGAAGAAGTACTGGGCGTTGCCGCCCGCGAGGCCGCGGCCGTTGACGTTCGTACGCCCGTTCAGGTCCGCCGAACCGGTCGTGGCGGTGTTCGCGACGACGTTCGTCGCCGGATCGGTGATGACCGTCGGAGGCCCGCTGAGGAACGGCGTGCCGTCGACGACGCGCAGGCGGATGTTGTCGAAGAACACCCGCAGGCGCTCCAGCGCGGCCGAGACGATCGACGTCCGCGTGTCGCTGATGAGCTCGATCTGGTAGCTGCGTCCGGCGATGACGACGCCGGTCGGCAGCCCGTTGTTCAGGCGGCCGGAGAAGCCGCCGGAGCAGTTGCTCGGAAGCGACTGGCCCACGTTCGGCCGGCGCTCACGCCACAGCTCCTGGCGCGTCTGGTTGGTCGTGTCGATGAGGTTGAACTGGAAGATGTCCTCGGCGCCGATGTCCAGCAGGCCCTCGAAGACGGCGCAGATGTCGAACTGGAAGGTTGCGTTGAACGGCGTCCCGGCCGGGTTGGGCGCGGTGCCCGCGGCGTTGAGGCCGAGGCCGATCGGGAAGACCGGCGAGAGCGCGACTGCGTGACCCTGGATGAGGTTCAGCGCGCCGGCGACCTTCTCCGTGCGCTGCTCCAGCGAGCCGCCGGTGTTGACGGGCGTTCCGATACCGGCTGCGTGCAGCGTCTCTGTCGAGCAGATCGGCGTCGGAAGGCCGATGCCGATGATCGAGCACTGATTGGTGAACGACTGCCAGCCGTCCAGTCCGGAGTCGAACGACGTACCCGTAGGCTTGTTGTCCGGGTAGATCGTGTCCGCCATCGCGGTCGGCACGGCCGCGATCAATATGAAGGCCAACGCGAGTAGAATCGCGCTGACGCCGCGCGGGATGCGACGAGCCTCGATGGTCATGTTGTTCCCCCTGCTGTCGTTGGATCCGTCCCGCGCGTCCCCCAACGCGCGTTAGTTCACTGGAAGCTAGCTGATCTTGCGGCGTTCGTCACCCAGTCCTTAGGATGGTTTCGTTCTTGCTGCCACCGGGGAGCGGCGCCTCGTAGGCTTCAGGCCACATGGCCGAAACCACCAATCAGACGCCGCACACGCGCACCGCCTCGTACCTTGCCGAGCACGGCGAGGTCGGAAGGGTCCTCCTCCTGTACTCCGGCGGCCTCGACACGAGCGTCATGCTGAAGTGGATCGCGGACGAGTACGAGGCCGAGGTCGTCACGCTGACCGTCAACCTCGGGCAGCCCGGCGAGGACTACGAGGTCATCGAGGGCAAGGCCCGTCGGATCGGCGCGGTGGAGTGCCACACGATCGACGCGCGCGAGGAGTTCGCCCGCGACTTCGTCCTCCCGGCGATCAAGGCCAACGCGCTCTACGGCGGCGGCTACCCGCTCTTCACGGCCCTCGGACGGCCGCTGATCGCCAAGCTCGCCGTCGACGTCGCGCGGGCCACAGGCTGCGACACGATCGCGCACGGCTGCACCGGCAAGGGCAACGACCAGGTCCGCATCGAGGCGACGATCGCGACGCTCGCGCCCGAGCTGAAGGTCATCGCGCCGGTCCGCGGCTGGCAGATGGGCCGCGACGAGGAGATCGAGTACGCCCGCCAGCACGGGATCCCGGTCAAGGGCGGCACGGAGGTCACGCCGTACTCGATCGACGACAACCTCTGGGGCCGCTCGTCGGAGGGGCGCTGGATCGAGGACCTCACGCACGCGCCCGACGACGACGTCTTCCAGCTCGTCACGCCGCCCGAGCAGGCCCCCGACGAGCCCCAGACGGTGAACATCACGTTCGAGCGCGGCGTGCCGGTGGCCGTCGACGGCGAGCAGATGGAGCTCGTCGCGCTGCTCGAGCGCGTCGCCGAGATCGGCTGCCGCCACGGCGTCGGGATCGTCGACCACATCGAGGACCGGATCGTCGGCCTGAAGGTGCGCGACATCTACGAGGTCCCGGCGGCGGCGATCATCCTGCTCGCCCACCAGGAGCTCGAGAAGCTCGTCGGCACGATCCACCAGAACCAGTTCAAGCCGGCGCTCGAGCGCCAGTGGTCCTACCTCGTCTACGCCGGCCTGTGGTGGGAGCCGCTGCGCGGCGACCTCGACGCTTTCATGGAGCGCGTCAACGAGCAGGTCACGGGCACGATCGGCGTCAAGCTCTACAAGGGCTCGGCCCGCGTCACGACGCGCGAGAGCCCCAACGCCGTCTACGACCAGCAGCTGGCCTCCTTCGGCGAGTCCGGCGGGCTGTTCTCCCAGCAGGCCTCGCCCGGCTTCATCGAGCTGTGGTCGCTGCAGTCGCGGATGGCCTACCGGCTGCGCGCCGGCGAGGAGAACATCGACGAGTCCTAGCGCCGGGCCGGGGGTAGGCTCTGGCGCATGGGATACAAGATGCTCGGCTTCGTCGTCTGGCACGGCGCTCAGTGGTACGTCCGCAAGCGCATGCGCAACATGGTGCCCTCGCGCCGCACGGCCTCGGCCGCCGCGGTCGTCGTCGGTGCCGTGAGCGTCGCGGCGGTGCTCGCCGCGCGCCGCGGCGACTAGCCCCAGCCACAGCGATTCAGGCGGCCAGCGCCGCGAGGACCATGAGGGCGACAGTGCGCGGCTCGCGCTGGACCTGCAGCCACGTGCAGCGCAGGACGCGGTTGCCCGCCCGGACGAGGTCGGCCTCCCTGCGCCGGTCGCGCTCGATCGCGGCGCGCGTGCGGTGGAAGCGGGTGCCGTCGGCTTCGAGGACGAGCCGCTCGCTGCGCCAGTAGAAGTCCACCTCCGGCGCGACGCCTGGGCGGCAGGGGACGCGGACGTTGACCTCCGGACGCGCGATCGCGAAGTCGTCGAAGAGCGCGAGCGCGAGCTCCTCGAGTCCTTCGCGCGTGAGCGTCGTCGTGATCGTGAGCTCGCGGATGACCGCGCGCAGCTCGGCCGCGCCGCGCGGTCGGCCGCCGCGCCCGAGCAGCTCCTCGATCGCCGCGAGATCGAAGATGCGCTGGACCTCGGCCTCGTGGCAGGCGCGCTCGACCGCCCGTCGCGGCGCGACGGCGGCGAGCTGCAGGAGCGTGAGGGCCACCGAGGTGCAGGGGATCCCCTCGTGGACGATGCGGTCGCGCTGCGCCAGCGCCCCGGACACCGTCGTCCGGATCCCCGGCCGCTGACCGCAGCCAGACGCAGCGGTGACCTCGATGAGCGCCGTCGCGCTGCGCCAGAGTCCGAGGTGGCTCGCCGCGGAGCGGTGACTGAGCAGCGCGCCCGCGCCGCACGCGAGCACGGCGGCCATGCGGCGACCGTTCGCGCCGAGCGAGCGGCGACCGACGGCGTAGACGCCGCTGTGGACGCGGTGCAGCCAGCCGGCCCGGATCATGCCCGCGATCTCGTGGCGCGTGAACCCGAGCGCGAGCAGCTGCCTGCGCGCCACGGCTCCGTGCTGCGCCACGGCGAGCGCCCCGAGCTCCGCGCGCCGTCGAGCCCGAGTTTCTGCCGCGTCAGGCGGCACGATGTCGGTGTCGACGCGCACGAACGGAGCGTGCCTGACCAAACGTTGCGCGTGACGCTCGCTTCGTGCCGAATCGGCACCCGCAACGTGCGGGATCGCCCGGCCGGACCATCCGCTGCGGTGCCTATCCTCAACCGCTCGTGACCGCCCCCTCCTGCGCCCACCTGCACGTCCACTCCGAGTACTCGCTGCTGGACGGCGCATGCAAGATCGAGGCGCTCGCGGAGCGCGCCGCGGCGTTCGGCCAGCCCGCGCTGGGGCTCACCGACCACGGCGTGATGAACGGCGCCGTCGAGCACTTCCTCGCGACGCGCAAGCACGGGATCAAGCCGATCCTCGGCTGCGAGATCTACCTCGTCGACGACCAGGCCGCGCGCGGGCGCCACGAGCACAACCACCTCACGCTGGTGGCCGCCAACGACATCGGCTACCGCAACCTCGTCAAGCTCTCCAGCGCCGGCTTCCTCCACGGGCTCAACCGCGGCAAGCCGACGATCGACCTCGCCGTCGCCGAGCGCTACAGCGAGGGCATCATCGCCCTGACCGGCTGCCTGGCCAGCCGCTTCTGCCAGCGGATCGTCGCCGACCGCCTCGACGATGCGCGCGCCCATGCCGACGACCTGCTGGAGGTCTTCGGCCCCGAGGACGTCTACTTCGAGGTCCAGCGCAACGGCCTGCCCGAGCAGGACAAGGCCAACGAGGGGATCGTCAAGATCGCCCGCGAGCTCGGCCGCCCGCTCGTCGGCACGGCCGACGTGCACTACCTGCGCAAGGAGGACTACCACCACCACACGGCGCTGCTGTGCGTGCAGACGAAGTCGACCCTGCGGGCGCCGAAGATGACGTTCGACACGAACGAGTTCTTCCTGAAGACCAGCGAGGAGATGGCGCAGTCGTTCTCGATGTGGCCGGAGGCGCTCGCCTCGACGCTCGAGATCGCCGAGCGCTGCAACGTCGAGATCGAGCTCGACAAGCAGCTCATCCCGTCCTACCCGACGCCCGACGGCTCGCCCGAGCGCGCCTACCTGCGCGCCCGCGTCGAGGAGGGGCTGGCGCTCCGCTATGGCAACCCCGCGCCCGCCGAAGCGCGCGAGCGCGCGGAGATGGAGCTCGAGGTCATCCACCGGATGGGCTTCGACGCCTACTTCCTCATCGTCTGGGACTTCATCGCCTACGCCAAGCACGAGGGGATCGCCGTCGGCCCCGGCCGCGGCTCGGCGGCGGGCTCGATCGTCGCCTACTGCCTGCAGATCACCGACGTCGACCCGCTGCGCTACGACCTGCTCTTCGAGCGCTTCCTGAACCCCGAGCGCGTGTCGATGCCGGACATCGACATCGACTTCTCCGTCCGCGGGCGCGAGCAGGTCATGCGCTACGTCGTCGAGAAGTACGGCCGCGAGTCGGTCGCGCAGATCGTGACCTTCGGCAAGATGTTCCCGCGCGCGGCCACGCGCGACGCCGCCCGCGTGCTCGAGCACGACTACGGCGTCGGCGACCGCCTCGCCAAGCTCATCCCGGACCCGATCATGGGCCGCTCGCCGTCCTTCGAGGACTGCCTGCGCCCGGGCGAGCCGCTGCGCCTGGCCTATGACTCCGACCCGATCGCCAAGCAGATCGTCGACGTCGCCCAGGGCCTCGAGGGGATCGTGCGCAACTCGTCGATCCACGCGGCGGCGGTCGTCATCGCCGAGGGCCCGCTGACGGACATCGTGCCGCTGCAGCTCGCCGACTCCAACCAGGTCGACGCCGACGGCAACAAGATCTTCAAGATCGTCACGCAGTTCTCGATGAAGCCCGTCGAGCAGCTCGGCCTGCTGAAGATGGACTTCCTCGGGCTGCGCAACCTCGACGTCATCGAGGACGCGCTGGACATCATCGAGCGCTCCACCGGCGTGCGGCCCGACATGGCGGCCCTGCCGCTCGACGACCAGGCGACCTACGACATGCTCGCCGCCGGCGACTCGATCGGCGTCTTCCAGTTCGAGTCCGAGGGCATGCAGAAGGCGCTGCGCAACGTCCGCCCGACGGAGTTCGACGACCTCGTCGCGCTCAACGCCCTCTACCGGCCGGGCGCGATGGACCAGATCGCGACGTACGCGCGCGGCAAGCGCAATCCCGAGACGATCGAGTACGCCGACGAGCGCCTGCGCGCGATCACCGAGTCGACGAAGGGAGTGATCCTCTACCAGGAGCAGTCGATGCAGATCGCCAAGCAGCTCGGCGGCTTCTCGGGCGCCAAGGCGGACGACCTGCGCAAGGCGATCGGCAAGAAGAACCGCGAGGCGATGGCCAAGCTCGAGCCCGAGTTCCGCGCAGGCTGCCGCGCCTCCGGGACCAGCGACCAGGTCATCGAGCAGCTCTGGGCGACGAACGTCAAGGCCGCTGACTACAGCTTTAACAAGTGCTTGTCCGCGCAGACGCGCGTGGTCCTGCCCGACGGCACGCGCATGCGCCTGTCTGCGGCAGCCCGCCAGCAGGTGCCGGAGATCATGTCGATGTGGGCTGATGGCCAGATCCGTCCG
The DNA here is from genome assembly GCA_963786575.1 of uncultured Actinomycetes bacterium. Lineage (GTDB taxonomy): Bacteria > Actinomycetota > Thermoleophilia > Solirubrobacterales > Solirubrobacteraceae > CADCVQ01. The sequence continues at coordinate 76,294 of CAWAZH010000010.1, forward strand.
CACAAGGTTCAGCGCATCGTCAAGACCGGTCGCAAGTTCGTCTACCAGGTGCGCTGTGAGAGCGGCCGTCAGGTTCGGGCGACCGCCGAACACCGATTCCTGACGACCTCGGGGTACCTGCCGGTCTCGGAGATGCAGGTCGGTGCGACCGAGCTCATCACGACGCCGCTGATCAGCGACCGGCAGCGGGCGGCGCGTGCAGAGACGATGCGGCGTCTCGCCGCAAGCGCTGATCGCAAGCAATGGGATCGCCAGGCCGCGATTCGGATGCGCGCCTACCAGGCGTCACGCCCGCATGAGGACAAGGCCGCCCACATGCGCAAGATGCACGACCTGCATCCACACATGACGCGCGCCGGCACCGCCGCCATGCACGAGCGGGTCAAGTGGCTGTGGGCGAACGATCCCGAATGGCGCGCTCGGCAGATGGCCGTGTCGTTCGGCCGCGTTCGCGCTGCGTACGACACGGGCCCCGGCTACGGGCACTGCTCGATCGCCTCCAATGGGATGTGGTGTGCGAGCTGGCCCGAGCGACAGATGTGCGAGTGGCTCGTCGATCAGGGCGTCGAGTTCGAGATGCACAAGGCGCTCGCCAACGGCCGCATGTGCGATTTCTACTTCGACGGCGTGTACTGGGAGATGGACGGGATGGACCGCGCGCCCGAGTACTTCGAGCAGAAGTACGGGGACCTTCCCTACGTCGTCGTCACACCCGAGGACTTCCGCTTTCGCGTCGAGCGCCACATGGCCACGACCCACGCCGAGAACGGCGACAGAATCGTCGCGATCGAGCCACTCGGCTACGAGAGCACCTACGACGTCGAGATGTGCGCCGACGGCCCCTTGAACTTTCTGGCCAACGGGATCGTCTCCCACAACTCCCACGCTGCCTGTTACGGGCTGATCGCCTACCGCACCGCGTGGCTGAAGGCCAACTACCCGGCCGAGTACATGGCGGCGCTCATCAGCTCGGTGATGTCGACGAAGGACAAGGTCCCGTTCTTCGCGACGCAGGCCGAGCAGATGGGGATCGAGATCCTGCCGCCGGACGTCAACGTCTCCGACCACGACTTCGTCGTCTTCGAGGGCAACATCCGCTTCGGTCTGGACGCCGTCAAGGGCGTCGGCTACGCGGCCGTCGAGGCGATCAAGGCCGCCCGCGAGGAGGGCGGCCCGTTCGACTCGCTGTGGGACTTCTGCGCCCGCGTCGACGCGCGCGCCGTGAACAAGAAGGCGATCGAGGCGCTGATCAAGTGCGGCGCCTTCGGGTCCACGGGTGCGTCGCGCAAGGGCATGCTGATGATCCTCGAGCAGGCCCAGGGCGCGGGGCAGAAGGCCCAGCAGGACCTCGAGATCGGCCAGGGCTCGATCTTCGACTCCTTCGACTTCGGCGACTCCAACGGCAACGGGGCCGCGGCCGCCTTCGCCGCGCCGGCGCACCCGCCGATCCCGACCGAGGAGTTCGACCAGCCCGAGTTGCTGGCCGTCGAGAAGGAGGCGATCGGCCTCTTCATCAGCGCCCACCCGCTCAAGCAGGTGCGCGAGGCGCTGCGGGCGCGCGTCGACTGCGGCCTCGCCGACCTCGCGCAGCGCAAGGACAAGGACTGGGTCACCGCCGGCGGGATCATCACCGCGGCCAAGAAGATCCGCACGCGCAACGGCGAGCACATGATGTTCGCGACGCTCGACGACCTCGAGGGCTCGGTCGAGATCCTCGTCTTCGGCAAGGCGCTGGCGGAGTACGAGGGCGCGCTCGGCGTCGACTCGGTGGTGCTCGTGCGCGGGCGCGTGGACCACAAGGACGCCGACAAGACCTGCCTCGTCGTGCAGACGGCCGAGCCGTTCGAGCCGACGCCGGAGGAGGTCGAGAAGGCCAAGGCCGTCGCGGCGACGCGCAAGATCGGCCCGCTGCCGCTGCACGTGCGCCTGGACGCCGCGGGCCTGCCGGCGTCGGTCATCGACGACCTCAAGCACCTGCTGGCCAACTATCCCGGCGAGTCCGAGGTCGTGCTGGAGGTCCAGATGAGCGGCGGCGACCCGCGCACCCTGCGGCTCGGCCCGTCCTACAAGGTCGCGCCGACGCCGACCCTCCGCGCCGAGCTCGAGCAGGTGCTCGGGCCCGCCGCGCTCGCGGTCTGAGCGCGCTCGCCGCGCCCGACGACGACGAGGGGGCGGCCGATGGCCGCCCCCTCACACGTCATCCCTACCTACCGTGCAACCTCTAGCCGGCGCGCGCGCTCAGCGTCGCCGAGGACTTCGCCTTCAGCGCGCTGTTGCCACCGAACTTGACGGTGAGCTTCAGCTTCGCCTTCTTGGCGATCGTCATCGTGACGGAGTAGGTGCAGTCCTTCTTCAGGCTGGCCTGCTTCGTGGAGACGGTCTTCGAGCCGTTCTTGGCGGTGACCGTCACCTTGCCCGTGCAGCCCTTGGTCTTGGAGACCGTGGACGGCAGCCCGAGCTTGCCCTTGATCGTGAGCTTGTAGGGCTTGGAGCGGTCACGCGACGGCGTCACCTTGGCGCTCAGCGAGACCGGCGACGGCAGTGTCGCCGCCGGCGGGGTCGAGGCCGGAGCGTTGGCGGCCGGCGCTGCGGCTGCCGGAGCTGCGGCTGCGGGAGCTGCCGCGGCCGGACCGGGGCCTGGGCCGGGGCCCGGGTCGACGACCGGCGGCACGAAGGCAGCGCGATCGACGGTCTCGCAGTCGGTCACGGTGTCGAGCGTGTCGACGATCGCCGTGTCGCTGCCCTCGCCGCAGATGATGTTGTCGGCGAACCCGTCACGGGCGTGGAAGGTGTCGTTGCTCGTCTCGCCGGGGAGCAGGCCGCCCTCGTCGCCGACGAGGAGGTCCTCGCCCCCGCCGCCGGTGATGTCGTCGTCGCCGATGTCACCGGAGAGGGTGTTGGCGGCTGAGCTGCCGACGATGTCGTCGTTGCCCTGGCCGGTGCCGACGTTCTCGACGTCGCTGTGGATGTTGTCGCCCTCGCCCGCCTGGCCGTCGTTGGCGGCGTTGTCGAGCGTGACGGTGACCTTGGCGAGCGGGTCGACGGCCGCCAGGCCGGTCGAGTCCGTGCCGCCGCCGCCGCGGACGTCGTCCGCGCCTTCGCCGCCGAGAACCACGTCGTCGCCGTCGTCGCCGTTGAGCGTGTCGGTGCCGACCCCGCCGCTGATGACGTCATTGCCGACGCCGCCGTTGATCGTGTCGCTGCCGTCGCCGCCGCTGAGCAGCGGGTCGTCACCGGCACCGCCGTTGATGACCGTGCTCCCGAGGCCCGAGAACGACGCGCTGTCATCGAGATCGCCCAGGTTCATGGTGATCGTGTCGATGATGCCCGTGCCGGTCGCGGTGCAGGTCATCTCGGTCAGGACGAGCGGATCGGTCGGCGCGCAGATCGTCGGGTCGATCGTCGTCGTGATGTCCTCGACATCCGTGAAGGTGACCGACCCCTGGCCCACCGCCTCGCTGACCGTGAGGTTGTTCGCGATCCCGTCGGCCGCGGCGTACACGAAGCTGTCGAGATTCCCGCCCGCGCCCGGCGTGATGGTCGCCGCCATGGCACTACCGGCGCCGCCCACAAGCAGCGCTCCCGCGGCCGCGATCGCGACCAGAGAACCCCGCCGCGCGGTCCGTCGATGCGTTGCTTTGCTGAGCATCCTGCCGCCCCTTCAGTAGACCCCAGAGAATCCGACCGGCCTAACGTAGCCGGACCTCAGAGGCCCGCGGGCGGATCCTGTACCGACGTTCAGGTCCAGAAAACGGACAGGTTCGACGTGCCCCGCAGCAGGGGTTTTGCCTCAGCGCGAGGCGCGGGTTCGGATCCCGCGTTCGCGCAGCGCGCGCGCGAGAGCGAGCTCCTCGGCCGTCGGACCCGAGCGATCGGGCCCCGGCGTCTCCAGGACGCAGGGGAGCTCCTGGAAGCGCGGCTCGGAGAGGAACACGGCGCAGCCCTCCTCGCCGAGCTCGCCCTCGCCGATGTTCGCGTGGCGGTCGACGTTGGAGCCCAGCGGCGTCTGCGAGTCGTTGAGGTGCAGCGAGCCGAGGCGCTCGAGGCCGACGGCGGCGACGCACTCGTCGAGCACCGACTCCAGGCCTGCGAACGTGCGCCCGTCGTAGCCGGCGGCGAGCAGGTGGCAGGAGTCCAGGCACAGCCCGAGGCGGTCGTCGCCGCCGGCGGCCTCGATCAGTGCGGCGAGCTCGTCGAAAGTGCGCCCGAGCGTGCCGCCGGTGCCGGCCGTGTTCTCGAGGTGCAGGGCGCAGCCGTCGGACTGCGCGAGCGCCTCGCCGATCACCTCGCCCGCGCGCGAGATCGCCTCGCCGACGTCGCCGGTCTTCGCCGACCCCGGGTGCAGCACGACCGCATGCGCGCCGAGCGCCGAGCCCGCCTGCAGCGACGCGATCAGCGACTGCAGCGTCTTGGTGCGGATCTCGGCGTCGTCGGAGGCGCAGTTGAGCAGGTAGACGGCGTGGATCAGCAGCGCGTCGACCTCGGAGGCGGCCATCGCGGCCCGGAAGTCGGCGACCTCGTCGTCGGAGTACAGGCGCGGCTTCCAGCCCCGCGGGTTCTGGTTGAAGATCTGGATCGCGGTCGCGCCGCGCTCCTCGCCGCGTGCGACGGCCTTCGCCGGCCCGCCTGCGGGCGACACGTGGGCGCCGATCAGCACGGCGCAGACCATCTCGTAGGGTGACGGCACATGAGAGTTCGCTTCGCTCCTTCTCCGACCGGCGCGCTGCACGTCGGCGGCGCGCGCACGGCGCTGTACAACTGGCTGCTGGCTCGGCACGCCGGCGGGACGCTCGTCCTGCGGATCGAAGATACCGACCGCGAGCGCTCGACCCCCGAGAACGTCGAGCAGATCCTCGACGCCCTGCGCTGGCTGGATCTCGACTACGACGAGGGGCCGATCAGCCAGGTCTCGCGCACCGACCGCCACCAGGAGGTGCTCGCCCAGCTGATCGACGGCGGCCACGCCTACCGCTCCAACGCGACCGCCGACGACGTTCGCGCCTACAAGGACGAGCACGGCGCGGAGCGCGGCTTTCGCGGTGCGGCGGAGGAGACGGGGGCGGTGCGCCTGCGCGTCCCCGACGACGGCGCGACCGTCGTGCACGACGTCATCCGCGGCGAGACGACCTTCCAGCACACGCACCTCGACGATCCCGTCATCGCCCGCGCCGACGGCAAGCGTCCTCTACAACTTCGCGGTCGCCGTCGACGACCTCGACGCCGGCATCACGCACGTCGTCCGCGGCGAGGACCACCTCTCCAACACGCCCAAGCAGCTGCTCGTGCTCGAGGCGCTGGGCGCGCAGCAGCCGGTCTACGCGCACCTGCCGCTGCTGCACGGGCCCGACGGCAAGAAGCTCTCCAAGCGCCACGGCGCCGCGTCGGTCCAGGAGCTGCGCGACGCCGGCTACCTGCCCGAGGCGCTGCTGAACTACCTCGCGCTGCTGGGCTGGGGCAGCGACGACGACCAGACGATCCTCTCCCGTGAGGAGCTCACCGAGCGCTTCGGCATCGAGCGCGTGTCGCGCAACCCGGCGCGCTTCGACGAGCAGAAGCTGCGCTGGCTCAACGGCCGCTACCTGCGCGAGCTGAGCGTCGACGACCTGACCGCGCGCCTGGAGCAGTACACCGGCCGCAGCGGGCTGCGCGACGCGGTCGAGATCTCGCGCGAGAAGGTGCAGACGCTCGCCGGACTTCTGGCCGCTGGCGGGCTTCATCTTCGACGGTCCCGCCGACGACGACGCCGCCCGCGAGAAGTGGCTGGGCGAGGACGGCCGCGCGGCGCTGCGCGACGTGCGCGCCGCGCTGGAGGCGGTCGAGCCGTTCACGATGGAGGCCGTGCAGGAGGCGCTGGAGCGCGTCGTGCGCGAGCGCGCGGCGAAGCCCAAAGCGGTCTTTCAGCCCGTGCGCGTGGCGCTCGCGGGGCGCGCGGTCTCGCCGGGGATCTTCGAGACGCTCGTGGTCCTGGGGCGCGACGAGTCGCTGGCGCGAATCGACCGCGCCCTTGCCCCGTAACGAATCGCGGCGACCCCCTCAACCATCTGTCCAGGGCTGCCGATAGGGGACTTGTCCCACGGAAACCGATCGGAAGGCAGGAACGCCCAACATGACCCCCTCCGCCGCAGCCCTGCGCACCGAGTCCAATAGTGCCCCCGTCCAGCGTCACCACAACGAGGGTCATGGCCGGCGGCTGACGGCGGCGTTCGAGGCACTTGAAGCGTTCCCCGCCCTCGCCGAGTCGCGCAACCGCCTGCTGCGGCTCGTCACCGCCGAGCGCGTCTCGCCGGCCGACATCGTCGCCACGGTCGAGTCCGACATCGCGCTGGTCATCAGCGTCATGCGCCTCGCCAACCAGCTCGACGGCCCGCGCCAGGGCCGCGTCGAGTCGATCGTCAAGGCCGTCGAGGTCCTCTCGCCGGAGTCCGTCCAGGCCCTTGCCAGCCGCGCCCGCACCTTCGACTTCTTCGAGCGCTCCTCCGTCTGGGACGCCGCTCCCGAGCGCTTCCGCCTGCACGGCGTCGCCACGCAGCGCGCCGCCGACCGTCTCGCGCAGGAGGCCGGCTACGAGCACCGCGACCGCCTCATGGTCACCGCGCTGCTGCACGACATCGGCAAGCTCGTCCTCACGCACGCCTACCCCGGCTACCCCGAGCAGGTCCACGGCGCCGCCCGCACGCCCGAGGAGCGCATCCACCGCGAGCGCCGCGAGCTCGGCGTCGACCACGCCCTCGTCGGCGGCGTCCTCGCCCGCCGCTGGGGCCTGCCGCCCGCCGTCGCCTCGGCGATCGAGCGCCATCACTCCGACGACGCCACGGGGGAGGCCGCCTTCGTGCGCCTCGCCGACATGCTCGCCCACTACTCCCAGGGCGACCAGGTCTCGCCGAACGCGCTGCTGAAGGTCGCGCGCGCCGTCGGCCTCGGCCCGGCCGAGCTGCGCTCCGTGATGTACGACCTGCCCTACCCGACGACCGGCCGCCCGCGCCAGATCGACCCCTGCCCGCTGTCCGCGCGCGAGGTCGAGGTGCTCAAGCGCCTCGCCGAGGGCAAGGTCTACAAGCAGATCGCGGCCGAGCTGCAGCTCTCGACCTCGACGGTCCGCACCCACCTGCACAACATCTACGGCAAGCTCGGCGCCGTCGACCGCGCCCAGGCGGTCCTCATCGCCACCGAGCGCGGCTGGCTGTAGCGGCAAGGCCCATGCCGACGGCGTCGATCGCGACGTCGAGCGGCGCGCCATGGCGGCCGGTCACCTGCGTCTGGTGCAGCTCGTCGCTGATGGCGTACAGCAGGGCGATGACGGTTGCCACGAGCGGCCGGCGCCAGCCCGTCGCCCGCGCGAGCGTCAGCCACAGCACGGCGTAGATCGTGATGTGCGCGGCCTTGCGCAGCCAGAGGTCCAGCGGGCCCAGGCCCGAGCTCAGGTCGGGCGTCGCCGACAGCCCGAAGATGAGCGCCATGACCGCCAGCGGCGGTGCATATCTGCTGACCGGTCCCATAGCGGTCACAATGTAGAGGCGATGATGTCCATCACCTCGAAGTCGCCGTACGCACTGCAGGCACTCGCCGAGCTCGGCCGCTCCGGCGACGGGCCCGTCCCGATCGGCGAGCTGGCCCGCCGGCGCGCCATCCCCGTCCAGTTCCTCGAGCAGCTCTTCGCGACGCTGCGCCGGGCCGGGATGCTGAAGTCCCAGCGCGGGGTCAAGGGCGGCTACACCTTCGCCCGCCCGCCCGCCGACATCACCGTGCTCGAGATCGTCGAGCTGCTCGACGGTCCCTTCGGCCGCGACGCCGACGGGATCTTCGGCGAGGCCGCCGCCGCCGCCCGCGCGGTCATGCAGGCCAGCACGCTCGCCGACGTCGTCGAGCGCGAGGCGCGCGCGGCGGGCGTGGCGATGTACCACATCTGAAAGAGGCGAAGTCGGAGGTCATTGGCGCAGATCTGGCGCGCACGACAGCCTCGGCTCGTGGGCGGGCGGGCCGGACGGAACCGACCGCTGGGGCAGCTACGTTCACGACGTGCCGAGACTCAGCCGTCCGACTCCGCCGCCGGGCATTCGCGCGATCATGCGGGACCGATGGGGCCGAACCGTGCTGACCGACGAGCGGTGGCGACACTCAGGAAGGTCACCCGCGATGGACGGCCTTGACCTCGCGCTCAAGGCTGCGGTAGAAGGGGCCGATCAACGGCATACCGGCCGCGGAGCTGAAAGGCTGTTCGGCAAGAACTTGGGTCCGGCAAAGTGGCTGGTGGCGGTTGTGGCGTACGACGAGTCGGGAAAGGGCACAATCCTGACCGCCTATCCTCAGGCCAAGGACCCCCTTCCAGAAGGCGAGATACGTTGAGCCGACATAGCTGGATCGTGGAGTGACAGCTCGAGGCAGCGACGTCGTATATCTCAGTGTCGGCCCTCCCCGTCGCGGTGTGGGCGAGGAGACACCCGAGGGTCACATCGTGCTGTTCGACGAGACCACCGGCGAGCTGTGTGGCGTAACCCTCATCGGGCTGAGCGTCCTGTCTGACGAGCATGGGCGCGCCACGATCATCCTGCCGAGTCCGCCACAGGAAGTACCCGTGGCGTCGGCAGACCTCAAGCGCCTGGTCACCGCGTAGCCGCACGCGGGGCTGCGCGGGCGTCGGTTGCCGCGCTGCAAGCGTTCATCTGAAAGAGGCCTCACAGAAGGTCTAGGTCCTTCACACGCTGCGCGCGCCAGGTGCGATAGTCCGCGCCGTGCCGCGGAAGCTGACAGCCACGACGGGGGTCCTGCTCGCCCTCGCGTTCGCCGGCTGCGGCAAGGACGAGCCCGATACGACCGCGCAGAGCGCCGCGACGACGACGCCGGCCGCCACGACGCCCGCCGCGACCACGCCGGCCAAGGGCTCGAAGACGACGAAGACGACGGCCTCCAAGGGCGCGGTCTCCAAGGCCACGGACGCCCAGACGACGACCACGAAGAAGCCCGCGGCCACCACGACCACGACGGCGAAGAAGCCCGCGACCGCGACGACGAGCACGACGCCGAAGAAGGCGGTGACGACCAAGACGACGCCGACCCCGTCGGTCACGCCGAGCAAGACGCAGACCGACCTCACCAGCGGGACCGGCGCGGGCCCGACCGCCGAGCGCCTCGACGTGGTCGTCGTGCTGCGCCGCTACTACAAGGCGTTTGCCGACAAGGACGGCGCCGAGGTGTGCTCGCTGCTGACCGACTCGGGCAAGAAGGTCATGATCACCGACGGCGGCGCGAAGAGCTGCGCGGACAGCGCCGAGCGGCTCGTCGCCACGGCGTCGCCCGACAACATCGCGCTCCTGGCGCGCACGCGCGACGGGCTGCACGTCGACGACGTCACCGTCAACGGCGACAGCGCGACGGCCCAGATCGGCAAGACGAGCTACCTGCGGCTCACGCAGGAGGGCGGGCGCTGGCTCGTCCGCAGCCCCAACGTCTCCGAGGGCAAGCCCTAGGAGCCTGTCAAAAAAGTCGCGCCGCGCCAGCGCACCGTTCCGCGGCACCGGATCGCCACCCGGTTTGCCCAGGAATCCAACCAGGATTCCAAGGCAAACCGTGCGGCGCCCGGTATCCACGGACCGGCACGCTGACACGACGGGACTTTCCCGACAGACTCCTAGCCGACGCCGCGCCCGCGGGCGTCGAGGTGGAAGCGCAGGACGATCTCCGTCCCGCCCCTCGGCGACGTCCGGATCTTGAAGGCGTCGGTCTCGTGCGCCATGAGGCAGAGGCCGAGGCCGAGGCCCGGGCTGTCGGCGCGCGGCGACATGCCGACGCCGTCGTCGCTGATGCTGACGTCGATCAGATGGTCGATGTGCTCGACGAGCACGTGCACGTCGCCGGGGCGGCTGCGGTCGCGATAGGCGTGCAGGACGGCGTTCGTCGCGGCCTCGCTCACGGCGAGGTTGATCTGCAGCAGGGCGGTCGCGTCGGCGCCGCACCCGGTCGCCGCGGTCACCACGTCGCGGCGGATCTCGGCCACGCGCGTGGGCTGCGCCGGGTAGACGGCGTCGAGCGCCGCCCCTGTGTGGGTCGAGGCCATGCTGGGGGACTACCCAGCACCCTGACCATGCATCCCACCGCGGCTGCGGTTACCGTTGTGACGGATGTCGCCAATTCCGGTCAGCATTGCCGCCTATGTCGGGCGCACCCCGATCATCGAACTGACGCGGCTTGCTCCCGAGGGGTCGCGGCTCTTCGGCAAGCTCGAGTCCTTCAACCCCGGCGGCAGCGTCAAGGACCGCATCGGCGTGGCGATGATCGAGGCCGCCGAGGCCGAGGGGCTGATCGAGCCCGGACGCACGACGATCGTCGAGGCGACCTCCGGCAACACCGGCATCGCGCTCGCGTTCGTGTGCGCCGCCAAGGGCTACGACCTCGTGCTCACGCTCCCGCAGGGGATGAGCCGCGAGCGCGAGGGCCTGCTGCGCCTGTACGGCGCGAAGGTCGAGATCACGGAGTCGCTGGGCGGGATGAACGAGGCCGTCGACGCGGCCCGCGCGATGGCGAGCCGCGACGACGTCTTCCTGCCCGACCAGTTCTCCAACCCCGCCAACCCCGAGGCCCACCGCCGCACCACCGCGCCGGAGCTGATCGAGGCGATGGACGGCAAGATCGACGCGATCGTCTGCGGCGTCGGGACCGGCGGCACGATCACGGGCGTGGGGGAGGTCCTCAAGGCCCACAACCCCTCGTGCCGCGTCGTGGCCGTCGAGCCCGCGAGCTCGGCCGTCCTCTCCGGCCGCGCGCCCGGCCCGCACAAGATCCAGGGGATCGGCGCCGGCTTCGTCCCGCCGGTGCTCAACCGCGAGGTCATCGACGAGGTGATCGCCGTCGACGACGAGGACGCGATCGAGACGGCTCGCCGGGCCGCCCGCCTGGAGGGCGCGCTCGTCGGCATCTCGGGCGGCGCCGCGCTGTGGGCGGCGATCGAGCTCGGGGCCCGGCCGGAGTCCAAGGGCCACCGGATCGCGTCGTGCTGCCGGACTCCGGCGAGCGCTACGTCTCCACGCCCTTCTTCGCGCCGTAGTACACCGTCCAGGTCGAGAAAGACCCCCGCTACGCTGTGGCGATGCTCGGTCTCGGCACCCTCGCGCGGGTCGTCGGCGAGGTGCGCCGCGACGTCGCGGCAGCGCACGCTCGCGACCCCGCCGCGCGCGGCGCGGGCAGCGCCGAGATCCTCACCGGCTGGCCGGGCGTGCAGGCGCTGCTGGCCCACCGCGTCGCCCACGGGCTGCACGGCGTCGGCGTCCCGGTGGTCCCGCGCTCGCTGTCGCTCGTCTCGCGCGCGCTGACGGGCATCGAGATCCACCCGGCCGCCCGGATCGGGCAGGGCTTCTTCATCGACCACGGCGCCGGCGTGGTGATCGGCGAGACGGCCGAGATCGGCGACGACGTCACGCTCTACCAGGGCGTCACGCTCGGCGGCACCGGCTTCGCCACCGGCAAGCGCCATCCGACGCTCGAGGACAACGTGACCGTCGGGGCGGGCGCCAAGCTGCTCGGCGCGATCACCGTCGGCCACGGCGCGAAGGTCGGCGCCAACACCGTCGTCATCAACGACGTCCCGCCGAACACCACGGTCGTCGGCAACCCGGGGCACCCCGTCCGCGTCGAGGGCCGCCGCCCCGAGGGCCCCGACAGCGACTGGATCCACCTCCCCGACCCGATCGCCGACGCGATCACCGCGATGTCGGCGCGCATCGGCGAGCTCGAGCGCGAGGTCGCCGCGCTGTCGGGCGCCGAGCCGCGCCCCCCGGCCGACGTGCACCACCTGCGCCCGGTCAAGCACGGCCCCAGCCCGGCCGGCGGCTGAGCCGCTAGTAGTAGACGCTGCGCGTCCGGTGGCGCGGGCGTGACTTGATCGCCGGCTCCTGGCCGCGGTTCCAGAGCGCGTTGTCGAGCTCGTGGGCGGTGCTGCCGAGGCGGGCGGCGAGCAGCTCGCAGGCGTGCACGGCGCAGGCGCGGATCTCGCGCTCCTGCGGCCCCGGCGCCAGCAGCCGCCCGGCGTCGATGTGCGCCGCGAGCGCCTCGTCGTAGCGCAGCACGCCCTCGCAGCGCAGCACGTGCGGGACGAGGTTGTCGGCGAAGATCGTCAGGCGATCGAGGTCGCCGAAGCTCGCGACGCCCGCGAGCGCGAGGTCGGCGGGCGCGATCTGCGCGCGCTTGTAGAAGCCGCGGTCGGCGAACAGCGCCATCCCGCCGGCGAGCATCGTCGCCAGCCGCTGCGCCGAGCCGCGCGCCTCCCCGACGAGCGCCAGCGCGTCGCGGTCGCCGAGGAACGCCCCGAGCGAGCGCAGCGCCTGCGCGTAGAGCGCCATCAGCTCGTGGTCGCGCTCCTGGCCGAGCGTGGCGGCGATCTCGTCGGTGCGCATCGCGCGCAGCGCGGCGGCGGTCCAGGCGCCGTCGGCGCGGAAGCGGTCGGCGATCGCCCACGCGACCGTGACGTAGCCCGAGCAGCCGCTGCGCTTGCGCAGCGTCGGAAACCAGCCGGAGCCGAAGTTGACCGCGTCGACGCTGAGCATGTACGTCGCGACGTCGGCCGGCGACCCCTCGAGGTAGTGGCGCACCGGGTCCAGGGCGGGCGGCGGGCCGGGATCGACGCGCTCCAGCGCGGTCGCGTCGATCTGCACCCAGCGGGCGCCGGCGGCGATCGCCGCGCAGGCCGCACGCACGTCGTCGCAGAGGCCGGCCACGCGGGCCAGGCTAGTGGTCTACTCGCCGGTGACGAGCGTGAGCGTCGCGCTGGGATCCGTGACGCCGGCCTGCGGCGCGCCCAGCGTCAGCCCGAGGCCGACGTCGCGCGCCGAGCGGTCGAGCACGATCGCGCGGTGCACGGGGCTCTGCAACAACGCCTGCATGAGGACGTCCGGCGACGCGAACGTGCCCCAGGCGAGCGCCTCGCCGGCGGAGAAGCCGGGGTGCGAGGCGGCGTAGCCCGAGCGCCGCACGCGGTCGGCGAGGTTGTCGCCGCCCGGGCTCTCGTGCCCGAAGTACTTGCGCGCGACCATGTCGCCGCTGTGCCGTCGTGCGGCGAGGCCGAGCTCGCTGGACAGGCGCACGGCACGTATGCCGCGGGCGGCGCGCGCGCGGTTGACGAGACACAGGATCGCCCGCGTGGCCTGGCCGCGCGAGGCCTTGTCGTCCGGAACCGCCGCCGAGCCCGAACAGGACTCGGCATTCGCCGTGCTCGCGGCGACGTACGACAGGAGCACGGCCAGCATCAGCGCGATGACGCTCGCGCAAAGCCGTCTGCGCAACATGAACAGCCTCCCCTGGCTGTCGACGTTCAAGCGGCCCGCGCACGTCCCAGTGCGAGAACACGCAACTCGAGGAGCGAGCATATAGACGCAGGCGACCTCCGGCGGCGCGCCTATGCTCATTTGTGGATGTCCGACACCGCGATCGACCGCGCAGAGGAGCTGCTCGAGGGGCTGAACCCGCCGCAGCGCGACGCCGTCGTGCACGGCGAGGGCCCGCTGCTGATCCTCGCGGGCGCCGGGACGGGCAAGACGCGCGTGCTCACGCATCGCATCGCCTACCTCGAGCGCACGGGCCAGGCACGCGCCAACGAGGTCCTCGCGATCACCTTCACGAACAAGGCCGCCCAGGAGATGCGCGAGCGCGTCGAGATCCTGCTCGGGCGCCGCACGCGCGCGATGTGGATCATGACCTTCCACGCGGCCTGCGCGCGGATGCTGCGCGCCGACGCCGACAAGCTCGGCTACACGCGCCAGTTCACGATCTACGACCAGGCCGACGCGCGGCGGCTCGTCAAGCGCTGCCTCGACGAGCTCAACGTCGACACGAAGCGCTACACGCCCGGCGCGGTCCTGCACCAGATCTCCGACGCGAAGAACAAGCTGCGCGACGCCGAGGCCTACGGCGCGATGGTCGGCTCCTACTTCGAGACGACGGTCGCCGACGCCTTCCGCCTCTACGAGCGCGAGATGCACCGGATGAACGCGATGGACTTCGACGACCTGCTCGTCAACGCGGTCAACGTGCTGACGCTCTTCCAGGACGTCCGCGACCGCTACACCGCCGCCTTCCGCCACGTGCTCGTCGACGAGTACCAGGACACGAACGCGGCCCAGTACCGCTGGCTGCAGCTGCTGTCGAGTGAGCGCCGCAACCTCGCGGTCGTCGGCGACGACGCGCAGTCGATCTACGGCTTCCGCGGCGCCGACATCAGCAACATCCTCGACTTCGAGGATGACTTCCCTGACGCCCACGTCATCAAGCTCGAGCAGAACTACCGCTCGACGCAGACGATCCTCAGCGCCGCCAACGCCGTCATCGCCCACAACCGCGACCAGAAGCCCAAGTCGCTGTGGACCGACCACGGCGACGGCGACCCGATCCGCATCCGCGAGCTCGACGACGAGCACGCCGAGGGCCGCTACGTCGTCGGCGAGATCGAGCGGCTCGTGGACGAGGGGGCCAGCCGTGCCGAGATCGCGGTCTTCTACCGCACCAACGCGCAGTCGCGGGTCATCGAGGACACGCTCGTGCGGCGCGACATCGGCTACCAGGTGATCGGCGGCACGAAGTTCTACGAGCGCGCCGAGATCAAGGACGCGATCGCCTACCTGACGGTCCTCGCCAACCCCTTCGACGTCGTCTCGTTCACGCGCGTCGTCAACTCGCCCAAGCGCGGGATCGGCCAGACCTCGCTGGGCCGCGTCATCAGCCACGCGCAGACGACCGGCGCGTCGATCTGGGACGCGGCCGCCGACCCCGAGGCCGTCCCCGGCCTGGGCGCCGCCGCGATCCGGGCGCTGGGGCGCTTCATGGAGACGATGACCGCGCTGAAGGAGCGCGCCGAGAGCGCCGTCCCGGTGGGCGACCTGCTCGAGTCGCTGCTGCACGAGACCGGCTACATCGACGCGCTGAAGGCCGAGCGCACGATCGAGGCGCAGGGCCGCGAGGAGAACCTCGCCGAGCTCGTCGAGGTCGCGCGCGAGTTCGACGCGACGGCCGAGGCCGAGCAGGACACGCTCGACGTCTTCCTGCAGGGCGTCGCGCTCGTCGCCGACGCCGACACGCGCAAGGACGACGAGGGCCTCGTGACGCTCATGACGATCCACAACGCCAAGGGCCTGGAGTACCCGATCGTCTTCATCGCCGGGATGGAGGAGGGCGTCTTCCCGCACTCGCGCGCGCTCGACGAGGGCGGCCTGGAGGAGGAGCGCCGGCTGGCCTACGTGGGCATCACCCGTGCGATGAAGTCGCTGTACCTCACGAGCGCGCGGCGGCGGGCGGTCTTCGGCGCCACCCAGTACGGGCTGCGCTCGCGCTTCCTCGACGAGGTTCCGGCCGAGCTCACCGACCGCGCCGACGAGCCGCGCATCCGCGCGAGCAGCGGCTACGCGGCGGTCCAGCGGCCGGGATCGTGGGCCTCGGCGCAGTCCTCGACGCGCGCCGCCGAGCGCCATCCGGTCCCGAGCTTCGGCCTCGGCGACGACGTCTCGCACGCCGCCTTCGGCGCCGGCGTCGTGATCGGCGTCGAGGCCGGCGGAATCGTCGTCGTGCGCTTCGCGGGCGACGGCAGCGAGCGCAAGCTCATGGCCGAATACGCTCCGATCACGAAGGTGCGATGAACGAGCTGGAGACCATGACCGCGCAGATCATCGACGGCAAGCAGATCGCGGGGCGCGTGCGGATCGGTGTCGCGCGCGACGTCGCGGCCTTCGCCGCGGAGTTCGGCGGCGCGGTCCCGGGCCTCGCGACGGTGCTGATCGGCGACGACCCGGCGTCGGCGGTCTACGTCAACGGCAAGCAGAAGGCCTGCCGCGAGGTCGGCATGCAGGGCTTCAACTTCCCGCTGCCCGCCGACGTCTCGCGCGCGGAGGTCGTCGCGCTCATCGAGCGCCTCAATGCCGACCCCGACGTCAGCGGCATCCTCGTCCAGCTCCCGGTCCCCGACCACCTCGACGGCGTCGAGCTGACCGGCCTCGTCGACCCGCTGAAGGACGTCGACGGCCTCACGCCCGTCAGCGCGGGGCTGCTCGCGCTCGGCCGTCCCGGCCTGCGGCCCTGCACGCCGATGGGCGTCATGACGCTGCTCGACGCCGCGGGCGCGCAGCTCGAGGGCGCCGAGGCGGTCGTCGTCGGGCGCTCGAACCTATTCGGCAAGCCGATGGCGCAGCTGCTGCTGGGCGCCAACGCGACCGTCACCACGTGCCACTCGCGAACGCGCGATCTCGCCGAGGTCTGCCGCCGTGCCGACGTCCTGATCGCCGCGGTCGGCCGCGCGCGGATGATCAAGGCCGACTGGGTCAAGCCGGGCGCGACGGTCATCGACGTCGGCATGAACCGCACGGAGGACGGCCTCGCGGGCGACGTCGACTTCGACGCCGTCAAGGAGCTCGCGGGCGCGATCACGCCGGTTCCCGGCGGCGTCGGCCCGATGACGATCGCCTTCCTGCTGCGCAACACGCTGCAGGCCGCGCGGATGCAGCGCGAGCGGGGCGGCTGACGTGGACCTGCGGCGCCTGCGCAGCGGCGAGCTGCTGGCGACGGTCAGCGCGGCCGGCCTGCTGCTCGCGATGTTCCTCGAGTGGTTCGGCGGCGACTCCGCCTGGGAGACGCTGACGGTCGGCGACGTCCTGCTGCTGGGCGTGATCGCGCTGGCGCTGACGCTCGTCGTGCTCACGCTCACGGCGCGGCCGGTGGCGATGGCCGGCTCGGCGGCCTCGATCACGGTCGGCTTCGCGGCGCTCGTGATGCTCTACCTGCTCTACCGGATCGTCGTCAACGAGCCCGGCACCGACGCGTCCGGCGAGATCGGGCCCGGCGCCTACCTGGGCCTCGTGTTCGTGCTCGGCTGCGCCGCCGGCGCGTGGCGCGCGCTGGGCGACGAGCGCACCCACGCGCCCTTCTCGCTGCGCCAGACCGAGCGCGTGCTCGCCGTTCGCGGCGCCCCGCGCCCGCCGCCGCCCGAGCGCGATCCGGGGCGCAAGAGCGGCCCCGGCCGCCCGACGGCGTAGTGGCACTGACCGGCTTCGCCGAGGCCCGTCACGTCGTCGGCGACGCCGACTACTTCGTCGCGGCGCTGCTCGAGTTCCTCGGCTAGCGGCAGGCGCGCTCGTAGGCGCTCGGCGACACGCCGATCTGCGCCGTGAAGTCGCGGATGAAGTGCGGCTGGTCGAAGTAGCCGAGGTCGGCTGCGAGGGCGGCCCCGTCGTCGGCCTCACCGGCGGCGATCCGCTCGGCGGCCTCGTGCATGCGGTAGCGCTTGAGGACCCACTTCGGGCTGACGCCGACGTAGTCCGCGAACAGCCGCTGCAGCGTGCGCTGCGACACCGCGAAGCGCTCGGCGAGCTCGGCGACGGTCGTGCCGGGCGCGGTGACGAGCATCGCGCGGACGACCTCGTCGACGAGCTCGTGGCGCGGATCGGGCGCGGGCAGCCGCGCGAGCAGGAACGCCTCGACCGCCTCGAGGTGCTCCTCCTCGTCGTCCGCCGCCGCCAGCGTGCGCTCGAGCTGCGCACCCGCCGGGCCGAAGACGTCGCCCAGCGCGACCGCGCGGTCGTTGAGCTCGCTCGCCGGCCGGTCGAGGAAGCCGGCGATCGCGCCCGGGCGGAACTTCGTGCCGACGGCGCGGCCCGCGCCCTCCAGGCGGTGCGGCGAGATCCCGAGCGCGATCCCGTGCACCGCGATGCGCCCGGGCTCGGCGACGAGGTTCACGCACGGGTGGGGGAGGATCTGCTGGGTGAACGGCGGGGCGTCGCCCAGGTCCCAGCGCACGACCCAGTGGCGCTCGACGTGGCCGGCGAGCTCGGGCGCGGGCGACCGCCGCGTCAGCTCGAAATGGGCGCGGCCCGTGCCCGGCCGCAGGATGCCGTGCGTGGTCTCCGTGGCCTGCGTGCTCACCGCGTCGCATTCTTCCAAGACACGGCGGCGCGGCACGCCTATCGTCCTCGCCATGACCGAGACAGAGACGACCCGCTACACGATCCACGCGCTCGCCGACAGCGAGGACATGGCGCCGAAGTACGGCCTCGACTCCCAGGGCGAGGCGCGCTTCGCCACCAAGGACCTGGCGGCCGAGCAGACCGGCGTCAGCCTCCAGAGCCTCAAGCCCGGCAAGCGGCAGATGTTCGGCCACCGCCACGACGAGGCCGAGGAGGTCTACGTCGTGCTCTCCGGCTCCGGCCGCGTCAAGCTCGACGACGACATCGAGGAGATCACCGCGATGGACGCGATCCGCGTCTCGCCGACCGTGACGCGGGCCTTCGAGGCCGGCCCGGACGGCATGCAGGTGCTCGCCTTCGGCCCGCACCGCAGCGGCGACGGCGAGGTCATCCAGGGGTGGTGGAGCGACTAGCCACTCGGGCCGGCCCATAGAATCGCGGTCGTGATCGACCGCGAACAGGTGCTCCACGTCGCCCGCCTCGCCCGCCTCGAGCTGAGCGAGGACGAGGTGGGGCACATGAGCCAGGAGCTCTCCAACATCCTCGGCCACATCGAGAAGATCGGCGAGCTCGACCTCGAGGGCGTCCCCCCGACGACCCATGTCGTCGAGGTCCCGAGCGCGCTGCGCCCGGACGAGCCCGAGCCGTCGCTGCCGCGCGACGTCGCGCTCGCGGCCGCGCCGGCCGTCGCCGACGGCGGCTTCCTCGTCCCCAGCCCGCAGGCGGGCGGGGGAGGATGAGCGCCGCCGACATCACGGCGCTCACGGCGGCCCAGGCCGTCGCGGAGATCGAGCGCGGGGCGCTGGCCCCGAGCGAGCTCTTCGAGGCCTACCGCGCGGCGGCCTACGACGAGGACCTCAACGCCTACCTGTGGGTCGCCGAGCAGGCACCGGCCCAGAGCCCCGAGGAGGGCGCGCCGCTGGCGGGCGTGCCGCTCGCCGTCAAGGACCTCTTCTGCACCGAGGGCGTGCCGAGCCAGGCCGGCTCGAAGATCCTCGAGAACTACCGGCCGCCGTACACCGCCTCGGTCGTCGCGCGGCTCGCGCGGGCCGGCGCGCCGCTGCTCGGCAAGACCAACCAGGACGAGTTCGCGATGGGCTCGTCGAACGAGAACTCCGCCTTCGGGCCGGTGCTGAACCCCTGGGACCGCACGCGCGTCCCGGGCGGCTCCAGCGGCGGCAGCGCGGCCGCGGTCGCCGGCGGCTCGGCGCCCTGGGCGCTGGGGACCGACACCGGCGGCTCGATCCGCCAGCCCGCCGCGCTGTGCGGGATCGTCGGACTCAAGCCGACCTACGGCACCGTCAGCCGCTACGGGATGATCGCCTTCGCCTCCTCGCTGGACCAGGCCGGCCCCCTCACGCGCGACGTCACCGACGCGGCGCTGCTGCTGCGTCACATGGTCGGCCGCGACGATCGCGACTCGACCTCGGTCGGCTTCCCGGAGGCCGTCGCGACGCCGACCGCCGAGCGCCTGGACGGCATCCGCCTCGGCGTTCCGGAGGAGCTGATCGGCGAGGGCTCGGGCGTCGAGCCCGGCGTCATGGCGGCGTTCAACGCGACGCTGAAGCTCGCCGAGGAGCTGGGCGCGACCGTCGAGACCTGCCGGCTGCCGCACGCCCCGCACGCGCTGAGCGCCTACTACGTCATCGCCCCGGCCGAAGCGTCGTCGAACCTCGCCCGCTTCGACGGCGTGCGCTACGGGCTGCGCGTCGAGAACGGCGGCCTCGTCGGCATGTACACGAAGACCCGCAGCCAGGGCTTCGGCGCCGAGGTCAAGCGCCGCATCATGCTCGGGACCTACTCGCTCTCCAGCGGCTACTACGACGCCTACTACGGCCGCGCGCAGCGCGTGCGCACGAAGATCTCCGAGGACTTCCGCGCCGCCTTCGCCGCGTTCGACTTCGTCGTCACGCCGACCGCGCCGTCGGTCGCCTTCGAGCTCGGCGCCAAGACCGCCGACCCGCTGTCGATGTACCTCAACGACTTCTGCACGGTGCCGATGTCGCTGGCCGGGATCCCCGCGATCTCGATCCCCAACGGCCTCAGCGACGGCCTGCCGACCGGCTTTCAGATCGCCGGCCCGGCGTTCAGCGAGAACCGCATCCTCGACGCGGCGTTCGCGCTCGAGGGCGCGATCGGCTTCGACTCCAGCGCAGCGCGGCTATTCGAGCGGCAGGATGCCGAGCGTCGCAATCAGACCTCGGGGCCGGATGCCCCGAGGGGCACTCCATGATCGAATACGAGCCCGTCATCGGCCTGGAGATCCACGTCCAGCTCTCGACGAGGACGAAGATGTTCTGCGGCTGCGAGCTGTCCTTCGGCGAGCCGCCCAACACCCGGACCTGCCCCGTCTGCCTCGGCCTGCCCGGCACGCTGCCGCGCGCCAACGCGAAGGCGATCCACTTCGGGCTGATGATCGGCCTCGCGCTCGGCTGCGACCTCGCGCCGCGGTCGATCTTCCACCGCAAGAACTACTTCTATCCCGACCTGCCCAAGGGCTACCAGATCAGCCAGTACGACGAACCGCTCTGCAAGGGCGGGCGCCTGGGCGACGTGCGCATCCACCGCGTGCACCTCGAGGAGGACGCGGCGAAGCTCATCCACGCCGGTGCGAGCGGCCGCATCCACGGCTCGGAGGCCTCGGTCGTCGACTTCAACCGCGGCGGCACGCCGCTGGCCGAGATCGTCACCGAGCCCGACGTGCGCTCCGCCGCGCAGGCGCGCGAGTGGCTGACGCTGCTGCGCACGACGCTGCGCAGCCTCGGCGTCAGCGACGTGAACATGGAGGAGGGCTCGCTGCGCTGCGACGCGAACATCTCGATCCGCCCGGTCGGGTCGGTGCAGCTCGGGACCAAGACCGAGCTGAAGAACATGAACTCCTTCCGCTACCTCGAGCGCGGCGTCAATGCCGAGATCGCCCGCCAGGAGGCGCTGCTGCGCGCCGGCGAGCAGGTCGTCCAGGAGACGCTGCACTTCGATCCGGCGACCGAGCGGATCACGTCGCTGCGCTCCAAGGAGGAGGCGCACGACTACCGCTACTTCCCCGAGCCCGACCTCGTCCCGGTCGCGACCTCCGAGGCGATGCTCGAGGCTGCCCGCGCGGCGATGCCCGAGCTGCCGGCGGCCCGCGAGGAGCGCCTGCAGACGCTCGGGGTGACCGCCGCGAGCGCCCGCCAGCTCGCCTGGCGCACGGAGCTCGGCGACTACTTCGAGGCCGCGCTGGCGTCGGGCACCACCCACCCGGAGGCGCAGCCGCTCGCCAACTGGATCTGCAACGAGCTCGTCGCGCGCGTCGGCGAGGACGACCCGGCGGCGTCGAAGGTGACGCCCGCCGCGCTGGCGCAGCTCGTCGCGCTCGTCTCCGAGAAGGCCGTGACCGTCAACAACGCCAAGCTCGTCCTCGACCGCCTCGTCGAGCAGGGCGGCGAACCGGTGGCGATCGTCGAGGCCGAGGGCCTGGGGGCGATGGGCGGCGGCGACGACGCGCTGGACCCGATCGTCGAGGCCGCGCTCGCCGCCAACGCGGACGCCGCCGCGAAGATCAAGGACGGCAACATGAAGGCGATCGGGGCGATCATCGGCCACGTCATGCGCGAGACCAAGGGCCGCGCCGACGGCGCCGAGGTCACCCGGATCGTGCGCGAGAAGCTCGGCGTATGAGCCGCGCCCGGCGCTGGGTCGCGCTCGCGCTGGTCGGCGGGCTGGCGGCCCTCGCCTTCGCCGTGGCGGCGCCGGCGCAGAACGCGCAGTCGGCCACGTCGGGCACCTGCAGGCTGGCCGGGAGCGACCAGGATCCGCCCGGCGGGACGCCCGCCTACGCGCTGACGCTGCGCCGGACCGGCACGTCGTGCAAGGTCGCGCGGGCGGTCATGAGGTCCTTTCACCGCTGCCGCGGGGAGGGCGGGAGCCGCTGCGGGCGACGCGTGCTCACGAGCTGGACCTGCAGCGCAAGCCGCAAGGCTGCCGGCCCGGACCTCGGGGACCCCGTCGTCTCCACGGGCCGGTTCACCTGCCGGTCGGGCGCGCGGCGGGTCGCGGGCGGCTACCAAGAGAACGGCCCGAAGTGCTTCGGCGCGGCGGCGCGCGACCCCAAGCGCCCGTGCTCCAACCGCGCCCGCACGATGTCCCCCGCGCTGGACCAGGCCGAGACGCACGGGCTCGACCTCGGCGCCGCCGGCTGCGAGGAGATCGACGCCGCCTGTGACTTCGGCGTCAGCGAGAAGGACGCCAAGCGGCGCTTCGCCGTGCTCGGCGACAGCCACGTCCTGCACTGGCGCGCGGCGCTCGCGGCCGTCGCGCAGGTCAAGCAGTGGCGCGGGTACTCGATCGCGGCGGGCGGCTGCTTCTTCTCGGCGGCCGCGGGCGCGTTCACCGAGGGCTGCACGCAGATCTACAACGACATGCTGTCGTGGGTCAACACGCACCCGAAGGTCGACACGGTGTTCGTGACGTCCAACGCCGACACCCCGGTCGTCGCGCCTGCGGGCCAGACGCCGCGCGACGTCAAGATCGACGGCTTCCGGCGCGCGTTCCAGGGGCTGCCGAAGACCGTCAAGCACGTCATCGTCCTGCGCGACACGCCCGCCTCCTCGGAGGCCACGTTCGCCTGCCTGACGAAGGCGGTCCCCGCCGGCCAGCCGCCCGGCAGCACCTGCCCGCTCGCCCGTTCGAGCGCGATCCGCGAGGACGTCGGGGTGGTGACGGTCAAGCAGCTGAACGCCAAGCGCTACCAGTCGATCGACATGACCCGCTACTTCTGCGACACGCGCTTCTGCTTCCCCGCCATCGGCGGCTCGCGCGTCAACCTCGACATCTTCGGCCATCTCACCGTGACCTACCTGCGCACGCTCGGGCCCTACCTGCTGCGCGAGATCGACAAGCTCGAGGCGGGCTGGTAGGCGCGTCGATGGCGGTCAGCGTCCGGCTCGTCGGCGGTCCGACCGCGCTGCTGGAGTACGGCGGCCTGCGCTGGCTGACCGACCCGACGCTCTCCGAGCCAGGTGAGTACGCCGGCGGCCTGACGAAGACCAGCGGCCCCGCGGTCGCCGCCGCCGACCTCGGCACGGTCGACGTCGCGCTCGTCTCCCACGACCACCACGCCGACAACCTCGATCCCGCCGGGCGCGAGCTGCTCGCGGACATCGAGCACGTCTTCACGACGAAGGCCGGCGCCGAGCGCCTCGGCGACGGCGCGACAGGGCTCGATCCCTGGGACACGGCGACCGTCGGCGCCGTGACGGTGACCGCGCTGCCGGCGCTGCACGGCCCCGTCGGCAGCGAGGGCGTCACCGGGCCCGTCATCGGCTTCCTGCTCTCCGGCGACGAGCTGCCGGCGATCTACGTCTCCGGCGACAACGCGTCGCTGGACGTCGTGCGCGAGATCGCGGCGCGCGTCGGGCCGGTCGACGTCGCGATCCTGTTCGCCGGCGCGGTCCAGCTCGCCAAGCGCTTCGACGGCGCCTACCTGACGCTGTCGGCCGACCGCGCCGCCGAGGCCGCGCTGATCCTGCAGGCGCCCGTGGCGGTCCCGCTGCACTTCGAGGGCTGGGCGCACTTCACCCAGGGCGGGCGCGAGCTGCGCGCCGCGTTTCACGGCAACGGCGTCGCCGACCGCCTGCGGCTGCTGGAGCGCGGGGAGACCCTCGACCTCGGCGGTACGATCCACTGAAGATCCGCGCCGCGAAGGAGACCCGCGATGTGCAAGCTCATCCGCATGGACCAGACCGGTCACTCGACGCTCGCCGAGTGGACACCTGACGACCCCGCCGCCGTCGAGGCCGCCGTCGAGGCCTTCCGCGCCGAGCTCGACCGCGGCTACCTCGCGATGATCAGCACCGGGCCCGGGCACGCCGAGCAGGTGCGCGAGCTGCCCGTCGACGCGCCGCTCGTGATCCTGCGCCTGCCGATCAGCGGCGGCTGACGCACCCTCCCGGCGGACCCGTCGTGGCCGTCGACGCCCACCCGGTCGATGTCCTGCCCGAGACCGCGGCGGTGCACTGGCGCCCGCGCGTCGACGACGCGCGCCTGCGCCGGCTCGGCGCCCTCTGGACGCTGACGACGGTCGGCCACGTCGTGCCGTTCACCGGCGCGGCGGTGCTGCTGATGTGGCTGAACCCGCTCGCGCTGCCGGTGGCGCTCGTCTGCGCCGCGCACGCCTGGATCATCCCCGAGCTCTACGCGCAGCGCGGCGCCAACGTGCTGCGCCCGCGCCGGCGCGCCGCCGACGAGCCCGAGCGCCGCTCGGTCGGCCTGCTCGGCGACCTGATCGGCCACGACGAGCGCGCGCTGCACGCCCGCACCGGGCTCGTGCTCGAGCGCGGCCGGCTCGGGACCTGGCTCGTCGGCGAGGCCGGCGCGGTCCTGCTGCACGGGCGCCGGCGCACCGCCTACTGCTACTGCGTCAAGGCCGACCCGCGCGCCGTCGCCGAGGCGACGAACGCCGGCGTGCTGCCCTCGGGCGACGCCATCGCGCACCTGCTGCTCGCGCTGCGCGCCGACGAGCAGGGCTTCGCGACCGTCGCCAACCTCTCCTTCGCGGGCGCCCGCTGGCGGCTGCGCCGGCGCCTCGCCAGGCCGATGCGCGAGGCCCTCGCGCTGGCCGCGGCGCCGCTGGACACGCGGGCCATCGCCCCCTCCTGAATCTCCGACCATGGTCCGAAGAAGGTTGCGAGGTGTTGCAGCAACATGCACCGCATGCCCGCAAGCTCCGATCTCACCCGCCGTGTCCTCATCCCGGTTGCAGGACCGCCATCAGCGCCGGCCGATGCACCGCGAGTCCGCCACTACCGGCTGGCCCGCATGCCGATGCACTCCCGTTCGGACCCGACGCTGGACCGCTTCGCGCACCTGCGCAGAAGCTACGACTGACTCCCCTCGACCCGCGCTGCGCCCCTTGCCGGGGAGTACGCTTGAAGGATGTCCACCTCCTCTCCTTCACGCTCTTCCTCCCTCGGCAAGCGGGCCATCGCGTTCCTCGTTTTGCTGGTCGCGGCCTGGATCATCTTCAAGGTCGTCATCGGCGTCGTCACCGCGGTCGCCACGGTGCTCGCGGTCGTGCTGGCGATCGTCGCCGTGATCTGGGCGATCCGCGTCCTCTGACGCGGCTTCAGCAATGGCCGGAGGCGCCTACGTCGCCATCGCGCTGAGCTTCGGGCTCGCGGGCGGGATCGTCGGCAAGCTGAAGGGCAGCTCGTTCTGGATCTGGTTCTTCGTCGCGCTCGTCGTGCCGGTGATCGGGCTGCTGACCGCCGTCGTCTACCGCTCCGAGCGCGACGAGCTGCGCCGCCAGTGCCCGAACTGCGGCCGCGTGTGCAAGCTCTACGACGCGTTGTGCGTCCGCTGCGGGACCGAGCTGGAGTTCCCCGATTCCGCGCTCGCACCCGAGTCCGCGGCCGTTTCCGCCCGCTAGACTGGGCGGCTCGCCGGCCACGGGGGCCGGCATGTTCATATGCCGAGAGGAGGTCGTGACATGCGTGCGGTCGATGCCATCATGGAGTGCCTGAAGGCGGAGGGTGTCGAGGTCGTATTCGGCCTCCCCGGCGGAGCGAACCTCCCCACCTACGACGCGTTCGTCGACGGCGGGATCCGCCACGTGCTCGTGCGCCACGAGGCCGGCGGCGGCCACGCCGCCGAGGGCTACGCGAAGGCGACCGGCAAGGTCGGCGTCGCGTTCGCGACCTCGGGCCCGGGCGCGACGAACGTCGTGACGCCGATCGTCGACGCGATGATGGACTCGGTGCCGACGGTGTTCATCACCGGCCAGGTGCGCACCGACCTCATCGGGACCGACGGCTTCCAGGAGACCGACACGCTCGGGATCACGATGCCGGTCGTCAAGCACAGCTTCCAGATCCGCTCGCCGCTGGAGATCCCGCGGGCGATCCACGAGGCCTTCCACATCGCGCGCAGCGGGCGCCCGGGGCCGGTCGTCGTCGACATCCCCGTCGACCTCAGCCGCGCCGAGATCGCCTACGAGCCGGTGACCGACCTGCACCTGCCCGGCTACCAGCCGACGATCGAGGGCAACACGAAGCAGATCCGCCAGGCCGCCAAGGCGATGGCCTCGGCGCGCCGGCCCGTCATCTACGCGGGCGGGGGCGTCGTCAACGCCAACGCGTCCAAGGAGCTCGTCGAGTTCGCGACCTCCGACCGCTTCCCGGTCACCTGCACGCTGATGGGGCTCGGGGCCTTCCCGGCGCCGCATCCGCAGTGGCTGGGGATGCTCGGGATGCACGGCACGCGGACGGCGAACTACGCGATGGACGAGGCGGACCTGATCTGCTGCGTCGGCGCCCGCTTCGACGACCGCATCACCGGCAAGCTGTCGGAGTTCGCGCCGCACGCGAAGTTCATCCACATCGACGTCGACCCGGCCGAGATCTCGAAGGTCATCCCGGCGCACATCCCGATCGTCGGCGATGCCAAGAACGTCCTGACGAAGCTCCTCAAGGAGTACCGCGCGCTTGAGGGCGTCTCCTCCGACCGCCTCGACGACTGGTGGACGAAGATCGCCGCCTGGCAGCACAAGCACCCGCTGCGCTACGAGGACTCGACGGACTCCGAGATCAAGCCGCAGTTCATGATGCAGGCGCTCTACGAGGCGACCGGCGGCAACGCGATCGTCACCTCCGACGTCGGCCAGCACCAGATGTGGGCGGCGCAGTACTACCACTTCCCGCAGCCGCGCCGGTGGATCAACTCCGGCGGCCTGGGGACGATGGGCTTCGGCCTGCCCGCCGCGATGGGAGCGGCCGTCGGCTGCCCCGACCAGACGGTCGTCTGCGTCGCCGGCGACGGCTCGATCCAGATGAACATCCAGGAGCTCGCGACCTGCGCCGAGGACAAGATCCCGGTGAAGGTGTTCATCATGAACAACGGCTACCTGGGCATGGTCCGCCAGTGGCAGGAGCTGTTCTGGGACAAGCGCTACTCGCACGTCGACATGGGCTCCTTCCCGGACTTCGTGAAGCTCGCGGAGGCCTACGGCGCGACCGGGATGCGCTTCACCGACAAGGCGACGCTCGTCGACGACATGAAGCGGGCGCTCGCGACCCCGGGGCCGGTCGTCTGCGACGTGCGCGTCACGCGCGAGGAGAACACCTATCCGATGATCGCGCCCGGCCAGGCCGCCCGCGAGATGGTGGGATGACCGTCATGGGCGAACCGGGAACGAAGGAGCTGCTGAGCCTCGACGACCTCGAGGCCGCCGGCAACCTGCACAGCGGCCGCAAGCACATCCTGTCGATCCTCGTCGAGAACAAGGCGGGTGTCCTGACCAGGATCGCCGGGCTGTTCGCGCGGCGCGGCTTCAACATCGACACGCTGACGGTCGGGCCGACCGAGGACGAGCAGTTCTCGCGCGTCACGCTGACGTTCGACGGCGCGATGCACTCCGTCGACCAGGTCACCAAGCAGCTGCACAAGCTCATCAACGTCCTGAAGATCCGCGATCTCGACCCGGCGGAGACCGTCGCCCGCGAGCTCGCGCTCTTCAAGGTCGCCGTCGAGGGGCCGCAGCGCGCGGAGGTCATGCAGATCTCGGAGATCTTCCGGGGCAAGGTCGTCGACGTGACGCGCCGCTCGGTCATCATCGAGATCACCGGGACGACGGACAAGATCGAGGCCTTCGAGCGCATGGTGCGGCCCTTCGGCCTCATCGAGATGATGCGCACGGGCGAGATCGCCATCAGTCGCGGCCGCGGCGAGACGTGATCGGGGGCGGCGCCCCGGCTCCGCCGCCCGGTGAGGCCGGGCGGGGACCCGCGGCGCCGCACGCCGACGCCCGCGCCGGCACCGGTTCGGTCGCGGCCTTCGCGCTGACGGACGCCGAGCGCCGGCGCCTGCGCAAGCGCTTCGAGCAGGCGCTGCGCCGTTCGCGGCGGCGGCCGGGCCCGGGCGTGCTGGCGGCGATCACGGTGACGGTCGCCCGTGACGTCGACCCGGCGGCGGTGGCGTTCGCCTCGCGGCGGGAGGGCGAGCCGTGGTTCTGCATCGAGCAGCCCGACCGCGACCGCGCGGCGGTCGCCGCACTGGGCTGCATCGTCGCGCTCGAGGAGCGCGGCCCGCGGCGCTTCGAGGACGTCGCGGCGCGCTGGCGCGCGCTGGCGGCCGGCGCGATCTGCGACTCCGCCGACGGTCGCGGCGGCGGGCTGATCGCCAGCGGCGGCTTCGCGTTCGCGCCCGACGGCGGCGCGAGCCCGCACTGGTCGGCCTTCGCGGCCGCTGCGCTGCACGTGCCCGAGGTCTCGCTCGCGCGCTGCGGCGACGAGGTGACGCTCACGCTCGCGGCGCTGGCCGCGCCCGACGACACCGCCGACGGGCTGCTGGCCCGCGTCGAGCGGCGCCTGGGCGAGCTGCGCCGCGCGCCGCTGCCGCTGCTGGACCCCGACCCGGTCGGGCGCTACACGGTGGCGGCGAGCACGCCGCCCGAGCACTACGAGGCCGCGGTCGCCCGCGCCGTCGAGCGGATCCGCGCGGGCGCGCTGGAGAAGATCGTCCTCGCGCGCGAGGTGCAGGTCCACGCGCCCGCGCCGCACGACGCGGCGGCCGTGTTCGGCGTCCTGCGCGAGGGCTTTCCGTCCTGCTTCTGCTTCTGCGCGGGCCGCGGCGAGCAGGCCTTCGTCGCCGCCAGCCCGGAGCTGCTGATCCGCCGCGAGGGGATGCGCGCCAGCACGCTCGCGCTGGCGGGCTCGACGCGCCGCAGCGCCGACCCGTCGGTCGACGACCATCTCGGCGAGCAGCTGCTGCGCTCCGACAAGGACCGCGCCGAGCAGGCGATCGTCGTGCGGCGAATCGAGCGGGCGCTGCGCCCGCACAGCGTCTGGGTCGCCACCGCCGAGGAGCCGGTGATCGTCCGGATGGCGAACATCCAGCACCTCGCGAGCCCGATCCGCGCCCAGCTGCGCAAGCCCGTCGGCGCCGTCCGGCTGGCCGGGCTGCTGCATCCGACGCCCGCCGTCGGCGGCGAGCCGTTCGCCGTCGCCGAGCCGCTGATCCCCGCGCTGGAGGGCCTGGACCGCGGCTGGTACGCGGGCCCCGTCGGCTGGACGGACACCAACGAGGACGGCGAGTTCTGCGTCGCGCTGCGCTGCGCGCTGCTCAGCGGCACGGTTGCCCGGTGTTATGCCGGCGTCGGCGTCGTGCGCGACTCCGATCCCGCCGCCGAGCTGGCCGAGACGGACATCAAGCTCGGCGCGCTGCTGCCGGTGCTCGCCGGCTGAACGAGGGTTGGCGCGAAGCCCGCACCGAGCGGGTGGCATGCCGCCTGCGGCTCACCTATGCTTAGGACCAGTGGATCGGTCTCGGGGGAGATCGATGTGTCGGCGGGAGCACTGCGCGCGTTACGCGCTGGGTCTAAGCCACGAGTGGGAGGGGCTAGTACATGTCGTCAGGAAACAAGAGCCTTGTGCAGTCGGTCGTACCGATCATCGGCGCGTTCTACGTCCTGATCGGGGTCGTCGGGTTCTTCGTGACGGGGTTCAACAACTTCGTCCAGAACACGCCGGACGAGCTGCTGGGGTTCTCGGTCAACCCGTTCCATAACCTCGTTCATCTCGCGATCGGGGCGTTCCTGATCATCATGGCGATGAACAAGAACAAGGCCGTGGGCGAGGGCGCGACGATGGGCGTCGGCCTCTTCTACATCGTCGCGTTCGTCATCGGCGTCTACTCGTCGGACAACCTGACGATCATCTCGATGACCGGCGCCGGCGACCTCGAGAACTTCAACCACATCGTCAACGGCGTGCTGCTGCTCACGATCGGCCTGCTGTCCTCGGGCCAGACGTCGGCGGCCATGAAGCGACAGGGCTTGGCCTAGCCGCCCCCGGCGCGTGCGGGCTACAGGCCCGCCGCGCCGCGCAGTGCCCCCGCCGGACGGCGGGGGTCGTCCAGGGCGCCGTCGAGCGCGTCGCCTGCGAGCGCGCGCACCTTCGCGGCGAGCGCCCCGGCGTCCAGCGGATTTCCGGGCGAGCCGCGCGGCGCGCTGACCCGCGCCAGCTCGCGGCCGTCGAGCTCGAGCACCGCCTCCGACTCGCCGAGCGCGGCATCGGTGCGAACGCGGACTTGAGCCGCGAGCGCCGCGACCTCGTCGTCGACCTGCGCGAACGCGTCCAGCCCCGGCGCGCCGCGCAGCAGCGCGTACGCGGTGACGTAGGGGATCGAGAACTTCGCCTGCAGCCCGTCGGCGACCTCGTCGAGCGCCGCCGCCTGGCGCGAGACGGGGTGGACGGCGACCGTCAGCGCCGTCCCGGGCGCGGGCGGCGCCCCGAGCGCGAGCGCCGCGTCGATCGGGGCGTGCGTCTGCAGGCAGCAGGGATAGGCCTTGATCCAGTTCTCGGCGGCCGCGCCGTCGACGGTGGCGGCGTCGTCGGCGGCGGCCAGCATCGCGTCGAGCGTCGCCGCACCGGTCGCGACCCCGAAGGCCTGGGCGAAGCCCGCGCCCGCGCCCGCGATCGCGCCGGGATCGACCGCGGCACCCGCGCCCGCCAGGCGAGCCGCCTGGACGCCGGCGGCGGCCGCGAGGCCGACCTGCAGCGCCTTGCCGTCGGTGCCGAACGCCGCGCGCAGCCCGCCGGCGCGCAGCAGCGCCAGCGCGATCGCGCGCCGCTGGCGCTCGCGGTCCAGCCCGTACAGCCGCGCGGCGGCGACCGCGGCGCCGGCGCTGCCGCAGACCGCGGTCGGGTGCCAGCCGCCGTCGTAGAGCGCCGGGTGGCAGGCACGCGCGAGGACGCCCATCGCCTCGAAGCCGGCGGCGTGGGCGTCCAGCGCCGCCCCGACGTCGGCGCCGAGCTCGGCGGCGAGCACCAGCGCCGCCGGCGCCGTCGCCGCGCTGAGGTGGGCGAGCCCCGGCGCGTAGGTGTCGTCGAAGTCCAGGACGTGGCCGGCGGCGCCCGCCGCGGCGACGCGCTCGAGCAGCCCGTCGCCGGCGGCGCGCGCGGCGAGCGCCGCCGGCTCGCGGGCGCCGCGGGCCGCGCAGGCGAGCCAGTCGGTGAACGCGAGCCGGTGGCGCTCGGTCATCCCAGGCGTGCGGCGACGGCGGCCGCCAGCTCGCGGTGCAGCGCGAGGTTTGCGGCGCGATCGGTGCGGACCTCGACGATCGAGGTCCCGGGCGCGGCCAGCGCGGCATCGAGCTGCACGCGCAGCTCGGCGACGTCGTGCGCGCGCGCGAAGTCGCAGCCGTAGAGCGCGGCGGCGTGCTCGAACGCCAGGCCGTGCGGCGTCGCGACGTGCTCCTCGAAGACGTCGCGCGCGCCCGCGAGCGGGAGGAACTCGAAGATCCCGCCGCCGTCGTTGTGGACGAGCATGATCGTCAGCGGCAGGTCCAGCCGGCGGGCGGCGAGCAGCCCGCCGATGTCGTGGGCCAGGGCGACGTCGCCGATCAGCAGCACGACGGGGCCCGGGGAGACGGCGGCCGCGCCGAAGGCGCTGGACACCGTCCCGTCGATCCCGTTGGCGCCGCGGTTGCACAGCACGCGCGGGGCGTCGTCGCGGACCGCCGCGAAGCTCTCGACGTCGCGGACCGGCATCGAGGAGGCGACGAACAGCGTCGCGTCGGCGGGCAGCAGGGCGCACAGCTCGCGCGCCAGGCGCGGCTCGCTCAGATCGCCGGCGAGCGTCGCGTCGATCGCGGCGGCGGCGGTCGCGTCGGCGTCGCGCCAGGCCCGCAGCCAATCGGGGTCGGCGCTGGGGGCGTGCTCGGCGGCGGCGACCAGCGTCGGCGCCGCGGCGGCGGCGAGCACGACCTGCAGGCTGGCGCCCGGGTCCTGCCAGGCGGCGTGCGGGTCGAAGCCGAGCTGCGTGACGTCCTCGCCGAGCCCGTCCAGCCAGGCGCGCAGGGGCTTTGACGTCGGCAGGTCGCCGCAGCGCACGACGAGGTCCGGGCGCCGCGCGGTGGTGAAGCCGGCGTGGCGCAGGATCGCGTCGTAGTGCGCGATCGCGGCGCCGCCGCGCCGCGCGCCGCTGAGCGGGTCGGCGAGCAGCGGCCAGCCGAGCCGCTCGCAGGCGGGGGCGAGCGCATCCAGGCCGGGCTCCGCGCGGCCGGCGACGACGACGGGGCGATGGGCGTCGCGCGCGACGACCGCCAGCGCGCGGCCCGCGGCAACGGTGTCCTCGCCGGGCGTGCTGCGCAGCACCCACGGGCGCCCGCCGTCATGGGGTTGGCGGGTACCGGTCGGATCCGGACCCAGCTCGGCCGGCGCGATCAGCGGCTCGCGCAGCGCGAAGTTCAGGTGCACCGGCCCGGGGCGGCCCTCCAGCGCCGTCCAGACCGCGCGGCAGGCGAGCATCCGCATCCACCGCAACCGGTCGCGCGTCGCCTCGTGCGTGCCGACCTCGAAGAACCACTTGGCGGCGCTGCCGTAGAGCTCGATCTGGTCGATCGTCTGGCCGGCGCCGATCTCGCGCAGCTCGGCCGGGCGGTCGGCGGTCAGCACGACGAGCGGCACGCGCGCCTGGTAGGCCTCGATCACCGCGGGTGCGAGGTTGGCGGCCGCGGTCCCCGACGTGCAGGTGATCGCGACCGGCCGGCCGGCGGCCTTCGCGGCCCCCAGCGCGAAGAAGCCGGCGCAGCGCTCGTCGATGTGCGAATAGCAGCGCAGCCGCGACTCGCGGGCGAGCGCGAGCACGAGCGGCGACGAGCGCGAGCCCGGGGAGGTGCAGGCCTCGCGCACGCCGCAGCGGACCAGCTCGTCGGCGAACGCGCGCAGCAGGAGGTGGGTGTCGGGGGCGGCGGGCATGATGGAGGCGTGCCCGAGCCGCTCCTTCTGCTGCACGGCTTCACGCAGACCGGGCGCGGCTGGGACGAGGTGGCGCGCCACCTCGCGGGCGAACGCTACCGCCCGCTGGCACCCGACCTCCGCGGCCACGGCGCGGCCGCCAGCCGGCGCCCGATCGACGTCGGCTCCTGCGTCGCCGACGTCGCGCGGGTGGGGGGCTCGCGCTTCGCGCTCGCCGGCTACTCGATGGGCGGGCGGCTGGCGCTGCACGTCGCGCTCGCGCACCCCGAGCGCGTGTCGCGGCTCGTGCTCGTCTCGGCGACGGCGGGCATCGAGAATCCCGCCGAGCGGGCGGCTCGGCGGGCCGCCGACGAGCGGCTCGCGGCCTGGATCGACGAGGACGGCCGGCTCATGACCGAGGTCGCCGACCGCTGGGGCGCGCAGCCGCTGTTTGCGACCCAGTCGCCCGAGGTCGCCGCGGCCGCGCGGGCCGACCGGCTCAACAACGACCCCGCACACCTCGCGGCCTCGCTGCGCGGCGTCGGGACCGGCGCGATGGCGCCGCTCTGGGAGCGGCTGGCCGAGCTGACGATGCCGGTCGCCGTCCTCGCGGGCGCGCTCGACGAGAAGTACGTCGCGCTCGGGCGCCGGCTGGCCGGCGGGCTGCCGGACGGCGAGCTGACGATCGTGCCAGGCGCCGGCCATGCGCTCCTGCTCGAGGCGCCCGCGGCGGTCGCGGCGGCGATCGAGGGCGCGGGGCGCGACGCGCGCGACGATGGCTTCCGGTAGGACACCGGTCGTGCTCGGCGCGCTTCTTGTAGCCGCGATGGCTGCGGCCGCCGCGGTGACCCTCCCCGGCGGCGACGACCCGCAGCGGGCGCGGCCCGCCCAGCAGGCGCCCGCGCTGACGCTGGGGCAGGCCGTCGGCCAGCACGTGGTCTTCGCCTACGACGGCCTCACGCCGCCGCGCGACCTGCGCCGCCGCATCGCCCGCGGCGAGGCCGCCGGCGTGATCCTCTTCGCCCGCAACGTCCGCTCGGCGGGGCAGGTGCGCGCGGTGATGCGCAGCCTGCAGGCGATCCGCCGGCCCGCCGGGCTGCGCGCCCCGCTGCTCGTCATGGCCGACCAGGAGGGCGGACCGGTGCGCCGCATCCCCGGCTCGCCCGTGCGCGCCGCCGCCGACGTGCGCACCGAAGCCTCCGCGCGCGAGAGCGGCCGCGCCGGCGCCCGGACGCTGCGCGGCGCGGGGGTGAACCTCGACCTCGCGCCGGTCGCCGACGTCGCGCGCCCCGGCGCGGCGCTCGAGCGCGAGCGGCGCACCTACGGCCGCGACGCCGCGACGGTGGCGCAGCTTGCGACGGCGTTCGCGGGCGGCCTGCGCCAGGGCGGCGTGCTCGCGGCGGCCAAGCACTACCCCGGCTTCGGCGCCGCGACCGTCAACACCGACGACGCGCCGGCCCGCATCACGGCGCCGCTGGCGACGCTGCGCGCCGTCGACGCACGGCCGTTCGCGAGCCTGATCGACGCCGGCGTCGCCGCGGTCATGCTGTCGACCGCCGTCTATCCCGCGCTCGACGAGCGCCCCGCAGCGTTCTCGTCGAAATGGATCCGCGGCGAGCTGCGCGGGCGGCTGGGCTTCAAGGGCATCACCGTCAGCGACGACCTCGCGACGCCGGCCGTCGCGAGCTTCGGCTCGATCGGGCGCCGCGCGCTGCTGGCCTACCGGGCGGGCGTCGACCTGCCGCTGTTCGTGACGAGCTACCGGGCGGGGACGCAGGCGGCGGCGGCGCTGCTCGACGCGGCCCGCGCGCGCAAGCTCGACGCGGGCGCGCTGCGCGCCTCGGCGCGGCGCGTCCTCGCGCTGCGGGCGCGGATCAGCGGTTGAGCTCCATCCAGCTCGCGGCCGCCTGCCAGGCCTCGCTCGCCGGATCGATCGGGTCGCGGTGGCCGCCGGGCGTCTCGACGAGCGTCACCGCGGCGCCCGCCGCCCGCGCCGCGGCGGCGTAGTCGCGCGAGCGCTGCACGTCGATCGTCGCGTCGCCGCGCGCGTGCACAAGTCCGACCGGGACGGCGAGCGGGAGCCGGTGCATCGGGTCGGCCTGGGCGTAGTGCTCGGGTACGTCCTCGATGCCCCCGCCCAGCAGCTCGCGCGCGGGCCGGCCGGCGGCGACGATGTCGCAGATCGGGGCGAGCGCGAGCACCCGCCGCGCGCGCACGCGCGGGGACGCGCCCGGGGCGCCCGCCGGCAGCTCGGGCCGCCCGGCCGCCCACAGCGCGAGCTGGCCGCCGGCGGAGTGCCCGACGAGCGTCACGTCGTCGAGGTCCAGCGCCGCGTCGGCGAGCTCGGCGAGGTGGTCGATCGCGGCGGCGACGTCGTCGAAGGTCTGCGGCCAGCCGCCGCCGTCGCGGCCCAGGCGCCGGTACTCGACGTTGCACGCCACCCAGCCGCGGCGCACGAGGTCCAGGCACAGCGGGCGCATGATGAGCTTCGTCCACGGCGGCTGCCAGTAGCCGCCGTGCAGCACGACGGCGACGGGGTGCGGCCCGGCGCCGGCGGGCCGGTGCAGGTCGGCGACGTTGCGCGGGTGGCCGCCATAGCGCAGCAGCGGCGCGCGGCGCAGCAGCGCCGAGCCGGCGATCCGCAGCGCCAGGCTCGTCACAGCAGCCCCGGCCCGCGCGGCACCGCGATCGCGCCGTCGCGGGCGCGCAGCAGCTCGGGCTCGTCCTCGTCCTCGTCGAAGAGGCCGAGCGTCGCCAGCCCGCAGGCCGGGCCCAGGCGCAGCGCGGCGGCGGCGTGCAGCGCGGCGGCGATGCCGAGCGGGCCGTCGAGCGTCGACGCCACGTAGGGGTCGGCGCCCGACGCGCGCACGAGCGTCGCGCACGCCAGCAGCCCCGAGATCCCGCCGCAGCGCGAGAGCTTCAGGCAGACGGCGTCGGCGGCGCCCGACGCCAGCGCGCCCGCCACGGCGGCGGTCTCGTCCATCGCGATCCGCACCGCGACGCGCTCGCGCACGGCGCGCAGCGCGTCGAGCCCGTGCACCGGCTCCTCCACGAGCTCCAGGCCCGCCGGCGCCAGCGCGCCGATCATCCGCACCGCCTCGTCGGGGGTCCAGGCGCCGTTGGCGTCCAGGCGCAGCTGCGCCTCCGGGCCGAGCGCGGCGCGGACGGCGGCGACCCGGCCCGCGTCGTCGCCGCTGCCGACCTTGAGCTTGACGCAGCGAAAGCCGGCCGCGCGGGCGGCGGCGGCCTGGTCGGCGGCGCCCGCGCGGTCGCAGGCGCCGATCGTCGCGTTGACCGCGATCGCGGCCAGCGGGTCGCCGGCGAGCAGCTCGGCGACGGGGCGCCCCTCGCGCCGGCCGGCGCGGTCCCAGAGCGCGAGGTCGACGGCCGCCAGCGCCTGGGGCAGCTCGTCGGCCTCGCGGCAGGCGTCGAGCAGCGTGCCGCCGTGGGGGACCGCGCCGTCCTCGAGCACCGCCCGGTAGGCCTCGAGCGCGGCCCGGACGCGCGCGGGCGACACGCCGTCGTAGGGCTCAAGCGGCGCCGCCTCGCCGCGCCCGACGACGCCGTCGGCGCCCTCGATCGTCAGCTCGAACAGCTCGCGCTCGGCGACCGCGCCGTAAGAGGTCTCAAGCGGCGTGGCGAAGCGCAGCGTGCGCTGCTCGATCGTCACGCGCACGCGCGACTCGCCCGCTCAGCTCGCCAGCACGCCGGCGCTCAGCAGCACGCCGAAGGCGAGCTGGAGCATCCCGGTCTGCGCGAGCGCCTGGTTGAGCGTCGGCCCGTCGGCGTGCGTGCGGACGGTGCGCACGAGTTGCACGGCCAGCGGCGCGGTCAGCCACGGCGCCAGCAGCCACGGCGACAGCGAGCCGGCGAGCCACGGCAGCGGCGTGACGAGGTAGGCGCCGTAGACCATCAGCGCGTAGATCGTGCGCCCGCGCTCGCGCCCCAGCCGGACCGCGAGCGTGCGCTTGCCGGCGCGGCGGTCGCCGTCCATGTCGCGGACGTTGTTGACGACGAGGATCGCCGCGGCCAGCAGGCCGATCGGCACGGCCAGGACGAACGCCTCCCAGGGCCACTCCTCGAGCTGGGCGAACGCCGAGCCGGTGACCGCCACGATCCCGAAGAAGAGGAAGACGAACAGCTCGCCGAGGCCCTCGTAGCCGTAGGGCCTGGGCCCGCCCGTGTAGAGGACGCCGGCGGCGATCGAGGCGATGCCGACGAACAGCAGCTCGACGCCCGAGACGGCGACGAGGTACAGGCCGCAGGCGACGGCCAGCCCGAAGGTGACGTACGTCGCGATGAGGACCTGGCGCGGCGGCACGAGCCCGCCCGCGGTGACGCGCACCGGCCCGACGCGGTCCTCGGCGTCGGCGCCGCGCTTGGCGTCGGAGTAGTCGTTGGCGAGGTTCGTCCCGATCTGGATGAACAGCGCGCCCAGCAGCGCCGCGACGAACGCGCCCGGCCGGAAGATGCCGCGCTCGATCGCGATCGACGTGCCGACGAGCACCGGCGCGATCGCGGCCGGCAGCGTCCGCAGCCGCGCTGCCATGACCCAGATCCGCATCGGCTACGGCCTCTTCGGGAAGCGCGAGAAGTCGGGCGCGCGCTTCTCGCGGTAGGCGTCGCGGCCCTCCTGCGCCTCGCTGTTCTCGTAGAAGAGGAGGTTGGCGTCGTGGGCGAGCTGCTGGATGCCGCTGAAGCCGTCCTCGGTCGCGTTGAAGCTCGCCTTCACGAGCCGCAGCGCGAACGGCGACATCGCGAGCATCTCGCGACACCAGCCGACGGTCTCGCGCTCCAGCGACGCAAGCGGGACGACGGTGTTCACGAGCCCCATCTCGAGCGCCTGCGCGGCGTCGTACTGGCGGCACAGAAACCACATCTCCTTCGCCTTCTTGGGCCCGACGAGGCTCGCGAGCAGGCCGGCGCCGAAGCCGCCGTCGAAGGACCCGACGCGCGGGCCGACCTGGCCGAAGCGCGCGTTGTCGGCGGCGATCGAGAGGTCGCAGACGAGGTGCAGGACGTGGCCGCCCCCGATCGCGTAGCCGGCGATCATCGCGACGACCGGCTTGGGCAGCCGGCGGATCTGGACGTGCAGGTCGGTGACGTGGAAGCGCCCGACCGCGCCGGGGGTCCCGGGCTCGCTGAGGTAGCCGGTGTCGCCGCGGACGTTCTGGTCGCCGCCCGAGCAGAAGGCGAGGTCGCCCGCGCCGGTCAGGATGATCACCCCGACCGAGGTGTCCTCGCGCGCCTTCGTCAGCGCGTCGGAGATCTCGACGATCGTCTGCGGGCGGAACGCGTTGCGCACCTCGGGGCGGTCGATCGTGATCTTCGCGATGCCGTCGCCGCTGAGCTCGTAGCGGATGTCGGCGTACTCGCCTGCCGGGGTCCAGTCGACGTGCATGGCGTGCAGGCTACTTTCACCTTGTGCTCGTCGAGTCCTGGCTTCACCGCGCGTCCCGCGCGCGACCCGACCATCTCGCCCTGCGCGCCGACGACGGCGCGCTGACCTACGCCGAGCTCGACGCCGCCGCGACGCTCGCCGCGCGGCGCCTGCGGGCGCTCGGGGTCGGCCCCGGCGATCGCGTCGGGATCGCGCTGCCGGCGCGCCAGGCGTTCGCCGAGACGCTGCACGGCTGCCTGCGACTTGGCGCGGTCGCGGTCCCGGTCGACCTGCGCCTCAGCGCGGCAGAACGGCGGCTGCGCACCGACGACTGCGCGGCGGTCGTCGCCGAGCCGCTGGACGGGCTCGCCGACGAGGGCGCCCCGCTCCAGCTCACCCACGACCTCGACGCCGCGGCGATCGTCGTCTACACGTCGGGCACGACCGCGGGCCCGCGCGCCGTCGAGCTGACGTACGGCAACTGGCTGTGGAGCGCGCTCGGGTCGGCCGCCGCGCTCGGCGTCGACCGCGCCGACCGCTGGCTGTGCACGCTGCCGCTGGCGCACGTCGGCGGACTGTCGATCCTCGTGCGCAGCGCGATCTACGCGACGACCGTCGTGCTGCACGAGCGCTTCGACGCCGAGGCCGCCGCGGACGAGCTCGCCACGCGCGCGACGCTCGTCTCCGTCGTCCCGACGACCCTGCAGCGGCTGCTGGACGCTGGGCTGCGCCATCCGCCGCGGCTGCGCGCGGCGCTCGTCGGCGGCGCGCCGATCGCGCCGGCGCTGCTGGAGCGCGCCGCCGCCGCGGGCGTGCCGACCGTCAGCACCTACGGCCTCACCGAGGCCTGCTCGCAGGTGACGACCGGCGGGCCGGCGCTGTTCTGCACGCGCGTGCGGATCGGGCCCGGGCGCGAGGTCCTCGTCCAGGGGCCGACGGTCGCCCCCGGTGCGCTCGCGGATGACGGCTGGCTGCACACCGGCGACGAGGGCGGCCTCGACCCCGCGGGCAATCTCACGGTCACCGGCCGCGCCGGCGACACGATCATCAGCGGCGGTGAGAACGTCGCCCCGGCGGAGGTCGAGGCGGTGCTCGCCGGGCACCCGTCGGTGGCCGAGGCGGCGGTCCACGGAGCGCGCGACGAGGAATGGGGCCAGCGCGTCGTCGCAACAGTCGTCCTTTGTGCAGGAAAAACCGCAACGGAGGAGGAGCTGCGGGGTTATTGTCGTGTCCGACTCGCCGGGTACAAGGTGCCCAGAGTCGTCCGTTTCGCTTCCGAGCTGCCGAAGACGGTCTCAGGGAAGCTTTTGCGCCGATCTTTGGAGGACTGAATGCCACGCCTGGGCCGCCGTCATTGGATGACTACCGCCGCTGCCACGATGGCGCTGCTCGCCGTGCCCGCCGCGGCGCAGGCGGCGACCTACGCCGTGTCACCCGGCAACGGCCCGTGCGCGGCGCCCGCCGACCTGGCCTGCGGCTCGCTCGGCGAGGCCGCCCTCGCCGCCGCCCAGGGCGACGTCTTCAACATCGCCGCCGGGCAGTACGACGCGGCGACGTTCCCCGTCGGCGGCATCACGCTCACCGGCGTCGCCGGCGCCGTCGCGATCAACGGCACCATGACCTTCAGCGGCAACGCGGGCGCGCCCTCGACGCTCGAGAAGGTCATCATCACCCAGCCCACCGGCATCGCTCCGGCGATCAACGTCAGCGGCCTGTCGGGCCTGCACCTGCGCGACGCCGCGGTCGCGAGCCTCAACGGCGACGGGATCATCATCACCGGCGGCGTCGGCAACCAGATCATCCGCACCGCCGTCGTCACCGGCGGCGCGCAGACGAGCGCCGTGCGCGTGAGCTCGACGACCGGCACCGCCGAGAAGGCGCTGCTGCTGGAGTCCTCGCTGCTGCAGGGCGGCGCCGCCGCGCTGAGCGCCGACACCTCGAACCTCGCGATCCAGGCCCGCGCGGGCGACATCACGATCACCGCGCGCCACCTCACCGCCGCGGGCGCGACGAACGGCATCGTGCTCGACGCGGCCAACGCGGCCTCGCTGCTGCAGGGCCCGTCGGGCAACATCGTCGCCAACCTCACCGACTCGATCGCGCTGAACAACAAGGTCGCGCGCTACTCGCTGCTGCTCAGCCCGAACACGGCGGCGATCAACGCCACGCGCACGATCCAGACGCACGACCCCAACACCCTGTTCGCCGATCCCGGGCGCGGCCGCTTCCACCTGCGCCCCGACGCCAAGGACGCGATCGACGTCGGCGGTTTCACGGCCGGTGAGTCGGTGACCGACGTCGACGGCGACGCCCGGCCCGGCCCGACGACCGACCTCGGCGCCGACGAGTTCGTCAACGCGCCGCCGACCGCGGTCCTCACGCTCAAGGGCCGCGCCCGCGCCGGCCAGCCGGTCCTGCTCGACGCGACCGGCTCCAGCGACCGGGAGGCCGGCTTCGGCGGCGGCATCGTCCAGTACCGCTGGAACTTCGGCGACGGCACGACCGACACGACGACGGCGCCGCAGGTGCTGCACACCTACTCCGGCGAGGGCGCCGCCGGCGCCACGCTCGTCGTCGTCGACAAGCAGGGCGCGGTCAGCGCGCCCGCGGTCGCCCGCGTCGACGTCGGCGACGGCGTCCCGCCCGAGGTCACGATCACCAAGCCGTTCGCCAACCAGAAGGTCAAGCTGACCACGACGACGACGAAGACCGTCACGAAGAAGGGCAAGAAGACCAAGGTCAAGACGTCGAAGAAGACGAAGATCTCCTTCGGCGGCGCCGCCAAGGACAAGTCCGGCGTCGCCGGGGTCCTGCTGACGATCGAGAAGATCGGCGCCGCGACCAGCTCGACCGCCGCGAAGGCGAGCCAGACGAAGGCGAGCAAGGCGCAGTGCACCTGGTTCGACGCCAAGAAGGGCCTGCTGAAGGTCAGCTGCTCCAAGCCCAAGCTGCTCGTGGCCAAGCTGGCCAAGGACGGCGCGTGGTCGTTCACCCCGTCGACGAAGACCAAGAAGCTCACGGCCGGGCTGTACCGGGTGACCGTCTTCGGCGTCGACGGCAGCGGCGCCTTCGGCAACTCCGCGCCGAGCAAGGACGCCGTGATCCGATTCCGGCTGACGAAGTGATCCGGCGGGCCTTCCTGGCCGCCGGCCTCACCGCCGCTGCGCTGGTCCTGCCCGCCGCCGCGGCGCAGGCCGCGACGTTCACCGTCGCCAAGGGCGGCGGCACCTGCGGCGGTGCGGACACGTCGTGCGAGTCGCTCGTCGCCGCGGCCGGCGCCGTCAACGCCGGCGACATCGTCAACGTGTCGCCGGGCGCCTACGAGGAGGCGCCGACGTTCACGGACTCCGGCGTGACGATCAACGGCTCGACCGACGCGCCCGGCGTCGTCGTCACCGGCACGATCAGCTTCACCGGCAGCGGGCCGACGCCGAGCGTGCTGTCGCACGTCATCGTCGCGCCCAGCTCGCTGACCTCGCCCGCGGTCGGCGTCTCGGGCAGCGCCGGCGTCGCGGTCCGCGACTCGTTCCTGATCAGCGGCGGCGGCTCGGGCATGGCGATCACCAGCGGCCCCAGCGAGATCACACGCTCGACGGTCGTGTCCGGCGCCCCCGACGGCAGGGCCGTCGACGTGCAGGTGGGCGGCGCGGCGGCGAGCCTCGTGCTGAGCTCGAGCATCATCAGCGGCGGCACCAGCGGCACCGGCGTGTTCGTCAAGACCGGCGTCGGGACGCTCGTGCCCGGCAGCGCCGCGGGCGCGACGATCACCGCCCGCCACGTGACGGTCGCCGGCTCGACCAACGCCTTCTCGCTGGACTCCAGCGCGGCGACCGGGGTCCTGTCGCCGGTCGGCAGCATCACCGCGACCGTCACGGACTCGATCGTGCTCGGCGCCAACCCGCGCGCCAACAACGCGGGCCTGCTCGGCATCCTGCCGGCGAACGCCGCGACGATCGGCTTCACCCGCACCGACCAGGCGACCTCGGCCGACCTGCTCTTCGCGAACGCCGCCAAGCGCAACTTCCATCTGCGCCCGGACTCGCCGGCGATCGACAAGGGCCAGATCACGGCCGGCGACTCCGCCACCGACGTCGACGGCCAGCCGCGCGACAACGGCACCGGCCCTGACCTGGGCGCCGACGAGTTCATCAACTCCGTGCCGACGGCGTCGTTCATCGTGGCGACGCCGACACCGCGCAGCGCGCGTCCGGTGCCCTTCGACGCCAGCGCCTCGACCGACCGCGAGGGTGCGATCGGCGGCGGCATCGTCCAGTACCAGTGGAACTTCGGCGACGGCACCACCGAGACGACGACCACGCCGACGGTCAGCCACACGTACCCGAAGGAGGGGACGGTCGTCGTGCAGCTCGTCGTCGTCGACCGCCAGGGCGCCACGAGCCCCGCCTTCGCGGCGCCGGTGAAGCTCACCGACGGCGCGGCGCCGGCGGTCGTCATCACCAAGCCGCGCGCCAACCAGTCGATCTCGCTGATCACCAAGACGACGAAGACGACGACGAAGAAGGGCAAGAAGACCAAGAAGACGACGACCAAGCGCACGCGCGTCGGCTTCTCCGGTACCGCGCGCGACCCGTCGGGCGTCTCCGCCGTCTTCCTGACCGTCGAGCGGCTCTCGGTGGCGAAGAAGAAGGCCACGAAGAAGAAGAAGGCGACGTCGGCGGCGGCGAAGAAGGCGCCGGTCAAGCGCTGCATCTGGCTGGACCCGAAGTCGGGCTTCGTGAGCCGCCCCTGCGACAAGCCGGTGCTGATCCGGACCGGCGCGCGCCAGGGCCGCTGGGACTACAAGCTCGCGACGCGCATCAAGCCCAAGGCCGGCAGCTACCGACTCAGCGCCTACGGCACGGACGGGGCCGGCGCGTTCGGCAACAGCGCCCCCGCCCGCGACCGCGTCGTCAGGTTCACGCTGAAGTAGATGGCCGGTTGATGGACGACGCGGCCGCGTACCGCAGCGCGAGCGTCGAGCGCTGGGCGCGCGCGGCCGCCGGCTGGGGGAGCCACCGCGAGGTCATCCAGGCCGCGGCGCGGCCCGTGTCTGGCTGGCTCGTGGACGCGATCGAGCCCCAGCCCGGCCACCGCGTGCTCGAGCTCGCGGCGGGGCCCGGTGACACGGGCTTCCTCGCGGCCGAGCTGATCGCGCCGGGCGGCGAGCTGATCAGCTCCGACGTGGTCGCCGAGATGATCGAGGTGGCGCGCGCCCGCGCCGCCGAGCTCGGGATCTCGAACGTCGAGTTCCGGACGATCGACGCCGAGTGGATCGACCTGCCGACCGCGAGCCTCGACGGCGTGCTGGCCCGCTGGGGGTACATGCTGCTCGCCGACCCGGAGGCGGCGCTGCGCGAGACGCGGCGCGTGCTGCGCCCCGGCGGCCGGGTCGCGCTGGCGGCCTGGACGCACCCCTCCGAGAACCCCTGGGTCGCGGTCCCGATGCGCGAGGTCCGCGC
Source organism: uncultured Actinomycetes bacterium (assembly GCA_963786575.1). Taxonomy (GTDB): domain Bacteria; phylum Actinomycetota; class Thermoleophilia; order Solirubrobacterales; family Solirubrobacteraceae; genus CADCVQ01. Next base: position 119,774 of record CAWAZH010000010.1, read on the forward strand.
GATCGCCGGACTCGACGAGCCCGACCTCGACGCCCCGAACATGTTCGCCTTCCGCGATCCGCAGCGGATCCGCGCGCTGCTGGAGGAGACCGGCTTCACGGACATCGTCGTCGAGCAGGTCGACATCGAGTACCGCTACCCCGACCTCGACACCTGGTGGGACGTCCAGCTGGACATCTCGACGACCCTCGCCGATCAGGTCGTCAAGCTGTCGCCCGCACAGCGCGACGAGCTGCGCGACGCGATCGACGCCCGCCTCGCGCCCTACGTCGCGGTGGACGGCGGCGTCAGGATTCCCGGGCGAACGCACGTCGCAGCGGCCAGCGCGTAGTTCCTACGGTCAGGGCCCCCGGGGAAAGGACCGATAACGATGGTGTGATCACCCGCGCCGCCGCCGGCAGACCGGCGAGGATCCTCCTCGTCGCGCTCGTGTACGTCGCGACCGCAAAGGGCGGCCTCGCCTTCGCCGACGAGAGCTCGAGCGTCTCCGCGCTCTGGGCGCCGACCGGCATCGCGATCGCGGCGCTCGTGCTCGGCGGCCGCGGCCTGTGGCCCGGGATCGCCCTCGGCGCCGTGCTCGCCAACGCCTGGACCGGCCTCGCCGCCCCGGCGGTCCTGGCGATCGGCGCCGGCAACACGCTCGAGGCGCTCGCCGGAGCGCAGCTGCTGCGGATGCTCCGCTTCCGCCCGTCGCTGGAGCGCCTGCGCGACGTGCTCGCGCTCGTCCTGGCCGCAGCGACGTGCACGCTCGTCAGCGCGACGATCGGCGTGCTCGCGCTCTCGCTCAGCGGCGCCCTCGACGCCTCTCACGCCGCGTCGGTCTGGCGCACCTGGTGGCTCGGGGACCTCGGCGGCGCGCTGCTCGTCGCGCCCGTGATCCTCGTCCTGGCCAATCGCCGCCCCGCGCTCTCCGCCGGCCAGATCGCGGAGGCGGTCGCGCTCGCGCTGGCGACCGTGGCGGTGAGCGCGATCGTCTTCACCGGCAGCGCGCCGGTCGAGTACCTCGTCCTGCCGCTGCTCATCTGGGCCGCGCTGCGCTTCCGCCAGGCCGGCGCCGTGCTCGCGAGCCTCACGGTCGCGGCGATCGCCGCCGGCTGCACGGCCGACGACCTGGGCCCGTTCGTGCGCGCGTCGCCCGACGAGAGCCTGCTGCTGTCGCAGACCTTCATCGGCGTCGGCGCCGTCGTCGGCCTCGTGCTGGCGGCCGTCACGAGCGAGCGCGCCGGCGCCCGCGCGGCGCTGATCGCCGCCCACCACGAGCTCGAGCGCCAGGTCGACGAGCGCACCGCCACGCTCGCGCGCACCCAGGACCGGCTCGTCGAGGCGCAGGAGCTTGCGCGGATCGGCAGCTGGGAGTGGGACGTCGCCGCCGACACCGTGACCTGGACGGACATGCTCTACCGGATCTACGGCGTCGAGCCGCACGAGCACGAGGCGACCTTCGCCGGCTACCTCGAGCGCGTGCACCCCGACGATCGCGAGCGCGTCATCGCGACGATCCAGGCCGCGCTCGCCGACCACGCCGCGTTTCGCTTCGACGAGCGCATCGTGCGCCCCGACGGCGCGATCCGCACCCTGCAGAGCAGCGGTCAGGTGTTCACCGGCGCGAACGGTGAGCCCGCCCGGCTGCTCGGCATCTGCCAGGACGTCACCGAGAGCCGCCGCGCCGAGCGCGCGCTGCGCGACAGCGAGGCACGCGCGCGGCTGATCGTCGACGCCGCCAGCGACGCGTTCGTCGCCACCGACGCACAGGACGTCATCACCGACTGGAACGCGCAGGCGCAGGCGCTCTTCGGCTGGACGCGCGAGGAGGCCGTCGGCTGCCGGCTCGCGGAGCTCCTGATCGTGGAGCGCAACCGCGGCCGCCACCGCGCGAGCATCGCGGGCTACCTCGAGTCGGACTCCGCGCCCTGGCTGCACGAGCGCCTGGAGCGCAACGCGCTGCATCGCGACGGCCACGAGTTCCTCGTCGAGCTGACGATCTCGCCCGTCCTGACCGAGGACGGCTACACGTTCAACACCTTCATGCACGACATCACCGACCGCCGGCGGGGCGAGCGCTACCTCGCGGTCGAACACGCGGTCGGACAGGTCCTCCTCGAGTCGGCGACGGTCGATGCGGCGCGACCCGGCGTCCTGGAGGCGCTCGGCACGGGGCTGGGCTGGGCGATCGGCGGCTGGTGGGTCGTCGACCGCGAGCGCGACGTCCTGCGCTGCGAGCAGTTCTGGCACGACGGGTCGCTCCGGGACGGCGCCTTCGAGCAGGCGACGATGGCGCTGCGCTGCGCCCGCGGCGTCGGCCTGCCGGGACGCGTCTGGGCCAGCGGGCAGGTGCAGGTCATCTGCGCGCTGCAGGACGACCGCGGCTTCCCGCGGGCGCGCGGGGCCGCGCTGGCCGGGCTGACGTCGGCGATCGCGATGCCGCTCGTCAGCCGCGGCGAGGTCGTCGGCGTCATCGAGTGCTTCGCGACCGCGGGACTGCACCTCGGCGACGAGCTGGGGGAGATGATGGGCCGCCTCGGCGAGCGCGTCGCGCAGTACGTCGAGCGCAAGGACGCCGAGAGCCGGCTGCGCGAGGCCGAGGAGCGCTTCCACCGCGCGTTCGAGGACGCCGGGACCGGCATGGCGCTGATCGGCGTGGGCGGCGACGACGACGAGCGCTTCCTCGAGGTCAACGACGCGCTCTGCGCGAGCACCGGCTACGCCCGCGACGAGCTGATCGCGACGACGATCGACGCGATCACCCACCCCGACGACGCGGCCGAGCAGCGCGATCTCGTGCGCCGCCTCACCGCGGGCGAGGTCGGTGCCGTCCAGGCCGAGTCGCGGCTCATCGACGCCGCCGGCGAGGTCGTGTGCATCTCGTTCAGCACGTCGATCATCCGCGACGGCGACGGCCGGCCGCTGTACCGCATCGCGCAGATGCAGGACGTCACCGAGCGCAAGCGCTTCGAGGGCCAGCTCCAGCACCTCGCAGACCACGACGCCGTCACGGGGCTCTTCAACCGCCGGCGCTTCGAGGAGGAGCTCGCGCGCGAGCTCGCCGCGTCGCAGCGCTACTGCACCGGCGGCGCCGTGATCGCGGTGGACCTCGACAACTTCAAGTACGTCAACGACACGCTCGGCCACAGCGCGGGCGACGAGCTGATCGCCCGCGTGGCCGAGATCCTCAGCTCGCGGCTGCGCCGGACGGACACCGTCGCGCGGCTCGGCGGCGACGAGTTCGCCATGGTGCTGCCGCACGTCGACGAGGCCGGCGCGCTGCAGGTGGCGGCCGAGCTGCTGGAGGCGATCCGCACCGAGGCCGTCGTCACGACCGCGAAGGGCACCCGCCGCGCGACCGCGAGCATCGGCATCGCCCTGTTCCCGCGCGACGCCGACCGGCTCAGCGGCGAGGAGCTGCTGATCGAGGCCGACATCGCGATGTACGACGCCAAGGAGGCGGGCCGCGACCAGGCCTGCATCTACGACGCGGGCTCCAGCCGCCAGCAGTCGCTGGAGGCGCGCATGACCTGGAGCGAGCAGATCCGCGAGGCGCTCGAGGAGGATCGCTTCACGCTCTACGCCCAGCCGATCGTCGCGCTGCAGCACGACGCCAAGGCGCGCTGGGAGCTGCTCGTGCGGATGGTCGATCGCGACGGCGACATCATCCCGCCGAGCGCCTTCCTGCCGGTGGCCGAGCGCTTCGACCTCATCCAGGAGATCGACCGCTGGGTCGTGGGCCGGGCGATCGAGCTGCTCGCCGACCACCAGCGCCGCGGCCACGACGTGATCTTCGAGGTCAACCTCTCGGGCAAGTCACTCGGCGATGCCGAGCTGCCCGCGCACATCGGGCGGCTGCTCGCGGAGGCCGGCGCCGACCCGGCCAGGCTGATCTTCGAGGTCACCGAGACCGCGGCGATCATCAACGTCGACCGCGCCAAGCAGTTCGCGCGGGCGCTGCGCGACCTCGGGTGCGGCTTCGCCCTGGACGACTTCGGCGCCGGCTTCGCGTCCTTCTACTACCTCAAGCACCTGCCCTTCGACTACCTGAAGATCGACGGCGAGTTCGTCGCCAGCCTCGGCGACAGCGTCACCAACCAGCTCGTCGTGCAGTCGGTCGTTTCGATCGCCCGGGGGCTGGGGACGAAGACGATCGCCGAGTACGTCGGCGACGAGGCGACGCTGGAGCTGCTGCGCCGCTACGGCGTCGACTACGCCCAGGGCTTCCACATCGGGCGGCCGGTCCCGGTCGCGGAGATCGCGCCGCCGGTGGTGATGCCGGGCATCTAGGATGCCCGCCATGTTCTACGACGACGACGCTGACCTCACCCTCCTCGACGGCAAGACCGTCGCGATCATCGGCTACGGCTCGCAGGGTCACGCCCACGCCCGCAACCTCAAGGACTCCGGCGTGAACGTCGTCGTAGGGCTGCGCGAGGACTCCGCGTCGGCCGAGAAGGCCCGCGCACAGGGCCTCGAGGTCCTGTCCGTCGCCGACGCCGCCAGCAAGGGCGACCTCGTGATGATGCTCGTCCCCGACGAGCTGCACCGCGAGGTCTACGAGGGCGCCGTCAAGGACGGGATCGCCGACGGCAACCTCCTGCTCTTCGGCCACGGCTTCTCGATCCTCTACGGCGAGGTGCAGCCGCCCGCCGGCGTCGGCGTCGCCCTGATCGCCCCCAAGGGCCCGGGCCACCTCGTGCGCCGCCAGTACACCGAGGGCTCGGGCGTCCCCGGCCTGATCGCGATCGAGCAGGACCCGCACGGCGACGCCCAGCAGCTCGCGCTCGCCTACGCCCGCGGCATCGGCTGCACGCGCGGCGGCGTCTTCGAGACGACCTTCCGCGAGGAGACCGAGACCGACCTCTTCGGTGAGCAGGCGGTGCTCTGCGGCGGCGCGTCCGAGCTCGTGCAGGCGGGCTTCGAGACGCTCGTCGAGGCCGGCTACGACCCGCAGATGGCCTACTTCGAGTGCCTGCACGAGCTCAAGCTGATCGTCGACCTCATGTACGAGAAGGGCCTGGCGGGGATGCGCTACTCGATCTCCAACACGGCCGAGTACGGCGACTACTCGCGCGGCAAGCGGGTCATCACCGACGAGACGCGGGCGAGCATGAAGAAGATCCTGGGCGAGATCCAGTCCGGCGACTTCGCGCGCGAGTGGATCGCCGAGAACCGCGCCGGCCAGGAGAACTTCAAGCGCATGCGCGCCGAGCAGGCCGCCACGCAGGTCGAGACGACCGGCAAGGAGCTGCGCGCGATGATGGACTGGATCGACACGGACTTCCACGAATAGCGATCGCTAGACTCCCTCGCGCCGTCGCGACTGGCGTTCGGGTGGAGCACACCACCGGGGAGCGGCGGAGCAGATCAGCGCCGCGCGCCTGGGCATAGTCCTTTCTCGACGCATCCGATCCGAGGACCCATGCCATGACGACGAGCACCGAGCTCGAGATCCCTCAAGCCCTCCGCCCGGCCGACGGCCGCTTCGGCTGCGGCCCCTCCAAGGTCCGCCCCGAGCAGCTGGCCGCGCATCGCCGCCGCCTCGCCGGGCGTGATCGGCACGTCGCACCGCCAGAAGCCGGTCCGCGAGCTCGTCGGCCGCGTCCGCGCGGGCCTCGCCGAGCTGCTCGGCGCGCCCGAGGGCTATGAGATCGCGCTGGGCAACGGCGGCACGACCGCGTTCTGGGACGCCGCCGCGTTCAGCATCGTCCGCGAGCGCTCGCTGCACCTCGCCTTCGGCGAGTTCGGCCGCAAGTTCGCCGACGTCACCCGCAACGCGCCCTTCCTCGCCGACCCGATCGTCGTCGAGGCCGAGCCCGGCGACGCGCCGGCGCCGGTCGCCGACCCGTCGGCCGACGTCCTCGCCTGGGTCCACAACGAGACCTCGACCGGCGTGATGGCCCCGGTCGTGCGCCCGCCGGATGCCGGCGACGCGCTCGTCGTCATCGACGCGACCTCCGGCGTCGGCGGCCTGCCGCTGGACGCCGCGCAGTCCGACGTCTACTACTTCGCGCCGCAGAAGAACCTCGGCTCCGACGGCGGCGTGTGGTTTGCGCTGCTGAGCCCGGCGGGGGCGCAGCGCATCGAGCAGATCGCCGCGAGCGACCGCTGGATCCCGGACTTCCTCAGCCTCGGCACGGCGCTGACGAACTCGCGCCAGAACCAGACGTACAACACGCCCGCGATTGCGACGCTCGTGATGGTCGCCGGCCAGCTGGACTGGATGCTCGAGCAGGGCGGCCTGGAGTGGTGCGTGCAGCGCACGACGGCGTCCTCGGACCACCTCTACGGCTGGGCCGAGAGCTCGTCCTACGCGACGCCGTTCGTCGCCGATCCGGCCAAGCGCTCGCTCGTCGTCGGCACGATCGACCTCGACGACAGCGTCGACGGCGCGCGCGTCGCCGCGACGCTGCGCGCCAACGGGATCGTCGACGTCGAGCCCTACCGCAAGCTCGGGCGCAACCAGCTGCGGATCGCGATGTTCGCGGCGATCGAGCCCGCCGACGTGCAGGCGCTGACCGGCTGCATCGACTGGGTCGTCGAGCGGACGGCCGGCTGATGCGCGTCCTGGTCAGCGAGGCGGTCGGCGACTCCGGCTTCGAGCTCCTGCAGGTCGCCGGCTTCGACGTCGACCTCGGCGTCGGCTGGACGCGCGAGGAGCTCGAGCAGCGCATCGGCGACTACGAAGGGATCCTGATCCGCTCGGCGACGAAGCTCGACGCCGACCTGATCGCCCGCGGCACGAGCCTGCGCGCGATCGCCCGCGCCGGCGTGGGCGTCGACAACATCGACGTCACGGCCGCGACGAAGGCGGGCATCGTCGTCGCCAACGCGCCGCGCTCGAACATCGTCACGGCGGCCGAGCACACGATGGCGCTGCTGCTCGCGCTGGCGCGCAACATCCCGCAGGCGCACGGCTCGCTGACCTCGGGCAAGTGGGAGCGCAGCAAGTTCAGCGGCACCGAGCTCATGGACAAGACGCTCGGCGTGCTCGGCTTCGGCCGCATCGGCCAGCTCGTGGCGACCCGCGCGCGCGCCTTCGGCATGCGCGTCGTCGCCTACGACCCCTACGTCGCCGCCGAGCGCTACGCCAACAGCGGCGTCGAGAAGATGGACACCTCCGACGCGCTCTACGAGACGGCCGACTTCATCTCGATCCACCTGCCCAACACGCCCGAGACGAAGGGCTGGCTGAACGCCGAGGCGTTCTCGAAGATGCGCGACGGCGTGCGGATCCTCAACGTCGCGCGCGGGACGCTGATCGTCGACGCCGACCTGCAGGCGGCGCTCGACAGCGGCAAGGTCGCGGGCGCCGCGCTCGACGTCTTCCACGCCGAGCCGATCACCGAGCACCCGCTCTTTCACTACCCCAACGTGATCGTCACGCCGCACCTCGGCGCCTCGACGGCCGAGGCGACCGACCGCGCCGGCTACCAGGCGGCCGAGCAGCTCGTCCTCGCGTTGCAGGGCGGCAGCGTCACGACGGCGGTCAACGTCCCGGCGATCGCGCCCGAGGACATGGAGGTGCTGGGGCCCTACCAGCCGCTGAGCAACCAGCTCGGGCGCCTGGCGACCGCGCTGGCGCTGTGCGGGTCGATCGACCAGATCGAGATCGAGTGCAACGGCCGCATCGCCGAGCGCGACACGCGCCCGCTCGGCAACGCCGTCCTGCTCGGCGTCCTGTCGGGCCGCACGGAGGAGCCGATCAACGACGTCAACGCCCACGCCATCGCCGAGGAGCGCGGGATCCAGGTCTCCGAGACCTCGAGCACGACGGCGCGCGACTTCACCGACCTCGTCCGCGTCACGGTCGTCTGCGGTGGCGATCGCACGACGGTCGCCGGCACGACGATCGGCAACCGCAACCGCCCGCACCTGCTGCAGGCCTGGGGCCAGCGCTTCAACCTCCAGCTCGAGCCGCACGTCACCCTGTTTCGCTACCGCGACGTGCCCGGCATCATCGGCCGCGTCGGGACGATCTTCGGCACCCACGGCATCAACATCGGCTCCGCCGCCGTCGGCCACTCGCCCACCAACGGCGACCACCAGCACGCGGTCATGGTCTTCACGACCGACGCCCCCGTCCCGCAGGAGCTCGTCGACGAGATCATCGGCTCGTCGGAGGACTTCATCGCGGGGCGGACCGTGGCGCTGGGCTGAGGGTCGACAACGGCATCGACAAGAGGTCGGGTTCGTTCGCCCGGGGCGGCCCCGCGAGGCCCCGCGGTTCGTGAGTGTCGAGTTGTGAGCGCCATAGGCGCATAACTCGCCACTCACCGCCGGGAAGGCCGAAGTTCGCGCCCGCGGCGAACGAGCCCGTCCCCTCGTCGCTGCCGTTCGCGAGCGCCGGCGCCGCGCCGGCCTACGAGTCCTCCTCGGCCTCCTCGTCCAACAGCCAGTCCAGCCGATCCGCCAGCTCCCCCACGGTCGGCCGCGCCCGCGGGTCGGCCCGCAGGCAGTCGGCCACGACGACCTCGAGCTCGGCGAACTGGGCCTCCAAGGCCCGGTGCTCGCCGACCGCGTCGGCGGCGCGACCGAGCTGCGGGTAGCGCGGCGCCCCCTCGACGACGGGGAACGGCGCCCGCCCCGTCAGCGCCGCGTACAGCACGGCGCCGATGCCCCAGACGTCGGCCGCGCCGCTCACGAAGCCGCCGCGCGCCTGCTCGGGGGACATATAGGACGCAGTCCCGCGTCCCGCGTGGCCGCGCCCGGGCGCGCGCGCGAGGCTGAAGTCCAGGACCTTCGCGAAGCCGCGGTCGCCCATGACGTTGGCCGGCTTGAGGTCTGAGTGCACGAGCCCGCGGCCGTGGACGTAGTGCATCGCCGAGCACAGGTGCACGCCGAGCTGGGCGACGACGCCGGGCTCCAGCGGTCCGTCCTGGCGCAGCGCGTGATCCAGCGACCCGCCGGTCAGCGGCTCGAGCACCAGCACCGGGTTGGCGCCGGCGAGCATCTCGTAGGCGCGCACGATGTGCGGGTGCGTCATCGCGAGCAGGATGCGGCCCTCGCGGTACAGGCGCCGGCGCGGCTTCGTCTGGCCGATGCGGTCCGGCCGCAGCGCCTTGGCGACGCAGTGCGTGTCGCGCTCGTGGCTCCAGACGTCGTAGACGTCCAGGACGCGGCTGCGCGCGATGTGGAAGCGCACCTCGTAGCCGGGCGCCAGCAGCGCGCCCTCCTCCAGCGGGGGCTCGACCTCGGTCACGGCTACTCCGCGGGTGCGGCCGTCGGGGCGGACTCGTCGTCGTGTGAGCGCCACATCTGCGCGTAGGCGCCGTCGGCCGCCAGCAGCTCGGGGTGGGTGCCGCGCTCGACGACGCGGCCCTGCTCGAGGACGACGATCTCCGTCGCCTTGCGCACGGTCATGAGGTTGTGGGAGATGACGATCGTCGTCCGGCCCTCCATCAGCCGCTGCATCGGCGCCATGACGCGCTGCGTGGACTCGTTGTCGAGGCCCGTCGTGGGCTCGTCGAGGATCAGGATCGGCGCGTCGCGCACCATCGCGCGGGCGATCGCGATCCGCTGGCGCTGCCCGCCCGACAGCCGGCGCCCGCGCTCGCCGACCGGCGTGTCGTAGCCGTCGGGCAGCGCGCTGACGAACTCGTGCGCGTCGGCCTCGCGCGCGGCCTGCACGATCTCCTCCTCGGTCGCGTCCGCGCGCCCGTAGGCGATGTTCTCGCGCACCGTCCCCTCGAAGACGAGCGTCTCCTGCAGGAGTACCGCGATGTTCTCGCGCAACGAGTGCAGCGTGAGCTCGCGAACGTCCTGGCCGTCGATCGTGATCTGGCCGCCGTCGGGCGCATGGAAGCGCAGCAGGAGCTTGGCGAGCGTCGACTTGCCCGCGCCGCTGCCGCCCACGAGCGCGAGCGTCTCGCCCGGGCCGACGGTGAACGACACGTCGCTGACGGCGTCGCGGTCGGTGTCGGGATAGCGGTAGGAGACGCCGTCGAGGGTCAGGTCGCCGCGCGCGCGGCCGAGCGTGCGGGCGCCGGGGCGGTCGGTGACGGCCGGCTGCTCGTCGAGCAGCTCGATCACGCGCTCGGCGGCCGCCGAGGCGGAGTAGATCGTCGTCGTCAGCTTCGTCAGCGAGCGGATCGGATCGTAGAGGCGCGTGAGGTAGGTCATGAACGCCAGCAGGCCGCCGAGGCTGAGGTCGCCCTGGGAGAGCTTGTAGGTCCCGAGGCCGATGACGACCAGCGCGCCGGCGAGCTCGATGAGCTGCACGACCGGGGTGAAGATCGCGCGCAGGCGCATCGACGCCATCGTCGCCTTGAAGGACCCCAGCGCCTCGGTCCGGTAGCGCTGCACCTCGTAGTCCTGGCGGTTGTAGGCCTGGACGACCTGGACGTTGCCGAGCGACTCCTCGGCGACGGCGGTGAGCGAGCCGCTGCGCCGGCGGCGCTCGCGCGAGGCGGTCCGGATGAGTCCGGAGAAGCGCTTGGCCGTGACCCAGAACAGCGGCGCGACGACGAGCGAGATCAGCGCGAGGTCCCACTGCAGGTAGAAGAGCGCGGCCGTGAAGAAGATCACGTTGAAGAGGTAGGAGAGGAAGTCGGCGACGCCCGAGAGCACGAGCGTCTCGATCGCGCCGATGTCGCCGGTGAGGCGCGCGAGCAGGTCGCCCTGGCGCCGGCGCTCGAAGAAGCCCAGCGGCAGCGACTGCAGGTGGGAGAACAGCTTCGTGCGCAGGTCCAGCAGGAAGCGCTGCCCGACCCAGGTCGAGAGGTACTCGTCGAGGAAGCCGACGATCCCGGCGAGGAGCGTCAGGCCCACATAGGCGAGCGCGACCCACCAGAACGGGTCGAAGTCGCGCGGGACGAGGACCTCGTCGACGACGATCTTGAACATCCAGATCATCGCCGTGTCGATCGCCGGCCCGAGGATGATGAAGACGAGGCTGACGGCCAGCCATTTGCGGTACGGGCGCGCGTAGGGCCAGAAGCGCTTGAAGATCTCGCGGATCGGCACCGGCGGCGCCGCGGCGACGAGGCCCTCGCCGCTCTCGCCGGGCGACATCAGCGCGCGGAGGCGTTCTCTGAGGGCGCGCACGCGTCGAGGGTAGACCGTCCGTCCAGCGCGCCGGGAGGCTTTGCCCATTCTTTGCTCGTGGTTTCCGAAGACGTGAAGCAGGCGCGGCTAGGTTGCCTTCCAGCCCCCGATTCCCCGAGCAGAAAGAGGGTCACATGTCCCGCCACGGCAAGCGTCACAAGAAGCGCCACAAGAAGAAGTTCGACGTGGCCCCGACGACCCCGGTCACGCCGGTCACCCCCGTCACGCCGGGCGCGGACTCCTCCTCGCTGCCCTCCGCGCCGTCCAACTCCGACGACAGCCACGGCGGCGACAACTAGCTCGCGCGCCGGGCTCGCCCGGCGCGTTGCGGGACCTGCGGCCCGGTCGCGGTCGCAGGTCCTCGGGCTCGCGCTGCTCTTCGCGCTGCTGCTCGCCGCGCCGGCGGGCGCCGCATTCGAGCTCGCAGGGATCAGCGACCAGCACCCCGAGTCGCTGCAGGACGCGCGGCTGCGCAGCGAGCTGAGCATGACCGCCGCGCGCCTCGTCGTGCGCTGGGACGCGGCGTCCGCCGCTCCCGCGCCCGTCGATGCCTGGCTCGCGGCGGCCAAGGCGCGCGGGCTGCGCCCGCTCGTCGTCTTCAGCCGCACGCCCGACAGCCGCTGCCCGAGCGCGCCCTGCGTGCTGCCGACGGTCGCCCAGTACACGGCGGCCTTCAACGCCTTCCGCCAGCGCTGGCCGCAGGTGGTCGAGTTCGGCCCCTGGAACGAGGCCAACGTCCTCAGCCAGCCGCCGGCCCGCAACCCGCAGCGCGCGGCCGAGTACTACAACGCGATGGTCGCGGCCTGCCCGGCCTGCACCGTGCTCGGCGCCGAGCTGCTCGACAGCACCGACGCGCCCGGCTACGTCCGCGCGATGACGCCGTTCCTCGCCACCCCGCCGAAGGCCTGGGGCATCCACAACTACGAGGACTCAAACCACCTGCGCACCTCGGGCACGGACTCGCTGCTGGCCGTGACGTCCGGGCCAGATCTGGCTCACCGAGGGCGCCGGTCTCGTGCGCTACTTCGACGGCCAGCGCGTGACGTACCCCTACGACGAGGCGCGCGCCGCCGACGCGACGAGCTTCATGTTCGACTACATCGACGGGCACCTCAACCGCGTCTCGCGGCTGTACTACTACGGGCTGCAGAACCGCAACTCCAACGACGACAGCTTCGACACCGCGCTGCTGCGCCGCGATGGCGCGAAGCGGCCCGCCTACGACGTCGTCGCCGCGCGGCTGGCCAAGCTGCTGCCCGGCGTCGCCGGCCGGCCGGCCGCCGCCCGGCCCGCGCCGATCCAGCTGCTCAAGCGCAGCCTGCGGCTCACGCGCCGCGGGCTCGTCGCCGGTCCGCTGCGCTGCGCGAAGGCCTCCAAGCCGCGCTGCCGCGGACGCCTCGAGGTGCGCTGGAACGGCAAGCTCAAGGCGTTCGGCAAGCGCTCGTTCTCGCTGCGCGCGCGCCACTCCAAGAGCTACACGATCCGCGTCGGGCCGGGCAACCGCAGGCGCCTGCGGCGCAAGAGCTCGAGCGGCCGCGTCACGCTCGTGATCCGCCTGACGCGCCCGCGCGCCTACGTCCGCTCGTACCCGCGGATGAAGGTCGTCCGCCGGCGCTGAGGCACCGCGCGCACCCCGTCCGTACGCTCCTGCGCTCGGATGGTCTTCACCTCCATCGAGTTCCTCTGGCTCTTCATGCCCGTGGCGATGGTCGCGTACCTCGCCGCCCCGCCCCGCTGGCGCAACGGCGTGCTGGCGAGCCTCAGCCTGCTGTTCTACGTCTGGGGCGCGCAGGAGATCCTGTTCCTGTTCCTCGGCAGCATCGGCTTCAACTTCGCCGCCGGGCGTCTGATCCACCGCTTCCGCGAGCGCGGCGACGAGCGCGCGGTGCGCCGCGTCATGGCCGCCGCCGTCGCGGCGAACCTGGCGATGCTGGTGTTCTGGAAGTACGCGGCGTTCGCCGTGGACCAGCTCAACAAGTTCCTGGGCATCGCGGGCTCCGAGGGCTTCGACCTGCCGCGACATCGCGCTCCCGATCGGGATCTCGTTCTTCACGTTTCACGGGATCTCGTACATCGTGGACATCACGCGCGGCGACGCGCGGCCGCTGCGCAGCGTCGCCGACTACGCGCAGTACATGGCGTTCTTCCCGCAGCTCATCGCGGGGCCGATCGTCCGCTTCAACCAGATCGAGGACCAGCTTCACGCGCCGCCGCCGCGCGCCCAGCGCGCCAACGACATCGCCGACGGCTTCCCGCGCTTCGCGCTCGGCGTGTGCAAGAAGGTGCTCGTCGCCGATCCGGCGGGAGCCGTCGCGGACGTCGCATTCGCGCACGGCGGCCAGCTGAACACGACGACGGCCTGGCTGGGCGTGTTCGCCTACACGGTCCAGATCTACTTCGACTTCTCGGCCTACAGCGACATGGCCATCGGCCTGGCGCGGTTCTTCGGGTTCCGCTTCCCGGAGAACTTCAACCGGCCCTACTCCTCGCTGTCGATGACGGACTTCTGGCGTCGCTGGCACATGACGCTCTCCAGCTGGTTTCGCGACTACCTCTACATCCCGCTCGGCGGGTCGCGCGGCTCGCAGGCCCAGACGATCCGCAACCTCATGTTCGTCTTCCTGCTCACCGGCGCCTGGCACGGAGCCAACTGGACCTTCGTGCTCTGGGGGCTCTTCCACGGGAGCCTGCTTGTCGCCGAGCGGCTGACCGGCGTGCGGACCTGGGCCGACGACCGCCGCGTCGTCATCCGCCGCGCGGTCACCTTCGTGCTCGTGATGTTCGGCTGGGCGCTGTTTCGCGCGGACTCGCTGGGCCAGGCGAAGGACTTCTGGCACGCCATGCTCGTGCCCGCCGGCGGCGGGCTGGACCCCGCCGTGCGCGACGCGCTCAACCACGAGACGGTGCTCGCGCTGGCGATCGGCGCGGCGAGCGTGCTGCTCCCGCGCGACCTGGTGCTCGGCCGCGTCGTCCAGGGGGAGTGGGCGGGCCGCCCGCTCGTCGCGCGCATCGCCGTGCTCGCGCTCCTGCCCTGGGCGGCGATCACGATCGCGGCCGGGTCCTTCAGCCCCTTCCTGTACTTCCGCTTCTGATGTCACCCCGCCACATCGTCACCGCGCTCGCGATCGTGTTCTTCGGCCTCCCGATGGGGCTGCTCGCCGCCGGCGTCCGGGCGCATCCGTTCGAGAACCGCCCGCTGGCCGGCGCGCCGTCGGCCGACGCGGGCTGGGACGTCTTCGCTCAGACGACGCGCTACTTCACCGATGCCATGCCGCTGCGCGAGCAGGCGGTCCGGGCGCAGGGCTGGGCGTCGCGCAACGTCCTCGACGTGCCGCCGACGTGGCGCCGCGACCTGATCTCCAAGAGCCGCACCGCGGGCCTTCCCCAGGCCGTCCCGGCCGAGCCCCAGGGACCCGTCGAGCAGCGCGCCGCGCCCGGCGGCGGCAGCAGGGTGCTCGAGGGGCGGCAGGGCTGGCTGTTTCTCGGCGACGAGCTGCAGCTCGCGTGCACGCCGACGATCCCCTGGGCGGTCGCGGTGCAGCGGATGCAGCGCCTCGCGACGGCGATCCGCGCCAGCGGGCGCGACATCGTGATCGCCGTCCCGCCGGACAAGTCCGTCGTCTATCCGGAGCTGCTCACCGACGACACGCGTACGCGCTACGCGTGCGCGGAGCGCAGCCGCCGCGCGTACTGGCCCCTGCTCGAGCAGGCAGGCCCGCAGATCCTGGCGCTGCGCGCACCGCTGCTGGCCGCCAAGGCGCGGTACACCGACCCGCTGTACCGCTCGACCGACAGCCACTGGAACACGCTCGGGGCCGGCGCCGGACTGCAGGCGATCCTCGACCGGCTCGACAGCGGCGGGGTCCGGATCCGCGACGACGAGCTCGTGCCGCGGGCCCCGCTGACGTACACGGGCGATCTCACCACGCTGCTGGGGGAGACCGGCACGAGCACGACCCCCGACCGCGCGATCCGGCGCCGCCCCCCGGCCCGCAAGCTCACCGGCAGCACCCTGTTCATCGCCGATTCCTACGGGGACTACGACGGGCCCCTGCTGGGCCCCTACGCCGAGAACCTCGTGCTCCGTCCGTGGCCCAGCACGCCGACCGCGACGGCCGCGACGGCCGTGCGCGCGGCCGACCACGTGATCATCCAGGTCGTCGAGCGCGAGGTGCCGCTGGCGTTCGCCGACGACGGCCTGTTGTCGAAGCTCTCAGCGGCGCTGGAGGCGCGTCTGCCGAGCAAGCCCTGACGCTCCTTAATCGTGTGATTCGCAACGAACCGCACGGGGTACATCGCGGGCCATGGCACGGGGGAGACTGACTGCGGCGCTGGCGCTGGCTGCGGCGATGACGCTCGTGGCGTGCGGCGGCGACTCGAGCTCCGGCGGCGCCACGAAGCTCAGCTGGTTCATCGGCAACCAGCCCGGCGGCTCCGTCCAGCAGCTCGCCAAGACGTGCTCGCAGCAGTCCGGCGGGCGCTACGACATCAGCGTCGAGCTGCTCCCCAACCAGTCCGACCAGCAGCGCGAGCAGCTCGTCCGCCGACTCGGCGCCAAGGACAAGTCGCTGGACCTGCTCGGCCTCGACGTCGTCTGGACCGGCGAGTTCGCCAACGCCGGCTGGATCCGCCCCGTCCCCGAGGCGACGCGCCTCGCGGTCTCCGACAACGTCTTCGACAGCGTCCTGCAGACCGCGCGCTTCAAGGACCGCCTGTTCACCGTCCCGATCTGGTCCAACACGCAGCTGCTCTGGTACCGCAAGGACCGCGTCCCCAACCCGCCCCAGACGTGGGACCAGATGATCGACCAGGGCGAGAAGATCGGCCGCGCGGAGGGTCGCATCCAGGTCCAGGCGAACCGCTACGAGGGCCTCGTCGTGCTCGTCAACCAGCTCATCGAGTCGGCGGGCACGTCGATCCTCTCGGGCCCGAAGCAGATCAAGCTCGACAAGGCGCCGACGGAGAAGGCGCTCGGCGTGCTCGGCCGCCTCTCGAACTCGATCGTGGCGCCGCCGAACCTCACGACCTCGACCGAGGACACCGCGCGCCAGGGCTTCGAGGACGGCTCCTCCTCCTTCATGGTCAACTACTCCTTCGTCTACCAGTCGGCGAAGACGAACGCGCCCGACGTCTTCAAGAACATGGGCGCGGCGCTGTTCCCGCGCGTCGACGCCGGCCGCCCGGGCAAGCCGCCGATCGGCGGCATCAACCTCGCCATCTCGTCGTACTCCAAGCACGCCGACCTCGCCTTCCAGGCCGCCCAGTGCCTCGTCAAGCCGGAGAACCAGCTCAAGGTCGCCGAGCTCGACGGCCTGCCGCCGGTGCGCGCCGACCTCTACGACAGCCCGCAGATCAAGAAGACCTATCCCGGCTTCGCGAACCTCATCCACGACTCGATCCAGGACGCCAGCCCGCGGCCGTCCGAGTCGCCCGCCTACCAGGACCTGTCGCTGGCGATCCAGCGCGCGGTCCACCCGACGACGCAGATCGACCCGAAGAACGTCGGGCCGTCCTACGACAAGCTGCGCGAGAAGATCAACGAGGCGATCAAGCGCGAGGGCCTGCTGTGAGCGCCGTCCCGCAGACCAGCGACAAGACCAAGGCCGAGCGCAAGCTGGCGTTCATGCTCTGCGCTCCCGCGGTGGCGGCGATGCTGCTCGTGACGGTCTATCCGATCGGCTACGCGATCGTCCTGTCGATGCAGAAGCTCGACCTGCGCTTCCCCGAGGAGAGCGGGTTCGTCGGCCTCGACAACTACGGCGCCGTCCTCAGCTCCGACGTCTGGTGGAACGGCGTGCTCTTCACGTCGCTCGTGTCGATCGTGTCGGTCGCGATCGAGCTCGTGCTCGGCATGATCCTCGCGCTCGTCATGCACCGGGCGATCTTCGGCCGCGGCCTCGTCCGGACGGCCGTCCTGATCCCCTACGGCATCGTGACGGTCGTCGCCGCGTTCGCCTGGTTCTTCGCCTTCGACCCGAACACCGGCTTCGTCAACCAGCTGCCGGGGATCGCCGACGACAAGGCCTGGTTCGGGGACAAGTGGAGCGCGTTCAGCGTCATCGTGATGACCGAGGTCTGGAAGACGACCCCGTTCATGGCGCTGCTGCTGCTCGCCGGTCTCGCGACGATCGACGAGGGGCTCTACGAGGCCGCCAAGGTCGACGGCGCCACGGCCGTCCAGCGCTTCTGGCGCATCACCGTGCCGCTGCTCAAGCCGGCGCTGCTCGTCGCGCTGCTGTTCCGCACGCTCGACGCGTTCCGCGTCTTCGACTCGATCTTCGTGATGACCCGCGGGTCGCAGAACACCGAGTCGGTGTCGATCCTCGGCTACCAGCAGCTCATATCGCGCCTGAACCTCGGCCTCGGGTCGGCGGTCTCGGTGCTGATCTTCCTGCTCGTGCTGATGATCGCGTTCGTCTTCGTCCGCGGCTTCGGGACCGCGGTGCCCAAGCAGGGGGACACCTGATGGCCAAGCAGCGCTTCGGATGGACCATCGGGCTCGGCGTCGTCGTCTTCTACGCGCTGCTGCCCGTCGTGTGGCTCGTGTCGCTGTCGCTGAAGACGCCCGACACGGTCGGCGACAAGCGCTTCCTGCCCAAGGACATCACCTTCGACAACTACACGTCGCTCTTCTCGGGCGGCCTCGACAGCCCGCTGCTGCGGCCGCTGATCAACTCGGTCGCGATCGCGCTGATCGCAACCCTGATCGCGGTCACGCTCGCGTCCTTCACGGCCTACGCGATCGCGCGGCTGAACTTCCCCGGCAAGGCCGTGATCCTGGCCGGCGCGCTGGCGATCGCGATGTTCCCGCCGATCTCCGTCGTCGGGCCGCTGTTTGACATGTGGCGCTCGCTCGGGCTCTACGACACCTATCCCGGCCTGATCATCCCGTACCTCACGTTCGCCCTGCCGCTGGCGATCTACACGATGGTCGCGTTCTTCAGAGAGATCCCGTGGGAGCTCGAACAGGCGGCCCAGGTCGACGGCGCGACGCCGTGGCAGGCCTTCACGCGGGTGATCCTGCCGCTCGCCGCGCCGGGCGTCTTCACCGCCGCGATCCTCGTCTTCATCTTCGCGTGGAACGACTTCGTGTTCGCGATCACGCTGACGTCGTCGGACGCGTCGCGGACGGTCCCGGCGGCGATGGCGTTCTTCCAGGGCGAGTCGCAGTTCACCTCGCCGACCGGCAACATCGCCGCCGCGGCGGTGCTCGTGACGATCCCGATCATCGTCTTCGTGCTCATCTTCCAGCGCCGCATCGTCGCCGGGCTCACGGCGGGCGCCGTCAAGGGGTAGGAGAAAACCGACATGGCCGACATCAAGCTGCAGGACGTCACCAAGCGCTACGCCGACGGCACGGAGGCCGTCAAGCACATGAACCTCGACATCCACGACGGCGAGTTCATGATCCTCGTCGGCCCGTCGGGCTGCGGGAAGTCGACCGCGCTGCGGATGATCGCCGGTCTGGAGGACATCTCCGAGGGCGAGCTGTCGATCGGCGACCGCGTCGTCAACAACCTCGCGCCGCGCGACCGCGACATCGCGATGGTCTTCCAGAACTACGCGCTGTACCCGCACATGACCGTGCGCGAGAACATGGGCTTCGCGCTGAAGCTCGCGAAGGTGCCGCAGGAGGAGATCAACACGAAGGTCGAGGAGGCGGCGCGGATCCTCGACCTCGCCGAGCATCTGGACCGCAAGCCCGCCAACCTCTCCGGCGGCCAGCGCCAGCGCGTCGCGATGGGCCGCGCGATCGTCCGCGACCCGCAGGCGTTCCTCATGGACGAGCCGCTCTCCAACCTCGACGCCAAGCTGCGCGTGCAGACGCGCACCGAGGTCGCGCGGCTGCAGAAGCGCCTGGAGACGACGATGGTCTACGTCACGCACGACCAGACCGAGGCGATGACGCTCGGCGACCGCGTCGCGGTCATGCGCTCCGGCGTGCTGCAGCAGGTCGACACGCCGCGCCGGCTCTACAACGACCCCGTGAACATCTTCGTCGCCGGCTTCATCGGGTCGCCGGCGATGAACTTCTTCTCGGCGAAGATCAGCGGCGGGACGGTGCAGCTGCCGTTCGCGAAGGTCCCGGCGCCGGAGGGCGTCGACGACATCGCCGAGGTCATCGTCGGCATCCGCCCCGAGGACTTCGAGGACGCCCGCCTGGCGCCCGAGAACCACACCGAGGGCGTCGAGTTCGACGCCCCGATCGAGATCGTCGAGTCGATGGGCTCGGAGATCTACGCCTACTTCGGCTTCGAGGGCGGCGAGGTCAGCTCCGACGAGCTCGCCGAGCTCGCCCGCGACTCGGGCATCGCCGAGACGCCGAGCGGCGGCGCGGGCCAGGCGGTCGCGCGCCTGAACCCGGAGTCCGAGGTCGAGGCGGGGCAGAAGGCGCGGCTGTGGTTCGACGGCGCCAAGCTGCACCTCTTCGACGCCTCCGACGGCGCGAGCCTCAAGCGTGGCAAGGCCGACCACGCGGCGGCCGCTGCGGCGCAGCAGGAGGCCGTCGAGGCCGAGGCCAAGGGGACCGCCCCCGAGGCCGAGGCCGCCGAGGCCGACGACGACACCGACGAGACCGCCCCGGCCTAGCGCCCGCGCCGCACCCGCTCGATCGCCTCGTCGCTCCACTCCTGCGTGCGCATGATCCGGTAGCGCTCGGCCGACAGCCGCAGGTAGGCGTCGGCCTCGGTCTCGCGGCGGCCGATGAGCTCGGCCTCGGCGAGGATCGCGACGACCGGCTGGTACTCCTCCTCGAACCAGCGCGCCGCGACCTGGGCGCGGTCGAGGAAGGCCCCGTCGTGCTGGATGAGCCGCAGGCCCCAGGCCTCAACGCCCTCGGCGAGCATCCCGTAATGGACCGGATCGGTCACCGTGATGCGCTCGCGGGCGCCCGCGGCCAGCGGCACGCGCTCGCGAAACAGCCGCTCGTGGCTCTTCAGCGGCAGGTCGCCGAGGCCCATCTCGCGGTCCGCGGGCACGCGGGTGACGACCTCGACGACGTGCGCGTCGATCGTGTCGCGGCCCTGCGCGCGGGCGACCGCCACGCGGTGGTGGCCGTCGCGGACGAAGTGCAGCTCGCCGACGCGGTAGACGTCGATCGGCGGCATCGACACGCCGCGCCGCTGCGCCTCGGCGATCCGCTCGAAGCGCGTGCGCGCCCGCGACGAGGTCGGGCGAAAGCCGCGGTCGAACTCCTTGCCGCGGTCGACCGTCCCGACGATCGACGCGACCGCGATCGACCTGACGCCGGCGTCGCGCTCGCCGACGCGGCCGAGCGCCTCGACGACCTCGTCGAAGGGGAGCATCACCTCGACGTCGCCGGACTCCAGCCGCAGGACCGCCGAGAGGCGGGCGAAGACGCGCCGGCGCCGCGCGCGCAGGAAGTCGTCCTGGGCGTCCTGGGAGGGAAAGCCCGTGTCGCGCGGGGGCGTCATGCGCGCAGCTCGATCGCGTCGTCGCGGGCGAGCAGCATCGTCAGCCCGCCGCGCGGTTCGCGCGGGCCGGGGCGGCGCTCGCGCAGGACCACGGCCGACCACTGACGGCCCGCGTCGAGGTCGGCGGCGATCGGCGCCGCGACCTCGCGCGGGACCCAGCCGGCCTGGCCGCCGTCGCCTGCGAGCACCGCGATCGCGTTGGGATCGTGCTCGTTGGCGGGGTCGCGGCGCAGCGTGAGCGCGCTGCCGGGCGCGACCGCGGGCGACTGCAGCACGTCGTCGTGAAAGCGCGCCGCGCCCGCCACGCCGGCGACGACGAGCCCGCGCGCGGCGAGCTCCGGCGCCTCGCGGGCGAGGTACTGACCGGTCGCGGGATCGAGGACCGAGTAGCCGGCGATCCAGACGACGCCGCCGTCGTCGGGGTACCAGTGGCGCTCCTCGTACTCCACCGCGACCTCCACACCAGGAGATGATGCCCGGCGCGGGCGCGCCCGATTCGACGGATGTTCCCTGGGCAAGCGCCCCGACATGACCTACAATCCGCCGCGCATGACGCACGCGCTCGAACTGTCTCTGCTTCTTCTCCTGCTCCCCCGCTAGGGGGAGCGTTACGCGTGGCGGCCGCACTGCCGCAAACCGACTGAGAAGCAGTACACCTCGAGCCTTCAGCAAGGAGCACCTACGTCATGACCAGTCAGCCCGACTCACAGCACGTCCGGATCTTCGACACGACCCTGCGCGACGGGGAGCAGTCGCCCGGCATCTCCCTGAACACGGGGGAGAAGCTCGAGATCGCCCACCAGCTCGCGCGCCTCGGCGTCGACGTCATCGAGGCCGGCTTCCCGATCGCCTCGCCGGGCGACTTCGAGGCCGTGCAGGCGATCGCGAGGGAGGTCCAGGGCCCGATCATCACCGCCCTCGCCCGCGCGCAGGCGCCGGACGTCGATGCTGCTGCCCGGGCGGTAGCCGACTGCGAGCGACCTCGGATCCACACGTTCATCTCGACGTCGGACATCCACATCGTCCACCAGTTCCGCTCCACGCGCGAGGACATCCTCGCCCAGGCGCGCGCGTCGGTCGCCCACGCGAAGTCGTTCGTCGACGACGTCGAGTTCTCGCCGATGGACGCCACCCGCGCCGAGCTCGAGTACACCGCCGAGGTCTGCGCCGCCGCGATCGAGGAGGGCGCGACGACGATCAACATCCCCGACACCGTCGGCTACACGACGCCCGAGGAGTACACGGCCTACCTCGAGGGCCTGTACCGCCTCGTCCCGGCGATGAAGGACGTCGTCCTCTCCGTCCACTGCCACGACGACCTCGGCCTCGCCGTCGCCAACTCCTACGCCGGCCTGCTCGCGGGGGCCCGCCAGGTCGAGTGCGCGATCAACGGCCTCGGCGAGCGGGCGGGCAACTGCGCGCTCGAGGAGATCGTGATGCTCCTGCACACGCGCGGTGAGGCCTCGGGCCTGCACTCGACCGCCGTCACGACCGAGATCGCGCGCACGTCGCGCCTGGTCTCGCGCCTGACCGGCTACGTCGTGGCGCCCAACAAGGCGATCATCGGGCGCAACGCGTTCGCGCACGAGTCCGGGATCCACCAGGACGGCGTCATCAAGGAGCGCACGACCTACGAGATCATGGACGCGCGCAGCGTCGGCCTCGACGCCAACTCGCTCGTGCTCGGCAAGCACTCCGGCCGCGCGGCGCTCAAGCAGACGCTCGCCGAGCTCGGCTTCACGGTCGAGGGCCAGGCGCTGAACATGGCCTTCAAACGCTTCAAGGACATCGCCGACAAGAAGAAGCAGGTCACGGCGATGGACCTCGAGGCGCTCGTCACCGACGACCTGCGCGAGGTGCTCGCCAGCTACACGCTGGACGCCTTCGAGGTCGAGGCGGGCTCGGACCGCCCGCCGCTGGCGAAGGTCACGATCACGCTGCCCGACGGCGTGGCGGTGACCGCGGAGTTCTCCGGCGACGGCCCGATCGACTCGGTCTTCCAGGCGATCAACGCCGCGAGCGGGATCGACGCGCAGCTACGCGCGTTCCGCGTGGACGCCGTCACCGGCGGCCAGGACGCGCTCGGCGAGAGCTCGGTCGTGCTCGAGTACGAGGGCCAGTCGGCCTCCGGCCAGGGCGTCGCGACGGACATCATCGAAGCCGGCGGCAAGGCCTACGTCCGCGCGCTGTCCAACGTCGTGCGCAAGGTGCAGGCGGCGGCGGACTCCGTCGACCTCGCCGAGCGCGAGCCGCTCTCCACGCCGTAGCCACTTCGGTCCGACAACGGGTTTCGTCGTCCGGAGGTCGCAAGCTCCCTCCTCCGATGACGGGTTTCGTCCTCCGGAGGTCGCAAGCTCCCTCCTCCGGACGACGTTACTCGTCGGGCCAGCGGCCGTGCTCGTCGAAGTACTCGCGCGCGGCCTCCTCGTCGTAGCGGTCCTGCTCGCCGCTGACGCCGATGCGGTGCAGGACGTTGAGCAGCAGGATCGAGCTGCCCGCCGCGACGAAGAGGACGAAGCCCTCGAGGCCCAGCAGCGACTGATCGATGATCAGGATCACGACGCCGACGAGGATCACGATCGCCGGCAGGACGTAGCGGACGGCGATCATCATGCGGTCAACGCCAGGCCCTGTGCGTAGCCGCCCATGAGCACGTCCTCGCGCGGCCGCGGGTCCATCAGGTCGGGCCCCATGAGGCGCGCGGTCTTCTGCGCGGGCCCGATCATCCGCACCCGCGCGCCGCGGCTGCGCAGCGCGAGCGTCTCGACGGCGGCCGTGCTGCCGGCGAGCGCGCGCAGCATCGCGAACGGCGACGACAGCGCGATGTCGACGCTCGCGATCGGGTTCAGGCACAGCACCTGCGTCAGGCGGCTGGCGGGCGCGACGTCGAGGTTCGTGTTGCTCCAGACGCCGCCGTCGACGTACTCGCGCCCGTCGATCTGCACCGGCGCGAAGATCCACGGCACCGAGCAGGAGGCCTGGACGGCCTCGGCGACGGTCGCCGCCGGTGCGCCCGGAGCCCCGAAGACGACGCGCCGGCCCGTCGCGCGGTCGACCGTGACGACGCGCAGGCGCCCGTCGAAGCGCGCGCCGGTCGCGCTGACGCCGTCGTGGATGCGGGTCAGCGAGCGGTCGGTGCCGGGCGCGCGGCTCAGCAGCGCAGCCCGCATCGCCGTCGTGCCGCCCGAGCCCACCGACAGCGCCATCGGCGCCAGCGGCGTGGCCGCGACGCCGGCGATGCGCACGGCCTCGCGCGTGACGGTCGCCAGCAGCGCGCGGGGCAGCGCCATCCGCGGCGCGCCCAGCCCGGAGGCGGTGTCGGAGGCGACGTCGTCGCCGGTCGCGCCCGCGCCCAGCGCCGGCAGCCCCGCTCCGCCCTTCGGCCGCCGCGGGCGCTCCCCGGCGGCGAGCGCGGCGGCGACGAGCGACCCGGCCGAGGTCCCGACGAAGGACTCGGTCGTACGGAAGTCGTGGCCGGTCGCGTCCTCGATTCCTGCCAGCACGCCGCTCATCCAGGCCTCGCCGAGCGTGCCGCCGCTGGCCAGCACGAGGACATCGGGGGGCAGGAGCGAGTCGGCCACGCCGGCTCAGCGTACCGACGCCGGCGGCTCGCTCAGCCGGCGCTGAGGGCGAGCGCGCTGCGGACGCTCGTGGCGCCCGCCAGCGAGGTCGTGACGGTGCCGCGCAGCGCGCGTCCCGCGGCCAGCATGCGGCGTCCGGCGGCGGTCGGGCGGGCGATCACGTCGAACGCGCCGGAGCCGTCGACGGCCGCGCTGCCGCGCGCGACGACGGATCCGCCGGAGCGCACCTTCACGCGGCAGAGGCCGGGCTTGGCGGAGTCGCAGGCGACGCTCAGGCCGCTGCGGCGCAGGCTGGCCGCGCCGGCGCGTGACGGGGCGCTGGCCTGCAGGACGGCGGGAACGTGGTTCGCGGTGGCGCCGTCGACGGCGCGCTGGGCGTCGAGCAGGCCGGAGCCGTTGCGGGCGTCGTCGCCGGGGGCGCCGATGTCGCGGGCGGTCGCGAGCAGGCGGTTGCGGAGCGCGTCGCCGTGCAGCCCGAGCTGGACGAGCAGCGCCGCGACGCCGCTGGTGACGGCCGCGGCCTGCGACGTGCCGGACATCGCGTGGTAGGCGTCGTCGTTCCAGGTCGACATGAGGTCGTCGCCGGGGGCGACGAGGCCGAGGCCCTGGCCGTAGCTCGAGAAGGGGGAGAGCTTGAGGTTGCTGGAGAGCGCGCCGACGCAGAGGGCGTGCTGGGGGAGCACCGGCTCCTCGCAGCGGCCCTGGGCGTCGTTGCCGGCGGCGACGACGACGAGCGCGCCGGCGTCGGCGGCGCGCTGCATCGCGGCGGTGACGGGGGCGAGCGCCTGGGTGGCCTGCGACCAGTTCAGCGAGAGGTTGATGATGTCGGCGCCGGCGTCGACGGCGGCGTTGATGCCGGCGGCGACGTTGGCGGCGGTGCCGTTGTTGTCGGTGCCGAGCACGCGGACGGCGAGGATCCTGGCGGCCGGTGCGACGCCCGCGCCGCCGATGCCGTTGCCGGCGGCGGCGGCGACGATGCCCGCGATGTGCGTGCCGTGACCGGTCGGGTCGCTCGGGTCGGCGTCGCCGTCGACGACGTCGGGGCCGGGGACGACGCGGCCGGCGAGGTCGGGGTGGGTCGCGTCGACGCCGGAGTCGATGACCGCGACGAGGGCGCCCGCGCCGGTGACGGTCGCCGGGCTGGCTGCGCCGAGGTGGATCGCGTCCAGCGCCCACTGCGAGTTGCGCAGCGGATCGCCCGCAGCGCTCGCCACCGCGGCCCCCGGTCCGGAGAGGACCAGGAGGGTGGCGACGACGCTGAGAAGACCTGCCCGCATGTGCTTCCTATCGGCTGATGACGCGTGAATGCTGAAGAGCAAACTGCGAACAACTGCAGATCCTGGTGAAGATGCAGCAAAGCCCCGGCAAAGTCGTGCACCGATGGGACGAAAGTCGTGCATCCACAGTGCAGGTTCCCGCACGCGGGCTACGACATTCGGAGGACAGGCAGGGACATACGTCTCGATCCGTTTGTACGTGATAACGTACAAACGTATGGCGACCCTCGAGCACCCCGCTCCAATCGGCCCGCGGATCCGCGCATTGCGCGACGCGAGCGGCCTCAGCCTCCGCGACCTGGCCGAGCGCAGCGGCGTCAGCGCGCCGATGCTCAGCCAGGTCGAGCGCGGCGAGACGAGCCCCACGCTCGCGGTCGCGGCCCGCATCGCATCCGGCCTGGACCTGCGCCTGTCACAGCTGCTGCGCCTCGACGAGGGCGGGCAGGTGGCGATCGTCCGCGCCGGCGAGCGCCGCCCCGGCACGAGCGACCCCGCCTCCGGTCACCGCGCCGAGATCCTCACCCCGCCGCTGCCCGGCCAGCGCGCCGAGCTGTCGCGCCACGTCCTCGCCGCGGGCGCCATCACGGGCGGCCCCGGCGACCCGCCGATGCACGAGCCCGGCAGCCGCGAGAGCGCGCTCGTCCAGGAGGGCCGCGTCGTGCTCGTCATCGACGGCGAGCGCCACGAGCTGGCGGCCGGCGACTGCGTGACCTTCGACGCCGACCTCCCACACCACTTCGAGAACCCCGGTTCCGACGACGCGGTCCTGCTCGCGGTCGTCTCCGCCGGCCTACGCAGGAGCTGACCGCATGAGCGCACCCCCGCCGACGACGCTGTTTCACAAGATCTGGTCCGCCCACGAGGTCCTGCCGGGCCTGTTGTGGATCGACCTGCACCTCGTCCACGAGGTCACGAGCCCGCAGGCCTTCGACGGGCTGCGGCTCGCCGAGCGCACGGTCCGCCGTCCCGACCGCACGCTGGCGACGGCCGACCACAACGTGCCGACCGACGGCACGCCGACGGTCGCGCTGATCAAGGACGAGCTCAGCCGCGTGCAGGTCCAGACGCTGGAGCGCAACTGCGACGAGTTCGGCGTCCGGCTGTACTCGCTGGGCTCTGAGCGCCAGGGGATCGTCCACGTCATCGGGCCCGAGCTCGGCGTCACGCAGCCGGGCATGACGATCGTCTGCGGCGACAGCCACACCGCGACGCACGGCGCCTTCGGCGCGCTCGCCTTCGGGATCGGCACGAGCGAGGTCGAGCACGTGCTCGCGACGCAGTGCCTCGTCGCGCCCAAGCCGCGCTCGATGCGCATCCTCTACACCGGTGAGCTGGGCTCCGGCGTCACCGCCAAGGACCTGATCCTCGCGACGATCGGCCAGATGGGCGTCGACGGCGCCGCCGGCCACGTCGTCGAGTTCGCCGGCCCCGCGATCGAGGCGCTCTCGATGGAGGGCCGCATGACGGTCTGCAACATGACGATCGAGGGCGGCGGCCGGGCCGGGATGGTCGCGCCCGACGAGACGACGTTCGCCTGGGTCGCCGAGCGCGCCGGGATCGACATCCCCGACGAGTGGCGCGCGCTGAAGACCGACGAGGGCGCGACCTTCGACCGCGAGATCACGGTCGACGCGAGCGCGATCAGCCCGCAGGTGACCTGGGGCACGGCGCCCGACATGGTCGCCGGCGTCGCCGACGTCGTGCCCGAGCCGCGCACCGAGGGCCACGGCCGCGCGCTCGCCTACATGGACCTCGAGCCCGGCACGCCGATCCAGGAGATCGAGCTCGACCGCGTCTTCATCGGCTCGTGCACGAACAGCCGCATCGGCGACCTGCGCGTGGCGGCCGAGGTCGTCAAGGGCCGCAAGGTCGCCGCGACCGTCAACGCGATGGTCGTGCCCGGCTCGGCGCAGGTGAAGGCGCAGGCCGAGGCCGAGGGGCTCGAC
The DNA here is from genome assembly GCA_963786575.1 of uncultured Actinomycetes bacterium. Classification (GTDB taxonomy): domain Bacteria; phylum Actinomycetota; class Thermoleophilia; order Solirubrobacterales; family Solirubrobacteraceae; genus CADCVQ01. The sequence goes on from CAWAZH010000010.1 coordinate 147,043, forward strand.
GAGATCTTCCGCGAGGCCGGCTTCGACTGGCGCGGCGCCGGCTGCTCGATGTGCCTCGGGATGAACCCCGACCAGCTCGAGCCCGGCGAGCGCTGCGCGTCGACGTCCAACCGCAACTTCGAGGGCCGCCAGGGGCGGGGCGGGCGTACCCACCTCGTCTCCCCGGAGATGGCCGCGGCGGCCGCGATCGCAGGCCGCTTCGTCGACATCCGCGACTGGAGCTAGGAGCCGATCATGGACGCCATCACGACGATCATGGGGTCGGTCTCGGTCCTCGACCGCGCCGACGTCGACACCGACCAGATCATGCCCAAGCAGTTCCTCAAGCGCGTCGAGCGCACGGGCTTCGGCGAGTACCTGTTCTACGACTGGGCCAAGGAGCCCGGCTGGGAGCTGCCGAAGAACCCGATCCTCGTCGCGGGGCGCAACTTCGGCTGCGGCTCCAGCCGCGAGCACGCGCCGTGGGGCCTGGAGGACTACGGCTTCAAGGCCGTCATCGCGCCCTCGTTCGCGGACATCTTCAAGTCCAACTGCACCAAGATCGGCCTGCTGCCGATCGAGCTCAGCGAGGACGAGGTGCGCTCGCTCATGGAGCTCGACCCCAAGGTGCCGGCCGAGATCGACCTCGACGCCCAGGAGGTCCGCTGGGACGGCGAGGTCGCCTCGTTCGAGATCGACCCCGACATCAAGCACCGCCTGCTCAACGGCCTCGACGACATCGCCCAGACGCTGCTGCAGGAGGAGGCGATCGTCGCCTACGAGCGCGAGCGCGAGCGCTCGGGGCCGGTCACGAACGCGCTCGCGGAAGCCTGAGCGCCGTGGCGGCGCGCGGCTGGAACGCCGACGTCTACCACCGCGTCTCGGGCCCGCACGTCGGCTGGGCGGAGGCGATCCTCGACCGCCTCGAGCTCGCCGGCGACGAGACGGTGCTCGACGCCGGCTGCGGCTCGGGGCGCGTCACGCAGCTGCTGCTCGAGCGCCTGCCGCAGGGCCGCGTGATCGCGGTCGACAGCTCCGCCGAGATGCTCGCCCGCGCGCGCGAGGAGCTCGATCCCGCGCGCGCCGACGTGCGCGCGGCCGACCTGGCGCAGTTGCGCCTTTCGGACGGCGAGACCGTCGACGCCGTCTTCTCCAACGCCGTCTTCCACTGGATCGCCGACCACGAGGCGCTGTTCGCTGCGCTGGCGCGGGCGCTGCGGCCGGGCGGCCGGCTGAGCGCGCAGTGCGGCGGCGCCGGCAACGTCGCGGCCGTGCACGCCGCGGCCGTCGCGGCGGCGGCCGACGCGGGGCTCGCCGAGCACTTCGAGGGCTGGCGTGGGCCGTGGAACTTCGCGACGCCGGAGCAGACCGAGGCGCGCCTGCGCGCCGCCGGCTTCGGCGAGGCGCGCTGCTGGCTGCAGACCTGGCCGGTCGAGCCCGACGAGCCGCGTGCCTATCTCGAGACCGTCTGCCTCGGGCCGCACCTCGAGCGCCTGCCGGCGGCCGCGCACGAGGCCTTTCTCGACGCCGTCATGGCGCGGCTGGGGGAGCGCGCGACGCTCGACTACGTGCGCCTGAACATCGTGGCGGTGCGCGGTACCGTAGGCGTGTGACACGCGAGAGCCCGGTTCGTCACATGACTGCGCAGGAGCTGTTCGAATACCGCAACGAGCCGTACCGGCAGGAGCTCGTCGACGGGATCCTCGTCGAGATGGAGCCTCCGGGAGCCGAGCATGGGTACGTCGCGAGCCGGATCGGGCGGCTGCTGACGAGCCACGTCGACGAGGCCGACGGCGTCGTGTTCACCAGCGAAGTCGGGTTTCTGCTCGCCTCCGACCCGGACACCGTGCGCGGACCCGACGTCTCGTTCGTCGCGGCCACGCGGATTCCGGAGACCGGCATCCCGCGCGGCTACTGGCCCGGCCCGCCCGGACCTCGCGATCGAGGTCGTCTCGCCGAACGACCGCCGTTCCGAGGTCGAGGGCAAGGCGCTGCAGTGGCTGGAGGCCGGCACGCGCGCCGTCGTCGTCCTCGACCCGCCTCTGCGGACCGCCACGGTCTACCGCTCGCGCCACGACATCCACGTCCTTGCCGACGACGAGCCGCTGGACCTGGGCGACGTCGTCGCGGGGTGGTCGCCGCGGACCGGCGACCTCTTCGCTTAAGTCAGCCTCCCGCGCCATGCCAACGATCGTCACCCTTCCCGGCGACGGGATCGGCCCTGAGATCATGGCCCCCGCGCTCGAGCTCCTGCGCACCATCAGCGAGGACTTCACCTTCGAGGAGCACGCCTTCGGCGGCGCCGCGATCGACCTCCACGGGATCGCCCTCACCGACGCGACGCTCGCCGCCTGCAAGGCCGCCGACGCCGTCCTGCTCGCGGCCGTCGGCGGGCCGAAGTGGGACACGACCGACCCCGACGCGCCGCGTCCCGAGCAGGGCCTGCTCGGCCTGCGCAAGGGCCTGGGCCTGTTCGCCAACCTGCGCCCGGTGCGCCCCGTCCCCGCGCTCTACGACGCCAGCCCGCTCAAGCGCGAGCGCATCGAGGGCACCGACCTGCTCGTCGTGCGCGAGCTCACCGGCGGGATCTACTTCGGCGCCAAGACGCGCACCGCGACGAGCGCCAGCGACCTCTGCGAGTACAGCGTCGCCGAGGTCGAGCGGATCGCGCGGGTCGCCTTCGAGGCCGCGCGCACGCGGCGCAACCACGTCGCGAGCGTCGACAAGGCCAACGTCCTGGAGACCTCGCGGCAGTGGCGCGAGGTCGTCCACCGCATCCACGCCGCGGAGTACCCCGACGTCGAGCTGATCGACGTGCTCGTCGACAACGCCGCGATGCAGCTCGTCGCGCGGCCGTCGGACTTCGACGTCATCGTCACCGAGAACCTGTTCGGCGACATCCTCAGCGACGAGGCCGCGATGATCACCGGCTCGATCGGGATGCTGCCCAGCGCGAGCACCGGCGAGCCCGACGATCCCGGCCTCTTCGAGCCCGTCCACGGCTCGGCGCCGGACATCGCCGGGACCGGCGCCGCCAACCCGCTGGCGATGTTCCTCTCGGCCGCGCTGATGCTGCGACACGGTTTGGGTTGGGAATCGGAGGCCGCCGCCGTAGAATCGGCCGTGGACCGCGCGCTGGACGCCGGTCTGCGCACCCGCGACCTGGGCGGCGAGGCCACGACGGCCGAGGCGACCCGGGCCGTCATCGACAACCTCTAGGAGCGCACGGTGAAGCAAGCGGACCTCATCTGGATGAACGGGGAGTTCGTTCCCTGGGAGGACGCGAAGGTGCACGTGCTCACGCACGGCCTGCACTACGGCACGGGCGTCTTCGAGGGCGTCCGCTGCTACGACACCGAGATCGGCCCCGCGGTCTTCCGCCACCAGGAGCACCTCAAGCGCCTGGAGCGCTCGGCCGAGCTCTACTACATGCCGCTGCCCTACACGGCCGACGCGCTGCGCACCGCGACGCACGAGCTGATCGCCCGCAACGGCCTGCGCTCCTGCTACATCCGCCCGCTCGCCTACCGCGGCTACGGCCAGATGGGCCTGAACCCGCTCGAGGCCCCGGTCGACGTCACGATCGCGGTCTGGGAGTGGGGCGCCTACCTCGGCGAGGAGGGCAAGCGCAGCGGCATCCGCGCGAAGGTCTCCAGCTGGCGGCGGATCAGCCCCGAGTCGCTGATCCCGAGCGCCAAGGCCTCGGGCCAGTACCTCAACAGCGTGCTGGCGAAGATCGAGTCCCAGAAGGCCGGCTACGAGGAGGCGATCCTGCTCGACGACCACGGGCGCGTCTGCGAGGGCACCGGCGAGAACATCTTCGTCGTGTGGGAGGGGCGGATCGTCACGCCGCCCGCCGCCTCCTCGATCCTCGACGGCATCACGCGCAAGTCGGCCGTCCAGATCGCCCGCGACCTCGGCGTCGAGGTCATCGAGCGCGACATCGCGCGCGCCGAGCTGTACCTCGCCGACGAGGTCTTCATGACCGGCACCGCGGCCGAGCTCGTGCCGGTGCGCGAGATCGACGACCACACGATCGGCGCCGGCACGCCGGGACCGATCACCGTCGCGGTGCAGTCCGCGTTCGAGGACGCCCTGTTCGGGCGCACCGAGCGCTACCGCGAGTGGCTGGATCCCGTGCCCGCGCTCAAGCCGGCATGACGGCCCGACAGATCGAGCTCTACGACGCCACGCTCCGCGACGGCATGGGGGGCGGCGGCATGTCGCTCACGGCCGCCGAGAAGGTTCGCCTCGTCCACCGCCTCGACGATCTCGGCGTGCACATCGTCGAGGCCGGCTTCCCCTCGTCGAACCCGAAGGAGGCCGAGCTCTTCGCCCTGCTCGAGCAGGAGCCGCTCGCCGGCGCCGCGATCGCCGCCTTCGGCATGACGCGCCGCCGCGGCATCACGGCCGATCAGGACGCCGGCCTGCGCGTGCTCGCCGACTGCTTCGCGCCGATCTGCACGCTCGTCGGCAAGTCGTGGACGCTGCACGTCGAGAAGGTCGTGCGCGTCTCGCGCGAGGAGAACCTCGCGATGATCGCCGAGTCGGTCGGCTTTCTCGTCGCCCAGGGCAAGCGCGTGATCTTCGACGCCGAGCACCTCTTCGACGGCCTGCGCGCCGATCGCGACTACGCGCTGGAGTGCCTGCGCGCGGCCGCCGGGGCGGGCGCCGAGCGCGTCGTCCTGTGCGACACCAACGGCCCCTCGCTGCCCAGCGACATCGCGCTCGCCGTCGAGGACGTCGCGCAGGCGCTGCCGGGCGTCGCGATCGGGATCCACTGCCACAACGACGGCGGCTGCGCGGTCGCCAACACGCTCATGGCCGTCGAGGCGGGCGCGACGCAGGTCCAGGGCACGATCAACGGCATCGGCGAGCGGACCGGCAACGCGAACCTCATCACGATCATCGCCAACCTCCAGCTGAAGATGGGCCTGCGCGTCGTCAGCGACGAGCAGCTGCAGCGGCTGACCGCGACCGCGCACTTCGCCGACGAGCTGCTCAACCGCCAGCCCGACGCCGTGCAGCCGTACGTCGGCAAGAACGCGTTCGCGCACAAGGCGGGCCTGCACGCCGCCGGGGATCCGCGCCGACGCCACGACCTTCGAGCACATCGACCCGGCGCTCGTCGGCAACCGCAACGAGCTGCTGATCTCCGAGCTGTCGGGCAAGGGCACGGTCGCCGACAAGGCCGAGCGCGCCGGCCTCGAGCTCGACGACGCGACGACCGCCCGCGTCCTGGAGCGGATGAAGGCGCTGGAGCACGACGGCTACCAGTTCGAGGCCGCCGACGGCTCCTTCGAGCTGCTGCTGCGCAAGGAGGCCGGCGACTACGAGCCGCTCTTCCGCCTGGAGTCCTGGCGGGTCATCGTCGAGCAGCGCGCCGACGGCAAGGTCGAGACCGAGGCGACGATCAAGATCTGGGTCGACGGCGAGCGCTACGTCAGCGTCGCCGAGGGCAACGGCCCGGTCAACGCGCTCGACGCGGCGCTGCGGGCCGCGATCACCGAGGCCCACCCGCACCTCTCCGACATCTTCCTGTCGAACTTCAAGGTCCGCATCCTCGACGAGACGAAGGGCTCGGACGCGAAGATCCGCGTGCTCATCGAGGCCACCGACGGCGCCGAGACGTGGGGCTCGATCGGCGTGTCCACGAACCTCATCGGCGCGTCGTGGATGGCGCTCGTCGACTCGCTGGAGTACGCCGAGCAGCCCAGCCGCGTGCGCGGCGCCGCCGCGCAGTGAGCGCGCAGCCGGCGATCGACGAGATCCCGCTCGCGCGGCCGGTCATGGGCGAGGCCGAGGAGGCCGCGGTCATCGAGGTGCTGCGCTCCGGCCAGCTGTCGCTCGGGCCGCGCGTGCCGGCCTTCGAGCAGGCCTTCGCGGCGCGCCTGGGCGTCGCGCACGCGAGCGCGGTCTCCAGCGGCACGTCGGGCCTGCACCTCGCGCTGCGCGCCGCCGGCGTCAGCGACGGCGACGAGGTCGTCACCACGCCGTTCTCGTTCGTGGCAAGCGCCAACGCGATCGTCTTCGAGCGCGCGCGCCCGGTCTTCGCCGACATCGACGCCCGCACCCTCAACCTCGACCCCGCCGCCGCGGCGGCCGCGGTCACCGACCGCACGACGGCGCTGCTGCCGGTCCACATCTTCGGCTACCCGGCCGACACGCCCGCCTTCGAGCGCATGGGCCTGCCGATCGTCGAGGACGCCTGCGAGGCGCTCGGCGCCGTCCACGCCGACGGCGTCGCGGTCGGCGCCCGCGGCCACCCGACGGCGTTCGGCTTCTACGCCAACAAGCAGCTCACCACCGGCGAGGGCGGCATGGTCACGACCTCCGATCCCGCGGTCAAGGCGCGGATCGACTCCGAGCGAAACCAGGGCCGCGCGCCCGACATGGGCTGGCTCGACCACGACCGCCTGGGCTTCAACTACCGCCTGAGCGACATCGCCTGCGCGATCGGCCTCGCGCAGCTGCAGCGCCTCGACGAGATGCTCGCCGGACGCGCCCGCGCGGCGGCGCTGTACCGCGCGGCGCTGGCCGGGATCGAGGGCCTCGAGCTGCCCTGCGAGGACGCCGCCGGCGACCGCCGCGGCTGGTTCGTCTTCGTCGTCCAGCTCCCGCGCGGCGCCGACCGCGACGAGACGATCCGCGCCCTGCGCGCGCGCGGCGTGCAGTCCAAGCCCTACCTGCCCGCGATCCACCTCATGACCTATTACCGCGAGGTCTTCGGCCACCGCGAGGGCGAGTTCCCCGTCTGCGAAGACGTCGCCGCGCGCTCGGTCGCGCTGCCGTTCTTCCCGGAGCTCAGCGAGGGACAGGTCGAGCGGGTGGCGGTGGCGCTGCGCGAGGTGCTCGGGCGGTAGGGGTGGCTCGGCGGGTCGCTGCGGTGAATCGGCCGTGACCGGCGAGTTCGTCACCCATAGCGCAAACACCTCGCCACTCACCGCCTGGGCAGCGCCGCGAACGACGCGCCCCTACCGCAGGTGCCCGCCCTCGTTGAAGGACCGCACCCAGCGTCGCCCGTCGGGCAGCACGGCGATGCGGGTGAACGAGCCGTTGTCGGCGTGGACGAAGGCGAACGGGCGGCTGCCGCTGCACTGCCGGCACAGCTCGCCGATGACGCCGCCGTGGACGACGGCGGCGACGGTCGCGCCGGGTCCCAGCGCCGTCGAGGATGCGATCCAGGCCGGCGCGCGTGCGCTGCTCGAACCCCTCGGCCGTCTCGGCGCCGGGGATGACGTCCCAGCGCTCCTGGGCGAAGACCTCGGCGACGAGCGGATCGCGGCGCGCGACGGCGATCCGGAAGGCCCCGCCGTCGAGCTCGCCGAGGTGGATCTCGCGCAGCTCGGGCAGCACGACCGGCTCCAGGCCCGTCCGCTCGGCGAGCGGCGCGGCGGTCTGCGCGGTGCGGCGCAGCGGCGTCACGTAGAGCGCGTCCAGCGGCTCGGCCGCGAGCGCCGCGGCGACCGCCTGCGCCTGGCGCACGCCGGCCTCCGACAGCGCCGGATCGGCCTGGCCCTCGAGCAGCTCGAAGGGCTGGTCCTCGCGCGCCGCCTCCGACGCCCCGTGGCGCACGAGCACGACCTCGATCGAGCCCTCCGGCCGCGAGTAGTCGGTCTGCTCGTAGCGCTTGGCAGCCACCGGCCGCAGGCTAGCCGGGTCTAGACTCGCCCGCGATGTCGCGCTTCTCCGAGCCGCAGGACCCCGTCTTCCAGCGCCTGAACTCCTCGCTGTCCTTCGACCGGCGCCTGTGGCCGCACGACATCGCGCAGTCGCGCGCGCACGCTCGCATGCTCGCGGCCCAGGAGATCATCGGCGACGACGACCGCGACGCGCTGCTGGCGGCGCTCGACGCCGTCGAGGGCGAGCTCGTCGCGGGCGAGTTCGGCTTCGAGCACGACGACGAGGACATCCACATGGCGATCGAGCGGCGGGTGACCGAGATCGCCGGCGCGGTCGGCGGCAAGCTGCACACCGCGCGCTCGCGCAACGACCAGGTCGCCACCGACGTCGTGCTCTTCACGCGCGACGCCGCCGGCCACGCGACGCGCGCGATCGACGCGCTCGTCGCCGCGCTGCTGGATGCCGCCGAGGCGCACCTCGACTGGGCGCTGCCCGGCTACACGCACCTCCAGCGCGCCCAGCCCGTCTACCTCTCCCACCACCTGCTCGCCTACGTCTGGATGCTGCTGCGCGACCGCGAGCGCTTCGTCTTCGCCGAGTCGCAGACGTCGGCGCTGCCGCTCGGCGCGGGCGCGCTCGCGGGCGTGAACTTCGACACCGACCGCAACGCCGTCGCCGCCGAGCTCGAGTTCGAGCGCGTCGTGCCCAACTCGATCGACGCCGTCGCCAACCGCGACTTCGTCCTGGACTACCTCTCCGCCGCGGCGACCTGCGCGACGCACCTCAGCCGCCTCGGCGCCGAGCTCGTCCTCTGGTCCAGCGATGAGTTCGGCTTCGTGACGCTGTCGGACGCATGGACCTCGGGGTCCTCGATCATGCCCCAGAAGAAGAACCCCGACGCCGCCGAGCTGCTGCGCGCCAAGGCGCCCCGGATCGTCGCCCACCTGACGGCGCTTCACGGCGTCATGCACGCCCTCCCGCTGACCTACAACAAGGACATGCAGGAGGACAAGGAGCACCTCTTCGACACCGTCGACACGCTCGACCTCTGCCTCGCCTCGGCGGCCGGGATGATCCGCGGGGCGCGCTTCGATCGCGATCGCATGTCGGCCGCCGCCTCCGACGACCTGATCGCCGCGACCGACGTCGCCGACCACCTCGTCAAGCAGGGCGTCCCGTTTCGCGAGTGCCACGGCATCGTCGCGGGCCTCGTCCGGGTCGCGGTCGACTCCGGCCGCGCACTGGGCGACCTGACCGACGACGAGCTGGCCGCCGCCTCCGACCGCCTCGATCCGGCCGAGTTCCGGGCGCTTCTGGCGCAGAGCTCGTGGCTGGAGTCCAAGGTCAGCGAGGGCGGCACGGCGCTGGGGCGGGTGCGCGAGCAGCTCGCCGCGGCTCGCAGCGCGCAGCACCCGGTGTGACCGGCACCCGCCCGCCCGCCGACCGCCACCTGCGCGCGCTCGAGCTGCCGGTCGTCGAGGCCGCCGCGCTGCTCGTCGGCTGCACGATCACCCAC